>JBBPIJ010000006.1:76346-116628 GCA_038040395.1 Actinomycetota bacterium
GTAGGCCGGTGGGACAGTGTTAGGACACACGGCCCGCCGGCCGGGAGGGCTCGCCGGTCAGGGAAGCGGGATGGAGCTAGTCGGACTCGAACCGACGACCTCCGGTGCGATAACGGCTGACGCGACTCACGTAACGCTGATGCGGCGCTGCCAAGCCAGCTGCGGTTCGTTCACATCAGACGAGTTCACCTCGGTTCGGTAGCACCGACGGTATAACCGGCAAAGAACCTCGCGGCCGCCGAGAGCCCCGCGGCCTAGCTTTACGGCGCGGCCGCAGCTCCGTGGCCCTCAGCGGCCGAGCGTGATCCCGATGACGCGAGCGCGCCGAACTGTGAAGGTCGCCTTGCCCACTCGATGCCGGACGGGCTTGGTAGACGTCGTGATCCGTCGAATCGCGGCGGCTGTGCGCGCGGGGTATGCGGAGAGGAGAGCGCTGCTTCGGCTGCCGAGCGTGATCCCGTGGGTCGTGCGAAACCGCTTTGATCGGACCACGATGGCGCGAATCCGACTTGCGACGACGCGCACCCGCAGGCCCGCCACGCGCCTGGTTTTCGCCCCGAGCTTCAGCTTGCCCGCTCGACCTGCATAGGGATCGATCAACCTTGCCTGTTCGGCCGGGTTCTGGCGCAGTCTCAGCTTGAGGCCTTTGACCTCCGGCGGAACCTTGTACACAGGGCTCGTGAACGGCCGGTGGCCGAAGGCGGTGATCCTAAGCCTCCAGAACCCTTCCGCCACATCCCAGCCGAAAAACCCGTTGCGTCCCGTCACTTGTGGGTTCACCTGCGGGACGAAGCCCGAGACGCCGGGCCTGCCGAACGGGCCGGCCTTCTTCAGTGCGAACTGAAGGCGGACGGTGGCCGCTTCCACCGGCCGACCGGTCTTCACGTCGAGAACGCTGCCGCTCGGGTCGTGGACGTCGATCTCGCCCTTCCATTCGTAGATGTAGTAGTCGCCCGAGGGGTGCTCACAAAAGAACTGCACGACCAGCGATCCCGAGCTGATGTCTTGGGATCGGACTGAAACTTGCGCATACGGGCGGTCCGGGAAAAAGCGCACTTCCGCCGGCACACGGTTGCCGCCCACATACGTACTCGCGCCGTTGATCCGGCGGGCCCCTGCTTCGCATGGGTTGCGGTCGTTCACGAAGGTCAGCACACATCCGCTCTGGTCCGACCCGCCTCCGAGGATGATCGCAGGCACGTTCACGCCATTCGCGACGACGGGGCTGCCGCACCCCCCGCCCGCTGTTGCCCACGTATCGCCCACGTTCGGCGTCCGGAGCTCTTGGCCCTCGAAATGGCCGAAATTGCCCGAGATGTGAGTCGCGGGCTCGACACTTGCCGAGTGCGCCTGCGCCGAAATGAGGTAGACGTCGTTCCCGAGCACGGCTACCTGCTCGCCGACCCCAGGGCCGATCTGATCGACGAGCTGCCCGTTGGGCGCGATGACGGCGAGTGCGACGCGATCGCCGTGGTTCCTCAGGGCAACGTAGAGGCGCCCGTTAGCGAGGTCGACATCGTGAGGCACCGGATTCTCAATCAGCACTTCGAGCCGCGGCGTCGCGGGCAGGATGCGCCCCGACGCGTCCAGGTGCAGAAGCTGAGGACCGCCTCTCGCAGCCGCCGTCGTCAGGACATAGATCGAACCGTCCGGCGCGAGCGCGAGGCCGGGAAGAAACGCGTTTCCGCCGCTGCCCGGCTGGGGCGTCAGGCGAGCGGTCACCTGTCCGGCAGGGTTGAAGCGGACGATCTGCGCGTCCGCGGACCCGCAGCAGGCGCGCGTCGTCGCGTAGATGTTCCCGACAGCGTCGACCTCGAGGTCGCCGCTGGTGTTGCTGCTGAGCTGACCCTCGCCGAACTCACGTACGAATGCGCCCTCCGCCGTGTAGACCCGTATCGCTCCGCCGACGTTCTCGGGTCGCACGTACACGAGTCCGTCCGGGCCGATCGCGATGCCGGCCACCGCGCCCCCCGAGCTCCTCGTCGCCACCCAGTCCCGCAGGAAACGACCGTCTGCGGCAAAAACGGCGACTCGGCTCCGGCCCGGGCCCGCAATGCCGACGTAGACGTTGCCCCCGGCGTCGACGGCGAGGCCGCCGTCGGCCGGCGTCCACTCGCTCAGCGCGGGCGGCAAAGAGATCGAGCCGACCGCGATGTGCTTGACGAGCGTGGGCGCCGCTTGCCCGGCCCGTGGCGCGTTCCCGGCGGCGGGCGTGCTCGACGTTCGAACCAGGCCGACGGCAAGCGCGACCAATGCGCCGCCGACGACGACGGCGAGCAGCGTGCGGGCGCGCGTACGGCCTCGCACCGGCTCTCTCCGTCTGAACATCTTGCTACAGGGTAGACCTCCGCCGCGGTGTTGAGAAGCCGACTAGGTACAAGCCGTCAGCTGAACGGAAATCGAGAGCGCCTACGCCGGGGTGCCGGCGGCATAGCGGATTGCGTCGTCGCCGCTCAGGCTGCGGCCAGCTTCGGCCGCTTTCTCGTATCGCTCCGGTCCCAGCGCTGCACGGGTGCGCTCGACATGCCGCTCGTACTCGATGGCCGTGCCCGGATCGATCGCGGCGCCCGCCGCGTCGAACATCGCTTTGCCCGCGGCGAGCAGGCGCGCTGCGCGCTCGTAGTCGCCGCGGGCGCAGGCGACTCCACCGAGATTGACGACGCAGTAGGGGATCAGATAGGCGCTGCCGGTCTCCGCCGCGATCTGCATCGCCTCCTCGCAGAGTGCCTGCGCCCGATCGAGGTTGCCTGCGCGGGTTTCGACGCTGCCGAGGTTCGTCAGCTCGCGCGCGATGTTGCGTCCGTTGCCGAGCCGCCGATTCAGGGCGAGTGTCTGCTCGAAGCCGGCCCGTGCACGATCGTCGTCGCCGGCGACGTAATCCGCGTAGGCGAGGAGGTGCAGCGGACCGTCGAGCGCCGCCTCGTCGCCGAGGTTGCGGTAGATGCGCTCGGCAGCGCGAGCGTGCTCGCGCGCGGCGTCGAGGTCGCCGTCGCGCAGTCCGCAGCGCGCGAGCCCACCGTGGGCCGTTGCCTCGGCGACGGCGTCGCCGGCCTCGCGTGCGCAGGCGTGACTCTGCTTGTGCGCTGATCGCGCCACCTCGTTGTCGCCCTGGCGAAACGCGATCGTGCCGGCGCCGTAGAGCGCGTGGGCGCGTACCCCACTCGGCGCGTCGACAGCGGCCTCGAGCAGACCCTCGAGACGCCTGCGACCCTCTTCGAGACGCCCGCTGTCCATCCAGAAGCGCCAGAGCAGCGTCGCCAGCTGGAGCGCCTGCTCCTGCTTGCCGTTCGCAGCGAGCTCGTCGAGCGCCGCAAGATCGTCGTCGTGCTCCCGGTCGAGCTCGCGATAGACCGCATCCGGCAGCGGCGCGCCAGACGCAGGGACGAGCCGCTCCAGACGCTCGAGCCGCTTCCTCACGTCAACCGTCACTTTCATCGCAGTCTAAACCGCCGTCGGTGTAGGCCCCACTGCCGCTCGGCGCACGGCTCCTCTGGGCAGCCAGCACCACAACGAGCCTGAGCGGTATGGAGCTAGTCGGGCAGCTTTCAAACCTTTCCCGGGAGATCTTGGCCCTGATGGCCACGTCCTGATCGGCTGGACGGGGCTCATCGCGACGGTTGAGAATGGTGACATGACCTCATGGTCACGGATCGCCGCGCTGCTCGCCGCTGCGATGGCGACCTTGGCGCTCGCCGGTTGTGGCGGCGACAAAGCGACGCTGGCCACCTTTGCCGGAGGCTGGGGGCCACGGGCGCTCACTCAAGATCACGCGGACCGGTAACGGCCAGGAGTGGATCTCCTTGGGCCTCGGCCACTTCGTCATCGCACTGCGGTTCCGCCTTTCGCAGCCGAGTGGGACGCCTGACGATGCGACGGCGACAGCGACGGTTACGGCCGTTCGCATCGGGGAGGGCGGGGGCTCCTTCACCGCGGCGCGTCCGCCACCGCGCGTGGGCGAGTCCCGCAGGATTCGCCTCCGAGACGGCGTCATCACCGAGGCGCTGACTGGAGCGAACTACTGCGGTCGAGCATGTCCCGTAGCTCGTAGAACTTGAGGCGGCGGTCCTCTGGCCTCGTCCGTTCCGTTGGGGAGCGTGCGAGGCGAGTCATTCAAGCTCGAAGGAGGAGCCGCCATGAAGAAGACAGTCCCACCGGTGGCCGAAGCCCCGGCCTTGGAGGAAGAGCTGCCGGTTCGAGTGCAGGAGGCATTGGGGGAGCTGGCCGCTGCGGCGAGGGAGGGGTTGCTGGCCTTGTCGGTCGGTGTCGGCCTCGGCGTCCTCGCCGAACTGATGGAGGAAGAGGTTGTCGGGGTCGTGGGCGCGAAGGGCAAGCACGACCGGGAGCGGGTCGCGGTGCGCCACGGCCACGAGGCGGGCGCAGTAACGCTCGGCGGGCGCCGTGTTGCGGTCGAGCGCCCTCGAATCCGGTCAGCCGACGGCAGCAGCGAGTTGTCGCTTGCGACCTACCGGCATTTCGCCGACCGCGATCCGCTGACGCGAGTGGTGTTCGAGCGGATGCTCGCCGGTGTTTCGACCCGCCGTTACCGGCGCATCCAGGAGCCGGTCGGCGGGGAGGTCGAGCAGCGGGCGCGCTCGATCTCGAAGTCGTCCGTCTCGCGGGCATTCGTTGGGCGCACCCGGAGGGCGCTTGGCGAGCTGATGGCCCGCCGCCTCGACGACGTTCGCCTGGCGGTGCTGATGCTGGACGGGATCGAGCTGAGAGGGCGAACGAACATCGTTTGCCTCGGGATCACGACCGACGGGGTGAAGGTGCCGCTCGGGCTCTGGGAGGGCTCGACAGAGAACGCGACCGTCGCGACCGCCTTGCTGTCCGATCTGGTCGAGCGTGGGCTCGATCCCGAGCAGGGGATGCTGTTCGTGATCGACGGGTCGAAAGCGCTGCACAAGGCGATCCGCGCCGTGTTCGGCGAGGCACCCGTCCAGCGCTGTATCCGCCACAAGGAACGAAACGTCTTGGAGCATCTGCCCGAGCGAGACCGGCCCGCGCTCAAGCGCCGCCTGCGCGAGGCATGGGCGCTCGAAGACCACGATCAGGCGCTCGACCGGCTGAACATCCTCGGCGCCGAACTCGAGCGTTCCTATCCGGGCGCGGCCGGCTCGCTACGCGAAGGGATCGCCGAGACGCTCACACTCACCCGCCTCGGTATCAACGGCTCGCTGAAGCGCACGCTCGCCTCGACGAACCCGTGTGAGTCGATGATCGAGTGCGTCCGGCGCACCAGCCGCAACGTCAAGCGCTGGCAATCAGGCGAGATGGCTTTGCGCTGGACGGCGGCCGGGATGCTCGAGGCCGAGCGGCAGTTCCGCAGGATCATCGGTCACCGCGACCTCGCCAAGCTCGCCGTGGCGATCGAACGAGACCTCGCTCACACGACCCCCGTCGCGTCCCCGACCGAGGAGGCCGGCGCGGCCCAGAGGCGGGCGCCGGTGGTTTCTTTCGCTCCGGTGACGTGGGAGGAGGTGATCGAGGCGGTCTGAGAAACAGCTTCGGTGGGCCGCGGCTGCGGTGGTCGTGGGTGGCGATGCGATCTAGTCTCCTGCCGGGATGGTCTGTGCGAACTGCGGTCACGAGAACAGCGACGCGGCAAGGTTCTGCGAAGCGTGTGGTGCTGTGCTCGGCGGTGGGTCGGGTGAGCGCCGCAAGGTGGTGTCGGTGTTGTTCTGTGATGTGGTGGGTTCGACAGCGCTCGGGGAGTCGACGGACCCGGAGGCGCTGCGGGCGCTGCTGGCGCGGTATTTCGACCGGATGAGGGGGATCGTCGAGGGTCACGGTGGTTCTGTGGAGAAGTTCATCGGGGATGCGGTGATGGCGGTGTTCGGGGTGCCCGCGGTGCACGAGGACGACGCGTTGCGGGC
Source organism: Actinomycetota bacterium (assembly GCA_038040395.1). Taxonomy (GTDB): domain Bacteria; phylum Actinomycetota; class Thermoleophilia; order Gaiellales; family Gaiellaceae; genus VAXT01. The sequence continues at coordinate 82,223 of JBBPIJ010000006.1, forward strand.
GTGCCGGGCGGCGACGGAGATGCGGGAGGCGTTCGCCGGGCTGGGGATCGAGGGCCGGATCGGGGTAAGCACGGGTGAGGTTGTGACCGGGACGGAGGAGCGGCTGGCAACCGGTGACGCTCTCAACGTGGCGGCCCGGTTGCAGCAGGCGGCTGCGCCGGGGGAGGTGTTGATCGCAGGGGCGACGCGTGCGCTGGTCGGTGACGCCGTCGAGGTGGAGCCGGTCGAGCCGTTCGCGCTGAAGGGGAAGAGCGAGCCGGTGCCCGCTTTCCGGCTGCTCGAGGCCCGCGCGGCGCCCGAGCGGCGGCACGACACGGTGTTCGTCGGCCGCGAGCGCGAGCTGGCGCTGCTCGGCGAGGCCTGGGAGCGGACTCTGGCGGAGCAACGTTGTCAGCTGGTCACGGTCGTGGGTGACGCGGGCCTTGGTAAGTCCCGGCTCGCGGCCGAGGCGCTCGCGTCGATCGAGGCGCGGGTCGTTCACGGCCGCTGCCTCCCCTATGGGGTCGGGATCACCTACTGGCCGGTCGTGGAGGTGGTCAAGCAGCTGAATGCATTGCCGTCCGATCCGGCCGGCGCCGCCGCGATCCGTTCGCTGCTGGGGGAGTCGGAGGCGGGGACGTCGGCGGAGGAGATCGCCTGGGCATTCCGCAAGCTGCTCGAGGAGCAGGCGCCGCTCGTCGTCCTGTTCGACGACATCCAGTGGGGCGAGGAGACGTTCCTCGACCTGGTCGAGCACGTCGCTCTGCTCTCCAGCGGCGCCCCGCTCCTGGTCGCCTGTATGGCCCGCCCCGAGCTGCTCGACAGCCGGCCTTCGTGGCCTGTGACGGTGCGGCTCGAGCCGCTGAGCAGCCAGGATGCGGCCAGCCTGATCGGGGCGGGTGTGGCGGAGGAGCTGCGGGCGAGGATCGCGGCTGCGGCCGGCGGCAACCCGCTCTTCATCGCCGAGATGCTCGAGATGGCGGGTGTCGCGGGGGACGAGGTCGTGGTGCCGCCGACGCTGCGAGCACTTCTTGCCGCCCGCCTCGACCAGCTCGACGCCGGCGAGCGGCGGGTGCTCGAGCGCGGCGCGGTCGAGGGCGAGGTCTTCCACCGCGGCGCCGTGCAGGCCCTCGCGCCGGAAGAAACCCAGGTGACGCCGCGCCTTGCCGCGCTCGTCCGCCGGGATCTGATCCGGTCTGCCATCCCTCTGTTCCCAGGCGAGGACGGCTTCCGCTTCCGCCACCTGCTGATCCGCGATGCCGCTTACGACGCGCTGCCGAAGGCGACTCGGGCCGTCCTGCACGAGCGCTTCGCCGCCTGGCTCGAGCGCCGCGGGGTGCAGTTGGTCGAGCTGGACGAGGTCCTCGGCTATCACCTCGAACAGGCCGCCCGCTACAAGTCCGAGCTCGGGCAGCCAGACGCCGGGCTGATCGAGCGGGCGGGCGAGCGGCTTGCAGCTGCCGGCCGCCGCGCGGCCGGGCGGGCCGACGACCGGGCTGCCGCCGGGCTGCTCGAGCGGGCGCTCGAGCTGACCCGGTCCGCACGACTCGACGTCGTGCTCGAGCTCGACCTCGCCGCTGCGCTCTACTTTCGAGACGGCGCGAACGCCGCCGCCATCGCCGCCGCCGCCTCCGAACGGGCGCGGGCAGCCGGCGACGAAACAGGCGAGCTGCTCGCCCGCATGGCCACCGCCTACCACCGCTCGTGGTTTGCGCCCGATCCGGACATCGACGAGGTCGAGCAGCTCGCGAGGCGGGCTCTACCTCTCCTCGAGCATGCCGGGGATCACGGCGGTCTGGTGCACGTCTGGCGGGCGCTCGGCTTCGGGGTGGCCAACTTCCGCGGCCGTTGGGACGACTGGGCGCAGGCGTCTAGGCAGGCGCTCCGCCATGCCCGGCTGGCTGGGCAACCCGTCGCGCATCTGTTCGAGCTCGACCTCGCACTTGCCTCCGGCTCGCGGCCGGCGGACGAGGCGCTGCGGGCGCTCGACGCACTCCTCCCCGACAACCCGCACCCGGGGGCGTTGCTGGTGCGCGCTTGGCTGCTTGCGATGCTCGGCCGCTTCGAGGAGGCGTCGCCGATCGTGCAAGAAGCGCGCGACCGGGCGCGCGAGTTCACAGGCGAGGACTGGCTGGACTGGCTGCCGGCCGACATCGCCATCCTCTCAGGTGACCACGAGGCCGCCGTCGGCTACCTCCTCCCGCTGTACGACCTGCTCCAGGAGCACGACCAGCGCTTCTACCTCTCCTCCGTCGCACCGATGCTGGGCCGTGAGCTGTGCGCGCTCGGACGGCACGACGAGGCCGAGCGATGCGCACAGCTCGCCCACGAACTCGACGTTCGACAGAGCGCGTTGGGGCAAGCAGGCTTGCGACAGGTTCAGGCCCTCGTTCAAGCTCATCATGGCGAGCATGCGGGCGCGGAAGCGCTCGCCCGCGAAGCGGTTGCCGTCATCGAGCGCACGGACGGGCTCAACTACCAGGGAGACGCGCTCTGCGACCTCGCCGAGGTGCTGCACGCCGCCGGCCGAAGTGACGAAGCCGAAGCCGCGCTCGCCCAGGCGCTCGAACGCTACGAACGCAAGCAGAACCTCGCCATGGCCGCGCAGGTGCGCGACCGGCTGGCCAAGCTCCAAGACGCGGCGCCGCGATAGGCGTTCCCGTCGCACCCTGCGCTCTTGCAAGCTCGCCGTCGCGATCGAGCGCGACCTCGCTCGAACGACCGTCCCGTCCCCGACCGAGGAGGCCGCTATTCTCGTCACCGCCTGACCATCAACACCGGGACCGCCGTCGCAAAGTTCCACGACGAGCGGGACATCCTCCTGCGGTCCCACCGCCGGGGACTGGTTAGACGCGGGCTGTGGCGCTTAGGTCAGCGTGAACGAACTGGGCTGGGCCAGTGTTGCTAAATGTCACTCGACGCGCTAGTTGATGTAACAGCGGTCGCCAGGTCGAGGAGAGCGGTTGAGATCTTCCACAACGGGGTTGACGGACTTGGCGAGCTGCGCGTCGGTCAGAGCGATGTCGACGTTGAGAAGCTGGATGCCATAGGCCACCACCTGCGACGAACCGGCTAAAGACTGGAACACCGGCTCCGCCTCGTCGGTGCTCGTGCGGCCACCCCGGTAGATCACCAAGAAGATGCTCGCGTCCTGGGTTTCGTCGGCGTAGATGCGTGCCCCAGCGCGCAGTTTGACCGGCACTCTTGTGGGCTGGAGGTCGAAGCCCGCCGCATTGAATGCCTCGACGACCTGCTTTGGCGTTAATGGGCGCTCAATCTCTGCACGAGACAGGCAACCCCAATCCAAGACGGCGTAGCCATACCCCGCGACTGCCCCGCCCAGTGCAGTGAGCATTAGCGCGAGGATCGCCAACCGGACGAGTCTGCGATGGCGCTTGAACACCTGACAAATGGTAGTGGCAGTAAAGGTGTACGACACCGCGCGGTGTCAAGTCGGCTTCGCGTCAAAGCTGTAACGATCTTTCCCCGCCTGTGGTTGGGCCAAGTGCCTTCCGTCGCGCCGTAAGACGGCGGAGTCGGGTCGTGGGTTGAAAGATTGGCCGCTGCGGCGGGCTTCGCCCGGCGCAAGCCCTCAAACGCGGGGGTAACGGTCTCCGACACCGCGCGGTGTCAAGTCGGCTTCGTGTCGCAGCTGTACCGATCTTTCCCCGGAAGCGAATGGCAGTCCCCTGAGTGCTGCCTCCCGGTTTCCTGACGTGCCGCTGAGTGCCTGTAGGCCGGTGGGACAGTGTTAGGCCACACGGCCCGCCGGCCGGAGGGTGCTCAGCGGCGCGAGGCGAGCCCGGAGCCCGGCTCCGCCGGGCGGTAGGGCTCGCCGGTCAGGGAAGCGGGATGGAGCTAGTCGGACTCGAACCGACGACCTCCTGGGTGCGATCCAGGCGCTCTTCCAGCTGAGCTATAGCCCCGCGAGAGCCCTAGTGTAGCTTCGCCGCATGGCCGACAAGGACGCCCGAATCCTCACTCAGCGCGAGCTGAACCGCGCCCTCCTGGCGCGCCAGTTGCTGCTCGAGCGCGCCAAGACACCGCTTCCGAAGGCCCTCGACCGGATCGGCGGAATCCAGGCCCAGTACGCGCCGTCGATGTACATCGGCCTCTGGTCACGCCTCGAGTCCTTCGAGCGCGAGCAGCTCACCCGTGCGCTCCAACGCGGCAGCGTCGTCCAGGGGACGCTGATGCGCGCAACGATCCATCTCGTCTCGAAGGGCGACTACTGGCCCTACGCCGCCGGCATCCGCGCCGACCAGCGCGAATGGTGGCTGCGCGTCCACGGGCGCGGCACCGACACGCGCGAGCTCGAGGCGGACGCGCGCAAGGTCAGGAAGGCGATGAAAGGGAACACGCTCGGCCGCGCCGAGCTCGAAGAGGTGCTGGGCAAGCGCCTCGGTCTCAGTGGGCTCGCGCTCGATCTCGTTCGCGTGCCGCCGTCGGGAACCTGGGAGCGGCGCCGAGCCGACCTCTATGCGCTCGCCGAGGACCGTGTCGGCCCGCAGAATGCGACGGCGGAGGAAGGCGTCGAGCACCTGGTGCAGCGCTACCTCCAGGGCTTCCGGCCGGCGCGTCCCACCGAGATCGCCGACTGGGCCGGGCTCAACATCTCCACGATCAGGCCCGCGCTCGATCGCCTCGGTCTGAGGCGCTTCCAGGACGAGCAGGGCAAGGAGCTCCTCGATCTCCCCCGCGCCCCGCTCCCCGACCCGGAGACTCCGGTGCCCGTACGCTTCCTGCCGGTCTGGGACTCCACGCTGCTCGTGCACGCGCGCGGGACCGGGATCCTTCCCGAGCAGTACCGGGCTCGCGTCTTCAACGTCAAGACCCCACACTCCGTCAACACGTTCCTCGTCGACGGGCAGGTCGCTGGGATCTGGCGCTACGAGAAGAAGCGCGTCAAGCTGGAGCCGTTCGGCCGCCTCTCGCGGGCCGTGCGGAAAGAGCTGGACGACGAGTCCGAGCGCCTAGCGTCGTTCCACGCCTAACTACCTGCGGCCGACGACGAGCTTGACCGGGAAGCCGCGGCGCTTGACCGTGCCGCGCCTCGGGTTCTGGCTGGTCACGCGGCCGACGCGGCCCGAGCGGGTCCGCCGGATGGTCCCGACCGAGCAGTGCCTCGCGCGGATCCGCTGCTTCGCCGTCGCGAGCTTCAAGCCGATCACCCGCGGGACGACGCAGCGCACCGTCACCGGTGGTGGCGGCGGAGGTGGAACCGGTGGAGGAGGTGGAAGAGGTGGCGGCGGAGGAGGTTGAGGTGCCGGTGGCGGCGGAGGCGGCGGAGGTGGCGGAGGTGGTGGTGGCGGTGGCGGTGGCATCGGCCCGCCGTCAGTGATCGTGAAGTTCGTGTTCGAGAGGTCGAAGAAGATGTTGCCGACGGCCTCGATCTTCACGCGAGCAGTGGTCGTCGGAACGTTGGGAATCGAAACGGCCTCCGAACCGTCGTTCGGAGTGCTATCCGCGAGCACGAGCGGGTATGTCTGGCCGCCGTCCGTGGAGAGGCTGACCTTCACGTTGGACGCGCTCGTCGGAAGGATGTCCGTGTTGGCCTTGTCCCAGGTGACCGTCTGCACGGACCAGCCGGGATAGGTGACCGCGGTGTTCGGCGAGGTCACGAGGAACGGGCCGGCATTTGTGGCGAGGGTGAGCGTCAGGTCGGCGCTGTTGTTGCCGCCGCCCCCGGGTCGAAGGTCGCGCGCGGTCATACGGAAGCTCAGCGTCGGCGGCGGGCCTACGTAGTCGATGGTCGGAAGGAACTCGGAGAAGCACTCCTTGACCGGGATCGACACGGGCGGCGCGATCTGGCCCGCAGTGCACGCCCCGGTCTCGGCGTTCGTGTTGTTGCTCAGGATCTGGTCGAGATCGGGGAAGACTCGCGTCGGGCTCGTCGTGACGTGATTCTCGCCGGGCGAGTTGTAGAGCAGCGTCCCCTCTTCGGTGACGGGTGCCGACTTCGGGAACATGGCGAAGAGCGGGCCGTTCGTCTTCACGTTGTTCAGCAGCGACGTGCCCGAAGCTCCACCGCGGTCGTTCTGCTCCCACGAGTACGTGATCGGGTCGCCCTCCGGGTCGGTTGCGCTCCCGGTCAGGGCGAACGGCGTCCGCAGCGGAATCGTGTAACCGGCCGGCACGGTGACGGCGGGATAGTGGTTCCCGGTCGGCATGACGATGCCCTGGTTGTCCACGGCGCCGCCCTTGTCGGTCTCGCCGGCGAAGCCGGAGGCGCTCGCAGTGAAGTCCTGAACCGCGATCAGCACGGGGTTGTTGGTCAGAGCGAGGTTGCCTCCGTACGTGACCTGGAAGCCGGTGGTGTTGAACGTGCCGCCGGCGAACCCGGCGACGGTGGCCGTGGCGCCTGCCGGAAGGAGCGGCGTCAGCGCGGCCTGGACGCCGGCTGCCGTGTAGTCGACGCCGTTCGTGATCGGCGCGGAGAGGCTCCCGTCGTAGTTGAGCCGGAACGAGTCGGCGGTGCCCCCGTGGTTCGTCTCCTGGACGGAGGCGAAGCAGGAGCAGACGAGCTCGCGGAGCTCGATGTTCGGCACGTCGAGGCCTGCGGAGGCGCCCGAGTACGTGACGGTGAAGCCGGTGCTCGCGGCGCCGGTCACGGTTGCGGTCCCCGCGAAGCCGGAGATGGCGTTGATCGCGCTGGTGAGGTTCGCGCTGGTGTACGGAAGCCCGCTGCCGCCGATGAGCGCGGAGTCGTTGCCGCCGATGCGCGCCCGGAACGGCGAGAAGAACGTGCTCGAGCCCCCTCCGGAGTTCGCCAGGTCAGGCGTGCCCAGCGTGTACTGGAACGTCTTGGTGCTCGGGACGGCGGTGATCGTGAACGTGCCGTTGTACCCCCCGACCCCGACGCTCGCAATCGTGACGACGTCGCCGACGGAGCGGTTGTGCGCGGCGGTCGTCTTGATCGTCGCCGTCGTTCCCGACGAGCTGGCCCCGGGCACGGCCGGCGTCACGGTTCCGCCGCCGGACACCGGTAGCCCGCTCACCGGGTTCGTGTACTGGAAGGACCTCGTGCTCGGGACGGCTGTGACTGTCCAGGCCCCGTTGTAGCCGGCGACGCCGACGCCCGAGACCGTCGCGACCTCACCAACCTGGAGGGAGTGCGCCGATCCGGTCGCGATCGTGACGGTCGTGCCGTTCTCCTCGGCACCGCCGCGGGACGTCGAGCTGGGCGGCGCGTTGATGCCGGTGCTCAGAGGAGCGATCGTCGCGGTTGGCGCGTACCCGGGGCCGAACGTGACGACCTGGACCTCGTCGCCGCCGCCGAAGTGGCGGAGCGAGACCGTCTGCACCTCGTTGATCGCCGACTGGCTCGAGGAGACGTACGTGATGATCTCCTGCTGGCTGCGCTCCGAGAAGTACCCGTCGCTGTGCGGCTGCTCGTCGTCCGTCAGGCAGATCCCCGCATAGGCCATGATCGACTGGCCGCTGCCGGGCTCGACCGAGTTCGCGGCGTTGCGGTTACCGCCCGAGCAGTTGAGCTGGTTGCCGTTGAACGTGTGGTTGCCTGAGAACTGGTGGCCCATCTCGTGGGCGACGTAGTCGACGGCGAAGAAGTCGCCGACGGGCGTGGGGACGCCGGTGCAGCCACCGGCCTTGTTCGAGCGGCCGACCACGCCGAGGTTCGCCACGCCGCCACCGGGCTGTCCGAGGGCGAGGTGGCCGATGTCGTAGTTCGACGCTCCGATGATCTGGCCGATCACGTAGCGGGCGCGGGTCGTGCTCGAGCACCCGGTGACCTGCGATTGGGAGAAGCAGCCTGCGGCACCGCAAGGCCCGTTGGGGCCGACGGCGTCGGCGTACGTGTTCAGGTTGAGGAGGTCGTTGTTGGCGATCAATTGCAGGCGGATCGTGAGGTCATCCTCGTAGACCTGCGAGACGCGGTTCATCAGCGCGACCTTCGCGGCGGTCACGTTCCCGGGTCCTCCGTGGTACGTGCTGTACCCCGGATCGGTGATCAGCGCGAGCCGGTAGGTCCGGAGCTGCTCGCCTGTCGGCGGCTCTCGGGACGGCTCCACGAGGAGGCGGGCGGAGCCGAGGACACGATCGACAACCTTGGGGTCCACCCTCTTTGCAGACTGGGCGTAGTAGCTCGCGTAGATGCCCGGGTTGCGGCCGACGTAGTACGGGTCGATGTACCAGGCGCCGTGTGGCGAGCGAACCGAAGCCCGGAAGCCGAGCGGGGTCAGGTCGGCATGGATCGTGGCGGTCGGGTCCGTGACGCCTCGCCCGCTGTAGGTCTTGATCGCCGGATGGAGCCTCGCGAGGCCCGGCGCCATGATCGCCGACTCCTCGAGGGAGAACCGTTGGAATGAGCCGTTCGGCGCGGGCAGCGAGACGACAAGGGGGTTGCTCCTAGCTGCGGGAGTTCGTTCGCGGGGCGCGAGGGCGAGCACGGAACGCAGGCCGGCCGTGTCCAGGGTGAGAGGGCGGAAGTTCGCCGCGTGGACGCCGACGGTCCTTCCCTGCGCCTGCTGCGGCTTCGCGGCCTTTGTCCAGAGGCCCTTTGTGTCGTTCCTGTCCTCGAGCGCGCGCAGTTGCTTCGCCGACGGGGTTGGCGCAGCGCTCTGTGCCGAGACCGTCGCCGCTGCTACGGCTATCGCGAGAACGAGGCCGAGCACAAGGCCGGCCGTCGCAAGGCTTCCTCGCCGCGAGCGGCGCGGATCGTCGTTCGAGCGCAAATCTGGTTCCCCCTCCGAGCTGCCCCGATTTCCTCAGAGTGTAGGGCGATTCGCGCTGTTCTCAAAATGCCGGAGACCCGGCTAGCGCCTGGCCAGGCGTGAGCCGCCGACGATCGCCTCGCGGCCGCCCGTGAACCGAACGAGCGCCTTGCCCTTGCCGTCGTAGTCGGGTGACCAGACGACGATCACGGCCTCCTCGCCGTTGACGATGCACGGCTCGTCGCCCTCGGGGTCGAGACCGCGCCAGACCCTGACGAAGGGGTTCTCCTCCCACTCGCGGCCGATCGTGGTCTCGTCGGTGTGGCCCGGCAGGACGCGCGTCTCGGCGGGGAGCTTCATCAGCACGTCCATCACCGAGTGCCGGATCGCCGACACGTCGCGTCCGCCGCCGACCGCGTCCTTGAAGAGGATGTCGCCCGAGAAGCAGAGCTCGCCGTTGACGAGGAACGCGAGGTGATCCGCGGAGTGGCCCGGCGTCGGCAGCGCCTCGACGCGGAGCCCGCCGACCTCCAGTGAGCCGGTGACGACCTCGACTCCGAGCTCGTCCTCATGGGCGATGTGATCGGGATCGGCGTGGGTCCGCAGCACGTGCTGGGGCTCGACCCTCCAGTTCCGGGCGGCTTCGAGCAAGGGCTCCATCGGCGCGCCGGAGTCGACGAAGACGGCCGTCCCGCCCTCCTCGTCCGCGAGGACGTAGGCGTTCGAGAGCCAGCCCGGATCCATGCTTCGTTCGATGAGCAAGGCTGGATAGGCTACTTCGGGGCAACCGACGAGGAGGACACCTTGGCTGGGCTGATGGATCGCACGCTTTCGATTATCAAGGCGAAGTGGAACGCACTGCTGAACCGGACTGAGAATCCGAACGAGACCCTCGACTACTCCTACGAGAAGCAGCTCGAGCTGCTCCAGAACGTCAAGCGCGGCGTCGCCGACGTCGTCACGGCGAAGAAGCGGCTGGAGCTTCAGGCGGGCAAGCTCGAGACAAGCGTCCCAAAGCTGGAGTCGCAGGCGCGCGAGGCGCTCGCGGCGGACCGCGAGGACCTCGCCCGGCTGGCGCTCGAGCGCAAGACCGCGGCTCAGACCCAGCTTCAGGACCTCGACCGGCAGGTCGGCGAGCTCGACCAGCAGCAAGAGAAGCTGATCGCGAACGAGAAGACCCTCGCCGCGAAGATCGAGTCGTTCCGCACCCAGAAGGAGGTCATGAAGGCGCAGTACTCGGCCGCCGAGGCCTCGGTGCGGATTGGCGAGGCGTCGACCGGCATCGGCTCTCAGATGGCGGACACCGGCGCCGCGATCGAGCGCGCGCGGAACAAGACCGAGGAGATGCAGGCGCGCGCCTCGGCCATGGACGAGCTGATCGCCTCGGGCACGCTCGAGGACTTCACGTCGGGCGGCGACACGCAGCTCGACCGCGAGCTCGCCCAGCTGACGTCGAAGTCGAAGGTCGATGACGAGCTGTCGAAGATGAAGGCAGAGCTCGGCGCCGGAGCTGAGAGCAAGGAGCTTCCGCAGTAGGACATCTCGGGCACTGGGACGACGTCGAGCCCGCTCGCCGCGAGAAGGGCGAGATGGCCGCGAGCTGGCAGCGGCTCGGCGATGCCGTCGGGTGCGTCGGCATCGGCGTCAACCGTGTCCGCATCGATCCGGGGCGCCTGTCGACGCCGCCACATTCGCACGGCGCCTCCGAGGAGATCGTCTTCGTCCTCGGCGGATCCGGCATCTCGTGGCAGGACGAGCAGGTCTACGAGCTACGCCCGGGTGACTGCATCGTCCATCTCGCCGACCACGAGGAGCACACGCTCCAAGGTGGGCCCGAGGGCCTCGACGTGCTCATCTACGGCACCCGGCATCCGACCGAGCTCGGCTGGCTGCCGCGCTCGAAGGCGATCCGACTGGGTTACCCATGGGTCGAGGGCCGCACCGACGACCCGTGGGACGTCGAGGCGCAGGCCGAGCCGCTCGTCTTCGGCGAGCCTTCGCCGCGGCCGAAGAACATCGTCAACGTCGACGAGGCCGAGGCCGAGGAATGGGAGAAGAACGACTGCGGCGGGATCGAACGGGCGCTCGGTCGCCAGGCCGGCGCAATGCTGACCGGGATGCGCCACGAGATCATCCCCGAGGGGAAGCTCAACTGCCCGCCGCACTGCCACGGCTTGGAGGAGGAGTTCTTCGTCGCCCTCGACGGCGAGGGCACGTGCCTGCTCGGGGACGAGGAGTTCCCTCTGCGCCGCGGATCGATCGTCGGCCGGCCGCCCAACACGGGTGTGGCGCACGCGTTCCGGGGCCCCATGACGCTCCTCACCTACGGGAAGAACGAGCTGAACGAGATCTGTTACTACCCGCGCTCGAACAAGATCGGCTTCTTCGGCGTCGGCGTCATCGGCCGCATCGAGAAGCTCGACTACTGGGACGGCGAACCGCCCGCTTAGCCGACGCACCGAACACGAACGAACCTGCGCCAACTCTCATCGGGTCTGACCCCGATTTGGTGTCGTGTCAAATCGGGGCGTCGAACACCGCAAGCCTGGTACCAGGCACTGGACATGGCCCTCAGATCGGTGCGTCGAAGAGGGCCAGCCACCGGGTCAGGTCCTGCTCGACCGGCAGCTCCTTCTCCAGCTTCGCCTTCAGCTCCAGCTCCTCGGCGTTGTCGCGCTGCTTGCCCTCGCCGGTCGGGATGAACGGCCAGAACGCCCCGCGCTTGAAGCCGTAGACCCAGTAGACCGGATGCTTGCCGCCCTGGAACTTGAAGACCGCGGCGAGAAGCTGCTCGCCGAAGCCTCGGGCAACGAGCTCCGACGCGACGAGATGCACCGTCGCCACGAGCTCCTCGAAGTCCTTGTCGCGGATGATCAGCCACTCGAATCCGAACTCGTCGCCGCGCCGCTCGATCTTCGAGTGCGACTCCTGAGCCGAGACCTCGAGCAGCTCCTGGAGCTCGTTCTCGGCGCGAACGAACTCGCCCGCCGAGAGCGGCTTGAAGATGACGGCCGCATCCCCGGTCGGCTTCAGCCCGAGATCCGTCTCGAGCGTGATCCGAGCCGTCGAGATCGCGAACAGCTTCTCCTGGATCGCCTTCTTGAGCTTCTTGCGCCCGAAGAGGACGTTCGTCAGGCCCAATTACAGATCGACCGGAACCGGGCGGCCCATCTCGCGCGAGATCTCGGCGAGGCGCGCGAGGCGCTTCTCGAGTGGCGGGTGGGTCATGAAGAGCTCGGCCGCGCCCTTCTTCACGCTCGTCGGGATGATGAAGAACGCATTCATGCCGGCGACCTCGCGCAGGTCCTGCTGCGGGATCTGCGTGATGCGGCTCGCGATCTTCTGGAGCGCGCTCATCAGGTTCTCGGGTGCGCCTGTGATCAACGCTGCGCCGCGGTCGGCTGCATACTCGCGGTAACGCGAGATCATCATGATCAGGACATAGCTGATCACGTAGGTGAGGATCGAGACCGCGAACATGATCAGCCAGATGGGCGCGCCGCCGCTCCGGTCGCGGTCGCCGCCGCTGAACATCCCGCCCCACAGGCCGAAGCGCGCGAGCATCGCGGCGAGCATGGAGAAGAAGCTCGCGATCGTCATTACGGCCACGTCCCGGTTCGCGACGTGCGTGAGCTCGTGGGCGAGGACGCCCTCGATCTCGTGCGGCTCGAGCCGGTCCCAGAGGCCTTGCGTGACCGCGACGACCGAGTGCTTCTGATTCCGACCCGTCGCGAAGGCGTTCGGCACCGCAGTCGGGATCACCGCGACGCGGGGCTTCGGGAGGTCGGCCATGGCGGCAAGCCGCTCGATCATCGCGTGCAGCTCGGGCGCCTGATCGGGCGTCACGATCTTGGCGCCGGACGCCAACAGAGCGATCTTGTCCGACGTGAAGTACTGGAAGAACGCGAGCACGCCCATGATCACGACGACGAAGAAGATCCCGACGTTCAGGACGTTGACCATGACGACGAAGAAGACGACGTACAGCAAGCCCAGCGTGAACATGGTCAGGAACAGCCGGCTCGAGAGGCCGAAGTCGCGCCCGTACGCACTACGTTTCATCGAGAATCGCGCTCCTTGTGAAGCAGAGGGGGATGACAAAGATTGTAGCCGTGGCGATCGGGCTCGCCGCGCTCCTCTCCTCCCCTGCGTGGGCGGCGCAGGGGGCGATCCCTGAGCGTGGCGCGGTGGGCCTGCTCGTTCTCGGCCGTGGGCAGGCGCTGCGGGAGGAGCTAGCGAGTGAGCGCTGCCGGTGCGAGATCACGATTCACCGGCTACCCCCGCCTCGCAGATACTCGATCCGAATCGTCGGCGCGGGGCTCCAGGGCTTGCTCGTCTCCGATCGAACGCGCGTCCCCGGCCTCGTGTCCCTCTCCGACGTCGAGGCGACGGTGCGCGCGCTCGAGCGCGGCGGGAAGCCGCCGATCACGTCCCGGCCGAATTCGGACCCTGACGACGAGATCCGCGAGCTCGACGTCCGGCTGACGCAGGTCCACCAGGCCGGCCGGTGGGCCTATTGGATCCTGGCCGGAGCGCTCGTCGCCTTCGCGCTGGCGGCCCTCGCGCTCCGCTCGCCCCTTTGGGGTCGCGCTGCGCTGCTCGCACCGCCGATTGCGATGGCGACCGCGGTGGGGCTCAGCGGGCTCGAGCTCTCCCGCCCGCGCACCGTTGCGCTCGTCCTCCTCGCGGCCGTCGCGCTGGCTGCTCCGCTGCTTGCGGCGATCGCCCGGCGCGAGCGTGTTCTCGGCATGGCGCTACTCGCGATCTTCGTCGTCTATGCGGTCGCCTTCCTCTTCTCTTCGGAGACCGTGTCGCTCGCCGCGATCGGCCCACATCCGGAGGGAGGCGGGCGCTTCTACGGCTTCACGAACCTCATGGAAACGCTGCTGCTCGTCCCGGGACTCGTTGGCGCCGCGCTGCTCGGGAGGCGCTCGCTCGTCCCGGTCGGCCTCCTCGTGCTCGTCGTCGTGGGGTCGAGCCGGCTGGGAGCCGACGGGGGCGGCGTGCTCGTCTTCGCCGCCGCCTTCGTGTTCCTGTGGCTGCGGCTGCGGCGCGTTCCGATCACTCTGCGCACGCTCGCGCTCGTCGGGGCAGGCGCTGTCGCAGCCGGTCTCCTGCTCGTCGGCCTCGACGCCGCGCTCGGCGGAGCCAGCCACGTGACCAGAGCGCTCGGCGACGGCCCGGGGGCGGTCGCGGGCGAGATCGCGCACCGCTGGAACGTCTCGGCGCACGGCCTCGTCTCCTCGGCCAACGCCGTCGTGCTCATCTCTTGCGGCGCGGCGGTGGTCGTCTGGGTCGGACTGCGCCGCCCGCGCTACGCAATCCTCGACGCCGTCCTGGTCGCGCTCGCGGTCTCGCTGCTCGTGAACGATTCGCCCCGAGACGTCGTCACCTGGGGCGCTCTCTCGTGCCTCGCGCTTCGCCTCTGGGAAGACGCTCGCCGCGTCCAGTAAACTCGCGCTCCTGTGAGACGCCCGTTCCTGATCGTCCTCTTTGCGCTTCTCCTGGCCGGCTGCGGGGGCGAGAAGGTCGTGTCCCCGACGGGCCCGGTCGAGGGCGAGGTGACGACGACGGGCGCGACGACGACGACCGCGGCCGAAAAGGGCGACCCTGCGGCCGGGAAGAAGGTCTTCATCGACAGCGGCTGCGGCGGATGCCACACGTTCAAGGCCGCGGCATCGAAAGGCGCGATCGGCCCGAACCTCGACGAAGCGCTGAAGGGCAAGGACGCCGAGTTCATCCAGGAGTCGATCGTCGAGCCGAACAAGGAGATCGCCTCCGGCTTCCAGCCGAACCTCATGCCGCAGGACTACGGCTCGCAGCTGACGGCGAAGCAGATCGCGGATCTCGTGGCCTTCCTCCAGCAAGGGACTTGATCGACCTCAAGGCTGCGCGCGCCGACCCGGAGGCGTTTCGGGCGGCCGTGGCGCGCAAGGGCGCAGGCGAGGCGTTCGACGGACTGCTCGAGGCGGATGCCCGCTGGCGTGAGCTCGTCCCGAAGGTGGACGAGTTGCGCGGCGCCCAGAAGATCAAGGGGAAGCCCTCGCCGGAGCAGGTCGAGGAGCTGAAGCAGGTGAAGGAAGACCTGCGGCGCCTAGAGGAGGAGCTTGCGGCGGCCGAGGCTTCGCGCGACGAGGTGTTGCAGAAGGTCCCGAATCCTCCGCACGAGTCGGTTCCGGACGAGGCGGGCGAAGAGGAGGGTGAGGTCGTCCGCGTCGTCGGCGATGTGCCCGAGCTCGCCGAGCCGAAGGAGCACCTCGAGTTGGGCCGGTTCGAAATGGAGCGCGCGGCGCGGGTGTCCGGCTCGCGCTTCGGCTATCTCGTCGGGGACACGGCGCTGGTCTCTCTTGCGCTCTACCGCTGGGCTCTCGATCGCGCTGTTGCGGCGGGATTTACGCCGGTGCTGCCGCCGGTGCTCGTCCGGGAGGAGGCGATGTACGGCACCGGCTTCTTTCCGGCGGAGAAGAACGAGTACTACGAGATCGGCGAGGACGGTCTCTATCTCACGGGAACCTCGGAGGTCGCGCTCGCGGGATTGCACATGGGCGAGATCCTCGAGGCGGAGGAGCTACCGCTGCGCTATACGGCGTTCTCGACGAACTTCAGGCGCGAGGCGGGCGCGGCCGGGCGCGACACCCGCGGCATGTTCCGGGTTCATCAGTTCAACAAGGTCGAGATGTTCGCGTACACAGCGCCGGATGCGTCCTGGGACGAGTTCGAGCGCATCCTCGAGCTGGAGGAGCAGAACGTCCGCGAGCTCGGGCTTCCTTACAGGGTGCTGAACATCGCCGCCGGCGAACTGAGCTCCGCGGCGGCGAAGCGCTACGACATCGAGGCCTGGTTCCCGAGCCAGGAGCGCTACCGCGAGCTCACGTCCGCATCGAACACGACCGACTTCCAGGCGCGCCGGTTAGGGACGCGCTACCGGGCGGACGGCGGCCCCGAGCACGTGCACACGCTGAACGGCACCGCGGTCACCGACCGCTGGACGCTGGCGATCCTCGAGAACTTCCAGGGCGACGTGCCAGAAGTGCTCCGAGAGTACGGCGCGCCCGAGCGAATCCGCCCAGACGCCTAGCTACCATCGCTTCCACGGCGGGGTGCCGGAGCGGTCGAACGGGGCAGTCTTGAAAACTGCTGGCCCTTCACGGGGCCCGTGAGTTCGAATCTCACCCCCGCCGCCTTTCGCTACGCGAACCAGACGAAGTAGACGAGCAGCGCGACCGCGCAAGCCAGGAGCACGGTTGCCGCCCAGCGGACGACCGGCGAATCGAACGGGCCCGGCTTCACGCGGACGACCAGGTGATCCTCCTCCGGCTCGCCCATCACTCGCAAGCGCGTGCCGTCCTCGACGCCCGGCGGGATCCGCACTTTGATCACGCGCCGCGTGGTCACCCGGCCGAGGCCGACGCACTCCGGACAGCGGCGCTCGAAGATCTGTCCGAGACCGTCGCAGTCGTGACACTGCACGACCCGCACGAGCCGCCCTTCGCCGAGACCGGACGAGACTCGGAGCCGGCCGTTCCCGCCGCATGTCACGCACGGGCGGACGTCGGTGCCCGACACCGCTCCGCGCCCACGGCAGACCTCGCACTCCTCTTCGGCCGCGAGAAGCACTTCCCGCTTGGTCCCGCGATCGGCCTCGATCTGGTCGATCTCCACCTCGGCCAAGATCCGAGCCTCGCTCCTGCGTCCTCCGGGCCCGAATCCTCCGTAGCCGCGGCCGCGATAGCCGAATCGGTCGTACAGGAAGCGTGCGCTCGGCTTGGAGAGAACGCTGTAGGCGGCCGTCACCTCCCGGAAGCGCTCCTCCGCTTCGGGCTCCGCCGAGACGTCCGGATGTAGTTCACGCGCGCGAAAGGCGCGCCGGATCTCCTCGTCGCCCGCGGTCCGGAGCAGCCCCAGCACCTCGTAATAGTCCGACTTCGTCCGTGTCACCAGCGGATTTCTTCCCAGCGTATCGCTGACCGAACCTTTCCGGGCCCCCGATACGTTGTAGGACTGGTGAGACCTCTGGTGCGGCGGCGCGCGATCACCGCGGCCCTGCTCGTCGCAGGGCTCTTTTCCGGCTTGGTCGCATCGGCCGGGGCCGACCTTCCTCCGCTGCCGACGGTCCCGACCCTTCCGCCGGTGCCCACGCTGCCGGTGCAGCTGCCTGCCCCGCCCGCGCACCAAACCCCTCCGGCGCCCTTGCCGGAGCCGCCCCAGGTTCCGCCGGTCGCACACCCCGCGTTGCCTCTCGGCGGAGCAGGTGGCCAGGGCACGTCTTCGGGGAGCGGCTCCAGCTCCGGGCGCGCGGCCGCCGCGAGCCCCCGAGGGACCGCCCGCCATGCAGGATCCCGCCCGTCACGCGTCTCCCGGCTCCACTTCTCGCGGAACTGGATCTCGCGCACCGGCCGGAAGCAGCGCAGGCAAACGGTGCTCGTCTTCACTCTGCGGAGAGCCTCGCTCGTGGAGTTCGTCGTTGTCCAGATCGCACCCGACTGCCGTCGAATCGGACGGTTCCGGGTCGTCGGCCGGCCCGGGGTGAACCGCGTTCGCTTCCGGGGCCGCATCGGGCGAGTAGTGCTCGCCCCGGGCACCTACCGGATCACGGCGCGGATGCTGCCCGGCGGCCGGACGCTCGCGAACACCAGGCTGGTCGTCGTCCAACGTCCCGAGAGCGGAGAGATCGCTTCTCGCCGACGCGCAGATGCCTGCGGCTCCGGGGCGCGTCAGAGCTCGACAGGCTCACCGATAGCGTCGACC
Organism: Actinomycetota bacterium; assembly: GCA_038040395.1. Classification (GTDB taxonomy): domain Bacteria; phylum Actinomycetota; class Thermoleophilia; order Gaiellales; family Gaiellaceae; genus VAXT01. The sequence goes on from JBBPIJ010000006.1 coordinate 99,622, forward strand.
TCCACCCCGGCGAAGCCGGGCTCGACGACAGCGCGCGGGCAGGGCAAGGGCAAGGCCGAGGAGCAGGCCCGAACTTCCCGTGCGCGCGGCGTGCTCGGCGCCAGGTTCACGAGGGCGGCGGACGTCGTCAGGAGCATCCCGCTCTGGCTCTTCGTCCTCCTCGGGCTGGCGATCGCGCTACTCGCCGTTGCCTCGGTCCCGCTGAGAGCGGCGCCGACCCGACGAGGTGCCTCGGCGCTCGCGCGTCATCGGAGCGCGGTCGCGATCGCCGGCGCAGCCACGCTGGTCGCGGTCACCGTCGCCTACGCGCTGCACTAGCTCCTACGCGGCGCGGACGGCGTCCAGCTCGCGGCTGACGGCAAGCCGCTTGAGCGCGTCGAGCTCGATCTGGCGCACGCGCTCCCGCGTGATGCCGAGGGTCTTGCCGATCTGCTCGAGCGACTGCGGGCTGGGATCGCCGTTCAGGCCGAACCGCATCTTCAGCACTTCTTGCTCACGGTCGGGGAGGTCGGACATCGCACGGTGCAACGCCTCCTCGCGGAGGCTCACCTCGAGCTCCTCCTCAGGCGGCGCCTCGTTTCCGGAAACGAGCTCGCCGAGAGATGTGTCGCCTTCGCTGCCGACCGGACGATCGAGGCTCGTGACGGCTCGCGCCGCTTCCTGGACCTCGCGCACCTGTTTCAGCGGAAGCTTCGCGGCCTTCGCGATCTCCTGGAGAGTCGGGGGGCGCTCGAGCTTCGTCAGCAGCTCGCGCTCGGCCTTCGCGATCTTCCGCTCGCGATCGACGATGTGCACGGGCATGCGAATCGTGCGGGCCTTGTTCGCAACCCCTCGCTGGACGGCCTGGCGAATCCACCAGGTCGCGTACGTCGAGAACTTGTAGCCGCGCCGCCAGTCGAACTTCTCGACGGCGCGAATCAACCCGATGATCCCTTCCTGGATCAGATCCAGGAGAGACAGGCCGTGACCCTGGTACTTCTTGGCGATCGAGACGACGAGGCGCAGGTTCGAGTTGACCATCCGGTCCTTCGCCGCCTTGTCGCCGCGCTCGATCAGCTTCGCGAGCTCGACCTCTTCCTCGGCGGTCAGAAGCGGATAGCGGGCCATTTCGTTCAGGAAGAGCTGGAGCGCATCGGTCGTGTGCGTCACCAGGTCGCCGTTCACGTACGTGCTGCTCTCGGCCTTCTCGCGGCCGCAGTCGTCGCGGACGTCGACACGCCGCTCCTCGAGCTGCTCGTAGAGGCTCGCGACGTCCTCGTCGCCGAGGTCGAGCTGATCGACGAGCTGGTTGAGCTCCGAGAGCTCGACGCAGCCGGTTTCCGAGCCGTGCTCGAGCAGGGTTGCGATTGGGTCTGTGCTCATCGCTTTCGCGTTCCCCGTTCCCTTAGACGTTAACGCGACAACTGGGGGCCAGTTTACGACAGCGCCGCTTCGGCCATGGCCAGGGGCCTGTCCCCTAGACGTGGGCGTTCGGGACATGTTGGTGCCTGGCACCGGACATGTCCCGTCGTATCCTGGGGACGTGGTGAGCTCTCCCGAGCGCACGTTCCTGGCCGACCTCGAATCCCGGCTGGCCGGCGGCGAGCCGCTGGCGATCGAGGTCTCGCTCATCCTGCTCGCGGGCCAGGGAGTCGTGCTCGACCCGGACGAACTGCGCGGCGCCCGCCGACGGGCCGTCCAGCTCCTCGCGACGGCAGGCGACCCGCGCCGAGAGCCCGACCCGGACGAACGCGCCGTCACCGCACTCGCCGCCGACCTCGATGCGCCCGAGCACAGAGCCGCGCTCGCCAAAGGCCTCGAGTCCCTGGGCCCCACCGTCGCGGACCTGCCCAACGTCGCAGCGCGGCTAAAGCCCCTTGCCGGCGACCAGGAACTCGCCTGGCGCTGGTTCGCCTGCACGCTGCTGGCCGAAGAGCTCGTCGAGGGCTAATCCCTCGTTCCGGCAATCTTGCTCTTGATCCGCTACCTTCAGCCGATGTAGGAACCGTACGGCCCAGTCAACGTTCCTACCTGCGGGGTCATTCATGCGCTACCGAGTCGTCATCAGCCTGATCGTGGCCGCCTTCGCGGCATTTCCTGCTGCCGCCTCCGCATCGCAGATGATCCATCGCAACGCGACCCACATCAACCTGAAGGTCAACAACCAGGGCGTCGCGCTCGTCACCTACCAGGTCGCAGGCAAGACGCATCACACCCTGGCCTGGGGCGCGATCAACGCGCGAACGCCGACGCGCGGCATGAAGCAGATCAGATTCAGAATCGACTACTCGGGCGGCTGGGGCTCCCGCGGCAGGACTATCTGGAAGGGCTTCAAGAACCACTGCGGCCCCTACGAGGGTCCCGAGCTCCGCTACATGGTCGCCGGCTGCACAGCTTTCGACGGCTCGCACTGGGCGATCCAGAAATGGCCGCGCCTCCTGCCTCCGTTCGGCCTGCGCCCCACCTTCCAGCAGCGGGCGGTCGAGATGCACCTCTCCCACTGGTCGGGCGACCTCCCCGAGTTCGTCGTCAAGGCCGACTGGGTCTACAAGCGCTTCGACCATCTCTACGGCTGGCTGACGTACAAGAACAAGGGCGTCTATGGCTTCAAGGCGACGAAGTACGGATCGCCGCTCGACACGTGGGGCCGCAACGTCATGGTCGACACCTACAACTCACGCTACGGTCGCGGCTGGAAGCGGGAGAACGGCTTCCTGACACATCGAGGGAGCGGCGCGTTCTGCTACGGCTTCTACTCGCACGGGAGCCGCCCCATCGGCAAGGGCGAGCGGTACCGCGCGACCGTGATGGGCCCCGGTGTGACGCCGATTATGTTCTGGCAGGGCGACGCGCCCGGCTCGTACGACCCCGCGACCGACGCGGTCGCGAACGACGAGCAGGCCACGCTTTTCCCGAACTCCAAGTGCCGCGCCAAATAACCTCTCGGCCCTAGCCGCATAGGATCGCCCCGTGGCGGGCGACGAGCTGAGGGCGTTGATGCGCGAGCTGCCCCAGCCCGTCAGCGTGGTGACCGTCGACGCAGGCGGCCAGAAGGCCGGCCTCACCGTCGTCTCGCTCGTCTCGCTCTCGCTCGAGCCGCCGCTCGTCGGCGTCGCTGTCCGACGCCAGGCCGCGCTCCACGAGCTCCTGCGCGAGGCCGGCGCGTTCGCGGTCAGCATCCTGGCCGCCGAGCAGGAGGGCCTGGCGCAGCACTTCGCCCGCGGGGTTCCTCCGCTCGTCCTCTGGCACGGGATCGAGACGCGTGACGGCGAGCTCGGCGCTCCGCTCCTGGAGGGCGCGGTCGGGTGGATCGAATGCCGGCTCGCCTCCGAGCACGCAACCGGCGACCACACCTTCTTCGTCGGCGAGGTCGTCTCGGCGCTCCGCGGGCCCGGTCGGGACGCCCTCGTCCGCCGCCGGCAGGAATACGAGTGATCGAGGCCGCCGTCTTCGACCTCGACGGCGTGCTCCTGGACACCGAAGAGCTCTGGGACGAGGCGCGCCGCCAGATCGCCGAGGAGCGAGGCGGCCGGTGGCGAGATGACGCGCAGCGGGCGATGATGGGCATGAGCTCGCCGGAGTGGTCGCGGTACATGCACGAGGAGATCGGCGTCCCCGATCCGCCCGAGCAGATCTCGGCCGAGGTCGTCCGCCGGCTCGAGCATCTCTATCGGGAGCGCCTGCCTCTGATTCCCGGCGCGCTCGACGCGGTCCGGCGGCTCGCTGCGCGCTGGCCGCTCGCAATCGCCTCCTCGTCCAACCGCCCCATCATCGACCTCTTCCTCGAGCTGACCGGTGGAGCCGACCTCTTCCGGGCGACGGTTTCCTCAGAAGAGGTCGAGCGCGGCAAGCCGGCGCCGGACGTTTACCTCGAGGCGGCGCGACGACTCGGGCTCGAACCGGCGGTGTGTGCCGCCATCGAGGACTCGGAAAACGGGATCCGATCGGCCGCCGGCGCTGGGATGAAGGTGATCGTGATCCCGAACGCGGTCTTCCCGCCCAGCGACGAGGCGCTCTCGCTCGCAGCAGTCGTGCTCGCGTCTCTGGACGAGCTTCAGCCCGAGCTGGTCGAGAGCCTGAGCTAAGAGCTAGCGGCGGCCGACGACGAGCTTGACCGGGTAGCCGCGCCGCTTCACCGTTCCGGCCCTCGGCGTCTGGGCGATCACGCGACCGACCCGTCCCGAGCGAGCCCTGCGGATACGGCCCACCGAGCAGTGCCTGGCCCGAATCCGGCTCTTCGCGGTCGCCAGCCTCAGGCCGATCACCCTCGGCACCCGACAGCGCACCGGTGGTGCCGGGGGAGGCGGGGGTGGAGGCGGAGGTGGTGGTGGAGGTGGTGGTGGTGGTGGTGGCTGCGGGGGTGGTGGTGGTGGAGGTGGTGGTGGCGGTGGTGGTGATGGTGGTGGAGGTGGTGGTGGCGGAGGAGGTGGCGGCGGTGGCGGAGGTGGCGGAGGTGGAGGTGGAGGCGGCGGTGGTGGAGGTGGCGGTGGCGGTGGTGGAGGTGGCGGTGGTGGCGGTGGTGGCGGTGGTGGCGGGCCGACGTTGATCGTCCCCGTCATCATCGGATGGAACGCGCAGTGATACGGGAAGCTCCCGTTCGTGTTGAACATACGCTCGTAGATCTCACCCGGAGCGATCGTTCCGGAGTCCCACACGCCCGTGTTGGAAGTGGCCGTGTGCGCCGCGGCGCCGGAGTTCGTCCAGCAGACGGTCGTGCCGCTCGGCACCGTCACGCTCGCCGGGGTATACGCGTACTCCGTGATGTCGATCACCGTCGAGCCTGCTGAGCAGGAACCGCCACCGGGGACGTAATTCACGCGGAGCCCGTTCACGAGCGTCGAGGCTCCGCAGGAGAACTGCGTGAAGGGACCGAGATCGGCAGCCTGGATCCCGCTCGTCTCGAGTGCGCCGTTGTCGGCCGTCGCGCCGTAGATGACCGAGAGGGTCCCGGTGTTCTCCGAGAAGATGACCTCGAAGTTGGCCGTCCCCATGCGCTGGAAGTACGTCGTTCGCCACTCGATCACGAACTGACGGTTCGGGGCGGTGCCGACGACCGCGGTGAAGATCCCCTGGCCGGGCTCGTCGGTGCGCAGATCGTCCAGGTATGGGATGAACGCGCGGTCGAGACCGTTGATCGGAAGCGGAACACAGCCGCTCGACGCACCGCCGTTGTCCGTGTTGAACTGGATGTTGCCGTTCGAGCTGACGTAGGCGCTCGTGTATGGCGTCGCGTAGACCAGGACCGGGAAGGGAAGCGTGATCAGCGTCGTGCAGTCGTCGCAGTGGTTGCCGATGTCCGCGGTGCCGGGCTGGATCGGCTGGCCGGACTGCGTGTTCGTCGTGTAGGAGCTTCCGCCCGCCCAGGCAAGGGCCGGCACGATCAGCGCCACTGCGATTACTGCTGTCCCCTCTGCGATCAAGCAGAGAAGGCGCCGCTTACGGCTCCTCACTGTCTCCCCCTCCTGGCTCCCCAACGTCGGCTTTCGTGGGTTCTACCACCTTTTCCAGGGAATGTGAAGCCTGGCAAAGGAAGGGGGCCGGTTGTCACCGGCCCCCTTGATTGCGTTTCGTTTTTTGGTGTCGCCCTCTACCTGCGGCCGACCACCAGCTTGACCGGGAAGCCGCGCGGCTTGATCTTGCCGGGCCTCGGGTTCTGAGCGATCACGCGGCCCACTCGCCTCGAGCGAGACCTGAGGATGCGGCCGACCGAGCAGTGCGCCCTCCGGATCCGGGTCTTCGCCGGGGCGAGCCTCAGGCCGATCACCCTCGGCACGCGGCAGCGCACCGCTGGAGGTGGTGGCGGAGGCGGTGGAGGCGGAGGCGGAGGAGGTGGTGGAGGTGGTGGAGGTGGTGGTGGCGGAACCGGTGGTGGCGGTGGCGGTGGCGGTGGTGGCGGTGGCGGTGGTGGCGGCGGCGGTGGAGGCGGAGGCGGAGGCGGTGGCAGAACGAAGACCGGAGCGATCGCTACCTGGCCCGTCGCCCCGAGGAACATGACCGCGTGTGGGCCCGGGGTCGGCGTGTCGAGGACGACGCCTCCGATGCCGCTCGCGTTCACGGTCGTCATGCCCTGTGACACGTCGTCGATGAAGACCTGGCCCTCCGAGTTCGGCGTCAACCGGTCAAAGAGGAAGACGAAGTCGACGGCGCTGGCAGGAAGCGTCGCAGGAACGCTGATCGCGGTCGGTGCGTTGGTCGCATTCGCGTCCCTCCGCAGGCTGCCGCGTGAGACGCGGCCGCTCGTGAGGCCTGTGTAGATGCACGAGGCCGTTCCATTTCCGCCGGCTCCGAAGCTGAGGAACCAGGCGATCGCCCCGTTCGCGTCCGCGACGTCGTCCAGTCCGGGCGGTGCGACGCAACCACCCAGGTTGACCGTCTCCCCCGGAGTGAAGCCTTCACCGGAGAGAACCATGGTGCCACCAGAGCCCGGGACGACGGCCCGGTCGACGTAAGCGCGGGCCGGGTTCATGTCGCCCGCGGGAGCAGGACCGGCATCTGTGCGCTCCTCTGCGCTCATGCCGGAAAAGCTCCCCGCCTCGGCCGCGATGTTGCCGCTGTACACGGCCGACGCGTCGGGTCCTGCTGGAACCGTGACCACGGTATTAAACGTGCCGTTGGCGGTCGTGGTGACTGTCCCGAGCTCAACTCCATTGCGCGCCAGGCTGACTGAAGTGCTCGCAGGCCAGCGGTTGCCGCGCAGCGAGAGCAGAGCGGTACCGCCCGTCTGGTTGATCGCATGCGGAGCAATGGCCGCTCCCTTGATCACCGGGGCTGCAGCCGAGACGTAGCCAACGCCACCCGCGCGCTTGCCGCTGGTCACGCCGACGGCCTCGATGACGAGAAAGCCCTCTCCTGCGCCGGTGCTGAAGCTCACGCCCAAACGGCCGTTCACATCGGCTGCAAAGGTCGTGAGGTAAGTCCCGTTGACGTAGTAGTCGATGTCCTCTTCGGGCGCAAAGCTGGAGACAATCGTGCCCAACGGGAACGTAGCTACGTTCGGACTGACGACGTCAGGGCTGACCCCCATGTACGCGTTCGACGTACCGAGAGCAGCACCGTCCGGATCGGGCGCGAATAGGCTTGGATTGATGCCGAGTGCCGCCAGGTCCACGAAGTGATCCGGCATTGCGGTGACAGTGAAGCCTTCGACGCTCGCGTTCGTATCCGCATGCATGACGCCTCGAAGGGCGCCTGCGGCCGGCGATCGGCCTTCGACGCGACTCGTCGCGGCCTTTGACGCCGTGCCGGACCTATCGGCGACGCTGGCGCCAGACCCCGTCGCAAAGATTGCGACGAGTATGAGTGCTGCCGGCCAGATCGCCAAAAAGGCAATTCTCTTTTTTGAGCTCCCCACTTTTTGACTCCCCCTCGTTTCAGGGGCGCGCTCTCGCGCCCGAGGAGCGGGTTTTAGCACTTTCGATCACAAAAACCAAGAGCCGCGGCGGCCCATCGAAGTCGTGGTGAGACAAGTATTTGGGGCGCGTTCAAACGCCTGGCGCAACAAAAGAAGGGGGCCGATTCTCGCCGGCCCCCTTCTGCATCCCTGTGTGCTGAACTTCGGTGTCGCTACCTGCGGCCTACCACCAGCTTGACCGGGAAGCCGCGCGGCTTGACCTTGCCCGCCCTCGGGTTCTGGGCGATCACGCGGCCCACTCGCCTCGAGCGAGCCTTCCGGACCCGGCCGACCGAGCAGTGCCTCGCCCTGATCCGCTTCTTCGCCTTCCTCAGCGTGAGGCCGATCACCCGCGGCACGACGCAGCGCACCGGCGGGGGTGGCGGTGGTGGGCCCGGAGGCGGAGGTGGTGGCGGCGGTGGAGGCGGAGGTGGTGGTGGTGGCGGTGGTGGGCCCGGAGGTGGTGGTGGTGGCGGTGGTGGGCCCGGAGGCGGAGGTGGTGGCGGCGGGCCTGGTGGCGGAGGCGGTGGCGGCGGCGGTGGCGGAGGTGGCGGTGGCGGTGGCGGTGGCGGTGGCGGAGGTGGCGGTGGCGGTGGCGGAGGTGGTGGCGGAGGTGGTGGCGGAGGTGGTGGCGGAGGCGGTGGCGGTGGCGGTGGCCCGCCTGCCGTGATCGAGAGGTTCCAGCTCGTGATCGAGCCTCCGTCGAGTGCGAAGTCGTCGACCACGTATAGGTTCCAAACGCCGTTCGGCGAGCCGCCGTCGAAGGTCGACAGTGCGACCGCCCCGCTCGGCGTCGGTGCCGGCGTGGGGAAGGGGTCACCCGCGCCGTAGTTGAACGGCCGGTACGAGCCGTTGACGCAGGCGGCCGCCGTGGCAGGCAGGTTGGAAGCGGCTTCGTCGTCGAGCACGAGATTCGCGTCCACGAGGCCGCCGGAGGCGCTGCCCGCGCAGGCGTCGGACATGACGATCGCGTTCTGTCCGCCAGGCGAGACGAGCAGCATGTCGATGTCGTCCGGGTAAGCGTGGGTCAGCCCGTTCAGCGAGAGATTGACGTCGCTGACCGTGCCCGTCAGGCCCGAGATGGTGCAGGTCGACGGGTAAGGCGAGGCCTGTCCGCCAACAGGAATCGTGATCGGGCCACCGCACCCGGGCGGAGGTGGCGGAGGTGGTGGTGGAGGTGGAGGCGGTGGCGGAGGTGGTGGTGGAGGCGGTGGCGGCGGTGGTGGGGGCGGCGGAGGCGGAGGTGGCGGAGGCCCACCGGCCGCGTTCTCGTACGCGCCGATCGTCGGCGGGTTGCCGCGCGGATCGCCGACGATGTCGGTCGTGATGCCCGCGATCGACTGGCCCGCTGCAAGCAGCGGCGAGGCGGCTTGTGGCACGAGGCTGGTCGTTGATGTGAACAGGGGGTCGGCGCTGATCGAGTTGGCGTCCTTCCCCGTCTCGGTGCGCCAGGCGGCGATGTCGGGCCGGTCGCCGAGCACGTTGACCAGGTTGCCGACCGCCGAGAAGTGAGACGAGGCACCGCTCGAGTACAGGTCGTTGTAGTTCGAGGTCGGGATGTTGTAGAGGCCGATGGCGGAGAAGCCGATGGCGTAGCTGCCCGCCCCGCCGCCCGCGCCGCCGTTCGCGGCGGTCTGGGTGTTGTAGAGGGCGTTGTCGCGGATATCGACGCCTGGGTTGGCGCCCAGGATCGCAAGCGCATAGCTCGGCTGAGTGGCCAGAGCGACGGCGTCGCGGGCGCCGGTCATAGAGACCGAGTTGAAGTAGATCTCGGTGGTGGAGTAGGTCGTGCCCCCGGAACCGGTGTAGATGCCGGCGCAGATGTCGCCCACCGTGCCGTTGCACACCGCGCCGGAGACGGAGTTGTTGGCGATCCGGCTGGTGCCGTAGTTGGTCGTTGCAAGCGCGATGCCCACGGCCGAGTACGTGTCGATCTCGACCACGCTGCCGATGACGTTGCCGGTGACGGTGACGTTGGCAACGTCCTGCACCGTGAATGCCGTGGCCGAGACAGCGTTGGTGCCGAGACCGATGCCGATCGAATCGTTAAACGTGGTAGCACCTGAGACATTGACGACGTTGTTGTTGGTGACCAGCGTGCCGTCGTCGAAGCCCACATAGATGCCCGCACGGCCCAGCCCGGCTGCGCCGGCCCCGCCCAGGGTGTTGCCCGTGATTACGGTGCCGACGTTCTTGAAGGCGCTTTGTGCGCCCTGCGAGTAGATGCCGAACTGCACCGTGGTGATGTTGTTGTTCTGGATCCTGTTGTTGTCGTTGCGCGTGCCTGAGCTGGTGCTACCGATGGTGCTGCTGCCGAAGCCGATGCCGGCAACCGTCGTGGCGCTGGCATTACCGGTGATGTTCAGGTTCTTGATCGTGTTGTTCGTGGTGGGATCGGCAGTGCCGATGGTCTGGCCCCAGATGACGGCGCTCGCGGTGCCGACGTTGGTGTTGGTGAGGGTCATGTCCCGGCTGGTGCCGCCGGAGTTGGACCCGTCGATCGTCACGTAGTCGATGCCGTTCAGAGTGATCAACGCCGTGGCCGAGGTGCCGCTGAAGGACGGCGTGGCGCCGGCGGCGGGCTTGATCGTCAGCGAGTTCTGGTCGCTGTTGCCCCCGTTCGGGTTGATGACGATCGGGAACGTCTCGCCGGCGTACGTGTTGTCAGTGAGGAGGAATGTGACCGGGGTGGTCATGACCTTGGTGTTCAGATCGGCGACGGCCGCCGTCAGCGTCGGGTAGTTGCCGCCCGCTCCAACGGTGAACGCACCGCTGATCGTGGGCGCGCCGGTGATCCTCCCGACCGCGAAGTAGCCGAGTGACGTGATTGCGTTGCTCGGGCCGATAGTCGCGCCCGAGACCGCTCCGCCGATCGAGTCATAGGTGCCGCCCGCCGAGGCTGACTGGCCGATCGCATTTGCGGCCAATGTGCCCTGCTCGGTCAGTCGTGCGGTGGTGTTGGTGAAGTTGGCCGCGCCGCTCGTGATCTGGGCTGACCAGTAGCGGTTGTTATTGATCGCGTCGAAGCCCACGCCGGGCGTGCCGCCCGCGTTGACGTCGAAGGCCTCGGCCTGCACGACGACGGTGCCGCCCGCGTTCGTGGTCGGGTTGACGAGCTCGAACATCTTGAAGGCGCCCTTGCCGACGGGGAACGTGTACGTAGCGGCAGTGGCGAGACTTGCCGGCAGGGTGCGCTCGAGTGGGCCGTTGACCCAGGTGGCCGCCGAGCCGCCCGAAACTGCGCCGACAGCCGTGCCTGTGAGGGTGAGGAGGTTCGAGGCGCTCGTCGTCAGGGTTCCGGCGCCGAGGATCAGTGCCGAGGCGGCGTTTGTGGCCGTGAGCGGGCCACCGGCCAGCGTTGTGCCGGTCGGGTTGAAGACCTGGATGCTGGCGACAGTTCGCGTCGCCGGGATCTCAGGGCCAGTGGTCAGCGGCGTCTGCGACTGAGAGTAGACCTCCGTGAGGCCAAGGCTGCCGATGTTGAACGTCGGAGCCACATCGAGGCTGCCGGCCGCGAATGGGATTCCGGTCGCGCCACGCTGAATGACCAGGGCGATGGCATCGCCGTTTCCGACGGCGATCTTGTTGGCGTTCGTGATCGCGCCGTAGAAGGCGTTGATGCGGTTCACATAGAGCGGCGAGACGCCCGGGTCGATCGTGACGCCCGGCGCGTTCTGGACGGCGAAGGAGGCAGGCCGCAGGGCCGGAGTGCCGAACGTGCCGCTGCCGGTGTAGGTCTGTGCGTACCCGCCTCCCACCGTCTGCTGGGTACCGCCGAAGTTCACGCTGCCGGTGTTGTTCGTGGTGGTGACGATCGCGCCGTTGTTCGTGATCGTGGGGCCGATCTGCAGCAACGTGTTCGCTTGCGTGTTGAAGGTCGTGCCCGAGTTGATTGTCAGGTTGCCCCAGACGTTTAGCTGCCCGCTAGCGAGGAGCGTCTTGTTGTTCGTCGTGTTGTCGATCACGACGTTGGGCGTCTGGCCCTGCGCGCGGAAGCTGAAGTTCGTTGCGGTCGCGGCGGTGCCGATGTTCAGCGTCCCGCCCGTGTACACCATCGTCCCGCTCTGGTTGTAGTCGGCGGTCGTCAGCCCGTTGCTGTTCACGAGGTTGATTGAGCCGCCCGACATCTTCGTGACCACGCCCGTGATGCCGGTGAAGCCGAACGAGGGTGTCGTAGCGCAGCCGCCCGCGACGCAGATGTTCACCGCGCCGCCTGACTGCGTGTAGCTGATGAACGTGTTCGTGCTGTTCAGGCGTCCGGCGAAGTTCGCGGTCCCGCCTTCGATGTTGAAGGAGGCGCCCACGCCGGCGCCCATCACATTGGTACCGAGGGTGCCGACGTTGAACGTGCCTGTCGTCAGGCGCAGCGAGCCGTTGTTCGTGGGCGAACCGTTCTGACCGACGATCGTCGCGTTGGGGTTGTTCAACCAGAGGCCCCCGGTCGCGGGAATCGTGTATGCGGCCGCGGCAAAGAGTGGGTTCGAGAACGTGTCCGAGTTGGAGATCTTGAACGTACCGTTCGTGATGGCCAGGAAGCCGGAGGTGTTCGCACCCTGCACCGTTAACGTCCCGCCCACGACCGGGCTGAAGTCGAGGGTCGAGGCGGCGCTCGTCCCCTTGTTCAGCGTGATGCCGGTGGTCTGCCTGACGTCGAGAGCGCCCAGGTTCATCAGGGTCGCGTTCGCGGCGCCCGTGAAGATGATCTGAGCACCGGCCGTGTCCGCGTTCGTGCTGAAGTCGATGGTGCCGTGGTTGGTGAGGTTGCCGCCCACGGAGAGTGAGTGGGCCGTGACGCTGCCGGTCGCCGCAGACCGGAAGATGCCTGCGGGGGCGACCGCGACGTCTGCGCCGACCGTGAGCGTGCGGGCGGTCGTGTCCTCGTACTGCAACGTGTCATCGATGCTCAGGTTGAGGGCAGCCGCTGCCGTGTCGATCGTGACCGTGCAGCCGCTCGAGATGGTGACGTTGTCGGCGCCGGTCGGGACCACACCGCCGGTCCAGGTGGAGGGAGAGCTCCAGAGACCGCCGGGCGCAGCACAGGAGATGTCAGCCTCGAAGGGGCTGGTGCCGAACGCATGGCCGCGAAGTGCGTCGAGGCTGCTCGGGAAGGTGGCGGAGGGAGTGGTCGCCGACCGAGCATGCGTTGGGCGCTTTGCGGCCGCGCGAGGCGCGGCATTGGGGGCTTGCTTGGTGCGCGCCTGGGCAGGCTGCGCGGGCTGCGCGGAGCGGACGGCCTGTGCGGCCGTCGGGATCCGATGGGTGCCTGTACTGGCGCCGGCTTGCGCCGTGGGCGCAACTCCGACCGCAATCAGGACGCCAAGGCACAGGAAAAAGGCAAAGGGCTTTCGGCCCTGCGCGCGCAGCGAACTACTCATTGGGTCTCCCTCCCACTAACTCCCCAAGGACAAGTTGCACCCGTTATTACAACTTGTGCCGAACTAATTCAAGAGTCGCGCAAAATTCGCCAGTAGAGCCAGGCTCAGCTCGCTCACGCCCGAGGAAGAACAGAAACGGGGGCGCCGAATGGAACCGGCGCCCCCGTGTTGGTTACTTGGTTGCCTGCTCTACCTGCGGCCGACCACCATCTTGACCGGGTAGCCGCGGGGCTTGATCTTGCCGGCCCTCGGGCTCTGTGCGATCACGCGGCCGACCCGCCTCGAGCGAGAGCGGACGATGCGGCCGACCGAGCAGTGCCGCGCCCGGATCAGGGCCTTCGCCGGCCTGAGCCTGAGGCCGATCACCCTCGGCACGACGCAGCGCACCGGTGGAGGTGGTGGCGGAGGTGGTGGTGGCGGAGGAGGCGGAGGAGGCGGAGGAGGCGGAGGTGGCGGAGGCGGTGGTGGTGGTGGCGGCGGCGGCGGAGGTGGTGGTGGTGGCGGCGGAGGTGGCGGAGGTGGCGGTGGAGGCGGCGGCCCGATCGACTCGACCGCCGTCGAGCCACCGGATGCGCTGCCACCGCCAACAACGAAGCCACGACCGTTGTACAGCGCGCTGCCAGGTCCCTGGTGATCGACGTTGTACGACGGCCCGGTGCGCCAGCTGTTGGTGCCGGGGTTGTAGATCCATACCTGCTGATCAAGCGGCAGGCCCAGGCAGCCGACGATCCACAGCTCACCATCGAGCACAAAGCCGTTGGCGCTCTGGCAGGTGCCGCCTGACGTGGGCAGCGCAGCGATGGTGCGCCAGCTGTTCGTGGTCGGGTTGTAGGCGTACTGCGCGCCCGGCGCCGTGCCGCCGCCGACGACGTAGATCTCGCCGGCGAGAAGCACACCGGGCACGTTGCCCTCGCCGGCAGGCATCGGCGACCCAGTGGTGTATTGGTTGGTCGACGGGTTGTAGATGTAGACGTCGGAGTGGCCCGTGCCCACCGGGTTGTATCCGGCGATGACGTACACGAGACCGTTGAACGCTGCCGTCGCCACGCCGGAGCGCGCCGCGGGCAGCGCTGCACCCTGACTCCAGCTATCGGTGGTCGTGTCGTAGATCTGCATGTTGCCCAGCGGGCCGCCGAAGTCGACGCTGTTGAACCCGCCCGGCACATAGATCTTGCTGCCCACCACCGCAGCTCGACCTTGGGCGTGCCTGACGGGGATTGGCGCCCTGGTTGACCAACTGGTGCCGTCGAAGCGCTCGTTGGCGTCGGTGTAGTTGGGCGCCAGGTTGAAGCCGGTGATGGCATACATGCTCGAGCCGACCACTGCCGTAGCGGGATTGCGCCGGGCATTGGCCATCGGCGACTCGATGAGCCATGACGGTGGAGGTGGCGGTGGTGGAGGTGGCGGCGGTCCACCGGTCGACGTGCCGTTGAGCCGGAACATCTGATCCGGCCAGGCAATGCCGATGCACGTGCTCAGGCGCCCCCAAACGGGCGCGTTGCAACCGGTTCCATACCCGCCGCCTTCCCGCCAGGCAGTGGAGTTGTTGGCCGTAACGGTGCGGCCCTCCCAGTACCAGTTCGCTCCGCTGATAACACCCTCGACGGAGACCCAGTAGGTCCCGGCTGGAAGCGATACGGCCGGGCTGAGGGTGATCTGGTAGTCGGGGTTCATTCCGCCGACCGGCCGAGCGAGCTGCTGGGTCACAAGCGTGCCCGGGAGCGTGGCTGAGTTCGTATAGAAATGGACGTTGAAGGACGCGGGCGCCGCAAAGCCGACGGGGCCCCTGATGTCGACTTGTTCGACCGACCAGGTCTGACCGCCCGGCACGACGAAGTCGTCGGCCGCTTCAGCGGACAGCGCCGCATTGTCGGTTCGGACTGCCGACACAATTCCGTTGTTGAGGTCGTTGTCGTACTGACTGTAGAGAACCACTCCAGGCGCCTGCGAAACCGCGCCGCTCGCGGAGCCTCGGATCGAGGAGGGCCCCGCGCTCTTGGAATGCGCGACGAGGAGGCCCTTCCCTCCTACCGGTGATGCTTCCGTTCGGGCTGTTGCTCCGGCCGCCATGACGGCGACTACGAGACCGGTAGCCAGGGTTACGCAGAGCGCCCAGCGAAACGCTGCGCCTCCGCGTGCTCGATCCTGCTCGATAGTTCTCACTGCCCCTCCCCAAGTCGTGAACGGAGGGCGAGAGCACCCTCCTCATGAGAGTTTTAGAACTTTCGGGCAATCTTTTCAAGGGCTCCCGGCACGAGAGACGTCGTTTCGGCCGGTGTTACCTCCGGCCGACGACCAGCTTGACCGGGAAGCCGCGGGGCTTGATCGTGCCGGCCCGCGGGCTCTGGCCGACCACTCGGCCCACTCGTCTCGAGCGAGCCCTGGCGACGCGGCCGACCGAGCAGTGCCTCGCCCGGATCCGCTGCTTCGCCTTCGCCAGCTTGAGGCCGATCACCCGCGGCACGACGCAGCGCACCGGTGGAGGCGGAGGCGGAGGCGGTGGCGGCGGTGGTGGGCCTGGTGGTGGTGGCGGCGGTGGCGGCGGTGGTGGTGGTCCCGGAGGCGGAGGCGGTGGTGGTGGTCCCGGAGGTGGCGGCGGTGGTGGTGGCGGCGGCGGAGGATCACCCAATACCTGGTAGACGTGATCCGGGATGAGGGTGAAGCCTGGAGTCAGACCTCCTGTCGACCAGATCTCTCCACCCCCGCGGCCGGTGCTGAAGAACCCGGCCTGGTTCGCCTGACGCGCGGACGGCAGGTCGACCGAGGCGCTCCAGGTGCCCGCCGGCCAGATGGCCGTATCGAGCTGGCTCGACAGAGGCGTGCCGTCGAAGTACGTTCCGCCGCTGGAGTCGCCGCCGAGGGCGTAGAGGATCGTCCCCGAGGCGGCCAGGCCGAAGTCCGCCCGCGCCGCTGTCCAGGTCGGGCCTGTGCTCCAGGTGTTGGTCGCCATGTCGAGGCGCATCGACACCGATGAGTTCGCGGCCGGGCTCGAGCCGTAGCTGCCGATCAGGTACAGGTACTGGCCGATCTGGTGATAGCCGCCGAGGACGTACGGCGACGGAGCCGCAGCCCCAGCGCTCCACGTGTTCGTCGCAATGTCGTAGATCGATGTCGTGGTGGAAGGCCCATCGGTGCCGCCCCCGACGACATACAGCTTGTTGTTGAACGCGCCTGCCGCGGCGCCGTAGCCGTCTGAGACGGGCCGTGCCGCAAGCGTGCTCCAGGTATTCGTGGCCACGTCATAGACCCGGAGTGCGTTGCCCAGGTCGCCGTCGGCGACGTAGATCTTGCCGTTGAAGAACGCGCCCGCCGGCCCTTCGGTTGCAAACGGGTGGTTCGCGAGCGACGTCCACGTGTTCGTGGTCGCGTTGTAGCGCCGCACGGTTGCGACGGGGCCGGCGTTCGACACGCCTCCGACGACGTAGAGATTCTCGCCGTCTTGTGCGAAGGCATAGCGAACGACGGGCTCCGGATACGGAGCCGCGGCTGTCCAAGTGCCACCCCCCAAAGGGGCGGTTGCTTCTCGCTGGCTGGAGGCGGCCGAGCCGCACATCGCCAGGGTCCTGCCGGCGAGCTGAGACCGGTTGGTGGTCGAGCAGATCGCCGGTTGACGCGCAGACGCCGCGTCGGCCCAGCTGGCGGCGAAGATCGCAGCGAGGACGGCTCCCAGTAGTCCCCCAACGAGCAATGTGAGACGCATGCTGCGCGGTCTCAGATCGGACAGCGCCGTCGCGTCAAGACGTTGATCGGTTTCCACTCAGTCCCTCGTGATTTTCGCCTGTGAATGAAGGTTTGCGCCCGCACTGCGGAAATGAGAGGACGCCGGCTTGCGCCGGCGCCCTCGTTACGTAGTCGTTGTTGGTTGGTCGCTCTACCTGCGGCCGACCACCATCTTGACCGGGAAGCCGACGGGCTTGATCTTGCCGGCCCTCGGGTTCTGCGCGATCACGCGACCGACTCGCCGCGAGCGAGACCTGACGATACGGCCGACCGAGCAGTGCCTCGCCCGGATCAGGGCCTTCGCCGGCCTGAGCCTCAGGCCGATAACCCTCGGCACGACGCAGCGCACCGGTGGAGGAGGCGGAGGTGGCGGAGGTGGCGGAGGTGGCGGAGGTGGCGGAGGTGGCGGAGGTGGAGGAGGTGGAGGAGGTGGCGGTGGCGGAGGCGGCGGTGGTGGCGGTGGCGGTGGTGGCGGCGGTGGTGGTGGAGGTGGTCCCGGGGCCGTGATGCAGAGGCTCCAGCCGCCCTGGAACTGCCCGGAGT
>JBBPIJ010000007.1:0-112905 GCA_038040395.1 Actinomycetota bacterium
TGATGTGGTCGAGGTCGCGCTCGCCGCCGCGGTTTCGCTTCATCGGGTTGAAGCGCAGCTCGAGCGTCGTGATCCCCTGCGAGCGGTAGGCGCCGCCGATCGCCGCATGCACCGAGCGCTCGACCGCGAGCGGGCTCGACTGGATCAGCTCGGTCCAGTGGTAGATCGCGTCGAGCGCGTTCAGGTCCTGGACGCCGAGGGGATCCGAGACCGTGACGAGCTGGTCGAACTCCCAGAAGTCCTTGACTGGGAGCGCGATTCCCTGCTCGTGCGCGAGGCTCCAGAGGATGTCGGAAGCAACGGAGCCGCCGAGATGGGTGTGCAGCTCGGCGAGGCCTTCCATCAAACGAGTCTAATGGTCCCGGGCCATGGGCCCGGGACTTGCGCAAAGTGCTTCGCACTTTCCGCGACCAAAAGCACGCCTGCCGAAGAACGACGCCTCGACCGGCCCGCCCATGCCACGGTCGATCTTGGTACAGCTCTTGTTGGCAGGGGCCTTTAGGTGTGAATTTGGACGACGGTCCCCAGGGGGACGGTCTTCATCAGGTAGCGCAGGTCGGGCTCGTCGGCATGGAGGCAGCCGTTTGAGACGGCATTGCCCCACGTCGGGGTCGGCGCGCCGTGGATCGCCAGGCGGTCGCCGCCGGACCAACCCTCCGGCAGCTTGGGCTGCCGTCCCGAGAGCGCGAGGACGCAGCAGCCGTAGTAAGAACCGAAATCAGCGCCAGGCAGCTTGTCGGTGACGTAGAACTCGCCGGGCGGGGTCGGCGTGTCGGGAGCGCCGATGGCGACGCTGATCCGGCGCTCGACACCTTGCTCGTCGCGAACCGAGAGCTCGCGACGCGAGAGATCGACCTCGAGTTGCACAGGCCGCCGCAGCAGTCGCAGCGGGGCGCCACGCACCCAGCCGAGCTCCTTGTTCCCGAGCGCTGGGCTGCGGACCGCGAGCCAGTCTCCTTTCCGGAAGGCGACGGCGAGGGTCTGCGGAGATCCGAACTCGGTTCGCGCACCGACCTTGACCACGATCGGCCCGTCCGGGGAAGCGCGCAGCGCGACCTGGTTGCCCGCGGGGACGCGCACGGCGAGCTCTCGCACTCGTTCGAGGGTCGGCTCGCTCGGAGGCCGAGGCGGCGGCGCCGCCCGGCGAAGCGGCGTTGCATCCGAATCGAGCAGGATGAGCACCGCTGCGACGCCGATCGCGCCGGCGACCAGCAATCCGGCTGCGACGAGAGCAACGCGGCGGCGCACGGCTAGCGCAGCGTCACGTCCGCGACGCTCGCATCGATGTAGACGCCTTGCCTTTCGAGCAGCGCTCTGTCCGCGGCGTTGCTCACTCCGAGCCCAGCCGCGTCCCCGCCTGCCGTCAGCACCCCGATGACGTCGACCTTCTGACCAACCTTGATCTCCGGCGCCTCCAGGCCCTTGAGCCGCATCTTGACGAGGATCCGCCGACTGCTACTGCGCCCGGCCCAGAATGACTCGGGGCCTGCGACTGCGATCACCTTGAGGGCGGTGCCCTCGACCTGCACGGGGGCGAAGCGCTGGAGATTCCCCCCGAGGAGCGGAACGAGGTCGCGACTCTCCATCAGGAGCGTGCCCTTACCGCGTTTCGTGCCGGGTGGGACCTTCGGAGTGGGAGTGGGGGTCGACTCGACAGTCCTCGTCGTTGCTTCCGGAGGCACCGTTATCGCCGTGCCCTTGTTGTCGTCGCCACAGGCGACCGCGAGGAAGACGACGAGCGCAAGCGGCGCAGCTCTGCGCAAGCGGCGGATGACAGGCTTCGGCTCGGGCATTCGGCTCCTCCAGTAGGTCGACCGATTGGTTGGGTGCCGAAAGGTACCGACCAAGGCATAGTTACTGCCGATGAAGGTCGGGATCGTCGTTCCCTATTCCTGGTCCTTCTGGGGCGCCGTGGTCGAGCACGCGGAGCTCCAGGCGGCTGCGCTGCGACGGTTGGGGCTCGACGTGCGGCTCGTCATGGGCAACGACCCTCCCGGAAGCTTCACCCGCGTCCTCCATCCTCGGCTTGGCCGGCACGACGAGCCACCGCCGGAGGTGATCCCGATCGGACGGTCTGTGATCGTCCCGGCAAACGGAACGCTGCCGAACATCATCCTCAGCCCGCGCTCGGTGTGGCGTATTCGCCGCGTGCTCGAACGGGAGCGCTTCGACCTCGTTCACATCCACGAGCCGATGACCCCGACGCCCGGCCCGGCAACCCTGGCTCTCGCGCGTTGCCCGATCGTCACGACCTCCCACGCGTCGGGCGAGCTCTCGTGGCTGAAGCTCGCGAAGCCGGCGTGGGGCTTCCTGCTCGACAGGGTAGACCACCGGATCGCCGTCTCGGAGCCCGCCCGAGATTCGGCTGCCCGCTACTTCCCCGGGGAGTACGAGCTGATTCCGAACGGGGTCCTCGTCCCGGACTCGGCAGAGGCCGCGGGCCGTGAAGAGCAGATCGTCTTCGTCGGCCGGCACGAGCCCCGCAAGGGTCTCCAGGTCCTGCTCCGGGCCTGGCCCGAGGTGCGGCGCAGGACCGGCGCGCGCCTGCGGCTGGTCGGCGCCGACCCGCTCGCCGTGAGCCTCCTCCAAGCCCGTCTCCGAGTGTCGAGCGAGGGGGTCGACGTGCTCGGTTTCCTCTCGCAAGAGGATCTGACGACGGAGCTCCTGGCCGCGAAGGCGCTCGTTGCGCCCTCGCTGGGCGGCGAGAGCTTCGGGATGGTGCTCACGCGCGCGTTTGCCTGCGCGACGCCCGTGGTCGCCTCCGACATCTCGGGGTACCGCGGCGTGATGGAGCCCGAGGCCGGCGTCCTCGTCCCTCCGGGCGAACCGGCCGCCCTCGCGGATGCGATCACGTCCTTGCTCGCGGACGAGCCGCGGCGCGAGGCGCTCGGAAAAGCTGCTCGGACGATCGCGCAGGAGCGCTATTCCTGGGACGGCATCGCGCTGCGTCTCGCTGAGCTGTACGAGGCCCTGGCCGGCTCGCGCAGCGCGGTAGCCGCGTGAAATTCCCCCGGACGACCTGGTGGCGGCTTGCACTGATCCTGCTTGCATTCATTGCGACGATCGGGCTCCTCGTCTGGCGTGGCCCGGACTGGAATCTCGTCGCCGAGGCCTTCCGGTTCGTCGCCTGGGAGTGGGTGGTGGCCGCAATCGCGCTCAATCTTCTTTCGGTCGTCGCGCGCGCTGCGGCCTGGGAGCGGGTGATCGAGCAGGCGATGCCGGCTCCGACGCCGCCTTTCCGCACGGTCTTCTCGGCCTTCGGCGTCGGTCTCTTCGCAAACGCCGTGCTGCCGGGCCGGATCGGCGAGCTGGCGAGGGTCGCAGTCCTCACGCGCCGGCAGAAACGTCGCAGCGACGCGTGGGCGACGCTCGTCGGAACGGTCTTCGCTCATCGCGTCTTCGACCTCTTCCCGACGCTTCTTCTCATCGGATACGTGCTGGCAACGGCGAAGATCCCCCACTGGGCGCTCACGAGCCTGACCATCTTCGCGGCCGTCGGTTTCGGGGTGTTCGCCTTCGCCCTCGCGAGCGCGCGGCGGCATCACCGGTCCGTGATCGAGGAGGCCGGGCGCGTGCGGCGGCTCGTGACGATGGCCAGGCACGGTCTCGGCGTCATGCGCGCGCCGGTCGCCGCGGTCCAAGCCGCACTGCTTCAGTGCGTCGGCTGGACGTTCCAGCTGATCGCGGTCTGGGCGGCGATGCGGGCGTTCGACATCCACCTGCCGCTTCCCGCCGCGGGGCTCGTGCTGGTGCTCATGAACGTGGCGATGCTCTTTCCGCTCTGGCCCGGCAACGTCGGTCTCGTTCAGGCCGCGATCGCGCTCCCGCTCGTCCCCTACGGCGTCGCGTATCCGAAGGGGTTCGCGTACGGGATCGGCCTCCAGGCGATCGAGATGTCCGTCGGCGTGGGGGTCGGGCTGCTCTTCCTGGCCCGTGAGGGGCTCTCGTTCGCCATGCTGAAGCGGATGCCGGGCGCGGACCAGGCAGAGGTGAGGAGCACCGGCGAGGGAGAGGCCGAGGTCGTCGAGGAGCAGCCTCGTGCGCGCGCTCGCATCTCCGGCTAGCTGCAAGGGAGCCCTGTCGGCGATCGGGGCGGCGCTCGCGCTCGCGGCGGGAATGCGCGCCGGTGGCCTCGACGCGGAGGAGGTGCCGGTCGCAGACGGCGGCGAGGGAACGACCGAGGTGTTCGCGGCCACGCTCGGCGGCGAATGGCGGACTGTGCCGGCATCCGATCCGCTCGGCCGCGTGGTGCCGGCGCGGTATCTCGTCCTCGCGGACGGGACGGCGGTCGTGGAGGCGGCGGAGGCCGTGGGCCTCGCGCGGCTTGCGGACGACGAGCGCGATCCGATGCGGGCCTCGAGCAGTGGGCTCGGCGAGCTCCTGCTCGCGGTTGTCGCCGAGACCGGCGGCCAGATCCTCGTCGGGCTCGGCGACTCGGCGACTGTCGACGGCGGCTCCGGTCTACGAGCGGTGGTGGGCGAAGCGCTCTCCGGGCGCGACGTGCGTGCCCTGTGCGACGTCCGCAACCCGCTCCTCGGCGAGCGCGGCGCAGCGCGCGCCTTCGGGCCGCAGAAGGGCGCCTCGCCCGAGCAAGTCGAGGAGCTCGAGGCTCGCCTTGAGGCGATGGTCGAGCTTCGTCCCTACGCGACTCTCGCAGGCGCGGGCGCGGCGGGCGGGCTGGGCGCTGCGATCGCCTCGCTCGGCGGCGAGCTCATCTCGGGCTCGGAGCTCGTCCTCGAGCGCATCGGGTTTCGCGAGCTCGCGACCCGCGCGGACCTGGTCGTCACTGGCGAAGGGACGATCGACCGCTCGAGCGCCGAAGGAAAGGCGGTCGGCGAGGTGGTTCGGATCTGCGCCGAGGAGGACGTGCGCTGCGTCGTCTTCGGCGGGCGAGTGGAAGATCCGCTCTCCGGAGTCGAGACACACGTCCTGAGCGGCGACGCGGACCGCGCGGCGGACGACCTCGTCGAGCTCGGAGAGCGGCTAGCCGGCGCGCTGCTCGGACGCGCGTAGCATCTTCGCCATCATCTGGAGCATCTGCCAGGCGAGGTCGGCGTTCTGCTCGACCAGAGGCTTGAACTCCCACGATGTGATGCCGTAGCACTTGAGGGAAGACTTGGCCGTGATCGTCGCGGTGCGGGCCCCGTCGTCGATGAGGGCGACCTCACCGAAGTAGTCTCCGTGGCCGAGCGTCTTGAGCTCCTCGCCCTTGACGCTGATTGCGGCCTCACCCTCGTCGATGATGAAGAAGCCGACTCCCGTCTGCCCCTCGACGGCAATCGTGTCGCCCTCGTCGAACGTGCGCTCCTTCATCGAGCTGGCGAGACCCTGGAGGTCCTTCTTGTCGAGGTTGGAGAAGAGCGGGACCTGCTGAATGAGCTCTTGCGGGACAGCCACGCTGTGATTCTAAGCAGGGATCGAGGTTGGTGACTAGGGCTTGACCGCTTCTACGCGGCGCGCGAGCTCCTCGATCTTCCCCTGAGCCGAGTCCAGCTTGGTCGAGCAGAGGCGGTAGAGCTCCTCGCCGCGCTCCCAGAGCGTGATCGCCTCGTCGAGGCTCGCCTCGCCGCTCTCGAGGCGCTGGACGATCCCTTCCAGCTCGCGCTGCGCCTCCTCGAAGCTCGGCTCGGTCACCGCGTCTCCTGCACTTGCGCGCCGAAGCCGCCCGAGCCCAGCTCGACGTCCACGCGGCTGCCGGCGGTGACCTGCGAGCCCGAGCGCACGATCTCACCGGCGGTGCGCACGATTGCGTACCCCCGCTCGAGCGTGGACCGTGGGGAGAGGGCACGCAGGCGGCCGGCGGCATGTTCGAGTGCCGCTCTCCGACGTTCGAGCACGAGCAGCGGCGCGCGCCGCAGACGATCGCGGGCGAGGTCGAGGCGGCGTCTCTCTCGATCGAGCGCACCGCGGGCGCCCCGCGCGAGCGCCGTCCGCGAGCGTTCAAGCCGTGCGGTGAGCTCGGCGAGGTCCGGGACGACGAGTCGCGCGGCGGCCGTCGGCGTGGAGGCGCGTGCGTCGGCGACGAGGTCCGAGAGCGGCGTGTCCTGCTCGTGACCGACCGCGGAGACGATCGGTACCGGGCACGCGGCGAGCCCGCGGACGAGCCGCTCGTCGCTGAAGGGCAGGAGGTCCTCGAAGCTGCCGCCGCCGCGGGCGAGGATGACGACGTCGATCTCGGGAGCGTCGCAGATCTCGCGCAGCGCCTCGGCGATCGCGGATGCCGCCCGCGGGCCCTGCACCAGGGTCTCCGCGACGAGGATCCTGGCGGGCGGAAACCGCGACGTGATCGCTGTCAGCACGTCTCGCTTCGCGGCCGCGTCGTTGCCAGTCACCAGGCCGATCCGCCGTGGGAAGCGAGGAAGGGCTCGCTTGCGCTCCGGCGCAAAGAGCCCTTCGGCCGCGAGCTTTTGCTTCAGGCGCTCGAGCGCGGCCAGGTGGTCGCCCAGCCCGAAGCGCTCGATCGAGAGCGCCCGGAGGCGAAAGTCCCCGCGCGCCTGAAAGAGCTCGGGCCGCCCATAGACGTGGACGCGTTCGCCGTTGACGAGCTCGAGCCGAAGGGCGTCGAACTGGCCCCGGGCCATCGTTACGCCGAGGCATGAGCCGTCGGAGGGGTCTTTCAGCGTGAGGAAGACGCTCTGCCAGCGCTCCTGGCGGCGAAGCTCGGTCACCTCGCCCTCGACCCAGACCGTCGGCAAGCGCGAGAGCCAGTCGCCGATACCGCGGTTGAAGGACGACACGGTGAAGACCCGCCGGTCCCCGTATTCGATCGCCTCCACCTTCACGCCCGGATGCTACGCCCTGGACTGTGCCTCGTCGTGAGCGGCGACCAGTACCCGCGCAGGGATGCCTGAATTGTTTCTCTTCCGATCGACCTGCGTGCGCTTCCGAGCGGTACGCTCACCGCGGGTGGCGGGTGGAACTCTCCCCACCCGGGTGGGGATGACTTCGCTACAGGAGGATCTCGGCCGCCGTTTGGGGCTCGCAGCCCTGCCTGACGAGCTCGACGGCCGTGTGTAGGTCGGCCTCGCTGTGCGCCAGCCTCTCGGCCAGCGGGAGAGGGTAGCCGGCCTCGATCAAGACGTGCAGCCGCCAGCCAGCGACCTTGTCGCGCTCGTTCTGGGGGTGCTCGACGATTTGGGTCATGTCATTCACTGGCCGGAGATTCGTGTTCCCTTAGACGAACCCTGCCCGCTGAAAGTCTGTGGCTACCGCCTGGACCCGTGCAGCGATTCGAGCCGTTCCTCGGCTCGCGAGACCGTCTGGTCGATCCGACGGGCGATCTCCACGAGCCTCGACTCGAGCGCCGCGCGCTCGGCCTGCTCCTCGGCTGCGAGGGCAGATAGGCGCTTCCGGAAGTCCGACTCGACCTCTCCCAGGCGACGGCCGAGCGCCTCCACGAACTCTTCTCGCTGCCGCTCGAGCCCTGCGGCCACCTGGGCGAGCTTCTTCTCGAGCCGCATCCCACCGGCGTCGCCCAGCTGCGCCATGCGCTCGGCGAGCAAGGACTCCCCCTCGCGCGCGAAGGACTGAACGGCGCGCTCGAGCTCGCGGGAGAGACGGCGCGCGGCCTCTTCTCGCGCGGCCTTGATCGTCCCGTCGAACTGATGAGCAGCGGCGTCGACGAATCGCCCCGCGGCACGCTCGAGGACGCGTTCCAGCTGCTCGACCTGGCGGCGCTCCACGTCCGCGAACGTCGACTGGATCCGCCGGGATGCGTCCGTCTCCTCGCGCTCGATCCGGCGAACGAGGTCCCGCTCCCTGACGGTCAGCCGCTCGGCAACCTGGTGGAGCGCACGGCGACGCTCGGTGGCATGTGACTCGAGCTCTGCGGCCGCGGCGGCTGCGGCTTCCTTCGCAGCCTTGCCTAGATCCTCGCGGAGGCGGGCGACCGCGGCCCGCTGCTCTTCGTCGGCGGTCTTCAGGCGGTCCGCGTCGCTTTCGAGCCGTGATTCGAGCGCTTCGATCAACGACCGCTCGCGCGCGGCGATCTGCTCGAGGCGACCGCCGAGCTGCCGCTGCGCTCGATCCAGATCCTGGTGCCACGCAGCGAGCCGCTGCTCGACCTGACCCTGCACCTTCGAGAAGGCTTCAGCGAGCCCGTGCCGCAGGCGCTGCTCGCTCTCGCCCAGCGCTGTGCGCCTGTTCTCCGCCAGCCGTCGCTCCTCCTCTGCGTAGGCGGAGAGCGAGTCGGCTCGACCGCGGGCCAGTGCGCGCTCGAGGTCGGCGGACCGCTCGCGAAGCTCCCGCTGGACGACGGAGTCGAGCTCGGACTTCGCCCGCTCGATGTCGCGCTCGACGGCCCGGCCGTGCGCCAGTCCGCGGCGAAGGGCCAGGGCTCCCATGACGGCGATCAGGCACGCAACCAGTCCCGTAGCGGAGATCGCGAGCTCGACCTGCGGGCGGAACGCGAACGCAACCCAGGCGGCTGTCGCCGCCGCCCCGGCCGCCGCAGCCGCGCCGAGAAGGAGCCGCTTCCCGGCCCGTTCGAGCGCCGCACCGGCAAGCGCTGCCGCTGCCAAAAGCACGGCGCAGGCAAACACGATCTCGAAGACGAGCTCGATCCTCACCCAGGCATCGTAAATCGCCTGCTATGTCAGGCGAAATACGAGCACTGCCGCGGCGAGCGTCGTGACGGCGACCGTCAGCGCGCGAAGCGCAGCCTCGGGCGCCGCTGTCAGCGTCTTCGCGGTCACGGGCACGCGGCTGCCGTCGAGCAGCTCGATCGTGCCCTCGACCGACGCGACCCGCCTGCGCATGGTTCGCACCTGGGTCGAAAGGTGCCGCTGCGCCAGGCTGAGAAAAGCCGCGAAGGCGGCCGCAAGCAACGCCTCCACCGTGATGCGCTCGGCAACCACGAGATAGGCCGCGAGGAGCGGGAACGATCCCCAGGCGACGGCAAACCACCAGTCCGAGTGGAATCGCCCGCCGGCGAGCTCGAGGTTGTACGCGCAGACGATGAAGGCGCCGAGAGCGACGAGAGGCGCCAGCCAGGCGGTGTAGTTGAGCGACGCATAGACGCCGATGGCGACAGCTCCGCCGATCGACCCCGTCGCGAGGACGACGAGCACGCGATCGGAGATCTTCGTCTGTAGCGGGCGGCCGTTGAGCTCGTCGAGCGCGTGCGCTCCGATGCCGACGGCGAGGAAGAACGCGGCGAGAGCCGCCAGCAGACGCCGTGTCTCGACGTGCGGGGCAAGCCCGGCGCCGATCGCCACGTACGAGAGGTGCCAGAGCGTGTACGGGGGATGGAGGACCGTCACGTAGTCGCGCCAGCCGCCGGTCTCGAGCGCGTAGAAGGCAGGCCTCGGCTTCGCGCTCATGCGCGCCGGCCCCAGACGACGTAACCCCCGCCGAGGCTGAGCCGGCACACTCGCGGCTCGTCGATCCCCGCCGCGCGCCAGAGGTCGAGCTGCCTGGCGATCGGAAAGCTCGAATGAAACGCCCGGATGCTCGGCCCGAGAAAGGCGCCGACCTCGTGCCAACCGGGCGAGATGAGCCTGCCCGCGACAGGCAGTCCGACGCGCACGTAGGCCTCCCAGAGTGGCCGCCAGAGTCCGCGCGGAAGCCCGAACTCGAGCGCCGCGATCGATCCACCCGGCTTGACGACTCGCGCGAGCTCCTTCAGCGTCGCCGCGGGCTCGTCGACGTAGCGCAGCAGGTAGGTGAACGTGAGCCCCCCGAATGCGCCGTTCTCGAACGGGAGCCGGTCCGCGCTTCCTTCGACGAGCCGGATCCGGTCGGCAAGCCCCGCCGCCTCCACGCGCGCACGGCCCGTCGACACCATCTCCGCGCTCTGGTCGAGGCCCACGACGCGGCAGCCCGTCCGCAGGGCCAGTTCGATCGCAACCGCCGCAGTCCCCGCCGCGACGTCGAGCACCTCGTCGGCCGGCCCGGCGTTGATCCGCGAGACGAGGAAGCGGCGCCAGCGAGGGTCCTGGCCCAGTGAGAGGAGCCGGCTCCAGCGGTCGTACGTCGGGCCGAGCGGCGCGAAGAGCTCCTGCGCCAGCCGGGAGCGCTCGGAGTGGGCCATGGGGCCGAGTCTATGCTTGCCGCCGTGGCGCTCCGGGACGACCTCGACCGTGCCGCCACGGCGGCCGTGGGCCTCGCCGGCGCCGGCGAAGAGCTCGCCGGCATCGTCCCCGCCGAGGCCGAGCCGGGCGAGCGCACCTACCTCTGCGCCTTCACCAGCGGCGAGGAGAGGACCTGGGTCGTCCTGGACGATCGCGGAGAGCCGGTGGGAAGCCGCGACGCCGTCCGCCGGACGGTGTCGATCACGGCCATGTGCGAGCTGGCAGAGGAGAGCGCGGGCGGGGGCGAGCTCGGCGAGCTTCGCGAGCAGCTCGTCGCGTTGAGGCTCACCGAGAATCCGCCAGGGATCGAGGAGGCCGAGGAAGCCGCGCTCGCCCTCGAGCAGGCGATCGGCGCGCCTCCGCGCCTGGCGGAGCCCGCTTACCTTGACCGTGTGGGGGCCGCGACCAGGCGCCTGGAACAGGCGCTCGGCCCGTCGGCCGGCTCTCCGTTCGCCGAGGCGATGAAGAGCGGCCTGGCCACCGTGGAAGAACTTGCGCACGACGTCGAGTCGAACTACAAGCTGCCACTCGACTGAGCGCCGGTATCGTTGGCCGCATGGAAGGTGGATTCGGATTCCCGCTCGGAGGCGACCCGGACGACCTCATGAAGAACCTCCAGGAGTTCGCCGCACGCCAGGCGGAGTCTGTCGCAGAGGCTCAGCGCGAGCAGTTCGCGACCCTGACGCTCAACACGGCAGTTGAGCTGACGGGCGCGGCGCTCGGCCGGATAACCGTCGAAGGCGGCCCCGACGAGCAGACCCTCGCCCTCCGCGACGCGATGCGAGTCATCTTCCCCGAGGCGGTCGCGCTCGTGAGCGCAGCCCGCCAGGGCTTCATGCGCGACGGCTAGGCGGGAGGGTTAAACCGGGGCGACGACCGCGGGGCACGGGCACGGCTGATCGCCCGAGTGCAGCCGCGGCGTGCACGGGATGTTGAGGCGCATGAAGCAGTGGCACGACGTGTTCGCGCATCCGCTCGGGCAGTTGCACTCCGAGCAGCGCATGCGGCAGGGGGTCCCCGTGAGGCAGCAGAACCACTCGCCGCTCGTGCTACAGCCGGCCGGGCAGCCGCCTCCCTGTTGGCAGGTCTTGCACGGGTACGACGTCGGCTGCATGTCCGTGCAGATCGGGCCGATGCCGACGCACGGGTTGCAAGGCCCCCCGCCGCAGCCGACGCAGCCTGCGACCGAGCCGAGCGTGACGTCCGTCCTCGTCAGGTAGAGGCCCGCTCCAAGCGAGCTTGCTCCCAGGAACTTGAAGAACTGTCGGCGCGACGAGCGCCGCGCGAGCATCCCTGCCGCTTTGGATGCGACGTCCACGCCTACCTGGTCGTCCCGATCGTGATCACCTTGTGCACGTCGAGCGGGATCTTCTCGACGTTGAAGGCAGGAGTCCCCTGGTAGGCGCGGTCCTTGTCTCGCGACGTCTGGCGTAGCCGCGCGAACTGCTGCGCGACCAGGTTGTTCGCCTCGGTCGCGCTGCCCGCAAAGACGGTCACGTTCTGCATCAGGGTTACCCCGTCGTCGCCCGTGATCTGGCGGCTCAACATGTACATAGCTCCGTCCATCTCTCCACTCCTCCCGCTGTTAGGAAATCACGATTACGCCCGCAATTACAAGTGCTGTCACGCCGACGAGACGCTTGAGCGGCACCACGCGCTCCTGGATCGCGTCGCACGCTGCTGCGAAGTCGTCTCCTGCCGCGGAGACCGCAGCAACCACGGCGAGCGCACGCGAAGCTCCGTACACGGCCATGACGGCAACCGCGGTCCCGAGATCGCCCGCCAGCAGGGCCGCGACCGGCAGCACGAGCAACGACTGGTAGGGGATGCGCGTGCTGATGCCGAGGCCCAAGTCGAACCCCCAGGCGAAGATGCCGGGATAGTTGCCCATCGAGCAGGGCCAGGAGCCTGGAGTCTGGCGCTCGGTTGTGATCGGCCGCAAACGAAGGAACCCCAGATCAACGGACGCTGCGTACAGCAACGCCGCCGGAACGGCGACCGCGAAGACCGTGTCGAGCGCGTCACCGACCGCGGCGCGCAGCAAGAGCCCTGCAAATCCGAGGACGACGCCGATCGTTGCCCCGCCGCCGATTCCGCCGAGGACGTGGAGTGCGAGCGCTAGCTTTTTCCTGCCCACCCGGACCAGGGGGCCGATCTCACCGACCATTGAGAGTCCTCAGGGGCTCGCCGCGGTCGACAACCCGACGACGAGGCTGAGGCTCACGAGGACAAACACAGGCACCGTGCCGATTTCCGGGGCGCCGACTCCGCTCGCCAGCACGGCCGCGGAGAGGCCGATCAAGCCGGCGAGCGCAACGAGCCCGCCGAAGCGGGCGGTGTTAGCCATCTGCGGCGGCGAGGACCGGCGCTTCGAGGGGCGGGCAGGGACACGGCTGGTCGCCGGAGTGCAGCCTCGGGGTACAAGGGGTGCTCAGTATCGTGAAGCAATGACAGGAGGGGTTCCCGCAGCCGCTTGGGCAATTGCACTCGGAGCACCGCATGCGGCAGACGGTCCCCGTCTGGCAGCAGAACCACTCGCCGCCGGTGCTGCAGCCGACCGGGCAGCCGCCGCCCTGCTGGCACGTCTTGCAAGGGAACGCAGGATTGACGATGTCGCATCGCTGGACCGGTGAGAAGCACGGGTTGCAGGGGCCGCCGCCGCAGCCGACACACCCCGAAACCGCACCCAGGGAGACGTCCGTGCGCGTCAGAAACAGTCCGGCGCCAAGCGAGCCCGCGCCGAGAAACTTGAAGAACTGCCTGCGCGAAGATTTGCGCGCGAGCGCCTGAGCGGCCATGCCGGTGAGATCCATCAGTCCTCCCTCGAGTCTGCGACGGCTGCAGGCTCGCCGTCGACCTGCGTCCAGCCACCAGGTTGCAACGTGCCTTCCTGCTCGAGCAGCGACTCGAGCTGACGCCAGTCGTTCGCAAGCCCGCGGATGACGACGTTGCGCTCGTGATCCAGGAGATACGCGAAGGGGGTCAGCGTCACGATGTAATCCTTCTCGATCTGACCGGTCGTGTCGACGACCATCGGCGCCTCGAGTCGGTTCATGCGCCCGAAGGCCCGGCACGACTCGACGTCGCCGCGGCAGACGACGAGGAAGTCGAACTCTCCGCTCCTCGTCTTGCGAACCTCGTTCACCGCGGGGATCAGTTCCCGGCACGAGAGACAGCCGGGTGAGGCGAAGACGATCATGCGGGGGACCGGGGCGAGCCCGGAGAGCGTCACGAGCTCCTCGGACTCGGAGTCCAGGGCCGTGAAGTCGGGCGCCAGTGTGCCCCGCTCGAGGCCCGTGTCGGTGATGAGCGCGCCGGGGTCGTCACCCAGCCGCAGTTGAATGAGGCCGAGCTGGCGGAGAGAGCCTGCGAGCAGGAATGCGAGCACCAGCACGAGCAGCCAGAGCACGACGTACGAGGCGAGCCAGACGCCGCTCATCGCTCCTCCTGCCTCGGCCAGAGCGGGATCGTGAGCGGCTGGTGCCGGAAGCTCACCCGGCGGGTCGGCGTGGGGTAGAAGGTCGCCTCGCTGCGGAGGAATGACCAGGCGAGCGGGATGAGACCGGACAGGCGGGTCGCGGCCACGAGCCCGGCCACCATCAGCAGGGCCGGCAGAACCTCGCCGCGGGCGATCCAGGCCGTGTCTGCACTCGCGAAGACGAGCACCGCGACGGCAAGCCCCGCGAGCGCGAGCGCGCGCACGAGCGCGAGTGGCGAGATCGTCTCGACGTCGGAGGCGCCGAAGCAGTGGCACGGCGCCCGGTTCGAGCGGGCGAGGCTGATCGCGAGCGCAGCCGCGAAGACGGTGAAGAGGGCAATCGCGCCTACAGCCGCGATCGTGGGCACGAGCCCGCTCACGAGCAAGGCGCCGAGGCCAAGCTCGGCTGCGATCAGGCTCCCGCCGACGACCGGTGCGAGCCGCGGTGGAACCAGCCGGTACTGGCGCACGCCTTCGAAGAAGTCCCGCGGCGCGCGCGCCTTCTCCAGCCCGGCGAGCAGGCACACGGCTCCCAGGCCCGTGCGAAACACGAAGTACGTGACTACAGACGCCAAAAAGTTCCCCCTCCGGGTGTCCCCCTTGCCTTCTCCCTCGATCTTGCGCCGCAGAGAAGATTTCGTCAAGTCGGGACGCCACTAGAATCGCCGGGCCCTTGGCTCTCGTCGACCGCGCCATCGTTCGGGTTCTTCCAGCCGTCCCGCGGCCGATCGTCCGCAAGATCTCGGAGCGCTACATCGCGGGCACCGGCCTAGCGGATGCCTGCCGGGTCGTGCGGCGCCTGAACGAGGAGGGCAAGGCGGCGACGATCGACGTCCTGGGCGAGGAGATCCGGAGCCGCAGAGAGGCGCTCGGAATCGTCCGGGCCTACCACGACGTCTTCGAGGCGATCGAGAGGGAGCACCTCGACTCGAACGTCAGCGTCAAGCTCACCGCGCTCGGGCTGAACCTCGCCCACGAGCTCTGCCGGGCGAACCTCGAAACCGTCGTGCGCCATGCCGCGGAGAGCGGGAACTTCGTCCGGATCGACATGGAGGACTCGAGCTGCACGACCGATACCCTGCGCCTGTACCGCGAGCTGCGGGAAGCGGGGCTCGACAACGTCGGCATCGTGCTCCAGGCGTACCTGCGGCGGACGATCAGGGACATCCGCGCGCTGGCGCCGCTCAAGCCGAACGTCCGGCTCTGCAAGGGCATCTACGTCGAGCCGCCGCTGATCGCGTACCGCGACTTCGAGGAAGTCCGGCAGAACTTCGTGCTCGCCCTGCGCGAGCTGCTCCGGGCGGGCTCGTACGTAGGAATCGCGACCCACGACAGGTGGCTGATCTCGGAAGGCCGGCGACTCGTCGAGGAACACGGCCTGTCGCGCGACCAGTTCGAGTTCCAGATGCTGCTCGGCGTGGCCGAGATGTCAGCCGACCGGCTGGTGAGAGACGGCCACCGCTTGCGGGTCTACGTCCCGTTCGGCGACCACTGGTACAGCTACTCGGTCCGCCGCCTCCAGGAGAACCCGAAGATCGCCGGCTATATCGCCGCGGACACCGTGAACCGCCTGTTCGGCTCGAACGGCCGGTGAGCTTCTTCGTCTTCCGGCTCGAATTGGCCGAATGGCCGGTTGCGGGAATGCCCAGGCGGGCTTAGGTTTTCCACAGCGTGCCGTCTGAGCCCGAGCCTGCAAGTCCCAACGAGCGCTTCAGAACTCGGCGGGAGCAGGCGCGCACGCGTCGGCGGCATCAGCGCACGATTGCCCTCGCCGTCCTGGTCGTCGCCGCGGCACTCGTCGCGCTCGGGGCGACCGTGATCGGGACGCGCGGATCGCAGCGTGGCGGCGGAGCGAAGCAGGCGGCGACCAAAAAGAAGGCGAAGCCCGCGAGCCCTCGGCCGTTTCCGGTGGAGGTCCGCGGCGTGCACGTGACGATGGGCCTCGCCTCGCTCGACGGCAAGCTCGAGCAGTACCTCGCGATCCCGGGCTTGAACACGATCGAGCTCGACGTGAAAGACGAGAAGGGCGAGGTCGGCTTCCTCATGCCGGCCCGCACCCTCGCCAGGCAGGTCGGCGCTGCCAAGCCCCACTACAAGGCGAGAGCCGTCGCGGCGAAGGCCCAAGCCGCAGGCGTCTACCTGATCGGCCGGGTCGTCGTCTTCGAGGATCCGATCCTCTCGGGGAAGCGTCCGGACCTGGCGATCCGCACGAGCGACGGCTCGCTCTGGCGAAACAAAGCGGGCTTCGGCTGGGCGAATCCGTACGACCGTCGAGTGTGGGACTACAACGTCTCGATCGCCGAAGCGGCAGCCCGGGCGGGCTTCGACGAGATCCAGTTCGACTACGTGCGCTTCCCGAGCGACGGGCCGATCGAGTCGGCGGTCTTCTCGCACAAGGTGGCAGAGCCCATGGGCTGGACGGTCACCCGCTTCGTCCACTACGCCTCGACCCGCCTCAAGCCGCTGGGCGTGCGCGTCTCGGTCGACGTCTTCGGCCTGTCGGCCACGCACGAGCTCGGCATCGGCCAGAAGCCCGGACGGCTCGCGAAGTACGTCGACGCCGTCTACCCGATGGTCTATCCGTCTCATTACAGCTCCGGCGAGTTCAACCTGCCCGACCCGAGCTCGTCGCCGGGCCGGACCGTGTCGATGTCGCTGCGCGACTTCCGGAACGCCCTGGTCGGGCGAAAGGCAGTGCTGATCCCGTGGCTCGAGGACTTCTCGCTCAGTGGGGGAAGCCGTCCACTCGAAGAGGTGCAGGCGCAGATCGACGCGGCACGCAGGAATCACACGAAGGGGTTCCTGCTTTGGAACCCTGAGGGCGTCTACACGGAGGAAGTCCTCAAGTAGGCTCCGCGCACAAGCGACGCCCGGAGGTACCCGTGACAGAGAAGTACGAAGAGCTCAAGACGCGTCTGGCCGCGATCCACGACCTGCACATGGCACGTGCGATTCTCGGTTGGGACCAGCACACGATGATGCCCCCCAAGGCAGGCCCGCTGCGTGCCGAGCAACTCGGGACCCTGGACCGGTTCTCGCACGAGCTCTTCATCGACGACGAGATCGGCAAGCTGCTCGAAGACGTCCGCGGATACGAGGAGAGCCTCGATCCGGACTCCGACGACGCGAGCCTGATCCGCGTCACGCGGCGCGACTACGACAAGGCGAAGCGCGTCCCGCCCGAGCTGCGCGCCGAGATGACCCGCACGGGTGCACACGCCCTGGCCGCCTGGGTCGAGGCGCGCGAGAAGTCGGACTTCTCGATCTTCCTCCCGCATCTGCAGAAGAACGTCGAGCTGACACACCGGTACATCGACTGCTTCGAAGGGATGGACTACGAGAGCGCGTACGACGTCCTGCTGGACGACTTCGACGAGGGGCTCAAGACAGATGCGGTGCGCGAGGTCTTCGACGAGGTCAAGCGCGGGCTCGTCCCGCTGATCGCGGAGATCGCCGAGCACACCGACCGCGTGGATGACTCGAGCCTGCACGGGGAGATCCCGATCGCGAAACAGCGCGACTTCGCGCTCGTGATGCTCGAGCGGTTCGGATTCGACCACGAGTCGTGGCGGCTCGACCCGACGGTCCACCCGTTCGCCATGAGCGCCGGCACGACGGACATTCGCCTGACGACTCGCTACGACGAGAACGACCTCGCGGTCAGCCTCTTCGCGAGCATCCACGAGTTCGGCCACGGTTATTACGAAGCCGGGGTCGACCAGGCGCTCGAGCGAACCGTGCTCTCGTCGGTGACCTCGATGAGCCTGCACGAGTCGCAGAGCCGCATGTGGGAGAACCTCGTCGGCCGCGGCCTGCCTGCCTGGCGGTTCTTCTATCCCAAGCTCCAGGAGGCGTTCCCCGGGCAGTTCGGGAACGTCGAGATCGACGAGTTCTACCGAGCGATCAACAAGGTGCAGCCGTCACTGATCCGCGTCGAGGCGGACGAGGCGACGTACAACCTGCACATCATCCTGCGCTTCGAGCTCGAGCAGCAGATTCTCGCCGGCGACCTTCCGCTCGAGGATCTTCCGGAGGCGTGGAACGCGCGAATGGCGGAGTACCTGGGTATCGAGGTGCCGGACGACACACACGGAGTCCTGCAAGACGTGCACTGGTCGGGTGGCGCGATCGGGTACTTCCCGACGTACGCGCTCGGCAACGTGATCTCGGTGCAGCTCTGGGATCACCTGCGCGCGGAGCTGCCGGACCTCGACACGCAGTTCGAGCAGGGCGAGTTCGGCGAGCTCGGCACGTGGCTACGCGAGAACCTGCACCGGCACGGGCGCAAGTACACGTCGAGGGAGATGCTCGACCGAATCGTGGGCGGCCCGATGGATCCAGGGCCGTACCTGCGATATCTCCGCGAGAAGCTCGGCGAGATCTACGGCCTGCCGGTCGAGACCGGCGCCGCCGTCTAAGCGCTCGCCGCCGGCGCTAGGGAGGAGGAGGCGGCCCGCCGGGGGGCGGTGGCGCCTCGTCCTCGACGTAGGTCGTTCGACGCCGTGCATACGAGCCGCCGTAGTACCAACGGCGGGCGGGCCCGCCCTCGACATACGTCGCCCGGTTGAAATAGCCGGGGCCCCACCAGCTCTGCCAGAGCAGAAGGGTGAGGACGAAACCGACGATGCCGATCACGATCAGGATGACGCCGATCGCGTCGAGATCGAGACCGGAAGGCTCGTCGGTGACGCCCCACGCGAGGATTGCTCCTGCGGCGATCAGGATCAGGCTGACTGGAAGTCCCATTCGGCCTCCTCCTGCCCGTTTGGCGTCGAGGCTAACCTCGGCGGTGTCGCGGCTTCTGCCACCAGAAGCGCTTCCGGGGCTGCTCTGCGGCCTCCAGTTCTGCCAGAGACGTGCCGCCGTAGTTCCGGAGCGTGAAGTCGGCCTGCGCGACGAAGCCGAGTGCCGTGAGCGAGAACGTCAGCGGTCGGCTCGTGATCTGCCAGCCCTCCAGCGGCCCGGAGTCGGCCAGCTTCGCCTCTTCGTCCTCCGTTGCGGCCTCGAAGACGGCGAAGCCGCCATGGGGTGTGCCGATGAAGTGGTCGTGCGTGACGATGAGCCCTCGGCCGCCTTCGCCGATGTAGCGGTTGAGCAGATCGTTCGCGTCACGGGCGCTCCTGCCCTCAGGGGCGACCGCGTAGACGAGGAAGCAGCGCGACCTCGGCTCGCTCATTCGCGTTTCTCGGCAATGAGCGCGAACTCCCACGGCACGCGGCGGTCCCGCTGAAGCCACTTGTAGAGCGTCTGGAACTCAACGAGTCGCGTGACGCCGAGGCCCGCCCCGGTGACCGCCGCGAGGACTTGGCCGAGCTGCCAGTGCCGCTCCTGCTTCTCCTCGGTGGCCGGCTCGCCGGTCAGCTCGAAGTGCGTCCAGCCGCTCGTCACCAGTAGGGACTCGTCGAAGTAGTCGTCCCGCCAGTGGCCGAGCGGGTCGACGCACTTGCCGACCGGGTGGGGGTCGTAGAGGAGGAGCATTCCGCCAGGCTTGAGGGCCGAGGCGATTCCGGTTGCCCACGCCTCGAGGTCTTGAAGCCAGATCAGGACGCCACCACCGGTGTAGACGAGGTCGAAGCGCGCGCGACGGAGCTCGAGCGGCAGGTCGTGCACGTCTGCGTGGACGTATGCGACGTCCGGTGCGCGCTCACGGGCGACGTCGAGTGCCTCGGCCGAGATGTCGACCGCGCTGACGAGCGCGCCCAGCTCGACGAGATCGGCGGTCGACTCTCCGGTCGCGCACTGGAGGTGGAGGACGTGCTTGCCGTGGACGTCCGGCAGCAGCTCGCGGATCTTCTCGGGAATCCCGAGCTGGCCGGCCATCGCATCGGCCCGGCGGCGATGGACCTCGTCCCACGCCTTCCGGTTCTGCTCGGTCGGCTCCATCAGGCCGGGAGCGAGAACCCTCCGTCGACGACGAGGATGTGGCCGCGGATCATGTCGGCCTCCGGCGAGCAGAGGAACGCGACCGCGTCGGCGATGTCCTTCGGTTTCACGAGGCGTCCCGCGGGCGTCCGCTTCTTGCCCCACTCGAGCATCCGGTCCCTGTTCGGGAAGTGGTCGAGGGCAGCCGTGTCGACTACCCCTCCGGAGACTGCGTTCACGCGGATTCCCCGCGGCGCGAGCTCGACCGCGAGATAGCGGACGAGCGCTTCGAGCGCCGCCTTCGAGGTCCCCACGAGCACGTAGTCCTCGAGCACGCGCGTCGAGCCGAGGCTCGAGATCCCGACGATCGAGGACCCGTTCGGCATCTGGGGAGCGGCGGCCCGGGCGAGCGACAGCAAGGCGCGGGCATTCGCGTGATGTGTCCAGTCCCAGTGCTTGTCGTCGGTCTCGAGCGCCGGCCGGATGACCCCGGTCGCAGCGTTGTGGACGAGCGCGCGCAGCGGGCCGAGCTCGGCGACCTCTCGCGCCACCCGCTCGGACGAGACGTTGCCGCGGACGAGCGCAGGCTCGGCGCCCTTGGCCCGGAGCTCCTCGGCGGTCTCCTCCGCCGCAGCGTCGTTTCGCATGTAGCCGATGCCGATGCGCGCCGCGCCGAGGTCGGCGAAGCGGTGCGCGATCGCCTTCCCGATCCCCCGCGAGCCGCCCGTCACGAAGACGGTGGCGCCTTCGAAGCTCATTCGTTTCTGGGTAGCGGCTGGTCGGCAGGCGCGGCGCTCGGGATCG
Source organism: Actinomycetota bacterium (assembly GCA_038040395.1). Lineage (GTDB taxonomy): Bacteria > Actinomycetota > Thermoleophilia > Gaiellales > Gaiellaceae > VAXT01. Next base: position 20,215 of record JBBPIJ010000007.1, read on the forward strand.
TCTCCCAGCCGGGCCGAGTGCGTGGTTCCCGCGGGCCTTCCTCGGCCTTCGAGGAGGAGAAGCCGAGCCGGTCGAGGAGCTCGGCCTTCTCCTCTGCGTAGCGGCGGACCTCGTGAGTCTCGGGGAGATCCTCGACGAGCTCGAGAACGCGGGCGCGGAGCTGGTAGGCGAAGTGCGGCGTCGCGGGTCCGACGATCGCGTTCACGTCGTCCTTCGTCGGCTCGGCCATCGGCGAAAAGCCTAGTGGGTAGGGTCGCTCCGGTGCGCCGGGGCTCAGTTGCAGACGCGATGCTGCTCGTGACCGTCTGCCTGTGGGCGCTCAACTTCACGGCCTCGAAGTACGTGCTCGACCACGGCTTCGAGCCGCTTACCTACTCCGGGATCCGCTATACGCTCGCCGCGCTCATCTTCCTGGCCGTCGTCCTGCCGCGCGAGCGCTCGCTCCGGATCGAGCGGCGCGACTTGCCTCTCGTCGCCGGGGCCATCGTCCTCCTGTTCCTGAACCAGGTCGGCTTCGTCTTCGCAATCGATCTCACGACGGCGACGACCGTAGCGCTGCTCTTCGGGACGCTGCCGATCTTCACGGCCCTGATCGCCAGGCTCGTGGGGATGGAGCAGCTCAGCCGCCGCTTCTGGCTCGCGGCCGCCCTCTCGTTCGGCGGCGTCGCGCTTGTCACCGCCGGCTCGGGCCAAAGCATCTCGGGAAATGTGTGGGGCGACCTGCTCGCGCTCCTCGGAGCTGCGACCTGGGGCGCGTACTCCGTCGCGCTCGCCCCGCTCATGAGGCGCTACTCGCCGTACCGGTTGAGCGCGATCTTCCTCGTCGTCGTCAGCATCGCGCTCCTCGCGGCCGGAGCGCCGCAGCTCGAGGATCAGAGCTTCGACCTCTCCGGGCTCGTCTGGGTCAGCTTCGCCTACGCGGTGCTCGGCCCACTCGTGATCACGAATCTGCTCTGGTTCTCGGCGATCGACCGCGTCGGCCCGTCGCGCGCGTCGCTGTTCGCGAATCTCCAGCCCTTCCTCGCCGCGGTCATCGCCCTGCTGCTCCTGCACGAGAACCTGACCCGGCTCCAGTTCGCGGGCGGCCTGCTGATCGCGGCCGGCATCGTCTTCTCGCGAGGCCGCCGGCCCCCTCCGGAGCCTACGTAGGCCATCGCTAGTCTGGGCTCGTGGCCACGCTCCGCGCTCGTCTCGCCCGCAAGCCGCCCGGATACCGCTTCACGATCGGCCGGGTGCTAGCCATCTATGGCGCGATCATGGTCGCGCTCCTGCTGGCCGCGCTCGACCAGACGATCGTCGCCACGGCGCTGCCCGCGATCGTCACCGACCTCGGCGGGCTGACGAGCTACTCGTGGGTGATCACCGCGTACGTGCTCGCGTCGGCGGTCACCGTTCCGCTCTACGGGAAGCTCGGCGACATCTACGGGCGGCGCCTGCTCTACATCGTCGCGATCTCGATCTTCCTCGTCGGCTCCGTGCTCTGCGGGCTTGCGCAGACCATGGGAGAGCTCGTCGGCGCGAGAGTCGTGCAAGGCATGGGCGCCGGCGGCCTCTTCGCGCTCGCCAACGCGACGATCGGCGTCATCGTCCCGCCGCGCGAGCGCGGGCGCTACCAGGGGCTGATCGGGGCCACCTTCGCGGCCGGGTCGATCATCGGCCCGGCGCTCGGCGGCATCCTCGTCGACAACGCGAGCTGGCGCTGGGTCTTCTACGTGAACCTGCCGGTGGGAGCGCTCGCACTCGCCGTGATCGCGATCGCGATCCCGAAACGGACGGAGCGGCGCGAGCACTCGCTCGACCTGCTCGGTGCGACGTTGCTCGCCGCCGGTACGAGCGCGTTCCTCTTCGGCCTCGTTTGGGGCGGAGGCGAGCATCCTTGGGGCTCCGCGCAGGTGCTGGGCGCATTCGCCGCGGCCGCTGCCTCGCTCGCGGCATTCGCATTCGTCGAACGGCGCGCGAAAGAGCCGATCCTCCCCTTCGAGTTCCTGCGTCGCCCGACGGTCGCCGCCGGCGTGGCTGCGATCGGCCTCTCGGCGATGGCAATGGTCGGGACGATCGCGTTCGTGCCGCTCTTCGTACAGGGCGTGATCGGGACCTCGGCCACCTCCACCGGCGTGGTTCTGACGCCGTTCATGCTCGGAGCCGTGATCGCGAGCGCGCTCTCCGGGCAGTGGATCTCGAGGAGCGGTCACTATCGGCCGAATGCGCTCGTCGGCCCGATCGTGCTCGGCATCGGCCTGGCTCTCCTCTCCCGGATGGACACGACGACCACAAACGCGGAGGCCGCCGCGTACATGGTCGTCTCGGGAATCGGCGTCGGCATGATGATGCAGGTCTTCGTCGTCCCGGTCCAGAACGAGGTGCCGATGCGCGCGATGGGCTCTGCGACGGCGCTGACCCAGTTCGCGCGCTCGATCGGGGCGACCGTCGGCGTGACCGCGATGGGCGTGATCGTCAACCATGGCCTTCCCTCGGGCGCGAGCATCGATCGCCAGGCCGTCCACCGCCTGCCGCCCAACCTCCGTGAGGGCCTCGCGGACGCGCTGCACCCCGCCTTCCTGGCGGCCTCAGCCCTCTGTTTGGTCACCTGGGTGATCGTCCTCCTCTGGCTGAAGGAAGTTCCGCTCCGCAAAGGACTGGAGGAGCCGGCGATCGAGCCCAGTTCGCCAAGTGTCTCCCCGCAGAGAGCGCGTTAAGATCCGTCGATGACCGACTTCATGCCGATCAAGGGGTGGGATCACCTCGAGCTCTACGTCGGCAACGCGAAGCAGGCCGCGTACTACTACGAGCGGGCCCTCGGCTTCACCCAGACGGCGTATGCCGGGCCTGAAACCGGGTTGCGCGACCGGGCCTCCTACGTGCTCGACCAGAACGAGATCCGGCTCGTCCTGACGAGCGGCCTCCGGCCCGACAGCGAGATCACCCGCTTTGCCTGTTCGCACGGCGACGGCGTCAAGGACGTCGCCCTCGCAGTTCCGAGCGCCACCGAGGCCTATCGGCAGGCCGTGCAGCGCGGGGCGAGGAGCGTCGTCGAGCCGCACTGGGTCGAGGACGAGTACGGGCGAGTCGAGCTGGCCGCGATCGCGACCTACGGCGAGAACATCCATACGTTCGTCAACCGCGACGACTATGCAGGCCCGTATCTGCCCGGATACAAGTCGGTCACCGACAACGGCGCGCCTGCGACGGGGATCGGCCTCCAGAACCTCGACCACGTCGTCGGCAACGTGGAGCTCGGACGCATGCAGCACTGGGTCGAGTTCTACGAGCGCTCGTTCGGGATGACCGAGCTCATCCACTTCTCCGACGAGGCGATCTCGACCGAGTACTCGGCACTCATGTCGAAGGTGATGATGGACGGCGAGGGCAAGATCAAGTTCCCGATCAACGAGCCCGCGGAGGGGAAGCGCAAGAGCCAAATCGAGGAGTACCTCGACTTCTACGGTGGCCCCGGCGTCCAACACGTTGCGATGGCGACCGACGACATCGTCGCCACCGTGGAGCAGCTCGAGGAGCGCGGCCTCCGCTTCCTCAAAACTCCTACCGCGTACTACGACGACCTCGAGGAGCGGGTCGGCGAGATCGACGCCGACTACGACGATCTGAAGCGACTGGGCATCCTCGCCGACCGTGACGAGGAGGGCTACCTGCTCCAGATCTTCACGAAGACGGCCCAGGACCGGCCGACGCTCTTCTTCGAGGTGATCGAGCGGCACGGCTCTCGCGGATTCGGCGAGGGCAACTTCAAAGCGCTCTTCGAAGCGATCGAGCGCGAGCAAGCACTGCGCGGAAACCTCTAGAGTCCTCGCTCCGCCTCACAACACGAGAGGAGAACTACGTGGGAATCGGCGCCATCCTCGTCATCGTTGGGATCATCTTGCTCGTGATCGGCTATCCGATCTGGGGCTTGATCCTGATCATTCTCGGCCTCCTGTTTGGCGGATTCCGCCGCGGCCGCTGGTATTAGCCGTAACGACATAGCCTTCGGGCAATGAGCCCGCAGCGGCGAACAGCCCTCGTTTCGGTTGTCGCCGCCTGCGTGCTCATCGCGCTCAAGCTCGGGACCGGGCTCGCGACAGGAAGCCTCGGCTTGATCTCCGAGGCGATTCACTCCGGCACGGACCTCGTCGCTGCGCTGCTGACCCTCTTCGCGGTCGGGGTCGCCGGTCGTCCGGCCGACCGCGGGCATGCCTACGGGCACGGCAAGGCGGAGCACCTCGCCGCGCTCGGCGAGGCCGGGATCCTCGTGCTCGCAAGCCTCTATATCGCGTACCGCGCGCTTGCGGTGCTCGTCGGCTCAGCTCAGCCGGACGTCAACCCGACCTGGTACGCGCTGGTCGTCGTCGTGATCGTGATCGCCGTCGACGCGAGCCGAACGACGGTCTCGCGCAGGGCCGCTCGCCGCTATCGCAGCCCCGCACTCGCCTCGAACGCGCTCCATTTCGGGAGCGACATGGCGGGCTCCACTGCAGTACTCGTTGGTCTTCTCCTGGCGAGGGCGGGATGGCCCGAGGGTGATGCGGCATCCGCGCTCCTGGTCGCGCTGCTCGTGCTGATCGCCGCCGGCCGCCTCATGCGTCAAAACGTCGACGTGCTCATGGATCGAGTTCCCGCCGAGGCCGAGAGGGCGGCGCGAGTGGCAATCGCCAAGCTCGATCCGAGGGTCGAGTTGCGGCGATTGCGGATCCGCCAGGCGGCAGGGCGCCACTTTGCCGACGTCGTCATCGGGGTGTCGCCCGACGCAGGCGTGGGGCAGGGCCACGCAGTGGCCGATGCGGTCGAGGCTGCCGTGCAGAGCGCGTTGCCCGAGAGCGACATCGTCGTCCACGTCGAGCCCGCCGAGGGAGATGCGGCCCTTCGCGAGCGCGTGCATGCCGCCGCGCTCACGGTCCCGCGTGTGCGCGAGATGCACAACCTGCGGGTCGTCTCGGTCGACGGAGGCCTACAGGTCGCCCTGCACCTGAAGCTTCCCGGCGAGCTGACGCTCGAGACCGCGCACTCGGTCGCCTCACAGGTGGAGCAGGCGATCGCCAAGGCCGTGCCCGAGGTGATCTCGGTGCAGACACACCTGGAGCCGCTCCGCGAGCCCGGGACGGGGCGGGCTCCGGCCGAGGCGGATGTCGAGGCCGACGCCGAGACCGTTCGGCGAATCGTCCAGGCGCGGACGGGGTCGCCGCCTCGCGAGGTCCGCTTCCTCCAGACCGACGACGGCCTGGTCGCATTTCTGACCCTCGCGCTGGACAAGGGCAGCGCCCTGGCGGACGCCCACGCGCTCGCGAGCGAGGTGGAGGAGGAGGTACGTGCCTCCCTACCGGGCCTCGCCGACGTTAGCGTGCACACCGAACCGTGAAGTACTGCATGTTCATTCCCAAGGGGGAGAATCTCGAGCGCGGGTGGCCCGGCCGCGTCGAGGGCGACCGCGTGATCCAGCTCGCGGCGCAGACGTTGCAGTCCTTCTTCACCGGCGGCGGCGAAGCCAGAGAGCACGCCGAGTATCCGCTCGCCGAGGTCGACCTACGCCCGCCCGTCCTGCGCCCACCGGCCGTCCGCGACTTCTACGCCTTCGAGCAGCACGTCAAGACCGCGCGCGGGCTACGCGGCCTGGAGATGGTGCCCGAGTGGTACGAGATTCCGGCCTTCTACTTCTCCAACCCGGCCGCGATCTTCGGGCCCGAGGACGAGATCCCCTACCCGGAGGGAAGCCAGGAGCTCGACTACGAGCTCGAGCTGGCCGCGGTGATCGGCAAGGACGGCGCGATCGCCGGCTTCACGGTCATGAACGACTGGTCGGCGCGCGATCTCCAGCGGCCGGAGATGAAGGTCGGGCTGGGCCCCGCCAAAGGGAAGGACTTCGCGACGAGCATCGGCCCGCTGCTCGTCACGCCGGACGAGCTCGGCGACCTCTCGCTGGAGATGGTCGCGCGCGTGAACGGCGAGGAGCGCTCTCGCGGTAACAGCGGGTCGATGTACCACTCCTGGGACGCGATGGTCGCCTACGCGGCACTCAACACGCGCTTGAGCCCGGGCGACATCCTCGGCTCCGGCACCGTCGGCACCGGCTGCATCCTCGAGCACGGCGACGGACGCTGGCTCCAACGGGGAGACGTCGTCGAGCTGGAGATCGAGGGGATCGGCGTGCTGCGGAACAGAGTCGCGGATTAGTCGGCGGTGAGCGGGCCGAGATCCCAGCCGACTCCGAACGGGAAGGTGATCGCCGAGAGCGGAGCCTGGGGAGGCGCAAGTGAGTCGACCGGCTTCGAGCTCGCTCCGCCTTGCGCGACCTGGTCCGGGAGACCCTGAGTCGCGACGGACGTTCGCGTGACCTTGACGCGGTAGCCCTTGGCGCTCGACGAGAGGACCACGATCGTCAACCCGGCCGCGTCGTCCACGAAGCGGGCGACCTCGCCGCTCGCCTTGTCGAACGTCGCGTTGTAGAGCGGGCCGCAGCGATTGAAGGCATCGCCGTTTCCGTCGGGCTGCGCGGCGCGCACGCGAACCGGCCCGTAACCGGAGCGCACCGCAGCGTCGACCGAGTAGACGAGGATGCCTTCGTCGCAGAGCCGCGAGTCCTGGCCGATGCGCCTGCGCGCCTCGATGAGATAGGCAGACGAGAGGCCGGTTGGCACGACGATCGCCTTGAGGCCGCCCGCGCGCTCGAGCGGGGTGATGGTGGTCGTCAGCTCGCCCGGCCCCGAAAGGCACGTGAGCTGCGAGGGCTCGAGCCAGCCGAGCTTCCACTTCTGCCAGGCGAGGAAGTGCCCGCCGGGATCGTTCCAGCTCATCATGTCCCAGCCCCCGGCGAAGCGGAACAGCCGCCAGAAGGTCGGGTCGGGAACGTCGTAGAGATCCGGCAGGCCGAGGAGGTGCCCGGTCTCGTGGATCAAGACGTTGGCCGCGTACCTCGCGTCGGAGCGAGTGTCCTCGAAGAACGTCGCGCCATGGCGGAGCTCGTTCCCGTCCGCATGGATGCCAAAGCCCGGATAGGAATGAAACGCCGGCGAGCGCTCGATCGACGTGCCCTTCGCGGCTACGACGTAGATGACGTCGTAGCCCGAGAAGTCGACGGCGCCGTCGGCCGCGGAGACCGCGTCGGCGATGTAGTCGTGGTGCTCGGGCCAGCTGATGCCGTCCCTGAGCCCGTAGCTCCCGATGTTGTGGGGCATCCGGAACCAGCTATTGGCGGGGGTCGCGTCCAGCTGGACCTGGCCGTAGGAGACTTCGTTGAACCAAGCGCGAGACCGTGGGACGAGCCGGTCGTAGAGCGCGGTCGTCGACTCGCTCGAATGAAGGTCCGGGAAGTCGACGAAGAGCATGACCGCACGAATGCGGGATCCGGGCTTCAGAGGGAGCGTCGAGTTGGTCGTCCCCTCGTTCATCTCCGTGAACGGGGCCGAGTAGAGGGAAGGGGAGCACGGCGCAGTCTCGGGATCCGGGGCAGTCTCGGGACCGGCATTCGCTCCCGACGTTCCGCAGCGGGCAACCGCGCGCTTCAGCGCCTTGAGCCTCCGTTGCTGGCCGGCGATGAACGCCCGACGTGTTTGTGCGCGCTTGTGCCGGCGGAAGAATGCCGCTCGAGCCGGCTTCATCTGCCCCCTGAAGAGCTGGAGAGAGACGATTTTCGCGGCGCGAGTGTGCACGCCGCAGCCCGGTCTCGACGCGGCTGACGCGTGCGTCGGGAAGGACGCCGCGAGCGCGAGGAAGAGACCAGTCGCGAGCCCGACGCCTGCGAGGCGGCGGGGCAGGGAGAGGGCCGCAAGCTGCACTTGCCCCTGTGATCGGGACGGCGGTCCCCTCCCTCGCGGGAGTTCCCTCGAACTGTTGCCCCCCATCGAGGGCACCCGATCGAGGGGCCTTCTCTATCCTTTTCGGTATGCCGACCTACCAGCGCCGCGGTGACGTCCCCCGAAAGCGGCACATTCAGTTCCGAGACAACGGGACCCTCCTGACCGAAGAGGTCATGGGCCTCGAGGGCTTCACCGGCAACGAGTCGATCCTGTACCACCTGATTTCGCCGTGCCGCGTGAAGGAGCTCGGTTCATTCGAGCCGATCAAGCGCGAGGAATGGGTGCCTGACGCCCATGCGCACCGGCATTTCAAGACGATGGGCATCGAGCCGGAGGGGGACGAGGTCTCCGGGCGCAGGCTCCTGATGTGGAACAACGACGTCGAGATCTCGCTCGTACGGCCGAGCGAGTCGATGGACTACTTCTTCAGGAACGGCGAGGGCGACGAGGTCTACTTCGTGCACGAAGGAAGCGGCACGCTGCACACAACGTTCGGCGACTTGCCGTACACGGACGGCGACTACATCGTCATCCCCCGCGGGACGACGTACCAGTTCGAGCCGTCAGGCCCGCAGCGATACCTGCTGTTCGAAACCCCGGGGCTGATCGAGATCCCGAAGCGCTACCGGAACGAGTACGGCCAGCTCATGGAGCACGCTCCCTTCTACCACCGGGACATCCACCCCCCGACCGAGCTGCAGACGTTCCGCGACCGGGAAGAGCGCACGCTGAAGATCCGGGTCCGCGACGGCTACCAGGACTACGTGATCGACTACCACCCGTTCGACGTCGTGGGCTGGGACGGCTACCTCTACCCGTGGACGTTCAACATCAAGGACTTCGAGCCGATCACGGGGCGGATCCACATGCCGCCGCCCTCGCACCAGACGTTTCAGGGCCCGAACTTCGTCATCTGCTCGTTCTGTCCGCGGAAGCTCGACTTCGACCCGCTGTCGATCCCGATCCCGTATCACCACTCGAACCTGCAGAGCGAGGAGATGATCTATTACGTCTCCGGCAACTTCGGCTCCCGGCGCGGGGTCGAGGTCGGTTCAGTGACGCTGCACCCGTCGGGGATTCCGCATGGGCCGCACCCGGGGCTGGCGGAGAAGTCGATCGGCCAGACCGAGACCCACGAGCTCGCTGTGATGTGCGACACGTTCAATCCGCTCAAGCTCTCGACGCTGGCGAAGGAACTGGACGACGGGGAGTACGCCTACTCCTGGTACGAGGAGCCGGGCAAGGCGGCCACGCCCGATGAAGACCCGGCGGGGCTGACCTCCCACTTCTAGGACTCTCGGCCTGACGCTGGGCGTCAGCGCCGTCGCGGTCATGCTGGGCTCGGTGCGCTTCTCAAAAGTGCCGAAGTCTGCTATTACCTTTCACAGCCTTTCACAACCTTTCATGAGCGCATCCACAGTTCATCCTGCGGTGGTCGATGCGGTCGTCGGCTCATCCCCCGTGAGCTGCCGTGATCCGGCGATGCGCGCATCCTCGACGCAGCCGCTTCGACTGACCCGGTTGCAAGGGGGGCTCTCTCGATGATGCGTTGGCTGATCTCGACGAGCCTGAACTTCCGGCTCCTAGTGATCCCGATCGGCATCGCCCTGATGGTCGTCGGCGTCGCGCAGGTTCGCCAGACCCCGGTGGACGTGTTGCCGGAGTTCACGCCGCCGTACGTCGAGGTCCAGACCGAGGCGCTCGGGCTCTCGGCGGAGGAAGTCGAGGAACTGATCACCGTCCCGCTCGAGCGAGACCTGCTCAACGGCGTGGCGGGCATCGACGTCCTCCGGTCCGAGTCGGTCCTAGGGCTCTCGTCCGTCGTTCTGCTCTTCGAGCCGGGGACCGATCTCCTGAACGCACGACAACTCGTGCAGGAGCGCCTGCTCCAGGCACACGTCCTCCCCAAGGTCTCGAAGCCGCCGACGATGCTCCAGCCGCTGTCCTCGCAGAGCCGGGTGATGATGATCGGGCTCTCGTCGGAGGAGCTCTCGCCGATCGACCTGGGGCTACTCGCGCGGTGGACGATCCGGCCTCGGCTGATGGGAGTGCCCGGCGTTGCGAATGTGGTCATGTGGGGCCAGCGAGAGCACCAGATTCAGGTCCAGGTGGATCCCGAGCACCTGCAACGCAACGGCGTGTCGCTCCAGCAGGTGATCAGCACCGCCGGAAACGCCCAGCTCGTGTCACCGCTCAGCTTCCTCGAGGCCTCGACTCCGGGCACGGGCGGGTTCATCGATACGCCGAACCAGCGACTTCAGCTTCGCCACATCCTCCCGATCGCGGACCCTGAAGGCCTGGCGGAGGTTCCCGTTGACGGCATTCCCGGCGGAGCCAAGCGCCTGGGCGACGTTGCCGACGTGGTCGTCGACCACCAGCCGCTGATCGGCGACGCCGTCATCGGTGACGGCGACGGGCTGATGCTCGTAGTCGAGAAGTTCCCGGGCACGAACACCCTCGAAGTGACGAGGGAGGTCGACGCGGCGCTCGATGCGATGCGGCCCGGTCTCTCCGGCGTCCGGCTCGACTCGACGATCTTCCGGCCCGCCAGCTTCATCGAGCACGCGATCGACAACCTCGCTCTGGCGCTCCTCATCGGCTTCCTGCTCGTTGCCGTCGTGCTGGCCGCGCTCTTCTTCGATCTCCGCGCCGCGCTCGTCGCCTTCGTCTCGATCCCGCTGTCCGTGGTCGCGGCGTTGCTCGTGCTTTCGCTTCGCGGCGAGTCGATGAACGCCCTGGTTCTCGCGGGCCTCCTGCTCGCCGTCCTCGTCGTGGTCGATGACGGCGTCGTCGGCGTCGAGAACATCCGACGACGCCTGGAGGAGCGTCGGCGAGCGGGAAGTACCAGGTCGGCCGCAGCTGTCGTTCTCGAGGCGTCGCTCGAGGTTCGGGGCCCTGTCGGCTTTGCGACGCTGATCATCCTGGTCGCCGTCATCCCGGTCTTCTTCCTGGGCGGTCAGCTCGGGGACTTCTTCGAGCCGCTCGCGCTGTCCTATGCGCTTGCCGTGCTCGCATCGACCCTCGTCGCGCTGACGGTCACACCGGCGCTGAGCCTGCTCCTGCTGGGAGGCAGAGGCACCCGCGGTGGGGAGACCCCGGTCCTCCGACGAGCGGCCGCTCGTTACGGCGCCGCGCTCTCGCGAGTCGTCCGGCAGCCGGGGACGGTCCTCGCAGCGGCAGCCGTGGTCGGAATCGCCGGCATCGCGATGCTGCCGCTGTTCGGCCAATCGCTCGTTCCGACTTTCAAGGAGCGCGAGCTGCTCATCCACCTGAAAGCCGCGACGGGAACGTCGCGTCCGGAGATGGTCCGGATCGCGGGACGAGTCAGCCGCGAGCTGCGCTCGCTTGCGGGGGTCGAGAACGTCGGCGCCCACGTCGGCCGTGCCGTGATGTCCGATCAGAAATTGGGGGTGAGCTCCGGTGAGGTCTGGGTCAGCATCGATTCGGACGTCGACTACGGCACGACGGTGGATCGCATCCGTGGAGTCGTCGACGGCTATCCGGGGCTCGACGGCGAGCTCGTCACGTACTCCACCGACCGCATCCGGACATTGGGCTCGGTCGCGGACGGCAAGGCTGGTGACGAGGACCGGCGAGACAACCTTGCCGCGCTCCGTGCGAACGACGAGCCGCTCGTCGTTCGCATCTACGGCAACGACCTCGACGAGCTGCGCAGCAAGGCAGACGAGGTCCGAGGCCTGATGGGCGGGGTCGACGGAGTTGTCAACCCGCGTGTCGAGCCCCAGATCGCCGAGGCCACGCTCGAGATCGAGCCGAACATCGCTGCGGCGAGTCGGCACAGCATGAAGCCGGGCGACATCCGGCGGGCGGCCACGACCCTCGTGCAAGGCATCCCCGTGGGGAGCTTGTTCGAGGAGCAGAAGGTCTTCGAGGTCATCGTCGTGGGCGCGCCCGAGATCCGACACAGCGTGTCGAGCGTCCGGCGGCTCCTGCTCGACACGCCGGGTGGACGACAGGTGCGCCTCGCGGACGTCGCAGACGTGCGCATCGTGCCCTCACCTGGCTCGATCAAGCGCGAGGCCGCCTCGCGCTACTTGGACGTCGGCGCCGACATCAGCGGCCGGGATCTCGGAGCGGTGATCGACGACGTCGAGCGCAGGCTCGGGGAGCTCTCTTTTCCGCTGGAGTATCACGCAGAGGTGCTGAGCGCCTCCTCGGACCGAGAGGCAGCGCAGGGTCGGCTGCTGATGTTCGCGATCGCGGCTGCGATCGCGATCGTCCTCCTACTCCAGGCGGCGTTTGGAAGCTGGCTGCTGGGGCTCTTCTTCTTCGCCGCGCTTCCGATCGCGCTCGCGGGCGGGGTCTTTGCGGCTCGGCTCGTCGGCGACGAGATCTCGCTCGGCATGGTCGCAGGTCTCCTGGCCGTGTTCGCCCTGACGGTGCGCAACGGCGTTCTCCTGGTCGCTCACTACCGGAGGCTTGAGCGTGAATCAGAAAGCGCGCCGACTCCGAGCCTGACCTTGCGAGGAGCGCGCGAACGGCTTCCCTCCGTCGCGACGACCGCGCTGACGACGGGAGCCGCGTTCCTTCCGTTCCTCGCGCTCGGAAGCATCCCGGGCAACGAGATCGCGCACCCACTGGCCGCGGTGGCGCTCGGTGGTCTCGTCACCTCGACGCTCTTCACGCTTTTTGTCGTGCCTCCGCTGTACCTGTTCTTCGGCGGGGTCGAGAGGGCAGCTGCTGAGGGGGGTCTCGCCGACGACCTGCTGCGCCGTGTCCCGGCCGCCGCGAAGGAGAAAGTCGATCCGCCAGTCGCCATTCAACCGTCGAGGGGAAGCTGATGAACAAGAACAACCTGATGCGACCTGGCATTCGTTGGACGCTCATCGTCGCGTGTGGCGTCGGCGTCGTCCTGGGAGGCCTGGAGCTCGCGGAGAAGGAGTCATCGCCGAACGCTGAAGCTGGCGGCAACGAACCGGCACAGGTCGAGCATCTCAAGGGCTCGAGTCTGAGCCGCGTGACCCTGACCGACCACGCCGCTGAGCGAATCGGTCTTGAGACGGCCACAGTTCGAGGGCAGAAGGGGCGCCTGATCGTCCCGTATGCGGCGGTGCTCTACGACCGAGACGGAAAGACCTGGGTCTACGCGAGCCGGAAGGGCCTGACCTTCGTCCGCGCCAACGTCGAGGTCGAAGACATCAGCGGGGAGCTCGCTGTGCTCTCTGCCGGGCCGCGGGTGGGTACCTCCGTGGCGACGGTCGGAGTCGCCGAGCTCTACGGCACCGAGTTCGAGGTCGGTCACTGACCTCGACCGCCGACCTCACACGCTGATGCGCTGGCTCGTCGCATCGAGCCTCCGATTTCGCTGGCTGGTGATGTTCGGGGCGGTCGCGATGATGGTCTTCGGCATCGCCGAGGTCCGCTCTACGCCCGTGGACGTCTTCCCGGAGTTCGCGCCGCCGCGGGTCGAGATCCAGACGAAGACCGTGGGCCTCTCTCCCACCGAGGTCGAGGAGTTCGTCACCGTGCCGCTGGAGCACAACCTCGCCGGCGTCCCGGGTCTCGACGTCATCCGCTCCTCGTCCGTCGAGCAGCTCTCGTCGATCACCCTGATCTTCCAGCGCGGCACCGACTGGATGAGGGCGCGGCAGCTCGTCCAGGAACGCCTGGCGACGGTGGCGCCGAGCCTGCCGAGCTGGGCCGCCCCGCCGTTCATGATGCAGCCGCTGTCGTCGACAGCCCGGACGATGAAGATCGGGATCTCCTCGGAGACGCTCTCACTCATCGAGATGTCGGCGATCGTCCGGCACATGATCCGGCCGCGTCTGCAGCGGGTGCCGGGAGTCGCCAACGTCGGCGTGTGGGGCAACCGCAAGGTTGTTCGTCACGTGCTGATGGACCCGAAGCGCATGGCCGCGCACGGCGTGTCGGTCGACCAGGTCTTGCAGGTGACGGCTGACGCGCTCGACGCTCCGGTGCTCACCCACACCGCGGGATCGCTGATCGGCACGGGAGGGTTCGTCGACACGCCGAATCAGCGGATCGCGATCCGACACGTCCTGCCGATCGTCGGGCCGGCGAGCCTCTCGGGCGTCGGGTTCACCACGGCCAACGGCAAGCGGCTGCGGCTCGACGACGTCGCTGACATCGTCACGGGGCATCCGCCGCTCGTCGGCGATGCCGTTGTCAACGACGGCGAGGGCCTCCTCCTCATCGTCGAGAAGTTCCCGTCGGCCAATACGCTCGAGGTCACCAGGGGCGTCGAGCGAGCGCTGGATCAGCTGCGGCCCGGGCTCACGGGGCTCGAGATCGACTCGACGATCTTCAGGCCCGCGACCTTCATCGAAGTCGCGATCGAGAATCTCACCCGGGCGCTGCTGATCGGGTGCCTGCTCCTTGTCCTGGTTCTAGTGGCCTTCCTCTTCGAGTGGAGGACCGCCGTGATCAGCCTCGTCTCGATCCCGCTGTCGCTGATGGCGGCCGCGCTGGTGCTCGCCATGCGCGGGGAGACGATCAACACGATGGTACTGGCGGGGTTGATCATCGCCGTCGGGGTCGTCGTCGACGACGCAATCATCGGGATCGAGAACATCTGGCGCCGCCTGCGCCAGCATGCCAACGAGCGCACCGGCAAGTCGATCCCGCTCACGATTCTCGAGGCCTCGCTCGAGGTGCGCAGCCCGATCGTCTACGCGACGCTTATCAACGTGATCGTCGTCGTGCCGATCTTCTTCATGCAGGGCTTGTCGGGTGCGTTCTTCGGGCCGCTGGCCCTCTCCTACGCACTGGCGGTGCTCGCCTCGATGGTCGTCGCGCTGACGGTGACACCGGCGATGAGCCTCATCCTCTTGCCGCGGACAAACCTCGAGCGACACGATGCACCGGCTGTGCGCTGGCTGAAGCGAGGCTACGGACGCGTGCTCACGGGACTGATCCGGAGGCCGCTGCCCGCCTATCTCGCAGTGGGTGCGATCGCGTTGACCGGCATCGGGGTGACGCCGCTCCTCGGGCAGTCGCTGCTCCCGAACTTCAAGGAGCGCGACTTTCTCATGCACTGGCTGACGAAACCCGGCACGTCGCTTCCCGAGGAGACCCGGATCTCGGTCTCGGCCTGTCGAGAGCTCCGCACGATCGAAGGAGTGCGCAACTGCGGCTCCCACATCGGCCAGGCGGACTTCTCCGACGAGGTCGTGAACGTGGACTTCGGCGAGAACTGGGTCAGCGTCGCCCCCGAGGCCGACTACGACGAGACGCTGGCGGCCATCCACCAGGTGGTCGCCGGCTATCCCGGGCTCTACCGCGACGTACTGACCTACTTGCGGGAGCGAGTCAAAGAGGTGCTCAGCGGATCGAGTCACGCCGTCGTCGTGCGCATCTCCGGCCCCGACCTCGAAGTCCTCCGCCGGGAGGCGGACGACGTGAGGGACCAGCTCGCCGGGGTCGAAGGTCTGATCGATCTGAACACCGAGCTCCAGGAGGACGTTCCGCACGTGGAGGTCGAGACGAACCTGGCGGCCGCTCGGCGCCACGGGCTCAAGCCGGGCGACATCCGGCGCGCGGCCGCGACGCTGATGCAGGGCGTCGAGGTCAACGACATCTGGAAGCACTCGCGGGTCTTCGACGTCACCGTCTGGAGCACGCCCGAGACGCGGCGGAGCCTCTCGAGCATCAGGGCGTTGCCGATCGACACTCCGGCCGGCGGACGCGTCCTGCTTGGCGAGGTGGCCGATATCCGGGTCGCCCCGACCCCAAACGTGATCAAGCACGAGAACATCTCGCGCCGCATCGACGTCAGCGCCGACATCGCCGGAGCCGATCTCGGCGCGGTCGTCGAGGACGTGAAGAGCGCGCTCGCACGGGTCGACTTCCCGCGGGGGTATCACGCCGAGGTTCTGGGCGAGTCGGCCGAGCGCGAGGCTGCCCAGAACCGCCTACGACTGCTCGGCCTCGCCGCGGCCGCAGCCGTCTTCTTCCTCCTCGTGGTGGCATTCGGGAGTTGGCGGCTCGCGATCCTCTTCTTCCTCACGTTGCCGATGGCCCTGGTCGGCGGCGTGCTCGCCGCCTGGTTTGGCGGCGGAACGCTCTCGCTCGGCTCGCTGGTCGGCTTCTTCACCGTCTTCGGAATCGCCGCGCGCAACGGGATCCTCCTGATCAACCACTACCAGCACCTCGAACGCGAGGAAGGCGAGCCCTTCGGGCCGGCCCTGGTCCTACGCGGAGCGCTGGAACGGCTCTCGCCGATCATGATGACCGCCTTGGCCACGGGGCTGGCGCTCGTTCCGCTCGCGATCGCCGGCGACCTACCGGGTCACGAGGTCGAGCATCCGATGGCGATCGTCATCTTGGGCGGCCTCGTCACCTCGACCCTGCTCAACCTCTTGGTCGTGCCGGTTCTGTACTTGCGCTTCGCGAAGCCGAAGCTTTCGCGACGACCCCTTTCCGCTTAGTCCCGCGGCCGCGAGCCCTCCAAACGCGCTATCCGACGGTCACCACCAGTTGCGGCGGCGCGGTCCCCTCCTTCGACGAGTAGTCCGCGCCGTTGGTTGAGGTTGAAGTCGTCCGGAGGCTCACCACCCCGTCTCCGGTAACGAGCGGCGTGACGTCCAACTCGTACCAGTTGTTCGCCGCGACCGCGCCCAGCGACCCGAGCGCCGTGGACCCCAGAGGGGCAGTGTTCCAGTTCACGGTCGATTCGCTCCAGGACGTGTTGGCGACCCGGTAAAAGGCCCCGCCGAAGCTGGACGCGTCGACACACCACAGCCGGAGCCGCGCACGGACGATCGGACGGCCGCCTATTCCCGAGATCGTGAACTTCAAAAGGAAGTGCTTGATCGGGCTGTTATCGACCTGGACGGAAGTAACCGAGCCGAAGTTGCTGCCGGGGAGATCCGCTTGGACGTATGCATCGGCCGCCGGCGTGAACGTGAGCGTCTGGGGAGGAGGCGGCGGAGGCGGCGGCGGCGGGGGTGGAGGTGGAGGCGGCGGAGGCGGTGGAGGTGGTGGCGGAGGTGGTGGAGGTGGTGGCGGAGGCGGAGGCTGAGGCGGTGGCGGTGCCGGCACAGTCTCAGTCACGGTCGAGATGGTGTAGGTGACGACGTTGGTCACGGTTTGGCAGCCGTGGGCAGTCGCCCCAGTGACCGTCATGGTGTCGCCTGGCACGGTGAAGACCGGGACGCCATCGTGTCCCAGGACGTGCTGGGGGGACGTGACCGTCTGGTCAGGGACAGTTGCGTCGGCGCACGCGGTGGCGATGGCGGTGTTGGTGCCCGTGCTCTCGGCGGCGCCGAAGACCAGGAGCGGGAACGCGAAACCAGCGCAACCGAGCAAGACGAGGGCCGCTGCCATGCGGGTCCGGGAAAACCTCATCGTCAGTGGCAAGCCTGAGCTCCGGAGTCTGTGAAGGTTTGCCCCGCGATCGGGACGAACTGGAAATCGTAGGAACTCGCGTGCAGTGTGAGCTTCAAGACGCCGTAGGTCGTGGCGTCACGAACCTCGCTGTTCGGCTGAGCCGGGCCGAACAGGTAGGCGCCGCCCTTGCCACCCGTCCCGACGACGAACTGCCTGATCCCGCGCGAGGGATCGGACACCGCAGCAGGATCCTGCGGCGCGAAGCGCTCGTAGTTGTGCTCGTGGCTCGATAGCACCAGGTCCGCGTTCGCGCTGTACAGCACATTCCAGAACGGTGCCATGCCAGCATTGTCCCCATGCGTCGAGCCAGACGAGAAACGAGGCTTGTGCCAGTACGCCAGTACGCAAGGAGTGGGGTTGGCTGCGAGGTCTCCCTGTAGCCAGGTCACCTGGGCTGACGTTGAATCGTGGGCGATCTCGGAGTTGAGCGCATACGCCCTCCACCCCGGCGCCGGAGTCCACGCGTAGTACGGCTGCACGCCGGCGAAGTACGCGAAGTAGCCGGCAGCGCCCGGCGTCTGGTACTCGTGGTTGCCAGGCACGGGCATTGTCCTGGCGAAGTGCCGTCCCCATGTTGGCGCGTAGAAGTTGGCGTACTCCGAGGTCGTCCCGCTCTCGTAAGCGTTATCTCCCAACGTGAACACGCTGCCCGGGATCGTGTCGAGCAGGAGCGCGGTGGCCTCGTCATTGCCTGATGAACCTCCGGGCGTCGCGGAGATGTCGCCTGCTCCCACGATGACCGGGTCGCCGGGAGGCGGCGGAGGCAGTGGAGGTGGAGGCGGCGGAGGCGGAGGCGGCGGAGGCGGAGGCGGAGGCGGAGGCGGTGGAGGTGGTGGCGGAGGTGGGGGCTGAGGCGGTGGCGGTGCCGGCACAGTCTCAGTCACGGTCGAGATGGTGTAGGTGACGACGTTGGTCACGGTTTGGCAGCCGTGGGCAGTCGCCCCAGTGACCGTCATGGTGTCGCCTGGCACGGTGAAGACCGGGACGCCATCGTGTCCCAGGACGTGCTGGGGGGACGTGACCGTCTGGTCAGGGACAGTTGCGTCGGCGCACGCGGTGGCGATGGCGGTGTTGGTGCCCGTGCTCTCGGCGGCGCCGAAGACCAGGAGCGGGAACGCGAAACCAGCGCAACCGAGCAAGACGAGGGCCGCTGCCATGCGGGTCCGGGAAAATCTCGTCGCACCTAGGGTTCCTTTCACCAGGACGTCCTGCTCTCGATCCCCGCCGTGATCGCTGGCGCTGGCGCGTCTTCCTCGCGCCCGTTCGCCGAGCCGCGCCACTCGGGGGGCATCCGCAACAGCGCTTGGCTAATCGCGTCAAAACCAGTCTTCATGAGCAGCGTTGTCGCAGGCGGCCCCGCACTCCTCGATCAGGTCGGGTGCCCAGTCAACCTCCCGGACAACGCCCTGGCAAGGGCTCTGAGAACCGCGCCGAGCAGAACGGACGCAAATTGCGCGGAGGGGTGTCCCCGCAGGATCCCATTCGTGCACGTGATCCTCCGCCGAGTGCCTGGCGACGGCCTCTTGACTGCCGCCAGCGTTTTGGCCGACAATTGTCTGACCCTGTCTGGAGGAAGAAATGCGGCTTCTTCTCGTCCTTTCGATTTGCCTGGTCTTCCTGGCGGCTCCCGCCATCGCGTCAGCGCCGACGAACGACGACATCGCCGGAGCGACGCAGATCACGAACCTGCCTTTCGGCGACACCGCCGACCTCTCGGAGGCCACTGAAGCAGCGGGCGACCTCGACTGCAGCGGCCTGGCCGACACGCACACGGTCTGGTACACGATCACGCCCCAGAACGACATCCGCCTCGGCCTGCGAGCGCAAACCGCGCTCCCGGAGGTGTCGAGTGCCGTCGCGTCCGGCTCTCCCGGCTCGCTGACATTCCTGCAGTGCAGCTTCTCCTCCACGCAAGCGTTCGACGCAGAGGCCGGGACGACCTACTACATCCAGCTTGCGACGGCAGGCGAGGAAGCCGGCGGTCTAGTCGACTTCAGCGTCGAGGGCGTCCACCCGCTCGCGGTCTCCCTCGCGCTCAGCCGCACGGGTCGCATCACCGAGACCGGCGTGGTGACGCTCAGCGGGAGCGTACGCTGTAATCGAACCATTCCGCCGGGGTCGGAAGTGGTCGTCCAGGGGACCCTCGTCCAAGGTCAGGCGAACGGATGGCTCGTACCGTTCCACTTCACCGACGGGTGCTCGACGAGCCCGCAGCGCTGGCAGACGACCGTCCAGCAGTTCTCCACGGCGGGCTTCACGAAAGGTCAGGCCAGTCTCACGGCCACCGCGTTCGCATGCGACGAGTTCACCTGCGCTCCCAACGACACGCAGACCGCGCGGGTGCGCCTGCACTAGACCGTATGGATTGCCCGGCGCCTCGCTCGTAAGTTGGCGCGGGTTGCCGTCGCGATTGGCGCGGCGGTAGAGCCGCAATTACGGGAGGCGCCGGTTATGGCTGAAGGTAGCTGGGTTGGACTGGATGTGCACGCGCGCTCGACGGTCGCGGGCGTGCTCGATGGACTGAGCGGCGAGCTGCGCGTGCAGCGGGTGCCGCCGGCGAGCGGTCAGACGGTCGAGTGGCTACGGGCGCTGCCCCAGCCGGTGCGGGTCGCCTATGAGGCAGGCCCGACCGGCTACGGGCTCTCGCGCGCCTGCGCGGAGGCGGGGATCGCCTGCACGGTGGCGGCGCCATCGAAGATCCCGCGTGCGCCGGGCGATCGGATCAAGACTGATCGGCGCGACGCCGAGCGGCTTGCCCGACTCTTGCGCTTGGGGGAGTTGGTCGCGGTGCGCGTCCCCGAGCCGCACGAGGAGGCCGCACGCGATCTCGTGCGCGCACGCGAGGACGCCAGGGGCGACCTGATGCGCGCTCGCCACCGGCTCTCGAAGCTGCTCTTGCGGCACGGCATCGTCTACGACGCGAGCGCCTGGACGCAAGCGCACGACGCCTGGCTGCGCCGGCAGCACTTCCCGAGTCGGCCGCTCGCGCTCGCCTTCGACGAGTGTTATGGCGCCGTCCGGCAGGCCAAGGCACGCCGCAACTCACTTGACGCCGCGATCGTCGAGATCGCCGCCGAGCCGCCCTTTGCCGACGTCGTCGGCCGGCTCGTCTGCCTGCGTGGTGTCTCGACGCTGACCGCGCTCGCCTTGACGGTCGAGCTGGGCGACTTGCAGCGATTCCGGCCGCAGTCGCTCGGCCCGTTCCTCGGGCTGACGCCGAGCGAGGACTCGAGCGGTCAGCGACGCCGACAAGGCGCGATCACCAAGACCGGCAACAGTCACGCGCGCAGACTGCTGGTCGAGGCCGCCTGGCACCAGCGCCGACCGCTACGCGCCAGCGCGGCGCTCGAGCGGCGCCGCCAGGGTCAGCCCGCTGCGGTCCGAGCGCAGGCAGACCAAAGCGCACGCCGACTCCACCAGCGCTGGCATGCACTCGAGAGCCGCGGCAAGCGCCGCACGATCGTCGCGGTCGCCGTCGCGCGCGAGCTCGCCGGCCACTGCTGGGCGCTGGCGACGATGAAGTAGCCGCGAATCGTCAGCGGCCCGGCGAGGAGAGCGCACCGGCGCGAAGGACGCGAGGAGCGACCCGCGGTACAGCTACGAGCAGCCCAACGGGCGATGCTCGACCCTAGAGAGCGGCTCCACTCCTCACATCGCACACCCGGTCATGCGGTCCCGACCCGCGCATATCAGCCGTGACACACGCGTCGACAACGGCCGGTGCGCTCCCCCCGCCGCAACAAAAGAGGCCCGCAAACGCGGGCCTCCACGTCCTGGGAGGCCCGCAAACGCGGGCCTCCCAGGACGTGCGCACTTGACAAACCTCACTCCATATCAGCTGTGACGACCACACACGTGTGAGACCGATCTGATCCGTCGGAGGTCCTAGTCATTTGCAGGGACAACGTAGGACCTTTCGTCCCCTCAATGGTCGGTTTGTCCTATTCCCAGGACGGAGCGCGCGTGCCACGCTTCATTGGGAAGCAAGAAGGGGAGGCTGCGGCGGTAATGGCGATCAAGGTCCTATTGGCGGACGACCATCCGCTGATCCTGCAAGGCGTTCGGCGCGCACTCGAAGACGCGGGCGATATCGAGGTCGTCGGCGAAGCACATTCGGGGAGCCAGGTGCTGCCGCTGATCGGTCAGACGGGTCCCGACCTCGTCATGCTCGACTTCCGGATGCCCGAGCTCGATGGCCTTGGCTGTCTCGACCGGATTCGCGCTCGCTACCCCAAGGTGAAGGTCGTGATGCTCTCGGCCTACACGGACCGGCAGCACATCGAGCTAGCGCTCAGGCGAGGTGCGAGCGCTTATATCGCCAAGACCGTGAACCCGCTCGACCTCGCCTCCGCCCTTCGTCAAGCGGTCGCAGGGACCGTTTTCACCACGTTCATACCCGACGGCGTCGACGAAGAGAGTCCGGGCGCCGCGGCGGGGCTGACCGAGCGTGAGCTCGCGATGCTGGAGGCTGTGACCCGGGGTCTCTCGAACCAGGCGATTGGAAAGCAGTACTGGGTGACCGAGCAGACGGTGAAGTTCCACCTCGGCAACATCTACCGCAAGCTCGGCGTCGCCAATCGAACCGAGGCCGCGCACTTCGCCCACGAGCATGGTCTCGTCGGGCGCTCCGCCGTCGTCTAGGACGGCTAGCCCGCCCGCGACGCTGCGGTTGCGGCGACAGCGCCGCCACGCCCGGCTTCCGTCTCTGCTTCCAAGGGTCGCCACCGAGGAATGATCGCCGAGATCGTGGTTGGGCCCCCGCGGCTGCTCTGGAGGTCGAAGCGCCCGCCGAGCAGGCGGACCCGCTCGCTCATCCCCACGAGGCCCAGGCGCCCCGTCCTGGCGGCCTGAACGAGGGTGCGCTCTACGTCGAAGCCACGGCCGTTGTCGGTCACCTCGACGGAAACGTGAGTCCTTCCTGGGAACACGTTCACCGAAACCTCGCTGGCTCGGCTGTGAGCCTGCACGTTCGTGAGGGCCTCCTGGATGATGCGAAAGATCGTGATCCGCTGAGACGCCGTCAGGGAGTCCAGTTGGCCGCGGACGTCGAGCCGGGCCTCGATCTTGTGCCGCCCGGCGAACGCCTGCAGCTCAGCGGACAGGAGCTCGGGGAAGGCCCTGGCTATGAGGGGCGTGGATTCGGCCGATATCGCCAGCTCCCTGAGCTCACGGTCGAGTTCCACGAGCCGAGCCTCGAGGTCGTCGACGCGGCCGAGGACGAGGTCGCCGTGCTCGTGCGCGGCGACCACGCGTCCGAGCTGCCCGCGTAGCAGGTGCAGGTCGCCCGCGAACGCGGCAAGCTCCTGGATCGCCCCGTCGTGCAGGTCCAGCCCGAGCCGGGCAAGGCGCCGCTCGCTCGTCTCGACGAGACTTCTTTCGCCCTCGGCGCTTCGCTCCAGCAGGGCCTGCCGCTCGATGGCGGAGGCAAGGGTCGCCGCCGCCTCCTCCGCGAAGACCAGGGCGCGCTCACGCTCCTCGGGTCTTGCGCGCACGACGAGGGCCGCGAGGGGGTGCCCCCAGCGGAGGACTGGAATCGCGTGGATGAAGCCGTGCTCGTTCCGTATGCGCCCGTTGGTCTCGAGCATTGCCGCGCGTGCGGCCGCCCGCACCCGTCGCGTTGCCGGGCCGCCTCCCAGGAGGAGCAGGCAGCGCGGGCGCCCATTGGACTCAGCGCTCCACAGAGAAACCTCGCTGACCGGGGCAAAGTCCATCAGCAGCCTCAGTTGCGCCTCGACCGCCTGGTCAGGGGGCAGCTCGAGCAGCTGAGGGTCGCGAAGCGCCTCGACGTAGAGGACGAGCCCGACGAGGTCTGTCGCAAGCCCGGCCTCTCTCGCCAGCCTGCGCGTGAGCTTTTCGACTCGCTGGCGCCCGACGCGCCCTGCTGCTGCCAGGCCGGCCAGAACTTGGGCGATCGCCGCGGTCTCGGCCAGTTGGGCCGCTGCGGCGCCGTCTCCGGCGGCCCCGGCGAGCGCGGAGCCTCGGCCGACGGCGTGGGCCAAGATCGCTTCGGCCTCGTCCTCCCGTAAACCGAGAGAGGAGACGACACTCGCGAGACGCGTGGAAATGGAGCCCTCGGTCGGGCCCTGAGGCTCCCCTGTCTCTCCGGAAGCGGCCGTGCCGTTCCGTCCCAACTCGTTCCCTTCGCCGCAGAAAAGTCCAGCAAATAGCATTGTCACGCGCTGGCGGCAGATGTCAACGCGTCTCCCTCAACCGAGGAAGATCGCAACGGCGGCTCCACAGGCGAGAAACGGCCCGAACGCGATCGCACTCTTCCGCGCCGCGGGCCCGTTCCGGGCCAGGAGTGCGAGCGCCACCAGGAAGGAGGCGAATACCGCGACGGCGATTGCGAGGACGACTGCCTGACCGAGCGCGGCGCCGAGGAAAAAGGCGAGCTTGACGTCGCCCATGCCCATTCCGCGGGGGGAGACGAGCATGGGCAGGCAAAAGAAGAGGGCGGAAGCGAGTGAGATCACGATCAGCCCGGGCGTCCCGCGTGGATCGAGCGCGATCTGCACGGCGAGGACGACGGCAGTAGCCGGTAACACGATGCGGTTCGGGATCCTTCGCTCTTCCAGATCCACGACCGCCAGCGCGGCCACGACGCAGAGGAGGAATACAGCCCCGAGGGCTCGGCCGCTCGGCCCGAAGAGGGCGAGCGCCAGCATGACGAGGGCAAACGTCGTGATCGCGACGGCCGGGCGGAGCTGCCCTGGCCGCTCGGGAGCGGCCAGCCGTGCCGTCGCGCTACGCAAGTCCATGCGAGATCTCCCCCTTCCCCCGGGCGTCGTCCGAGAGCCGCTCGACTTCCTGGAGGAGCTGGTCGAAGCCCGTCCACTTGTGGAGAAGGCGGACGCTCGTCGGAGACGATGCCTCGGGGACCTCGGCGACGACGAGGACTGCGACCGAATATGGGAGGGCCTCGATCTCGGCGAGCGCGCGCGCCGTCATCGTCAGCGAATCCATGCCGTCGAGAATGACGACGTTCGGGCGGTGTCGTTGGACCATGCCGAGGAGATCCTCGAGCCTCCGGGTCGCGTCGACGAGGAAGCCCTCGCGCGCGAGGAGAAAGCTCGTCACTCGCAGGAAGCGGCGATCGCGCGCAGCGAGCACGACCCGGCAGCGGAAGGGCACAACGTTCTCGAGGTGGAGGCGTGGCCCTCGCATCACCGCGCTCCAGAGCGGCCATTCTGGCGCACGCGAAGGCACGAGCCAGGCGCGATTCTCCGGCGGAAGCTCTCTCCCGCGGCGAGCTCGAGAACCGAGCGCGCGCCGGGTTGCGCCGCGAAGCGCCACGGCCGGACGTTTGGGGCCACGCCGACCACCACGAGCTCCCGGTCGAGGAAGACAGCGTCGATCGGACCGCGCATGAACCACGTGTGAATTGCCCCTGCGGGACGAAGAAGAAGACCTTGTCCTTCTTGGAGCGCGCTCCGGCCGAGCAAGCCCCTGAGGCGCGTGAGCGAAGTATCGGCCACGAAGCACCGCTCGCATGCGACGCGGCCGTCCGCGTGCTCGAGGGCTATCTCCATCAGAAGCCCACGTGGATGTGGTCGCCGTGGTCGCCCAACGGGAAGGACGGGCCGCCGAGGCCTAGCAATGAGATCACCTGCTGCGGCTGCAACTCGGCCGGCAAGAGCAGGATGCTCTGCACGGCGCGCTCCGTGATCCCGCCCGGCTCCTGATGGCCGGCGATCGAGGTCGCTCCCACGGCGGAGATGTCGACCGCCAAGCCATAGACATGTGCCGACACGGTTCCCGGCCGTGCGTAGAGCCGGTGACCCGAGTGCAGGCTCGAGACGGTCGCCTGGCCGAAAGTGTCAGTGATGTAACGGATGAGGACGATCACTCGCACGTCGACGAGCCCGCTCGAGATGTCGTCCCGTCCGCCCGCGTAGATGTCGATTCGAGGGTCTTCCAGCACGAGCCGCTCGAGCCGCGGCTTCGCCCGCTCGAGTCCGGTTACGAGTGAGTAGAGGCCGACGGCCCGGTTGTAGTGTGCGAGGGCGACGGTCTTTTCGGCCAGGCTCGCGGAGCCGGTCAGCGTGCGAACCGCATCTGCGGGGTTCGAGCCGGCGTCCAGCGCCGCCAGCCGTCTGGTAAGCGCGCGAAGCTCATCCAGGGTTGCCGGCGCAGGCCCCAAGTTCCCCTGGGCGCGCAGCACGGCGAGCACGAGTGACCAGCTGACTCGTGCGCTTTTTGCCTCGAGAGCGAGCTGAACGGCGAAGTCGAGCGAGAGGCGCTTGGCCGGAGGCGTGGGGTCGGGCAGCGTCCGGTGCAACCAGATCGTCGCGGCGCCGCCGGGCGCATGGGTCTCGGGATCGAGCGCCCTCGCCGCGCGAGGGGTTTTCGACACCGGTTGGGGCCGCGGCGGCTCCGAAGGCTCCGTCATCTGCCGAGAGCCCACTGCGTTCAGTCGATGCTGTACTCCACGAAGGGCCGGGGCAGGCGCGGGCGCGCGTCGCGCGGAGCGACCCGCCCCGAGACGCGAACCGTAGGCCCGCACGACTCGTTGGACGCGCGTCGAGGGTTCCTTGGCGGATCCTGGGGGCTCGGACGGGACGGTTCCCTGTGTCGTCGTTGTCTCGACCGTCGATGTCTCGGCGGTCGAGACAACGACGGGTTCCGCCTCGCTGCCTGCCCAGGCGGAAACCGACGCACCGGCAAAGAAGAGCGCGCCGAAGGCGAGGCTCGTCGCGAACAGGCGAGGGGCCGCCTTCCGGACAACCTGTCGGGGCCGTCGATCTTGTCTGCGCATCGTTTCTCCTGCCTGTTGGCGCTCCCCCCGAAGATCGGAACGGCCGCGCCGCGTGTAGGTGCCTGGGTCTCTCGCCTTGATCTCCAGCAACTATCCAACGGCGGTCACTCGGCCAGCACCCCACGAAGGTCCAGGTCGAACTAGACCTCCGGGGGGTTTGGTGGCTCGGCCCGGGTTCTATCGTCGCTGGAGTCGTGGTTCTCGTGAAATGACACGCGGGCCGGCCACGCGCCCCTTGTGAGGGGGCGCTCGATCTGAGGTGGGAGGAGGTGAATTTGGATGCGCGCATGGTTTGTCTCGATTCGCAACGAGGACGGGCAGGCGCTGGTCGAGTACTCGCTGATCCTGGCGCTCGTCTCGGTCGCCGCGATCGCGATCCTGACGACGCTCGGCGGCAACATCGTGACCACGCTGACCGCCGTCGCGAACGCTCTGTAACGGCAAGCGCACGAACGGGGATCCCCGGCGCCGTCTGCGGTGAGTTTTCACGAAGCGGCGCCGGGTGAACCCGGACCAAAGAAGGAGGACAGTTGTTCGGAAGCATTCAAAAACTCAAGGCTGTTGCCCGGAACGACAGGGGCCAAGCGCTGGTCGAGTACTCGCTCGTCCTGCTGCTCGTCGCCCTCGCTGCGGTCAGCATCCTCACGACGATCGGGATCAATGTCACTGGTCCCCTGACGACTGTGGCAAACGCCCTCTGATATGCGGCGCATGCCCAGGCTCCGCAACGAAGAAGGAACCGCGCTGGTCGAGTTCGCGCTCATCCTGCCGATCCTCGCCCTGCTCCTGTTCGCCATGCTCGACTTCGGCAAGGCCTTCAACTACTGGATCGACGAGACGCACCTCGCGAATGAGGGTGCGCGCTGGGCGGTCGTGAACAGGAATCCTGGCGGCGGCTCCCTCCAGGAGTACATCAGCCAGCAAGCCACCACAGACGAGCTGAGAAACGGCGGCACCGCCTCCGTCCCCAATCCGGCCCAGGTCTGCATCAGCTTTCCGAACGGCACCTCGAACGTCGGCGATCCGGTGGAAGTCACCATGAGCGCCACGTATCACTGGCTGCCGATCCTGGGCTCGCGCATAGGGATCGGCCAGACGACGATCACCGGCTCCTCGCGCATGCGACTCGAGGCACTGCCGACGAACTACGGAGCGGGGTGCTCCTGATGCTCGCCTTCCTTGGCGCTCGCGGAGGCGAACGCGGCTCCGCGCTCGTGCTTGTCGCGCTGTGGCTGCCCGTGCTCTTCGGCTTCATGATCCTCGTCGCCGACGTCGGAAACTGGTTCGTGCACAAGCGGCATCTCCAGATGCAGGCCGACGCCGGGGCGCTTGCCTCGGGCGGCGCGTTCACGGTGCCGTGCAACGACTCGCCGATCGTGGCGGGCGCGCGCCAGTATGCGGGCGATCCGGGCGCGCCGGGCTCCTACAACCGGCAGGTGTCGAACCAGGCGAACGTCCACGTTCTCGTCAACTCCACGAGCTACTGGAACGAGGGCGGCGCGGATTACTCGGACGGCGGGCCACCGTGCGCGGCCAAGATGGTCGACCTCAAGCTCACCGAGGCCAACCTCCCGCTGTTCTTCGGCCTGATCCCAGGGCTCAGCGTGGTGCCGGCAATCAACGCGCGCGCGCGGGTGCAGGTCCAGCAACTCAGCTACGCGAGCGGTTCCCTGCCGATTGCCGTGCCGGACGTCGATCCAACCCGTGCTCGGGTGACATTCATCAACGAGACCACCGGCGCGGTCCTCGCCTCGACACCTCTCAACAACACCGGTGTCGCCAACGGCCTTTCGATCTGGGACAACAGCGCTGCACCGCTCTCGGTGCCTGTCAACACCTCGGACATCGGGGTTCGGGTCACCCTCGGCGGAGGCGCGTCGACGACCTGCGGAGACCCGCTTGTCGACTGCTATGACTCCGGCTCTTCGAACGGCATCGTGCACGTACGCGGCTGGTCGAGCGCGGGGAGCGGCGCGCAGCCGAACCCGCCGCTCGCGCGCGACGTGACGCTCGTTCCCGGCTCGTGCACCGATCCGTACTTCTCGTCGGCGAGCTCGAGCTGCACGATCGGCGTCAGCGCCGTGGTCGACTTCGGCCCGCTCGGCCCGACCCCTGTGGGGGGGACCGTCAGAGCCGTCGTCGGCGGCGTGAACCGTCCGCTCACCTACAACACGGGGAACGGGCGGTGGGAGTCCACCGGCAACAACTACTTCCCCATCGGGTCCGGCGTAGGCCCGGTCCCCGTCGAGGTGACGTGGGCGGAGACGATCGGCACAGTCGGCGGAAAGGTTTGTAGGAACGGCGGCAACAACCCTTGCCAGGGCTCGTTCGGCACCGTCCAGCGCACCTTCAGCGGAAGCGACCCGCGCTCAGGTCCGATCCGTCTCGCCCAGGTGTGGGAGAGCGGCTCGTTCTGGGCGAACTCCTTCCAGACCGGCAGCACGCACGACCTCGTCGTCAAGATCGGCCTCGTCCCCAACCTGCAGAACGCTCAGGACGTGAACGACCCGATCGTCTCGCTGCGAGTCGTCGGCGGGAGCCAAAACCAATCGCTCGACTGCGATCCGAACTACAGCAATCTCTACCAGGAGCTGGCGTTCGGATGCCGGTCGCGATACACACCCAACACCGGGACCGTCTGCCCCTCAACCGCTTCGGCGCTCTGGGGCACACCGGAACCGTGGCCGTGTGTGGCGATCCAGACGGGCGGCGCGACGAACCAGGTGCCAAGGGGCCTGAACCTTCGGATTCTCGGGAGCGAGCAGCCGAGCACGTGCACCTCGCCGAACAACTGGAGCATGTTTCCCGCCCTGCCTGCGGGCGACCCGCGCGTCCTCAACGTCTTCATCACGCCTTTTGGCTCGTTCGGGGGCTCCGGGAACACGGTCGTGCCCGTGACGAAGTTCGGCACGTTCTACGTCACCGGCTGGACCGCGCAGGGCGGCGGCTTCAGGAACCCATGTCAGGGCAACGGCGACGACCCGGTTCCCAACGGGGAAGCGGGGAACATCGTCGGCCATTTCATCAAGTACGTCTACGGCCTCAACGACGGGGGCGGCAGCGGCGAGCTGTGCGATTTCGACAGCTTCGGAAGCTGCATCTCCGTACTAACCGAGTAAGGGAGGTAAGCGATGCAAGTCGTCAGCAGAATGCTTTCAACAAGGGGAGGGACTGTCACGGCCGGCGGCTTGACCGCGGTGATGGCCGCGGTCCTGCTCCTCCTCTATCTCAACAACTACCGGGCGAGTGTCAACGACTCCGGGGAGCCGATCACGGTGCTCGTCGCCAAGTCCTTGATCGAGAAGGGCACGCCCGGCGACATCGTCGGCCTCAAAGGCCTGTTCCAGACGAGCGAGGTGCCGAAGAGCCAACTCGCAGAGGGCGCAGTCACCGACCCACAGACCCTGCAGAACAGGCTTGCGACCACCGACATCTATCCGGGCCACCAGCTCACGACTGCGGACTTCGCAGCTTCGGCGAGCGGTGCGCTCGGGACTCAGCTCGCCGACAACCAGCGTGCGATCTCGGTGCCGGTGGACTCGGCGCACGGGATGATGGGACGGATCCGCGCGGGCGACCGAGTCGACATTCTCGCCGGCTTCAACGTCACCTCCGGCTCCGGAACCGCCACCACCAGGCCGGTAGTGAAGGTTCTGACCCAGAACATCCTCGTTCTGGACGCTCCGAACCAGGCGGGCACGGGCGTGGGGGCCTCGAGCACGGTCAACGTCGTGCTGAGGACCGAGTACCAGGAGGCGATCGAGCTCGCTTGGGCTGCGGACAACGGAAAGCTCTGGCTCGTGCTGCGGCCGCGCACCGGTTCCCCGGTCAGGCGGCCGGGTGTCGTCACTGCCGAGGGTCTGCTCCTGGGCGTGAAGCCGGTAACGGTCTTCGGCAACGCCCGCAAGCTCGTTGGGGGGCAACCATGAGCGGGACGATCAGAGCCCTGATCGCTCTCGACTCGGACGTCGACCGCGACATCGTCCACGCGGCGCTTCCACCTGAGTCGTCAATTCACATCGTCGGCCTCGTCGATGGGCTCGAAGAGAGCTGGACCGCGCTCCAGGCGACGTCGACCGACATCGTCGTGGTTGCGTGCGAGGGGTACTCGGACCGCACGCTCTTCTTCGTCGAAGGGGCCGTCAAGCAGCGTCCAGAGCGGCCTGTGGTCGTGATCTGCACGAGCTCGCCGAACGGCTTCGTCCGCCGAGTATTCGAGGCGGGCGCCGACGACCTGATCACCCTCCCCGAGTCGCCCGATCGAGTTCTGTTCACCCTCGAGAAGGCGGTCGCGCGGAAGCAGGGAGCGGCACTTGCGACCGGCGTCGCGCTTTCGCCGATGATCTGCGTTCTCGGGCCCAAGGGCGGCACCGGCAAGACGCTTACTTCGTGCAACCTCGGGGTCAGTCTGGCGGAGGCGGGGCACAAAGTCGCCGTCGTCGACCTCGACCTCCAGTTCGGCGACGTCGGTCTCTCGCTCGGGCTCACGCCCGAGAAGACGATCTACGACCTCGTCAAGGCGGCGGGGTCGCTCGACGCGGAGAAACTGGGGGACTACCTCGTCGTGCACCCGAGCGGACTGCGTGTGCTGATGGGCCCGACGCGCCCGGACCAGGCCTCCGTCGTCACGGTCGAGTTTCTCCGTGAGGTGTACGCGATGCTGCGGGCGACGCACGATTACGTGATCGTCGACACGGCGCCGGGCTTCACGCCCGAGGTGATCGCGTCGATCGACAGCTCGTCGCACATCTGCATGGTCGGGATGCTCGACTCCCTGTCGCTCAAGAACACGAAGCTCGGGCTCGAGACGCTCGAGCTGATGGGCTACGACCCCGAGCGGATACGTCTCCTCCTCAACAGGGCGGACTCGCGGGTGGGGATCAGCCAGGACGAGGTGGCGGCGATCGTCGGCAGGGTGCCGGACGTGCTCGTGCCGAGCGACCGGGACATTCCTCGCATGCTCAACGAGGGAATGCCCATCGTGAGCGCCAAGTCGGGCTCGGAGGCCGCAGAAGCCTTCCGCTCGCTGGCGAAGCTCTATCTCGTCTCAGAAGTCTCGGCGAACGGAAGCAAGCGCTCCGGCCTCCTGCGGAGGAAGCGGTAATGGAACTGCACGAGCGACTCGCGACGGCGCCTCCGGTAACCGCCTCCTTCGGGGAGGACCCGTTCTCGGAGCTCAAGAACGACATCCATATGGCGGTGATCGGCGACCTGGGACCCCAGCTCTTCAACGTCAACATGGACCCGAACGGGCTGCGGGAGCGGGTCACGACGGACATTCGGACTCGCCTCGCGGCGGAGACGCGCCTCTCGCGCGACGACCGCGAGCGGTTGACGTCGGAGATCGCCGACGACATCCTCGGCCACGGGCCCCTCGAGCGGCTGCTCGCCGACGACAGCATCACCGAGATCATGGTCAACGGCCCCTTCGACGTCTGGGTCGAGCGCCAGGGCCGGCTGTTCGAGACAACCGTTCGCTTCACGGATGAGTCGCACCTGCGGCGGATCATCAACAAGATGGTGGCCCAGATCGGCCGCCGAATCGACGAGTCCTCGCCGATGGTCGACGCCCGCCTTCCCGACGGAAGCCGAGTAAACGCGGTCATCCCGCCGCTCTCGCTGGGCGGGCCGCTCGTCACCATTCGCAAGTTCAGCAAGCGGCGCCTCGACCTCAACGACATGGTCCGGCTGGGAACGCTGAGCACCGAGACGATCGAGTTCCTCCAGCGCTGCATCCTCGCCGAGCTCAACATCCTGATCTCCGGCGGCACCGGCTCGGGGAAGACGACGTTGCTCAATGCGCTTTCGACCGCGATCCCCGACTCCGACCGAATCGTCACGATCGAGGACGCCGCCGAGCTTCGGCTGAACCAGCGCCATGTGCTCCGTCTCGAGTCCCGTCCGAAGAACATCGAGGGCGAGGGCGAGATCGCCATTCGCGAGCTCGTGCGCAACTCCCTGCGCATGCGGCCGGACCGGATCATCGTCGGCGAGGTCAGGGGGGCGGAAAGCCTCGACATGCTGCAAGCGATGAATACCGGCCATGACGGCTCTCTCTGCACGGTGCACGCGAACACGCCTCGTGACGCGCTGTCGAGAATCGAGACGATGGTGCTGATGGCCGGCTACGACCTGCCCGTGAAGGCGATTCGCCAGCAGGTCGCCTCCGCCCTCGACCTGATCGTGCACCTCGAGCGCCTCGAGGACGGGTCGCGAAGGGTAACGGCGATCACCGAGGTGCAACGGATGGAGTCGGACGTGATCACCCTGCAAGACATCTTCGAGTTCAAGGTCTCGCAGGTGACCTCCGAGCGTGTCGTGATCGGCTCGCTCAATCCAACAGGGCTTCGCCCGACCTTCCTCTACAAGTTCGAGAAGCGGGGCGTGAGCTTGCCCCTCAGCCTCTTCGCCAAGGAACGACAACCAGGCGAGGCGGCATGACGAGAAGAGTCGTTGTGAGCGCAATCCTCGTGGGCGCACTCTCGCTGCTCACTGCTCTGGCATCCGCGGCGGCCGGAACTCCTGAGGGGTTGCGGATCGTCGAAGCGGGCGGAACCCGTTTCCCCGACCGCGCTTTCGTCCTGGCCCTGCCCGAGAAGCAGCAGCTCCACGCGGGCCGTGTGCATGTGCTCGAGAACGGCAAACCGGTTTCGAGCGTCTCGCTCCTTCCGGTCGGCGCCGCCGGCCGAGGCGACTTCGGCGTCGTCCTCGTGATCGACGCGACCCTGACCATGCGGAGCCCGGCGATCGATGACGCCATCGCTGCCGCCCGCGCCTTCGCCGCGCGGCGGAACCCTAATCAGCAGCTCGCAATCGTCACCTTCAACCGGAAAACGACGGTGCTGCTTCCCTTCACGACGAGCCAGGCGGCGATCGACAAGGCTCTCGAGTCCACTCCTCCGCTCGCCTGCTGCACGCCCCTCTACGACGCCGTCGACACCGGGATCTCGCTCGTCGAGCAGGCCAAGATCTCCGCCGGCTCCGTGATCGTGCTCTCGGACGGAGCCGACACGGGGAGCCTCGTGAGCCCGAAGCAGGTGACCGCACGGGCCCGCAATGCTCATGTGCGGATCTTCTCGGTGGGAATTCGCTCCCGCTCCTTCCGAGCCGCTCCGCTGAAGAAGATCGCCTTCGGGGCGGGCGGCGACTACTCCGAGACTGCCTCGACGGCCGACCTCGCCCGCATCTACGACCAGCTCGGAGCCCGGCTCGCGGGTGAGTACCTGGTGCGCTACCGGTCGAAGGCGGGGCCGAACGCGAAGATCCGCGTCAACATCCGGGTCGACGGGATTCCCGGGACCGGGATCGGCGGCTACATCACCCCAGCGCTCCCTTCGATCGCCAAGGCAGCGCCCTTCCACCGCTCCTTCGTGTCCGGCATCTGGCTGTCGGCTCTGACGATGTTCGTCGTCAGTCTCGCCGCGGCGGCCCTGTTCGCTCTCGGCGTGATGATGATGGTGCGTCCACGCCGGGGCAATCTGCGGGCTCGGATGGCGCAGTTCGTCTCATTGCGCGGCGCCGCCGCGAAGGACGACGCCCGGTTGACCGAAAGGGTCTTCATCGGGGCCGAGCGGTCGCTCGAGACGACCAAGTGGTGGGCGCGCTTCGTCGAGTCGCTCGAACTGGCACAGATCCGTTTTCCCGCCGTCCAACTCTTGCTCTGGACCTTCGTCGCCACGTTCCTCGCGATGTGGCTGCTCGCAATGCTCGGGGGGTCTCTCCTGTTCGGGGTGTTTGGGCTTGGCGTCCCCTTTGCCGTGCGGGCGCTGATCAGGCGCAAGGTCGAGCGGCTGCGCTCAGATTTCTCCGAGCAGTTGCCCGACAACCTCCAGGTGCTCGCCTCCGCGCTTCGCGCGGGTCACAGCCTCGTGGGCGCCCTCTCGGTCGTCGTGGAGGACGCATCCGAGCCGTCGCGGGGCGAGTTCCGCCGGGTGATTGCAGACGAGCAGCTGGGCGTGTCGCTCGAAGACGCCCTCAACGTGGTCGCGCGCCGGATGGACAACCGCGACCTCCAGCAGGTCGGCCTCGTCGCGGCGCTCCAGCACGAGACGGGCGGCAACATGGCCGAAGTCCTGGACCGGGTCACGGAGACGATCCGAGAGCGGTTCGAGATCCGGCGCATCGTGCAGACGCTGACTGCCCAGGGGCGAATGTCCCGGTGGGTCGTCTCGCTGCTTCCAATCATCCTGCTCGCGACGATCTCGCTCCTGAACCCGACGTACGTGGAGCCGTTGTTCCAGGAGACGTTCGGCCGCGTGCTGCTCACGGTGGCAGGGGTCATGCTCGTGGCGGGCTCGCTCGTCATCAAAAAAATCGTGGACATCAAGCTATGAGGAGCGACCGATGATCATCATCCTGCTCGGAGGCCTGCTGTTGGCAGGCGCTGCGGTCACTCTGGCCACTCGCGCGTTTGCGATGCCGAGAGTGCGTGCCGCCGAAACGCTCGGTCAGATCGACGCCTACGGTTTCGCTGGGCGAAAGGCCGAGTCCGGAGGAAAGGGCGGCACCCTGCAACCTGCGCTTGACCGCCTCGCCTACGCGCTGGGCGGGACGATCGCGAAACGATTCGGCGGTCTGCGCGAGCAGAAGCTACGCGCCGAGTTGATGGCCGCGGGGATGTACGGCACGACTCCGCGCAAGTTCCTCGGCTACCGCATCCTGTGCGCGTTCAGTGTGCCGGCCGTCTGGCTGTGGTCGGCCTCGAGCGCGGGCTACGCTCCCGCGCTCACCGGGCTTGGATTGCTTTTCGCTCTCGCCGTCGGCTGGGTGGCCCCGATGACCGTCGTCAGGAAGCGGGCGCAGCGCCGGTTCGACCAGATCGACTACGAACTGCCAGAGCTCATCGACCTGCTCGTGGTCACCGTCGAGGCGGGCCTGGGCTTCAACGGGTCGCTCCAGGTCGCGTCGGAGCGTGTGCAAGGGCCCCTGGGCGACGAGCTACGGCTGACCATGCAGCAGCAGAGCATGGGCCTGAACACCAACGAGGCTCTCACCAACATGCTTGCGCGCTGCGACACGCCGCTCATGAGGTCGTTCGTCCGCTCGGTGCTTCAGGGCGAGACCCTCGGCGTCTCGATCGGGAAGATCATGCGCGACCTGGCGACCGAGATGCGCAAGCGGCGCCGCCAGTTCGCGGAGGAGAAGGCCCAGAAGGCGCCCATCAAGATCCTCTTCCCGCTGGTCTTCCTCATCTTCCCGTCCATGTTCGTGATCCTGCTCGGCCCGGCCGTGTACTCCTTCACGACATCCTTCGGAGGAGGCTGAGTGAGCCGGCTGCTGGTCACGGGGTTCCTCGCGCTCCTCGCGTTCGCGGCGGGATTGCAGGCGCTGGTCGAGATCAGGGCCGCCATCGACGACCCGGCGTTGCGCTCATGGGCGGTGGCGGGCTATTCGGTTCTCAAGACCGGAGTGGTCGCCGCATTCAGCGTCTTCGTCCTCCTCCGCGGGCCCTCGCGCCGGCCATCCCGTGCCCCGGTTGCCTTTGCGGCGTGCACGGCTGCGATCGCCGCCGTGCTCGCGCTCCAGGGCCCGTCGGACTCGGCAGCGACGGCGCTCGTCATCGCCGGCGAGCTGGTGACCCTCCTCTCCTTCGGCTGGCTTCTGGTCTCGGTGCTCGCGCTCGGGCGTTGTTTCGGCGTGCTCCCCGAGGCACGTGGTCTCGTCACGCACGGGCCCTACCGGGTCATCCGCCACCCCGTTTACCTGGGCGAGTTTGGCGCCTGCGCAGGTCTCGTGCTCGCGTCGCCCACCGTCTGGAACTTCGGCGTGGCAGCTGTGTTCGTGCTCGCGCAGTCGACGCGCATGCGGCTCGAGGAGCGCACCCTCGTTGAGGCATTTTCCGAATACGCAGACTACGCCGCTCGCACCCCGCGCGTGATCCCGCGGCTCGGCAGCCCGGCCTTGATTCGGCGTGTCCCTGGTGGCGCGATTGTCGTCGCGCTGGCGATTGCGTGCCTCGTGGTCGCAGCCGGAGCCCAGGCGAGGCTGAGGGCGCCGGTGCCCATCTCTCCGGCGGCCGGGGCCGCGGTCACCTCGCTGCCGACGCTCGCCTGGAAGCCGGTTCCAGGGGCAGAGCAGTACGAGTTTCAGATCGCAGCAGACGCGGGGTTCAACGCGGCGGTGCTCGGCGGCGGCCAGGATCGCTTCTTTACGAGGAACCTGAGGGCGACCTTGAAGAAGACGGTCCCAAACGGCACCTACTGGTGGCGCGTGAGGGCCGCGAAGAAGGGTGGCAGCGTCTCACCCTGGTCGCGGGGGCGCTCGCTGCGGAAAGCCTGGACCGCCGCCGCCGCGCTGCAATCCCCGGGGGACGGCGCAATCGTCGAGTACCCCCTGACCCCGCTCAAGCTGAACTGGTCGCCCGTTCCGGGAGCGGCGAAGTACCTCGTCTCGATTGCGACGGATCCATTGCTCGGTTCGTTGGTCGGAGGGACTGCGGTCGAGACCGCGGCGACGAGCTTCACTCGAATCGGCTCGCTTGCCCCGGGCACGTACTACTGGGGCATCACGCCGGTCGATGCCGAGGGGAACAAGGGATCGCCCTCACGGGTCTGGTCATTCGGCTGGATGTGGCCCTCGGCGATGACGCCTCGCTTTGCAGATCTCGTAACAGAGCCCGAAGTCGTCGATCCCCAATTCTCGTGGGATCCGGTGGCCGGAGCGGCCCGGTACGAGGTCGAAGTCAACTCGTCGCGCGACTTTGCGCCGGGCTCGCGGGTGTGCTGTTCGACGCTCGTCGTCGGTGCCTCGCTCTCGCCGACGAGGGTCTTCCGCGACAACACCTACTACTGGCGGGTCCGAGCATTCGACCCTGACGGGAATGCAGGGATCTGGAACGAGGGATCGCAGTTCGTGAAGACCTTCGACAAGGTGCCCCCGGTTACCGCGCCGAGCATCAAGAACATGCGCATGCGCGACAACGTGAACGACCCGGGAACGGACTTCTCGCCGGGCGATTCGGGCTACCAGACGCAAGTGCCCGTGGTGAGATGGGATCCGGTTCCCGGAGCATCCAGCTACGAGGTCAACGTCACGCCATTCGATGTCGGGCTAGGCTTCTGCAACTGGTCCAGCAATCTCCGCTGGCAGGTGGAGACGGCGGTGACCGCCTGGTCGCCGCTCGGCTACGGGCTCACGGCGAATCCCCCGTACGGAAATCCGGGCACCGTAGCCCGCGATTTCGTCAACCTCGTCCTCGATCAACGCTACTGCGTGCGCGTGCGGGCGCGGAGCGACCGCGACGTGAGCAACAACGAGGTGTACGGCGACTACACCGAGCTCGACAACCAGGACGGCACCGGCTGGGGATTCCAGTGGGTCGGCTATCCGGCAGGCGGCTCCTGCACGCCCTCGTGCAACGCCGGCTATCTGGGATCCGGCGACTACGTTCTCCCGGCGGCTGGAAGCACAGTCACCCAGACGCCGCTGATTACCTGGAGGCCTCTCGCCGGGCGGGCGAGTTACTTCGTGATCGTCGCCAAGGATCCGTCGTTCACGAACCTCGTCGACTATGCGTTCACCCAGATTCCCGCGTACGCGCCCCGGACGGCCTTCGCCCCGACCACGTACCCGGACGAGACGACGTCCTACTACTGGGTCGTCTTGCCCGCGGTGCAGGCGAACGGGAACGGCGCTGTCGGCAACCCGCTCGTCGGAGCACCTTCGTGGTTCGACAAGCGGTCGATCCAGCCGAGCCTACTCGGGCCGCAGAACGGGTCGGTCATCCTGGACCAGCCGACTTTCCGCTGGATGCTCGCGCTCGGAGCCCGGCGCTATCGCCTCCAGGTCGCCCAGGATCCGAGCTTCGGCAATCCGATCGACGACATCCTCACGGACGCGACTTCACACACGAGCAACACGACCTATCCGGCCGACACCGCCCTCTACTGGCGGGTACGCGCCGACGACGAGAACCTGGTCGGCCTCACCTGGTCGGCGACGGGGACGTTCCAGAAGCGCCTGCCTGCGCCTATGCCGGGCGCCGGGAACCCAACGAGTGGTGACTTCATTCCGACGTGGACCTGGAATTCGATCACCGGTGCTTCGTCCTACGACGTGAGTGTCGACCTCCCGAACGGAACCCATCGGGACATCACAGGGCTGCGAACGGCGGCCCTCACGCCGATCCTCATGTACGGGACCGGCCTCTTCCATTGGAAGGTGCGGGCCAACTTCCCCAAGGCCCTCTTCGGCTCGGTTCCCGGTCCCTATTCCGGCACCTTGCCCTTCACGCGGACGATCGGTGAGCCGGGCGGGGCGCGGTCGGACGCTTCCCGGCAGCACGTAGTTCTCAGTTGGGAGCCGAAGCCCGGGATCAAGCGCTACCGCCTGCAAATCGCGTCCCGCCAGGACTTCGCGCTGACCGTCGAGGACGTCACGACGGACAATACGAGCTATGCGCCGGTGCTGACGCAACCCGCGTACCTCGCGAACAGTCCGCTCTCGTTCTTCTGGCGGGTCGCGGGTGTCGACGAGGGAAACAACGTAGGCGACTACACGCCTGTGCAGCAGATCGGGGTCGCGAAGCGAATGCGGCTTGCGGCTAAGGGGAAGCCCGTGCGCGGACGATCGACCGCCGTGTCGCTGATCGTGACCGGCTCGTCCCGCGCCCCCGTCAACGGGGTGACGATCCGCGTGTCGGGTGCAGGCTTGCGGCCCCAAGCGGCCCGGACGAATCGGGCGGGAAGAGTGCGCTTCGTGATTCACCCGAAGCGCCGGGGAACCATCACCTATCGCGCCACCAAAGCGGGCTATCAGCCCACGGTCCTCAAGACGCGCATTCGATAAGCGCGCCTCGCGAGCCGCAGGGGCCAGAGCCACCCTGCACGGTTCTCTCCAGTAGACCGCAAGTTCGGCGGTCCTGAAACGTCCTATTGACAGATCTCACTTCTGCGCACACGGTTGAAGGGAGAACCCTGAAAGGAAGCTGTGGCCAAAATCGGGGGAGAATCGGGGCGGACAGCCGGACCGAGTGGTTCGACTGTCCCATCAGAAGCGAGTCGTACGGGGGATGCCGGAGAACCGGTCCACGTCCTCATCGTCGACGACCATCAGCTGTTTCGGACGGGTCTCGCTGATCTGCTCGCAAACGAAGGCTTGAAAATCGTCGGGGCAGTCGCCGACGGCGCGAGCGCGCTGGACCTGGTGGCGCAATGCGCGCCGGACGTCGTGCTCATGGATCTCGAGATGCCCGGCCTGCCCGGGATCGAAGCGACACGGCGAATCGCCGAGATCGCTCCGCGAACGCGCGTGGTCGTTCTCACGATCGACGCACAGGAGCAGAGTGTTGTCGACGCGATCGCTGCGGGAGCGTGCGGCTACCTCCTCAAGGGAACGTCGCTCCAGTCGCTGGTCGCCGGGATCAAAGCCGCTGTCGCGGGCGAGTCGCTGATCTCAGGCGTGGTCGGCGCGAAGCTCTTCAAGCACATGCGAGCGGAAGATCGCCGCACAGCGGCGGAGCAGTGTGTGTTCAACGACCTGTCCGAGCGAGAGCTCGAGATCCTGAAGCTGCTCGCAAACGGAAAACGTAACGCCGAGATCGCCGAGGTCCTCTTCATCAGCCCGCACACGGTTCGCAATCACGTCTCGAACATCCTCGCGAAGCTTCACATGAGCAACCGTTTCGAGGCCACGGCCTACGCGATCAGAAATCGTATGGACTAGCAACTAGCGCTCGCCGAGGCGGCGGCGCGCCCACGAGCTGATCTAGTACGGAGTCGTGACGAAAGCGCGCCGATGACCCGATCTGTCGTTCTCGACTACGACGGCACCGTCACCGAGTCCGATCTCCTCGACCGGGCTGCAAAGGAGTTCGGCGACCCGACGGTCTACCAGGAGGTGGAGGACGGGCTCGACGAAGGCCGACTCCCGCTGCGCGAGGTGATCACGCGGGAGTTCGCGCCGGTCACGGCACCGCTCGACGAGATCGTTGCCTGGGTGCTCGAGCACGCGAAGGTCAGGCCGGGTTTCGCCGAGTTCGTTTCGGGCGCCCGCGACACCGGCTGGGACGTTCACATCGTCTCGAGCGGTTTCCACGAGCTGATCGAGCCGGTGCTCGAACGGGAAGGCGTGGAGGTCCCTGTCCATGCGAACCGAATCGATCCCCGACCGGACGGCTGGCGCGTGCAATGGAACTATCCGGACGATTGCGACGAGTGCGGCGAGTCGTGCAAGCGGACGCTCTTGCCGGACGGCGAGGTCGTCTACGTCGGCGACGGCTACTCCGATCGTTGTGCCGCGCTTGCCGCCGACCGGGTCTTCGCCACGGCCGGTCTGGCCCGCTATCTCACCGAGCGGGGTACGCCCTTCGAGCCTTTCTCGGACTTCCATGCGTTGTCCGAAGCGCTGCCTACACGCGGCTAGTTTCCCGGGACATGGCGCTCCTGCGAATGCCCGAGCCGTACGCGTTCGAGCTGTCCACCGAGCGCTACCGGGCGTTTGGCCCCGACCTTGCGAACCTCTGGCACGAAGACGCGCTCCTCCGAGTCGTGGACGGGCGAGAGGTGCGCATCGGCTCCGCCGAAGGAGGCGTCGATGTCGAGCCGCTCGACTCGAGAACGAAGCCGGTCGTCCGCAGGCTGCTGGGCGCCGAGTTCGACCTCGACGAGTTCTACGGCTTCGCCACGGGCGACCCGACGCTCGCCGCGCTCGTCGAGGAGCTTCGCGGCCTGAGGCCTCCGATCGCGGTCGAACCGTTCGAGAGCCTCGTGACATCGATCACCGCGCAGCAGGTCTCGCTCTATGCGGCGTTCGCGATCAGGAACCGGCTGATCGAACGCTTCGGCGTTCCGGCCGAGCACGCCTATGCCTTCCCGGCACGCGAGCGGATGGCCGGCGCCGAGCCCGAGGAGCTCACATCCCTGGGCTTCTCCCGTCGCAAGGCCGAGTACGCCGTCGGGCTCGCGCGCAGCGACCTCGACCTCGCAGGGCTCGGCCTCCTTCCCGACGACAAGGTCAAGGACACGCTGACAGCGCTGCCCGGCATCGGGGAGTGGACCGCAGACTGGTTCCTGGCCCGGCATCTCGCGCGGCCTCGAGCCTGGCCCGCTGGCGACCTCGCCGTGCGGAAGGCCGTCTCCCGCTTCTATGCCGAGGGTCGAGACCTGTCGATCGAAGAGGTGCGCGCGCTGGGCGAGCGGTTCGCGCCGTTCGAGAACCTGACCGCTCACTACCTCCTCGCAGGCCTCATGCGTGGCACTTAGCATCGAGCCCGTGCTCACGCTCTACGACGCCGACCGCTGTCCGTACTGCGCACGGGTCCGCATCGTGCTCGCGGAGAAGGGGCTCGAGTACGAGACCGTCGTCGTCGACCTCGACGACCGCCCGGCCTGGGTCTACGAGAAGAACCCGCTCGGCAAGGTGCCGGTGCTCGAGGAGGGCGCCTTCGTCCTGCCCGAGTCGGCCGTGATCAACGAGTACCTCGACGAGCGCTATCCCGAGCCTCCTCTTTGGCCCGCCGATGCGGCCGCGCGAGCTCTCGGCCGCCTTCTCGTCGATCGCTTCGATGCGCTGAGCCGCCCCTACTACGCGTTGCGCCGCGGCGACGAGACGGCGGCGACGGAGCTCCACCGGCAATTGAGGGCGCTCGATTCCCTGCTGGCGGCCCAGCCGTTTCTCACCGGCTCCGAGTTCGGGCTCGCGGATGCCGCGTACCTGCCGTGGATCCTTCGCGCGCGCTCCTCTCTGGGTGTCGACCTCGAACCGCATTCCGAGCTCTCCGCCTGGGTGGCGCGAGCGAGCGAGCGCCCTTCGATCGCAGCCGAGCTCGAGCTGCTCGCTGCGCGTTGAGGGTCCGCGAGGCGGCCGAGGCGGACTTCCCGGTTCTCGAGGAGCTCGTCGCCGCGTATCTGGACGAGCACTGGGCGAGGCCCTATCCGCCGCCGCCGTTGCCCGACTCGTACCTCCGCGAAGGCCGTGTCGTCGTCACCGAGGCCGACGACGCCGTGGTCGGGATGGCGAAGGGAGAGCTCCGGGAAGGGGTGGGGCACGTCAGCCTCGTCTACGTCCGCCCGGAGGCCCGCGGCCAGGGTGGCGGCAAGGAGCTCGTGCGCGACCTCGTCGTGTACTTTCGCGAGCAGGGCGCCGAGCACGTCTCGCTGAACGTCGAGCTGCCGAACGAGGAGGCGCTTGTGTACTGGCGGCGGCTCGGGTTCACGGACTACCGGCGCTCGCTGCTCACCGAGCTCGGCTCGCTCGAGGAGCGGCTGGCGGGAGGCGCCGTGCCGTCGATCGGATCCGTGCATGTCCAGACCGACGACCAGAGCGCCGTCGAGAAGGCCGTCGCCCGCTTCGGCCCGCGGGTCGTACGCTCGCGCGCGACGGTCGTCTCGGCTCCTGCGAACGGGTGGATCGGCGTGTACGACGAGTCCGCGGGCGCGGAGCCCGACCGGCTTCGCAAGCTCGCTTCTGAGCTCTCGTACGTCACCGGCGGGGTCGTGATCGCCCTGAGCGCCGAGCGAGGCGACGTCGTGCGCCTGATCGCGTTCGAGCGGGGCCAGATGATGGACGAGTACCTCTCCGTGCCCGAGTACTACGGCGCGCTGCCCCCCGGCGACGCGATGGCGCTGCGTGCGAACCCGACGCTTCTTTCCCGGTTGACCGGAGCCGAGCCGGCGACGCTGAGAGCCGTCGCCCGCACCGCCGACTCGCCGGCTGAGCTGCCGCCGGCGGAAGAGCACCTCGCCCAGTTGGCCGGCGCTCTCGGCATCGAAGGCGCGGCGCTGGGGCTCGACGAGGCCGGCGCTTTGGACGGCGCGGTTCTCGTCGAGCACCGCTGAGAGCTACGAGACGGGGACGCTCTCCTTCGCGAGCAGCTTGCGGAGCATGTCCGCGTTCGTCGGGGCCTGAGCGACCTCGCGGCCGCCGACCGAGCTGCGGTTGTTGTTGTTGAAGAGCACGTAGGCCTGCTCGGCTTCAGCGGAGAGCTCCTGAAGCGGGCCTACCCACTCGGCCAGCTCCTCTTCGGAGTAGAGGTAGTCGAACCGCTCGGCCGCGCTTCCGCCCCGTGCGTTCCACGTCTCCGCGTTTCGTCCGTGCAGGCGCACGTAGAGGATCGGCGTCGTCAGCCCGAAGACCGTGAGCGGGACGTTCTTCCCCTCCGAGCGGGGCGCATCCACG
This sequence comes from Actinomycetota bacterium, assembly GCA_038040395.1. Lineage (GTDB taxonomy): Bacteria > Actinomycetota > Thermoleophilia > Gaiellales > Gaiellaceae > VAXT01. The sequence continues at coordinate 63,238 of JBBPIJ010000007.1, forward strand.
ACCACGTGGCTCATCCTGTGCTCCTCGAGGAAGCGAAGCGTCTCCTCGCGATGGGCCTCGTCGAGCCAGCTTCGGTGCCGAAACTCGACGAGCATCTCGTCGCCGCCGACCTGTTCCCGGGCCCACGCGAGGTAGTCGAGCGAAGCCTCCTTGGGGACGACGTACGGCGGGAACTGGAAGAGGAGCCCGCCCAGCTTCCCCGACGAGCGAAGCGGCTCGAGCGCCTCGAGGAAGCGGCTGAAGATCTCGGCCCGGAACTCCCGCGGCGGCCTGTCGACCCGGCCCCGCTCGTCCTTTGGCGCGGCGTCACGCAGGTCGGGCGGGAGCTGCTCGACCTTCACCGGGTGCCGGGTCATGACGCCGAAGGCCTTCACGTGCATGACGAACCCCTCGGGTGTGCGCTCGGCCCAGCGCTCGACCATCGCCCGGTCCGGCAGCCGGTAGTACGTCGAGTCGACCTCGACGGTGTCGAAGTGCTCCGCGTAATAGCCCAGCCGCTCCGCGGGCGGCACGCCCTTCGGATACCAGTACTTCGACAGGGCCTCGTCGGCCCAGGAGCACGTGCCGACGCGGATCACAGCACCCATGCCCGCCAGGATACGAGAACGCCGGTGGGGCCTCCGAAGAGGCCCCACCAACGCGATTCGAGCTAACTACCTTCTTCGGCGGGCGGTGACGGTGTTGCTCGTGGCGACGAAGGCAATCGTCGCCGACTGGCATCCCCGCGGCACGCCCGGTAAGGCGGCCGCCGGGCAGCTCGCGAGGCTGCCGACGAACGCCACGAGCCCGCGGTACTTCGTCTTCTTCTTGATCCGTTTCTTGACGGTGAAGCGTCCGGTGGCGTTCGTCGTGGCGGTGGCCACCTTCCTGCTGCCCACGTACAGCTCGACCTTCGCTCCCCGGAACGGCGAACCGGAGACGAGCAGCTGTCCGGAGATCACGATCCGGCCGTGCCTCAGGCTCTTCACCGTCAGCTTGAGGCTGACCCGGCCCGGCACGACAGCCTGGCCTTCGGTCGTCCCGCCGGGGTTCGGGTTCGGAGTGCCCGGCGTGTACGGGGTGAAGAGCGCGCGCCAGAGCCGATCCGTCGTGGTGGTCGGATTCCTGAAGACGCCGTTCACGTCGAAGAGCGCGAAGAGCAGCTGCGCGCCGGCCGGCGTGCCGATCGGGCCTGCGAGACAGAGCTGGATCTTCGCCGAGGCGAATGCGGCCTCCGGCCCGGCCGTGATCGCGTCCACGTACATCGGGACCGTGAGCGGGGTGCCTGCGACCGTGATGTTCAGCTTCCAGACGGCTCCGTGGATCCCGGGAGCGCACGGATCGTTGGGATGCAACGCCGGGTCGTCGACGATGACCTCTCCCTCGACGTCGACCTGCGCGTTGCCGCCGCCACGAAGGATCAGCGTCGCGCTGACGTCGCCGATCTTCGACCCGACGGCCTGGCCGAGCGTGACCCCGTAGCCCGTAGGAGCGTAGATCGTGTCCTTCGCGGTCGGGTCCTCGTCCGGTGCCTGGACGTGGCCAAGGAGCATCGTCGTCGGCGCGCCGGGCGCGTTGCTCAGCGACGTCGCGATGAGGCTCGGGGCGTATGCCGCCCAGGCGGAGCCGGCAAACGCGAGCGTGACGAGCGCCGCACCGGCGGTGATCGCCAGGCGAATGGACCTTCTCATAGAGCCTTTCCTTTCCTCGGAGTGCAGGACTTGAGACGAAAAGCGCACTGCTGAGTTAACAGGCTGCCCGACCGCCGGGTCAACCGAGTTGTGAGGTCAACGCGAGACAGGGCGGATGAGGTGCGGCACCGACAGGGTCGCGGGACCGACGTCGAGGCGCGCGCCGCGCGGAACGCTCGACAGGTAGAGGAGGTTCCCAGGGCTCTGGGCCGTGGACGATCCGGCAACCGTCAGGCGAAGCCGTGAGCCGGGCGGGACGTTCGTCACCTGGCTGATCAGCTTCACCACGAGGCGCTTCGGGCGCTCCCCGAGCCGCACGCGCGCACCACCGGAGCTGACCACGATCTCCTTGCCCTGCGGAGTCAAGGCCGAGAGGACGACGACGACGTGCGGCCACCCGGTCGAGCTCGCAAGCGAGAGCCGGGCGATGGGAGGCCCGAACGTCTCGAGCCGTGCCCGCATGCGTCTTTTTGTCCGCGCGACCTTCCCGCTCGCTGCGATCGTGGCGTTGCCGGGGAACGACACCTTGAGCGTGCGCCGCAACGGCAGTGTGCGGTAGGAGAAGGTTCGCCCGGTCCACGGATCGGGAGCGAGCTCCACCGGACGCTGCTTGTCGATCCCGTTCGGCAGCCCCTTCAGGAAGCGGTCGAACCAGAGCCGCACCTCCGGGAGGACGTGCCCGAGCTCACCTGCCGGCAGCAACGAGGGCGCATGGCCGAAATCGGCGAAGTAGATCCTCTTCGGGCCTTTGATGCGCGAGTACGCGGCGAGAGCCTGGGCGGTGTCGAACGCGAAGTCGCGCCGCCCCTGGAGCAAGAACGTCGGCACCTTGATCTGGCCGAGGAGCGGGCGGGTCGAGCGCTGGGCAGTGAAGGCGCGCACCGCGGGCAGGTTCCGCCCGGCGAGGGCGTCCTGGAGGATCGGCTCGACCTCGGGCGCGGCTCGCGCGGCGATCGACTGCCAGAACCCGAGGACGACACCGGAGCGAGCGAGATCCTGCGGAGCGAGCGCGGCGTACAGGTCGGTCCACGTCGCCGTGGGCGCGATCGCCGCGAACGGGACGCCCTCGGCCGTCGCGCGCCAGATGGCGCCGCCGCCGTACGAGTAGCCGAACGCGCCGATCTGCTGTGGATTGATGCTCGCGCGCGAGGTGAGCCAGTTGAAGAGCTCGCGCACGTCCTGAATCTCGCGCGGCCCGTCGATCCCGACGAGGCCCTCCGACTCGCCGTGCCCGCGGGCGTCGAAGGTCAGGGCGGCATAGCCCTGCGGAACGAGCTGGGTCTCGGCGATCGTGTTGATCGACATGCCGACCGCGTTGGTCGTATCCGTGCGGCTCTCGCCGAGCCCGTGCAGCAGCAGCACGGTCGGCCAGCCGCCGGCCGGGGCCGTGCCTTCCGGCAGGTAGTAGGTGGCGGCGAGCCGCGCTCCGTCGCTCATCGGGAGCATCAGATCGGTCTTCGTAAAGGCGGCCGAGGCCGTGCCGGTAGCGGCCAGGACGAGGGCGGCGAGGGCTGCGACGAGGTAGCGCATGGCACGAGCCTACAATCGCGGCATGGATCCTCGTCCCGTAGGCGTGTTCGACTCCGGAACCGGAGGGCTCACCGTCCTCCACGAATGCCTCGTGACGATGCCGCACGAGGACTTCGTCTACCTCGGGGATCTCGCGCGTCTTCCGTACGGTCCGCGTGAGCTCGGCGAGATCCGCCGCTTTGCGGGAGAGATCGCCGGCTACCTCGAAGGGCAGGGCGTGAAGCTGATCGTGGCGGCCTGCAATGCGGCCACGTCCGCGGCTCTCCCCGACCTCCAGGGGCGCCTGGAGGTACCGATCGTCGGCGTGATCACGCCCGAGGCGCACGCCGCCGTGCAGACGACCCGCAATCGCCGGATCGGGCTCCTCGCGACCCAGGCGACGGTCACCGCCGGCCGCTACGCCGACCTCGTGCGCACCCTCGACGCGGGGGTTCGCTTCTTCCCGGTCGCCTGTCCGCGGCTCGTGCCGCTGATCGAGAGCGACGAGCCTTTCGGCGAGGAGACCGTCCAGGCAGTGCGCGAGTACGCCGCGCCGCTCAAGGAGGCCGGCGTGGACACGGTGATCCTCGGCTGCACGCACTACCCGCTGATCCGTCCGATCTTCCAGCGCGTCTTCGGGCGCGGCGTCACGCTCGTCTTCTCGGCCGAGGAGACTGCCCGCGAGGTGGCTGAGACCCTCGAGCGGAAAGGCATCGCCAATGAACCGGCCCGCGAGGGCTCCTACCGCTTCCTCACGACCGGCGACCCCGAGCGCTTCCGAGCGCTCGGCGAGCGGTTCCTGCAGTTGCCGCTGGGTCAGGTCGAGCAGGTCGCGATCGCGGAGCTCGAGGCGGCAGCCGCATGAGCCGGCCGAGCGGGCGTAGGTCCGACGAGCTCCGGGCGCTCGAGATCGAGCCGGACTACCTGGAGCAGGCGAACGGGTCGGCGCTGATCTCCTTCGGGAAGACACGCGTGCTCTGCACCGCCTCGATCGAGGAAGGAGTTCCCCGCTGGCTCTCCGGTCGCGGCCGTGGCTGGCTGACCGCGGAGTACTCGATGCTGCCCGCCTCGACGGGCCAGCGCACCCAGCGCGAGGCGAGCGCGGGCAAGCAGAAGGGCAGGACCGTCGAGATCCAACGGTTGATTGGCCGCGCGCTGCGCGCCGTCGCCGACCTGGACGCTCTCGGCGAGCGAACTCTCTGGATCGACTGCGACGTCATCCAGGCGGACGGAGGAACCCGTTGCGCGGCGATCTCGGGCGCGTACGTCGCGGCTCGGCGCGCGCTCGACCACATGGGCCTCGGGAAGGTGCTGACGGACTCCGTTGGCGCCGTCTCCGTCGGAATCGTCGAAGGAGAGGCTGTCCTCGACCTCGACTATCCAGAGGACTCGTCCGCCGAGGTGGACGTCAACGTCGTGATGGCCGGCGACGGGCGCCTGATCGAAGTGCAGGCGACTGCGGAGCGCGCGCCGCTCGACCGAGAGCAGCTCGACGAGCTGCTCGACCTCGCCGAGGCCGGAATCGAGGAGATCGGCGCCGCGCAGCGCGACGCAGTGGAGGCGGCCCGTGCCGCCTGAGCTGCACTGGGCCGAGGTGCTGGTGAGGGTCGTCCTCGCCGGAGTCCTGGGCGGGGCGATCGGAGCAGAGCGGGAGCTGCGCGAGCGCGAGGCCGGGCTGCGGACGCACCTCCTGGTCGCGGTCGGCGCGGCGCTCTTCACGATCGTCTCCGCTTACGGGTGGGGCGACTTCCATTTCTCTCAGAAAAGCGGGGTGACGTACGACCCCACCCGAATCGCCGCGCAGATCGTGACCGGCATCGGCTTCCTCGGGGCGGGCGCGATCATCCGCCAGGGGCTGTCGATTCGCGGGCTCACGACGGCAGCGAGTCTCTGGGTCGTCGCCGCGATCGGCATCGCTTCGGGCGCGGGCTACTACAGCGCCGCCGTGATCACGACCGTGGTCGTGCTCGTCAGCCTGTGGCCGCTGCGCATCGTGGCCCACCGCCTGTTCGAGCGAATCCGGCCCGGGGAGCGGCGCCTCGAAGTCGAGCTCGGCCCGAGCGAGAGCCCGGCGGTGCTCGTCGAGGCGCTCGAGAAGACCGGCGCGACTGTCAGGGCATTCGAGCTCGAGGACGCGCGCGAACGGCAGCGGGTAGTGCTCGACGTTCGCCTCGGAGGCGCACCGGAGCATGCGGTGACGGCGGAGCTGATGCGCCTCGAGCAGGTGCTCGGGGTGCGGTGGGCCAGCTAGCGCGTCTGGCGTCGTCGAACGAGAACAAGCTCCGCGAGCTCCGCCACGCCATGCCCGGGTGGGACATCGAGCCCCTCGGCGCTGCCGCCTATCCGCCGGAGGACGGCGACACGTATTACGAGAACGCGCGGGCGAAGGCGGTCCACGGCCACGGGCTGGCTCCGGACGGCTGGGTGCTCGGGGAGGACTCGGGAGTCGAGCTCGCAGCGCTTGGAGGCGGGCCTGGGGTCAGGTCGTCTCGGTGGGCCGCCGGGCGTGAGGCCGAGCGCGCGATCGAGGAGCTGCGCGGCGTCGAAGGCGAGGGCCGCCGCGCGCGCTACGTCAGCGAGCTCGTGGCGTTGGCGCCGGACGGAACCGAGCATCGCGGCACCGGCATCCTCGAGGGCCGGATCGCCGAAGCGCCGAGAGGAAGCGAAGGGTTCGGCTTCGACCCGGTCTTTGTCCCCGAGGGCGAGGTGAGCACCGTTGCCGAGCTAGGCAACAGCTGGAAGGCCGAAAACTCGCACCGAGCCCGAGCGGCGAGCGCCTTTCTAGAGGCCCTCACCTCGCAGACTTAGCAACAGACTGTTGCTAAGTACGAGGTGTGGTATCCCGCCGCTCAGGCAAGGCCGGTGGCCTCTTCGAGCTCGACCGCCTGCTGTCGCCCGCGCGCGAGCCACCAGTTGACCTCGGCGCCGAAGACGATCACGTTGGCCATCAGGTAGAGCCAGACGAGCAGCAACGCGGGCGCGCCGAAGGCCTGAAGAGCGATCACGTCTCTCGAGAGCCGGAGATACACCGGCAGCAACTGGAAGCTCGCCTCGAGGGCGACCGTCGCGACGATCGCGCCCGGCAGAACTTCCTTGAATGTCAGCTTCTCGTTCGTCAGCAGGTAGTAGACCGAGAACAGGAAGACGAACACGGAGGCCGTCGAGATGAGGACTGAGATCCCGTAGGCGACGTAGTCGTTGGCGAAGAAGCCGCCGGCGAGGCGTTTCAGGATCTCGTATCCGAACGATCCGACGAAGAGCCCGACGAAGAGCGTCACGAGGGAGCCCACGAGCAGCGTCACGGCGATCAGCTTCCCGTGCAGGAAGGAGCGGTTGGGCTTGCCGTAGACGATGTTGAAGGCCGACTCGAGCACGCTGAAGAGGGAGAGCGACGTCCAGCCGACGAACACCCCGCCGATCACGCCCAGCGTCGCCGCGTTGTCCTGGATGGAGCGGACGACCTTGAGAATGCCGTCGACCGAGCTCGAGGGGAACGCCTTGTTCAGCTCCGTTACGAGGAAGCTGGACTCGTCGGCCCTGCCTGCGAAGCCGAGCAGCGCTAGCGCGAGGAAGAGGAGGGGCACGAACGAAAGCAGCGCGAAGTACGCGATCATTGCGGCGAGGTGGGTCCCCCGGTCGGCGAAGAACTTTTCGAAGACCTGGCGCATAGTGCGGGAGGCTAGTCCCTGGGCTGTTAGCTTTGCGCGCGATGACCGAGGCGCACACGGCGCTTGCCGAGCTGACCGAGATCTCTTCGCAAGTGCAAGCCGCTGTCCTCTTCGACGGCAGCGCCGTGGCCGCGGCGACGATCTCCGACGAGGCTGGAGCCCGGCTCGCCACATCGGCGCGTGCCCTCTTCGACTCCGCCGCGGGCCTTCGCGAGGGCGAGCTGACGCAGATCGAGGCGGCGACCGGCGAGGGCAGCCTGTTCGTCGCCCGCGACGGAGAGCGGCTGATCGCCGCCGTGACCGGACCTTCGCCGACGGCCGGCCTCGTCTTCTACGACCTCAAGAGCTGCTTGCGGCGCGCCGCCGAGAAGCCCAAGCCGAAGCGTCGACCGCGGGCAAAGGCCAGTGGGCCGTCGTAGGATCGTCGCGATCGTGTTCGGCGCCGCGTCGCTGCTCGGCATCGGGCTCTATGCGAGGCGGGGCCGCGCGCACGATCGCATTGACCTCTACTTCGGGGACGGCTCGGTGATCTCGCTCGACGGCGCCTCGGCGGAGGCGGCCCGCCTAGTGCCGCTCGTGCACGACGCTCTTCGCACGGCTCGCTCGTGAGACGGGAAGAGCTCGCCGTTGCTCTTCGGAAGCACGCGTACCTCGAGGGTAACTTCGTCCTCCGTTCGGGCCGGCGTTCGAGCTATTACCTCGACAAGTACCGCTTCGAGACCCGCCCCGACCTGCTCGCCGCGCTCGGCGACCACATCGCGGCAGCAGTCGCCGAGCACGAGCCGGATACGGCGCGACTGGCAGGGCCGGAGCTCGGCGCCGTGGCGCTCGCCGCGGCAGCGTCGCTCTCGTCCGGCCTGCCGTTCCTGATCGTCCGCAAGCAGGCGAAGGAGTACGGGACCGCAAATCGCCTGGAAGGGGTGTTCGAACCGGGTGAGCGCGTGTGCCTCGTCGAGGACGTCGTGACCTCAGGCGGGGCTGCCGTCGAGGCTCTCGAAGCCCTTCGGGAGGCCGGCCTCGAGTGCCGAATCGCGGTCTGCGTGGTCGATCGCGAGGAGGGCGGAGTGGACGCTCTCGCGCGCCGTGGGGCCCGTCTGATGCCCCTTTTTCGGGCAGGAGAGTTGCTCGGTACGCAGAAAACCGCCGCAAAACCGCATGGTTGAGCCGAAACGGCTTGGCTGTTAGGGTCCGATTGCGGATAACTGAACCGTTAGAGGGAGGATGCACGTGACAAAACAGGAGTTCGTCGACAAGGTCGCCGACAGGGCGAATCTTTCGAAGCGCGACGCGGCCGAGGCCGTGGACGCCTTTCTGGACTCGATCACCGACGTCCTACGCGGAGGCGGCGAGGTCGCCTTTACGGGCTTCGGCAAGTTCACGACGCAGGCGCGCGCCGCACGGCAGGGCGTCAACCCGAGGAACCCCACGGAGCGGGTGCAGATCGCCGCAACGACGGTTCCGAAGTTCTCGGCGGGTAGCCAGCTCAAGCAGGCGGTAAAGAGCGGCGCCGGCCACCCGATGTAGGTCGACGCGCAATCGAAGCTTTGACGGGGGCCGCTGATCAAGCGGCCCCCGTTCTCGTTCCGGGGCCACAGCTAACCTGAGCGCGATGGCGCAGGATCTCGAGGCCGCACCCAGGGTCGGCGCGGCGACGTTCGGCGACCGCCTCGCCGAAGCGGTCGAGCGCAAGCGCAGTCAGCTCATCGTCGGGCTCGATCCGGTCACGGACTTGCTTCCCGTCGAGCTTGCCGGCGCCGCGCACCTCGGCCGCAGCGAGGCGGCTGACGCATTCAGCAGGTTCTGCCGCGGAGTGATCGACGCGGTCGCCCAGTACGCGGTCGGCGTGAAGCCCCAGCTCGCGTTCTTCGAGGCACTCGGCTCCGAGGGGATGCGCGCGCTCGAGGACGTCTGCGCCTACGCGCGCACCGCGGGCCTGATCGTGCTCGCCGACGCCAAGCGCGGTGACATCGGCTCGACGGCGCGCGCGTACGCGACGGCCTATCTCGAGCCCCGCGACGGTCAGCCGCCGCTCGCGGATGCGATCACGGTGAGCCCGTACCTCGGCCGCGACTCGATCGAGCCGTTCCTCGCCGCGTGCCGTCGCGAGGGCGCCGGCATCTTCTGCCTTGTGAAGACCTCGAACGAGGGTGTCGCGGACATCCAGGATCTCGCGCTCTCGGACGGGAGCCCGCTCTGGCAGCACGTGGCGCGGCTGGTCGCGGAGTGGGGCGAGGACCTCGTCGGCGAGCGCGGCCTCTCCAGCGTCGGGGCAGTCGTCGGAGCGACTCATCCTCGCGCGGTCGGGGAGGCTCGGAAGCTCCTGCCGCGTGCCGTGCTCCTGCTCCCGGGCGTCGGCGCTCAGGGCGCGAGCGCGGCCGATGTCGCCCGCGCGTTCACGAGCGGTCCTGCCAGCGCCCTCGTAGCGGCCTCGCGCTCGGTGCTCTACGCCTTCCGGACGGCCGACGACGACTGGCGCTCCGCCGCCGCGGCCGAGGCTGCCCGGCTGAAAAGCGAGGTCTGGGCGGCCTCGGGCTGGTGAGGGACCTGGACTGGCGGGCGGAGGCCCGGCGTTACGCGCTGCCGGTCGCTTTCCTGCTGCTCGTCACCGCTGCAGTGCTCGTCGTCCGCGGCGCTCTCTGACGCACGGGTACATTTCGCGACCGTGAAACTCGGCCTGCTCTCCCTCGCGGCCGTCCTCCTGCTCGTTCCTTCCGCCCTCGCGGCTGGACCCAGCGTGGACGCGCGCGCGTACCTCGTTGCGGACGGGCGCACTGGAGAGGTGCTGCTCGCGGGGAACCAGGCGCAGCAGGTCCCGATCGCGAGTCTCACGAAGCTGATGACCGTCCTGCTGACCGTCGAGCGAACGCAGCTCTCCGACGTCGTCATGGTCTCGCCCGAGGCGGCGGAGATCGGCGAGTCGAGCGTCGACTTGCACGCCGGCGAGCGGCTGACCGTCCGGGACCTGCTCGAGGCCTGCCTGATCCAGAGCGCGAACGACGCAGCGTGGGCACTCGCCGACCATGTCGGACACGGCAGCGAGAGCCGCTTCGTCTCGATGATGAACCGGCGCGCCCGGCAACTCGGCCTGGCGGACACGCACTTCGTCCGCCCGGACGGGCTCGATGCGGCCGGCCACGTGTCGAGCGCGCGGGACGTGACCACTCTCGCCCGCCTGCTCATGCAGAAGCCCGTCGTCCGGCGGATCGTCGCCACGCGGGACGCGACGATCGCCGGGGGGCGGCACTTGCATACGTGGAACGACCTGCTCGGTACCTACCCGGGTGTCGTCGGCGTGAAGACGGGCCATACCTCCGCGGCCGGCTGGTCGGAGGTCGCTGCCGTGCGCGGCCCAGGCGTCACCGTGTACGCGACCGTCCTGGGGAGCCCGGCCCGGTCGACCCGGAACGAGGATCTCGTCGAGCTCATGACCTGGGGTCTCTCACGGTTCCGCGTGGTCTCCGTCATCGCTGCCGGCCATACCTACGCGGCCGCCGAGACTCCCTACGGCCACGGAGAGCTCTCGCTCGTCGCTCCTCGCTCGCAGCGCCGAGCGGTGCTCGTCGATCGCCCCCTCCTGGAGCGCGTCGTCGCTCCTGTGGGTGTCGAGCTGCCCGTGGTCAAGGGCCAGACGCTGGGCGAGGTTCGGGTGTACGACGGGCGCCGCGTGATCGCGCGGTCCCCGCTCGTCGCCTCCCGTTCGATCTCCAAGCCCGGCAAGCTGAACCGCACAGGCTGGTACATCGGCGAAACGGCGCGCAACATGTGGGGCTGGATCGGGTGAGTCTCCCGGCGACATTCGGCGGCGCCTGGCCCGCTATCACGCTGCGCCATTCGGCGTCCTCAGTCGCGCCCGGGCTACCTAGCCCGAGCGCTCCCTGCGTCCTTGCCTGGCTTGGTGCTAGCGACCCAGGCATCCACCAATGTCACCGGGAGACTCACCCATGATCATCACCGTCACCCTCAACGCAGCTCTCGACCGGACGCTCACCGTTCCGAACTTCCAGCGGGGCCAGCGGCACCGGGCGAGCGGCGGCGGGCTCACGCTTGCCGGAGGCAAGGGCATCAACGTCGCCCGCGCGCTGAAGCGGCTCGAGATCCCGGTCGTGGCGACCGGCCTTGCGGGCGGGCTGACCGGCACGCGCATCGTCGAGGAGCTGACCGCCGAGGCGATCCTCAACGACTTCGTGCGCATCGGCGACGAGTCCCGCACCTCCACGGCCGTCGTCGATCCCACAGCGTCCTCGTACACGGAGATCAACGAGTGGGGCCCGCAGGTCGAGCCCGACGAGCTCGAGATCCTCCGCGACAAGCTCCACTACCTGGCAAACGGGGCCAAGACCGTCGTCTTCTCCGGGTCGCTGCCGCGCGGCGTCGAGGACGACTTCTACGCAGAGGTGATCCGCGACTTGAACCGCCGCGGGGTGCAGACCGTCCTCGACTCCGAGGGCGAGCCGCTTCGCCTGGGCATGGCCGCCGAGCCGTTTCTCGTCTCACCGAACCAGCGTGAGGCCGAGGGCCTCGTCGGACAGGAGTTCCACGAGGAGCAGGACTTCATCGTCGCGCTCGACTCGGTCGCCGAGCTGGGCGCGCGAAACGTCCTCATCACCCAGGAGTCGGGCTGCTTCGCGCTCCTCCACGAAGAGCGCGAGGTCAAGCGGTTCCGCTGCGTCGCCCCCCGGGTCGAGACACTCTCCTCGGTCGGGTCGGGCGACGTGCTCCTGGCCGGATTCCTGTCGGCAAGGCATGCCGGCAAGCCGATCGACGACGCGCTCAGGGCGGCCGTCGCGGCGGGTGCCGCCTCGACTCTCGAGCTCGGCGCGGGGCGCTTCGACCCCCGCGAGGCGAGCCGCCTCACGGGCGGCGTCGACGTCGGCGAGCTCGAGCCAGTCGCCTCGTGACCTCCGGCTAGCGCGCTGCCAGATAGACCGCGACTATCCGACCGTTCTCGCCCCAAGCGATCCTGCGGCCCTCGATCGAGAGGCCGATGGGTGTTTCCTTTGTGACTGCCACGGTCGAATAGCGCCCGCTTCTCGCATTGAGAGCATGGATCGTGTTTTCAGTGCGAAAGACAACTGTCTCTCCGGCAATCGAAAGGCTTGTCGCGTTCGATGGAACACTCGCCTGGGACTGGCGGTGGCCGCCGTCGACGGAGTAAGTCTCGAGTCGGGTCGACGCCCCGTCCTGGACGAGAAGCGCAACGAACTGTTGCGTGAGCGCGATCGAGCCATATGCGCGCCCGCTGTGCTTGATGCGCTCCACCAGTTCGCCCGTTTGGACATCGCGAACCTCCACGGGCGTGCTGTCTTCCGAGAACGGATCGTGGTCGTCGTCGACGCCCGTTGGGGGAAGAAGCACTGCGAGCCGGCCGGAAACAGCCACTGCGAAAGCGCCGGGTGCGCCAGGAACGTTGACGGCCTTGCCGCCGTCGACGCGCGTGGTGGAGTAACCGCCCACGTAGTAGTTCGACTCCTCATGGGAGACGCCGTAGGTCACGTACACAAGCGTTGCGCCGTCGCCTGCCATCCCGCCGAGGAACTCGCCGTTGAAGTCGGTATCGCCATCGTTCGCGATCTCGTACCCGGCTGGCCGGATCAAGCGGTCGGAGATGGACGCCATTTGAGGCTGCTGGTAGTCGGAATTTCCGTGGGTGTGGACGCTCCAAAGAGCACGCCCTCCGGCGAAGACGAACGACGAGAGGGCGGGATAGCCGTCGAAATCTGCCAGCGCGCACTTCCGTCCCTGCGGAATCCGCGTCTCCGCGCCTGTCGCCACCGTCCGGATGTGCACCGCCGGACAGCGCCCACCGCTCCACCAGGCGACCTGGCCGTGGTCCTGTGCGAACGCGGACAGCCCTGGAGCGCTGACGAGGACGCGTGGGGCGCCCAGCACGTGCGGCGGGGGATCAGTGGATTTCGGCTGCTTCGACGTTCCGCACCCAACCAAGATGAGCAAGGACGCAGTGGAAATCGTTGCGGTCCGAAGCATTGAGCCAGCCGTGGATGCTGACATGGGCGGAATCGAAAAGCGAGTTGTCGCGGGGCGCCCGTCGTCGAGTAAGGCTGATACGATCGATTGCCACTTGAAAGGGGACGCGAGAAACGGTTTTTCTGGCCCAGGCGACAAGACGAGCCTGGGCTTTTTGCATCTGAAGGGAGACGAGTGGACGTAGAGATCGGCCGCGGTAAGAAGGCACGGCACGCCTACGGATTCGACGACATCGCGATCGTCCCGAGCCGCCGGACACGCGACCCGCAGGACGTCGACATCGGCTGGAAGCTCGGGCCGCACCTGCTCGAGCTGCCGCTCCTCGGCTCCGCGATGGACGGCGTCGTCTCGCCGGAGACGGCGATTCAGCTCGGCAAGCTCGGCGGCCTCGGCGTCCTCAACCTCGAAGGCATCTACACCCGCTACGAGAACCCCGCGGCCGAGCTCGAGCGCATCGCGAAGCTGCCGAAGAATCGTGCGACGCGCGGCCTTCAGGAGATCTACGCGCGACCCGTCGAGCCGAAGCTGATCGCAGAGAGGATCGACGAGATCAAGCGGTCCGGCGTCCTCGTCGCCGGCTCGCTCACGCCGCAGCGCGTACGCGAGCACTACGAGCTCGCGCTCGAGGCGGGGCTCGACATCCTGGTGATCCAGGGGACCGTCGTCTCCGCAGAGCATGTGTCGTCGAACGGCCAGGCGCTGAACCTGAAGGAGTTCATCTCCGAGCTGCCGATCCCGACTCTCGTCGGCGGCTGCGCGTCCTACCAGACGGCGCTGCACCTGATGCGAACAGGAGCCGAGGGCGTGCTCGTCGGCGTCGGCCCCGGTCACGCGTGCACCACCCGCGGCGTCCTCGGCGTAGGCGTGCCGCAGGCGACGGCCATCTCCGACGCTGCCGCGGCCCGCGTCCAGCACTTGCTCGAGACCGGCAAGTACGTGAACGTGATCGCCGACGGCGGCATGCGCACCGGCGGCGACATCGCCAAGGCCGTCGCGTGCGGCGCCGACGCGGTCATGGTCGGCTCCCCCCTCGCGCGGGCGAAGGAGGCTCCGGGCCGGGGCTACCACTGGGGCATGGCGACCTTCCATCCCACGCTCCCGCGCGGCGCGCGCGTGCAGACCGAGCAGGTTGCGTCGCTCGAGGAGATCATCATCGGCCCGGCGCGGGAGAACGACGGCACACTGAACCTGATGGGCGCGCTCCGGACGTCGATGGCCACGTGCGGCTACGAGTCGATACACGACTTCCAGAAGGCCGAGATCATGCTCGCGCCCTCGATCAAGACCGAGGGCAAGTCGCTGCAGCACGCCCAGCAAGTCGGGATGGGCTGATGGGCGCGCTCCGCGCGCTGCCCACGCCTGAGCCGGCCGCCGAAGAGCGGCCGGTGCTCGTTTTGGATTGCGGTGGCCAGTACTCGCAGCTGATCGCCAGGCGCGTGCGCGAGTGCCGCGTGTACTCGGAGCTCGTGCCCCACACGATCTCGCCCGAGGCCGTGCGCGCGCGGAACCCGCTCGCGCTCGTCCTGTCGGGTGGGCCCGCGTCGGTCTACGCGGAGGGCGCGCCGAAAGTCGATCCGAGCATCTTCGAGCTCGGGATCCCGATGCTCGGCATCTGCTACGGGATGCAGCTCATGGCGCAGGATCTCGGCGGCCGCGTCGAGCGCACGGGCGTCTCCGAGTTCGGGAAGACGGAGTTCAAGGCCGAGGAGGGCGAGCTCTTCGTCAATCTCCCGTCGGAGCAGATCGGATGGATGAGCCACCGCGACTCTGTGACCGCTCCGCCGGAGGGGGCGCGCGTCGTCGCCTCGTCGGAGTCCACGCCGATCACCGCCTTCGAGGATCCGGAGCGGCGGCTCTACGGAGTCCAGTTCCACCCGGAGGTCGTGCACACGCCGTACGGGAACGACCTCCTGAAGAACTTCCTCTACACCATTGCGGACGCACCCCCGACCTGGACGGCGGCGGCCGTGATCGAGGAGCAGGTCGAGCGCATCCGCGAGCAGGTCGGGACGCAGCGCGTCCTCTGCGCGCTCTCAGGCGGAGTCGACTCCGCGGTCGCGGCACTGCTCGTCTACAAGGCGATCGGCGACCAGCTGACGTGCGTCTTCGTCGACCACGGCTTTCTCCGCAAGGAGGAGGCGGGCCAGGTCGTCGAGACCTTCCGGAACCACTTCCACGTCCCGCTTGTGCACGTCGACGCTGAAGAGCGCTTCCTCGCGAAGCTGGAGAGCGTCACCGATCCCGAGGACAAGCGCCGTGCGATCGGCGAGGAGTTCATTCGGGTCTTCGAAGAGGAGTCGGGGAAGCTCGGCAACATGCGCTACCTCGTGCAGGGCACGCTCTACTCGGACGTGATCGAGTCCGGCGGAGGAGAGGGTGTCGCCGCGACGATCAAGTCGCACCACAACGTCGGCGGCCTGCCCGAAGACATCGACTTCGAGCTCGTCGAGCCGCTGCGGATGCTGTTCAAGGACGAGGTGCGGCGCGTGGGCGAGGAGCTCGGCCTACCGGAGAAGATGGTCTGGCGCCAGCCGTTCCCGGGGCCGGGGCTCGCGATCCGGATCATCGGCGAGGTGACCGAGGAGCGGCTCGAGATCCTGCGCGAGGCCGACTCGATCCTCCAGGAAGAGATCAGGCGCGCTGGGCTCTACCGGGACCTCTGGCAAAGCTTTGCGGTGCTACCAGCGATCCGCTCGGTGGGAGTTCAAGGCGATGAGCGCACGTACGCGTACCCGATCGTGATCCGCGCCGTGACGTCGGAGGATGCGATGACGGCCGACTGGGCTCGCCTTCCGTACGACCTCCTCGAGACGATCTCGAGCCGGATCATCAACGAGATCCCGGCGGTGAACCGGGTTGCGCTCGACATCTCCTCCAAGCCGCCCAGCACCATCGAGTGGGAGTAACCCAGCCTCGGCGCTCCGCCCTGTGGACGATCCGCGCGCCTTCGCTGCTAAAGCGTGGGCTTCACGGCACGTACATCAGCGTTCAGCCGTTCTACTTGTTCCGGTACCTCGATGAACGGGCCTTCACGTTCAACATGCGTGACCTAACCGATCTTGGGCGCTTCACGATGGTCTTGCAGGCGGTCTCAGGTCGGCGTCTGACGTACTCGCAGCTAACGGGCCACGCTTTATAAGACCTTAGAAAACGATCCTTTACCTCATATACGCCAACTAAAGGATAACGCCGTATCCTTAGGTAGCATCTTGGCAGGTAAAGGATGATTGGTATCGATGGCAACCAAGCGTAAGCCAGTAAGGCGCGTTAGCGAGAGTAATAGGGCTGGCCGCTTCGTTCGAGTCACCACAGGTGAAGAGCCTGTGCGGGCCTTTATGCCGAAGCCCCTGCCGCCTAGTCCGCCGTTGGAAATCGACCCCAACATGCAGGACTTGCTCGATAGGGCGAATCAGGCCCTGGGTCGGCTCGACGGGGTGACATTGCTATTGCCCGACCCGGATCTGTTCCTTTACTCGTACGTCAGGAAGGAAGCGGTTCTCTCATCCCAGATTGAGGGAACCCAATCATCGCTCTCGGACCTCCTCCTCTACGAGCACAACGTAACGCCCGGCGTCCCAATCAGTGATGCCCGCGAAACCTCGAACTACATACGAGCGATGAACCATGGGATCGAGCGCGTCGAGGGAGGGTTCCCAATTAGCCTCCGTCTGATTAAGGAGATGCATGGACTCCTTATGCATGGCGTCCGTGGTGGCCATCAGACACCCGGCGAGTTCCGCCGGAGCCAGAACTGGATCGGGGGCTCGCGGCCAGGAACGGCTCGATTCGTTCCGCCGCCGGCTCATGAAGTGCTGCCCGCCATCGGAGCTTTGGAGAAGTTCCTTCACGACGACCCAGTACAGACGCCGATCCTTGTGAAGTCAGCTCTAGCACACGCCCAGTTCGAGACGATCCACCCCTTCCTAGACGGCAACGGACGCGTGGGGAGGCTCCTGATCACCCTTCTGCTGTGCGCCGAGCGCAAGGTGCTTCGTCGTCCGCTTCTGTATCTGAGCCTCTACCTCAAGGAGAACCGCGACGAGTACTACGACTCCCTACAAAGAATTCGAACAGAAGGGGCGTGGGAAGAATGGCTGCGCTTCTTCCTCGAGGGCGTGATCGAGGTTTCCGAGTCTGCGACCAAGACAACCCAGGAGATCGTCAAGCTCGTTGAATCGGACCGCCGCCAGGTTCACGACACGCTAGGTCGCGCAGCTGGCTCAGCGTCGCGGCTTCACGAAATTGCGATCAGGGAAATCGTCTTCATGATCCCGATTGCAGCGAAGCGGCTCGGGCTGAGTGAGGTCACAGTAGGGAAGGCCGCAGGTCACCTGGAGGCTCTCGGCATCGTGAGCGAGCTGACGGGACGCTCTCGGAACAAGCTCTACTCGTATACGGGCTATCTCGCCCTGCTTAACGAAGGGACTGAGACAGCTCTTGCCTGAACAAGCCCACGGAGAGCAGCGAGTACAATTTGACCATGGCTGACGAAGCCGACAACGGCTCTGAGCCTGCCGACAAACAGACTCCGTTTGAACGGTTCGAGGATTTGACCCGGCGACTCGTCGCCGTCCCAAAAGCTGAGGTCGACGCGCTCCGCAAGAAGCAGGAGCAGGCGTGACGACGCGCCGCTGCCCGCCGCCGGACCTAGTCGCGTCGTCTTAGGAAACGGTCCGTAACAAAAGTACAGCCGCGAGAACCCAACCGCGCCGAACTGCTCGCGCTCATAGAGCGCGCCCGTTTTGCCGTAGAGGATTCGAAGGAACACTGGAGCGCGGTGCCGCATCTCGCCCACGACCAGCGGTTCCAGCGGCAACACGATGAGGTGCTGAAACTCCTAGATGCGATGCGTCGTCGCGTCGGAACTGGCGACCCGAGCGAGCTTCTGCCGCCGACCTAATAGCGGGAGCCGTGCCGGGAACGATCCGGCCACCTCCAGCTGACTGCAGCGCTGGCGCTCTTCCGTTCGACGGAACTATGGGCCCCCGCCGAAATCTTCTGAGCTAACGACTCCCGCAGGGCGTAGGTTAGCGCTCAGGTGAGTCAGAGGTATCAGTCCCTTCCTAACAGGGTCTGACCCCGTTAAGGATGCGTTAGGGGCTCGAAACGGGGGTAGCGGGCGCGCACCTCGTCGATGTACGCCGCGAGGCGATCGGCGAGCGCGGCGTCGTGGATCTCGAGCACGTTCTCGGCGTTTCGCTCGCCCGAGCGGGAGAGGTTGAAGCTGCCCGTGAAGACGACGTCGTCGGCCACGGTCACCTTGGCATGCATGAAGTCGTGCACGGGCCCGGAGCCGTACGGGGTCGACGGCTTCCCTGAGAACTCCCCCGTCAGCACTCGCTGGAGAAGTGGCAGCTTCCAGGTGAAGTTTCCGTTCCGGTGCCACTCGTGGATCACGCCCTCCACCTGCGGCCGGTCGAGGCAGCCGGCGATATCGAGCCGGCCTTCGGAGACGAGTTGGGCCAAAGTCGCGAGCACCGGCGCCACGGTGAGGACGGGCGAGCAGATGCGAACCCGGCGCCGCGCGCAGCCGATCGCCGTCGCGATCTGCTGTGAGAGCTCCTCGCCGTGACCTGGCGTGAACCAGGCGCGGACCTGCGTCGCGCCGACCTCGACCTCGTCCGGGTCGACGAAGCCGCTCTCCTCGACGACGCCCTTCGACCAGAGCTCGTCGAAGTTCCTGGCGAACGAGCGCGCAAGATCAGCTGACTCGACGGTCACGATCACGTTCTCTTGGCGCGACCAGGAATCGTCGGTCCAGTTCGTCGATCCCGTCCAGATGCGCTTGCGGTCGCGGACGACGTACTTGTGGTGCATGAGATCGGGCTCGCCCGCGATGGCTCGATGCGGAACGCCGAGCGACGAGATCAGCTCGACATCCGGCTCGGGCGGCGGTGGGACGGGGATCGGGTTCCGGTGGTCGACGTTGTAGATCATCCGAACCGTCACGCCGCGCGCCGCCGCGGCCTTGATCGCCCCGCCGACGATCGCGGCGGTCTCGGGCGCGAGGTGGAAGTCGTACTGAGCCAGGTCGACCGTGTCCTCGGCACCATCGAGAAAGGTCTCGATCTCGCGCGCGATCTCGACCGCCTGCTGGCCACCGTCCGTCAGCGTCCGGACGTTGAGAAGCTCGGAGCTCAGCGGACGCTCGCGAGGCCGCCGAACTGGCGCCAGCGGCCGGCGTGGAAGCGCAGCATCCTCGTCTTCTCGACCGGGTAGTAGTCATCCGGGCCGGTCTTCACCGCGATCCCCTTGACGAAGAACGGGTTCGCGCGCTCATCGAGATGCGTTGCCGCGCGCAGCAGGCTCGAGCGGCTCGGCTCCGCCCCCGAGCGGCGTAGCGCATCGACCATCGTGTACGCAACGGCCATCCCGTAGAGGTGCGCGACCTCCTTGACCTTCGCTCTCGGGAGGTAGCGCCGCAGGATCTGCTTGTAGAGCTTCACGCCGGGATCGCCGGCGAGTGCGGGGTCGGTCGGGTCCTTGAGGAACGCGCTCGAGATCGCCCCCTCGACGAGCTGCTTGCCGGTGTTCTTCTGGACGACCTCCATCACGAACGGGTCGATCGACACCGAGTTGACGAAGATGCGCGGCCGCCAGCCCAGCTTGCGTATCGCGAGGAAGGCCTGAATCGTCTGGGTTGGGAGCGCGAAGATCATGATCGTGTCCGCGCCGGAGCTCTTCAGGCGCGAAATCTGGGAGTTGACGTCGGTGTCGGACAACTTGTAGGTCTTGACGGCCGTGATTCGCGAAGACAGCTTCCCGAGCCCTCGCCGCAGGCCCGCGAACATGTCCTGGCCGTACTCGGAGTCCTCGTGGAGCACGCCGATCTTGGCCCGCGGACGAGTGCGAGCGATGTAGCGGCCGTACAGCGCCCCTTCCCCCGCGAATCGGGGCAGGTATCCCATCGACCACGGATAGCGCTTGTGCTCGAGCGCGAGGAGAGAGTGCCCACTGCCCACGAAGAGCTGAGGCACGCCGGCCTGGTTCAGGTACGGCCGCACCGCCAGCACGTGCTCGGTCCCGACGCTGTTGAAGATCGCGAAGACCTTCTCGTCCTGGACGAGCTGCCGAGTCTTGCGAGCCGTCTCGGCCGGGTTGTATTGGTCGTCGAGGTAGAGGTAGCGGATCTCGCGTCCGCGCACGCCGCCACGGGCATTGACGTACTTGAAATACGCCTCGGCGCCCCGCGCGAGTGCGGCGTAGGCAACCTCGTCGCCGGTCAGGGGGACGGTCCCTCCGAGCAGGATCGAGTTCGGAGTGACGCCCGGATCGCTCCCGCTCCGCGCGAACGCGCCCGGCAGGCCGACGGCGAGGACGCCGATGAGACCGACCGTTGCAACTACAAGGCGGAGCCGCATCCAGGCAACCCTACAATCGCCGGTGCTTTGCCCGAAGGTCTGAACATCCGGCGGAACACGGCGATCCTCGCCGCGGTTCTGGCCATCTATGTCGCCGTCCTCTCGCTGGCGGCGGCTGTGCTCTCCCTGACGTTCGTGCTCGTCACGGGCTTCAGGTCGCTGCTCGGCCTCGGGCCTGCGATCTACCTCGCCGCCGCCGCGCTTTCGGCGCTCCCGGTCGGACGGGCCATGGATCGCTTCGGCCGGGTGCCCGTGATTGCCACCGGCTTCGTGCTCGGGTCGCTCGGCTGCGTCGTGACCGCCGCGGGCACCCACTGGGACTCCGCGGTGGCCGTCATCGCCGGCTTCCTCCTCCTCGGCGTGTCCGGCTCGGTGACGCTTCTCATCCGTACCGCCGCCGGCGACATGTACCCGCCCGAGAGGAGGGCGCGCGGGATCTCGCTCGTTCTCTTCGGGTCGGTCTTCGGCGCGATCCTTGGCCCTGCTCTGTTCGGGCCGCTCTTCTCCGACAAGGACGTCGCCGCGAGCACGCTCACGGTCCCATGGCTCGCGGCTGCCGGCATGTCGCTCGTCGCCTGTGCCGTCGTTCTGACCGTGAGGCCTGACCCGAAGCTGATCGCAGAGCGCATCTCTGTGGGCCGGGACGAAGTGGCGCCGGCGACAGCGGCTCCGCTGAGCGAGATCGTGCGCCGCCCAGGTGTCCTCCCCGCGATGCTGGCCGCGATCGCGAGCTTTGGGGTGATGGTCTCTGTGATGAACCTCACCGGCTACGTGGTGGTCGATCACCACCACCACGCTCAGGGCTCCGTCTTCCCCATCATCGGCGCGCACGTGCTCGGCATGTACGCGCTCGTCCTCGTCATCGGCCGGCTGATCGACAGGATCGGGCGGGGGCCGGCACTCGGTGGCGGCCTCGCCGTGATGGCCGTCTCGTGCATCGCGCTCACATGGGTCGAAAGCGTGCCGCTGATCGCGGTTCTCCTCTTCGGCCTCGGACTGGGCTGGAACCTCTCCTTCGTTTCCGCGACGGCGCAGCTCGCGGACGCTACGAGCCCCGCCGAGCGCGGCAAGCTGCTCGGATTGAACGACCTGGTCGCCGGGCTCACGGGTGCCTCACTTGCCCTGCTGGGCGGGATTGCCCTCGACGTGCTCGGCGTCACCGCGTTGGCGATCGGCGCGACGCTGCTCGCTCTGGCGCCCGCGATCTTCCTGGCCCGGCTCCGTCCCGCGCCCCAGGCCGCAGGCTGAATCGCTGGTAAAGTGTCCCCTCGGCGGGCTTCAAGTCCGCCTCCTTTTTGATCATGCAGAAAACATGGAATGCAAAGCCCGGCGAGATCGAGCGCCACTGGTACGTCGTCGACGCTGAGGGAAAGACCCTCGGGCGTCTCGCTACGCAGATCGCCGAGACGCTGCGCGGGAAGGGCAAGCCGCAGTACACACCGCACGTCGACACGGGCGACTTCGTCGTCGTGGTCAACGCGGAGAAGATCGCCGTCACCGGCAAAAAGCTCGACGACAAGATGTACTACCGCCATTCCGGCTATCCCGGCGGGATCCGAAGCCGCCCGCTGCGCGAGGAGCTCAGGCGGCGTCCCACCGAGGTCCTGCGCAAGGCCGTAAGAGGGATGCTTCCTCGGAACCGACTCGGCCGCGCCCAGCTGCTCAAGCTGAAGATCTACGCAGGCCCGGAGCATCCCCATGAAGCGCAGGCGCCCAAACCGCTGCCACTGGAGAACGGAAATGGCTGAACAGGCTCGGTATCAGGGCACAGGGAAGCGGAAGACCTCTGTCGCGCGAGTCATCCTGCGGCCCGGCGACGGTACGACCTGGATCAACGGGCGCACGCTGGAGAAGTACTTCCCGCGGGCGGCGCATCGGACGTCCGTGATGGCTCCGCTCAAGCTCGCCGGTGCCGAAGGCCGCTACGACCTTCGTGCACGGGTCCAAGGAGGCGGCCCGTCCGGCCAGGCCGGCGCGGTTCGGCACGGCATCGCGCGCGCTCTCGTCGAGGCCGATCCGGAGCTCCGGATCCCGCTCAAGCGCGAGGGCTTCCTCACCCGCGACGCGCGGAAGGTCGAGCGCAAGAAGGCCGGCCTCCACAAGGCGCGCAAAGCGCCTCAGTTCTCTAAGCGCTGAAAGCTGCGCTTTCAGCGCTTGGGGGGGTTAGTCCCATCGCTTCGCTCGGGAGAATTTAGGTTCCACCAATGGCGAGACGGTATTTCGGGACTGACGGCGTTCGAGGGGTCGTCGGCGAGGACCTGACCGTAGATCTCGTCGAGCGTCTCGGTCGCGCCTCTTCCCTCTGGTCGGGCCGCGGCCGCGTCTTCATCGGGCGCGACACGCGAGGGTCCGGGCCCGAGCTCGAGGAGGCATTTGCACGGGGAGTCGCATCCGCAGGCGGGAACGCGGTCCTCGCGGGTGTGCTCCCGACCCCGGCCGTGGCGTTGCTCGCGCTCGATCTCGGCGCGGTCATCTCCGCGTCTCACAATCCGCCCGAGTACAACGGCGTGAAGCTCTTCGACGCCGAGGGCCGGAAGCTGACCGACGCGGCCGAGGAGGAGATCGAGGCGCTGCTCGACGCCGAGCCCGGCGACGAGACAGGTGAGATCGACCGGGTCGGCGTCGCGACCGACAGTTACTTCGAGCACATCGTCGAGCGCTTCGGGAGCGACTTGTCCGGGCTCAGGATCGCGGTCGACTGCGCAAACGGGGCGTACTCCGGCATCGCACCGCAGGCCTTCGAGCGGCTCGGCGCGGAGGTCGCGCCTGTCGCAGCCGCGCCGGACGGCGACAACATCAACGTCGGGTGCGGCGCGACCGATCTCTCCCTCTTGCAGCGAACCGTCGCCGACGGGGGGTTCGATCTCGGCATCGCCTTCGACGGCGACGGCGACCGCATGCTCGCGGTCGACGAAAAGGGCAGCTCGGTGGACGGCGACCAGATCCTGGCGATCCTCGCTCTCGATCTGAAGGTCGGGCTCGTTGCCGTGACCGTGATGACGAATCTCGGCTTCCACCGCCTCATGGGGGAGCGCGGAATCCGCGTCCTGACGACCGCCGTCGGCGACCGGTACGTGCTCGAGGCCCTTCGCGGCCACGGCGGATCACTCGGCGGCGAGCAATCGGGCCACATCATCTATCTGCGCGACCACGTCACCGGGGATGGTCTCGCAGCGGCGCTTCTGCTCTGCGGCGCTCTCAAGGGACGGACGTTGAGCGAGGCCGCCGCGGTCATGCCCCACTATCCGCAGGTGCAGGCGAACGTCCCGGTCTCCACGCGGGCCCTGCCGCAAAGCCTCAGTGCCGAAGTCGACCGGCTCAACGGAGAGCTCGGAGACAGGGGCAGAATCCTCGTTCGCCCCTCGGGCACAGAGCCGGTCGTCCGTGTCCTTGCGGAAGCCCAGGATTACGCCGAGGCGCGGGATCTCTGTGGTACCATCACCGACCTCGTTCTACGAGAGCTCGGTTGACCGATCTCCGACGCAGGGGGTTGCGAAAGCCGGGCTCTTGCGCGTCTTACGGAAGTTCCCGGTAAAGCCGTCAACCTGAAGCCCCGAGGCAAGCGAAAGGAGCTCCAGGGTGTGTGGAATCATCGGATACGTCGGGCCGCGGAGAGCGAAGCCGCTCCTCATTCATGGCCTCGAGCGCCTCGAGTACCGGGGTTATGACTCGGCTGGCCTCGCGCTGATCGAGGACGGGGGGCTCGACTACCTCCGAGCCGTGGGAAATCTCGAGAACCTGAAGCAGGTCGCAAAGCACAACGGCTCCCAGTCATCGACGGGGCTCGGCCACACGCGCTGGGCGACGCACGGAAAGGTCTCCGAGCAGAATGCCCATCCGCTGACCGGCTGCGACGAGCGGAAGGCTGCCCTCGTTCTCAACGGGATCGTCGAGAACTTCCGAGAGCTGAAGCGCTCGCTCGAGTCGGACGGCCACAAGTTCAACTCGGAGACGGACGCCGAGGTCGTCCTCCACCTCGTGGAACGGCATTACCAGGGCGACCTCGTCGAGGCTGTCCGGGCCGCGTACCGGGAGCTCGAGGGGCATTTTGCGTTCGTCGTCATTCACAGCGACCACCCGGATCAGCTCGTCGGCGCGCGCGTGCAGTGCCCGCTCCTCGTCGGTGTCGGGGACGGCGAGATGTTCCTGGCCTCGGCCGTCACTGCGTTCCTGAAGGAGACGCGGAGGATGCAGCTGATCGAGGACGGCGAGGTCGTGTCGGTCACCTCCGAGGGCGCAACCTTCACGAGCGTCGAGGACGGAGCGGTCGAGCGTGACGTGATCGAGATCGACTGGGACGACGAGGCCGCCGAGAAGTCCGGCTACGAGACCTTCATGCTCAAGGAGATCTACGAGCAACCGGAGGGCGTGCGCGAGACGATCGGCGACCGCGTCCGCCACGGCAAGCTCGTGCTCGAAGGGATCGGTCTGACCGACAAGGAGATCCGCAACCTGCGGCGGATCGTGATCCTCGCCTGCGGCACCTCCTACCACGCGGGCGTCGTCGCGCGGTACGTGATCGAGGAGTGGGCGCGCATCCCTGTCGAGCCGGACGTCGCGAGTGAATGGCGGTATCGGAACCCGGTCATCTCGAAGGACACGCTCGTGATCGGAATCTCGCAATCCGGCGAGACGGCCGACGTGCTCGCCGCAGTGAAGCTCGCGCGGGAGAAGGGCGCCCGGACTGTCGCGATCACGAACATGATGGGCTCTCAGCTGACGCGCGAGGTCGACTCGGTGCTGTACACCCGCACGGGGCTCGAAGTCGGCGTCGCGGCGTCGAAGACCTTCACGGCCCAGGTCGCCCTCATCAGCCTGCTTGCCCTCAAGCTCGCCGAGGTCAAGAGGACGATTCCGCCGGAAGAGATCGAGTTCATCCTCGACGAGCTCTACCGGCTGCCGGAGCACATGCAGGCGTTCCTCGACGGCAACCATCCAATCGAGGAGATCGCGCAGCGCTACTACGACAAGCCGTTCTTCCTCTATCTGGGGCGTCACATCGGTCTGCCCGTCGCCCTCGAGGGCGCGCTCAAGCTGAAAGAGATCTCGTACATCCCGACCGAGGCGTACTCGGCCGGGGAGATGAAGCACGGGCCGATCGCGCTCCTGGACGAGGACACCCCCGTCGTCTGCGTCGCCACCGACTCGCACGTCTACGACAAGGTCGTTTCGAACATCCAGGAGAGCCGGGCGCGCGGGGCCCACGTCATCGCGATCGCGACGGACGGGAACGAGGACATCCAGCACCACGCGGACGACGTCATCTTCGTGCCGAAGACGCCTGCGTTCCTCCAGGCGGTGCTCGCAATCCTGCCCTTGCAGCTCCTCGCCTACCGGATCGCCCGCCTGCGCGGGATGAACGTCGACCAGCCGCGGAACCTGGCCAAGACAGTCACGGTCGAGTAGCACCCGTTGTGCGGAGCAGCATCTGCCTCGCTGCACTCGTAGTCGCCGCGGTGATCCCGGCCGGCGCCGGTGCGCCGACTGTGAAGATCGCCGTTCCCGCAAGCTTTCAGGTCACGACGTTCGCGGCCGGGCTCGAGCATCCGACCGCCATGGCCTGGGGGCCCGACGACAGGCTGTACGTCACAGAGGACACCGGGCTCGTCGTCGTCGCGCGCCGGGGGTCGCGCAAGCCGCTCGTGGTGGCGCGCAGGCTCCTAACTCCGCTCGGGCTCGCATGGCGGGACAAGACGTTCTTCGTCTCGGAGCAGGGGCGGCTCACGCGGTTCAGGCTCGAAGGCACCGCGCTGACCGGCCGTCACTCGGTCGTGCGCGGCCTGCCTTTCGGGCTCCATCAACAGGACAACGTCGTCCTCGGCCCGGACGGGCGCCTCTACCTGGGGAACGGCTCGACCTGCGACGCATGCCGCGAGCGCAACCGGCGGAGCGCCACGGTCCTCTCGCTGCGCCCGGACGGAAGCGATCTTCGTGTCGTGGCACGCGGCCTTCGCAATGCTTTCGGCCTCGCGTTCCAGCCCGGGACGGGCCGCCTCTACGCGTCGGTCAACGGGCAGGACGAGCTCGGCACCCGCAGCCGGCCGGAGCCCGCTGAGATGGTCGTCGCAGTGCGAGAGGGCGGGTTCTACGGCTGGCCGCGCTGCTGGCCGAGCTTCCAGAAGCGGCGGCTCGCCGGGCGGTGCCGCGGAGTGACTCCGCCGGCCGCCTACCTCGAGCCGCACTCGTCGGCGGACGGCCTTGCGTTTTGGCGGGGCGATCTCTTCGTCGCTCTCTGGGGCGAATACCTCAGCAAGCGCCACGGGCGCAAGGTGGTTCGCGTGAAGCTCGGATCCGACGGCCGGGCCACTCGCGTGACCGCGTTCGCAAGCGGGTTCTCTCATCCACTCGCGCTCGCGTTGGATCGGGACGGCGCGCTGCTCGTGGCCGACTGGGGCCGGGGCGTGATCTACCGCATCTCGCCTCGCGGTGGCTGACGAGGAATGGTTCGCGCCGCTGCGCGGCGCTCACTTTTTCGGCGCGCGCCTTCGGCGTACGCCAAAAAGGGCCGTGGCGTGATCTACCGCATTCAGTCGCGCGGCGGCTGACGCAGCCTTTTCGTCTGCGACCTGCGCCGCTTCGACTCGAGTCGCCGCTCGATCGCCGCCCGGCCCGGCTTCGTCGCCACCCGGCGCCGCTTCACGTGGAGAGCCTCGCGCAGCGCATCTGCGACGCGGCCGATGGCGAGCTCTCGGTTTCGGGTCTGACTGCGCTCGTCCTGGGCGACGGCGCGCAGCACCGGCCCGGCCTTGCGAACCACGCGCTGCTTCTGCCGCTCCGTGAGCGAGCCCGAGGCCTCGACGTCGAAGACGGCCTCCACCCGGGTCTCCGATTTCTGCGCATGCTGGCCACCGGGCCCGCTCGAGCGCGAGAACCGGAGCTCGATCTCCGAGAGCGGGATGGAGACCGAGCGCGTCACCCGAATAGACTCGCGCTCCATGGCCGCCATTCTCCTCGACGTCGACGGTGTCTTCCATGTTTCGGGCCGTCCGATCGACGGTGTCGGCGACGCGGTGCGCCAACTCCGCGCGGACGGTCATCGCCTGCGATTCGTCACGAACAACACGACAAGCTCGCGCGCCGACCTCGCAGAGGATCTCCGCGCTCTCGGCGTGGAGCTCGACGACGAGGAGCTCGAGACGACTCCCCGCGCGGCCGCCCGCACGCTTTCGGGCAAGCGCGTGCTCGCGCTGACGATGGCCGCGATCCGGCCCGAGCTCGAAGGCGTGCACCTCGTGGGTGAGGAGGCGGACGCCGTATTGATCGGGGGCGCAGACGAGACGGACGAGCCGAATCGCGTCTTCAGCTACATGAACCTCGCGCGTGCTTTTGCCGAACTCGAGGCCGGCGCGGATCTCTTCTGCCTGCACAAGAACCGGTGGTGGCAGACCTCGCGCGGCCCGCTGCTCGACTCGGGCGCATTCGTGGCCGGGCTCGAGTACGCGGCGGGAATCGAGGCGACCATCCTCGGTAAACCCAGCCCCGCCTTCTTCGGCGCTGCGCTCGACACACTGGATGCCGACCCGGAGCGAACCTGGATGGTTGGGGACGACCTCGAGGCCGACATCGCCGGTGCAAAGGTCTGCGGCCTGAAGACAATCCTCGTCCGCACGGGCAAGTTCCGGGCAGAAGCACTCGAGAACGCTCTCGTGAAACCGGACGCGGTCGTCGACTCGCTTGGCGACGTTCCCGGCTTTTTGGCACGGGCCTCCTAGAATCTCGGCTAGATGCGCGTGGGCATCGACCTGATCGAGATCGAGCGCATCCAGCGCGCGCTCGACCGCTATGCGGGGTTCGCCGCGCGCTGCTTCACGGAGGCGGAGCGCGCGTACTGCGACAGCCGCGGGAACCCGGCCCAGCACTACGCGGCCCGTTTTGCCGGCAAGGAGGCAGTCGGCAAGGCGCTTGGCTGTGGAGTCCGCTTCACCTGGCGTGAGATCGAGATCGCGGGTCGGCCGAAGCCCGGGGTCCACCTCTCGGGGCGAACGAAGGCATGGGCCGAGAAGGTCCGCGCAGGCGCGATCGACCTCTCGATGTCCCACTCGAAGGAGCTCGCGACCGCCGTTTGCCTCGTCGCCGACCAGGATGCTTGAGTCTCTCTACACCGCTGCGGAGATGCGCGCGGCCGAGGAGCGCTACTCCGGCACAGTCGAGGAGCTCATGGAACGGGCCGGCCGGGCGGTCGCCGAGCATGCGCTCGAGGACTTCGGAAATGCCCAGTCGTTCACCGTCGTCTGCGGCGGCGGTTCGAATGGAGGCGACGGCCGCGTGGCCGCGAACGTGCTCGAGCAGGAAGGCCGGGACGTGCGCGTCGTCGAGGCGAAGCCGGAGGACGAGGAGAAGGACCTCGGCGATCCAGACGTTCTGATCGACGCCCTCTTCGGCACGGGCTTCGAAGGCGAGCCGAGGCCTGGCGCAGCGCGGCTGATCGAGCAGATGAACGACCTCGGCGCGCCGGTGCTCGCCGTCGACCTTCCCTCCGGCGTGGACGCGTCGACCGGCGAGGTGGCCGGGGCCGCGATCGACGCCGACCTGACGGTCACCTTCCACGGCGAGAAGGTCGGGCACTACGTGACCCCGGGCGCGTATCTCGCGGGCTATCTCGAAGTAGAGGACATCGGGCTCGAGCCGGTAGAGACGAAAAACGCCAGAGTGACGAGAGCGATCCTCGAGCTCGTGCCACGCAGGAGCCCGGAGGGGAACAAGTACACGTCCGGGCACGTCGTCGTCGCCGGAGGCTCTCCCGGGCTCTCGGGCGCGCCGTGCCTGTCCGCGTTCGCTGCGCTGCGCGCGGACGCCGGCTACGTGACGCTTGCCGGGCCCGAGCCCGTCGTGCCGGTCTTCGAGAACTGGGTGCTGGAGGCGGTCAAGCGCCCGCTGCCTGCCGACGCCGATGGGCTCTTGACGGAAGACGCGGCCGGACCCGCGCTCGAGCTCGTGGCCAAGGCCGGCGCGCTCGCGGTCGGACCGGGGCTCGGCCGGAGCAAGGGGACGAACGCCTTCGTCCGCCGTTTGCTCGCTGAAGCGGCGCTACCGGCGGTGGTCGACGGAGACGCGCTCTGGGAGCTCGAGCCTGGCGACTGGCCCGCGCCCCGTGTCCTGACGCCGCACTCCGGCGAGCTCGGTCGCCTGATCGGGCAGGAAGCGTCATGGGTGGACGCGCACCGGCTCGAGGCTGTGCGACTAGCGGTGGAGCGGTTCAACTGCGTCGTCCTGCTGAAGGGAACCGGGACCCTCATCGCCGCTCCCGGGTCCGGCGTGCTCGTCGACGGCGGCCACGCGAGCCTTGCTACGGCCGGCACCGGCGACGTGCTCACGGGCATCATCGGCGCCTTCCTGGCCAAGGGGATGGAGCCCCGAATCGCGACTGCGGCGGCCGCGACCGCCCACCATTGGGCCGCGATCGAGGCTTCGTATGACGCAGGCATGATCGCGAGCGATCTCCTCGACGCGCTTCCCAGGGCGCTCGGCGGATGAAGATCGAGATCCTCGGCAGTTCAGGCGCGATCTCGACGCCGAGGCCGGGATGCAATTGCCGCGTCTGCGCTGAGGCGCGAGAAAGGGGCGTGCCCTATAGCCGGATGGGACCCTGCACGTTCGTGCACGGACCGGACGTCTTGATCGACACGCCGGAAGACATTAAGCACCAGCTCAACCGCTCACGGGTGAGCAACATCAGCGCGTGTTTCTACTCACACTGGCATCCGGATCACGTGATGGGCCGCAGGGTCTGGGAGGACCTGAACTGGAACTTCCGACTTTGGCCGCCCGAACCGCGCTGCACCCCGATCTACCTCCCCGAACAAGTCGCGAGTGATTTCCGCGAGCGGCTCGGTAGCTGGGAGCATCTCGAGTTTTTCGCCGAGCTCGGAGTCGTCGAGGTCGTCGAGTTGCGCGACGGCGAGACAGTCACCCTCAACGGAATGATCATCCGGCCGTTCCGGCTCGCCGAGGACTATGTCTATGCCTTCCTTTTCGAGGGGGACGGGCAGCGGATCCTGATCGCTCCCGACGAGCTACTCGGATGGCAGCCCCCGGAATTCGTCCGTGGGATCGACCTCGCCGTCCTGCCGATGGGAATCAGCGAGTTACACCCGCTCACGGGCGAGCGACAGATTCCGGCCGACCATCCCCTTCTCACGTCCGAGGCGACCTTCGAAGAGACCCTCGAGATCGTGCGCGCGCTTGGCGCGCGCAGCGTCGTCCTTTCGCACATCGAGGAGATGGACGGCGTCACGTACGACGACCTGCTTGAGGTCGAGCGGCGCCTCCAAGCGGACGGGCTCGATGTCCGCTTCGCCTACGACACGATGCTCATCGAGGTGTAGTGCACCGCTCCGAGATCACGATCGACCTGGGCGCGGTCCGGCGGAACGTGCGGCGCCTCCGCGGAGAGCTCGGCCGGTCGGAGCTGTGGGCCGTCGTCAAGGCCGATGGATACGGGCATGGAGCCATCGACGTGGGCGGCGCGGCTCTCGGAGAGGGCGCACTCGCGCTCTGTGTAGCGTCGGTTGGCGAGGCGCTCCTCTTGCGCAGGGAGTTTCCCGGCGTGCGCATCCTGGTCATGGGGCCGAGCTCCGGGCGCGAGATCGCCCAAGCGCGAGACGCCGACCTCGACCTCGTCGTCACGGATGACGCGATTCCGGAAGGTGTGCGCGTCCACGTGAAGCTGGACACCGGGATGGGAAGGTGGGGTCTCTCTGAGCTGCCCGCGCCGCCGGTCGAGGTCGTCGGTGTGATGAGCCACCTCGCAACGGCCGACTCGGATCCGGAGTACGCGCGCGCTCAGATCGCCCGCTTCGAAGAGGCGACCGCTGAGCACACGCACCTCATCCGGCACGTCGCGAACAGCGCCGCTGCGCTGCGCATCCCGGAGTCCCATTTCGACGCGGCGCGTTGCGGGATCGCGCTCTACGGACTCTCACCCTTCGGCGAGGCGCCTGCCGTCGACGGGCTCGAGCCTGCTCTACGCTGGGACAGCCACCTCGCTCAGGTACGTCAGCTCCGGCCCGGCGAGGGCACGGGCTACGGCCGCGCGTTCATCGCGGAGGAGCCGAGCTGGATCGGGATCGTCCCCGTGGGCTACGCGGACGGTTTCCGGCGGGACATGACAGGCGCCGAGGTTCGCGTCGGCGGCGAGCGGCGCCGCGTCGTCGGGGTCGTGTCCATGGACGCCCTGGCGGTCGAGCTCGATCGGGAGTTGGCCGTCGGAACGCCGGTCACGCTCGTCGGGCACGGTGTTCTCTTGGAGGACCACGCACGGGTCGCGGGCACGATCAACTACGAGCTCGCCTGCGGCATCGACTCGAGCCCGGCGCGGGCGCGGCGGGTGGTGCTCGATGCGTGAGCTCGCGCGCGAGATCCTCGCCGGGGAGGAAGCCTGGATCGTCGGCGGAGCGGTGCGCGACGAGCTGCTCGGACGCGACGTGGTCGATCTCGACATCGCCTGCCTCGACCCCGAAGGTGCGGCCCGCGCCTACGCGAACCGCTCGGGCGGCGCGCCCTTCCCGCTCTCCGAGCGGCACGGAGCATGGCGCGTTGCGCTCGACGCTGGACGGACAGTCGACTTCACGCCGCTGCCGGACGGGATCGAAGCCGACCTTTCGACCCGCGACTTCGCGATCAACGCGATCGCAGTTCCGCTGGCCGGCGGCGAGGCGGTAGATCCTTACGGAGGGCGCGCGGACATCGAGGCCAGGGTCATCAGGGTCGTCTCGTCGACCGTGTTCGGAGACGACCCCTTGCGGATTCTCCGTGCCGTGCGGCTCGAAGACGAGCTCGGCTTCAGGCTCGATGCGCAGACCGAGCGGCTCGTCCGCGAGCACGCAGAGCTTGTGACGCATCCCGCAGGCGAGCGGACTCTGGCCGAGTTGGTGCGCTTGTCCCCGGCGGGCTATAGGCGAGCCGACGAGCTTGGTCTGCTGGCCCCGCTCCAGGGCTCGAGCGCCGGACTCGAGCGCCGCGAGCTCGTCGATCGCCCTGCCTTTCGGCTCGTCGCGGTCTTTGGCGACTCGCTCAACCGCTTTCCGGTGTCAAATGAGCTCAAGCGCTACTCCCGGGCCCTGCTTCGTGCGGAGCGGCCTGGAGACGGATCGCTGCGCGCGATCTACCGGTTTCGACGGGCGACCGAGCCGTGGGCGCTCGACGCGCTTGTCTTCGTCGGGGCCGCTGAGCACGCCGAAGCGGTGCGCGAAGCTCGCGAGACCGATCCCACTGAGCCTCTGCTCCGAGGCGACGAGCTGGGCCCGCCGCCCGGCCCCGAGATCGGCCGCCTGCTCGAGCTCGTCGAAGAAGAAC
The DNA here is from genome assembly GCA_038040395.1 of Actinomycetota bacterium. GTDB lineage: Bacteria > Actinomycetota > Thermoleophilia > Gaiellales > Gaiellaceae > VAXT01. Next base: position 95,725 of record JBBPIJ010000007.1, read on the forward strand.
GCGCCGCGGGAGAGATCTCGACGCGGGAGGAGGCGCTCGAGCTCGTCCGGCGAGAGCAAAAAACGTGAGCGCGCGCACCGAGCAGTTTCGTCACGAAGGCGACACAGACATGTGCGTATTTTCCGAATAGGCTCGAAGCGGGGAGGAGGTGGGCTGTACCGGTTTAAGGGGACGGCGCGCGGCGCGCGCGGACCCGTCTGAAAGTGCCAGGGAGGATCGCCTGGGCAAGCGCGGCCACCCGGTACCAGCGCGGGACGAAGATCTCCGCCCTGTCGCGCTCGATCGCGCGCACGATCCGGTCCGCGACGAAGTCCGGGCCGACGACGATCCGGCCCAACCGTCCTCGCATGAGCCAATCCTGGGGGAAGCCCTCCGTGTGCACGAAGCCTGGATTGACCGTGTGCACTTGGACTCCCCTTGGGCGGAGCTCCCGGGCAACCGAGCGGGAGAACGCGAGCTGCGCATGCTTCGACGCGGAGTACGGGCCGATCGCGACCGTCCCGGCCACCGACACGACGTTGACGAGGTGCGCCGGAGTTGCTGCTTCGAGCGCAGGCAAGAAACCGAGCAGGCACCAGACGGAGCCCAGGTAGTTCACCCGGATGAGCTCCTCGATCCGCTCTGGCGGCATGTCGAGGAAGTTGCCGCGTCCCGGCATTCCCGCGTTGTTGACGAGGAGTCCCACCTTCGGATGGCGCTCGCGCACTCTTTCCGCCATCCTCTCGACCGCCTCCCGGTCGCCGACGTCGCACACCTCGTACTCGCCGTCGATCTCCGCGGCAGCCATCTTCAGGCGGTCCTCGCGCCGCCCTACGAGCACGCATCGCCAGCCGCGGGCGGCCAGGCGGTGGGCAAGAGCGGCGCCGATCCCCGTCGCACCCCCGGTGATGACTGCTATTTGCACAGGCGAACAACGCGCGAGGCTGCGGCGTCCCGACCTCGAACCGACTCGACCACCGCACGGAGCCTGTGCAGCCCGCGCCTTGCGGCCCGCACTCGCCAGGTGGCCGCGTAGAGACCGGAGACGCCCTTGCTCACCGTCTTGATCGGCCGCTTGCCGTCGAAGAAACGCACCGCCCGAATCACCCCGGTCGTGTTCGCCACTACGAGCAGTTCCTGGTTGCCGCGGACGCAGCCGCGATGCCGCGGAAGGAGCCACGTCACGGTCGTCCCGCGTACGACCCGGATCCGGGCGGCGCGGTAGCTCGTGTTCGGCATCACGTTGGGCCCGAAGGTGGCGACGTTCTTGGCCTCCTGGTAATCCGAGGCGCCGAAGATCGCCCGCGTGGTTCCGCGGAGCAATCGCGGCGCAGACGACGGTAGTACGAAGACGGCGACCCCGGACGCAGGGTCGTACGCAGTTCCGGCGATCACTCTCGTCCGGTAGCCCATCAGGAGCGAGAAGGGGTCGACCCCCGCGCCGCTGTCCTGCACTCGAACGGCAAGAGTCGGCCGGCCGGCCGCGATGCGACGCGTGAGCAGCCGGACCCTCGGCGGACGGAGATCGTTGACCCAGTAGCGCAGTCGGTACCGGCCCGATAGCGGCTTGCGCGTATAGACGTCCTGGGGCGAGTCGACCGAGACGTAGTAGCGCTTGAGTCGCGGGAACACCGTGGCCGCCGATCCGATCGCGAGCCCGAAGTCGAATGTCAGCGGGTTGACGTCGATCGGCGTCCCGGCCTCACCCTGGACGTCGTTCTCGTCGAGCGACCCGAGGAGCCAGGGGTCGATCACAGCGCCGTTCGACGCCGACACGACGCTCACGCCGAGGTTGACGACGGGTCGATCGAGGTGCGGGACGAGGTACACGCGCTCGGCTCCGTCCTCGACCACCGGCGGATCGGTGAGGTTCGGTGGATATCCGAACGGGGCCGCCGGCCACCGGTACGAGCTGACCCGCGACGCTCCTTGCGCTGTCGTGCCGTTCTGGAAGCGCCGCAGCTTGATCGGGGACACGTCCTGCAGGGCCGGCCGCGTGACGAAGAAGGCGTACGGGATGCGTCTCGTCACCGCTCCGCGCCGAAGGACGACGAAGCCGTAGTCGTCGCCGGACGCCGCCTGCGCGCTGGCACCGGCCGCGACCGGAAGCTCGGCGCGACCGCCAGGCGCCAGCGTGACGAGCGCCGGAGCTTCCAGCGACGCGCCCGCGCTTGCCGACTGGGGCCTCAGCTCGACCGACCACGTGCCCGAGCCGCCGCCCGCATCCGCCACCTCGACGACGAGCACCCGCCGGGCCGCCGCCTTGTTGACGTTCAGATCGCCGAACGAAAGCGAGGTCGGGCTCATGAACACCTGTGGTGCGTCTGCCGCCGGCACGTCGATCATCCCGCCGCCCTCCAGGAACACCGAGGCCTCCGTCGTCCGCGCCGTGTCAGCCCATGCCGGCCCCGCCGTCGAGACGAGCGCAGACCGCACTTCGAAAGGAGTCCAGCCGGGATGCCGCTGACGAAGGAGGGCCGCCGCGCCGGCCACGTGCGGCGTCGCCATGCTGGTCCCGTTGAACGAGGCGAACGAAGCTCCCGCGAACTCGGGCAGGGTCGCGGAGAGGATCTCGCCGCCCGGAGCCGTCACGTCGGGCTTGAGCATGTGCTCGAACGCGGTTGGGCCCGCCGACGAGAAGCTCGTGATGATTCCGCCTCGGCCCGTGTGCAGCTCTTGCGGGTTGAGGTTGAAACGAAGCGGTGCGCTCCCGCCGGAGGAGACCAGGAAATCCCTCAGCCTGGCCCCGTCGAGGTCCGAGACGGTGCCGGCCGGAATGTCGAGGGGGAGGTCGTTCGCCTCCCCGGACCGGTTGTCGACGAGCACCATGCCCTTCGCGCCCCCGACGAGCGCCGCGTTGATCTCCTTGATCACGATCGCGCAGCCGCCTCGCGAGACGAGCGCGATCGTGCCGCTCAGCGAGCGAGGCGGCAAGGTCGTGTCGAGTGCGTTCGGATGGGCCACGCCGCACAGTTGCCGATCCACCGGCAGCCCGTTCGTCCCCCTCACCGAACCGACGTCGACGAGCGTTTGGTCCTGTGTCTGCCAGCCCGGAAAGACGCTCTTTGGAAAGGAGGTGCGGAAGGGGACGTTTTCGAGAGTCGGCGAGGGTGCGTTGCGAATCGAGAGGGACGGGGCGAACACGTGGACGTTCGACGACGCCGCGACGGTGATCGCATCCGGAGCCGAGCCCGGCGAGTCGATGCTGCCGAGGCCGAACTCGTCGCGCTCGTTGCCGGCGGCGATCACGGGAACGACCCCCGCGGCTGCCACGTTGCTCACGGCTTCGATCAACGCGTCGTTGACCGGATCGGTCTCCGAGCCGCCGCCCGAGAAGTTGATGACGTCCATCCCGTCGCGAACCGCGGCCTCGAAGGCGGCCACGATCTCCGGCGTGCTCGCCGTATAGCCCGCTCGGGTCGGGACGTTGAACACCCGGTAGTTCCCGAGCCACGCGTTCGGCGCGATCCCGGAGAGGTTCGTCACGGGCGGGTGGTCGAGCCCGCCGGGAGAGGACGTGCCGGCCCGACCGGCCGCGATGCCGGCGACGTGGGTGGCGTGGAACGACGCCTGGCGGTCGATCGGGAGGCGACCGGGGCGGCCCGAGCCGGGGCCGGGAAAGGCGCGAGCGACGATCACCTTCGGCGTCGTCCACTGGCGCCCGCCTTTCGGGAACCCCGGTGGGTACGACATTCCCGTTGGCGTGAAGAAGACGTGCTCCTCGTCGATGCCGTCGTCGACGATGCCGATCTTCATCCCTTCGCCGCGGTCTCCGGTCGAGGCCCAGAACGTGTCCGCCCGGATGAGGCCGGGGCTCTCGTCGAGAGACAGCTTGTAGGCGACGCTCGGATAGATCCTCGTCACGAACGAAAGCTCCGCGAGCGTCCCCAGCTTTCGGACCGGGAGCTCCACGGTCAGGCCGTTGAGGACGACCTGGAAGCGGCGGGAGACGACAGCACCGGGGATCGCGCCCCGGATCGCCGTCGCTGCGGCGCTCTGCGCCCGTTCGAGCCGAGTGAGGTAGCGGCGCGAGGATCCGGCGCTGAGGTCGAGCCGGCGGTTCGAGCCACCGATCGCCAGGTCCTCGGTGAAGGCGGCCGCGAGTGGCGGCAGATCGAGTCGCGCGATCACACGAACGCGCCCCCGAAAATGCTCGCGCGGGATTCGCAGCGGCCCCTTCCACAGGCGCGGCGCGTTCTCGCGGGCGTGGGGGCGGCGGATCGGCTGGAGGGCGGTCGACGCCGCCGACGAGCAGGCAAGTGCCGCGACCGCTACGGCAAGAAGGACGATGCGGCGCAAGGGCCTCAGAGTACCCGGGCGTTAGGATCGCGCCGTGCGCCGATTCGAAGGCAAGCGCGGGCTCGTTCTCGGGGTCGCCAACAAGCGGTCGATCGCGTGGGCGATCGCGCGGCGGCTCGCCGAGGAGGGCGCTCAGCTCGCGTTCACCTATCAGGGCGAGCGCATCGAGAAGAGCGTTCGCGAGCTCGCGGACAGCGTCTCCAGCCCGCTCGTCACCGAATGCGACGTTCGCTCCGACGAGAACGTGGCCAGCGTTGTCCAGGAGGCCGGCGAGGCCTTCGGCGGCCAGCTCGACCTCCTCGTCCACTCGGTTGCCTACGCGGCTGCCGAGGATCTGGAGGGCCGCTTCACCGACACGCCTCGCGATCGGTTCTGGATGGCGCTCGACGTGAGCGCGTACTCGCTGATCGCATGCGCTCGCGCCGCGGAGCCGCTCATGGAAGCCGCTGGCGGTGGCTCGATCCTGACCATGACCTACCTCGGTGGCGAACGCGCCGTGCCCCACTACAACGTCATGGGCGTGGCGAAAGCCGCGCTCGACGCGTCGGTCCGCTACCTGGCCTGGGATCTCGGCCAGAAGAACGTGCGCATCAACGCGGTCTCAGCAGGCCCCGTGCGTACGCTCGCCGCTCGCTCGATAGCCGGCTTTCCGACGATGGAGGCAATCGTCGAAGAGCGCGCGCCGCTCCATCGCCACATCGACGCCGACGATGTCGCAGCGGGCGCCGCGTACCTGCTCTCCGACGAGGCCGACAACGTCACCGGGACGACGCTGTACGTCGACTCGGGCTACCACGCGATGGGTATGTAGAGGTGCCCATGAGGCAAGCCGTTTTTGGCTCAACCATGCGGATTCCCCGGCCGTTGAAGCGCGTTAGATACCGTGGTTGTGAGGACCCCGTGATGCCACGAATCGTCGTCCATCAAGACAACGACGACTTGTTGTAGTCGCATGTCACGTGACCCAGGGCGAAGCTAGGTTTCGTACTCGAGGCCTCGGATCACGGGTTAGCCAATCGCATCGGAAATAGGCGTGGCCTTTCCGCCGGCCCGGACGGCTCCAAGCGCCTTGCGGACGTCACCCGGCGGCCTCAGGGTCGCACCGCACCCGCAGGCTTGCTACGCGGCCGGCGGCCCCTTGCCCCCGGCACCGAAGCGTCTTATCGTTGTGCAGTGGAGACCCGCATGGTTGCGGCGGGGCAGCGCATCGTACTCAAGGAGACGTGTGGCTCTCGGCGCGGTTGGAGAATTCCTGGAGAACCTCCTCGTAGACTGACGGCATGGCGGCGATCGACGCGCAGGACAGCCGAGCGGCAGGAGCAGCCGGCGCCGACGTCCGCAAGCATTCTCTACAGCTGCGCGTGCTCGGGCCGTTGGAGGCGCTGTCGGACGGCGTCGCGCTCACGCTCGGCGGCCGCAAGGAACGAACGGCGCTGGCGTTGCTCGCCGCGCACGTCGCCACGGTGGTCGCGACGGACGACCTGATCGACGGCATCTGGGGCGACGAGCCGACCACCGCGGCGCGCTCCACGCTCCACACCTACATCTCGAACCTGCGCGGCCGGGTCGGCGACGTCATCGTCCATGACGGTGGCGGCTATCGCCTCGAGATCGAACCGGACGATCTAGATGCGTTCGTCTTCGAGCACGCGGTCTCGAATGCGCGCGAGCTCGCGGCGACGAACCAGGCGCAGGCGGCGCAGACGCTGAGGCAGGCGCTCGCGCTCTGGCGTGGGCGTCCGTACGCCGACGTCGCCGGCTCGCCCCTGCTCGACGTCGAGGCGAGGCGGCTGGAAGAGCTCCGGCTCGAAGCGGTCGAGGCGCGGATCGACGCGGACCTCGCCCTCGGGCGTCACGCGGAGCTGGCGGGCGAGCTCGAGGTGTTGTGCGAGGAGAACCCCGTGCGCGAGCGCTTCCGCGCGCAGCACATGCTCTCCCTCTACCGCTCCGGCCGGCAGGCCGAGGCGTTGCGCGCCTACCAGAAGACGCGCGCCTACCTGGCCGACGAGCTCGGCCTCGAGCCTGCGAAGGAGCTCCAGGAGCTGGAGCGCCTGATCCTGAACCAGGACCGCTCGCTGCTGCCCGACACGGAGCCGCAGGTCCAGACCCGGGCGTTCCTGCTGACCGATGTCGAGGACTCGACCGTGCTGTGGGAGCTGCACACCGACGCGATGCGGGCTGCGATGGCCGAGCACGACCGGATCGTGCTGGGCGCGGCGGAGGCGGGCGGGGGCCAAGTCGTCAAGCGGGTGGGCGACGGCCTCGACATCGCTTTCGCCGACGCCGGCGCCGCCGTCTCCGCCGCGCAGGCGATCCAGATCGAGCTCTCGAAGGTCGACTGGCGCGAGACCGGGCCGCTCCGTGTGCGGATGGCGATCGACGCGGGCGAGGTCGAGTGGCGGGGCGGCGACTACTTCGGCCCCGTACTCAACCGAGCCGGCCGCCTGCTCGCCGCGGCGCACGGTGGCCAGGTGCTGCTCTCCGGGGACGCGCACGGCCTCTCCTCCGCCCGTTCGGGCTGGCAGGCGAAGGCATTGGGCGAGTACCGCTTCAAGGGGATCGGCTCACCTGTAACGGTCTTCCAGCTGGTTGTCGAGGGTCTGCCGGCGGACTTCCCACCGCTTCGAATCGACCGGCCGACGACGTCGGCGGCGCGCACCGGCTTCGGGCGCTCCGTCCGTGGCTACGAGCTGCGCGAGCAGGTGGGCGCGGGCGACTTCGGAGTCGTGTACCGCGCCTACCAGCCGTCGGTCGGGCGCGAGGTTGCGATCAAGGTGATCCGCCCCGAGCTCGTCAACCAAGCTGCGTTCGTCCGTCGCTTCGAGGCCGAGGCCCAGCTCGTTGCGCAACTCGAGCACCCGCACGTCGTGTCGCTCTACGACTACTGGCGCGACCCCGATGGCGCCTACCTGGTGATGCGCTGGCTGCGCGGCGGCTCGCTGCGGCAGGCGCTGGAACGCGGCCCCTGGAAGGTCGAGGCGGCCTCGCGCCTGCTCGCCCAGGTCGGCAGCGCGCTCGCCTACGCGCACCGCCAGGGCGTGGTGCACCGCGACCTCAAGCCTGCGAACGTGCTGCTCGACGAGGAGGGGCACGCGTACCTCTCCGACTTCGGGATCGCAGCGCGGCTCAGCGATCCCGACGATCCGCGCCGGCTGGTCAGCGGCTCGCCCGCCTACCTGCCGCCGGAGGAGATTGAAGGCGTCGCTCAAACGCCGCGCTCGGACCTGTACGGGCTCGGACTGCTCACCTTCGAACTGCTCACCGGCGAGCCGCTTCCCATGGACGGACCGCTGCCCCCGCTCGCCAAGCTCCGGCCGGAGCTGCCGGCCGCGCTCGACGCCGTGATCGTTCGCGCGACCTCGGCCGAACCCGACGAGCGGCACGAGTCCGTGGACGCGTTCCTCGTAGCCTTCGCGCAGGCGACGGGAGCGGACACGCCCTCGCTTGCGGCGACGTACACACCCGCCGAGAATCCCTACAAGGGCCTCCGCGCCTTCGGCGAGAGCGACGCCGAGCACTTCTTCGGGCGCGACGCGCTCGTCGCCCAGCTCGTCGCCGCGGTTGCCGAGCACCGGCTGGTCGCAGTCGTAGGCCCGTCAGGGATCGGCAAGTCCTCGGTCGTGAAGGCGGGACTCGTCCCGGCGTTACGCAAAGGCGCCCTCCCCGGCTCGGAGCGCTGGCTGGTCGCCGACGTCTTCCCCGGCGCGTACCCCTTCGAGGACCTCGCCGCGGCGCTGCTGCGCGTCGCCGTCGAGCGGCCCGACGACCTCGTCGAGGAGCTCGCCCGCGACGAGCTCGGAATCCGGCGAGTGGCCAAGCGGATCCTGCCCGCCGGCAGCGAGCTGCTGCTCGTCGTCGACCAGTTCGAGGAGCTGTTCACGCTCACGAGCGACGAGGAGCTACGCCGCCGCTTCTTGGACGGTCTGACCGCGCTCGCCGCCGACCCGCGCGCGCCGGTTCGCGTCGTCGTCACGCTGCGCGCCGACTTCCTCGACCACCCGCTACGGTACCCCAAGTTCGGCGAGCTGCTGGGGGCGGGCCTGGTGACCGTGCCGGCGCCCTCAGAGGACGAGCTCGCCGAAGCGATCGAGCGGCCGGCCGCGACCGTTGGCGTCCGCTTCGAGCCGGGCCTCGTCTCGCAGATCGTCGCCGACGTGCACGAGCAGCCCGGCGCGCTGCCTCTGCTCCAGTATGCGCTCACCGAGCTGTTCGCGGCGCGAACGAGTGACCTGCTCGCGCTGGAGGGCTACCGCGCCACCGGCGGGGTCGTGGGCGCCCTCGGCCGCCGCGCCGAGGAGCTGTACGCGCGGCTCGACGCGCCCGCCCGGCGCGCCTGCCGCCAGGTGTTCCTCCGCCTCGTCAGCGTCGATCCGGCCGGCCAGGACACGCGTCGCCGCGTGCGGACGCGCGAGCTGCGCGCCCTGGAAGTCGAGGCGGACGCGCTCGAGGCGATCCTCGATCGCTACGGCGAGCATCGGCTCCTCTCCTTCGACCGCGAGCCGCTGACGCGCACGCCGACCGTCGAGGTCGCGCACGAGGCCATCCTCGACCAGTGGGAGCGTCTGCGCACGTGGATCGCCGAGCGGCGCGAGGACCTGCTGCTCCACCGCCGGCTCGTGGAGGCCGTGGCCGAGTGGGAGGACTCGGACCGCGATCCCGAGTACCTGCCGCGCGAGGGCCGCCTGGCGCAGTTCGAGGCCTGGGCCGGAGCGACCGATCTGGCGCTCACCGCCGCCGAGCGGGAGTTCCTCGCCCAGGCGCGGGCCGCCGCCGATACGGCGGCGCGGCGGCGGGCCCGCAGGCGGCGGGCGATCCTCGCCGGCTTCGCCCTCCTCGCCGCGGCGGCCTCGCTGCTGGCGGCGTTCGCGCTCGTCCTGCGCGGCCACGCGCGCGACGAGGCGCGGCTCCAGAAGGCCCGGCAGCTCGCCGCCTCGGCGAAGGCGAACCTCGAGCTAGACCCCGAGCTGAGCATCCTGCTCGCGCTCCAGTCGGCGGAGACGACGCGCAGCCACGACGGCACCGTGCTGCCGGAGACCGAGCAGGCTCTGCACGACGCGCTCTACGCCTCGCGCGTGCTGGCGGCCGTCCCGGGCGTCGGTCGGACGACGGGAAACGGGCACGTGGCCGAGCTCGCGCCCGACGGCGCGAGCTTCGTTGCTGCGGATACTGGCAGTCCCACGGCGAGCCTCCGTGATGCCGACACGGGCGAGCGGCTCGCGACCCTCACCGGGCACTCCAAACCGGTGCTCGCCGTCGGCTACAGCCCGAAGGGCGACGTCGTCGCGACCGGAGGCGCCGACGGCGCCGCGCGGCTGTGGAACGCCGAGACCGGCAAGCCGCTGCACACGCTGCGCGCACACAAGGGCGCCGTGCTCGCAACGAAGTTCGATGCCGCCGGCGACCGCCTCGCCACGCTCGGCACCGATCGGGCGGTGCGGGTCTGGGACGTGCGAAGCGGGCGGGAGCTGCAACAGCTCGTCGGGGTGCACCGCCGAACGAAAATCCAGGACGCCTGGTCGGAGGGCGTCGCGTTCGTCGGTGACAACCGGATCGCGGTCTCCCCGTGGTCCCGCGGGATGCCACTCTCACCCGTGGTCGCGCGGATCTTCGACCTGTCCTCGGGCGCCGAGATCGGCGTCGTCAAGCACCCGAGCATCGAGACCGGGGCGAGAGAGATCGACGTCAGCCCCGACGGCACGCTGTTGGCTGCCAGCCACGGCGAATTCAACCCGGGGCTCCACCTCTACCGGCTGCCGAGCGGCGAGCTGCTCGACGAGGTCGAGGCGCACACGGCGGGCGTCCTGGACATCGAGTTCAGCCGCGACGACAGCGTCGTCGCAACCGCAGGCGTCGACGGAGCGGCCAGGGTGTGGGAGATCCGGAACGACAAGCTGCGAGAGCTCCTCGCGCTGCGGGGCAACCCGAATCCGGTGATGAGCGTGTCCTTCTCCGAGGACGCGACGAGGCTCGTGACGGCCGGACAGATCTCGCAGGAGGCGAGGGTCTGGGACGTCTCCCGGGCGGGGCGTGGAGAGGTCCTGACGCTGCCGGGGCCGCAGTCGGGGCAAGTCCCTCCCGACGTCGCGTTCACGCCCGACGGCCGTCGGCTCGTCGCGAGCTCTGGGCCGGCGGGAACCGTCCGCGTCTGGAACGCCGAGACGGGAGCCGAGCTCCTCGTCATCGACGGACACGCACGCGCGGACGCGCCAACCCGCGGCGTCACGGGCGTCGACGTGAGCCCCGACGGCTCGCTCATCGCGACGGCGGGCGCCGACGGGAGCGCGCGGGTCTACAAAGCCGAGACTGGCGAAGAGCTGCTCGCCGTGCACGGACGACACTGCGCCGGCGAGCGCGGCTGCGCCGTCAATCGCGCCGTCTTCAGCCCGGACGGCACAAAGATCGCGACCACCGGATCGGACGCGACCGTACGGATCATGGCGAGCGACAGCGGCCGCGAGCTCAGGGTGCTCCGCGGCCACGAACGGGTCGGCTCAGGCACGAATCCCGTCGAGTGGAGTGCCGACGGGAAGCGCCTGCTGGCATTCGGCCCGAGTGGGGCGCTCATCTGGGACGCGCAGACCGGGCGCCGGCTCGCGCGCACCCAGCCCTCGCCCGGTCCCGGCGGCGCGGCCACGTGGAGCCCCGACGGCACGCAGATCGTCACCGAAGGGGGCGACGGCCCCCTCGTGTGGGACGCCACGACGGGGAAGAGTACGCGGTCGGTCGGGGGAAACGCGCCCGTCGCAGACGTCTCGTTCAGTCGGGACGGCACCCGCCTCGCGTTCACGACCGTCGACGAAGGCATGAGCACGAGAGTCTGGGACTGGCCCGGCGGCGTCGAGCTGCTGAAGCTCACCGACGGCGCGTGGCGGGTGGCGTTCAGCCCCGACGGCAAGCTCCTCGCCGGCGTGCGCAGCGAGCCGACGCCGTACGTGCACGTGTGGGCGCTCGACATCGACCGCCTGCTCGAGATCGCGCGCGGGCGCGTCACACGCTCGCTCACGGCCGCGGAGTGCCGGCAGTACCTACAGGGCCCGTGCCCGTGAGGCGGACGTGGCGACGTTCGAGGCGGTCGACGGCTCGCGGGATGGGACGCTGATCTACACCCGTTGATCTCGACTCGCCTTTTCCCTTTGTGGCACAGAGTGGAGATAGCGTGATGCCGAAGCTCCTGCACTACCTCTCGCCGACCACCCCGCCGACTCGTGTGTCCTGTACCGCGAGGCACGGACCTGAGCGTGTATGCACACGGCCGCTCGCCGGCTCTCGCGCGCTCGTGTTTGCCGCCGCCTGGTGAGGACCCGGTGATGACACATATCCGGCTGGAACTGGCGATGGGCTCGATGTTCCCGGGAGATTAGTCATGGGGCAAACGTGATTACCCGCCCTGCGGACTGAGGCCGGTCGCGATGGTTACTCACGCTATGGGGATGTGAGCCGGTAAGTCGCGATGGGGCCGTCGCGGGCCAGGAGCCGCCCGCCGCAGGGATTCGGCCGGTCGAGGTGGACGGCGACGTACCGGATGCCGAGCTCGTCGAGGTGGCTGCACGGATCGGCGCGCAGCTCGCGGAGGATCGTGTCTGCCTTGCGCGGCGCCGTCGTGGTGTATCCGGCCGGCCCTTCGCGCGGAGCCTGCATCCGGTAATAGAGATAGACCGCAATGTCCTGCTCTCCGGGCGGGAAGACCGGGAGCTCGAGCAGGCGGCCGGCGGGTTCTCCGCGGAGGGCCGCATACGCCCGGTTGTGCTCGTCGGCGGGCGTGGCATGGAAGACCCCGAGCCGAAGGTCGACGAGCAGCACCAGCGCGACGATCGCTGCCGTCCCGGGCCACCGTAAACGGGAGACTGCAACCGCGACGAGCGCCGCCAGCGCAAGGCACGCGATGGGCATGAGCCGCTCCGGGACGCGTGTGTGCCGGAGTCCCGGCAGGTGCCGCCAGAGCGTCTCGTACCCGGGCAGGTTGGAACCGAGCGCAAGGAGCGCCGGAACGAGCGCGCCGAGCCCCAGCGCAAGGGACAGTCCCCACCGTCGGCGCCAAAGGAGCACAACCAGGCCGGCGACCGCGAGCGGCAAGACCGTCCACCCGAGGTAGACGATCCCTTCCCGAATGGGCTGATCTCGCGACAGGAAGTCGGACAGGCCGGCCGAGTAGTGCTCGACCTGGCGGAAGGAGCGACCGCTCGCCCCAGTGGTGCCGTGCACGACCGCGAAATCGGCGAGTAGCCCGGCTCCGAGCGCGGGCACGACGAGCGCGACTGCCCACCGGAAGCGGACGAACGCGTAGAGCGCAAAGAACGGAATTGCGCCGAGCGCCAGGTGAAGCTGGCCCGAGAGCGGGATCGAGACGAGCGCCGCGCCGGCGAGGAGCAGCCACGACGTCGACCCGCGCCTCGCGCGCTCCACCGCATACAGCGAGAGCGGCAGGAGCATCGCGATCCACGCGAGCAAGTGGCCGAGGCCCGACTGCACCTGGAGGTAAGGCGCGAGCGAGAACGCCAGGCCACCGGTGAGCGTCGCGCCGCGCCGGAGCCCGAGCTCTCGCAGCCAGAGCGCAGCGAACCCTCCCGTGCCGAGGAAACCGAGCAGCACGAAGAGGTTCCAGGCCGCCACGGTCCCGAACGCGCGCTGCAGCGGCCAGTAGACGACGCCGAAGGGCCAGCCGGCGAGGTTCCAACGCGGCTTCACCTCCGGCTGGAAGCTGTAGGGGTCTCGCCACGGCGCGCGCGCGTGCTCGAGCTGGTGCCCGACGAGCCAGAGCTGGTAGCCGGTCTGGAGGTGATCGCCGGGCGCCGCCTCGCCGTGCCCGGTGCGACCCTCGGCCATAAACGACGTGTCCAGGTGCCTGGCACCGGGCCGTGTCGCGAAGAGCCCTGCCCCGAGGTAGAGGGCGCAGGCGAGCGCTACAAGGCCTGCGCGGCCGCGAGCAGCTCGTCGAAGTCGGGCACCTCGCCCGTGTCGTAACGCCATGCGCCGCGGACCGTACCGCCGCGCCCCACGAGGAAGGCCGTTCGCTCGGCCACGTCCTTCATCCCGCGGTACTCGTGGGCGACCCCGAATTCCAACACGGCGTTCGCGTTCCAGTCCGAGAGGAACTGGATCTCGCCGAGGTCGAGTGCCTGACTCCACGCCGTCTGCGTCCAACAGGAGTCGCGCGAGATCGCGAACGGCGTGACTCCCGCCTGCTCGAACTCCGCTCTCCTGTCACGCAGGAGCTCGAGCTCATTCGTTCAGGTCGACGACCAGGCGAAGAGGAAGAAGAAAAAGAGCGCGGGCGCCTCGCTGACGAGCTCGGTCGTCGTCGTCGGCTCCCGCGGCGCGAGCCAGACGGTTGCGTCGGGCACCTGATCCCCGGGCTCGAGCATGCGGCGAGCCTACAACGGTCGGCCTAAGGCGATGCGGGGCAGCACCAGCTCACGCTCTTCGGGAACGCCTTCTCGAGAGGCCCGCCGGGCGTGGCTCCGAACTGCTCGACGATGTTGGAGACGGCCTGCACCCTGGCGGCGTTCAGGCGGAGGAAGAGCCACTGGTCTGCGTTGACCCAGCCGACGAGGAGCCAGTTGCCGTTCGGCGAGATCGCGAGCGTCCCGAAATCGCCGGGCGCTGAGTAGAGGAAGCGCTCCTCACCGGGGTCCGTCTCGGCCTGGAGCAGAACGAGGTCGCTCCGGCCCGTTGCGGCGGAGAAGCGGACCATCACGAAGCGATGGCTCTTGCGGACGAAGGCGACGCCCGACGGGCCGACCGGCAGCCGGGTCGACCACAGCTTCCGGCCGTCGGAGTCGAGCACGCGGAGCGAGCTCTCGCCCAGGACGAGCAAGCGCTCCCCGTCCTCGGACCACACGAGCTGAGTCGGCACCTCGCCGGGAACCGTGCGCCAGAGGGTCTTCCCCGAGTCGGCTTCGACAAGCTCGATGCGCCCGTCGACGGCCGCGAACGCGAGCTCGTGATCCGCGACCGGCCTCCAGGCCGGCGGAGTGGCGCCAACGACCTTCCGGAGTGAACCGTCGGCCGTCCCGTCGCCGGCGACGACGCGCAGCTCTCGTCCGTTCAGATAGGCGATGCGGAAGCCCTCGCCGGGAGACCAGCGCGCGGCGTGCACTGCGCCCGGGCGCGCGAGCGACCACCGGATCGCCCCCTTGGCCTCGGGGTCGATCGCCGCCAGCTCGTGTGCGCGCGTGACCACGACGTATTTGGCCTGAGGCGACCACGATCCCTCCCACCAAGGACCGAGCGATCGCTTCGAGCCGTCGGACCGTACGAGCCAGGGGCCGGTCTTTGCATTGACCAGGAGCATGCCCGGCGCAGGCAGCGAGGTCAGAGCCGGGCCGGCCTTCACCTTCTCGTCCGTGACGGCGTCCTTGACCGAACCGACGAGCGCGCGGCCGGGAGGCGAGATGGCGGCGGCGAGGACGGCGACGAGGACGGCAGCTACGAGCAAAGGGCGGAGGTTTCGCCGGGGCGTAGCGAGGGGCTCGCGAGTCTCCAGCGCGGCACGGACGAGCGGCCAGGCGCGCCGCTGGGCGTCGAGCTCGTCCGGAGCCGGGATGCGCTGGAGCGCTTTGCGTACGCCGTCGTCGCTCACAGGTGCTCCTTGTCGATGATCGCCTCGAGACGATCGAGTCCACGACGAAGGCGGGAGTTGACGGTTCCGCGCGGCACGTCCAGCAAGTCGGCGATCTCGCCTGGCGTGTACTCGAGGAGATAGCGGAGGACGATCACGGCGCGGTGCTCCGGCGCAAGCGAGGCGAGGCCGGCTGCGACACCCTGCGAGAAGGTGCCGAGGTCGCCGGTGTCGAACTCCTCGCCGCCCTCGACTTCGGCCGTCTCGCGCCGCAGCGCCCTCGCCCGGGCCCAGTCGATTGCGCGGTTGACGACGATGCGATGCAGCCACGGCCCAAACGGCCGTTTGCGATCGAAGCGATCGAGGTTGCGGACGGCCGCGAGGAACGCCTCCTGCGCGATGTCCTCCGCCGCCGACCCGTCCTGCACCACGAGAAAGGCGGCCCTGTGAGCGCGCGGCCAGTGCTCGCGGAAGAGAGCCTCGAGGTCCGAAGCCGATCCCGCTTGCGCGCCTCGAATCCAGGAGCGCTCCTGTCGGCCGGGGCCCACCATCGCGCGGTGACTATACGAGCGGATTCGTCCACGCGGTCCATACGAGGAGAGCGGTGCCCGAGGTCCGGGACCTTGAACGGCTCGAGCGGCGTAGAGATGACGTGAACGTCGAACGGAGGTTCTCGATGAGACGACTGCTCCCGCTACTCCTGCTCGCGCTGATCCCGGCACCGACTGCGGCCCTCGCCGACGGCTGTCCGCCGTCGAGCTGCGGCACGACGAGCGTCGCCCCTGCCGGCTCCGGCGTCACGCTCATCCGGCCCGCGGGCCAGCAAGGCCCTGCCGACGGCTACGACCTCGTCACGGGCGCGCGCAAGTTCCGGCTGCCGCACGGGGTTCTTGCCGCCGATGGCCGGACTTTCGTCTCGACTCGCCGCCTCAAGGCGCCGACGAAGACCATCGTCGAGCGCTACGACGCACGTACCGGCAGGCTCCTCTCCAGGATGAAGATCCCGGGCACCTGGTACGTCGCCGCCGTTTCGGCCGATGGCCATTTCGTGGCGCTTGGCTGGTATCTCAAGCACGGTGTTGTCTTCGCGGTCGCCGACAAGGCGGTCCGCTTTCGGAGGGCGCTGCGCGGGAACTGGGAGATCGAGGCGTTGTCGCCTGACGGGACACGGCTGTTCCTCGTCCACTGGAACCGAAGCGGCGGATACACGCTCGAGAACATCGACACCCGCAGCGGCCGCCTGAGGCCCACGCGCCTCGACGAGGCGGACGAGAAGATGAGCGGCCTTGCCCAGGCGGCCGTGGCGACCCGAGACGGGCGCTGGCTGCTCACGCTCTACCTCAAGAGCGGCGGGAGCACATTCCTCCATGCGCTCGACCTGCGCACGGGCCTCGCCCACTGCATCGACCTGCCGCTCCGGGGGGCCGGCGCAACCGTCGGCTCAACCGCGCTCGCGCTCTCACCCGACGAGCGCAAGCTCTACCTTGCGAGCCCGTTCCTCGGCCACGTGACGACGGTCGACCTGAAGAGACTCCGCGTGAGCCGTGATGTCCGCTTCGCCAGGCTTCCGGAGGCGCAAGTGAACATCGGCGTCGGGCCGAGCGCCGCGCTCACTCCGAACGGGCGCGTGCTGGGGTTCAGCGGCACCGACCGAGCGTGGCTCTACGACACTGCGTTCGGTGTCGTGCACAAGCCGGGCCACACTCTCTGGGAGATCAGAGGGATCGGGTTCAGACCCGACGGCCGCCGGCTCATGGCGCTGGGGGTGCCAGGGCAGGCCCGGGCCTTCGACGCGGCCACGGGCGAGCCTGTGCGCTAGGAGGGCTCGACCGCGGCCGCAGCAGCTTCGGTCGCGTCCGCGATCTCGCGGACGACCTCGACGAGGTCCCGGTTGGCGTTGAAGACACGTAGTTGCCGGTCGGCTCCGTTCCCGCGCGAGAGGAGGTCTTCGATTCCCTCGAGCTCGCTCTCGGAGCCGAGCTCGCGGGCGTGAGGCGCTATCTCCTTCAGCCGGCGCCGGACGAGCTGGGTGACCGGCACGCGGTTCCGCCGTCCCGTCTCGAGGTCCATGAGCGGCGCTTCGAGCCCGTAGCGCGCGGCGAGCCACTTGTTCTCGCTCGTCAGGATCCGGTGGTAGGAGCGGATCTCTTCCCCGCGGTCGAACCGCTCGCTGTAGAGCTTGACGAGCGCCTGGCAGTAGGCCGCGAGCGCGACCGCGTGCTCGACCCGCGTGACCGCGTCGCACACCCTGATCTCCACGGTCCCCAGGCGCGGGTGCGGCCGGATGTCCCACCAGATGTGCGTGTAGTCGGCGATGCAGCCGGTCTTCTCGAGCTGGCCGACGA
>JBBPIJ010000008.1:0-103538 GCA_038040395.1 Actinomycetota bacterium
TCGAGCAGGTGCTCCGCGTCTACGTCGACCATTACAACAGCCACAGGCCGCATCGAGCGCTTGGCCTGACCCCACCGGCACCAGAGCGGCGACTGCGCCCTGTCAGCTCGCACCCACCGGATCACATCCAGCGACGTGATCGCCTCGGCGGACTCATCCATGAATACGCCGCAGCAGCGTGACGGATGGATTTACGCACCCCACACGCTCGACCAGAGGACGGTCGCGATCTCCGAGGCGCGGGCGAGCTGGGCGCGGCGCGGGACGCTCCTCATCTCGTCGCCTTCCCCTCAGCGCTCCTCGCCTCGACCGACGGCGGCAGCGGCGGGCGCGATGGATGGAGCCGCGGCACAAACCGCGGCGTGACGCTGGCGTAGTCCTTCCACGCCTCACCGAACTGCTCGCTGACCTCCCGCTCCTCGTGGATCGCGAGGCGCCGGTAGACCACCAGGAGGATCGGGAACATCGCGAGCGTCGCGAACGTCGGCCACTGGAGCAGGAAGCCGACCATGATCAAGATGAAGCCGAGGTATTGGGGGTGGCGGACGCGCGCGTAGGGGCCGCTCGTCGCCAGGGCGCCGTCGCGCTGAGCGCGAAGAGCACCCGCCAGGCCGCAGAGATCAGCCAGAAGCCGCCGATGATGAACGCGTAGCTCGCCAGGTGGAAGGGGCTCACGTGCGGGTCGCCCTTCCAGCCGATCAGGTCCGTCCAAAGGTGGCCGGCGTTGTGGCTGAGGTTCACGCCGGGCACGAGCCCCCCGAGCGGGCCGGAAAGCAGGTAGACGGTTAGCGGATAGCCGTACATCTCGGTGAAGAGCGCGACGACGAAGGCGGAGAAGCCGCCGAGGGCGCGCCAGTCCCGCTTCGTCTTCGGGTGGAAGAAGCTCGCCGCGAAGACGATGAAGACCAGCGAGTTGATCACCACGAGCGGCCAGAGGCCGTAGCCGTAGTCGTTCATCGCGCCCGCTCCCCTAAGCTGCGCGCGACCACCAGACGACGGCAATCGCGAGCAGGAGGAGGGCGCCCATCAGCCCGAGGCTGAAGACCCAGTCGAAGGTCGTTCGGAGGATCACATTGAGCTCGTCCGGTTTGTCGATGCGGACCGTCGTCAGCTCCACGGCTACTCCTCGGCCGCCCAAATGAGACGGTAGTGACCGTCGAAGCGGTGGTAGAGGACGGCGCCCCGTCCGCGCGCGCGGTCGACGAAGAAGAGGAACGGGCCGTCGGCGACGTCGAGCGCCTCGATCGCCTCGCCGATCTCCAGCACCGGCGCGGGCGCCGGATCGAGCGCGACCGGCTCGACAAAGGTGCCGTCCGAGGGGGAGATCTGCTTGAGATGGACGGCGCCCTCGTCGCCGACGTAGACGACGCTCTCCTCCCTCGTGGAGGCGTTGGTGAACAGGTGGAAATCGTAGTCGAGCATCCGCATCTCCCAGACTGCCTCCTCCACCGACATCGGCTCGAGCGCGAACGTCTTCGTTCGGATGAGCCGACGCTCCTCGGGCGGGCGCGGGAAGTAGTAGGGCCGGTGTGTGGGGAGATCACCATGTCGCCACCGGCCTGGCTCGGCGATGCCTGGCTCGCGTCGCCGCGCCGTCTCCCGCTCGGTGAGCTCTGTGAGTCGGCCGCGGAGGCGCTCGGCCAGCAGGTCGATCGCCTCCGACATCTCCGGCGCGGCGACATGCGCGCGGATGATCCGGCCGCTCACGTCCATCGTCGCCTTGGCGATCGCCGGGCGCTCGAGTGCAGGATCCGCTTCCCTGACGAGCGTCGCTCGCGCGAACAGCACCGGGCGGGGTGCAAGCCGGGCGAGCTTGGCCAGCTTCTCCTCGGCCGCGTGCCGGGCGCTCTCCGAGACCTGCCCACGCGCCGTCACGTGTACAGGCACAGCCAGTTCCGCGCGCCGCGCCCCGCCCTGTCGGAGGTCGAGCCTAAGCGCCCGCCTCCCTCGCGGCGTCAACCCGAAGTTCCGGTCGACCAGTCCGTCCAGCAGCAGCTCGCGTGTGTGGCGGTAAGGCGGAGGTCCGCCGGAGTCGATCATCACTTGCACCGCCGCCAGCGCACTCCCGGAGGCGGCGAACCGCTCGTCGAAGCTGATGTCGCCGCGGCGGAAGCTCAGCCCCGGCTGCGTCGCGAGCAACTCGTCCGCTGACGCGAGCCGCTCGACGCAAACGCCGTCGACGACCACGTCCAGCGTGCCGTCCGCCCGTTCGAGGATCTCCAGCGTGGAGCCGGTCTCGGAGCGGCCGCGAAAGAGCAGCGGTGGCGCGGCCTGCGGTGCGGACGGTTCGGCCGCACCGTGAAACAGGTGCTCATGCCAGCGTCGCCGCTCCTGCTCGTCGGCGACCGCCTCGACGAGCAGCCGGTCGAAGCGAGTCGCGAGCTCGGTCATCCGTTCGCGCAGGTGACGGCGGACGCGGCTGCCAGGCCGCGCGTGCCGGTGCTCCTCCTGGACATGGTGATACTCGTGCACGACCTGTTCGAGCTCGTCGCGCGAGATGACAGAGCCGGTCGTCACGACGACAAGCCTTGCGCAGGAACAGGCGTGGTGCATCGGTGCTTGGTCCGATCCGTGCTGCGGCTTTCTCCGCACGCAGCGGCGGCGCCGTTCAGTCGCGCGCGAGCGCGAGCACCCGCTCGACCGCAGTCGTCAGCGGGGGCGCTACCTCGGTTACGGGCTCGCGCCTGCTGGGGCGGTGCCCCACGAACTGAACGAGCACGACCGAGCATCGCTCGAAGCGGTCGCCGAGCTCGCAGCCGAGAAAGGCCTCGAGACGAAGACTCGTCTCGCGACCGGCAATGCGGGCGACGAGATCGTGTCTTACGCCGATGAGATCGACGCCGACCTCATCGTGGTCGGCTCACGAGGTCACGGTGCGATCGCGCGCGTTGCTCGGGAGCGTGTCCCGTGGAGTGCTGCACGAGGCCCGGCGGCCCGTCCAGGTCGTCCGCGGCTCACATGTTCCCGTCAAAGCTATCGCCAGTTAGGCAACGGTGGCCGCCTGCGGGCGGCCCGTCGTCGTTGTTCATTCCTGCAGGAAGCCTTCAGCAAGCGCATAACGCACGAGCTCGGCCCGGCTCGAAAGACGGAGCTTCTGCATGATGTGGGCGCGGTGAGTCTCCGCTGTGCGGACCGAGATATAGAGCTGCTCCGCGATCTCCTGATTCGTGTGACCTAGAGCGAGCAGCCGCAGCACCTCACGCTCACGATCAGAGAGCGGATCCTCCTCTGCGCGGCGTCGCTCGTCAGTCTCCGCCGCGACAAGCCGGGCTCCGAGTTCCGGATTGACGTAGCGCCCGCCTCGAGCGAGTTCTCGAATGGCCGCTACGAGCTCGACGTCAGCCGCCTCCTTGAGGACGTAGCCGCTCGCGCCCGCTTCGAATGCCTCGCGGACGTACTGAGGATCGTCCTGCATCGAGAGCATCAGCACTTTGGTCTGCGGTTGCTCGTGCAGGAGCTGCGGCACCACCTCGAGGCCGCTTTGATCCGGCATGACAATGTCGAGCAGGATCACGTCCGGCTTCGACGAGCGGGCCTCGAAGATCGCATCCTTCGCTGTACCGGCCTCGCCGACCGTCTCGAGATCCTCCTCGGCGTTCAGGAGGAGCGCGAGCCCGGAGCGAACGACGGCATGGTCGTCGACGATCAGGACGCGCACGCTCATTCGATTGGGACCTCGACTGCGATCGTCGTTCCAGAGCCATCTCCTCGCGACTCGATCCGCAACCGGCCTCCGACGAGCGCGAGCCGCTCGCGCATTCCGACAAGGCCGAAGCCACCTTCCGGCGGGGCCTCTGGGTCGAAACCCGCCCCGTCGTCCTCGACGACGGCCGAGACCCTCTCGTCGCGCTGGGTTAGCAGAACGCTGACGTGCTTTGCCCGAGCGTGTTTCACCACGTTCGTCAGCGACTCTTGCACGCTTCGATAGAGAGCCGACTCGACGTCTTCCGGCAATCGTTCGTTCGACCCGGGCGCCTGGAAGTCGACTGCGATACCGGACTGATCGGAAAACGCTGTGGTGAGCCTCTCGAGCGCGGGCACGAGACCGAAGTCGTCGAGCGCCTTTGGTCGCAGTTCCACCGCGAGCTGTCGCACGTCCTGCAACGTCGCGACGACGCGCTTGCGCAGCTCGCCAATCGCAGCCATCGCCGGCTCACCCTCCACGTGCTCCTCGAGCGACTTCAGCCCGAGCACGATCGACGTGAGCGCTTGCCCCGTTTCGTCATGCAGCTCGCGGGCAAGCCGGCGGCGCTCCCCCTCCTGCGCATCGAGGACCCGCCGGAGTGAGTCTCGGGCAATGCGCTCGGACAGGTCGACGGCCAGCGCCGCACGGTCGGCAAAGGTTTCCGCCACCCGGAGATCCGTGTCGGAGAACCGAGCATCGCGGCCGATCTTGTCGTGCACCGCCAGGACTCCGATCACCTTCTCTCGCACGACGAGCGGAACCCAGAGCCCCGTGCGGGCATCGACGACCCGCGTGACGTCGCGGTTCACCTCGGGGTCGTCGAGGATCGAGTCGATGCGCTCACTGCGACCGCGTTCCATGACACGCCCACTCTTCGATACCGCCCGCGGCACGGTTTTCCCAACCAGCTCCTGCCCGCCTTCGCCCGCCGCGGCTGCGAAACGCAGCTCGTCACTGCCCTTAGGCAAGAGCACTGCAACGAAGCTCGCGTTCAGCAACTCGCGGAGGCGGCGCACGATGAGGTCGAGCAGAGGCTCGAGCTCCGTCTCGGATGCCAGCGCGTTCCCTACTTCGTTGAGCGATTCGAGCTGGCTCGACCACGCGGTGGCGGCTTCGAACAGCCGTGCGTTCGCGATCGACACGGCCGCCTGACCGGCGAGCAGACCCAGGATCTCTTCATCCTCCTCGGTGAAGTCCTCTCCGCCTGCCTTCTCCGTCAGGTAGAGGTTCCCGTACGCGACTCCCCGCAGGTGGATCGGGACCCCGAGAAACGTTCGCATCTGGGGATGGTTGGGAGGAAAGCCGACCGACCGCTCATGCTTGCCGAGGTCGTGGAGCCGAAGCGGCTTCGCCTCGCTGATGAGTACGCCGAGGATTCCCCGCCCGCGGGGCAGCTCGCCGATCGCCGCGTGGGTCTCCGGATCGAGGCCTGTCGTCAGGAAACGTTCGAGCTCGGAGCCACTCCGATCGATCACACCGAGAGCCGCGTAGCGAGCCCCTGTCAACGCCGCGGCCGCCTCCACCAGCTGCTGGAGCAAGGCATCGAGCGAGAGCTCCGCGGTGATCGCGACCGTCGCACCGACGAAGGCCCGAAGGCGATCTGCAGCCGGAGTGACGGGCTCCATGCTGAGAAAGCTTATCCCGGCACAGCCTCGCTCTCGCGGCGCCGAACCCCTTAAGGCCCGGCCGCCCTAGTTAGGCCACTTGGCGGGCCGCGTTTGCTCTCGCTTGACGACGAGAACCGGGCGATCGGCCCGGTGCACAACGGCCTCGGAGACGCTGCCGAGGACTGCGCCGGCGATTGCACCACGACCGCGTGAGCCGACGATGATCAGATCAACGTCGCGAGAGCGCGCGAGCGCGACGATCGCCTCAGCGGGATGGCCCTCGAGGATCTCAGTCTCGACCTCGGCGCCCTCGATCGCCGCGTCCGCGGAAGCCTCGTCCATGACCAGCCGTCCCCGCTCCAGCTCATGGGTCAAAGCTCGCTGGTAAACGGGGTCTCCGAGCACAGGCAACGGTGCGTGTCGCACGTAGACGATGGTCGTCTCAGCACCGGCTTCGCAAGCGAGGTCCAGTCCCTTCCGAACTGCCTCGCGACCGCCTGGCGATCCGTCGGTTGCGATGAGGAATCTCTTCCTCTGCATGGCTGTGCCTCCTTTCTGGGCACAGCGTGAGCCGCCGCCTGCGAGCCGGCATCCGTACTTCTTACCTTGCTGGATCAGGCGAAACCACGATGGCCGTGCGCCTACTGCCCGGAACGATCTGCTCGATAGACAACGGAAGCAGTCGAAAGGAGGCTGTGATGTTCAAGACCATCATCTGGGCGACGGACGGTTCTGAGACCGCCGACGGCGCGCTGTCCTTCGCAAAGGCGCTCGCCGCTTGTGACGGCGGAAAGCTCGTCGTCGTCCACAACAACGAGCTCCTCGTCGGGAAGGCCGGCGGCTATCCGCTCCTGGCGGACGAGGACGAGCTCGAAGGCAAGATCCACGACCAGGTGGACGAGTTGAAGGCTGAAGGCTTTGACGTCTCCCTCAAGCTCGTCACGGGCGTCGAGACAGACGCCGCACACCTGATCGCCGACGCCGCGCGCGAAGCGGTCGCCGACGTGATCGTCGTGGGCACGCGCGGACACGCGCCAGTCGCCGGTATCCTCGTCGGAAGCCTCGCCCAGCGGCTCGTCACCCAGCGGCTTCTGCATATCGCACCATGCCCGGTCATGGCCGTTCCTGCGGCCAAGCAGCGAGAACAGAGAGACCGGAACCGCGAGCACGCCGCCACGTCACGCTGACCGATCCCGATGTGGCGGGCGGCTGCCCGGTCGCCCGCCGCCTCGAGCGGATTGCGGGAAAACCCGCACAGGTTTTGCGAGACCTCGCCGATGGCGCGACTCTTCCCGCACGCGAAAGTCAAGAGGACCGAAAGTCAAGTAGACCGAAAGGAGATGTCATGAAAGCACTCACATTTCAAGGGCCGGGTCAGCGCAGGTGGGAAGAGATGCCCGATCCACGCATCCAGGATCCAACCGATGCGATCGTGCGGATCGATTCCTCGACCATCTGCGGGACCGACCTCCACATCCTGAAAGGCGACGTCCCCGAAGTGACGCCCGGTACGATCCTCGGGCACGAGGCCGTTGGCACGATCGTCGAGGCCGGCGACAGCGTCACGACCTTCGCAGAGGGCGATCGCGTCCTGGTGTCGTGCATCAGCTCGTGCGGCCGATGTCGCTTTTGCAAGGAAGGCAAGTACGGGCTCTGCAGCGGCGGGGGCGGGTGGATCTTCGGGCACTTAATCGACGGCCTCCAGGCCGAGTACGCACGAGTGCCGTTTGCCGACACCTCGCTCTACAAGATCCCCGAGGAGCTCAGCGACGAGCAGGTTCTGTTCCTCGCTGACATCCTTCCGACGGCATTTGAGGTCGGGGTGCTCAACGGAGGCGTCCAGCCGGGAGACACCGTCGCGATCGTGGGCGCGGGACCGATCGGGCTCGCCACCATCCTCACGGCGAAGCTTTATACGCCCGGGCGGATCGTCGCCATCGACCTCGCGGACTCGCGACTCGAGAAGGCGGCCGAGCTCGGCGCAGACGTGACGATCAACAACGGCACTGAAGACGCAGTGGCGAAAGTGATGCAGCTGACCGGCGACCTCGGCGCTGACGTAGCGGTCGAGGCGGTCGGCATGCCCGAGACGTTCGAGCTCTGCACAGATCTGATTCGCCCAGGTGGTCGCGTGGCCAACGTCGGTGTTCACGGGCATCCGGTGACTCTCCACCTGGAGAAGCTCTGGACCCGTGACGTCACGATCACGACCGGGCTCGTCGACACGAACACGACGCCGCAGCTCATGAAGCTCATCGCCGAGGGTCGCCTCGACGCGACGCCGTTCGCAACGCACACGTTCGCACTGGAGGACGCGATGGCCGCCTACGACACGTTCGCCGACGCGGCCAACACGCACGCGCTGAAAGTCGTGCTCGAGGCCGATCCTGTGGTCAACGAACAAGTCGAGCCGGAGAAAGCGCTTGTCGCTCACAGCGGCTGACATCCCCTCCCAGACCATCGACGTCATCCTGCGCGACGGCTCGACACTTCGGCTCAGGGCGCCCGCACAACATGATCGCAGACAGAGTGGATCGCCAGGCAGCCTGAGCGCCGGGCTGCCAGGGGCACGATAATCCAGCCGTGTGTTAGCTAACCTGGAACCCTCTTCACTACGCGGCGAGGTAGCTCAGTTGGTAGAGCACACGGCTGAAAACCGTGGTGTCGCCGGTTCGATTCCGGCCCTCGCCACCTGACTTTTGCAGGCTCCCTAGGACCGCGAAAAAAGGACGTCCGGACCGGTGCTACCGTGTCGCGAACGCCCTCTTGGGGCGGAGATTACGCCCGGCCCGTCTTTCGTGCCGCAAGTGCCGTTCCGCTCCCGCCCGCAAAGTCCGCAAAGTCCGTGAAACCGCGCTTCGAGAGCTCCTTCTCGAGGACCTCGGGCGGCACGTAGATCGGAGTCTCGGGGCCGACCGAGAACGAGAAGACGACGTGGCCGTCCGGAGCCGTGACGCGCGCCAGTTCGTCGAAGAACGGGATCATGTTCGCGAGCGTGACGAGGTCGAACGACCCGTCGGGATACGGGAGCCGTTCCGCGTCGGCTTCCTCGAACCGGACCCGGTCCGCCAGCTGCGGCGGCGTCCGCTCCCGGGCCTCGGCGAGCATTCCAGCGGCGAGATCCGCCCCTACTACTTCCGCGTCGGGATAGCGCGTGGCGAGAATGAACGCGGCCCTGCCGGTACCGGTGCCGAGGTCGAGCGCCCGCCTCGGGGACGTGCCGATCGAGTCGAGCGCCGTCTCGAGCGACGCGAAGGCCTCGGGCGTTCGCCGCTGGTCCCAGACGGGTGCGATGCGATTGAACTGAAGGCGCGTCAGCCGCCGGAGCAGGCGCCAGGCCCACGGGCGGCGCACGACCTGATTCGTCGTGAACCGCGCGAACTTCCGGCCCAGCTGCTCGACGACGCTCAATCCGAGACCTTGATCCGGACGTCGACTCCGGGTTGCGCGAAAAACGTCTCAGCCGCGCTGCCCCCGCTGATCGCAATCGCGATGTTCTCGTAGGCGTCCTCGTAGAGGATGATCTCGCCCGCTCGTGCGTCGGCGTACGTTCGCGCGGCGATCGCGTAGTAGCGATCGGACCGGAGCTCGAGCTCCACCCGCGTGCCCGGCTCGATCCCGAGCCGCTCGAGGTGCTGCCGCGTCAGGTTGAGCTGCATGTTCCCGAAGCGGTCGACGTAGAGGCAGCATGCGCGAATCCGCGTCTCGGTCACCTCGGGTTGAGGAACGTCGAGCTGCGCCAGCGAGTCAGGCTCGATCGCCGGACCGAGTTCCTCGATCGCGACCCCCTTTGCGAGGTGCGCCGTCGCCGGCGAGAAGATGTCCCGACCGTGAAAGGTCGCGGAGACCGGCTCGAGGGCGTAATCGCGATTCGTCACTTCGTAGGCCGCGTCGATCCCGCCCAGCTTCTCCGCGGCGGGAATGAGCAGCCCGTTGTCCGGGCCTACGAACAAGCGCCCGTCTCCGCTACGAAGCGCAAGCGGGCGTCGCTCGGTGCCGACATACGGATCGACGACCGCGAGGTGAACGCCCTCCGGAAGGTACGGGAGCGTGTTCGCGAGCACGAGCGCTCCCTGTAACACGCCCTGGGGCTGGATCCCGTGCGTGATGTCGATGATCTCGAGCTCGGGCGCGATGCGCTTCATCACGCCGTGGCACGTGCCGACGTAGTCGTCCTCGAGCCCGAAATCGGTGAGGAAGGTGACGAACACGTCAGGACGGTAAACCACGGACAGCCGAGATGAGACCGTCGAGGTCGTGAGACTCCGCTTCGGCGACCACCCTCAGGCCCGCCGCCTCCGCCACTCGGGTCGTCTGCGGTCCGATCGAGACGGCGGGGATGTCGGCGCCGAGCTCGGCGAACGAGCGGGCCGCCGAACCCGACGCGAGCACGACCACGTCTCCTTGCGGCGACACGGCCGGGCGGACCAGGCGCGTGCGGTAGAGCGGGACGAAATCGGCTCCGAGCTCCTCGATCGGGCGCCGGCGAGACCCTTCCGCGGCTACGAAGAGGATGCGCCCCTCCGGCCGCGGGAACTCAGCGAGCAAACCGTCCTGGGACGAAACCGCTGGCACAAAGGCCGGCTCGACGCCCAGCTCACGCAGCGCCTCGGCGGTGCCGGGACCGACAGCCGCGACCTTCGGCAGCTCCCCGCTCGCGCGCGCGACAAGCTCTCGAGCGCCGTTCGGGCTCGTGACGATCACCCACTCGTAGCCTTCGACGTCGACCGGCCCGACGAGGGGCTCGATCTCGATCAGCGGGCACGCGACGACCTCGTGGCCGAGCTCCTCGAGGCGGGCGACCAACGGGCCGGCCTGATCGCGCGGCCGGGTGACGATCACCTTCACGCCGGAACCAGCGACAGCAGCTCGGCAGCGAGCGCGTCCGGATCGTCACCGCTTCGCCGCTCCACCCACCGGCCGTCGGGGTCGGCGACGAGCCCCCTCAGAGTCTGTCCGTCGTGGTAGGCGGCGATCGGCGCCAGGCACCCGCCGCCGATCAGTCCGACGCAGCGCCGCTCGGCAGAGACCCGTCGCTGCGTCTCCGGGTCGTTCGCCGCGGCGACAAGCTCCTCCTCTCCCGCCCGTACCTGGAGCGCGAGCGCGCCCTGGCCCGCCTCCGGAAGGAGCTCCTCGGGCTCGAACCGATGTCCGATCTCGGCGGCGAGCCCGAGGCGGTCGAGCCCGCAGGCCGCGAGAACGACTGCGTCGAGGCCGCGCTCGCGCCGTTTCCGCAGCCGGGTGTCGATGTTCCCGCGCAGGGGCTCGATCGAAAGCGTCGGCTCGAGCGCGAGCAGCTGGGCCCGACGACGCACCGAGGCCGTCCCGATGCGCAAGTTGGGCTTGATCGCGTCCGCCCCGCAGAGCGCGTCTCGCGGATCCTCCCGCGGCGGGTACGCGCCGACGACGAGCCCGTCCGTGTCGGTCGACGTCATGTCCTTCGCGGAATGGACCGCTACGTCGATGTGCCCGGCCAGAAGCGCCTCTTCCAGCTCCTTCACGAACACGCCGCGTTCACCGATCTCGCCGAAGGGCTTCGTCCGGTCGCGGTCGCCGGCCGTCGTGATCGGCACAAGCGCTATCTCGATCCCCGTTCCGCGCAGCAGGTCGCAAGCCAATGCGGCCTGGGTCAGAGCGAGCCTACTGCCC
The DNA here is from genome assembly GCA_038040395.1 of Actinomycetota bacterium. Lineage (GTDB taxonomy): Bacteria > Actinomycetota > Thermoleophilia > Gaiellales > Gaiellaceae > VAXT01. The sequence goes on from JBBPIJ010000008.1 coordinate 10,942, forward strand.
CGGCTTCCGACTCTTATCAGCACGCTCGTCCTCCCCGAGACCGAACAGGTGGCGGGCCGCGTCGACGTACCCCGACCCCTCGGTTGCCGCTGCCTCCTTGAGGCGGACGATCGGGACGTGGAGAAGCTTGTTGACGATCTGCGTCGTCAGCGACTCGACCGTGCGTCGCTCGCTCTCGGACAGGCCGCCGAGCCTGCTCGCCGCCTTGGCCAGCTCCCCCGACCTGATCGTCTCCGCGCGCTCACGAAGCGATGCGATCGCCGGAACGACGTCGAGCGAGGCCTGCCAGTCGCGGAAGCGATCGGCCTCGTGGGCGACGATCGACTCGGCCCGTGCCGCCTCGCGCCATCGACCGCTGAGGCTCTCGGTGACGACGGCCTCGAGGTCGTCGATGTCGTAGAGGTAACAGTCGTCGATCTCGCCGACCGCGGGCTCGACGTCGCGCGGGACCGCAAGGTCGATGACGAACAGCGGCCGCCCCTTGCGCTCGGGGACCCGATCCGCCGTCAGGACGTAGCCGGGTGCGCTCGTCGACGAGACGACAACGTCCGCGCGGGCAAGCTGGTCTCCGACCTGGTCGAACGGAACCGCGTCCGCACCAAAGCGCGCCGCCAGCTCCTCGGCCCTCTCCTGGGTCCGGCTCGTCACGGCTGCGATCGAGGCTCCGCGCACGGCGAGGCTGCGAGCAGCGAGCTCGCTCACGTCACCCGCACCGACGAGCAGAACGCGGCAACCTTCGAGCTCGCCGAAGACCTGCTGGGCGAGCGCCGCGGCCGCCGAAGAGACCGACGCGGGACTCTCGCCGATCGCCGTCTCGGCCCGAACCTTCTTGCCCGCGTGAAGCGCCTGGCGGAAAAGCCGGTCGAGAACGGGGCCGCACGCACCCGCCTCGTAGGCGGTGCGCACCTGCCCGAGGATCTCGCCCTCACCCGGCACGAGCGAGTCGAGCCCGGCCGCGACGCGAAACAGGTGAAGCGCGGCGGCCTCGTCGCGAAGCCGATAGAGCTCGATCTCCTCCTCCGCCAGCGCAGCCCCGGCGAGCTCCTCCGCCCGCGCGGGATCAGAGTGAGCGAGGTACAGCTCTGTCCGGTTGCACGTCGAGAGGCAGACCGCCTCGCCGCCGTCGGCCAGGCGCCGCGCGAGCTCGGCCGCCCCTTCGAGATCGAAGGCGACCCGCTCCCGGATCTCGACCGGAGCCAGCCTGTGAGACGTCCCGACAAGAACGAGGTTCATGCGAAGTGCCCCGTTTGCAGGCTGAGCTGGAGCGCGATCACGAGCGCAAAGCCGACGAGTGCCGTGTACGCGGCCCGCCGGCCTCGCCAGCCGATGCCGAACCGAAGAACCAGAAACGCCCCGTACACGGTCCACGTGAGCACCGTCAGCACGATCAGCGGATCGAGGTCGGACCCGTGCCGGACCCGAGCGAAGCCCGCGGCCATGCCGAGAGTGAGCACCGGCAGCGAGAAGGCGACCGTTCGCGCGACGAGACCCTCGAGCGTGACGAGCGAGGGGGCGCGGAAGCGGAGCAAGGTCGAGCTGCGCCGTTTGAGCGCCCGCTCCTGCCAAAGGTAGAGAGCTGCGAGCGCGGCAGCGAGCGTCAGCCCCGCGAAGCCGGCGAGGAGCAGTCCGACGTGGAGGACGAGGAAGAGCGTCGAGTAGCCGGTCTTCCCGGACGCGGCGACTCCACCCGCGGCATACGACACGGCCAGCAGCAGCGCGGCGAGCGGCATGACGACGAGCCCGAGCAGACGGAACCGGGGCTGGCAGCCCCAGATCAGGTACGCGCCGACGACGAACCAGACGAAGAGGTTCAGCGAGCCGGCCCACGTGTCCCACGGGAACCCCTCCGCGCGCGCCGCCTGGGCCACGAGCAGCGCCGTCTGCACGAGCCAGCCGACGCGGACTCCCCAGGTTGCCAGGCGCCCCATCGAGCCCGGATGCCGCGCGTCACCCGCGTAGGCAAAAGCCGCCTCACCGTAGGCGAGGAACGCCGGCCAGAAGAGGAGCTCAGCCACCCTGCTTCTCCTTCGCGGCCCGCGCCAAGTCCGTCAGCTCCTGCTCGAGCCTCCCGACCTTGAGCGCGATGATGAGCAGGTAGACGAGCAGCGTCCCGAGCAGGACGAGATACGCCGCGGTCACGTACTTCTCGCCCGTGGTCACGTGAGTAGCTCCCGCAGCTCGCGAAGGCGCGCGTCGATCCGCTTGCCGGCGAGCTCCACGCGGTAGAGCGTCGCCACCAGCGCAAGCATCCCCGCCAGGCAGACGGTGACCGCAAGCAGCATCGAGCCCGGGAGGTCCGCACCCTCGTGCGTGAAGATCGTCGGGTGCAGGATCGTTCCGGCGATCCGGACGGCCAGGAAGCTGACCGGGATGAGAACGACTCCGAAGAGCGCGTAGACCGCCGAGTTGCGCTCGCGCCTGGGCCCGGGGTCGGTCGAGTAGCGGAGCATGAAGTACGACGAGTAGAAGAGGAACAGGATCAGGAAGAGCACGAGCTGGCGCTCGCCCCAGGTCCACCAGTGCCCCCACGAGACCTTGGCCCAGATCGACCCCGTCACCAACGTGAGCAGGCCGAAGATGACGCCCATGTGGATCGCGGTGTAGCTCTCGAGGTCATAGCGCCGCTCGCGCGTCCAGAGCAGGCGGAGGGCCTTCCACGCGCCGACGCCGAAACACGCGTACGCCGTGAGGGCGATCGGGACGTGGATGTAGAAGATCTTCTGGCTGAAGCCCTGGTCCGCGTCCTCAGGCGCGTAGTAGAAGGCGAGCGCGATCCCCCCGACCAGGAGACCCGCGGCCGCGGCCGCGAGCGCTGCGCTTCTATTCCGTAACGACGTACTCAAAGCTCGCCCAGCAGAGAATCACAAAAACCGCGTCGTACAGAGCGAGAAAGGCGAGGAAAGAGCCGGGATTCACGGCCACACTGGCGCCGACGCCTCCGATCACGACCGGGATCACGAGCGGCAGGAACATGAGCGGCAGCAGCAACTCCCGCGCGCGGCTGGCCGCGGCCATCGCGGCGAGCACGGTTCCGATGGCGGCGATGCCGACGTCGGCGAGCGCCACCGCGGCGACGAGCTCCCAGGAGAGAGAGTGGAAGAAGAGCGCAAACGCCGGCAGCGCGACGAGCTCGGCCAGGACGAGGAAGGCGGTGACGCCGATCGTCTTCCCGAGCCAGATCGCGCTCCGGTCGGAGGGTGCGAGCACGAGCCCGTCGAGGGCCCCGTGCTCGCGCTCGGCGGCGAAGGCACGGGTGAGGCCGAGGAGCGCGGTGAAGACGATGGCGATCCAGAGAAGCCCTGTCTCGGCGCGGGCAGAGGAGCCCGCCGGCAGCGCAAAGTGGAAGACCGTCAGCGCCGAGACGACGAACAGCAACATCGCCGGCAGCGTGTCGCGAGAGCGGAGCTCGAGGAGGAGGTCCTTGCGCGCGAGGGCGGCGACGTCTGCGGCGTAGTCGCTCATGCGAGTGCGAGCCTCGCCGTTGCCCGCGGCTCAAGTGCCTCGGGATCGTGGGTCGCGACGAGCGCAGTCGCGCTGCGCTCCGTGAGCTCGGCGTGGAGGAGCTCGGCACCCTCGGCGTCGAGCCCGTCGAACGGCTCGTCGAGCAGGAGCAGATCGGGGTCGTGCAGGAAGGTCCGGCAGAGGGCGAGGCGCTGGAGCATCCCGCGAGAGAACGTTCCGGCCCGCTCATTGCGCACGCGCCAGAGCCCGAAGCGCTCGAGCATCGCGCCGGAGCGCTCGCGCCGCTCGGGCAGCCGGTAGAGGCGGCCGTAGAGCTCGAGGTTCTCCAGGGCGGTCAGCTCGCCGTAGAGAAGCGACTCGTGCCCGAGGAACCCGATCCGCCCACGTGGCACGTAGACGTCGAGCTCACCGTCGGTCGGCGCGGCGAGACCCGCACAGAGGCGAAGGAGCGTCGTCTTCCCGGAGCCGTTCGGCCCGGTCACGATCACGAAGCCGCCGCGCGCCACCTCGAGGTCGAGCCCCTCGAGAACACGCTTGTCTCCGAACCGCTTCGAGAGATTCTGGGCGCGGATCACAGCATGAGTCTAGATTTGCGGGCCCGCATGTCCTCACATGCCCGGTCGCTTGCTCTTCTCGGCCCGCTCCTGCTCGTTCTGGTCGCATGCGGCCAGGAGGCGCAGTCACCGGCGAGCGGCCGCGGGCCTGGCCAGATCGTCTTCACCGTGAACAGGGACGGTTGGGGCGAGATCTGGGTGATGAACGCCGACGGGGGAGAGCGTCGCCGGCTCACCGATCACGCGCCACGAGGAGCGGATGCATCCGGGAATACGGGCCCGAGCTGGTCGCCGACCGGTGACCGAATTGCGTATGTGGGGACCGGTGACTCCCGCGACGAGCAGCTCGACGATCAGGAGCTGTACGTGATGGACGCCAACGGCGGAAATGTCGAGCGCCTTACGTCCAACAACGATGCAGACTGGTCCCCGAGCTGGTCGCCTGACGGGAAGCAGATCCTCTTCGCGCGAGGGAGGCACCTGGGCGAAGAGGGCAGCGAGACGTCTCTGTACCTCATGAATGCCGACGGATCGGGCGAACGGGTGCTCCTTCGGGGGCCTCGCCGCACGCCTCCGTCCTTCCTCACAGGGCCCGCTTGGTCTCCTGACAGAAAGCGGATCGCCTTTACGCGCATCGACTACAGGGAGAACGACATGGACGTCTCGGTCTACGTGATGAGCATTGGCGACAAGGATGCGGTCAAGGTCGCCGACACGGCAGGCGAGCCGGCCTGGTCTCCGGACGGGAACTCGATCGCATTCGTAAGTTATCGAGACCGCCTGGGCGAGACCTGCTTCCACGACTGCGCCCCCAGCACCGAGATCTACGTCGCCGACGCCGATGGCGGAAATCCAAGGCGGCTCACACGCAGCGAGGCCGACGACACGTCGCCAACCTGGTCTCCAGATGGCAAGCGGATCGCGTTCGTCTCGGACCGGTCGAACCGGGACGAGCACGAGAACGAGATCTACGTCATCGATGCGGGCAGCGGCGCGCCGGTGAGGATCACGCGCAACTCCGTCTGGGATCTCGACCCCGACTGGAGCCGGCCCGGCTAGACCTGTCCAGTGCCAGGCACCGGACATGTCCGGGTCTCACGTTCAGAAGCACGGCAGTTGCAGCGTTTTTGTACGAGAACGACCTGTCCCGACGGGACTTGTGCGGTGCCTGGCACCAAACGTGTCCGGAGTGGCGCTGGCCGACCTGGGAGGGTCCTAGAGCGAGTCGGCGAGAACGAACGCGAAGAACGCGACGCTGATGACGCCGTTCATCGTGAAGAACGCGGTGTCCAGGCGGCGCAGGTCTCCGGGGCGGACGAGCCTGTGCTCGTAGAGCAGGAGCCCGGCAACCGTGGCGACGCCCAGCCAGTAGAAGACGCCGACGTCGAGCCCTAGCCCCGCAGCAGCGAGCAGCGCAACGGTCAGGACATGGAGCAGCCGCGCGCCCCAGAACGCGCCGCGCTCGCCGAATCGGGTCGCGACCGAGCGCAGACCCTCGCGCCGGTCGACCTCGACGTCCAGCAGAGAATAGAAATGGTCGAAGCCCGCCACCCAGCAGGCGACGGCACCGCCCAGCGCCCACGCCTGCCACGGCAACTCGCCTTTGATCGCGACCCAGCCGCCGACCGGCGCGAGGCCGTCGACAGCACCGAGCCACAGGTGCGAGAGCCAGGTGAACCGCTTGAGATACGGGTAGATCACGAAGCCCGCGACCGGGATCGGCCAGAGCCAGCGCACGAGTGGGTCGAGCTGGTAGACGGCGAGCAGGAAGATGCCCAGAGACGCCAGGCAGAAGAGGACGACCTGCCAGGAGGTGAGCCGACCTGCCGGTAGCTCGCGCGTCGCGGTCCGCGGGTTGCGCGCGTCGATGCCGGCGTCCACGAGCCGGTTGAGCCCCATCGCCAGCGAGCGTGCACCGACCATCGCGACGGTGATCCAGAGGAGGTCGCGCGCGGTCGGCAGGCCGTCCACGGCCAGGAACGCGCCCACGTACGCAAACGGGAGCGCGAAAACCGTGTGCTCGATCTTCACGAGTGAGGCGAACCGCTTTGGATACGCCGCGGCGATCACGTCTGGCGGTGCGCGGTCTCCTCGCCGGCGAGCAGCTCGAGCGCATGCTCGAGCGCAGGCTGCAGGACGGCGAATCCGTCGCGACAGCCGCCCGTGGAGCCCGGGAGGTTGACGACGAGCGTCCGGCCGCGAACACCGGCGACGCCTCGCGAGAGCAACGCGTGCGGAGTCTTCGCGATCGAGTCGGCGCGAATCGCCTCTGCGATCCCGGGCGCGAGCCGCTCGAGGACGGTCATCGTCGCCTCGGGCGTCACGTCCCGCGGGCCGAGCCCGGTACCGCCGGTGGTGAGAACGAGCCCGACATCGCCCGCGAGCTCTTCGATCGCCTCGGCGATCGCGTCCCGCTCGTCGGGCACAACGCGCCGGACGACCTCGTAGCCCTCGCCGCGCAGCAACTCCTCGAGCAGGTCGCCGCTCGCATCCTCGCGCGTCCCCATGTCCACGCCGTCGGAGACGGTGAGAACCGCCGACTTCACGTCGGCGACTTCGTCTTCTCGACGAGGCGTACCTCGGCCAGCTCCATCCCGTCGTCGACCGCCTTCGCCATGTCGTACACGGTGAGCGCCGCGACCGTTGCACCGACCAGGGCCTCCATCTCGACACCCGTCTGGGCCGTCGTCTCGGCCGAAGCCGTGATCTCCACAGACGACTCCTCGACCGAGAGCGACACGTCCACGTGCGTCAGCGGAAGCGGATGGCAGAGCGGGATGAGGTCACTCGTCCGCTTCGCAGCCATGAGCCCCGCGAGCTGGGCGGCGACCAGCGCGTCTCCTTTCGGCAGCTCGCGCAACCGGCGCGCGGTCGCAGGCGCCATGCGCAGGCTCGCGTGCGCCACCGCCCGCCTCCGCGAGACCTCCTTGTCGCCCACGTCCACCATCCGGACGCCACCGGTCTCGTCGACGTGCGAGAGGTCGCTCATGTCGCGGCCCGCGCCGACCAGCGATCGAGGTCTTCGAGCTGGGCGTCGAGCCAAGCAGCAACGTCGTGGGCCCGCACGTGCTCGCGAATCGCTTCCTGCCGGGCACGGCGCTCCTCGCGCGGCATCTCGATCGCCGCGTGGATCGCGCGGGCCTGCGCCGCGATGTCGAACGGATTCACCGAGAGCGCCCAAGGGCCGAGCTCCTCGTGCGCACCGGCGTTCTCCGAGAGGATCAGCACGCCGTCGCGCTCGTTCACAAGCGGCCCCTCCTTGGCAACGAGGTTGAGGCCGTCGTAGATCGCGTTCACGAGCAGCACGTCGTACTGCTTGTAGGCGGCCACGGTCAGCGGGAAGTTGTCCTCGATGCGGAGGTCGACGGGCGTCCAGCCGTTGCGCTGAAACCGGTCGTTCAGTGCCCGCGCCGCACGCTGGATCGCGCCCAGATACTCGGCGTACTCGGGAATGTCCTGCCGCGAGGGGTCGAGGAGAGCGAGCATCCCTACCCGCCCGTGCATCTCAGGGTGCGCATGGAGATAGAACTCGAACGCTCGAAAACCGCGCACGACGTTCTTCGACGGGTCGGTGCGGTCGACCCGTAAGACGAGGAACTCCGGTCGCCGCGCCTCCAGCTCGGCCTCGAACCGCCGGACCAGCTCGCTCACGGCAAGCTCCTCGAACTCGGCGGGGTCGACCGAGATCGGCCGTGCGGCGACAAAGGTACGGCCGTCTCCGTGCGTCACTACGCCCTGGTCGAAGTCACAGTCGGCGACGAGAAGGTCACGACTCGATCGTAGAAAGCTCCGGCGCCAGCGTTGCGCGTGGAAGCCCAGTACGTCGTTTGCGAGCAGTCCGTCATGAAGCGCGTTCCGGATCGGCTCCGGCAGCACTCGCCAGATGTTCGGCCCGGGCCAGGGGATGTGGACGAAGTGGGCAAGCGGCACATCCGGCCGCGCTTCCCGAACGTACCGCGGCGCCAGATACAGGTGGTAGTCGTGGAAGAACACCGCCGCGTCGGGTTGGCCTTCGAGCTCGGCGAGCGTCGCGTCCGCGAAGGCCCGGTTGACGGGGACGTAGCCCTCGTCCCAGGCGTGATAGAGGCCCTGGTCGATATCCGGGGCGTAGGCGAGCCCCCAGAGGTAGTGCTGGAGGAACCAGAGCGTCGGGTTCGCAACGACGTTGTAGAACCAGTCGTAGGCCGCAGGGTCGTGGGCGACAAGCCGCAGCCGGTACGGCGACCCGTCCCGCGCGACCTCCTCGACCGCCTCGCCTCGGGCCTCATCGACGACGGCGCGGTCCTCGTCGCTCATCGCGCTCGCGATCCACGTCACGTCGTGATGGGCGACAAGGCTGCGCAGAGCGGTGACGAGGCCGCCGCCTCCGCGCCGGGCCACGCGGTTGCCGTCCTCGTCGCGAGTGAACGACGAGGGGCCGCGGTTCGAGACGACGATCAGCCGCCGGCGCTCAACCATCGGAGGGACCCTAGCGCTCTACCGGGCTGAGGCAGCCGTCTCGATCGTGACGAGGCCGGTGTCTCCGGCATCGTTCCCGTCAAGGCGGTTGAACAAAGCCAGCCAGTCGCGCAGCAGGCGCGGCATGAGGAACCGCTGACGCACGTCCTCCTTGCCCTTCCGCCCGCGGGCCGACGCCGCGGCCGGGCCGTCGAGGATCTCTCGGCAGGCATCGGCGCAATCCGCAGGAGAATCGACGAGCCAGCCCGTCTCGCCGTCGCGAATCTGCGCGACGATTCCGCCGGCCCGGCCGCCCACCGTCGGCCGCGCCTTCCACAGCGCCTCCGTCACCGTCAGCCCGAAGCCCTCCCGAATCGACTTCTGGATGACGGCCGCCGAGTGCACCTGGAACGCGTTCACCTCGACCGAGCCGATGTTGTTGAGGTTCGAGAGGATGAAGATGTCGGGATCGCCTCCTGCGTGGGCAACAGTCCGGTTGTAGTAGTCCCAGCCCTCAGGATCGTCATGGGCCATCGAACCGACGAGCGCGAGCTGGATGTTGGGATGGGTCTGCTTCACCAGTCGGTAGGCGTCGATCACGCCGAGCGGGTCCTTCCACGGGTCGAAGCGCGAGATCTGCGTCAGCAGCGGGCGCTCGAGGTGGATGCCGAACTGGTCGACGACATAGGCGGCGTCCTCGGTCGAGAGGGCCATGTTCTTTGGCGTCAGCGGGTCGATCGCAGGGGGCCAGATGAACGCCTGCCGCAGCGCGACATGACGCGGCACGTACTGGGGCATGTGAAAGATCGTGGCGTCGTAGCGCTCCAGGGATGGAGCCAGCAGGTCGAGGACGGAGGGGTTCGGAGTCGAGAGATCGATGTGGCAGCGCCAGATCCACTTCGCCGCGGACTCGGGGAAGTGCTCGATCATCGCCGCCGGCTGGGGGTCGTGAACGATCACGAAGTCGTACTCGTCCTCGAACTCCTGGGCGTTCATGGCGTTGTACCGGCGGAAGATCTCCTCCTGCGTAGGGGTCAGCCCGTGCACGTCGCCCTGAAGCGCGTTGTGGATTGTCTTCGTGCAACCGAAGAACTCGTCGTCGCCCTTGATGATTCGCCACTCGACGTCGAGCCCGATGTCCTTCATGAGGGGCACCAGCGCGTAGTTGATCTCGGCGACGCCGCCGCCGAACGCGGTCGCCGAGAGGTGCACGACGCGCTTACCCGCGAGCGGCTCGGCGAGCTTGCGGATCTCGTCCATCACTCCACGCGAAGCGAGCGACGCATAGTCCGCGATTGCCTTGTTTCCGACGTCTACGAGTTGGAGCATGGAGATACCCCGAGGGCGATTCGGCACGATACCGAGGCTGACCGGCTAGGACGGCTCGAGAAACTTGACGAACCGGAGCCGCGAGCCATGCCCGTTGCTTCTCTCCCCTGCCTCGAACTCATCCGAGAGAGCTTTGATGATGGCGATTCCGAGGCCGCCCTCTTCGAGGTTGTCCTCGTTTGGGCGGTCTCCCTGCGCGTCGAAGCCCGGGCCGTCGTCGGCGACTTCCACGACGAGCCGGTCGGCCTGGAGCTCGTAGAGGATGTCCACGGTCCCTTCACCGTTGCCGTACCCGTGCCGGACGGAATTCGAGCACGCTTCGGTGACGGCCAGCTTGAGGTCGCCGAGGGTCTCTTCGCTCAGCGGGCGCAGGCGGGAGAGGCCGCTCAGGGCGAGGCGGACGAGCGTGATGTACTCGGGCTTGGCCGGGATGGTGAGCCGAACGGTCGGCCCGTCGCCCGCATTGGACAGGGAGTGCGCATGCGCAGACATTTGATCAGCCAGTTCCGTTTACCCCCGCGGGGGGTTCCTAACCAGACCCGGTCTCATCGACTCGTTTCCGGCGTCGCCGGCCTGGAGCCGAGCCGAACACGCACGACTCGCTGCTTTCCGTCCCTGATGATGGTCAGCGCTGCGAATTGGCCCGGAAGCTTGGCCCCGACCTGGCGGACGACGTCGTCGGCGCTGTGCACGGCCTGGCCGTCGATCGCGACGATCAGGTCGCCGCCCGAGGTGATCGTCTGCCCGTTGAACGTCTCGTCCTTGCTCCCACCGTGGATGCCGGCCCGGTCGGCGGGGCTGCCGTCCCGGACCGAGCTGACGATGGCGCCGCGACTCGTCTTGTAGCCCAGGTGCCGGGCAAGGGTCGGCGTCAGGCTCTCGGTCGTCACCCCGAGATACGCGTACACGACGCGCCCGATGGTGACGAGCTGCTGCATCGAGCGCTTCGCAGCGTTGATCGGGATCGCGAAGCCGACGCCCTCGGCGGTCCCGCTGTCGCTGCGGATCTGGGCATTGATCCCGATCACGCGCCCGCGGGCGTCGAAGAGCGGGCCGCCCGAGTTGCCGTGCGTGATCGGCGCGTCGGTCTGGATGGCGTCGACGACCCTGTAGAACGAGGTCAGGGACGAGATCGACCGCTGGATGGCGGAAACGACGCCGACGGCGATCGAGTCCTCGTTCCCGAACGGACTTCCCATCGCGGCGACCGGGTCACCGGCCTGGACACGGGACGAGTCGCCGAGCGGGACAGGCGAGAGCTTGTGGGCGCCGGGGGCAACGCGAAGGAGCGCGACGTCGTCGTAGACGTCCCAGCCGACGATCTCCGCCGCGACCCGGTCTTCGTCCTTGAACCCGACGAAGACGCTGCTCGCCTCGGTCGTCTTGGATGCTTCCGCGGTCGTGATCACGTGGGCGCTCGTGAGGATGTAGCCGCTCTCCGAGACGACGAAGCCGGACCCCTGGGCCGCGTGCTGCTCCGCGTCGTCGAAGAATGCGAAGACCGTGACGACCCCCGCCGAGCGGGCCGCGTAGATGCGAGACGGGGCGAAGCCGTTGCCCAGTAACGGGCGGGCTGCCGCGGAGACCGGCTCGTTGGCCGCGGCACCGAGGTCACGCGGAACGGGGAGGTAGACCGTGTTGGTACCGCTGTCTGCAAGTCCCGTCACCTTTGCTCCGGCCAGGGAGATCGCTCCGCCGAGAACGGCGGCACCGAGCATGACGAGGACGAGCGAGGAGCTCCTTCGCATTGACGCACTGTAGCCAGCCCTCGCCCAGGCGCATGTCGTCCAACTTGTTGTCTAAAGTGACAACTTACTCGACCGGAGAAGAGGAGGTGCGCGAGGCGACAGGCAATGACAACGTGAAAACGGTCCGCCCGGGCTTCGAGGAGAGAGCGATCTCGCCTTGCATCGCTTCGGCGAGCTCACGCGCGATCGCGAGGCCGAGCCCGCTCCCCGAGGCGCGGCCGGTCGTGCCGCCGCGGTAAAAGCGCTCGAAGACGTGGACCGCCGCGTCCGGCGCGATTCCGGGGCCGTCGTCCTCGACCATGAAGGCGACCCGGTCGCCGTTCAGGCTCGTCCGCAGCCTGACGTGGGTCCCACCCGGTGTGTGACGAAGCGCGTTCTCGACGAGGGAGCGGCCGACCTGGAGGATCCGCTGCTCGTCGCCGAGCCCGATCGCGCTTCCGTCGATCTCAGGCTCGAGGCGATGGTCGCTCCCCTGGGCACGAGCCTCGAACTCCTCGACGAGGAGCTCCGCGACGCGCGAGAGATCGACGGGCTCCCGGTCGACCCGGAGGCGCCCCGCGTCGAGGCGCGAGAGGTCGAGCAGCTCGCCGGCAAGCTTCGTCAGGCGGTCGACCTGCTCCCGCATCCGGCTCAGGAACTCGCGCTTGGTCTCCTCGGGGAGGTCCTCGTCGAGGAGCAGCTCGAGGTGTCCGCCGAGCGAGAAGAGCGGCGTCCGGAGCTCGTGGGAGGCGTTGGCAATGAACTCGCGTCGGGCGTGCTCGAGGCCGGCGAGGCGCTGGCGCATACGGTCGAACGCGCGGGCGAGCTGGCCGAGCTCGTCCGGGCTCGAGTCCTCGATCGGTTCGTCGAACTTGCCGCTCGCGATCCGCTCCGCAGCCTGCTCGAGCTTATGGATCCGCCTCGCGAACAGGCGCGCGCCTCCGTAGCCGAGACCGAGCGCCGCGGCGAGCGCGATCAGCGCGGAGACCAGCACGCGCCGCTTGACCAGGGCGACGCTCGACAGCGAGTCCTCGATCGAGCTCGAGACGAGCACGACGTACTGCCGATCGGACGACGCCTGGGCGGCCTCGGCGTACTCCGCCCCGCTACGGGTCACGACTCCGCGTGCCGTGGTGAGGGTCCGAGCCGCGCCCTCTGCGACAGGATCCTTCTCGATCCCGAGGACATTGCCGCCCCCTCCCTCGTCGAAGAGATCGACGAGCGTCAGAGGATCTCGATCCGTGATCTGCAGGATGAGGACGCGGGTGTTCGAGGCCGAAGCGAAGCCCTGAGCGAGGTCGCGCGAAGGAGGGTCACCGACGCGTAAGCGATCGACGACCCGGGAGGCGACCGTGGCCACCTGGTCCTTCCTCGAGTCGACGAGCCGGTTCTGCAGCGACGGGACGACGATCAGGTACACGAACGCGAGGACACCGGCGACGACGGCGAGCAACGCGAGGCTGAGCCGGGCCCCGACCGTCCGGAGCCAGCTCACGGCTCTCGCAGCCGGTAGCCGGCGCCGCGCACGGTGAGGATCAGCTCCGGCTCGCTGGGATCACGCTCGACCTTCTCGCGGAGGTGGCGCACGTGGACGTCGATCGTCCGTGGCTCGCGGTACGCCGAGTCGCCCCAGATCGCCTGCAACAAGGCGCGGCGGCTGAAGACCTTGCCCGGCTGCCCGACGAGCGTCCGCAGCAGCTCGAACTCGACGTATGTGAGATCGAGCGCCTTTCCGTCAACTGTGGCGGCACGCCGCTCGGGATCGAGTGAGACGTTGCCGGAGACAAGCGTCTCCGCGTCGGGCGCATCGCGCCGGGAGGCGCCCGCGCGCCTGAGCAGCGCCCGCACGCGGCTTCTGAACTCGCGGATCGAGAACGGCTTCGTGATGTAGTCGTCGGCGCCGAGCTCGAGCCCGAGCACCGTGTCGAACTCGTCGTCGCGGGCCGTGAGCATGATGATCGGCACCGAGCTCTCGGCCCGGAGCCTCTTGCAGACCTCGAGGCCGTCGAGCTTGGGCAGCATGATGTCGAGCACGACGAGGTCGACGGGCTCGGCAGCGAAGAGCCGGAGCGCCTCCTCGCCGTCCCGGGCCGAAACGACGCGAAAACCGTCACGTTCGAGCGGATACGTAAGGAGGCTCTGAACCGATTCCTCGTCGTCTACGAGGAGGATGGTCGAAGAGTCGGGCATGCGGCCTGCCGCTGCTAAGCGCCGTCCCTACTATAGCCACGCATGGACGCCCCCCGGCCCCCCCGTCAGCGGCACCGGGCGCGCCCCGGCTCGGTCGACCGCCCCGTCAACAGCCGCATGTACCGCGGGACCTGGCTTCTGGTCGGAATCCCGCTGCTGATCGCCGCCTTCACGGTCGCGAGACCCCAGCCGTTGGACGAGCCGACCTTGCCGCCGGAGTTCGACGGAGCCGCCGCGTACGTGGTCGCACGGGACTTCGCGAACCAGTTCCCCAACCGCGCGCCCGGGTCGGAGCAGGCGCCGGACGCGGCGGCATGGGTGGCGGAAAGGCTCTCGCAGTACGGGTTCCGAACGGATTTCGACCGTTTTCACGCGAAAATCCCGGGCCGCGGCCGCGTGCAGCTCGAGAACCTGCTCGCCATCCGCCAAGGCCGCTCGAACGACGTGATCGCGGTCATCGCGCACCGCGACAACTCCGGCGCCGGCCCTGGTGCAAACGACAACGCGTCGGGCACGGCCGCCTTGCTCGAGCTCGCACGCACCTATGCGACGCCCCAGGTCCCGCCCCGCCCGCCGGAGCCGACCCACACGATCCTCTTCCTATCCACCGACGGGGGCGCCTTCGGAGGCCTGGGCGCAGCGCGTTTCGCGGAGCGTTCGCCCTATCGACGCCGTGTCGTCGCGGCGATCAACCTCGACGCGATCGCGGGCGGGGGCCCGCCGCACCTCGCGTTCGCTTCGGATCGGCCCCGTTCTCCCTCGGAAGTCCTCGTGCGAACGGCGGCCGCACGTATCTTCGAGCAGACCGGCGCCGAGCCGACGTGGCCATCCGCCCTGGGACAGCTCCTGGATCTCGCGTTCCCGTTCAGCCTCTACGAGCAGGCGCCGCTCGTCGACAGGGGGATCGCTGCGATCACGCTGACCTCCGCAGGCGACCGGCCGCCTCCCGGTTTCGGCGACTCGTCGGTGAATCGTGCGCGCCTTTCAGGCATCGGCCGGGCAGCGCAATCGCTACTCGGCTCGCTCGACGAGCAGGTCGAGCTTGCCCAGGGGACGTCCAGCTACGTCTATCTCGGCTCGCGAGCCGTCCGCGGCTGGGCGATCGTGTTCATCCTCGGCGCGGCGCTGATGCCCTGTCTGGCGGTGATCGTCGACCTCTTCGCCCGCCTGCGCCGCCGGCGCGTCCCCCTGCTGCCGGCGCTCAGGAGCTACCGAAGACGCCTCGGCTTCTGGATCTTCGCGGTCCTGCTCTTCGAGCTCTTCTCGATCGTCGGAATCTGGGGGACCGGAGCAGCCAGGCCGCTCGCGCCCGAGCTCTCGCCGGGCACGCGCTGGCCCCTCGTGGGCCTGGCGGTCTTCTTCTGCATCCTGGGCGCGGGGTGGCTTCTCGCCCGTGACCGCCTCATGCCGCAACGGCCGCTCGACGACGAGGAGGCGCTTGCCGGCCAGATCGCCGCCCTCCTTGCTCTCGCCGTGATCTCGCTCCTGCTCGTGGCGATGAATCCGTATTCCGTCCTCTTCGTGCTGCCCTCGCTGCACGCCTGGATCTGGCTCCCACAGCTGCGGCGCCGGCCTGCTGCTCTGCAGGTCGTCGTCCTCGCGGCGGGCTTCGGGGGTCCTCTGCTGCTCGTGGGCTCGTTCGCGGCCCGGCTCGACCTCGGGTTCGACGCGCCGTGGTACCTCGCCCAGCTCGCGGCCGTGGGCTACGTGCCGTTCCCCTCGCTGGTCGTTATCTGCGCGTGGTGCGCGGTCGCCGCACAGCTGACTGCCATCGTCGGCGGCCGTTACGGGAGCTATCCGAGCGCATCCGAGCGCCGCGGCTTCGGTCCGGGGCGTCGTCTTGCTCGCAGGGCCCTCGTTCTTGCTCAGCGGAGGCGTGCATCGGCGAGCGAGCGCGACCGCGCCGTGGGGGGGTAGCTAGAGCCGGAGAAACCGGATCGAGTCGCCCGCGGCGAGCCGGCCCTCTCCCATCGGAACGAGCACGAGTGCGTCGGCCGCGGCGGCCCGCACGATCATGTGCGACTCACGCCCGGGAAGGGGATCGAGGACGGGACCTTCGTCGCCCGGCGTGACCCGAGCGCGCACGAGCTCGTCGCGGTGCGCATTCGGCTCGAGGGCGGAGGCGAGCCGCCCGCGCTCGAAGCGGGGCAGCGGATCGGCCGCTCCTTGGAGGGCAAGCAGAGCCGGGCGGACGAAGAGCTCGAACCCGACGAGCGCGGAAACCGGGTTCCCGGGCAGCCCGAAGACGAGCCGGCTCTCCAGGACGCCGAACGAGATCGGCTTGCCGGGCTTCATGGCAACTCCCCAGAAGACCTCTTCGACGCCGAGCTCTGCCTCGACCTTGCGGACGAGGTCGTGCGGCCCAACCGAGACGCCGCCCGACGTGACGAGCACGTCCGCCGCGAGCCCCCGCGAGAGCGCTTCTCGATGAGCCGCCTCGTCGTCGGCGACCGGGGCCAGTCGCTCGACCTCGGCGCCCGCGGACTCGAGCTGGGCGGCGAGCAGGAGCCCGTTCGCCTCGTAGACCTGTCCCGGCTCGAGCGGCTCTCCGGGTGCCCGGAGCTCGCTTCCCGTCGCCAGCACGCAAGCACGCGGCCGGCACGCGGCCGGCACGTCCGCGATGCCCGCCGCCGCGAGAGCGCCGACCTGCGCCGGCCCGAGCACGACGCCCGCGTCCACGACGACGGCGCCGCGGCGCACATCGCCACCGGTGGGACGAATGTTCGCTCCGACGGGCACCGGGTTCGAGATCTCGATGTTGTTGTCTCTCTCGACAACATACTCGAAGGGGATGACGGCATCCGCCCCGGCCGGGACGACACCGCCGGTCGCGATACCCATCGTCTCACCGTCCTCTAGCGATCGAGGCGCGGGGCTGCCTGCGGCGATCCGGAACGAGACGGGCAGCCGTCCCGGCGTGTCCGCGGCGCGGAGCGCAAAGCCGTCCATCGCCGAGCTATCGAAGGGCGGAAGGTCGACAGCCGCGAGACCCGGCTCGGCCAAGACCCGCCCAAGCGCTTCGCCGATCGGGACGGTCTCCACCGGCAGCCGCTCGACCCGGTCGAGCATGAGCCGCTGGGCCTCCTCGATCGAGACGAGATTCCGCGCAGGAGCGTCCATCCGTCATACGCTACTCGCGTGCCGGCACCCCCTCCCGGCTAGGCTCCCAGCGTGATCTCAGTCGTCGTCCCGGTGCACGACGAGGAGCAGAGCGTCGCCCTCCTCTACGAGGAGCTCGACGCTGCACTGCAGCCCGCGGGCGAGCCGTGGGAGGCGATCTTCGTCGACGACGGCTCCCAGGACGGAACCTTCTCGGCGCTCACGCGACTGCACGCGCGGACGCCCAACACGAGGGTCGTCCGCCTCCGCCGCAACTTCGGGAAGTCCGCCGCTCTGGCAGCCGGGTTCGCCCAGGCTCAGGGAGAGACCGTCGTCACGATCGACGGCGACCTCCAGGACGACCCGGCGGAGATCCCGCACCTGCTGGCGAAGCTCGAGGAAGGATTCGACCTCGTCTCGGGCTGGAAGACGCGCCGCCGCGATCCCTGGCGCCGACGACTCCTCTCGAAGATCTTCAACGCCGTCACCGGACGGGTCTCGGGCCTCCGGCTGCACGACATGAACTGCGGCCTCAAGGCGTACCGGGCCGAGGTCGTCCACGGACTGCCGCTCTACGGGGAGCTGCACCGGTTCATCCCGGTGCTGGCCCACTACCGGGGCTACCGGGTCGCCGAGCTCCCCGTGAACCACAGGCCGCGGCCCCACGGCCGCTCGCGGTACGGGATCGAACGCTATGTGCGGGGGTTCCTCGACCTCCTGACGGTGACGTTCATGGGCCGGTACCGCCACCGCCCGCTCCATCTGTTCGGCGGGCTCGGGCTCTTCCTGGGGCTGCTCGGGACGGTGATCCTCGTCTACCTGACTGTGCTCAAGGCAACCGGGGAAGCGATCGGCCAGCGCCCGCTCCTCACGCTCGGCGTGCTGCTCGTGGTCGTCGGCCTGCAGTTCTTCTCGCTCGGCCTGATCAGCGAGATGGTGACGAGCCACCACGAGGAACGGGACGGCGCAGCCCGACGAGAGGGCGCGCAGGTCGAAGAGATCCTCGGCTGAGCCGGGGGGTCTAGGTTGCGCGTCCTCTACTTCGGGACCTATGAGCGCGACTACCCGCGTAACGCCGAGGTGATGTCCGCGCTCCGGGGCGCGGGCGTCGAGGTGATCGAACGGCACACGCCCGTCTGGGAGGGGCGCCGCGACAACTGGGCGGCGCGGTGGGGAACCGGGCTGCGACTCGCGCTGGCGGAGCTTCGGCTGCGCTTCTCTCCGCGCGACGAGTTCGACGCCGTCGTCGTCGGCTACCCCGGTCACTTCGACGTTCCGCGCGCGCGTCGTGTCGCCGGCAAGAAGCCGCTGGTCTTCAATCCGCTCGTCTCGCTCCACGAGACGCTCGTGTCGGATCGCCGCCGCTTCCGCCAGGGCCTCTTCGCTGCCTGGATCCTGCTCGCCGTCGACCGGCGGGCGCTCCGGCTGCCGGACATGGTCGTCGCCGACACCGAGGCGAACGCGGACTTCCTGGCAGAGCTCGGCGAGATCCCGCGCTCGCAGGTGCGCGTCTGCCTCGTCGGCGCAGAAGACCGGCTCTTCCACGCAGGCTGGCGGCCCGACGAGCCGTTTCGCGTCCTCTTCGTCGGCAAGCTGATCCCGCTTCACGGGCTCGAGACGATCCTCGAGGCGGCCCGGCTCGCCCCCGAGCTCGAGATCCGGCTCATCGGCAGCGGACAGCTCGACAAGGTCCTGGAAGAGCGGCCCGAGAACGTCGAGTGGGTGCATTGGATCGACTACGAGGAACTGCCGAGCGAGTACTGGGGCGCGGGCTGCGCGCTCGGGATCTTCGGCACCTCCGAGAAGGCCCGGCGCGTGATCCCCAACAAGGCATTCCAGGCGCTCGCCTGCGGCACGCCGCTGATCACGGCGGACACACCGGGGGCGCGCGAGCTCTTGACCGACGGCGAAAATGCCCTGCTCGTTCCGCCGGGCGACCCCGCGGCCCTGGCCGCGGCAATGCGGCAAGTGGCGGGGGACCAGGAGCTGGCGAGGCGACTGAGCGCGGGCGGACGGAAGGTCTACGAGGAGAAGGCGAGCGAGGAGGTGCTCGGCGCCAGGTGGCGATCCTTGATCGAAGAGCTTCTCTAGCTCCCGGGCCGAAAGGGCTCCTGTGGGCGGCCATGTCGGCGTACGCGTTCGGCTTCGGAGCGCTTTCCGTCCTTCGCTACCACTCGTTCAACGCCGGCCGGTTCGATCTCGGCAACATGACCCAGGCCGTCTGGTCGACCGCGCACGGACACCCGCTCGCGGTGACGAACCTCCAGGGCGACCAGGTCTCGCGGCTCGGCTCGCACGTCGATCCGATCCTCGTCGCGTTCGCCCCGCTCTGGTGGCTGTGGCCGAGCCCGAGCATGCTCCTCACGGCACAGGCGGTCGCGATCGCGCTCGGCGCGCTGCCCGTGTTCTGGCTCGCCCGAAAGCACCTCGGCTCGGACCGAGCCGGCCTCGGCTTCGCGCTCGCCTACCTGCTCTATCCGGCGGTCCAGTGGCTGACGCTGAACGAGTTCCACCCCGTCGCGCTCGCCTGCCCGCTCCTGCTCTATGCCTTCTGGTATCTGGACGAGGACCGCCTGGTCCCTTTCGCCGCGTTCGCGTTGCTTGCGGCCCTGACGAAGGAGGAGATCCCCCTCGTCATCGCCGGGATGGGCATCTGGTACGCGCTTTCCCGGCGGCGCTTCCGCCTCGGCGGCGCGATCGCGCTCCTCGGCCTCGTCTTCACGCTCGTCTCCGTCGAGCTTGTCCTGCCGCACTTCAACGAAGGCGCCTCGTCCGAGTTCTACGCCCGCTACGGCGCGCTCGGAGACTCTCCGGGCGAGATCCTCAAGACCGCTCTCACCCGCCCCGACAGGTTGCTGGCCGCCGCATTCGACCGCCGCGGGATCGGGTACCTCGCCGAGCTCTTGGTTCCGCTTGCCTTCCTGTTTGCGGCCGCGCCGCTCGCGCTCATCGCGGCGATGCCAGAGCTTGGCCTCAACCTGCTCTCCGCGACGAGCACCCAGACCTCGATCCACCATCACTACACGGCCGGCCTGATCCCGCCGCTCGTCGTCGCCTCGGTGCTCGGCGCCGGTCGCCTCGCCCGGGGAGACAGCCGCAGGGCCCTCGGGCTGGCAGGGCTCGCGGTCGCAGTCACGCTCGCCGGCAACTACCGGCTGGGCGCGTTTCCGCTGTGGCGGGGCCTCCCGGGCGCCAGCTCGTACGAAGCGCGAGCCTCACACGTCTCCGCTCACGATCGCGCAGCCGACCGAGCTGTGCGGCTGATCCCGGATGGCGACGTCGTCACCGCGACGAACTCACTGGGCTCACACCTCTCGGCTCGAAGGCGCTTCCTCAGCTTCCCGTACGTCCAGGACGCGCGGTGGATCGCGGCCGACGAGACGCAGCCGGGCTACGCCGACCGCTCGGATCCGTTGGCCACGGCCAGAGGGCTCGCCCGGCTCCGTCGCAACCCGCGGTGGCGGCTCGTCTTCTCGGAGGACGGGGTGCTCGTCTTCCAGAGGCGGACGACGAGCACGGCGAAGAGCGCAGCCAGCGCGGCGTC
Organism: Actinomycetota bacterium; assembly: GCA_038040395.1. Classification (GTDB taxonomy): domain Bacteria; phylum Actinomycetota; class Thermoleophilia; order Gaiellales; family Gaiellaceae; genus VAXT01. The sequence goes on from JBBPIJ010000008.1 coordinate 31,284, forward strand.
CCGGGCGACGACGAGCCAGACGATCCGGTCGAGCGCGAATACGTCCCGGTAGTGGAAGAACCAGATCTGGCCGAGGACGAGCGCGGTCGCAAGGAGCCCACAGGCCGCTAGCCGAGCTCGTCCCGGGAGGAGCAGAACAAGTGGCAGAAGCCAGACGAGGTACTGGGGCGAGAGGAACTTGTTGAAGACGAGGAAGCCGGCGACCGCAGCCGCAAAGCCGGCCACGAGGGCCTCCGGATCTCTGCGCACTCGCGCGTAGAGAGCCCACACGAGCGCGACCGCCGCGAGCTGGAGAACCGACATGAGCGCCGCAAGGGAGTCGGCGAGCGAGCCGGCGAGGTCGCGCGTCGCGGCTCCGGTCGACCCTCGCACGACCGTCGCGTCGTACAGCCCGAGCCTGTGGGCGGCCAGCAAGACGGCTCCGCCCAGGCTCTCGATCTGAAGGCCGCGCGAGGATTGCGCGTGGAAGCTGTCCCAGAGCCCGCCCGGGCCGAGCACGGCGAACGGGACGACCACGACCGCCACGACCCCGGCGAGAACAAGGATGGACTCGACCGCGCGCCGGCGGCCGGCAAGGGCCCAGACGTACAAGACCGCGGGCGGCGCGAGCACGAGCGGATAGACCTTCGCGGTCACCGCCAGCCCGAGCAGGCCGAACGCGAGTCGGTCGCGCCGGCGAACGAGAGCCGCAAGCGCGCCGACGGTCAGCGCCGCGGGAAAGAGGTCGTAGGTGTTCAGAGAGATCGGCCCGACCGCGAGCGGCGAGAGCGCGAAGAGCCCGGCCGCGGCGTAGAGCCGGCGCCCCCGCGCGCCGAGCGTCACCAGCACGAGCACGACAGCGAAGAGCGCGGCGAGCCCACACAGCGCCATCAGGCTCTTGAAGGCGAAGTTGTACGCGCCGGCGGGCAGAATCGCGGGCGGAAGAAAGACCGCGAAGGCGCCGGGCGGATACTCGACGAAGACGTCGCGGTACGGAAGGTCCCCGCGCAGGAAGCGGTCGGCGTAGAGGCCGTACAGGTGGACGTCCCGATACCGCTCGGCCCGAAAGAGGCCCCCGTCGGGAACCGCGCAGGCCGCGAGGAAGATCGGCGTCGCCAGGCCGGCGATCCGCGCTGCCAGACGCAGCTCGACCGAGCCTTCTGGCCGCCTACTAGCCAGGCGGAGAGGGCTGCGGGGGTGGTGGCGGGGGGTCCGGAGGCGGCGGCTCGGGCGGCGGAGGAGGCGGAAGGGGGTCCGGGGGCGGCGGGGGCGGCGCGACCGGCGGGGGCGGCGGCATCGGCCTCGGATTCGAGCGCGTCGTCGTCCCCGTGGTCGTGGCCGTAGTGGTGGAAGTGGGCGGTGGCAACTCGCCGGCGTACTGACCACGCGTGAACGGGTGCCAGACCGGAGATGAGTGGGCTTCAGGGAAGTCGCGCACCGGCGTCGGGCCGATCGCGGCCTCCATGAAGAGGCGCCAGATCGTCGCCGGGAAGGTGCCGCCCGCCACAGAGATTCCGTGGACGTTCGTCATGGGGATCTCGGCCTGCGGATAGCCGACCCAAACCGTCGCCGACAGGGTGGGGGTGATGCCGCAGAACCAGGCATCCGCGTGGTTCTCGGTCGTTCCTGTCTTCCCGCCCGCGGGCCGGCCGATATTCGCGCCCACGCCGGTCCCTCCCTGGATGTTCAGCTCGAGGATCCTCGTCACCTCGGCCGCGACCCAGTCGGGGATCACTCGGTCTCGATCGGGCTTGCCCCAGCCGGCGTCCTCGTCCTCCTTGCCGTCGGCGAGCACGACTTTGCGGATCGCCATCGGCTTCGAGCGGATCCCGCCGGCCGCGATCGTCGCGTAGGCGGAGGCCATGTCCAGGGGCGAGACGCCGATCGAGCCGAGGCCGAGCGACGGCACGTACGCGCCTTCCTTCGTCTTCAGCGACGACTTGACGCCGAGCTTGTTCGCCATCTCCGCAACCTTCTCCGGCCCGAGGTCGAGCGTGAGCCGCGCGAAGACGGTGTTGTCCGAGGCCAGTGTCGCGCGGGTGATCGACGTCGAGCCCGAGTACGAGTGGGAGTAGGTCGCGACGTCCCAGGCGTCCGAGTACGGATCCGGTTGGTAGTGCAACGGCGCCGAGAGGTAGGCCGTGGTGTCGGGGTTCACTCCCTCGGCGATCGCCTCGGCCAGGACATAGGTCTTGAAGGTCGACCCCGCCTGCCGCCGCGCCTGAGCCGCAAGGTTGAACTGGTTGCCGACCCGACCGGGAGTGACCGCCGTCATGGTCTTGATCGCGCCGTTGCGCGGATCGATTGCCACGACCGCGGAGGCGGGATCGGTGTCGTAGTTGAGCGTGTTGTGGACCGCCTCGTTCGCAGCGCGCTGGAAGCGGCGGTCGATCGTCGTGTAGACCTGGAGGCCGCCCGAGCGAACGGTCTCCGCGCCGTACTTCTTGACGAGCTCATCGCGCACGTAGCTGAAGAAGTACGGCTCGCGAATCCTCGTGTAGATCCGCCCCGGCCTCAGCTTGAGGTCGGTGACGCGGATCGCCTCCTGGTAGTTCGCGTAACTGATGTCGTGGTTGCGGTAGAGCGCCTGGAGCACCCGGTTCCGGCGCTTGATGGCACGATCGGGGTAGTCGAACGGGTCGTAGTCCGACGGCGCCTGAGGCAGCCCGGCCAGGAGCGCCGCCTGCAGAACGGAGAGCTTGCTCGCCGGCCGGGAGAAGTACGTGCGCGCCGCGGCTTCGACCCCGTAGGCGTGATTGCCGTAGTAGACGGTGTTCATGTACTCGGCGAGGATCTTCCGCTTGCTCCAGCTGCGGCTGAGCTTGATCGCGAGGCACGCTTCGACGACCTTGCGCCTGAGCGTGCGCTCGTTCTTGCGGATGTAGAGGTTGCGAACGAGCTGCTGCGTGATCGTCGAGCCGCCCTCGCGCGCCTCTCCTGCGCGCACGTCGTTCACGAGCGCGCGCCCGATTCCCTGGAAGTCGATGCCTCCGTGTTGGTAGAAGCGCCGGTCTTCGATCGCAATCGTCGCCTTCGTCATCCAGGGGCTCGTCTCCGCCAGCGTCACCGGCTGCCTGTTCTTCTCGGCGGGGATCGATCCAAGCGCCGATCCGTCCGCGGCGTAGATGAACGAGTTCGAGCCGATCGACGCCGGCCTGAGCGCGCCAAGGTCGCAGTCCCGGCCCACCGAAGTCGCGCCGCCGAATCCGACCACGGCCAGCGTCCCGGCCACCGCGGCGATCAGGAACGTGAGGATCGCGAGCTTGCGGCGGTGCCGGACTCGCGCGCGGCGCTTCTGGCGCCGTCGACTCGGCATGGCGAGCCCGCGAGAGCGGCGGCGAGGGCCGTTGGGAGGGGGCGGGCTCACAGGACGCTCTGCTCGCGGAGTCGCCGCGCGATGCGCAGCCTGAGCTCGCTCTCGATCTGCTCGACGGACGCGGCGTCAGAGGCCCACGTGCGGATGGAGACCGTCGCGGCGCCGTTCAGCGCGGTGACGAGCACGGCGGCGCGAGGATCGCCCGCCGTTTCGCTCCGCAGCAGGTCGACCACCGCATCAAGATCTTTGTCGAGCGGCACCTGGACGGTCACCTGGGCGAGCTTCTCCCGACTGACGATGGTGGAGTTGCGAATCGTATCCGAGGCCAACTTCTCGTTTGGAATCACGAGCCGGGCGTTGTCGCTGGTCTTGATGAAGGTGTAGGTGAGCCCAATTTCCTCGACGGTGCCCTCGACGTCGTCCACGGTCACAAGGTCGCCGAGTCGCAGCGGCTGCGTGAATGCGATGACGACGCCGGCGACGAAGTTCGCCAGGGGGCGTTGCGCCGCCAGGCCGACGACGAGTCCGACGATCGCGGATGACGCGAGCAGTCCGGCGGCGATCGCGCGCACTTGAGGGACGACCAGGAGCGCCGAGAGGATGCCGACCGCGATGATCGCGGTCATCAGGCTCCGGCGCAGCACCTGATAGCGGGTGACGGTCTCGGGCGGGAGCTGGCGGCGCGACATCCGCCAGTCGACGACCTTCGCCAGGGTGGTTGCCAGAACGATGATCCCAGCGACGATCAGCCAACGTTCCCAGAGGCCCATGGGGGCTCTATTCGACGGGAGGGCGGGCGATCCTCAGCGCGGCGCGAAAGGCCATTTCGGCACAGAATCGGCACAGCGGCGTCACGAGAGGCGCAGTAGCCTGAACGGCGGGTGGCGGGTGGCCAGACTCCCCACCCGGGTGGGGATTTAGAGGGGTAGCGGCATCCGTCCCGAGAAGCCTTCTTCGAGGCCGTGCCAGAAGCCGACTTCGTCCTCGCCGAGGCGCCAGCAGAGCAGGACTTCCTCGCCCTCCCGCAGCGCAGGGAAGTCGATCAGCCCCTCATCGAGGTCCTTGACGAGCCCGCCCGCCTCGTGGATCTGCGCCACGCAGCGCGCGATGCCCGCCACCTCCTCGTCCAGCCGTTCCTGGACGTCCTGCAGCTCGCGCGGCTCGAGGTCGCCCCCGTTTCCGGCGATTCGCGCCGTCAGCTCGGCCTGCCGCTCCTGGAGCTCCACCAAACCACGGCGGTGCCCGACGAGCTCTTCGGTCAGCGGCCGAACGATCTCGAGCGCCTCGTTCGCGTCGACGGGTGTGAAGTAGCGCGGCGCCACGCCCGTATGATCCCCGCCGTCGTGAGTACAGGTCAACGGCTTGGCACGCAACACGTCGAGGCGCGCGACCTCCCCCTCGAGTCGGCGCGCAACCCGGCCGTCGAGATCTTCCTCTGGAGCCGCGCCGCGATCTGGGCCGCCGCCCTGTTCGCGTTCCTCGTCTTCGAGCCGAACCGCCACCCCGAGGCGGCCCGTTGGGACGACCCCTCCGTTACCCGCGACCTGGGCTCGGTGACCGACATCTGGGCGCGCTGGGACAGCATCTTCTTTCTCCGCATCGCCGAACACGGCTACGAGCACCTCTCGCGCTCGGCCACGGCCTTCTTCCCGCTGTACCCGGCGATCGTCGGCGTCGTCGGACGAGTCTTCTTCGGCCACTACGTGCTGGCCGGGATCGTCGTCTCGATCGTGGCGGGTCTCGGCGCGTTCGTGCTGTTCTATCGGCTCGCCGAAACTCGTCTCGGCGCCGAAGGCGCACGCCGCGCCGTCCTCTATCTCGCCGTGTTCCCGATGGCGCTCTTCTTCCAGGCCGTCTACACCGAGTCCCTCTACCTTCTGCTCACCCTCGCGGCGTTTGCGCTCGCCGAGCGCAGGCGATTTCTGCCGGCCGGCATCGTCGTCGGGCTGGCACTTCTGACCCGGCCAGCGGGGGTCGCGCTCCTGCCCGCGCTCGCGCTCCTCGCCTGGCGGTTGCCGAACGCGCGCGGCGCGCTCGCGAGGCTCGCGGTCGCACCCGCCATGTTCGCTGCCTATCCGCTTCTGCTCTGGTGGCAGCGCGGCGATCCCTGGGCATTCCTCACCGCGCAGGGGATCTGGGCACGCCACCTGTCGCCGGCCGGGCCACTGGGAGGTATCTGGAACGGGCTCAGAGCAGGCTGGGCGGGGGTTCGCCAGCTCGCCTCCGGGTCGCACACCCACACGTACTGGCCTGCCGTGGAGGGGACCGATCCGATGCGCGTCGCCGCGATCAACCTGGAATGTCTCGCGGCCCTGGTCCTCTTCGTGTTCCTGACCGTGGTCGCGTGGCGCCGCTTCGGCGCGCCCTACGGCCTCTTTTCCGCGCTGAGCCTCGCGATTCCCCTGAGCGTCCCGAGCGAGCGCTGGCCACTTCTCTCGCTGCCCCGCTTCGGGCTCGTGATCTTTCCCCTATTCCTCGCGCTTGCCGCGATTGGCGGACGGCCGCGGGCGCACACCGCGATCGTCTCGATCAGCTCGCTGCTGCTGGGAGTGGCCGTGGTCCAGTGGGCTCTCTGGCAGTGGGTCGCGTGAACGCGCGCCTCATCGGCTGGGGCCTGTTCGTCGGCTTCCTCGCCACCCTCGCCTACATCTCGCACTTCACCGGCGGTCAGCCGGCGAAGGACACTGCGTTCCGGTGGGAATCCAGTATCAGCGGGCTGATTGCCTACGCGATTTTCTTCGGCGTCGTCATGCTGCTCACGCGCGGCCTCGAGCGCCGCAGCTTTCTCGCTCTGCGCCGTCCCACGTCATGGGGGCTCGCTACGCGCATCTCGATCCTCGTGATCGTCGCCGTCGCTCTCATCAGCGCCGCCGTGGCGCCGTTCGGCAGTCCCGGAGAGGAGCAAGGCCTGATCCCCGAGCGCTTCGACTCGCACCGGATCGCGCAGTTTGCGGCCTTCGCCGCGATCGTGGTGCTCGTCGGGCCAATCGTCGAGGAGCTGACGTTCAGAGGCGTGGGGTACGGGCTCCTCGAGCGGTTCGGGCGCACCACGGCCATCGTCCTCGTCGGACTCGCGTTCGGTCTCATCCACGGCCTCGTCGCGGGCTTCCCGGTGATCGTGACATTCGGTATCGGGCTTGCTTATCTCAGGTCCCGGACGGGGAGCATCTACCCCTGCATCCTCCTCCACGCGGGGTTCAACGCCTTTGGGCTCGCCCTCGGCGTCGCCAGCTGACGCTAGCCTTTTCGGGTAATGCGGCGCCTACTTCCGGTCCTGGCGTTTCTCATCTGGGTTGCGCCGGCGCACGCGACCCCGACGATCACGGCCGGGGCGAGCACGACGCTCGGTCAGGCTCCACTCGACGTCACGCTGACCGCAACCGGCGATGCCGTCTCCTACCACTGGAATCTCGGAGACGGCACTCAGGCCGACGGAGCCATCGTCCAGCACCGCTACGAGGCGGGGAAGTTCACGGCCACGGCCACCGGGACCGCAGCCGACGGGACGCAGGCCCAGGCGAGCGTCACGATCACCGCGGTACGGATCATCCTCACAGGCCCGAAGGTCGGCACGTACGGGCGCCGGGCCGTGTTCAAGGGCCGTCTCAAGCCCGCGCTGCGAGGCGCGCCGGTTTCGCTCTTCGCCGGCGAGACCGAGGTCAGATCCGGCAAGGCCGACAGGAAGGGCCGTTTCCACTTCCGCCTACGCCTCCGTGCGCCGGGCACCTTCACGGCACGTTTCGGCTCCGTCGTGTCCAACGCGGCCGCGGTGCCTCTCCGACCCGGACTCGACGTCGCGTTGCCTTCCTCCCGTACCGTCGGGCAGGCGCTTGTCCTTCGCGTGGCCGTCAAGCCGAAGGGAAGCGGAAGCCTCAAGATCCGGATCTGGCGCGGAGGCCACGAGCTGCGGGAGCGAACGTTCGGCGATCGCGCTGCTCTCCGTCTGAGCACGGGCAAGGTCGCGGACTACGTGGTTCGGATCGCCGTCGAGCCGAACGGGACGTACCGCGGGCGAAGACAAACCGTTCGCGCGAACGTCCTTCTGCCGTACCTCTCGGTGGGCAGCCACGGGCCGAGCGTCCGCATCCTCGAGCGGCGGCTGGCGGAGCTCCGCTACGCGGTGCGAGGCGTCGACACCTACTTCTCCTACGACACGCAAGACGCCATCCTTGCCTTCCAGAACGTGCATGGGATGGCCCGGACCGGCGCCGTCAGTCCGACGCTTTGGCGGCGACTACAGACTGCCCATGCACCGGTGCCCCGGTACCGCGGTAGCCATCACATCGAGGTGGACAAGTCCCGGCAGGTCTTGTTCGAGGTGGACGGCGGCAGCGTGAGAAGAGTCGTGCACGTCTCGACCGGGGCCACGGGAAACACGCCAGTCGGCCGCTGGCACGTGTACAGCAAGGTGCCGGGATTCCTGCCGAGCGGCATGTACTACTCGTCCTTCTTCCTACGTGGCTTCGCGATCCACGGCTATCACTCCGTTCCCTCGTACCCGGCCTCGCACGGGTGCGTCCGGGTGCCGATCTGGATCGCGCCGACCCTTTTCGCGGGCAGCAGCTACGGCGAGACGATCTACGTCTACTACTAGCGCGCGAGCGATCTTCGCGGTCGCGGTAGTACTCGCGCTCTCCGCGTTCCTGCTCGCCGCGTACCTCATACCCGAGGGAAAGGGACGCGACGTCGCGTGGCAGGACCTTTCCGCGCAAGTCGGGCCGCTGACGATCCGGCACCCGGAGACGCGGGTCTTCCGCGAGCGCTCGAAGCTCGAGAAGTTCCTCCGCGGAGCGCACCCGGGGCGAGCGCTGCCGGCCGCGGGCTTCTCGACCCGAGAGCTCCTGCTCGTCTCGCCCGGGCCACGCTCGAGCACCGGCTACTTCATCGAGGTCCTGAGCGTTCGCGAGCGTGGCGGCAAGATCACCGTCCGGCTCCGGGAGCGAACGCCGGGGGTGAGCGAGAACGTGCACCCAGGAGTGACCTACCCGTACCGCCTGCTCAGCTTGCCGGCCGGCAAGGACGTGTACGTGGACTGGGTCGGCCGCTGAACCGACTTAGCAACAGTCTGTTGCTAGGTTCGACAGGGCGGTTCGGGCCTAGGTCTCTTCCTCGCCCTCGACCGCGAACTGGTCGGGCGAGACGCTGTCCAGGAAGCGCTTGAACTCGTCCACGATCTCGTCTTCGTTCACTTCCTCGCCCTCGAACTCGATCGCCGATTCCTCGATCACGTCGTCGGCCGCGAAGATCGGCGCATCGGCTCGTACGGCAAGCGCGATCGCGTCGGACGGGCGGGAGTCGATCTCGACTTCCGAGCCGTTCTGCTGAACGGTGATCGAGGCGTAGAAGGTGCTCTCCTTGAGCTCGGTGACCGTGATCCGGACGACCTGGGCATCGAGCTGCTCGAGCATGTCCGTGAGGAGGTCGTGGGTCAGCGGACGCGGCGTCGAGGCGCCCTGGAGCTTCATGAGGATCGCCGCCGCCTCGGGATGACCGATCCAGATCGGCAGGAACCTGTTGCCGTCGGCGGTCTTCAGCAAGACGATGGGCTGCTTGCTGCCCAGGTCGAAGCTCACCCCGTAGATGACCATTTCCTGCATGGCGGTTCCTCGATTATCTTAGCGCGGTGCCTCGGCCGCTCCGTCCCGCGGACGGGGGTGTTAATTCGGAGGTGTCGACCGGTCATTTCAGACGGACGCACGGGCAAAGCCCGAGCGTCCTGAGGACGGCGCCGCAGGCGTCGCCTCCGAAGGAGTGCCTCGACGTGGCTAGAATCGAGCGCCCCGGGCGATTAGCTCAGTTGGTTAGAGCGCCGCTCTGATAAGGCGGAGGTCCGTGGTTCGAATCCACGATCGCCCATTTTCGGCTGCGCAAGCAGCCAAAAATGTCGAAGGCCGCGCAGCGGCCGAGACCCGGCAAGGGCTAGTGCAGGACGCGCGTGCGGTGCAGGTAGTCGTCAACGACGAGCAGAAAGCCCTCGTCGCGGGCGATTTCGCTCAACGTTCCCTTCGTGAACTCGTCGAGCTCCGACGTGCCGGCGAGCTCCACCAAAAACGACCCCAGGCGTCCCTCCTGGGACATTGCGGCCATACGCAGGAAGATCTGGCGCGCCTCGGCGTCCTGGGAGATCGCCTCGAGCGACTCGAGATCCTGCATCCACTCGCCGAACATCAGATCTCCAACGACGCGCGAGCGCTATTGGTTACGGCTCCGGCACGTTCGAGCGCCTCGGCGAGCTCCTCGAGCTGCACCTCGCTCTCGACCGGGATCTCCAGCCCGCGGGCAGTGACCCGCGCGGGGAACCCGGTCAGCGTCTCCGCCGCACGCCGCACGCGCTCCGCAAGCTGCGGGTCGGCCGGCGCCTGCCGCCTACGCTTCACCCTGGCGCCGGACCAGCGCGCCTCGCGCTCGGCCGCGCGAACGGAGAGCCCCTGGCGGACGATCTTGCGAGCGAGGCGGCGGCGGCCCTCGTTATCCGGAACGGCCAAGACAGCACGCGCGTGGCCCTCGGTCAGCTCACCGCGTTCGACCATCGAAAGAATGTCGTCGGAGAGCTCCAGTAGGCGCACGCGATTGGAGACGGCCGGCTTCGACCCGCCGACCCGCTCGGCGATCTCGCCAAGCGAGAGGCCGAACTCGTCGGTCAGGAGGGCATAAGCGCGAGCCTCCTCGACCGGCGAGAGCCCCTCGCGCGCCACGTTCTCGATCAGGCCGAGCAGGAGTGAATCGCGGTCGTCGGCGTCGCGAACGAGCGCGGGCAGCACCTCCACCCCCGCCTCGCGTGCGGCCCGCCAGCGGCGCTCGCCTGCGATCAGCTCGTAGCCGCCTGCGGGGCGGAGCCGGAGGACGACCGGCTGGATGATCCCCTGCGCCCGGATCGACTCGGCCAGGCCCGCGGTCGCCTCGTGGTCGAAGCGCTTCCGCGGCTGGCGCGGGTTCGGATGGATCTGCTCGACGGGCACCTGCGCGAGGTCGCTCGTGCCCGCACCGCCGATCAGGACTTCCAGGCCTCGACCCAGGCCTCTGCGCTCAGGGACGCTCGACAAGCTCCATCGCCACCTTCCAGTAGGCCTCCGCACCGGCCGAGCGCGGGTCGTAGGTGATGATCGGCTCGCCGTGGCTCGGCGCTTCGGCGATTCGCACGGAGCGCGGCACCCGCGCTCGAAAGAGAAGCGATCCAAAATGCCGCTCGAGCTCCGCGGCAACATCGGCCGAAAGCCTCGTGCGCCCGTCGACCATCGTCAGGACGACTCCCGACAGCGCGAGCGCGGGGTTCAGCCGTGTCCGGATCAGCCCAAGCGAGTGGACGAGCTGCGACAGGCCTTCGAGTGCGTAGTACTCGGCCTGCACGGGCACGAGGACACGGCTCGCGGCGGCGAGAGCGTTCACGGTCAGGGGGCCGAGCGACGGCGGGCAGTCGACGAAGACGAAGCCGTACGTGTCGGCCGCCGGCGCCAGCGTCTCGGCGAGGAATCGCTCCCCGTCGCCGCGGCGGGCCAGCTCCGCGGCGGTGCCTGCGAGGTCCGGCTTCGACGGGATCAGGTCGAGATTCTCGAAGCGCGTCGGCCGCGCCAGCTCACTCGGCGGCGCACCGTCGAGCAGATCGCAGCTCGAAGCGCCGTTCGCGCGCTCGCCCAGGCCCGACGTCGCGTTCGCCTGCGGGTCGAGATCGACCAACAGGACTCGTTCTCCGGCGTGCGCGAGGCATGCCGCGAGATTCACGGCAGTCGTCGTCTTGCCGACCCCGCCCTTCTGGTTGGCGACGGCGTAGATGCGCCCGGCCACGCAGGCCACTCTAGTCAGGCGAGAGGACGTTTCCGGGCCACGCCCGGGCGCCGCGGGAACCCCGCCGGAGTCGCCTCGAGCTTGGGCACGACGGCCAGGCCGGCCCGCTGCTCGGGAGGGCCTCCACCGAGCTGCTCGGCCGCCCGCCCTAGCTGCCGAAGATCCGCGGAGGGCCCGAGCCAGAGGATCGCAGCGCCCCCGGGTCGGACGAGCGGCAGCGTCCATTCGAGCGCTACCGGCGGCGGGGCGAGCGCCTTGGCGACGGCGACGCCAAACCGGTCGATCGCCTGCTCCTCGGCACGCCCGCGGACGACGGTGACGTTCGGAAAGCCGGCGGCCATGCGTTCGAGGAACTCCACCTTGCGCGCATTCGCTTCCAGCAGGGTCACCTGACGGTCGGGAAGCGCCGCCGCGAGCGGGATCCCGGGCGAGCCGCCACCGGAGCCGACGTCGAGGATCGGGCCGTCGAACGCGCGCACGACGTCCGCGCCCCGCAGGGCGTCCTCGGCAAGCATCGCCCAGGCCTCCTCTCGGTCCTCGATCCCAGTCAGGCCCGGCGTGGCGAGCAAGTCGTCCAGCCAGCGCTCGAGCCGGGGATCGTTCAAGCGAGCGGCAAGATGACGACGAAGCGGTTGGGCTCGGTGCCCTCGCTTCCCGTCTCGACCCCGTCGAATTCCTTCAGGCGCAGGTGGATCGTCTTCCGCTCGACTGCAGTCATCGGCTCGAGCTCAACGCGAGAGTGAGTCGCGACCGCCTCCTCGGCGCTTCTCACCGCAAGCGCCTCGAGGGCCGTGCGCCGTCGCTCCCGGTAGCCCGCGGCGTCGATCACGACGTCCTTGCGGTCGTCGGGCCAGGTGCGCCAGACAATTGCGTTCACGAGGTACTGGATCGCGTCGATCGTCTGCCCGTGCTTCCCGATCAGGAGGCCGAGGTTCGAGCCGGAGCAGGTCGCCGTCAACACCTCGTCGCCCTCGACGATGTCGATCCGGCAGCGGACTCCGATGCCGGCTGTGATCCGCTCGACCAGATCGCGCACCTTGCCCGCGAGGTCGGTATCGCTCTCGAGCTCCACGGGCGTCCCGACCGAGTCGGAGTCGATGGACGCGATCACCCGGGCCGGCGCATAGCCGACGCCAAGCAGGCCACGCTCACCTTCGGCGACGACCTGAAACTGCACGGCGGCCTTGTCGAGGGCGGGATGAAGCTTCTCGAGCTCCCGCAGCGCGGCCCATTTGGCCTCGCCGACGGTTTCGCCCGTCGCCTCCACCTGGCGCAGGTCCTCGTTCATCGTCGCGCCTTCTTCTTGCGCTTCACGCGCTTGGGCGCTGCCGGCGCGGCGGGCTTCTCGGACACGGGCTGCTCGCCGTCGCCGTCGCCGGACGCCGAATCGGCCTTCGGCGGTGTGCGCGAAGAGCGCTTCGGCGGAGGGGGCGGCTTCTTGGGAACGAGGCGCCTCGTCACGACTCCCTGCCCGACCGTCCACAGGTTCGTCGTCACCCAGTAGACGACGAGGCCGACGGGGAAATTGACGAGGACGGGGACGAACGCGACAGGCAGCACCATCATCAGCACCCGCTGGTTCTTGTCCATCGTCGCCGACATGAAGTACGTCGACGCGAGCTGGCTGAGGACGTAGATCACGAGCAGCAGGTACCCCGACCAGTGCGCGTTCGCATGATGGGTGATGTCGGGGACGATGCCGAGCCAGCCGACGTGGTCGCCGGGATCGATCAGGTCGTTCGAGTGCCGCAGCACGAGGTAGAGCGCGATGAACACCGGGAACTGGAAGAGAATCGGGAGGCACGGAGCCGCCGGGTTCACGTTGTTGTCCCGGTAGAACTTCATGAGCTCCTCGTTGCGCTTCTGCTTGTCGTGCTTGTAGCGCTGCTGGATCGACTTCATCTCCGGCATGTGCGCCTGCATCGACTGCATCGAGTGGATCTGCTTGACCGTCAGCGGGACGAGCAGCATCCGCACGAGGAGGGTCAACGCGACAATCGACCAGGCCCACGTCAACCCGATCGCACCGTGAGGCCCCAGCCATTCCAGGATGCTGCGGAGGATGTCCTCGAGCGGCGTGAGCGGGCTGCCGAGGATCATCGGAACAGCCCCTGGTGCTCGGCGTAGTCGACGCCGCCCTTGCTCCACGGGTTACAGCGGAGCAGCCTCCAGCCGGCGAGGATCACGCCTCGAATGAGCCCGTACCGGCGCAGGGCGTCGATCGCGTACTGCGAACAGGAAGGGTGGTACTTGCAGCCGCCCGGGAAGAGTGCGCCCGCCGTGTAGCGGTACGCGTACACGAGCCCGATCCCCAGGTAGCCGGGGAGTTTCAGAATCATGCCGCCGCCTTGCCGAGGACCTCGTCGACGCGTTCGCCGAGCCACTCGAAGCCCTTCGCCTGGGTGCCCTCGACGAGCCCGGGCCGGACGATCAGCACGTAGTCGCAGGCCGGCGGCAGCGTCTCCAGCCGGGCGCGCCAGGTCTCTCGCAACTGGCGCTTGATCTTCGAGCGGACGGTCGACCCGCCGGCCCCCTTCGGGACGGCGATACCGAGTCGCGGCTCCTCTCCGTCCTCGCGGGGGAACCAATAGAGGACCAGGAAGCGCGTCGACACGGAGCGGCCGTGCCGGTAGACGGCGTCAAAGTCCCTGGAGCGGGAGAGGCGGTGCCGGCGATGCACTTGTTCGTGAGTCAGGCAGAGAGCCGCTTGCGTCCCCGGGCCCTTCGTCGCTTCAGGATCGCCCGGCCGGCCCGCGTTGCCATGCGAGCGCGAAATCCGTGCCGTCGCTTCCTGCGGCGCACGTTTGGCTGATAGGTCCGCTTCACGGTAAGAGGTGAGAGAAAGAGAGGAACGAGCGCCCTTTTTACTGGACGCGCGGCCAGTATAGACGAGGGCCTCCGCGTCAGGTTATCCACAGCTCGACGCGTGTTTACAGGTTTGAAAAACTGCTGCGAGGGAGGGCCTGTTGCCCGTTCGCGGACCCCCGCCGGCCAGACTGTCCACACCTGTGGACGAAGGTGTGGAGTGGAAGGAAATGCCTGCAAACCGAGGTGTTTTTACCCCCGTACGTACCCCGTTGAGTGCCCGGGACGACGCTGTTATGCTCGCTACTCACCCCCGAACCGAGGAGATGGTCCGGCGACGTGGCGCGCCAGCAAGAGCTGACAGCAGAGAGTCTCTGGACCGAAGTCTCAGGCCGCCTTCAGGGAGCGCTGAACGACACTACGTTCGGCACCTGGTTCGGCGATGTCACCAGTCACGAGCTCACGGACGAGACGTTCGTCCTCTCCGTCCCGAACGACTTCACGCGCGAGTGGATCGAGGGTCACTTTCTCGACCTGATCGGGGCGGCCGTCCGCGACGCTTCGGGTAGCGACCGCCGCATCCGCCTCTCGGTCGAGCAGCAGGAGGTCGAGTCGGCAGGGCCGCTGCCCGAGCCGGAAACGCCGGGGCGAACCGGGTTCGACATGACGCACAAGTACACGTTCGACTCGTTCGTGATCGGGTCGTCCAACCGCTTCGCGCACGCGGCTGCGCTGGCCGTGGCGGAGGCGCCGGCCCAGGCGTACAACCCGCTTTTCATCTACGGCGGCACCGGGCTCGGAAAGACCCACCTCCTCCAGGCGATCGGCCAGTACGTGGGCGAGCATTCGAAACGGTTGTCCGCTCGCTACATCACGAGCGAGATGTTCATGAACGACTTCATCAACTCGCTGCGCGACAAGCGGATCGAGGGCTTCAAGCAGCGCTACCGCACCTACGACCTGTTGCTGATCGACGACATCCAGTTCCTCGAGCACAAGGAGCGGATCCAGGAGGAGTTCTTCCACACCTTCAACTCGCTCTACGAGGCCGGCCGGCAGATCGTGATCTCGTCCGACCGCCCACCGCGCGAGATCTCGACGCTCGAGGAACGACTCCGCTCGCGGTTCGAGTGGGGCCTCATCACCGACATCCAGCCGCCCGACCTCGAGACCCGCATCGCGATCCTCCGCAAGAAGGTGAAGACCGACGGGATCCACATCCCAGACCCGCAGGTGCTGACGTTCATCGCAGGCCGCGTCTCGACCAACATTCGCGAGCTCGAGGGCGCGCTGACGCGCGTGGTTGCCTTCTCGAGCCTCACCGGCCGGCCGATGACGGTCGACCTCTCCCAGGACGTGCTCAAGGACGTCTTCCCGCAAGGCGAGGCTCCCGAGGTCTCCATCGAGCGCATCCAGACGGCGGTCACCGATCGCTTCGGGCTTTCGATGGAAGAGCTCTGCGGCGAACGAAGGTCGCAGAACATCGTCTATCCGCGTCAGGTTGCGATGTACCTGTCGCGCGAGCTCACCGACGCCTCGCTCCCGAAGATCGGCCGCGAGTTCGGCGGGCGCGACCACACGACGGTGATCCACGCGACGTCGAAGATCGCGCGCCTGATCCGCGAGGATCGCTCTGTGTACAACCTGGTGCAAGAGCTCACCGCGCGCATCAAACAAACCCGGTAAATCTGGGGACACTTGAACAAAACTGCTTTCGACATGTGCAAAGAGTCCACTTCCCCACATTTCGCATCCCCAGGGCAAACGCCCTCGCCCAACCACGGCACGCCATCGTCCCCAGAGTCCACACCCCCTACTACTGCTGTTACAAATTCTCTTTAAATGACTGAAATAGAAACTGCAGTAGGAGCGGCTGTGAAGGTCACGTGCTCGAAGGACGAGCTCACCCGTGCGCTGTCGGTCGTCGGCAGGGCGGTCTCGACGAGGGCTTCGGTTCAGGTTCTCGGAGGCATCCTCCTGCGCGCCGCTGACGGGCAACTCGAGCTTGCCGCGACCGACATGGAGCTCTCGCTCCGTCTCGGCGTTGACTGCCAGGTCGAGGGTGACGGAGCCGTGGTCGCGCCTGGGCGCCTCTTGGTCGAATTGGCGCGGCTGCTTCCGGAGGGCGAGGTCGTGCTCGAGCACCGGCCGGAGCAGGGCGCACTCGAGGTGACATGCGGAACGGCGAGCTACAAGCTCAACACCTACAGCGCGGAGGACTTCCCGAAGCTCCCGGATACCGAGAGCGCGCAGACCTTCACCGTCGATCGCGGAGCTTTCCTCGAGACCGTCTCTCGGGTTGCCCGCTCGGCGTCGCGTGACGAGTCACGCCCGGTTCTGACCGGGATCCTCGTCCGGTTCGAAGGCGGGAAGCTCGTGATGGCGGCGACCGACTCGTACCGGCTCTCGGTCAAGGAGACGGACCTCTCGGGCGGGGAAGGCGCTGATCTCGAGGCAATCGTCCCGGCCCGCGCGCTCACGGAGCTCTCGCGTATCGCCCAGGACGCGGGCGAGCTTCGCATCGGCGTCCAGGAGAACCACGTCGTCTTCGGCGCCGGCGACGTTTGGCTGACCACGCGCCGGATCGACGGGCAGTTCCCGAACTACAAACAGCTCCTACCCGAGACCTTCGAGCACGAAGTCAAGATGGACCGCGAGGAGTTCCTCGAGGTGGTGCGCCGCGTGTCGGTGATGGCGCAGCGCAACTCGCCGCTTCGCCTGCGCTTCGCAGAGGGGGAGCTGACCGTCTCGGCGCAGACCCAGGATGTCGGCGAGGCTAAGGAGTCGCTGCCGGCCCAGTTCTCGGGCGAGCCGCTCGAGATCGGCTTCAACCCGGAGTTCCTGCGCGACGGGCTCGAGTCGGTGGACAGCGAGGAGATCGCATTGCGGTTGATCAGCCCGCTTCGGCCCGGCCTGATCCACTCCGAGGCCGACAACTTCTCGTACCTGATCATGCCGATACGACTCGCCGGCTGATTGTTCGGACGCTCACGCTCCGCGATTACCGCTCCTATGCCTCGCTCGAGCTGGGTCTCGAGCCGGGCCTGGTACTGGCCGTCGGCGAGAACGGCGCAGGAAAGACGAACCTGCTCGAGGCGCTGCACGTCGGCACGCAGGGCTTCTCACCGCGCAGCCGCAACGACGCGCAGCTCGTGCGCTTCGGCGCGGAGGCGGCTCGGATCGAGCTCGCCGGAGACCTTGGCGGGAGAAAGCTGGAGATCGAGCTCACGCTCCGGCCCGGCGAGGCCAAGCGGGCTTCGCTGAACGGCGCGCCGTTGCGCGCGGCCGAGCAGTTGCGCGCGGAGATTGCGACGCTCGTCTTCACGCCGGACCGGCTCGTCGTCGTCAAGGGCGGCCCGGCTGCCCGCAGGGCGTACTTCGACCGCGCGCTGGGACGTCTCTTCCCGGCCCGGGCCAGCGTGCCGGCCGAGTATGGCGCGGCCGTGGCGCAGCGGAACGCGGCGCTGCGGAGGGTGACCTTCGGCGCGTCGTCACGGGACGCGATCGCACCCTGGACCCAGCGCGTGGCGGAGCTCGGAGGCACGCTCGTCGCTGCGCGGCACGAGGCGATCGCGGCGCTCACTCCTCCGTTTGCCGAGCGTGCCGCCGAGCTCGGACTGGCCGGCGCGACGCTCGTGTACGAAGCCGAGCCGCCCAGCACCGAGGCTCTCGAGGCGCGGCTCGACGAGGATCTCGACCGGGGTACGACCGGGCTCGGTCCACACCTGGACGAGGTCGGGATCGCAGCCGAAGGGCGAGACCTGCGCCGCTACGGCTCGCAGGGCGAGCAGCGCCTGGCCGTGCTCTCGCTTCTGCTCGCCGAGGCGGAGCTGCTCACGGATCGCGGGCCGGCACCGCCGCTTCTTCTCCTCGACGACGTGCTCTCGGAGCTCGACGAGCGAAGGCGGCGTGCCCTGGCCGAGCGGCTGAGCGGCCGAGGGCAGACGCTGATCACGGCGACCGGCGCCTCGGCGCTCCCGTTCGAGCCGAGCCAGCTCGTCGAGGTCGTCCCGGGAAGCGCGAAATGAAGCCGGAGAAGATCGGCAACGAGGTTCGGCGCGAGCTCGGGCGGTTCGGCCCGGCCGAGGGCATGACCGAGATCGTGCGCGCGTGGCCAACGGTCATGGGCGAGCAAATCGCCCGCAATGCATGGCCGGCGCGGATCTCTCGGGACGGCAAGCTGCACGTCGCCACGGCGTCATCCGCATGGGCGTTCGAGCTCGCCCAGCTCGAGCCCAAGCTGCTCGAGCGTCTCGGCGAAGCCCTCGGCGACGTCACGCCGGCGGGCTTGAGGTTCGCTCCCGGGAAGCTCCCGGAGCTCTCCGTGGAGGACGGCGCGGGCGCCTCGAAACCGGTGCGCGAGCCGACCGCGCAAGAGCGCGAGCTCGCAACCGCGATGACGTCTGGGATCGCGGACGAAAGTCTTCGCAAAATCGTTGCGAAAGCGGCTGCCGCGAGCCTCGCAAGGCCGTCCTGACGGCCGCTTTATCTGGTACACTTCTAGCAGCCCGGAAAGGCGAGATTTGCAGGCCTTTTTTAATGACTGAAGCTGCGTACGGCGCAAAAGACATCACTGTCCTCGAGGGCCTCGAGCCGGTCCGGCTGCGGCCGGGCATGTACATCGGTTCGACGGGCCCTCGCGGCCTCCATCACCTCGTCTTCGAGGTGGTCGACAACTCCGTCGACGAGGCCATGGCGGGGCGCGCAGACCTCGTCGAAGTCCGCCTCCATCCGGATAACTCCGTGACGGTCACGGACAACGGGTCGGGCATCCCGACGGACATGATGAAAGACCAGGGCCTGCCGGCAGTCACGGTTGTTCTGACGAAGCTCCACGCCGGCGGCAAGTTCGGCGGGGACGGCTACAAGGTCTCCGGCGGCCTGCACGGCGTCGGCGTCTCGGTGGTCAACGCGCTCTCGGCGTATCTCCACGTCGAGGTCAAGCGCGACGGCAAGATCTTCCGCCAGGAGTTCGCGCGGGGCGAGCCGACGACCGACCTGAAGAAGATCGGCCCGACGAAGGAGACCGGGACGTCGATCACGTTCCTGCCGGACCTGGAGATCTTCGATGAGCTCGAGTGGTCCGAGGAAACCCTCATCCAGCGGCTCCGCGAGACGGCGTTCCTGACCAAGGGACTGCGAATCGTGTTGATCGACGAGCGCGAGGGCGAAGAGCGGAATGAGTTCTACGCCGAGGGCGGGATCCGCGACTTCGTCTCGTACGTGAACGACTCGAAGGACCCCGTCCACAAGCACATCGTCTTCATCGAAGGCTCCACGAACGGCGACACGAACGCGAACGGCACGGTCGAGGTCGCTATGCAGTGGAACACCTCGTACGTCGAGTCGGTCTTCTCGTTCGCGAACAACATCAACACTCACGAGGGCGGCTCGCACCTCTCCGGCTTCAAGGCCGCGCTGACGCGAACCCTCAACGACTACGCCCGTAAGAACGGGATCCTCAAGGAGAAGGACGACAACCTCGAGGGCGAGGACGTCCGCGAGGGGCTCGCTGCGGTGATCTCGGTCAAGCTCCAGGACCCGCAGTTCGAAGGCCAGACCAAGACGAAGCTGGGGAACGCGTGGATCCGCTCGCTCGTCGAGCAGACCGTGAACGTGAAGCTCGCGGAGTTCCTCGAGGAGAACGCGAGCGAGGCCAAGCAGATCATGCAGAAGGCGCTTGCGGCGCGAAACGCGCGGCAGGCCGCCCGTAAGGCGCGCGAGCTGACGCGCCGGAAGAGCGCGCTCGACAGCATGGCGCTGCCCGGCAAGCTCGCCGACTGCTCGATCAACGACCCCGAGTCGGCCGAGCTCTACCTCGTCGAGGGCAACTCGGCCGGGGGCTCGGCGATCGACGCGCGCGATCGAACGTTCCAGGCGATCCTGCCGCTGCGCGGCAAGGTGATCAACTCGGAGAAGAACCGGATCAACAAGGTTCTCTCGAATCTCGAGATCCAGTCGATGATCACTGCGATCGGCACCGGTATCGGCGACGAGTTCGACCTCGAGAAGCTGCGCTACCACCGCGTGATCGTCATGACCGACGCCGACGTCGACGGCTCCCACATCCGCACGCTGATCCTCACGTTCCTCTACCGGCAGATGCAGGAGCTGGTCGAGGGCGGCTACATCTACATCGCCGTCCCGCCGCTCTACCGCGTGAAGATCGGAAGCCGGGAGCAGTACGTCGAGAAGGAGTCGCAGTTCGAGGACATCCTCGTCAGCGAGCGGGTGAAGGACATCGTCGTCGCCCCGCGCGAAGGAGAGCCTCAGAAGCTGACAGAGGCGCGGTACGCGCGCTTCACGAAGGCGCTGAACGAGTTCGAAGGCTGGACCCAGCGGCTGCGCGCCGACTTCGGGCAGCCTGCGGCGACCTTCGTGATCGGGCATCGGCTCGTGGAAGTCGACGTAGACGCGGCGGCCGGCAAGGATCTCGCGAAGACGCTCGAGTCCGTCGGCGAGGCAGGCCATGAGCTTTCGGTCCTCGAGCAGACGGACGAGTCGACGACGATCAAGATCGTCGAGGTCGAGTCGAGCGCTGCGAGCCATGTGACGATTCCGACTGACCTTTTCGCCTCCCCGGTCTACGCGAGCCTGCGGCGCTCGTATGCGCGACTCGTCGAGTTCCTTGGCATGCCGCCCTTCACGCTCACGCTGGGCAAGAAGGAGCGCACGGCAGAGACCTTCGAAGAGCTTCGCCATGAGGCGCTAGAGCTCGCAAAGGAGGGCATCAACATCGGCCGCTTCAAGGGCCTCGGCGAGATGAACCCCGAGGAGCTCTGGATGACGACGATGGACCCGGCGAAAAGGATGTTGATCAAGGTCGAGGTCGAAGACGCGGCCGCAGCGGACCGAATGTTCTCGATGCTGATGGGCGATCAGGTGGAGCCGCGGCGCGAGTTCATCGAGTCGAATGCGAAGGACGTCAGATTCCTGGACGTGTGATCTTTGGGGGAGGTCTGAGTGTCGTCGGTTGAGCCTCTCGGCCCCGGCCGGATCGAGCCGCGCGAGCTCGAGCAGGAGATGCGCTCGAGCTTCCTGGACTACGCGATGAGCGTCATCGTCTCGCGCGCGCTCCCGGACGTCCGCGACGGCCTGAAGCCGGTGCACCGCCGCGTCCTCTTCGCGATGCACGAGGCCGGTCTCCAGCCGAACCGTCCTCGCCTCAAGTGCGCGCGCGTCGTCGGCGACGTCATGGGCTCCTACCACCCGCACGGCGACGTCGCGATCTACGACACGCTCGTTCGCATGGCGCAGCCGTTCTCGATGCGCTACCCGCTCGTCGACGGCCAGGGCAACTTCGGGAACATCGACGACTATCCAGCTGCTGCGATGCGCTACTGCACGGTGTCGGGGACGCGGGTGGCAACGCCGCACGGGACGGTCAAGATCGAGGATCTAGTGGGGCGGACCGCGCCGAACTCGGAGCGCGAGGCCGCGTTCGAGGTGCTCGACCGCCTCGGCCGGCCGGTGCAGGTCTCGAAGGTCTTTCACTCGGGCGAGCACCCGACGTTGCGCCTGCGGACGCGCGAAGGGTTCGAGCTGACCGGTACGCACAACCACCCCGTGCTCTGCCTCGTAGACATGGTCGGCGTCCCGCTGTTGATGTGGAAGCTCCTCGACGAGGTGAAGTCCGGCGACCGAGTCCTCGTCAACCGAACACAACGCCAGGCCGACTATGGCGTCACCGAGGAGGAGCGAAGCGTCGCATTGCTCCTGGGCGCTTTCGTCTCCGAAGGGTGGGCCAATCATCGCCACGCCGGTTTCGCCAACACACACAAGGACTTCTTCGATGAAGTCGCAGGTGCGTTTGAGCGTTACGTCGATGTAAAGCACCGCACCCACACGGAAAAGCTGGTGTCGGGGCGCGTACTGCATCGCCTCACCGTCCTCGACTTGACGCGATTCACAGAAGGCTCGCTCGGTTGTCTTGTCGGAGCAGGCGCTTGCTCGAAGGCGATTCCGGAAGTCGTCTGGCGCGGGGCGCCGTCGTTCAAGCGGATCTTCCTCCAGGCGCTCTTCGAGGGTGATGGCTCGTCGTCTCTTCTGGCGCGACAGTCGATTCAGATTTCGTACTCGACCTGTAGCGAGCAGCTCGCCAAGGACGTCCAGCTACTCCTGCTCGAGTTCGGTGTCATGTCTCGGCTCTGCCGCTACGAGAAGGGTGAGATCAAGGTCGTCATCTCGAATCGACGTGACGCTCGGCTGTTTGCGCGGAGGGTCGGTTTCCTCGGCCGCAAGCAAGAGAAGCTCGAACGCGACCTGGCAGAGCTGCCCGAAACGAGCCGTTCACTCTCACGCGACTACGTCCCGTTTATCTCCGACTACGTCCGTTCCGAGACCCCCTCTCGATCGCTTCGACGCACGAACTTCGATCGGGTCGAAGGGTACGAGCGAGGCGGCGCCGCCGTCCTCGAGCAGGTCTCAGAGGAGGTTCGCACGGTCGTTGAGCCGCTCGTCACCGGGGACTACTACTACGCCGAAGTCGAATCCGTCACCGACGCGGGCATCCAGTCCGTCTACTCGCTTCGTGTCGACACGGACGACCATTCGTTCCTGACGAACGGGTTCGTCAGCCACAACACGGAATGTCGGCTGACGAAGCTGGCGACCGAGCTGCTTCGCGACATCGACTCCGACACGGTCAACTTCGTCCCCAACTACGACGAGTCGCGCAAGCAGCCCGACGTGCTCCCGTCGCGCTACCCGAATCTGCTCGTGAACGGCTCGCAGGGGATTGCCGTCGGCATGGCGACGAACATTCCGCCGCACAACCTCGGCGAGGTGATCGACGCGCTCGTCGCGCTGATCGACGACCCCGAGATCGACGTCGAGCGCCTGACGAAGCACATCAAGGGCCCCGATTTCCCGACCGGCGGCATCATCGTGGGCCGGGAGGGGATCCGAGAGGCGTACCGCTCGGGGCGCGGCCGAATCGTCATGCGCGCCCGGGCGCACGTCGAGGAGCTGCGCGGCGGCAAGACGGCGATCATCGTCAACGAGTTGCCATACGGGGTGAAGAAGGGCGGCGACTCCGGGGTGATCAAGAAGATCGCGGACCTGGTCAACGACAAGGTCATCACCGAGATCTCGGACGTCAAAGACCTCTCCGACAAGACCGGCATGCGCATCCAGATCGACCTGAAGCGGGAAGCGATCCCACAGGTGGTCCTGAACAAGCTCTACAAGCACACGGCGCTGCAGGCGACCTGGGGCTACAACGCGGTCGCGCTCGTGGACGGCGTGCCGCGCACGCTCGCGCTGCGCGATCTACTCAGCCACTACCTCGACTTCCAACGCGAGGTCGTCACTCGCCGGCTGAAGTACGAGCTGCGTAAGGCCGAGGCACGGGCGCACATCCTCCTCGGCTACCTGATCGCCCTCGACAACCTCGACGCGGTGATTGCGCTCATCCGGGCCGCCGACGACGCCGAGGCGGCGCGCGAGGGCCTGATGAAGGAGTTCGAGCTCTCGGAGATCCAGGCGCAGGCGATCCTCGACCTTCGCCTCCGCGCGCTGACTGCGCTCGAGCGCAAGCGCGTCGAGGACGAGCACGAGGACCTCGTCGAGCGGATCGGCGAGCTGCGGACGATCCTGGGAGACGAGTCTCGGATCGGTTCGCTCATCCGCGAGGAGCTCATCGAGATCAAGCAGATCTACGGCAAGAACGACGACCGGCGGACGGAGATCATCGCGGCCGAGGGCGAGTTCTCACTCGAGGACATGATCGCCGAGGAGGACATGGTCATCGCCATCACCCGCTCGAACTACATCAAGCGGCTTCCGGTGACGACCTATCGCGAGCAGCGCCGTGGCGGTCAGGGCGTCATGGGCATGGATATCAAGGAGGACGACTACATCGAGCACCTGTTCGTCGCCTCCACGCACGACTACGTCCTGTTCTTCACCAACGTTGGCAAGGTCTATCGGCTGAAGGTGCATGAGCTCCCACTCGGGTCGCGCCAGTCGAAGGGCCGCGCG
Organism: Actinomycetota bacterium; assembly: GCA_038040395.1. GTDB lineage: Bacteria > Actinomycetota > Thermoleophilia > Gaiellales > Gaiellaceae > VAXT01. Next base: position 55,147 of record JBBPIJ010000008.1, read on the forward strand.
ATCCAGAACCTGCTGCCGTTCCGCCAGGACGAGCAGGTGCGGGCGGTCATTCAGACCCGTGACTTCGAGGAGTCGAAGTTCCTCGTGTTCGCGACGAAGCAGGGCATCGTCAAGAAGACGGAGCTCGCCGCCTACAACACGCCGCTCAAGGCGGATGGGATCATCGCGATCAAGATGCGTGGCGACGACGAGCTTGTTTCCGTCCGCCACTCGACTGGCGAGGACGACATCCTGATGGTCTCGCGCAAGGGCCAGGCGATCCGCTTCAGCGAGAGGGAGGCGAGGCCGATGGGCCGCGACACTGGCGGCGTCAAGGGGATGGGTCTCCGCAAGGGCGACGAGGTGATCACCTCGGACGTCGTCGGGATCAACGACGGCGATCTGCTCGTCGTGACCGAGAACGGCTACGGCAAGCGGACGAAGCTCGCGGACTATCCGCGCAAAGGTCGAGGAGGGCTCGGCGTGAAGACCGTGCAGCTGACCGAAGCGCGCGGGCAACTCGCCGGCGCCCGGATCGTGCAGGACGGCTATCAGGTGATGCTGATCTCCAACGGCGGCACTGTGATCAAGATTCCGGTCGAGGATGTGAAGCGACTCGGACGCTCGACGCAGGGCGTGATCGTCATGCGCCTGCGCAAGGCCGAGCAGGTCTCCGCCCTCGCTCCGGTGGTCGAGCCCGAGGAAGACGACAGCTCCGAGGTCGAGCTCGACCCGTCGCCCGAACCGGTCACCGAGCCCGCCTAGCTTCCCGGGAAACCCGCAATTTCAAGCGGTTTCCGGCTCAAACCCTTCACAAAAAGGACCAAGAGCGATATATCTTGGCCAGGGGTTCCGTCTTCGCCGGGAGAGAGTGATGGCCGCCAGCAGACAAGTAGATCTTCTAGAGCCGATCGATCTCGCGGAGCATCTGGACAAGATCCAGCTGTATCTGGGGCAGGTGTGCCAAATCGCAGGCATCTCGAAGATGCAGCTCGACTACTGGACCAACAAGGCGCAGATCCCGACGCAGGGCCGCAAGCAGCGGATCTACGACATGGACGCGCTCGAGACCGTGATGCTGATCAAGCAGGCCAAGGACAAAGGGTTGAACCTCGGCGCGGCGATCGAGGCCGCGCAGCGCTTCCGCGAGCTGAACAGCTCGCTGGACGGCGACGGCGACGGCGACGGCGACGGCTCAAAGCCCTCCTAGCGGAGGAGGGCGGCCGCCTCCTCGGGTGGCAACGAGTTGACGTAGAGCCCGGCGCCGAGCTCGAGTCCGGCAAAGACGGTCAGCCTCGGCACGACTTCCACGTGCCAGTGCGCGCCCGTGTGGAGCCAGGCGTTCAACGGCACCGGCCCTTCTTGCTCGCGCAGGGAGAGGACGGCGAGGCGGAGAAGCGCGAGCGCTCCGGCGAGCTCGTCCTCCCCGGGATCGGAGTTGTGAGCGCGCGGGGCGATCAGCAGCTCGTAGGGGGCACGGCCCGCAGGCGCGACGCGCAGCGAGAGGTCGCCCTCGACCGCGATCTCGAGCGAGTCGTCCCGAAGCACCTCACAGAGCGCGCAGTTGCCCTTCTGTAGCCGCGGGAGCTCCGCAGCGACCTCGGGCGGCGCCTCTCGGAGCCAGACGAGCTGGGAGTGGCTGTGCAGGAGGCTGGCGCCGGCCTCTCTGCCCTCGTTGACGAGCAGATTGGGATATGCAAAGCCGGCTTGGCGTGCCGCATCGAGCCGCAGGTGCCAGGCCGCCGCGATCGGAGGAAGCTCGTCCTCGTTGAGGTCGGCGACCGACCGAACGTGTCTCGGCGAGTGGACGATGACCTCCTGGTGCTCGAACGCCGGGTAGAGGTTCGGGACGACGCGCACCTGCCAGCCCGGGGTATCGGGCTCACGTCCCGCCGGCGCGATCGCGAAGGTCTCGGGAGGCGTCCGTTCCTCCCGTCCTTCGTCGAACGGGCACTGCTCGAGCTCTTCGGGGCTAGGCCCCTCGACCTCGCCGTGCTCCGCGCCCGGTCGCCTCGCGCGCGTCGGCGCAATGACGACGGTTCGGCCTGAGAGAGGGTCCCGCCGGAGGTCCGGCGGATTCAGCTCTGCGCCCCGCCGCTGCCCTGCCCCATGGTCATGAAGGGCTTGAAGAGCTCGATCGGCAGCGGCAGGATGATCGTCGACGAGCGCTCGGAGCTGATCTCGAGCATCGTCTGCAGGAACCGGAGCTGGAGCGACATCGGGTTCTCGGACAGCACAATCGCCGCGTCCTTCAGGCGCTCCGAGGCCTGGAACTCGCCCTCGGCCGCGATCACCTTTGCGCGCCGCTCGCGCTCGGCCTCGGCCTGGCGGGCCATCGCGCGCTGCATGCCGCCGGGGATCTCGACGTCCTTGACCTCGACGATCGAGACCTTGATGCCCCAGGGCGAAGTCGCTTCGTCGATGATCTGCTGGAGGATCGCGTTGATCTTGTCGCGCTCGGAGAGCAACTCGTCGAGCGAGTGCTGGCCGAGAACGCTTCGCAGCGTCGTCTGAGAGATCTGCGAGGTAGCGACCATGAAGTTCTCGATCTGCACGATCGCCTTCTCGGGATCGATGATCCGGAAGTAGGCGACGGCGTTCACGCGGACAGGGACGTTGTCTTTCGTGATCACTTCCTGCGGCGGGACGTTAAGAGTCACCGTGCGTAGGTCGACCCGAACCATCTTGTCGATGACGGGGATGAGCAGGAAGAGCCCCGGGCCCTTCGGCGGCGAGTTCAGCCGGCCGAGGCGGAAGATGACGCCTCGCTCGTACTCTCGCGCGACGCGGACCGAGGACGAGAGCAGGATCAGCAGGAGGACGGCGACTGCTGCGAGTGCGATCAGAGCTGGCACGAGCTAGATCCTATGCCACTCGAGCGGGCTCTTCGGCCCGCTCGACCTCGAGCACGAGCCCGTCGTCGATCCGCTCGACTCGCACCGGGGTACCGGGCGGCAGCGGATCTCCTTCGGTTCGGCCCCGCCAGAGCTCTCCCCGGACGAAGACGAGCCCCTCGGGATCAACCGCCTCTCGGACGACGCCGACCTGGCCGACCAGCTCGCTCGTGCCGGTCACGACCGGCGCCCGCCGCACCTGGACGATCTTGAAAGCCACAAGAGCCATCAGTGCGGCGAGCGTCCCGGCAATCGCAAGCACGGCAGGGAGGGAGACCTTGTAGGTGTCCCCGGCCGGCTCGAACAGGAGCAGCGAGCCGATGACAAAGCAGACTGCTCCCGCGACGGTGATCGCACCGTGGGTCGGGACGAAGGCCTCCGCGGCGAAGAAGGCGAACGCCAGGATCATCAACAGCAGCCCCGCCGCGCTGATCGGCAGGACCTGGAGCCCGAAGAGCCCGAGGACGAGGCAGATCGCCCCCATCGTGCCCGGGAAGATAAGCCCGGGGTTCCAGAGCTCCACGACGATCCCGAGCGTCCCGATCGACATGAAGAGGACGATCAGGTTGGGGTCGATCAGCGTGTCGAGAATCTTCTTCCAGAGCGACATGTCGACCGTCGTGACACGCGCGCCGGCCGTGTGCAGGACGAGGTTCTTCGGCGTCGTCTTGCGACCGTCGACCTTGTCGAGGAGCGCAGGAAGGTCCGGCGCGATCACGTCGATCACGTTTTGCTCGAGCGCCTCGCTCGCGCCCAGGTTCTCTCCTTTGCGGACGGCGGCGTCGGCCCACTTGGCGTTCCGGCCGTGTGCGCGCGCCAGCTCGCGGAGAGAGGCCGCCGCGTCGTTGACGACCTTGCGCCGGAGATCCTTGGCGATGTCGCCGCCGCCGATGTCGATTGGAGTCGACGAGCCGATGTTCGTCTGCGGCGCCATCGCGAGGATGTCTGCCGCCTGCCCGATCCAGACACCGGCCGACGCCGCGCGGGAGCCCGGGGGTGAGACGTAGACGATCACCGGAATCTCGGAAGCGAGCTCGGCCTTGTAGATCTTCTGCATCGACGAGCTGAGCCCGCCGGGCGTGTCGAGGAGGATCACGACCGCGTCGAAGTGCTCGCGGTTTGCCCGCTCGATCTCCCCGTTGACGTAGTCCTGGGTGACCGGATTGACGTCGTTCTCGAACTTGACCGCAAGGACATGAGGCTCCGAGGGCGTAGCTGAGGCAGTGACGCAGAGGAACAGAGCCGCGACCAGCGCGAGGAAAAATGCCCGCATGAGCGGCCCTTTCACTTGTAAGGATTCTATCTGGGAACGCGGGTCCAGCCTTGAGGGTCGCCCCGGTTCCTGCTTCCGTAGGGAGCGCCGCCCATGAATTTCATCCGCCTAGCGCCATTACTCCTGCTCCTCGTTCCCGGAACCGCGCTTGCCGGGACGACGATGGTGGCGCGTGACGTTCCACGCGGGGTGAAAAGCGCACCGGCTCGGTTCGACCTGGTTGGCCTGCACTGGCGGGGAAGCGGCTCGGTCTCGTTCCGTGCTCGGAGCGTGTCCGGGCGGTGGAGCCCCTGGCGGGACGCGGCGCCCGAGGACGACCGTCCCGACGCGGGGAGTCACGAGCTTCGGGCTCGGGGATGGCACCTCGGGAGCCCGTACTGGACGGGGCCCTCGAACCGGATTCAGGTGAGAACCTTTGGTCGCGTCACTCGGGTGCGGGCGTTCTACGTGCGGAGCTCCGCGAAACGCCGCGCTAGCCGTGTTGTGTCCGCTGCCGGCTCGCCACTCATCATCTCGCGGGCGAGCTGGGGCGCGAACGAGCGCATCCGCCGCGGCGGTCCCAACTACGCGGACTCGGTGCGCTATGCCGTCGTCCACCACACGGCGGGCTCGAACTCGTACACGCGGGCCCAATCCGCCGCGATCGTCAGGAGCATCCAGCGCTACCACGTGCTCGGGAACGGGTGGGACGACATCGGCTACAACTTCCTCGTCGACAAGTACGGCCAGGTGTTCGAGGGCCGCTACGGAGGAATCGACCGGAACGTCGTCGGCGCCCATGCTCAGGGCTTCAACACGGGCTCGTCGGGGGTCGCGCTGATCGGGACCTACGAAGGGGCTGCGATCACACCCGCCGCCCGCACCGCGCTGACCCGCCTGCTTGCGTGGCGCCTCGACGTCGCGCACGTCGACCCTCGCTCGTCGTTCAGCTGGCGCTCGAGCGGTAATCCTCGTTTTCCGGCCGGCCAGGCGATCACCCTGCGGACCGTCTCCGGCCACCGCGACACCGGCTACACGACGTGCCCCGGAAGCCGGCTGTACGGAGAGCTGCCCGCCCTCGCCCGAAGCGTCTCGCAGACCGGGCTCCCCAAGCTCTACTCACCTGTCGTTGTCGGAGCGCCGGGCCAACTCGTGCACTTCACTGCAACCCTCACCGAGCCGCTCCCGTGGTCGGTGATCGTCACCGAGCCGGATGGCAACATCGTCGCGACCGGCCAGGGGAGCGGAACGGAAGTCGACTGGACGTGGGACGCGAGGACGGTCCCGGCCGGACGCTACCGCTACACGATCGACGCGGGCCCGTCGGTGCGGCCCGCGCTCGGCGTGGTTGCCGGCGCGTCGACGCAGTATCCGCTGACCGCGCTCGCACGGCCCGGGCTCATCACGCCGAACGGCGACGGCCGGAGCGAGTCGACTGTCATCCGCTACCGGCTCCGCGACGCGAGCCTCGTCACCGCGACCGTGGTCGACGGGACGGGCACGCCTGTGACGACCCTCTTCGTGGAGCAAAAGGGTCGGGGCACGTGGAACTACGCATGGGCGGCGGCCGGTCTTCCGGACGGCCGCTATGGAGTCGTGCTCACGGCGCGAAACGCGATCGGCATCGAGGCGACGGCGACGGTGGCTGTGGTCGTCGACCGGACCCTGGCCGCTTTCAGGGTCGAGCCCGAGGTCTTCTCACCGAACGGCGACGGCCGGTTCGACATGGCCCGCTTCAACTTCCTGTTGAACGGGCCGGCCCACGTGACCCTGTCCGTCCGGCTGGGGAAGCGCACGATCGGCGAGGTCTTCGCGGGCGACCTCGACGGCGGCCAGCTGACGATCGAGTGGAACGGCCGCTTCCGCCGCGGCGTTGGTGAGCGGGAGTACCGCGCCGACCTTCGCGCCACCTCGCCTGTCGCAACCGTCAAGCAGACCGTGCCCGTCGTCGTGGACAGGACCGGCCCGCGCCTCAAGCTGATCTCGCTGTCGTCGCTGACCTTTTCGGTGAACGAGCCGTCTGACGTGACGGTCGTCTTCGACGAGACACGGACGGTGACCCGCCGCCGCCTCTTGCCGGGCCGCTTCCGCATTTCGGCCGGTGGCCCTTTCTCGACGTTTCGCGCCGTCGCCCGGGATTTCGCAGGAACCGACGGCCGCTCCCTCACGTACCCCTAGCTGCGGCCACCCACTCGTCGTAGCGGCGCTCCAGCACGCTGAGCAGTTCGATCAGCAGCTCTGCCCGGTCGATCTCGGCGCCCGCCTCGACAAGCAGTGACGTCGCCGGCCGGTCGACCTCCGTCGGGAGCTCGTCGGGCGGGACGTTGACGTTGATCCCGATTCCGAGCACCACGCGGCCGTCTCGCGCCTCGGCAAGGATTCCCGCAGTCTTGCGGCCGCTGACGAGGATGTCGTTCGGGAGCTTGATCTCCGGCTCGAGACCAGTCACGGCAGCGATCGCCTCCGCGCAGGCTTCGCCGGCGACGAGCGACAGCTCGGGGAGTCGCTGGGTCTCGACCGGAGGTTCGAGCAGGATCGAGAAGAGGAGACTTACCTCGCGTGGCGAGAGCCACTGCCTGCCGAGCCGGCCGCGTCCCTCCGTTTGCTCCTCGGTGAGGGCGACGGCGCCTTCGGAGTGCTTCTCGTCGAGCAGTCGCTGGGTCGAGGGGCACACCTCCGCGTAGAGATACGGCCGCCCGAACCGTCCTCGCAGGCGCGGCACGACGAGCTTGGGAGACAGTGAGGTGGACACCGAGGGCTAGACTAGGCCGCTCGTGGAGACCAAGGCCCGCAGGCGTTTCCGGATAGAGCTCGAATTGGTTCGACCGGTCGTTTCAGACGAACGAGCGGGCGAAGCCCGCCCGTTCTGATGGCGGCGTCGCAAGCGCTGCCTTTGGGACGCGCAGAGATCGAGGCGATCCTGCCGCACCGCGACCCATTCCTTCTCATCGATGAGGTCATCGAGCTGGAGCCCGGGAGGCGTGTGGTCGCGCGTAGGCGCGTTCGGGCCGACGAGTGGTACTTCGCCGGCCATTTTCCCGGCCGTCCGATCATGCCGGGAGTCCTGATCGTCGAGGCGATGGCGCAGACGGGTGCGATCGCGGTTCTCTGCGAGGAGCAGAACCGAGGTCGCCTTGCGCTATTCGCGGGAATCGACGGCGTGCGGTTCAAGCGGATCGTCGAGCCGGGCGACGAGCTGGAGCTGACGTGCGACCTGGAGCGCGTCCGCGGGCCGATCGGCAAGGGCCGGGCTGAGGCTCGCGTCGGAGGCGAGCTCGCGGCTTGGGGAACGCTGACGTTCGCGGTGGAGCAATCGTGATCGCGAGTGCGACCGCGAACGGGCGGATTTCGATCACGGGCATCGGCTCGCATGTGCCGACCCGCGTCATGACCAACACCGAGCTGGCGGAGATAGTCGACACCTCGGACGAGTGGATCGTCGAGCGCACCGGGATTCGCGAGCGCCGCGTCGCCGCCCCCGAGGAGGCGCTCTCCGACCTCGCGCTGCCCGCCGCCAAGGCGGCGCTCGAGCAAGCCGGCCTCGAGCCGTCCGCTGTCGATCTGATCATCGTCGCGACCGTGACGCCGGACATGGCCTTTCCCTCGACGGGCGCCATCCTCGCCGACCAGCTCGGCGCGAAAGACGCCGCCGCGTACGACCTGTCCGCTGGCTGCACCGGCTTCGTCTACGCGCTCGTCCAGGCGCAGGGCATGGTCGCGAGCGGCCTTGCGCGAAACGCGCTCGTGATCGGGGGAGATGTGCTCTCGAAAGTCGTCGACTGGACCGACCGCAGCACGTGCGTCCTCTTCGGCGACGGCGCGGGGGCGGTCGTGCTGGAGCGGGTTGACGAGGGTGGTTTCCTCGGCTTCGAGCTCGGCGCGGACGGCTCTGGCGGGCCTCAGCTGTACATCCCGGCCGGAGGCTCGCGGGCGCCTGCGACGGCCGAAACGGTCGCTGCAGGTCAGCATTTCGCCAAAATGAACGGCCGTGAGGTTTTCAAGTTCGCAACCCGTATACTCGTCGACTCTGCCGAGAAGGTGCTCGACCAGTGCGACGTGGCTGTGGACGACGTTGATGTCTACGTCCCGCACCAGGCGAACGTGCGCATCATCGAGCACGCGCGGCGCAAGCTCGGCATCCCGGAGGAGCGAACTGTCGTGAACGTGGATCGGTATGGCAATACCTCGTCCGGCTCGATCCCCCTTGCGCTCAGCGAGGCCGAGGCCGACGGGCGCCTTGCTCCGGGTGAGCTGGTTCTAATGACGGGAATGGGGGCAGGCCTCACGTGGGGCTCAGCTCTGATCGAATGGACGGCGAATGGGAAAGGTGGCACAACATGAGCAAGGTCGCGTTCTGCTTCCCGGGGCAGGGGTCCCTCGAAGTCGGAATGGGCAGGGAGGTCGCCGAAGCGGTTCCAGAGGCGATGGAGGTCTTCCTCGAGGGGAGCGAGGCTTCGGGGCTCGACTTGAAGCGGCTCTGCTTCGAAGCTCCGATCGATGAGCTCGTGGAGACCGAGGTGCAGCAGCCGGCGCTCGTCGCCACGAGCCTCGCCATGCTGGCAGCCCTCCGCGTCCGTGGCTACGAGCCGGACTACGTCGTGGGGCACTCGGTCGGCGAGTTCACGGCGCTTGCGGCGGCCTCTTCGATGACCCCGGCCGAGTCGATTGCCCTGGTGCGCGAGCGGGGGCTCGCGATGGCCGAGGCGGCTCGGATCAGCAACGGGTCGATGGCAGCGATCCTCGGTCTCGACGACGAGATCGTCGAGCAGCTTTGCGAGAGCATCGAGGGCGTCTGGCCCGCGAACTACAACTGCCCCGGCCAGATTGTCGTCTCCGGTGAGCGGGAAGCCGTCAACGAGGTCTGCGCAAGGGCCGAGGAGCTCGGCGCGCGACGAACGGTCAAGCTGAAGGTGTCCGGCGCGTTTCACAGCCCGCTCGTCGCCCGTGCAGCCGACCGGCTGCGCCCGGCGGTCGAACGTGTTCGCTTCCGGGATCCGATCGCGCCCTTCATGTCGACTGTCACGGCCAAGATCGAGCCGGCACAGCGTTTCGCGTCGCTCCTCGTCGAGCAGTTGACGGCGCCGGTGCGCTTCACGCAGGCCGCACGCGGACTCGTCGAAGAAGGCGTGAAGGTGTTCGTCGAGGTGGGGCCGAGCAGCGTGCTCGCGGGACTCGTCAAACGGATCGATCGCACCGCGAAGGCGATCTCGGTGAACAACCTCGCAGGCTTGAAAAACGCCGAGGAGACACTCTCCGCTGCCTAGTGGCTCGCCCGCCTTCTGCTCGCTCGAGGGGCGGTCTGCCCTCGTAACCGGGGGCTCACGCGGCATCGGACAGGCGATCGCCGTCGAGCTGGCCAAGGCCGGCGCCTCGGTCGTCGTCGGCTATCGATCGGGAACGGAGGAAGCCGAGGCGGTCGCAAAGGAGACCGGTGGCCGGGCGGTGCAGGCCGATGTCTCGAATCCGGACGAGGCCCGCGCGCTCGTCGAAGAGGCCGGCGACCTCGACATCCTGGTCAACAACGCAGGGCTCACTCGTGACGGCGTGCTCGCGCGAATGACCGACGAGGACTGGCGCGCGGTGATCGACACGAACCTGAGCAGTGTCTTCTACACCTGCCGTGCAGCGTCGCGAGGAATGATGAAACGGCGCGCCGGCGCGATCGTCAACGTCTCGAGCATCGTCGGCCTGCACGGCAACTGGGGCCAGACGAATTACGCCGCGTCGAAGGCGGGGATCATCGGTTTCACGAAGTCGCTCGCCCGCGAGCTCGGCAGCCGCGGCGTGCGCGCCAACGTTGTCGCGCCTGGATACATCAACACCCGGCTGACGGACGTGCTGCCCGAGGAGGCCCAGAACGCGATGCTGGCCAACACGCCGCTCGGCAAGCTCGGAGATCCGGAAGACGTCGCCGGAGCGGTACGGTTCCTGTGCTCAGACGAGGCTTCGTTCATCACGGGCGAGGTGTTGCTCGTCGACGGAGGGCTGGGAATGTGAGCGAGTACTCGCAAAATGGGCGCCGCCGCGTCGTCGTGACGGGCATCGGGGCTGTCACGCCACTCGGGAACGACGTCGAGACGTCGTGGGAGAACCTGATCGCGGGAAAATCCGGTGCGGATGTGATCAAGCAGTTCGACGCGAGTGCCTACCCGGTCAACTTCGCCTGCGAGCTGAAGGAGTTCGATCCCAGGCAGTGGATCGACCACAAGAAGACCCGGCGCATGGATCGCTTCGCGCAGATGATCGTCGCCGCTGCCCGCCAGGCCGAGGCCGACTCGGGCTTCGACGTCCAGCCCGAGGCCGAGCGCGTCGGCGCGTCGATCGCGACCGGAATCGGGGGATTGCAGGCATTTCAGGACTGCTACGACGTCTTGCTCGAACGGGGGCCCGACCGCGTGAACCCGTTTTCGATCCCGCAGATCATCCCGAACATGGGCGCAGCCTGGGTGTCGATGGAGCTCGGGACCCGCGGTCCCCTCTCGTCCCAGTGCACCGCCTGCGCCGCCTCGAACATGGCGATCGGCGAGGCGGCCGACATGATCCGGCTCGGCCGGGCAGATGTCGTCTTCGCCGGCGGCACCGAGGCGGGCATCACGCCGGTCGGGATCGCGGGCTTCAGCGCGATGCGGGCCCTTTCGCGGAGAAACGACGAGCCCGAGAAGGCCAGCCGCCCGTTCGACGCGGACCGCAGCGGCTTCGTCATGGGGGAGGCGGGCGGCGTGATCGTCCTCGAGGACATCGAGCATGCGCATGCGCGTGGGGCGAAGATCTACGCGGAGCTCCTCGGATACGGCCTTTCGTCGGACGCGGCGCATGTCACGGAGCCTGACCCGACTGGAAAGAACCCGGCGCGGGCCATGACCATGGCCTTTCGCGACGCGGGCATCTCGCCGGAGGACGTCGACTACATCAACGCCCATGGCACGTCGACCCCGCTCGGCGATGCGAGCGAGACCAACGTGATCAAGCTCGCACTCGGCGAAGAGGTCGCACGGAAGACTCCCGTCTCCTCGACGAAAGGGGCGACCGGCCACTGTCTCGGCGCGGCCGGGGCGGTGGAGGCGATCTTCTCGATCCTCGCCGTCAACAAGAACGTACTGCCGCCGACGATCAACTACGAGACGCCGGATCCCCAGTGCGACCTGGACTACATCCCGAACGAGGCGCGCGAGGCCGACGTCAAGATTGCGGTCTCGAATTCATTCGGGTTCGGCGGGCACAACGCGTGCATCGTGCTCCGCGAAGTCAACGAGTAGCCCCTCCCTTTCGCCATCCCGGGTTTCGACACGAAGGCGGCACAGACGTGCGCGTTTTCCGGCGATATGCTCGTCGCGGGGAGGAGGTTGGCTGTGCCGTAACTAGGCTTCAGCGTCATGGCCAGTAGAACGCGGCGGAACGGCGATCCCTCACTCGCTGGGGGAACTCCCGGTCCCCCAGACCCCCTCTCTGGTCCGTGATGGCGGCTTCGCCTCCATCCCGGACGAACGCTTCGCGTTGGGCATCTTTCGACTGCTACGGGACCCTGATCGACTGGAACCTCGGGATTCGGACGGAGCTCGAGCGCCTCTTCGGCGTCGAGCAGGCACCGCACCTACTGGAGCGCTACCACGAGCTCGAGCCGGTCATCCAGTCCGAGCCCTTCCGCAGCTACCGCGAGGTGCTCGCTCTCACTCTCGAGCGCCTGGCGCAGGAGGAGCAGATGCAGCTTCCGGAGGGCGAGGCGGGCGCGCTCGCCACCTCGTTGCCGGACTGGCCGCCGTTCTCAGAAGTGCCGGCCGCGCTCGCCGAGCTTCGTGAGCGAGGCTGGCTGCTCGCGATCCTCTCGAACACCGACCGCGACCTGATCGCCGCCTCGCAGCGCCGGCTCGAAGTGCCGATTGACCTCGCCGTGGTGGCCGAGGACGTCCAGTCCTACAAACCGGCCCACGGGCACTGGGAGCGCTTCTTCGAGGCCACCACCGCCGAACGCGAGACGCACGTCCACGTCGGAGCGAGCCTCTTCCACGACATCGCGCCTGCTCGCGAGCTCGGCCTGCGCTCCGTCTGGATCAACCGGCTCGGCGAGAAGGCAGAGCCGGTGCCCGACCGCGAACTGCTGAACCTCTCCGATCTCCCGGACACGCTCGATGAGCTGGTGCCCGCATGACCGCCACGTTCACGATTCGGGCGCCGCGCATCGACGAGGTCGACGCAGCGGCAGAGCTCCTCAACAAGCACTCGCGTCAGCTGCACGGCGTCGATGACCAGTCGGCCTTTGAGGTGCGTCAGTACTGGGAGTCGCCGGACGTGGACTTCGACCGCGACGTTCTCGTCGCCGAAGAGGCGAACGGATCGCTCATCGGCTATGCGGACCTCGGTGTTCAGGGCGAGCACGTCTGGCTCGACGTGAGAGGGCTCGAGCGGGAGCCCCTTCAGGCTCTCATCGGAGCAATCGAAGGACGGGCCGCCGAGAGGAAGCCGGGGGCGGGGCTCATGGCATATATCTCGGGGGCGGATCAGCTCGTTCGCGACCTGTACGGGCAGGCGGGTTACCACGTGACGCGGCACTCCTACCGCATGGAGATCAGGCTTGAGCCTGAGCCTCCTCCGCCGCAGTGGCCGGACGGATTCGCCGTTCGGACGATGCGCCCGGGCGAAGAGGAGCGCTTCTACGAGGCTCACATGACGTCATTCGCGGACACATGGTTGTTCCATCCGGAGCCGTTCGACGTCTGGTCGCACTGGTTCCTGAAGGACACCGCCTTCGATCCCTCGCTTTGGTTCCTCGCCGAGGCGGGCGACGAGCTCGCGGGTATCGCGATCACCCGAGTGTCCGAGAACGAGCCCGGCCTGGGCTGGGTGCGAATCCTCGGCGTCGTACCGAAGTTCCGGCAACGCGGGCTCGCGCAGGCCCTGCTCCGGCACACGTTCGGCGAGTATGCGAGCCGTGGGCTCGACCGCGTCGGTCTCGGCGTCGACGCCGAGAATCCAACCGGTGCCGTTCGCGTCTACGAGCGTGCCGGCATGCATGTCGCGAGGACGAATCTGATCCTCGAGAAAGTTGAGGGATAATCGAGGCCTTGGCCAACTCACGCATCGACGTCTCGATCGAGCACAAGCACCTGCCGGCTGAGCCGCAGGACGGCAAGGCGCACCCGAACACGTGCCCCGCGTGCGGCTCGCACTACCGCGAAGACGAGCTCGAGGGGAACCTTCGCGTCTGCCCTCACTGCGGGCATCACTTCCCGGTGCGCGCACGAGCCCGGATCGCCCAGCTCGTCGACGGGAACATGTTCGAGGAAGAGGCGGCCGAGCTCCGGTCCGAGGATCCACTGGACTTCTTCGACCTGCGGCCCTATACGGAGCGTCTGGCCGAGGCGGAGGTATCCACCGGTCTCGGCGATGCCATGTTGATCGGCCAGGCCGTGATCGAGGAGCAGGCCTGCGAGCTCGCCGTTATGGACTTCGGGTTCATGGGCGGCTCGATGGGGAGCGTCGTCGGCGAGAAGCTCTCGCGGGCATGTGAGGGCGCGGTTGAGCGCCGGGTGCCGCTGGTCGCGGTCACGGCGTCGGGCGGCGCGCGCATGCAGGAGGGCATCCTCTCCCTCATGCAGCTTCCCAAGACGGTGTGCGCGATCGAGGACCTGCGAGACGCGCAGTGCGGGTTCATCAGCGTGATGACCCACCCGACGACGGCTGGCGTGCTGGCAAGCTTTGCAAGCCTTGGCGACGTGATCGTCGCCGAGCCGGGCGCGCTCCTCGCTTTCACCGGGCCTCGGGTCGTGCAGCAGACGACGCGCGAGAAGCTGCCGGACGACTTCGGCCTCGCCGAGGCGAACCTCCGGTTCGGCCACCTGGACGCGATCGTGCCGCGGACCGAGCTCAAACCCTTCCTCGGCCGCGTTCTGCGACTCTTCAGCAATGCCGAATGAGGCCGAGCGACACCTGCGCGAGCGGCTCCGCCGTCTCCGCAGCCTGCCGCTGCTCCGCGGGACGCGACTGTCCGGCGAGCTCGAGCGGCTCCAGAGGCAGCTCGAGAAAATCGAGGCCGAGCCGCCCTCTACCGACGAGGAGATCTGGCGCTCCGTCGAGCTCGCGCGACACTCTCAGAGGCCCTACACGCTCGACTACGTCGAGCGGCTCTTCGACGACTTCGTGGAATTGCACGGCGACCGGGCGCGGGCGGAGGATCCCGCCCTCGTAACCGGTCTCGGCAAGTTCGGCGGCAGGACGATCGCGGTCATCGGGCAGCAAAAGGGACGGGACCTCAACGAGCGGACGCGTCGCAACTTCGGCATGCCGCACCCCGAGGGCTACCGCAAGGGAATGCGGACGATGGAGATCGCGCAGCGCCATGGATTTCCGATCGTGACGTTTCTCGACTCGCCGGGGGCTTATCCGGGTGTCGCAGCCGAGCAGCACGGCCAGGGCGGGGCGATCGCCCGCTCCCAGGCACTCCTGGCGCGGCTCACCGTTCCGATCGTCGCCTGCGTGATCGGCGAGGGCAACTCGGGCGGGGCGATCGCCATCGGCCTCGTCGATCGCGTGCTGATGCAGGAGAACGCGATCTACTCGGTGATCACCCCTGAAGGCTGCGCTGCCATCCTCTGGCGAGATGCCGGCGAGGCGAGAAAGGCTGCCGCAGCCTTCAAGCCGGACGCGGTCCACTGCCTCGAGCTCGGCGTGATCGACGAGATCGTCAAGGAGCCGCAGGGCGGCGCCCACCTGAATCCCGACGAGTCTGCTCGCATTCTCGGCGAGGCGCTCGGCAGAAACCTCGACGAGCTCGCCTCGGTTCCGGGAGAGCAACTGCGAGAGCAGCGGCGCGATCGCTACCGCCGGCTCGGCATCTATACGGCGAGATCGGCCGAACCCGCTCTACAGCAGGGTTCCTGAGAGTTCTCCACAGCCGCCCCCGCGGATCTGTCCACAGCGTCCACAGTGTTTTCCCCCGGCTCTGGATGTATTTTCCCGGCCCTCAACGCGCCGAGACCGGCCTGAAAGCCGGTCTCGGACGCTGACCCCCTGGTGTAGGGATGAGTTTTTCAGGACGTATGGGTCCTGTTTCTCGGCTGTATGTTGTCCGGGCCTCCAAAAGTGAAACGTGCTCGGCGCGTTTCTCTCGGAGCACCCAAGCCTTCAGGCAAGCGTGCAAAGAGGCCCGCCCGCAAGGCAAGCTAGGTCCCGTGGCCAAGCTGGCCGAATACAAGCGCAAGCGCGACCCGAAGAAGACGCCAGAGCCGTTCGGCGGGCGCAAGCGCGGGCGGCAGCCGATCTTCGTCGTGCAGCGTCACGACGCACGGCGGCTGCACTACGACTTCCGGCTCGAACGGAACGGCGCGCTGGCGAGCTGGGCGGTCCCGAAGGGTGTTCCCCTCGACCCGGGCCAGCAGCATCTGGCGGTCCACGTCGAGGACCATCCGCTCGAGTATGCGACCTTTGCAGGCGAGATCCCCAAGGGTCAATACGGCGCCGGCACGGTCGAGATCTGGGACAGAGGGACCTACGAGCTCGTCGAGGAGAAGCCCGACGGCGGGCTCACCGTGCGACTGCACGGCAAGCGGCTGAACGGAACCTACGCCCTCGTCCCCGCGCATCTGTCCGGAGACGAGAAGAACTGGCTGATCATCCGCAAGAAGGAGGACGCTGCGCCGACCGCTCGCAAGCCGCGCCGATACCGGCCCATGTTCGCGACGCTCGCCGCTGACGTGCCGAGAGGCGAGGGCTGGCTCTTCGAGATCAAGTTCGACGGCTACCGGATCATCGCGTCGGTCGCGGGCGGCGAGCCGGATCTCAGGTCGCGGAAGGACCAGGACTACACCAAGCGCTTCGAGAACGTCTCGAAAGAGCTCGTGAAAGCGCTCAAGACGCCGGACTGCGTTGTCGACGGCGAGGTCTGCGCGCTCGACGACGAGGGGCGCCCCAGCTTCTCCGCGATGCAGCAGGGGCGCTCCGAGACGCCGATCGTCTACTACCTCTTCGACTTGCTCGAGGTCGAGGGCGAGCCAATCGTCGACCTCCCGCTCGAGAAGCGGCGCAAGCGGCTCGAAAAGCTGCTCGACAAGCGCAACAGGACAGTGCGCTTCTCGGAGAGCTTCGACGATGGGCAGGCGCTCTTCGACGCCGCCGAGAAGCAGGGCCTCGAGGGGGTCATGGCCAAGCGTCTGGGCTCGCGGTACCTACCCGGGAAGCGCTCGCGCGACTGGCTCAAGATCAAGGGCCACGGCCGCCAGGAGTTCGTCGTCGCCGGCTACACGCGCGGGAAAGGACGGCGCGTCGCCACGCTCGGTTCGCTCGTGCTCGGGATGTACGAGAGCGGCGAGCTCGTCTACGTCGGGAACGTCGGCACGGGGTTCAACGACAAGGAGATCGAGCGGCTTCTCGGCAAGCTGAAGCCCCTGGAGCGCGACACGCCGCCCTTCAAGGACGTCCCGAAGATGCCTCGAGTGAAGAAGGGCGACGTGATCTGGGTCGAGCCGAAGCTCGTCGCCGAGGTCGAGTTCGTCGAGTGGACGCACGACGGCCGGCTGCGGGCACCGTCGTACAAGGGCCTGCGCGAGGACAAGGATCCGGAAGAGGTGCTGAAGGAGGAGCCGGTCTCGATGCCGACCGAGGTCCGCAAGGGCAAGCGTGTGCTCAAGCTCTCCAACCTCGACAAGCCGTTCTGGCCCGACGAAGGCATCACGAAGGGCGACCTCCTGTCCTACTACCGGCGGGTGGCGCCGGCCGTTCTTCCCCATCTCAAGGACCGGCCCTTCACGATGAAGCGCTACCCCGACGGCTGGCAGGGCGAGTTCTTCTTTCAGAAGGACGCGCCGAGGGGCATGCCGTCCTGGATCCCGGCGGCGCCGATCGTCGTGTCGACGCGCCAGAAGCCACGGCAAAAAAGACGGATCGAGGCGCCGCTCGTGAACGACGAGCTCGCCCTCCTCTGGATGGTGAACATGGGCTGCATCGACCTGAACACGTGGTACTCGCGGATCGACAAGCCCGGTCGTCCCGACTGGGTGCTGTTCGACCTGGACCCGTCGCCCGATGTCGGCTTTCCGGAGACCGTTCAGGTCGCACTCCTTGTAAAGCAGGCGCTCGACACGCTCGAGCTCGAGAGCTTCGTGAAGACGAGCGGGGCGGACGGGATCCACGTTCTGGTGCCGATCGCGCGGCGCTACACCTACGTGGACACGCGGGAGTTCTCGGCGATCATCGCCGGCGCGCTGGCGCGGACGCACCGCGGGCTCGTGACGACCGAGTGGTCGAAGGCGAAACGCCACGGTGTGCTCATCGACTCGAACCAGAACGGCGAAGGGAAGACGATCGCGTCCGTCTACTCGGTTCGCCCGAAGGAGGGCGCGCCGGTCTCGACGCCGCTGCGCTGGGAGGAGGTGAACGAAGACCTCGACCCGGCTGCGTTCACGATGGAGGTCGCGCTTGCTCGGATCGAGAAGCACGGCGACCTCTTCGCGGGCGTGCTAAAGAACAAGCAGTCGCTCTCCGCCGCGCTCAAAGCCTTGCGCTGAACTATTCGTCGCCGTCGATCCGCTCCGGACCTCGGAAACGCTCTTCGATGGCCACGTCGTCCTTCATGCCCTCGTAGTCCTCGACTGGTGCCGGCTGTTCGGCGCCCTCGTTCCGAAGCTCTTCTTCGACGCGTTCGGTTTTGCCGCCGCGCACGAGTCGGTTCCAGAGATCTCCGAGTCCCATCAGTCCCTCCTCCGTAGAGTCGCCGCGATGGTACTTCAGCGCTAGACGGCGGCCGCGGCCGGAGCGCGCTCGCTCGAGAGGACTCGCTCGAGCGCCGCGACGCACTTCGGGTCGAGCGATGTGCCGCTCTCCTCGCGGAGCAGCGCCACTGCCCGCTCATGCGTCCACGCTTCTCGGTAGACGCGGCGAGAGATGAGCGCGTCGTAGACGTCGCAGACCGCCAGGATCCGTGCGTCGAAGGAGATCAGTGAGCTCTCCGCGCCCGAGGGGTACCCGGAACCGTCGAGCCGCTCGTGGTGATTTCGCACCAGGTGCCGGACCTCGTCACCGAACCCGAGTTCGACGAGCAGCTTGTCGCCGGACATGGGATGCTCCTTGATGACTTCGAACTCCTCGTCGGTCAGCGGGCCGGGCTTCTGGAGAATCGAATCGGGAATCGATAGCTTGCCGATGTCGTGGACGAGCGCCCCGGTTGCTAGCGCGCGGAGACGGCTGCCCGTAAGCCCGAGCTCTTCTCCCACCTGCACCGCTCGCAGCGCGACGCGGCGGGTGTGTTCCTCCGTGTACTCGTCCTTGCGGGCGAGGCTCAGGGTCAGGGCGCGAACGTGTGCTCCGAGGAATGCCTCCTCGGCAGCGACGAGATCGGCTCCTGTCACGTCACCGACGAGCGGGCGCGACTCCGCAGCCCGGCGGAGGTCGAGTGCAACCGGGATTCCCACGACGACCATTCCGACCAGCTCGAAGGCATGTCCGAGCCACCAGCCGAGCTCCATGAAGTTGAGGAGCATCGCAGGCGGCAGAGCCGAGGCGAGCCAGAAGATTCCGATCGCGACGACCAGGTCCGTTCGGCGCCGCGTGAGCAGGAAGGTTCGCAGTGCGCGCCAGGTCAACAGCGCGAAGAGGGTGAGCCCGACAGCCAGGAGGATGTAGGCCTCGGTGCTCTGAGCCTGGGGGACGCTCGGAACGGCGCTCGGCACGAGCAGCCCTAGGACACCGACACCTAGAACGGCCGACAGCAACACGACCTGGAGCGCGATCAACGGCCTGACGTCGCGGGGCCGCCGGAGAGAGGGAAGGGCCGAGAGCGCGAGCACGGCCGCGCCTACCGGAAGCGTGGCGCCACCGGTGAAGGCGACGACGCCGTTCATTCCGAAGAGGATGCCCGGGGTGGCGATGCCGTGGAGGGCCAGCAGCGCGGCCATCGCCGTGAACGCAGTTCCCACGATCACCGTTCGCGCATCCCGGCGCCGAGCACCGACGATCGTGAGCGCTATTGCGGCAAATGCGGCGGCTAGGGCGGTGAGCCCGACTCCGCTGAAGTGCACCTGCGCGGTGAAGTGAGCGTGCCGGTGAGCAAGCGCGTTGATCGTGACCGAGGGAGCGAGTGCGAGCAGAGAGCCCAACGCCAGGGCCGGGACCACGTGCCAGGTAGTGCTTCGCCGCATGCCTTGGTTGAGATCGGATCCCTGACGGTCGCTCCCGTCCCTCGAAAGGGGGAGGTCGAGCGGGATCGCTACGAGCCCGCGGGCCGGACGAATTCGTAGATCAGGCCGATCTCGTCGAAGCCGAGCTTCCGGTAGAGCTCCTTGGGCCAGTCGTCCCGGAGCGCCATGAGGAAGGTCATGTCGTTCCCTGCCTCCCGTGAGGCCGCGAGCGCGCGCAGAACCGTCGCCCGTGCCAGGCCACGCTTGCGGTATTGCTCGAGGGTCCCCACGGCCTCGATCTGGCCGGTGCTCCCGTCCGAGTAGAGATCGCAGTAGCTCGCGATCGCGCCGTCGATCCGCGCGGCAAAGAATCTCGTGTCTCTCGAGTCGGCTACCACGTGCTTGTTGGCGACGAGCTGCCGGACGACTTCCTCGTCGGTGCCGTAGGGCTCGCTCCGGGTACCTTCGGCCCAGATCGGCTCGAGCTCCTCGATCCCGACCTCCTCGGTCAGCGAGAGGTCGGCCGGGCGGTCGGGCTCGCGTCGCGCGACCATGAGGACGTCGCAATGGACGTCCCAACCGAGCTCGCGAAAACCGGGCTCGAGCCGGGCGCCGGCCTCGTCGTCGTAGACCTCGATCTTTCCGTGCCGCAGGCCCGCCTCGCCGAGGATCCGGTCCGATTCGGCGACGAGGAGCTCGGTCGAGGCCTCGCCGAGGTCCTTGTCGGCCACGAGGTAGTTGCGGCTCCAGACGCGGGGCAAGGCGGAGTGGAGGTACGCCGTCCCGAAGCGAGACGGGACCTGTCGCTCGGCGGAGAGCCCGTCGAGCTTCCTCAGGAACGCGACGATCCGCTCGACCTCACTCATCTCCCAGGCCTCTCGGGTGGCCGAGCATGCTCAGCTCGGCGATGTCGCGGCGAAAGAAGAGGGAGACCGTCCAGTCGGCGACGACGCGGAGCTTTCTCGAGAAGAGCGGCAGCTGGTAGAGGTGATACGTCCTCGTCACGAACCAGCCGACGAAGCCTCGCAGCGGGACGCCGAAGACCAGCGCGATTCCCCGGTGACGACCGAGCGTTGCGACCTGCCCGAGCGAGCGGTAGCGGTAGGTCTTCGGATTTCCTTGCAGGTTCTTCGCAAGCCGCCGGGCCTGGCGAAGCGCGTGCTGGGAGGTCGGTGGGTCCGCGATGCCCGGGGTGGCCGGGTTTTGGACACGTGCGCAGTCGCCGAGTGCCCAGAGCCCCTCCCGATTCTCGACTCGCAACATCTCGTCGACCTGGACGCGTCCGCGCTCGTCGAGCGGCAAGCCGAGCTGGGCAAGGAGCGGATTCGGGCTGACGCCTGCGGTCCACACGAGTGTGTGCGACGGAATCCGCTCGCCTCCCGAGAGCACGACCGAGCTTCGACCAACCGATTCGAGCGTGGTCGAGGTCCTGATCTCGACGCCTCTCCGTACGAGTTGCTTCGCGGCGTAGTCGCCTAGCCGAGACGGAATTTCGGGGAGGATCTTCGGAGCAGCGTCGACGAGGATCCAGCGCGTTCGATGCCTCGGAAGCTCCGGATAGTGGCGCAGTGCGTCGCGGACGAGATCGGCGAGCTCGGCGAGGGCTTCCACCCCCGCGTAGCCCGCGCCCACGAAGACGAACGTGAGATGCGCCTCTGCGCGCCTGCGGTCCATCGCGGCCATCGCCGCCTCGAGTTGTCTGAGGACGTGGTTCCGAAGGCCGATTGCGTCCGCGAGGTCCTTGAAGCCGAGCGCGTGCTCGGCGAGGCCCGGGATCGGCAGGGCGCGCGCGACGGAGCCGAGCGCGAGGACCGCCTGCTCGTAGCCGACCTCGAACGTTCCTGCGCCGGTCTCGACCGTGGCGGTCCGCTGCGTCGTGTTCAGGCCGGTCAGTCGACCGAGGAGGAGCTCGGCGTGCGGGCACATCAGCCGTAGCGGAACGACGACGTGGCGTGGTTCCAATGTGCCCGACGCCGCCTCTGGCAGAAGCGGCGTGAAAAGCATGAAGTTCTCCAGGCTGACGATCGTCGCGCCACGGCGCCCCAGCAGACGGGCGACGTACGAGCCGGCGAAGCCGCCGCCGAGGACGAGTGTTCCGCCGCGGGCCCGGCGCGCCTCTACCATCGACCCGTGCAGATCTCGGTCATCGGAAGCGGCGCTGAGCACGAGGCTCGCGCGGAGGAGGTCGGCCGGCTGCTTGCGGAGCGAGGGTGCAAGGTCGTCACGGGCGGCCTCGGCGAGGTGATGTCCGCTGCGGCTCGAGGTGCGAAGAAGGCGGGAGGCACGACGATCGGCATTCTCCCCGGCGAAAGCGGTCGCGACGCCAACGAGTGGATCGACCACGCGATCGCGACCGGGATCGGGCACGCGCGGAACTTCGCCGTGGCCGCGTCAGGGGATGCCGTGATTGCGGTCGGCGGCAGCTGGGGGACGCTTGCCGAGATCGCGTTCGCAAGGCGCCTCGGCCGCGTGGTCGTGATCCTCGAGCCCGGCTGGGAGCTGGACGGGGTTGCCCGGGCGACGACTCCGGAAGAGGCTGTCGACCTCGCGCTCAGCCGCGTTGCAGAGGCAGGGTCAGGCACGTAGGCCCTCCCTCGCCCTTGCGAGAAAGCTCCTCGCCCGTGTAGGTGCGAACGTCGACGCCGGCGGCTTCCATGCGCCGCCTCGTCTCCGGGTTGCCCTCGAGTGCGAGCGCCTTGCGCGGGCCGAGCGCGAGGACGTTGCAGCCGATCGACTCGAACTCCTCGTCCGGCACCTCGACGAGCTCGACTCCACGCTTCTCGAGGAGCTCCACCAGGCGAACCGGCAGCAACGGCAGGTAGACGAGCGCCAGGTCCGCGTCGAGCGGGCTGATCAGGGTCAGCATGTGCATGCAGTGGGCACGGCCGTGGTGGTGCGGCAGGTCGACGGTGATCACCTCGACGTCGGGAAGAGCCGCTCCCAGCTGCGCAGCGCCTGCCTCGTTCGTCCGATAGCCGAGGCCGACGACGAGCGTCCGTTCGTCGAGCCAGAAGGCGTCGCCGCCCTCGGCGAGGGCCGGCTCGGTCAGCTCGGCGGCGACCGTGACCCCGGCGGCCTCGAAGTCGACCTTCATCGCGTCGACCTCGCCCCGCCGGGCTTCCTTTCCCGGCCGGAGGAGGATCGCGCCGGCGTCGGTCATGAACGTCGGGTCGAAGACGTAGATCGCGTCGGGATTCAGGTCGGCGGCCCTCGCGGCGGCGACGACCTCTGCTCCGGCCTCCTCCAGCCCCGCGCAGAAGCCCTCGTGCTCTTCCGCGATCCGCTTCGGATCCGGCTCGGCAAGCCACCCGTACTCGCGCCAGCGCGAGAAGTCCGTGCCGGGCGGTCGAACGAGGACGCGCCGAAGTGGCGCCGTCATGGTCTGGATCACGGGGCGAGCATACGGCCGAGCAGCTCCAGCGCTCCCGCCTTGTCGAGCGGCTCGTTGAGATTGCCACACTTCGGAGACTGAACACACGAAGGGCAGCCGCTCTCGCACGGACAGCCCGTGAGCATCTTCGCCGTGTCCTCGACCCAGCCCTCGAAGGCCTCGAAGCCGCGCTCGGTGATTCCCACTCCCCCTGAGTGGCCGTCGTAGACGAACACCGTCGGCCGGCCTGTCTGGAAGTGGAGGTTCGTCGAGAGGCCGCCGATGTCCCAACGGTCGCACATCGCCCAGAGCGGGAGGATCGCGATCATCGCGTGCTCGGCGGCGTGCAGCGTGCCCAGGAGGCGAGGCATTTCCTCGAGGCCGGCCAGCTGTTCGGGCTCGGGCAGGTACCAGACCGCCTCGGTCTCGAAGGTCGTCTCCGGCAGGTCGAGCGCGACGAGGTCGAGCGTCGATTGGTCTCGGATCGATTTCTTCTGGTACGCGATCACCTGCTCGGTGACGCTTACCCGTCCGAAGGCGAGCTCCAGGCCGACTCGGCGCTCCGTGCGAAGCGCCTCCTCGATTGCGGTGGTCGTCTCCTTCTTAACCTGTGTGTAGTAGTCGCCGGCGAACGGCTCGACGAGAGCGCTTCGGGAGGCCAGGTCGAGGGCGACGACGCGGTAGCTCTGCCCCAAGTGGAGGTAGATGGCGCCTTCGTGCACGGTCGAGTAGGCGCGGTCGCGCTCGATCGTGCCGAGGACGGAGCCGGTGTCGGTGGTGACTACGGTGAAGACATCCGGGCTCGTCGACCTCAGGCCGAAGCGGCCCGCCGGGTAGTCGCGGCCCGCCCAGACGTAGCCGGCCTTCGTCTCTTCCAGCTCCGGGTGCTGGGCGGCGCGCTCGAGAGCCTTCGCACCGAGGATCCCCGCGTCCGCCTCGTCGAGAGGAGCTTCGAACGCAGCGGCTGCCACGTGCCCGTCGAGAACACGCGGGTTCTCGTGGTCGAGAATCGCGGCCTCGACTCGACGCCCGAGCAGGGTCTCAGGCTCGCGCATGAAGTACTGGTCGAGGGCGTCCTCGCTTGCGACGAGGACCGCGAGCCCATGCCCACGCCGGCCGGCCCGCCCCCACTGCTGGCGAAGGCTCGCGACCGTGCCCGGGAAGCCGACCGAGATCACGCAGTCCAGCGCGCCGACGTCGATGCCGAGCTCGAGCGCGTTCGTCGCGCTGACGCCGAGGAGCTCGCCCGCGAAGAGCCGCTGCTCGATCTCACGGCGCTGCGCGGGCGTGTAGCCGGCGCGGTAGGGCGAGAGGGCGGAGTCGTCGCCGAGTCGGTCGGCGGTGAACTTGTGGATCAGCTCCGCAGCGCGGCGGCTCTTGGCGAAGACGAGCGTGCGGAGGCCCCGCTGCACGAGATCGGCCATCAGTTTCGACGCCTCGGCCAGAGCGCTTCCGCGCTCACCCAGCTCCTCGTCGAGCAAGGGCGGGTTCCAGAGCGCGACGGTTCGCTCCGCCTTCGGCGCTCCGTCGGCTCCGATCACGGTGAAGTCGAGACCTGTGAGCGAGCCTGCGAGCTCCCCCGGGTTGCCGATCGTCGCCGAGGCAAGGAGGAACTGCGGATCCGAGCCGTACACGCGGGCGAGACGGCGCAGCCGCCGGAGCACGTTGCCGACGTGCGAGCCGAAGACGCCGCGATAGACGTGCGCCTCGTCGACGACCACGAAGCGAAGATTCGTGAGGCAATCGCCCCAGCGGTCGTGGTGCGGAAGAACGCCGACGTGGAGCATGTCGGGGTTCGTCAGGATGAGGTTCGACCACTTCCGGATCTGCCAGCGGCGCTCGCTCTCGGTGTCGCCGTCGTAAATGGCCGGCCGGATCCGCTTGACCTTCAGCTCGTCGAGAGCTCGGACCTGGTCCTGCGCGAGCGCTTTGGTCGGATAGAGGTAGAGGGCTCGCTGCTTCGGCTCCTCGGCAAGCGCCGCCAGCACGGGCAGGTTGAAGGCGAGGCTCTTCCCGCTCGCGGTGCCCGTCGTGATAGCGACGTTTTCTCCGCGGGCGGCAGCCTCCCAGGCCTCGGCCTGGTGTGAGTAGAGCGAGTCGATCCCACTCGCCTCGAGCCGGTCTCGAAGTGCGGCCGGCAAGTTGGTGGGCAGCGGCGCCGTTTCGGCTTCGCACGCGGGCTCGGAGCTGAGATACGCGAGCTCCTCTCCTTGGAGCAGGTCGTCCCACAGCGCAGTGCTGACGGCCATGACAGCGATGGTAGCCTTGGCCTACCGGGGTGCCCTGTCGTCGGGGCTGAGAACACACCCGCTGAACCTGATCCGGGTCATGCCGGCGAAGGGAGTGATGTGAACGCAAATAGGCATAGAAGAACCGTCTGTCGGGCGGAGCCGGGCTTGGCCCGGCGGGAGCCCAATGCCTGATGGCACGTGAGGGGTGTGAAGGAGGGGGCTCACGGGGGAACCCTGGGTTCCCCCGTGCTTGCTGATCCGGGTCATGCCGGCGAAGGGAGGAAATGGCAGTACCTCGTTGTCTCACGATTGCCGGGTCGGATTCCGGCGGCGGCGCCGGGATTCAGGCCGACCTGAAGGCGTTTGCGGCCGCCGGTTGCTTCGGGATGAGCGCGATCGTTGCGCTCACTGCGCAGAACACCCTCGGAGTAACTGCCGTTCATGACGTGCCGGCGGAGTTCGTTCAGGCCCAGCTCGAGGCGATCTTCGACGACATCGGCGTGGACACGGCGAAGACCGGGATGCTCTTCTCGCGTGAGGTGATCGAGACCGTGGTCGACTTCCTCGGCGGGCATCCGGTGCCGCTCGTCGTCGACCCGGTGATGGTTGCGACCTCAGGGGCCAAGCTTCTGCGGGACGACGCGGTGCACGTGCTCGTCGGCCGGCTGTTTCCATTGGCGACCGTTGTGACGCCGAACCTGCCTGAGGCCGTGGCGCTCGCGGGTGGCGTCCATGCGCGAGCCGAGCTCGCCGAGCGGATCCACGAGCTTGGCGCGCCCGCCGTGATCGTCACGGGCGGTCACGGCGATGACGCCGCCGACCATCTCTTCGACGGGCGGGAGCACGTCGAGATCGAAGTCGAGCGGCACGACGTCGCTGCGACGCACGGAGCGGGGTGCACCCATTCGGCGACGCTGGCTGCGCACCTGGCGCGAGGAGAAAGCCTCGAGGACGCTGCGCGAGGTGCTGCACGCGTCGCCTCCGAGGCGGTCAAGAACGGGCTCGTCGAGATCGGAGCCGGCGACGGGCCGGTGAACGTCCTCGCATGAGAACCGGAGCAGACCTGGCCGCGATCCGGGCGCGCAGGCCTCTCGTGCACCAGATCACGAACTACGTCGTGATGAACGAAACGGCGAATGCGACGCTCGCGCTCGGGGCCCTGCCGGTGATGGCGCACGCCGTCGAGGAGGTCGAGGAGATGGCTTCGATCGCCGGGGCGCTCGTCCTCAACATCGGGACGCTCTCGAAGCCCTGGATCGAGTCAATGCTCCTCGCTGCACAAGCCGCGAACCAGGCAGCCGTGCCGGTGGTTCTCGATCCGGTCGGCGCCGGCGCGACGAACCTTCGCACCGAGACCGCAAAGCGGATCCTCGACGAGGCCGAGATCGCAGTCGTCCGCGGCAATGCGGCCGAGGTGGCGACCCTGTCGGGCCGGCAAGCTGAGATCCGCGGAGTGGAGTCGATCGGCGCGCGCGATTCCGGGGCGGAGCTCGCGAAGGCTGCGGCCTGGACGCTCGGCTGCGTCGTCGCCGTCACCGGGCCTGTCGATCACGTCTCCGACGGTAAGCGTGTCGTGGCTGTCGCCAACGGGCACGAACTGCTCGCGGCCGTGACCGGAACGGGCTGCATGTCGACTGCGATCACGGGGTGCTTCCTCTCCGTCGCGCCGGACCGCCCGCTCGAGGCGGCGGCAGAGGCGCTTGTCGCCTTCGGTGTCGCAGGTGAGGACGCCGCGCAAGGTGCGACCGGCCCGG
Source organism: Actinomycetota bacterium (assembly GCA_038040395.1). Classification (GTDB taxonomy): domain Bacteria; phylum Actinomycetota; class Thermoleophilia; order Gaiellales; family Gaiellaceae; genus VAXT01. Next base: position 81,731 of record JBBPIJ010000008.1, read on the forward strand.
GCTCGTTCCATGTGAACCTCTACGACGCGCTCTACAACCTCGATCCCGGGACGCTCGACGAGCGCGCGAAGGCGGAGGGATGAGACTGCACGCAATCGTCACGGACATCGAGACTGCCCGCGCGGCAGTCGCGGGTGGCGCGACCGTCGTCCAGCTACGGCTGAAGGGCGCAACCTTCGAGGAGGTCGTCGTCGCGGGCCGAGGCTTCCGCGACCTGCCCGCGACGTTCGTCGTCAACGACGACGTCGACGCGGCGATCGCGCTGGGCGCCGACGGTGTTCACCTCGGCCGGGAGGATGTCGGAGCGAAGCGCGCGGTTCGCGCAGGGCTGCTCCTGGGGATCTCCGCGTCGAGCGTCGAGGAGGCACGAGCCGGCCAAGCAGCCGGGGCCGGTTACATCGGTGCCGGTCCCGTCTGGGCGACGGTGTCGAAGCTCGATGCCGACCCGCCGGTCGGACTCGACGGCCTGGCCGCGATCTGCCGAGCGGTTTCGATTCCGGTCGTCGCGATCGGAGGCATTGATGCCTCGAACGCCGCCGATTGCCTGGCTGCAGGCGCGGCCGGCGTCGCGGTCGTGCGGGCCGCAGCGAATGCGAAGGCTGTCAGTGAGGCTCTCGGAGATCGGTGAGCTCGGCCTTCTGGCCGAGCTCGAGCGACGCGGTTTAGCCCGCGGGATCGAAAACGACGCGGCGCAACTCGAGGGCGGCCTCGTCGTAACGCAGGATGCGCTTGTCGAGGGCGTCCACTTTCGCCTGGACTGGACGACCCACCGCGAGCTCGGCTACAAGGCCGCTGCGGTCAACCTGAGTGACCTCGCGGCTTCGGGCGCCGACCCGCAGGCGCTCCTCGTGGGCCTCGGCGCTCCCGGGGAGACCGAGCTCGACGACGTGCTCGAGCTCTACGCCGGCCTGAACGAGCCCGGTGTGCCGATCGTCGGCGGAGACACGACTCGCGCCGAGTCGCTGTACCTCTCTGTCACGGCGCTCGGCCGCTCGGAGCGCGTGCCCGGCCGGGACGGGGCAAAGCCCGGGGACCGGCTCGTCGTGACAGGCCCGCTCGGCATGGCCGGCGCGGCGTTCCGGGCCGGCAGGCACGCACGGCCTCCGTTACGGCTCGAGGAGGGTCGTCGGCTCGCGGCTGTCGCGCACGCGCTCATCGATGTCTCGGACGGGCTCGCCGTCGACGCGGGCCATCTAGCCGACCGCTCCGGCTGCCGCATTGTGATCGAGCTCGAGCGAGTGCCTCTGGCCCCGGGCGCGACGGTAGACGATCTTGGCTTCGGCGAGGACTACGAGCTCCTGGCGGCAACTCCTGACCCGCTCGAGTTCGCCGTGATCGGTCGCTGCGAAGAGGGAAAGGGACTCGAAATCCGCCGCGACGGCAATCCCGTAGCTCTTTCGGGTTGGGACCATTTCGACGGACAGGGAGCCGAGAACTTGCGCTGATCCGCGCCAGCGACCACGCTATGCGGCAGTGCTCAGCTTCGTAGTCGGACGGCTTGTTTGGGCGGTCCTGCTCGTCGGCGTGATCAGCGTCATCACGTTCGCCCTCTTCTTCGCCCTCCCGCCCAATGCACCCGGGTCGAATCGGCAGGGGCAGCAAGCGCCGAACCTCCAGAGGCAGTTCAACCTCGAGGGGCGCAAGTCTTTCCCGGACCAGTACCGCCAGTTCGTCGGGCGGGTCGTACGGCATGGCGACCTCGGCCAGTCGCTCCGTCAGCCGCTCTCAGTGAGGCAGATCATCCGCAGGGCCTTCCCGGTGACCGTGTCGCTCGTGATCGGCGGCACCGTCGTCTGGCTCGTCCTCGCCTTCACGATCGGTCTGCTGGCCGCGCTTCGGCCGCGCTCGCTCCTGGACAAGGGCCTGATGGTCTTCGTCCTGGTCGGAGTGTCGATTCACCCTGTCTCGCTGGCGCTCTTGTTCTCGTATCTCTTCGGGTTCCGGCTGCACGCGTTCCCGGTCGCCGGCTACTGCGACTTCACCTACCACGCGTCGAGCTCCAGTCTCTGCGGCGGCCCGAGGTTCTGGGCGTACCACTTGATCCTCCCGTGGATCACCTTCGCCCTCCTTTTCGCCGCGCTCTACGCACGGATGATCAGGGCAAACATCCTCGAGGCGCTCAACGAGGACTACGTGCGCACGGCCCGGGCGAAGGGGGCAGGAAGCTGGCGCGTGTTGAGGCGACACGTGCTGCGCAATGCGCTCTTGCCGGTGATCTCCATGCTCGGCATGGACATGGGGCTCGCGTTCGGCGGCGCGGTCTTCATCGAGACGGCTTTCGGGCTGCCCGGGATGGGTCAGGTGCTGTTCCGGGCGCTCACGAGCAACGACTTGCCCGTGATCATGGGCGAGGTCCTCGTCGTCAGCGTGGCGATCACGATCGCGAACACGATCGCGGACGTCCTCTACTGCGCCGTCGATCCACGCTTCCGTATCAGCGCGGGAAAGGGCCTCCTGACGACGCTCCGTCTGCGGTAGCGGGTGACGAAGTTGCGGGTGTCGGGCTCAGCCAGGGCGCCCAGGCCTGCTCGTAATGCGAGCGCGACCGTGCCCCCACGACGGTCTCGCGCGCTTCGCCCCCCTCGAAGAGGATCGCCGTCGGGATCGACAGGACGCTGAAGCGGGACGCCGTCTCGAAGTTCTCGTCGATGTTCAGCTTCGCGAACTCGACGCAACCCGCTGCTGCCTCGGCAAGGTCGGCCAGGATCGGCTCGACCGCCTTGCAGGGCCCGCACCAGGGAGCCCAGAAGTCGACGACGACCGGCCGCTCCGCCTTCAGCACCTCGTCCTCGAACGTCGCGTCCGTCAGCTCGCGCACGCCGAACAGGCTACCCGCGTCCCAACGAGCCGTGTCCTCGTGCCTGGCACCGAGACAGGTCTGTCAGAGCCGGTGGAACAGGGCTCGAGCCCGCAGGATCGGAACCTTCCAGATCGCCTCGAGCACGATCGACTTGCTCATCTTCGAGCCGCCGACCTCGCGATCGGCGAACGTGATCGGCACCTCGACGACGCGGAAGCCCGCTCTCAGTGCCCGGTACGTCGTCTCGATCTGAAAGGCATAGCCGAGCGACGAGATGTCGTCCAGGTCGATCGTCTCGAGGACGGCTCGCCGGTAGCACTTGAAGCCGCCCGTGAGGTCGCGGACGCCGAGCTGCAGGAGCGCCTGCGCATAGAGCGAGCCCCCGCGCGAGATGAAGCGGCGCACGAAACCCCAGTTCCGCGTGCCGCCGCCCCGCACGTATCTGGAGCCGAGCACGAGATCCGCGTCGTTTGCCGTCGCCGCAAGCCGCGGCACGTCCGCTGGGTCGTGCGAGAAGTCGCAGTCCATCTCGAAGACGAGATCGGCCCCCAGCTCGAGTGCGCGATGGAAGCCCGCGAGATACGCGGGTCCGAGCCCCTCCTTCCGCTCGCGGTGCAGGACGTGCACGTGATCGTCCTCATCGGCGAGGCGGTCGGCGATGTCCCCGGTTCCGTCCGGGGAGTTGTCGTCGATCACGAGCACGTGTAGGTCGTCGAGCTCGAGGCCGCGGAGCTCTGCGACCATGCCCGCGAGGTTCTCGCGCTCGTTGTAGGTGGGAAGGCAGATGACACACCGCACGGCCCCTATCATCGCCGGGGTGGCTAAGTCGCTCCCGCGCAACGCTGAGATCGCCGAGCAGTTCGACCTGCTCGCCGACTTCCTCGAGCTCGAGGGCAGCGACCAGTTCCGGCCGCTCGCCTACCGCCGGGCGGCACAGCGCATGCGCGAGACCGGCGGCTCGATCGCGCAACTGGCCATCGAAGGTCGCGCCAAGGATCTCGCCGGGATCGGCAAGGTGATCGAGGAGAAGATCGTCCAGATCGTCCAGGACGGCAAGATCGAGGCGCTCGCCAAACGGGAGGGACGCATCCCCGCCGACGTCGTCGAGTTCATGCACCTGCCCGGTCTCGGCCCGAAGACGGCGCGGCGCATCTGGCAGGAGCTCGGCATCTCGACGATCGGCGAGCTGAAGCAGGCGGCCGAGTCGGAGCGGCTGCGCACGTTGAGCGGGCTGGGCGCGAAGACGGAGGAGAACGTCCTGAAAGCGCTCGCGACGCCGCGCAAGGAGATCGAGCGCAAGCCGCTCCTCGGCCAGGCGCTCCCGGCGGTGCGCGCCGTCGTCTCGGTTCTCCGCGAGCATCCAGCAGCCGACCAGGTCTCCGAAGCGGGGAGCGTGCGGCGCCTCAAGGAGCAGGTTCGGGACCTGGACATCATCGCCACGGCGAGCGACCCCTCCGCGCTGATCGAGGACTTCACGCAGCTGGCCTGGGTCGACGAGATCGTCGCCAAGGGCAAGACGAAGGCGACGGTGGTATCCAACCAGGGCCTCCGTTTCGACCTGCGCGTCGTGCCCCCGGAGAGCTACGGCAACCTCCTTCAGCACTTCACGGGCTCGAAGCAGCACAACGTCGCGCTCCGCGAGGAAGCCGTGCGACGCAAGCTCTCGATCTCGGAGTACGGCGTGCAGGCGCTCGAGTCGGGCAAGGTGCACACCGACCGCACCGAGGAAGGGCTCTACAAGCGCCTCGGCTACGAGTGGATCCCGCCGGAGCTGCGGGAGAACACGGGCGAGCTCGAAGCCGCGCGTGAGGGAAAGCTCCCTGAGCTCGTCGAGCTGAAGGACATCCGGGGCGACATGCACACGCACTCGACCTGGTCCTCGGACGGGAAGAACACGATCGAGGAGATGGCCCGCGAGGCCGTCCGCCTAGGGCGGACGTACATGGTCGTCACCGACCACTCGCACTACCTCCGCGAGGGCCGCATGGAGGCGCAGAGCCGCGAGATCGACAAGGTGCAGGAGGCGCTCGGCCGCTTCAAGCTGCTGAAGGGAGTCGAGGCGAACATCAAGGCGGACGGCACGATCGACGTGCCCGACGAGGTGCTGGCCCAGCGCGACTGGGTGATGGCCTCAGTGCACTCCGGCTTCAACAACGATCTCACCGACCGCGTTCTGGCGGCGATGGACAATCCGCACGTGGACTGCATCGGGCACCTGACCGGCCGCAAGCTGAACCGCCGCGGCCCTGCCGACATCGACCTGGAACGCGTCGTCGCGAAGGCGCTCGAGACCGGCACGTTCCTCGAGATCAACGCCCAGCCCGACCGGCTCGATCTGCGCGACGCTCACGCGCGGCTCGCCGGCGAGGCCGGCGTCAAGATCGTGATCTCGAGCGACGGCCATCAGATCAGTGCGCTCTCGAACCTGGAATTCGGCGTCGCCCAGGCGCGGCGAGGGTGGCTCGGGCCTGATCAGATCCTCAACACGCGCCCGTGGGGCGAGGTCAAGAAGCTGCTCAAGAAGTGAAGTACCGCGCGGTCATCTTCGATCTCTGGCAGACACTCGTTCCCTGGAACGTGGACGAGGCGAACCGCTTCTACGATCGCATGGCGGAGGAGGTGGGCGCCGAGCGCGGGCGCTTTCGAGAGGTCTGGCATGCGGGTCGCCCCAGTCGCGAGACCGGCCCGATCGCGGACCAGCTCCGCAGCCTCTTCGAGGAGCTCGGGGTCGAGGGAGATCTCGACGTTCTGATCGATCTCAGGCGGGACTGGGCGAAGCGCACCCTCGTCCCGCGGCCCGACGCGCTCGAGACGCTCGCCGAGCTGCGGCGGCGCGGCCACCGCCTGGGCCTGATCAGCGTCTGCTCGCAGGATGTTCCCGACGTCTGGGATGAGACGCCGTTTGCAGGAGTGCTCGACGAGACGGTCTTCTCGTGCGACGTCGGGATCTCGAAGCCGGATCCGCGGATCTACGAGATCGCGTGCGAGCGTCTCGGCGTCGAGGCTGCCGAGTGCCTCTTCGTCGGCGACGGCGCAAACGACGAGCTGCCCGGCGCCGAGCGCGTCGGCATGACCGCCGTCCAGCTACGCGCTCCAGGCGAGGAGCTCACCGAGCCCGGCAAGGCCTGGTCCGGCGCGTCGGTCGAGCATCTCAGCGAGATCCTCGAACTGACTTAGCAACAGACTGTTGCAAGTCCGATGTGGCTCTACGTGACGAGCCGTCGGCGCATGAGGTTGATCGCCGGCGGAAAGACGAGCGCGCAGAAGACGAGGAGCCACAACGCGTGGCCCGCGGCGGAGCCGAGGTCCCCGGTCAGGATCAGGCCCCGCATGAGCTCGGCGGCGTGGTTGAGCGGCGAGAACCACGCGACCGGCTCCGCCGCGCCGAGACGCGAGGTCGGGAAGAAGACTCCGCTGAACAGGAAGAGCGGCGTGATGAAGAGCGTGAAGAAGTACGAGAAGAGGTCGATCGTCGGCGTCAGCGCGGTGAAGACGAGTCCGATCAGCCCGAAGGAGAGGCCGATCAGAGCCACGGCGAGCGGCGCGAAGACGACCGCCCAGTAGTGGACGTAACCGAGCGCCGCCATCACGAGCACGAAGGCGACCCCGTAGATGCAAGAACGGGTCACAGCCCAGAGCAGCTCACCTGCGGCCACGTCCTCCGGCTCGAGCGGTGTCGTGATCACCGCGTCGTAGAGCTTCGCGAAGCGGAGCTTGACGAAGACGTTGAAGGTCGTCTCGAACACGGCCCCGTTCATCGCTGCGGCAGCCGCGAGGCCGGGCGCGATGAAGTCCGCGTAGTCGACGCCGAGAATCTTCCGCCCGACGTACACGCCCAGTCCGAGCCCGATCGAGAAGAGATAGAGGAGCGGCTCGAAGAAGTTCGGCAGGACGTTGCGCTTCCAGGAGCGCTTGTAGAGGAGCGCGTCCCGCTTCCACATGCGGATGACGCCGGGAAGCCAGACCGGAGGAGGCCGCCAAAGGCGCAGGAGCGCGCCCATCAGTCGTCCACCAATGCGTGCCCGGTCAGATGCAGGAAGACGTCCTCGAGGGTTGCCTCACGCAGGATCAGCGCCTGGTGGGCCACGCCCGCCTCACGGATGCGCGAGACGATCTCCTCGCCGTCCGACGCATAGATGAGCACCCGGTCGCCGACGCCTTCCACCTCTTTCGCGAGGTCGCCGGCGATCTGCCTGATCTCCTCGACGCCGTTCTCGATGCCCTGTACCTCGACGACGCGTGGCGCGACGTGCGCCTCAACGAGCTCGCGAGGCGTTCCGCGCGCAATCACTCGCCCGTGATCGAGCACGACGATCTCGTCACAGAGCTGCGCCGCCTCCTCCATGTAGTGCGTCGTCAGGAGCAGCGTCTTGCCCTCGCGCTTCAGCCGGCGCAGCCGTTCCCAGACCAGGTGTCGCGCCTGGGGATCGAGCCCGGTCGTTGGCTCGTCGAGGACGAGGAGCTCGGGATCGTTGACGAGCGCTCTCGCAATCAGCAGCCGGCGCTGCATTCCGCCCGAGAGCGCGTCGACCTGGGCCTCGACGCGATCGGAGAGCTGAGCAAACGCGAGCAGCTCGTCCGCGCGCCGCTCGGCCTCGCGCCGGGACAGCGAGTGGTACGCGCCGAAGCTGATCAGGTTCTCGCGGGCCGTGAGGTCGCCGTCGAGGGTCATGCCCTGCGGGACGACTCCGAGCCGCGCCTTGATCTTCCGCCGGTCGCCGCGCACGTCGCCGCCGAGCACGTGCAGCTCGCCTGCGGTCGGCGGCGAGACGCACGTGATCATCTTGATCGTCGTCGTCTTGCCCGCGCCGTTCGGGCCGAGGAACCCGAAGCAGCCGCCGACCGGAATGTCGAGATCGATCCCGTCGACGGCGACGGTTGCGCCGAAGCGCTTCTCGAGCCCCTGAGCCTCGACCGCGAGCATCAGAGGCGCCCCAGCAGTTCGACCAACTCGGCGGGAGAGCCGGCGACGATGTCGGCGCTGCTCACGAGGCCTGCGGGGGCCTCGTCGGACGAGACGGCGACGCGAACTCCGAGCTCCAGGCCCTCGAGCGCTCGAAAGGCGTCGAGGTCGGTCGTGTCGTCGCCCGCGTAGAGGGCCCGAGTGAGGCCGGCCTCGCCGAGGAGATGGCGAACCGCAGTCCCCTTGTCGGCATGAACCGGAGGCCTGATCTCGAGCACCTTCCGGCCGAACCGTGGCACGAGCCCTTCCTGGCGGGCCCGCTCGGCCACTTCCTCGAGGTAGGCGAGGGCCGCGTCTTCGTCACCGGCCTGGCGGTAATGGAACGAGACCGTGAGCCCCTTGTCCTCCACGGGCCAGTCGATGCCGGCCGCGAATGCGCGAATGCGCTCGCTCCACTCGGCTGCCTCCGGCTCGAGCTCCAGGCCGTGCGAACCCACGTAGCGGATTCCCTCGACGCCGACCATCCGTCGAGCATCCTCGCCGGTTCGCCCACTGATGCACGCGACGAGCGCATAGCGCCCGGCGAGCCGCTCGACCTCGGCGCGGGCTTCGTCCGGAACGAGTGCATCCTTCGGTCGCGGGGCGATCGGCGCGAGCGTGCCGTCGACGTCGAGCAGGATCGCGGCCCGGTTGGGCGCTTCGGACAGGGCGGCGAGGAGATCGGTGCTCACGCGTCCTAGGATATGGCCGTGCGGCTCGTTCTCATCGGGCTCGTCGCCGGCTTCTTCAGTGCGATGTTCGGCGTCGGCGGCGGGATCTTGATGGTCCCACTCCTGATTCTCGTCGCCCGCTTCTCCGAGCGGCCGGCGATGGCGACCTCGCTCGCGTCGATCGGGCTCATCGCGTTCGTCGGCACGATCTCCTACGTAATCCACGGAGACGTTCATCTGGGCTACGCCCTCCTCGTGGGACTGCCGGCGGCCGTGGGCGCGGTCGCCGGATCGTCGCTCCAGCAACGCCTGACGACGCCCGTTCTGACGTTCGGCTTCGCGGTGTTCCTGGCGGCGATCGGAGTTTGGCTCGTCGTCTGATGATCGAGATCGTGATCGCACTCGGGCTCGGCTTCGTCGCCGGCATGTTCGCGGGGCTCTTCGGGGTCGGCGGCGGAATTCTCTTCGTTCCGACCCTGATCATCCTGTTCGGCCTCAACCAGGTCGAGGCACAGGCAACATCGCTGCTGGCGATCCTGCCGACGGTCGCCGCGGCAACCTGGCGCCAGCACGCCTATAGCAACGTCCGCTGGCGTGCGGCAGCGGTCATCGGCGCGACGGCGGTCGTCGGCGTCGAGCTCGGGGTCCTCACGGCGAAGGCGCTCCCGGAATCGACGCTCCGCCGTCTGTTCGGCGTGCTCGTCCTCGCAGTCGCCGTCCAGCTGGCCTGGCGGGCGAGACGAAGTATCCTGGCCTCATCGTGACGGAGCAGGACGAGCTCTGGCTGTCGTTCGCGGATGAGCCGATCGCGGCGATCGTGAGCGAGATCGAGGCCGCCGATCCCGAGCTCGCCGGTCTCACCGACTCGCCGGAGAAGGTTCTGGCCTTTCGCACCTTCGCGAGCATCCGCGTGGGCATCGTGCTCGGCCGGCTCCTGATGGACAACGAGGTGGACGCCTACGACGGGTCCGAGACCTGGGTCCAGGCCCTGCTTCGCAACCCGGCGCACCGAGATGAGATCGCCGCGGAGGTGCGCGCGGTCGCGAAGGAGCTCTCGGACGCGCAGCTGGACGACGCCCTCGGCCCGGACGACGCGACGCGCGAGCGCTTCCGCGAGTTCGCCCGCCGTGAGCTCGGCGACTAACTTCTCGCGAGCTTGGCGACCAGGTAGATCGCGGCGAAGCCGAGGCCGGTCAGAGCCACGCGCAGCCGAGAGGGGTGCTGGTGTGCTTCCGGCAGCAAGTCGGTCGCACCCATGAAGAGGAAGAACCCGGCATAGAGCGCGAGCAGGTGCCCGAGCGCGTACTCGGAGATCGAGAGCGAGGCACCGACGATTGCGCCCAGCAGTGGCGCGATCGCATCGACCGCGAGCCACTTCATCGCCTTCCGGCGATCGTCGGACTGGCTGAGGATGAAGCTGACCGTGTTCAGCCCGTCTGCGAAGTCGTGTGACAGGACGGCGACGAACACGAGCAGGCCGGTCGTCGTGTTGATTCCGAAGGCAAGACCGATTCCCAGCCCGTCGATGAAGCTGTGCATCGACAGCCCCGCCGCGCCCAAGGCCCCTACCTGGGCATGAGCTCTCGCCTGCTCGGGCTCGTCGCGGTGGTGGAGCACGAGCAGCCGTTCCGCGAAGAAGAAGAACAGAAATCCTGCTCCCACGAGCTCGGTCACGCGCCCGGAGTTTCCGACTGCGTCGATTGCCTCGGGCAGCACGTCGAAGAGCGCGACTCCGATCACGATGCCGCCGGTGAGCGCGATCAACGTCGTCAGCTCACGGCGGAACCGCAGCGCCACGGCGCCGCCGACCAACGTGGAGACGACGGTGAGGGACGCCAGAGGGATTGCGATCCAGTTCATGCGCAGCGCCGGCAGGTTCCGTAGATCTCGAGCTCGTGCGATTTCGCCTGGAACCCGTGGCGCCGAGTGAGATCCCGCTGGCTCGGCGTGGCGCAGAGCTCGGTGTCCTCCACCGATCCGCAGCTCAGGCAGACCAGGTGGTGATGGTGCTCGGGCCTGCAGCGGACGTACGCGGGGCGCCCTTCGCCGGAGAGCGCGTGGAGGGAGCCCGTTTGGCGAAGGAGCTCGAGGGTTCGGTACGTGGTCGCGAGCCCGAGGCGGGGGGACGATCGGCGGGCTCGCTCGAACAGCTCGAGCGCGGTGAACCGGCCGCTCGTCGCCTCGATCGCGTCCAGGACCGCCTGTCGTTGCGGAGTGAGGCGAGTTCCTGCGGGGAGGGCCAGGCCTCGATCTTCCTTCTCTCGATCAGGAGTGCTCGTCACCCGTGGTCAGCTTATCGAAAATGATTCTCACTCTCAACAACCGAGGTGCGTCGAATCTGGTCGGTCGTCGCGTGGATGCCCGATAATGGTCGCCATGCTCCGACTCGCCACAGTCCCGCTCGGCCTCGCGCTGCTCGTGTGCGCCGTCGGCTCGGCCGGCGCGACGCGGTCCGCGAGCCCAGCGACAGTCTCTGCGCGGGGCTTCGCGGTCCAGGTCGCGGTCCCGGGGCAGGCTGGCGGGTCTTCCGCCACGGTGTCGGCCCCGCCCGATGTCGTCGCATCGGGCGCCTCGTTCGCGTATCCGGCCGACGGCTCCGTCGTCACCACGGGGTCGGTCACATCGGGCGCGTTCGCGACGCCGGGCTCTTCTGCCACCTCGAGCGGCTCGGCCGAGGTCGCCACGGTGAGCATCTTCGGAGGCGACGTCACCGTCGCGACGGTGACGGCCAAGGCGAAGGCCTCCGCGAATCCCCGTGCCTCGGCGGCGGATTCCACGGGCTCGGCGGTCACCGGGCTCGTCATCCAGGGCCAGGCGATCGCCCCGGGGCCCGGCACGCAGTTCCCGATCGGCGACTGGGGCACGGTGCTGACGCTCCAGACGGGCCAAACGTCTCTCGACTCGCCTGAGTCGAAAGGAGCGCGGGCCTACGTCACGGGCCTCCAAATTCGTTTGACGGCCGACCACTACGGATTGCCGGCCGGCACCGAGGTGATGATCGGCTACGCAGAGGCCTCGGCCAAGGTGGACCTCACCGCCAAGCCCGAACGACGGCACAAGGCCGCCCCGCCGGCCAAGCCCAGAAAGAAGCAGGCGACCAAGAAGAAGAAAGCGCGAGGGCCCGGCCTGGGGCCCGAGGTGCCCGGGCTCGTCGTTCGCCCGCCGCAGTCGGTCACGCCGCGACTCACCGCGGGCGGCTATGTCTTCCCGGTCTACGGGCCGTCCTCGTTCGGCGACACTTTCGGCGCCCCGCGCGGGGACATCGCCTCAGGCTGGCACCACGGCGAGGACATCTTCGCCCAGCTCGGAACCCCGCTCCTGGCCGTTGCCGACGGGACCGTCTTCTCCGTCGGCTGGAACAACGTGGGCGGCTATCGCCTCTGGCTCCGCGACCAGGAGGGGAACGAGTTCTATTACGCGCACCTCTCTGCCTACTCGCCCTTCGCCGTCAACGGGCATGAGGTCAAGGCCGGCACCGTGCTCGGCTTCATGGGCAACACCGGCGATGCGGCGACCACGCCGTACCACATCCATTTCGAGATTCACCCCGTCGGGATGCTCTACATGGGCTACGACGGAGCGGTCCGGCCGTATCCGTACCTCCAGGCGTGGAAGCACCTGAAGGACATCGAGTTCGCGGAGGTCGCGGGCTGGGCGCCGCCGGTCGCTCCGACGAGCAGGGCGCCCAAGCCCGGCGCGATCCTGCTCTCTGCCACGGACATCTCGACCGCGGACGGGCTCGACCCGGGTTCACTCAAGCGCGCCCTGGAACAGGCCGAACAACCCGCGGGCTAATTACTTCGCGTTGTCCTGGCGGTACTCGAACTCTTCGCCGTCGCCGAAGACCTTGTCCTGAAGCCAGCGGCGGGCTCCCGGCCCCGTGACGGGGTTGAAGAGGACGCCGAGGACGATCCCGGTGAGGAGAAGCGTCGCATTGCGGCCGGCATGGGAGCTCTTGCCCTGGACCCGGTCCGCGGCGTCGCGAAGGTCGTCGATCGCGTCGCGCAGCTGCTGCTGGATGTCCTTGTCGGTTACGACCTTGGCCGCCACGGCGCCGAAGGCACGTCCGCCGAGCAATTGCTCGTAGATGTCGCGGGCGGTTGCGATCGCGCTCTTCACGTCCTCGCGGACCTTTTCGTCCTTGAGGGCACGTTCGATATAGGGCCTTGCGTCGCTGGCCCTGTCGCGTGCCCGGTCTTGAAGCTTGGCCATCTCGGATTCCTTTCGGCTCGTGTCCCAGCGACTCTACCCGGCCTGCTCAGCCCGCAAACGGGCCGTGTTTACCGAGCGGCTGCCGCCTTGCGCTCGCGCGTGATCGGTGGAACGGGTGCGACCTTGGGCAGGGATCCCTCGAAAGCGACGTCGAGAGCCTCGTGGATCCAGTCCACCGGGATGAACTCGATCTCCTTGCGCGTTTCCGCAGGCAGCTCCTCGAGGTCGGACTCGTTCTCGCGCGGGAAGATCACCTTCGGGATCCCGGCGCGCTGAGCGGCGAGCACCTTCTCGCGGAGGCCGCCGATTGGCAGGACCTGGCCTGAGAGGGTCAGCTCCCCGGTCATCGCAACCTCTTCGGAGACTGGCTTGCCGGTGGCGACCGATGCGATCGCCGTCGCCATCGTGATGCCCGCGGACGGCCCGTCCTTCGGCACCGCGCCGGCGGGGACGTGCACGTGTAAATCGTTCTCGCCGAACCAGTGGGGATCGATGCCGAGCTCGAGGCCGTGCGTTCGCACCCAGGAGTGCGCGGCCTGTGCCGACTCCTGCATGACCTCGCCAAGCTGGCCCGTCACCTTCAGGCGCCCGTCGCCGGGATACGCCGTCGCCTCGATGAAGAGGACGTCTCCGCCGATGGAGGTCACGGCGAGGCCGGTCGCGACGCCCGGCTCCGAGGTGCGCTTGCGGACGTCTGCGACGAACCGCCGTGGGCCGAGCCACTCACGGACCCGCTTCTCGTCCGCGCTCACGTGATCCATGTCCCCGTCCGCGATGCGGCGCGCCGCCTTCCGGCACACGGCCGCGAGCTGCCGCTCGAGCTGGCGGACTCCCGCCTCGCGAGTGTACTCGCGGATGATCACGCGAAGCCCCTTCTCGGTGAACGTCAGCTGCTTGCGCTTGAGCCCGTGGGCCTTCAGCTGCTTCGAGACGAGGTAGCGCTTGGCGATCCCCAGCTTCTCTTCTTCGGTGTAGCCCGAGAGCTGGATCACGTCCATGCGGTCGAGCAGTGGCGCCGGGATCGTGTCGAGCTGGTTCGCGGTGCAGATGAAGAGCACCTTCGAGAGGTCGAACGGAAGATCGAGGTAGTGGTCGCGGAACGTCGAGTGCTGCTCGGGGTCGAGCATTTCGAGCATCGCGCTCGCGGGATCGCCGCGGAAGTCGGCGCCCATCTTGTCGATCTCGTCGATCAGGAAGACCGGATTTCCCGCCTCGGCGTCGCGAAGCGCCCGGATGATCGTTCCCGGCATTGCCCCGATGTAGGTGCGCCGATGACCACGGATCTCAGCCTCGTCCCTCACGCCTCCGACCGAGATCCGCACGAACTTGCGCCCGAGGGTGCGCGCGATCGACTGGCCGAGGGAGGTCTTGCCAACTCCGGGCGGCCCGACGAAGCAGAGGATCGGGCCGGTGAGGTCGTTCTTCAGCTTCGAGACGGCGAGGTACTCGATGATCCGTTCCTTGACCTTGTCCAGGTCGAAGTGGTCCTGGTCGAGGATCTTTCGCGCGTGCTCGAGGTCGAGGTTGTCCTTCGTCGTCGCGTCCCACGGGAGGCTGAGGATCCACTCCACGTAGGTGCGGATGACGCCGTACTCGGCCGCCGCCGATGGCAGCCTCTCGAGCCTCCCCAGTTCGCGGTCGACCGCCTTGCGGGCCTCCTCCGGAAGCTTGACCTCGTTGGCGCGGTCGCGGAGCTCCTTGAGCTCGGCCTGCTCGGGGTCGCCTTCCCCGAGCTCCTCCTGGATCGCCTTCAGCTGTTGCCGGAGGAAATACTCGCGCTGGGAGGACTCCATCTCGGACATCACCTGCGACTGGATCTTCGAGCCGAGCTCTGCAACCTCGAGCTCGCGGTTGAGAATCACGAGGACCGCGCGCAGGCGCTTCTCGACGTCGTCCAGCTCGAGCAGGTGCTGCTTTTCCTCGGTCTTGAGCCGCAGAGTCGACGCGACGAGGTGGCAGAGCGCGCTCGGCTCGTCGACGTTGGCCGCGGCCAGCGCAAGCTCCTCGGGGAGGTAAGGCATGAGCCCGATCAGGCGCGCGAAGAGGGTCTGCACGTTCTGCATCAGCGCCTGGGTCTCGGGCGACTCCACGTAGACGTCCGGCACCTCCTCGAAGCGGCCGACGAGGTACGGCTCGTCCTGGACCCGATCGACGAGGCGGATCCGGCGGACGCCCTGGACGAGGACCCGGAGGGAGCCGTCGGGGACTCGGATCATCTTCTGCACGACCGCGGCCGTACCGACTTCGTAGAGGTCGTCCCAGCCCGGCTGCTCGACCTCGCGGTCTTTCGCGGCAACCAGGGCAATCAGGCGATCGCCGGAGACGACGTCGTCGACGAGCTTGACGGATCGCTCCTGGCCGATCGCAAGGGGAAGCACGGAGTCCGGGAAGACGACCGTGTCCTTGAGCGGTAGGACCGGCAGCGCCGATGGCAGCTCGAGCTCGTCGATGTCGAGCTGTTCGTCGAGGATTTCCGTCATCGTGCGCTCCTGATCGGGATCGCTATGCGCTCCGGGCCGACCGGCTTCTTGGCCAGCGGCAGGACGATCGTCAGCATTCCGCGCTTGTAGGTCGCCTTCGAGCCCGCGACGTCCACGTCGGCGCCCAGCGCCACCTGACGCGTGAAGCGCCCGTAGTCGATCTCCATCTGTTGGTACATGCGGCCGGCGCTGGCCGGACGGCGGCGCTCCCCGCAGACGACGAGCGTTCGCTCGTCGGCGTAGATCTGGATCTTCGTCGGGTCGATGCCGCCGAGCTCCACGACCACGGTGAGCGCAGCGGGCCGCTCGGTGCGGTAGCAGTCGATCTGCGGGCGGAAGCCTCCACGCCTGCGCGTGAAGCGCGGGACCTGCCAGAGGTCGGCGAAGAGCTCCTCCATCTCGTCTCGAAGTCGATCGATCGGGTCGTGGGCCATCGCCGGATGGTAGCGGCGCGAACCCTCTTGACGACGTGGCTAGTGTCCACTAACCTAGCCCTCGCTAACCCTTGACGATACTCCTGGAGGATTCGCTTTGACTCGCTGGGCCCGAACGATGATCCGCTTCCGCTGGGCGGTACTGGCTATCTGGATCGTGGCGTTTCTCGCCGCGGGGACGGCATCGGCCGGCCTCTCCGACCTGCTCACGAACCGGTTCCAGCTTCCCGGCTCGGAAAGCGAGAAGGCCGCGAACATCCTGAAGGACGATTTCGGCCAGAAGCCCGAGGGCTCGTTCTCGCTCGTCGCGAAGGTGCGCGCGGGCAACGCGGAGAGCTTCGTCCCGAAGGTGCGCGCCGCGGCTGGGCGCGCAGCGGCCCAGCTCCCGAGCGCGAAAGTCGCCGACACCCGCGCTGTCTCGTCCGAGGTCGTCGTCGCGACGATCGTCTCGAAGCTTCAGACGGCTGATGCGAAGATCCATACGGACAAGATGCGCACTGCCGCCGGGCCGATCCCCGGCGCCGAGACGTACCTCACGGGCCAGGCGGCGATCGAGCACGACCTCGACCCGGTCCAGAACCACGACCTCCTCGTCGGAGAGCTCTTCATCGCGATCCCGATCGCGATCCTGATCCTGATCTACGTCTTCGGCTCGCTCGCGTTTCTGCTGCCGTTCATGCTGGCCGCCGCCGCGATCCCGGTCACGCTCGGGTTCGTATGGGTCTTCGCCCACTTCATGGACCTGTCCACGTACCTCCAGAACATGGTCATGCTGATCGGCCTCGGCATTGCGATCGACTACACGCTCCTCATGGTCTATCGCTACCGGGAGGAGCACCGTTCCGGCCGGAGCCGCGAGGAGGCCGTGGAGCGGACTATGGAGACGGCCGGCCGCGCAGTCGTCTTCAGCGGGACCGCGGTCGCCATCGGGCTCGCGCTCATGCTCTTCATGCCCGTCCCGTTCATGCGCGGCTTCGGGCTCGCGGGGCTGCTGATCCCGCTCGTGTCCGTGCTCGCCGCGGTGACGTTGCTGCCCGTCCTCATGTACTGGCTCGAAGACCGTCTCGACCGCGTGCGGTTTATCCCCAAGCGTCTCGCCGAGCGCCGCGCCGACCCCGTCAACGGCTTCTGGCCGCGGCTCGCGGGTTGGATCATGCGCCGCCCGATCGCGGTCGCGACCGCGACCATCGCCGTGCTGCTACTGGCGGCGACCCCGATCCTCTCGCTCGAGCTCACTCCGGGCTCGAACACCGGTGTTCCGCAAAACATCGAGGCCGTCAGGGGGCTGAACGTCCTGGCCGCCGCGGTGGGCGACGGCGCGATCGCCCCGATGGACATCGTCGTCGACACGAAGCGCGCCGGCGGGGGATCGGACCCGCAGGTCCTCGCCGCAGTCTCACGCCTCACATCACAACTGCGCGGAGACGCCGAGGTCGCCGACATCGTCGACGGCCTCAGCCCGAGCTTCCAGGACGCGACCGGCCGCTACCTCCATGTTCAGGCCGTCGGGAAGCACGATTACGGACAGCCGGAGAGCCAGGAGTTCGTCGACCGTCTCCGTGACGTGATCGTGCCGGCGTCCGCGTTTCCGGCGGGCGTCGACGTGCTCGCGGGCGGCGGGCCGGCCGGCGGCGTGGACTTCCTCGACATGACGTACTCGTCCTTCCCGTGGCTCGTGCTTGCGGTCCTGCTGGCCACGTACGTGCTGCTCGTGCGCGCATTCCGCTCGCTGCTCCTGCCGCTGAAGGCCATCGTCATGAACCTCCTGTCGATCGGCGCGGCCTACGGGCTCCTGGTGCTCGCCTTCAAGGCGGGCTGGGGCGAGCCGTTCGGGCTCCAGCAGTTCGACCAGATCGAAGGCTGGATCCCCGTCTTCCTGTTCGCGATGCTCTTCGGGCTCTCGATGGACTACGAAGTGTTCCTGGTCTCGCGCATGCGCGAGGAGTGGGACGAGACCGGCGACAACGTCCGCGCTGTCACGGCAGGGCTGGCCAAGACCGGTCGGCTCGTGACCGCGGCCGGCGTGATCATGTTCGCGGCGTTCATGGGCTTCGTCGCCGGCTCGCTCGTCGGGCTCCAGCAGTTCGGCTTCGGCCTCGCTGCCGCGATCATCATCGACGTGACGATCATCCGGGCATTGCTCGTGCCCAGCGTGATGAAGCTTTTCGGTCGCTGGAACTGGTGGCTACCAGACTGGGCCGCTCGGATCGCTCGCGTCGAGCCGTCACCGCTTGCGGCACGGGCCGCTCCGCGGCCGGCGCTGCGACCCGCCGGGCGCTGAGCTAACGAACCATCGGAGCGGCGCGTCCTAGTACGCATGAGGCGCGTCGCTATCGCCGTAGCCCTCCCGGCGGCAGTGCTGGTTCTGGCGGTCAGCCCGCCTGAGTCCCAATCGTCGAGCCTGTCCGCGATCGAGAGGGTGAGCTGGTCGGCCGACGGGCGCTGGATCGCCGTCAAGGGGATGCCTGACTACGGCTTCGGGCTGGCCGTTGCGCGAGCTGACGGGAGTGGTGTGAGGACCCCGGCCATCCATGGTGAACAGGCGAGATGGTCTCCGGACGGCACGCGGATCGCCGACGCCTCCGGGTATTCGCTATTGGTCGCGAAGGTGGCAGACGGGACCCTGAAAACGGTTAGCGGGCCGAACCGCAGCGTCGCTTCCTTCGCCTGGTCGCCCGACAGCGAGCAACTCGTCTACGAGCGAGACGAAGGGCTCTTCGTACAGGGGCTCTTCGTATCCCGCTGGGACGGAACTCAGCAGCGCGCGCTCACCGGCGGCCGGGACCCGGCCTGGTCGCCTGACGGTCGGGACATCGCGTTCGGGAGGTGGTCGCCTTATGGTTGTCGCGACGACAGCGAAATCGCGATCGTGGGGTCGGACGGAAGCGGAGAACGCACGCTCGCCCGCGGGCCTGAAGGCCCGGCGGGACCCGTGTGGTCACCGGACGGGACCCGCCTCGCCTACCGGGGCGCATGCTCCGGCGCGATCTATGTCATCGGTCGTGACGGCTTGGGCGAGCGGGTAGTCGGACAAGCGCCGCCCTCGTCCTTCTACGGAAACCCGGTCGCATGGTCTCCTGACGGGGAATGGCTGGGAGTCCACGAGCTGTACCAGGACTCGACGATCCTGTTCCAGGTCGACGGGTCAGGCCAGGCGTCGTTTCGAACGGCTCCGGCAGGAGTGGTGAACTGGTCGCCGCAGGACGATCGCATCCTCTTCACCCGCCACACCGACCGGGGCGACGAGCTATTCGTAGGGTCGACCGACGGCTCGGAACGTGCGATCGGGCCGGGCTTGGCGGCGGACTGGTCGCCGGACGGAACGAAGATCGCCGCCATCCAGGCGATCGACTTCGAGCGGGTTCGTTACTCCTCGTGCACGGAGCAGCTACTGGTGGAGGACCTGTTCGGTCGTGTCCTCTACGGGGTGACACCGTGTCGACATGACGGCACGAGTCGAGCCGATGTGATTGTAGGCACCCCAGGGCCGGACTTTGCCTTCGGCGGCGGCGGGACGGATCGGATCTACGGAGACCTCGGTAATGACCTCCTCTCAGGAGGCGCCGGAGGTGACCGGCTCTACGGCGGAGGGGGTAGGGACACGATCAAGGCCGGCGGTGGACCGGATCGCATCGCGGTGCGCGACGGCTTCTTCGACCGCGTCTGGTGCGGTTCGGGCAGAGACGTCGTCTGGGCGGACTCGATCGACTCGGTAGCCAAGGGCTGCGAGACCGTGCGGCGTCGATAGCGCGCCGGCCGTAGCATCCCGGGAACATGAAGGGCGTCATCCTCGCGGGCGGCACGGGCAGCCGCCTCCATCCGCTGACGCGGATCACGAACAAGCACCTGCTGCCGATCTACGACCGGCCGATGGTCACCTACGCGATCGAGGCGATCGTCTCGGCTGGGATCAGCGAGCTGATGCTGGTGACCGGCGGCACCCATGCGGGCGAGTTCTTCCGGCTGCTCGGCGACGGCCACGCGCACGGGATCGACCGGCTCTCGTATGCCTACCAGGAGCGCGAGAGCGGGATCGCCGACGCGCTGGGCCTCGCGGAGCGGTTCGCGGGCGGCGACCGTGTGCTGGTCATGCTCGCGGACAACATCTTCGGGCAGTCGATCAAGCCGGCGATCGACAACTTCGAACAGCAGGAGCGTGGCGCTCGCATCGTCCTCTCAAAGGTCGAGGAGCCCGAGCACCTCCGCCACCTCGGGGTGGCCGAGCTCGACGGCGACCGCGTGACGCGGATCGTGGAGAAGCCGGAGCACCCGCCGAGCGAGTACGCGGTCACAGGGCTCTATTTCTACGACCCCTCCGTCTTCGAGTTCCTGCCCACGCTCTCGCCCTCAGCGCGCGGCGAGCTCGAGATCACGGACGTGAACAACTGGTTCGTGGGGCAGGGGACGATGGAGTACGACATCGCCGAGGGCTTCTGGGGCGACGCGGGCGAGTCGATCGACGCGTACTACGAGGTCAACGACTTCGTCCGCGGAAACGGCGCCAACAAGTGATCGAGGGGTTGCAGCGGATGCCCTTGCGGCGGTTCGAGGACGAGCGCGGTTGGTTCTCCGAGATCCATCGCTCGAGCTTGCTGGAGAAGCCGATGAAGCAGACGAACGTCTCGTTCTCGAAGAAAGGCGTGATCCGGGGCCTCCACTTCCACGAGCGGGGTCAGGACGATCTCTTCGTCTGTCTGAGCGGGAGCGCTCGCGTCGTCGTCCTCGACCTCGAGACCGGTGAGACGTTCACCGAGGACATCGGTGACGGCAACCCGGTCGCGATCTACGTGCCCGGCCGCTGTGCGCACGGCTTCGAGGCTCTCACAGATCTCTTCTTCGTCTACCACGTGACGGAGGAGTACGACCCCGCCGATCCAGACGAGCACGAGGTTCCCTGGAGCGACCCGCGCGTCGCCGACCTCTGGAGCACGACATCGCCGATCCTCTCGGAACGGGACCAGGCCGCATCCTGATCACCGGCGCGGGCGGGCAACTCGGGATGGCGCTTGCCGAGGTGTTCCCCGAGGCGGATGCCCTCGCGAGGTCCGACTGGGACGTCACGACCCCGCCTCCTCGGGACTGTGCAACAGACTGTTGCTTAGTCCTGCACGCGGCGGCCTGGACCGACGTTGACGGGGCCGAGGCCAACCGCGCGAGCGCGGCACGGGTCAACGTCGAGGGGACGCGAAACGTCGTCGAGCTCGGCGCGCCGGTCGTCTACTTCTCGACGGACTACGTCTTCGACGGCCGCAAGGGCGAGCCGTACGGCGAGTCGGACAAGCCGAACCCGGTCTCGGTGTACGGTCGCACGAAGCTTGAAGGCGAGCGCGAGCTGCGGGAGGGCTGGATCGCCCGCTCGTCGTGGCTCTTCGGCTGGACGGGGAGGAACTTCGTCAGAACGATGCTCGCCCTCGGCGAGAAGCAGGACGAAGTGTCGGTCGTCGACGACCAGCGAGGCTCCCCTACGTACGTCGGTCACCTTGCGGAGGCGACGCGAGAGCTCATCGAGCTGCCGCACGGCATCTGGCATCTCGCCGCCGAGGGCGAATGCACGTGGGCCGATTTCGCAGAGGCGATCTTCGAGGAAGCCGGCCTCACATGCCGCGTGCGCCGCATCACAACCGAGGAGCTGGGACGCCCAGCTCCAAGGCCGGCAAACTCGGTCCTCTGCAGCGAGCATCCCGAAGCCCCACGCCTACCCCACTGGCGAGAAGGCCTCCGAGCCTGCCTGGCGCGTCTTAACAGGGTCTGACCCCGTGAACCTTTACAGGGTCTGACCCCTGGACAGGTCTGTTAGCGCCAGGCTGTTTCTTCGACTTGGAGGCGCTCGCGCAAGGGCTCCCACCAGGCCCGGTTGGCCTCGTACCACTCGACGGTTTCGCGGAGGCCATCTTCGAAGCCGATCTCCGGCTTCCAGCCCAGCTCGCGCTCGATCTTCGACGCGTCGAGCAAGTAGCGCCGATCATGGCCGGGCCGGTCGGGGACGATCGTCTTCAGCGACTCCGGCTTTCCCGTGAGCTCGAGCACCCGGTCGGCGATCTCCTCGATCGACGCCTCCACCCCCGAGCCGACGTTGTAGGTCTCGCCCGGCGCCCCCTTCGTGAGCGCGAGCTCGATCGCCCGGCAGTGGTCGCGCACGTGCAGCCACTCGCGCCGGTTCTCGGTCGACGCGTACATCGGGAGCGGCCTGTCGTCGAGCGCATTCGTGACGAAGAGCGGGATCACCTTCTCCGGGAACTGGAACGGCCCGTAGTTGTTCGAGCAGTTCG
>JBBPIJ010000009.1:0-101914 GCA_038040395.1 Actinomycetota bacterium
TCGGCCCGGACAAGAAGGTCAAGCTCATCCTCGTCTATCCGATGACGACCGGCCGCAACTTCGACGAGGTCATCCGCGTGATCGACTCGCTTCAGCTCACGGCGAACCACAAGGTCGCGACGCCGGTGAACTGGCAGCAGGGCGACAACGTGATCATCGCCGGCTCGGTGTCGGACGACGAGGCGAAGGAGACCTATCCGGACGGCTGGGAGACGCCAAAGCCCTACATGCGGATCGTGCCGCAGCCGCAGTAGGGTCGGCTACACCCTCTGGTCCGTCTGGCTGCTCTCGTTCGCCATTCTCGTGTGGCGAGGGCCTGTCTCAGCCCGATCAACAGGGTGGTACTTCTCCGAGAGAATTCCAGAGGCACGCAGAAGGAGTACGAGCATCCGAAGCCGGCGTTCTTCACCGGAATCGTCCAAGGTGTCGAGGACCGATTTTGGCGAGCGAGCCAACATGTTCGCCCCTAAAGCATCGTCCCCGTTGCAGCTAGTTCAGGAGCGCGGATCAGGTAACTGCGGCCGCCGTAGAGCACGTTGACGCTCGATAGCCCAGCGGATTCCAGCCAGCGCTCGACGAGCGACAGCAGCTCGAGCACCCATCGTCCTTGGGCCGGCGGGGGCGGAAGCCTGACGGTCCAGTACGAGCCGGGGACGATCTCGGCCGGAAACAAAGGAGCGGCGAACCTCATGAGCATGGCGGTCGAGAACCGGTCCGGCGCGACGATGTCGATCGTTTGAACTTCCTCTGCGCCCGAGTCGACGGGGATGGGAAGCGCCAGCTCGAGCTCGGCCGAACGCCTTTTCCCGCGCCTCAAAAACGGCAATTGGAACGGCAATGAAGGTGCTGAGGACATGCTTTCCTCCGGTGATCGAGGCTTGATCGCCGACCAGGCTCGTGCGGTCGGCCCGTGCTTGCTCCAACCCGAGGCTTGTGGGAGGAAGGTTCGCCGGGCTCGTGCTTGATCCGGCGAGCACTCCGCGGTGCCGAGGTTTACAGCACCACTGACGGGAGGCTAGCACGATGCGGATAACCAAAAAGGGTGATATTTGCAGGGAAACCTCACTGAGACCAAGACGGTCTTGCCGACGCGAAGCTTCCTCTCGAACGCCTGACTTTCTGGCGGACGATGACCGAAGTAATAGCCGGCGTTACGGGTAATATCAGGACGACCTATCGTCGAACGAGAGACGTGGGACGTGGAGGACGACGCGGCACAGCACCTGCGGGTACTGATCGCAAACGAGAGGCGAGACAGGCTCGAGCTACTCGCCAAGGTCGTGATCGGGCTTGGTCACGACGTGATCGCCCGCGAGATCTACGTCAAGGAGGTCGGGCCTGCTACCGCCAGGGAGCATCCCGACGTCGCACTGGTCGGACTCGGGTCGAGCTCGGAGCACGCGCTGGACCTGATCTCGGAAATCGTCCGGGAAGCCTCGTGCCCGGTGATCGCGATCCTCCACGCCGACGACCCTGCGTACGTCCACGAGGCGGCGAAGCGCGGGGTCTTCGCCTACATCATCGAAGGCACCCCCGAAGAGCTCCAGAGCTCGATCGACATCACGCTCCAGCGCTTCACCGAGTACCAGAGCCTCCAGGGCGCGTTCGGGCGCCGGGCCTTGATCGAGCAGGCCAAGGGCATCCTGATGGCCCGCTACTCGATCAACGGCGAAAAGGCGTTCGATCGCCTTCGCGACCACTCGCAGCACACCGGCAAGAAGCTCAGCGACGTCGCGGTCGCGGTCGTCGAGAGCCACCTCCTGCTGCTTCCGGCGCACCCCGACGATCCTCCCCTGGGGCTCCCGTAGCGCCGCCGCCCGCTCCTCAGTTCTTCGCCAGGTTCGCCTCGAGCTGGTCGAAGAACCCGCCGTAACCCTCGACAAGCGCCTCGTACTCGTCGATGTGCGCAAGGACGCACAGCGGCGCCTGTACCGCGTTCGCCCGGAGCCGCTCGCCGAGGTCGACGCTTGGCTCGAGCCCTATCGCAGCCTCTGGAACAAGCGCTTCGACGCCCTCGAACGGCACCTGGAGAGCATCGATCGCTAGGGTGCAAAGGGGTGAGGGAGAGACCATGAAACTGGACGGGCGGAGGCGCTGGCTTGCGCTGATCATCCTGTGCCTGGGCGATCTGATGATCGTCCTCGACTCGACGATCGTGAACGTTGCGCTGCCGTCGATCAAGGCCGATCTGGGCTTCTCCGCGACCTCGCTCGCCTGGGTCGTGAACGCCTATCTGCTCACGTTCGGCGGGTTCCTGCTCCTCGGCGGGAAGCTGGGCGACCTGTTCGGCCACCGCCGGCTCTTCCTCATCGGGATCTCGCTCTTCACCGTCGCCTCGCTCGCCTGCGGGCTCTCCAACTCGACTGGGCTCCTCGTCGCCGCGCGGGCGGTACAGGGGCTCGGAGGCGCAGTCGTCTCCGCGGTCGCCTTCTCCTTGATCATGATCATGTTCACCGAGACCACCGATCGGGCGAAGGCGATGGGCGTCTTCGGCTTCGTTCTCTCCGGCGGCGGAACGATCGGCGTGCTGCTCGGCGGCATCCTCACGGATGCGCTCGACTGGCACTGGATCTTCCTGGTCAACCTCCCGATCGGAGTCCTCGTCATCGCGCTCACCGTGATGCTGCTGCCCGCAGCTCCGGGCCCGGCCTCCTCCGAGCGGCTCGACATCGCCGGGGCGGTCACCGTGACGCTCTCGCTGATGTTCGCGGTCTACGCGATCGTGAACGGCAACGACGCGGGGTGGAGATCCGGGCAGACGCTCGGCTTGCTTGCCGGTGCCGTGATGCTCCTGGCGGTATTCATCGTGATCGAGGCGCGGGTGTCGGCTCCGCTGATGCCGCTCAGCTTGTTCCGGCTGCGGAACGTCGCGACCGCGAACATCGTCGGCGTGCTCTGGGCCGGCGCCATGTTTGCGTGGTTCTTCCTCTCCGCCCTCTATCTCCAGCTCGTGCTCGGGTATGACCCGCTGCACGTCGGGCTGGCTTTCCTCCCGGCGAACCTGATCATGGGAGCGTTCTCGCTAGGCCTCTCCGCGAAGCTCGTCCTCCGCTACGGCTTGAGGTTGCCGCTGGCCGTGGGGCTCTCGCTGGCTGCGGCCGGGCTCGTGCTCTTCGCGCGGGCGCCGGTCGACGGAAGCTTCGTCGTCGACGTCCTGCCGGGGATGATCCTGCTGGCCTTCGGCGCCGGGATGGCGTTCAACCCGCTTCTCCTCGCCGCGATGAGCGACGTCGAGCCGGAGAGGGCCGGCCTCGCCTCGGGCGTCGTCAACACCGCTTTCATGATGGGCGGCGCGCTCGGGCTCGCGGTTCTCGCGTCCCTCGCCGCCTCGCGGACGGACAGCCTGCTCGCCTCCGGCGATGCCCCGCTGGCCGCTCTCACCGGCGGCTATCACGCGGCATTTCTCGCCGGCGCGATCTTCGCCGTCGCGGGGGCGGCGATCGGCGGCGCGCTTCTCGTCAACAAGCAGGCCGCCGGGCACGAGCAGCAGGAGGCACGCGGCGCCCTCGCGGTGGCCGAGGCAGACTAGCCCTAGGAGGGTTTGGCGGAATGTTGCTCGTCGCCGGGGTGTGATGCTCGTTCCGAGGCCGCGGACGCAGGGAGCCCCGATAGTTGACCTATCGGGGCGACTGAGGACCCGGTATCGGGGCGAGCAGCGCAGCCCGGCGGCTCAGCCATATTTCGCCAAACCCTTCTAGATACCCCCGGGCGGTATGATTGAGCGTGATGCCCGGAACGCTCGAGAGAGAAGAAGTTCGCCTCGACCTCGAGGGGATGACGTGTGCGTCCTGCGCCGCGCGCATCGAGAAGAGGCTGAACGAGCTCGACGGCGTCGAGGCGACGGTCAACTTCGCGACCGAGCAGGCGACCGTCCGCTCCGAGGCGAGCCTGTCCCTCGACGAGCTCGTCGGTGCGGTTCAGTCGGCCGGTTACGACGCGCGTCCGGCCAAGCCGGCGCACGAGCCGCATGACCACGACGAGCCGCTGGCGCTGCTCACCAAGCGCCTCGTGCTCGCGGCCGCCCTGACGGTGCCCGTTGCGCTGCTCGCGATGGTCTCGCCGCTTCAGTTCTCCGGGTGGGAGTGGGTCGCGCTCGCCCTGTCGGCGCCCGTCGTCTTCATCTCGGGCTTTGCGTTCCACCGCGCGGCGATCAGGAATGCGCGTCATTTCGCCGCGTCGATGGACACGCTGATCTCGCTCGGGACGCTCGCGGCCTGGTTGTGGTCGGCGGTCGTGCTCATCGGGGGGCTCGAGGCGGACGTCTACTTCGAGGTTGCCGCGGTCGTTACGACCCTGATCGTGCTCGGCCGCTACCTCGAGGCGCGGGCGAAGGGCCGCTCGTCGGAGGCGATTCGTAGGCTGCTCGAGCTCGGCGCGAGGGAGGCGCGCGTCCTGCGGAACGGCGAGGAGGTCCTCGTTCCGATCTCGGAGCTCCAGGTCGGCGATCTCTTCGTCGTCCGCCCCGGAGAGAAGGTCGCGACCGACGGCGTCGTCGTCGAAGGCGAGTCGGCCGTCGACCAGTCGCTGCTGACGGGCGAGTCGGTCCCGGTCGAGGTGGGTGCGGGAGCCGAAGTCGCGGGCGTGGCGGTCAACACCTTTGGCCGGCTCGTCGTCCGCGCGACCAGGGTCGGCGCCGACACGGCGCTCGCTCAGATCGCGCGGCTCGTCGAGGCTGCGCAATCGGGGAAGGCGCCCGTGCAGCGGCTCGCCGACCGCGTCTCGGCGATCTTCGTGCCGGTCGTCATCGTCATCTCGCTGCTGACCCTCGCGGGCTGGCTCGCATTCGGGGCATCGGGAGCGGCAGCCTTCACGGCCGCCGTCGCGGTGCTGATCATCGCCTGCCCATGCGCTTTGGGGCTCGCGACGCCGACGGCGCTCATGGTCGGGACGGGCCGCGGGGCGCAGATGGGCATCCTGATCAAGGGGCCTGAGATTCTCGAGCAGACCCGCCGCGTCGACACGATCGTGCTCGACAAGACCGGAACCGTCACCGAAGGACGGATGGAGCTCGTCGGCGTCGCGCTCGTGGACGGGGCGAGCCGCAGCGACGTTCTTCGGCTCGCCGGTGCGGTCGAGGCTGCCAGCGAGCATCCGATCGGCCAGGCGGTCGCCCGCGCGGCGCTCGCCGAGGTGGGCGAGCTCCCGAGCGTGCAGGCTTTCCGCAACGAGCCCGGCGTCGGCGTCTTCGGCGTCGTCGAGGGTCACGAGGTGACGATCGGTCGGCGCAGAGGCGCCGTCGAGGTGAGCTGGGACGGCGTGCCGCGCGCCGTGCTCGAGGTGGGCGACACCGTCAAGCCGACGAGTCCCGAGGCGATTCGCGAGCTGAAGGCGCTCGGCCTCACCCCGGTGCTGCTCACGGGCGATGCTCGAGCGACAGCCGAACGGGTCGCGCGCGAGGTCGGGATCGAGCGCGTCCTCGCGGAAGTCTTCCCCGATGACAAGGTGCAGGAGGTCAGGCGCCTCCAGGATGAGGGCAAGGTCGTGGCAATGGTCGGCGACGGCGTCAACGATGCGCCGGCGCTTGCCCAGGCCGACCTCGGCCTCGCGATCGGGACCGGCACCGACGTTGCGATCGAGGCGTCCGATCTGACTCTCGTCTCGGGCGACCTTCGCGCCGCCGCCGATGCGATCCGGCTCGCGCGCAGGACGCTCCGGACGATCCAGGGCAACCTCTTCTGGGCCTTCGCCTACAACGTCGCGGCGATCCCGCTCGCGGTCGCGGGCCTCCTGAGCCCGATCGTCGCGGCCGGGGCGATGGCGGCGTCCAGCCTGTTCGTCGTCACGAACAGCCTCCGCCTCAGGAGCTTCCGGAGCGTGCGCGCATGAGCAAGGCCGAGAAGCACGAGCACGGCTACGCGAAGGACAAGGAGGCCCTTGTCAAGCGGCTCCATCGGATCGAAGGCCAGGTCCGGGGAATCGAGCGCATGGTCGAGGACGACCGGTACTGCATCGACATCCTCACCCAGATCTCGGCCGTGAACACTGCGCTCGAGGCGGTCGCACTAAGGATCCTCGACGAGCACGTCCGCCACTGCGTCGCGGGCGCGCTGACGTCGGGCGATGAGGCGGACGCCACGACGAAGACCGAGGAGCTACTCGAAGCAGTCCAACGCTTCGCCCGCACTCGTTGATTCGACCGATTAGGTCTTCGTCGAATCGGCTACCAAAGCGCGGAGATCGTCGCTCGCGAAATACCGCGTACTCCGGCCTCGACCGGCCTGCGTGACGAGGCTCGCGTCGAGAAGACGCCGGAAATCGTTGCTCGCGGTCGCCGGCGAGATCCCGGTTTCCCGCTCGTAGCGGGAGCGGTCCGTCCCGCCGATCAGGCTCTGCTCGAGCGCGATCACTAGGCGATCCGGCCAGCCCCGTTCCTCGACCAGGCGCTCCAGCGTCGCCCAGCGTGCGGCTGCTTCCTCAATCTGCTCGAGACGCCTGCGTGCCTGGGCGATGTGCGCGTCGATGCAGAAAGCTACCCACTCCGACGCGTCGCCTCCCGGTTGATATCGCCCCCCCTGAACCCGCTGGAGCACTGTGTAGTAGTCGCGCGTGTGCGCGCCGAGGAATTCTTCGATCGAAGAGAACTCCGGTGAAAGCAGACCGTCGCGTGCGAGGACGAGCGACTGTGCGATCCGTGAGATTCGGCCGTTCCCGTCGCGGAACGGGTGGACCGAGACCGTGTGTAGGTGGGCCATGGCGGCGCGCACGACGACATGGCTGTCGAGATCGCCGGCTCTCAGCCAATCGATGACCTCCGCCATCAGCGGGACGACCTCTTCGGCGTCGGGTGCTCGATAGGCGACGCCGCCGCCGGGACCCGTCACGCTGATCGGGCTCCTCCTCCAGACCCCGGGGCTCTTGTCGCGCTGGAAGTAGCAGGTATCGAAATGAAGGTCGAGGATCACGCGGTCGCTCCATTCAAATTGCGGATCGTGCGCCATGACGCCCACGTGATCCATCGCACGTGTGTAGCAGGCAACGGCCATTCGGTTCTGGTCGTCTGGGTCGGCCTCTCCTGTGTCGACGATGGCGAGGGCGTCTCCCTCGGGAACCTCGAAGCCTTCGATCGAAACCGAGCTCTCAACCGAGGCCGCTTTCACCTGGCGGCGCAGCGTTCCGAGCCAGGGACTGGGGTTGACGATGTCGTCGTGCAGCTTGACCCGGAGGTCGTCGAGCTCTTCCAACCGCTCTCGAATGACGGACGTGGGCTGGGGCGTGGTGTAGAGCATGTCCCGATTATACGATTATTCATATAATCGTCAAGTCGGTTATTCGTCGCTGTCAGCGGTCGCCGTGCCAGGAGTCCCAGAGCGCGGCGTAGGGGCCGCCCTGGGCCACTAGCTCCGCGTGGGTTCCGAGCTCGTTCAGGAGGCCGTCCTCGACGACCGCGACCCGGTCTGCGTCGTGCGCCGTGTGTAGCCGGTGGGCGATGGCGACCACGGTTCTGCCCTCCAGCACCGATGCGAGCGAGCGCTCGAGATGGCGCGCGGCGCGCGGGTCGAGGAGCGAGGTTGCCTCGTCAAGGACAAGCGTGTGCGGGTCTGCGAGCACGAGCCGCGCCAGGGCGACCTGCTGGGCCTGCGCGGGTGTGAGCGGGTAGCCACCGGCGCCGACGACCGTCTCGAGGCCGTCGGTGAGCGCCTCGAGCCACTCGATCGCGTCGACCGCCCTGAAGGCTTCCGTCAACTGCTCGTCGGAGGCTCGCGGCCGGGCGAGGCGCAGGTTGTCGGCCAGGGTTCCGACGAAGACGTGCTGCTCCTGGGTGACGAGCGCCACCTCTGTCCGCAGCGTGTCGAGGGGCAGATCGACCAGGCGCACGCCCCCGACCTCGACGAGCCCGATCCGGGGCGGGTGGATGCCCGCCAGCAGGCGCCCGAGCGTCGACTTGCCGGCGCCGGAGGGGCCGACGACGGCCACGCGCTCGCCGGGCTCGAGATCCAGGTCGATCCCGTGCAGCACGTCGCGGTCGGCCACGTACGCATAGCGCACGTCCTGTGCGCGCAGCCGATCGCCGTCAGGCTCGTCGTCGGTCGCGAACCGGTCCGGAGGAACGCGCACGATGCCGACGAGGCGCGCGAACGAGGTCGCGCCGACCTGGATCTCGTCGAGCCACGAGATCAGCCGGTCGACGGGGTCGGCGAGCTTGACGACGTAGAGCGCGACGGCCGTCACCTGGTAGATCGAGGCATGGCCCGCGGAGACGAGCCAGCCGCCCCACGCGAGGGAGGCTGCGACCGGGAGCACGTACGCGAACTCGGCCGACGGGAACCACATCGTCCGCAGGAAGAGCGTGCGCATCTCGGCGCGATACGAGTTGTCGAGGTCGGCGTCGATCCGGTCGACTCGCTCCTCGCGAAGACTCAGCGCCTCGACGGTGCGGCCGCCTTCGACGGTTTCGCTCACAGTGCCCGCGAGCCTTGCGTACGAGGCGCGCTCCCAGAGGTACCCCGCGGGCGCGCGCTTCAGGTACCACCGCGTGCCGGCATAGAGCACCGGGACCCCCACGATGCACGGCAACGCGGCCAACGGGCTCACCCAGACGGCTGCGGCCACGGTCAGGAATGTTGTGACGGCGGCGATGAGCGTCTCCGGGATCGCAAAACGAACCGTGCGCGCGAGCGCGTCGACGTCCGCGGTCGTGCGCGAGACCAGGTCGCCGGTGCCGGCACGCTCGACCGTCGAGAGCGGAAGAGCAAGCACCCGCTGCATGAAGTCCTCGCGCAGCTCGGCGAACACCTTCTCGGACAGCACGAACGAGACGAAGCGCGCAAAGAACGTGAGGATCGTCTGCGCTACGAGCGACAGCGCGAGCAGCAGGATCAGGAAGTCGATGTGCCCGGACGTCGTGCCCTCCTGGACTCCCTGCACGAGCTTGCCGAGCAGGGGCGGGCCGGCCAACCCGGCTGCGGCTGCGGCCGCATGGAGGGCGACCATTCCCAGGAGGCCGCGCCTGTGGAGCCTGCCGAGCCGGCGCGCCTGCACCCGGAGGTCTGGCCCGTCGGCAATCGGAAGCAGGTCGCTCACAGGTCTTCTCCCCGCGTCACGGTCCAGTTGTAGGAGCGGTTCGCCCGCAGGAGCTCCCGGTGGGTTCCCTCCGCGACGACCTTTCCGCCTTCGACGAAAACGACCCGGTCGGCCTGGTCGAGGACGAGCGGGCTCGTCGTGACCACGACCGTCGTCCTGCCCGACCGTGCTACGCGAAGCCGCTTCGCGATCCGCGCCTCCGTGTGGGCATCGACGGCGCTCGTCGGCTCGACGAGGACGAGGAGCTCAGCGTCGGAGAGCAGCGCGCGGGCCAGCACCAGCCGCTGACGTTGGCCGCCCGAGAAGGAGCGGCCACGCTCGTCGATCGTCGTCTCCAGCCCGTCCGGAAGCGCTTCGATGACGTCCTCCGCGTTGGCGATCGCGACAGCCGAATGGATCGCGTCGTCGTCTTCCGCCCGGCCCCAGGGGTCGAGACCGCGACGGAGCGTCCCGGAGAAGAGCACCGGATCGGCCTCGCTGACGACGATCCGCCGACGCACGATCTCGACGGGCAGGTGCGCGAGCCGCACGTCGCCGAGAACGGCGCCGTCGTCCCGTCCGAATCGTCCGAGCCGATCGGCGATCGCGCCTGCCTCCTCGGGCGGCGAGGAGACGATGCACGTCAGGAGGCCCGGCTCGACGACGAGCCCGGACTGTGGATCTGCGAGCGGCACTCCCAGCGGCGGCTCGGCGACCGGGCTTTCGGGCTCCGGGATCTCCCGCTCGACCCTGAGGACGTTGAGCATCTTCGTCGCGCCGACGTGGGAGCGGGTGATCTTGTCGACTGCCTCGGCCGCGGTTCGGAGGGGTATGACGAGGAACGCGGCGTACCCGTAGAAAGCGACCAGCTCGCCGACGTCGATCTTGCCCGAGAGGGCGAAGCGGGCCCCGAGCCAGGTGACGAAGACGACGAACAGCCCCGGGATGAGCACCTGCGCCGCATCGAGCGTCGACTGCGGGAGCGCCACTCGCACCCCGGCGCGGCGCACTTCCTGCGAACGCGCGTGGTAGCGATGGAAGAACGCCGCCTCGCCTCCGATCCCGCGCAGGACGCGTAGGCCCGAGGCCGTGTCGGCGCCCAGCGCGGTCAACTTGCCGACCTCTTCGCGCTGCTCGAGCTGCCGTGCCTGAAGAGGCTTGATGACGAATCCGAGCAGCAGGACGAGCACGGGCACGCCGACGAGGACGACGAGGCCGAGAACCACGGAGGCCGACAGCAGGATGAACGCCACGACGAAGTACGACGCGACCGCGCCCGCGAGCCGCGCGGTGATGTCGAAGGCGCCGCCGGCACGCATCGCGTCGTTCGTGACGGTAGCGACGACCTCGCCCGTGGAGAGCTTGTTCCGGATCGCAGGGCCGGCTCGCGCGGCGTGGTGGGCCACGACTTGCGCGAGCCGGAACGAGGCCTGAAGCCAGTTCGAGACGGCGCAACGGTGCCGCATCACTCCCGCGACCGCCTGGGTCGCGCCGAGGGCGAGCAGGACGAGCGTCCAGACGGCGAGGGCATGGTTGTCGTGGCTGACGATGCCGTTCTGGATCGCGCGCCCGATCGCGAAGGGCATCAGCGCCTGCGCAACCATCCAGCCGATGCCGAAGAGCACGCCCGCGACGAGGGTGCGGACCTGGAACCGCGCGACCCACAGCAGGAGCCGAGCGGGTGAGCGCGTGTCCGGGGTGCCGGGATTGGTGACCGGAAGCCGGATCACGGTAGGCACCTACGGATCGATGGGGATAGAAGTCGCAGCATGGCTTCGTGCGGGACGGAGTCCCGTTCTCTGATCGTAGCCAGGGCCGCAAGCGGGCACCCATCCCGAGTCGGCGATGGGGGAAAGCCTCAGCGCTGGCTGACCCAGGGGGAGGAAACCGCTATAAGGGCCGCGTGAGCATCGCTCCGCCTGCGCTTCTCCCCGGCGGGACCCTCATGCGGCCGCTCGCCGCGCACGCGGACGAGCGCGGCGTCTTCACCGAGCTCTACCGGCTCGAGTGGGAGACGGGCGTGGCTCCGATCCAGTGGAACGCCGTGCGCTCAGAAGCAGGCGTCCTTCGCGGGGTGCACGTTCATGTCAACCACGCGGACTACCTGACGGTCCCCTTCGGCCGAGCCGCCGTCGGGCTGCGCGACCTACGCCGAGGGTCTCCCACCGAGGGACTGAGTGCGCTCGTGGAGATGAGCGGCGAGACGCCTGCCTCCCTGGTGATCCCGCGCGGCGTGGCGCACGGCTTCTACTTCCACGAGCCGTCGCTACACGTCTACGCCGTCACGGAGTACTGGGACCCTGCCGACGAGCTGGGGTGTCAGTGGGCTGATCCGGACCTGGGGATCTCCTGGCCTGACCGGTTTCCTCGGGTGTCGGACCGGGATGCGGAGAGCCAGTCGCTGAAGGCGCTGCTGGACGAGCTAGAGCCCTGGCAGCCCATCTGATCGGACCGCTCACGAGGGGTAGGCCCACCAGGCGCTCCCGAAGCCGCCAGGTGACGGACGAGGCGAGCATGGTGAGGTTGCGCTCGCGATCCGCGAGCAGAGCCGCAAGCCGGGCGTGCTCGTCCCGGAGCCGCGCCTGTTCGTCCTGAAGCGCAAGAACCTGCTCGTGCAGCTCGGCCAGCCGGTCCACTTGCTCCTGAAGCCGTTTCTCTCTTGACGCCGACTCCTCGTCCAGCCTCGCGTCGGCGATCGTGACCGTATCCAGCACCTGCTGCGGGAACGTGTCACGCCACGCCGGGTCGTCGATGCGAGCCGTCCAGGCGTCGAGCTCGTCCAGCCGCTCCTCGGTGCTCCAGCCGGTGCGTTCGTGGCTCGGAAAGTGGAGGACGGTCGGGCGCGTGCCGCTGACTGCCCGGCAGCCCGGCACCGAGAGGATCTGCTGCCACATGTGGAGGTCGCTCGGGACCTCGTCAGGCCCCGCCCTCCAACCGGCTGGAAGTCGCCGGTAGAGCTCGAGCGTGTGCCCGGCGCAGCAGTGCGGTATCCGGTTTTCGCCGCCGAGGAGCAGCTCGCGGTAGAAGGGGAGCTCCAGGTCGACGGGCCAGTGCTGGATGTGCCCGCGAGGGTCGACCCGGAGCGGCAGCGTGTGGGCGAAATCGCTCTCGGAGAGAAGCGTCTGCATCTGCTCGAGATGGTCCGGGAGCCAGAGGTCGTCGTCGGAGAGGTAACAGACGATCTCGCCGTGCGCCTCGCTCAACGTCGCGTGACGATGCGGCTCGCCGTGGCGCGGGCCTTTCGGGTTGTCGAAGAATCTCACCCGCGAATCCGACGAGGTCAGCTCAGCCATCAGCTCGCGCGTGACGTCGGGCACGCCGTCGCCCACGACGAGCACCTCCAGGTCGGAAACCGTCTGCCCGAGCGCGCTTCCGATCGACCGCAGGAGCGTCGGCCCGTGGTCGTGGGTCGGGACGAGAACGGTCGCGACCGGCATCAGGCCGGAAGCCCCGCCAGGGTGCGTAGCTCCACGATGGTACGCACGACCGCCGCGCCTTCAGCGGCGCTGCTGCGGGGCGGAGGTCCGCCGTCGAGGTGCACCAGAAAGGCATCGAGCTCCCGCAGGAGTGGAAGCTCGATGGAGATCGACCGCAGCTCGGGCTTAGGCGCCCTGGCTGCGACGTCGACGCCCCTGAAGATCTGGATGTGGTCACTCTCGGAGGTGGGCAGCACGGCCACGCCCTCCTCGCAGATCAGCGTCACTTCGCGTCGCCGCTCAGCAGACCGGGTCGAGACCTCCAACGCGTGCCAGGGGTCGTGACCGAGCAAGCCGACGAGCCCCAGCGCGTACCCGTCGGCTGCGTCTGCGACGGCGCTGCTCGGCGCAGGCATGCTCCCGAGGATCTCGAGCCCGATCGAGAGGTCGTGGGGCGCGAGCACCCAGACCGCGTCGACGTCGTGCGGGTTGCCCCACCCGATCCGCGACGTACGCAGCCCCAGGACCCGCCCGAGCTCGCCGTCACGGGCGAGCGCGCCGAGGAGCTCCACCCCCGGGTGATAGCGCCACTTGTCCATGACGAACAGGCGGCCGTGGGCTCGCTCTGCGAGCCGGTCAGCGGCCGCGAGGTCGTCTGTCAGCGGCTTCTCGACGAACACGGGCACGCCGTGTTCGAGCGCGCTCTCCACAACCTCCGCGTGCGTTCTCGACGGCGTCACGACCACGATTCCGTCGACCTCGGGCAGATCGGCGACCGTCGCGACGACGTTCGTGGCGCCTCCTTGCGCGGCTGTTGTCTTGCCCTCTTCTGACGCGACGGCGACCGTCACCTCGCTCCCGAGTGCCACGAGGTCGCGGAGGACGAACCGCCCCCACTTTCCGCACCCCACCAGCCCGACCCGGATTCCCGTGCGCACGCGAGGATGATTGCAGGCGCCGTGGCGCCGTATAGGGTCGCGCCATGTGCTTCGACCTCGACTCGCTACCCCCGATCACGCCGATCGAAGGCGGTGCGATCGACCATCGCGATCTCGTCCTCGCGAGCGCCGACGGGAACCGCTTCGCCGCGTTCGCGGCGCTCCCGGAGGAGCCCGGCGGCAACGGCGTGGTCCTCCTCCCCGACGTTCGCGGGCTCTACCGGTTCTACGAAGAGCTCGCGCTCCGTTTCGCAGAGCACGGGCTCGCAGCGGTCGCGATCGACTACTTCGGTCGGACAGCCGGCACCGAGAAGCGCGGAGACGACTTCGAGTACATGGAGCATGTCGCGCAGACGACGCCCGATGCGATCCAGGCCGATGTGCGCGCGGGGGTCGAGTACCTGCGCTCCACCGAGGGTGGGTCGGCAGGCGCGGTCTTCACCGTCGGCTTCTGCTTCGGCGGGCGCAACTCCTGGCTCTCCGCGGCGGGAGGCCACGGGCTGGCGGGCGCGGTCGGCTTCTACGGGCAACCGGCGCAACGCGAGTCGCCCGGCCCCACACAGCGCGCCGGCGAGATCGACGCCCCGATCCTGGCGCTCCAGGCCGGCGACGACAAGAACATCACGGCCGAGGACAACGCGGCGTTCGACGAGGCGCTAACCGCGGCCGGCGTCGAGCACGAGATCGTCACGTATCCAGGAGCGCCGCACAGCTTCTTCGATCGCCGTAACGAGGACTTCGCGGACGCGTCGGCCGATGCCTGGAGCCGCGCCCTCGGCTTCATCGCGCACTACAGCAGCTAGGAGGGTTTGGCGAAATATGGCTGAGCCGCCGGGCCGCGCTGCTCGCCCCGAGGCCGGGTCCTCAGTCGCCCCGATAGTTCAACTATCGGGGCTCCCTGCGTCCGCGGCCTCGGAACGAGCATCGCACCCCGGCAACGAGCAACATTCCGCCAAAGCCTCCTCGTCGGGGCGCGTCGATCAGGACGGTTACGGGTACGTCCTGGCTCACGCAATGACCACTGAGCTCAAAGACAAGGCTGAAGACGCGGTCCACTTGGGCGCTGGCTCGTCGCGGCTGCCGGGTTGGCCGTGATGGGCTCAGGCGCGTACAACGTCTACCGCGGCCTCTCCCAGAAGTTCCGCAAGGACCTGAAGGAGGAGCAGATGGGAGGTGAGGAGCGGCGCTGGTACACGGCGCTCGGAGTGATCGGCCGCAACGCGCGCGGCCTCGTCTTCCTGCTCGCGGGGTTCTTCCTGGTGCGGGCTGCGTGGCGGTACGACCCGAAGGAGGCCATCGGGCTCGACGGAGCCCTCGCCAAGCTCGCGCACCAGCCGTACGGGCACTTCTTGCTGGGAGTGACAGCCGCCGGCCTCCTTGCGTACGCGCTCTTTTGCCTCGTCCAGGCGCGCTACCGCACGGTGTAGACGCACGGATACGCTCTCGGCATGAGCCGTTCGGTCATCGTTTCCACCGCTCGCACCCCTTTCGGGAGGCTGGGCGGCGGTTTGGCCGCCTACCAGGCGCCCGAGCTCGGCGCGATCGCAATCAAGGCCGCGCTCGAGCGGGCCGGGCTCGAGGCTGGGGAGGTCGAGTACGTGATCATGGGCGAGGTGCTCCAGGCCGGGGTCGGCCAGGCGCCCGCGCGCCAGGCGGCGATCGGCGCGGGGATTCCGAAGGAGGTCG
Organism: Actinomycetota bacterium; assembly: GCA_038040395.1. Classification (GTDB taxonomy): domain Bacteria; phylum Actinomycetota; class Thermoleophilia; order Gaiellales; family Gaiellaceae; genus VAXT01. The sequence goes on from JBBPIJ010000009.1 coordinate 15,041, forward strand.
GCGCCGACACGATCAACAAGGTGTGCGCGTCCTCGATCCGCGCTGTCGAGATCGCGGACGCGATGATCCGCGCCTGCGACCTCGACGTCGTCGTCACCGGCGGCATGGAGTCGATGTCGAACGCGCCGTACCTGCTGAAGAAGGCTCGGTTCGGCTATCGCCTCGGCGACGGCACGCTGATCGACTCGATGGTGCATGACGGTCTCACGTCGAGCTTCGACGATCGCCACATGGTCGAGCAGGCCTCGTTCGTGAGCCGTGAGCTGGGCATCTCGCGCGAGGATCAGGACCGCTGGGCGCTCCGCTCGCACGAGCGGGCGGTCAAGGCCGCCGACGAGGGGCGCTTCGCGGACGAGATCGTTCCCGTCGGCGAGGTTGCCGCCGACGAAGGCCCGCGGCGGGACACGTCGCTCGAGAAGCTCGCTTCGCTCAAGCCCGTCTTCGACCTGGAGGGAACGACCACTGCAGGGAACGCGCCCGGCGTCAACGACGGCGCCGGCGCGGTGATCGTGACGAGCGAGGAGTTCGCGCGCAAGCGGGGCCTCGAGATCCTGGCGACGATCGTCTCGCAGGGATACGTCGCCGACGACTTCGCGTACCTCGCGCGCACGCCGGCGAAGGCGGGGGCGATCGCGCTCGAGAAGGCGGGGAAGACGATCGACGACGTCGAGCGAGTCGAGCTGAACGAGGCCTTCTCTTCGGTCGTCTTGAACTCCGCGAAGATGCTCGGCGCCGACGAGGAGAAAGTGAACGTGAACGGCGGTGCTGTCGCTCTCGGCCATCCAATCGGCGCCTCCGGCGCGCGCATCCTCGGGACGATGGTGCACGAGCTTCGCCGCAACGGGGGCGGACTCGGGCTGGCGGCGATCTGCTCAGGCGGCGGCCAGGGCGACGCGATCCTAATCGAAGTCTGAAATAAACCCTGTCCGGCTCAGAACGCTCCCTCGAGGTGGGGCGGGACCGTCGAGGAGCCGTCCCGTGGGAGCCGTGCTCTTAAGTCGCGGAAAGTGCGCAGCACTTTGCGCGAGTCCCGGGCCCGTGGCCCGGGACCTAACTCGATCGAGTGAACTTGCGCTCGTGGGCCAACACAGAGGTGAGATATCGGTCCTACTGAGTACACATGCACTGCGGCACTCCCGGACGCACGCCGCCGCGTCGGCCGGCGTTCGTCGGACGGCTGATTCGCCCCGTCCTCCTTTCCGTTCTGGCCCTCGCCATCTGGGCCGGGCCTGCTTCGTCCACGCCCTGCGCGCCGAAGGCGGGCACGCGCACGCTCGCCGGGCACGTGGGCACGGGCGAGAAGGAGTGCCAGCCGTCGATGCCCTTCCAGAGGCGGGGGAACGCGGACCCGCTGTCGTTCGTCTTCTTCATCGGAGCCGTCGCTGCGGTGCTGCTCATTCCTGTCGCCTTTCGGCGGCGAGAAGACCTTCCACCCGAGTAGCCTCCGTTTCGTGAGGTTCGGGCACGTTCTCGTGGTCGGCGCCGGCCAGATGGGCGGCGGCATCGCTCAGGTCGTCGCCGGCTCGGGTCGGCGCGTCTCGCTCTACGACGCGGTCCCCGGCGCGGTCGACCGCGGTCTCGAGACCATGCGGCGCAGCCTCGTCAAGCTCGCGGAGAAAGGTGGCGCCGACCCGGACGAGGTGCTCGGCCGGGTCGAGCCCGTCGACGACCTCGTCGCGGCCGACCTGATGATCGAAGCCGTGGTCGAGGACGCGGCCGTCAAGGAGGGCGTCTTCAGGCGCGCCGACGAGCTGCTCCCTGCGGAAGCCGTGCTCGCATCGAACACCTCGTCGATCCCGATCTCGACCCTCGCGGCCGTCACGAATCGGCCGGACCGGGTGATCGGAATGCACTTCTTCAACCCGGTGCCAGTCATGTCGCTCGTCGAGGTCGTGCGCGGCCGTGAGACCTCGGACGAAACGGCCGAGGCGATCACCGAGCTCGCGCGGGAGCTGGGCAAGACGCCCGCCGTGGCGAACGACTTCCCTGGCTTCGTCTCGAACCGGATCCTGATGCCGTTCATCAACGAGGCCGTCTGGGCCCTGCACGAGGGCGTCGCGGAGGCGGAGGCGATCGACACGATCGCCAAGCTCGGGTTCGCGCACCCGATGGGGCCGCTGGCGCTCGCCGACCTGATCGGGCTCGACACCTGCGTCGCGATCATGGAGGTGCTCCGCGACGGCCTCGGCGACGAGCGGTACGAGCCGTGTCCGCTGCTCCGGGAGCACGTCGCTGCGGGGCGGCTGGGGCGAAAGTCGGGGGAGGGCTTCTACCGCTACGACTGAGGACGGCGGTCGCGATCGTGACTGATCTCGAGCGTCTGACGCAACGCCGGAAGCTGGGCGAGATCCTTCGGTCGCCCCGCTGCCTCCTTCATGCGGATGATGTCGAGCAGAGCCGCGATCCGTGTCTCTCTACCTCCAACCTCGATCACAATCGAGGCGCGGTGCAAGTCCTCGAATCCCCGTGTGCCCGCAGGCCTAAAGAGGAGATCGAGCGAGCCGTGACTGGTCGTGAGTGTCCAGCTGTCGACTTGTCCGAGGTAGTCGGGCTCGATGGGAAAGTCCACGCCTTCCGGATTGGTCGGAGTTCGCAGGCGTGCGTCAAGCTCCTGAAGAGCTCTCGCAAGCCGTTCGAGGTTGTTCGGATCTCGGGATGGTGTGAGATCGAGATCGCCTGTGTTCAGCGGGTATCCCTGGGCGATTGCGGCAATCGCTCCCACGACGACGTAGCGGACACCGTGCTCGTTCAGGACACGGAGGATCGGCTCAGGATCGAACTCAGGCAACGGCGGCGTTCCGGATGCCTGCCACGGCACGGTCGCGCGCCAGCGCGTCTCGGATCCGCTCCACGGGCTCGAGGTCCAGCAGACGATTGATCTCCGGGACATACGAGTCGTCGTAGTTGGCGAGGCCGAAGGTCAGCTCGAGCCGGCACGCCCGAATCAGTTCGCGCAGAGTCTCGAGGCTGGGCTGGACGCGACCGCTCTCCCACCGAGCGATTGCAGACTGAGAGCGATCGGCCGCTCGGCCCAGCTCATCCTGGGTGAGCCCTGCACGAAGTCGGGCGGCGCGTAGGAGGTCTCCGCTGCTCATGTTGGGAGTATAACAGATAAGTATTGTTGTTTATAACAGACATGTCATAAAATGCCAGCCTTATACTCGCCCCGTGGACTTCGAGCTGACCTCCGACCAACGTGAGATCCAGGCGCTCACGCGCGAGTTCGCCAAGGCCCAGATCGAGCCGCACGCGGCCGAGTGGGATCGGGAGCACCACTTTCCGCTCGAGCTCTTCGGGAAGCTCGCCGAGCTGGGGCTGATGGGAGCGTGCATCCCCGAGGAATACGGCGGGGCAGGCGCGGACTTCCTCTCCTACATCCTCATGCTCGAGGAGATCTCGCGCGCCGACGCTGGGGTCGGCGTCACCGTGGCGGTGCACACGAGCGCGGTCACGCTCCCGATCCTCACGTTCGGCACCGACGAGCAGCGCGCGCGCTTCGTGCCGCCGCTCGCGCGCGGTGAAGTGATCGGCGCCTTCGCGCTGACCGAGACCGAGGCCGGGTCGGACGCGGGGTCACTCCGCACCACCGCGGCCCCCGACGGCGACGGCTGGACGATCTCGGGCACGAAGCAGTTCATCTCCACGGCCCGTTTTGCAGGGACCTTCCTCCTCTTTGCGCGCACGGACCCGGACACTCCAGGCGCCAAGGGCGTCTCCGCGTTCGTCCTCGACGCCGACCACGTGCGCGTCACGGGCGAGGAGGAGAAGCTCGGCCTCAACTCCTCGGTCACGAACTCGATCGCGATCGAAGGCGCGCGGGTCGAGCGCGACCGCCTCCTGCACGAGGAGGGCAAGGGTTTCAACGTCGCGATGGCGACGCTCGACGGCGGCCGCATTGGGATCGGTGCGCAGGCGCTCGGAATCGCACAGGCCGCCTACGACACGGCGCGCGCCTATGCGCTCGAGCGGAAGCAGTTCGGCAAGCGCATCGGAGAGTTCCAGGCGATCCAGTGGAAGCTCGCCGACATGGCGACGGAGATCGACGCCGCGCGGCTGCTCACGTACCGCGCGGCGTGGCTGAAGGAGCAGGGACGCCCGCACACGGAGGCCGGCGCAAAGGCGAAGCTCTTCGCCTCCGAGATGGCGCGGCGGCAAACCGGAGAGGCGATCCAGATCCTCGGCGGGTACGGGTACACGAAGGAGTTCCCGGTCGAGCGCTACTACCGCGACGCCAAGATCACCGAGATCTACGAGGGCACGAGCGAGATTCAGAGGCTCGTCATCGCGCGTTCGATCCTCGGGCTGACCGAACGCGCGCCGGCCTAAGGCCGCCAGGCGTAGAGCGCGTCCGGCTCGCGCTCCATGTTGTCGGCCCCGTCGGTGAGCTTCACCAGGCGGAAGCCGTGGCGCTCGTAGAAGCGGCGGGCGCCCTCGTTGCGCTGGAAGACCCACAGCACGAGGCCGTCGGGCCTGAGTGCCTTCGCCTTGTCGAGCAGCGCCGTGCCAACGCCACGGTTCTGGGCCCCTGGGTCGACGTAGAGCTTCGCCAGCAAATCCTCGCCGTAGCCTTCCGAGCGGTCGATCGCGAGGAAGCCGAGGATGCGCCCTGCTTCCTCGGCGACCCACACTTCGTCGTGCTTCGCAATGTGGCCGGCGACCAGCGGCAAGTGCACTTCGGGCATCGCGGGGACGTACGTCATGCCGTGCTGTGCGCGTCTGAAGAGTTGCGCCAGGGCGTCCTTCTCGTCGACACGGGCCGGCCGAAGCTCCACGCGTCGTAATCTATGACCATGCCGCGGGAACGTGATGAGCCGGTCCGCCTGACGCGCATCTACACGGGCGGGGGCGACCGAGGCGAGACCAGCCTCGGCGACGGAACCCGCGTCTCCAAAGTGGACTGCCGGATCGCGGCTTTCGGTGCCGTCGACGAGTTGAACTCGCAGCTGGGAGTCGTGCTCGCGACCGACCTGCCCGAGGAGATGCGTGAGGTCCTCGCGCGGGTCCAGAACGAGCTCTTCGACCTAGGAGCAGATCTCTCGGTGCCGTTCGGCGTCACTGATCGGCTTCGCATTACGCACGAGCAGATCGCCGCGCTCGAGGGCGACTGCGACCGGTTCAACGCCGACCTCGCCGAGCTGACGAGCTTCGTCCTGCCCGGGGGGACGGAAGCAGCCGCGCGGATGCACGTCGCGCGCGCGGTGTGCCGGCGCGCAGAGCGGGAAGCGCTCGAGGCGGCCGAGGAGCTCGAGATCAACCAGCTCGCGCTCGTCTACCTCAACCGCCTCTCCGACCTCCTCTTCATCCTCGCCCGGGTCGCGAACGCCGGTGACGAGGAGCCGCTTTGGAGGCCTGGCAGCTCCTCTTAGCCTTTGCGGCGTCGTTCGTCGCGGGTTACCTGGGCTCTGCGGTCGGCCTCGTGCTCGGCACCCTGCGGCTGCCGGCGATGCTCCTCGCTGCGGGCGACGCCAGCGCGGCCGCCGGGACGAACATCGCGATCAGCGCCGCCGCGGCGGCCTCCGGCGGGCTCAGCCACGCGCGCGAGGGGCGTGTGCACTGGCGCGTGGTCGCGTGGATGGCGCCGACTTCGATCGTGGGCGCTGTCGTCGGCGCCCTGACAGGTCACCTCGTTCCGACCCGGGCGCTTCTGGCCGGCATAGCGGCCGTCCTGGCCTGGAACGGGCTCGACCTGCTCGTCGCGCCGTTTCGAGCGCGGCCGTCGCCGTCGCCACGCCTCTACTCCGCCGCCGTGTTCGGTTTCGTGATCGGGATCGTCGGTGGGGCGCTCGGCGTCATCCTCGGCACCTTGCGCATGCCCGCTCTGCTGCGGGCGGTGGGGCTGGACACGCGGCGCGCGATCGGGACGAACCTCGTCGTCGGGTTCTTCCTTGGCGTCGCGGGCTTCGCCGCGCACGCGTTTCGGCTCGAAGTCGAATGGGGCCTGCTCGCAGCCGGCCTTGCCGGAGCCCTTCCGGGAGCGTGGCTCGGCGCGAGGGTCACCGGCCGCGTCTCGGAGGCGCAGCTGCGGCGTGCGATCGGAGCGGCGCTCGTGCTGATCGCCGCGGCCTTCGCGGTCGAAGTGATTGTCGGCTAGCGCCGCGGGGCGAGCATGCGTCCCATCTCCATCTTGATGAGGAACGCGATCGCGGAACCGAGGAGGATGAGGCCGATCACAAGCACGGCGGTATGGCCTGGGTCCGAGCCTCCGGCATATCCGCTTGCCGTCTCGAGCGCCCCGCCCTTTGCGCGCGGCGGCGGCTGCTTCTTCTTCGGCTCGGGCTTGCTCGTGCTAGCGGCCGGCGCCGGGCTGTCCGAGGAGGTGGTCGCTGCGCCGTCGCCCGGACCGGAGACCGGTGCAACCGGGAGCACGACCTCGTTCGAAGGGGCCGCCGGAGCCGCGCTTTCCTTCACGGTTCGATGCTTGCGTGCAACCGTCACGTACACGCGCTTTACGACCTTTGAGCCGTCCGAGTCGGTGGCGACGACGAGAATCGTGTAGCGCCCCGGCGGCAAGGAGGCGGTCGGTAGGACGAAGCGCAGCGAGTGTCCGCCCGCGGAGAGCTTCGTCTTCACCACGCGGAGCCGTCTGCCCGTGGGGCTCAGCAGCGTTGCTTGCACTCGGGCCGGGACCGACAGGGAGACCGGCACGATGAAGAAGCGTTTGTGGCCGAGGGTCTTCGTCTTTGGCTTCTTCACGCGGAGGGTCAGCGTCGCGTGTGCCCTGACCTGGACCGTGAAACGGACGGAGAAGGCATCACTGTTGCCCGCCGCGTCGACGAGGCGTCCGATCAGCACGTGGGCGCCGGCTCCCAGCGGGCTCGTCGGGAAGGTGACGTTGGGACCGGAGATCTGGCTCGTGGCGGCGGAGCCGTCGAGGGTGCCGCCCTGAACCGCAGCCACCGGCTCGCTCGCGACGAGCACGATGCTTGTCACCGCAGAGACGACCGACCTGTCGGCCGGGGTGGCAGAAAGCAGCGTCGGCGCTGTGTTGTCGATCGCTACGCCTTCGCGCGCGTGCGTTGCGAACACCTGTCCGCCGCTACCCAACGCCTGGGCTCGCAGGTCGTAGACGCCGTCGGCGAGGCTCTTCGTGTCGAGGGCCGCGCCCCACGGGCGAGTCGTGTCGAGATCGATCCGCGTCCAGCCCCCACCTGCCGGCCGGCGCTCGAAGGAGACGCTCGCCACGGAGGCGCTCGGTGCGGTAGCCGAGAGGCTGACGACGCCATGGAGGAGCGCGCCCGGGTCGTCGAGCGTGACGCTCGGCGCGGTCGCGTCGACAGTCACGGTGACAGTGGCGGCAGTGGCCGGGTTGGCGGCGGCGTCCGTCGCCACGGCGCGTAGCTCGTAGCCTCCGCCGAGGCCGCTCGTGTCCCAGCTCGCCTCGTAGGGGCTGGTCGTGTCGGTGCCGATCGCCGTGAAGGCGCCGCCACCTACCGGGCGCTGCTCGAAGCGCACGGAGCTGACGCCTGAGCCGAGATCGGAAGCGATCGCAGCGACGTGGACGCTCGCCCCGCCGACGACTGCGCCGTCTGCAGGATCGCTCACGGCCACGGTCGGCGCGGTGTTGTCGACGAGCGCGGTGCGGAGCGGGCTCGTGCCGTCGAAGCCGCCGAGGTCGGTTGCGATCGCGCGGAAGTCGTAGTGACCGTCGGTGACGGTGCTCGTGTCGAAGTCGGCCGAGAAGGGTGCGCTCGTGTCGGTCGCGATCTGCGCCCAGGTGCCGGCGCCGGCCGGGCTGCGCTCGAAGACGACCTGAGTTGTATCGGCCGGGGAGGTCGTATTAAGCGTGACGAGGCCCGCCAGGTTCGCGCCCGGATCGTCGAGCGTCGGCGTGGGTGGGTTGTCGACGACGACCGTGCGAATGGCGGAGGTCACCGCGAGGCCCGCGTTGTCGACGACGACGACCTCGAGCTCGGCATCGCCCTCGGCCGCGCTGGACGAGTCCCAGCTCGCGTCGTAGGGCGCCGTCGTGTCGGTCGAGATCGTGGTGAAGGAGGCGGAGCCCGTCGGCCGGACGAGGAACTCGACCGAGGCCACTCCTGAAAGCAGATCCGCAGCCGAGGCGGAGATCGTGACGGAGCCGTTGACGTGCGCGCCGTCCGCGGGGGCGGTGAGCGCGCCGCTCGGCAGCTCCGTGTCGATGCGAACCGTCGCGGTCTGAAGCGGCTTGGCGTTGCCGGCGTTGTCGGCCGAGCGGTACTCGATCGTGTGCACACCGTCGTTGGAGTGGTCGGCCGGGGCCGAAATGGAGATCACGGTGCCGGCCTGGAACGAGCCGCCGTCAATTCGGTATTGCGTCGAGGCGATGCCCGAGAGCGCGTCGGCCGGGCTCAGCGTGACAGTGACGGGCGAGTTGCCCCAGCCGGCGGGCGCGTCATCGGTCGTCGTCGGAAGCGTCGTGTCGATCCGCACCGTGGCCGAGCGGAGCGTCTCGACGTTTCCGGCCACGTCGGTCGTCCGGTACTCGATCGTGTGCACGCCGTCGTTGGAGTGATCTGCCGGCGCAGGGATCGAGATCGACGTGCCGCTCTGGAAGGAGCCGCCGTCGACGCGGTGCACGGTCGAGGCGACGCCCGAGCCGGTCTCGGTGACCGAGAGCGCCACCGTCACGGGGGCGCTTCCCCAGCCGGCCGGAGCGTCGTCGCTCGTCACCGGCGTCGTCGCGTCGACCTTCGCCACGGCGCTTGCAGCCGAAGGCGCCGACTGGTTGCCGACGTTGTCCGAGATCGAGTAGCGGTAGTGGTAGCAGCGGTTCGACTGCACGCTCGTGTCCGCGCCGCTCGTGAGAATGACCGCGTTCCAGGTGCCCGACCAGCCGACGCAGCTGCCGCTCGCGAGCGTCGCCGTCTCGCGCTCGAGCAGAGCAGAGGTTGGATCGAGCCCGGACAGCGCGTCCGATCCGGCCTGGAGCGAGACCGGAACCGAGAGGCTCGTGTAATAGCCGGCGGTGAGGTCGGCGGACTGGCCGGTGGGGGGCGCCGAGTCGGGCGTGACCGTGAAGCTCGCCGAGCTCGTGAGGCCCGCGTTGTTGTGGACGGTGACCGTCTGGGAGCCCGACGCGGTGCTGCCCGCGTTCCAGTCGTAGCTTCCCTGGTACGGGCTCGTCGTGTCGTCGCCGCCGCCGGTCATGCCCCCGAGGCTCGGGAAGCTGACGCGGTCGATCCCGGAGCCGCCGGAGTCGGTGACGTCGGCGGCGACCGCGAATGTGCCCGAGTTACCGCCGGTCGGGTTGTAGAAGAGGGTCGCGCCGGCAACGTGTTGGTTTGCGCTCCCCGGAGTCTCGGCGAGCGTGATGCTCGGCGCGGCCGGTGCGCTGGAGGAGACCTTGACCACGTTCCCGGAGGTGTAGACGGCGTCGTTGCCGACGTTGTCCGAGACGCGATAGCGATAGCGGTAGCAGTTGCCGGAGGCGATCGTCAAGTCGGGTGAGGTGACTGTGCTCCACGAGCCCGTGAACGGGTCGCAGGCGCCCGCGACGAGGCTGGTCGCGTCGCGCTCGATGACGGGGGTGGCAGGATCGACGCCGGAGAGCGCGTCGCTGCCGTCGCTCGTCGTGATCGTCACCGAGCCGCTCGCGTAGCCGTTCGGGTAGCTGACGGAGCCGCCGGTCGGCGTAGCGGTGTCGGGCGTGACCGTGAAGCTCGCCGTGCTGGTGAGGCCTGCGTTGTTGTGAACGGTCACCGTCTGCGAGCCCGACGCGCTGCTTGCGCTCGTCCAGGAGTAGCTGCCCTGGTAGGGGCTCGAGGAGTCGTCGCCGCCGCCGGTCATCCCGGTGAGGGTCGGGAAGCCGACCCGGTCGATCCCGGACTGCGGGTCGCTCGTTGTCGCGTCGACCGTGAACCCGGCGCTGTTCCCGGCCTGGGGGTTGTAGTAGATCGTCGTTCCCTGCACGTCCTGCTTCGGGCTTGCCGGGCTCTCCGAGAGTGTCAGCGCGGGCGCGCTCGGCGCTGAGTCGTCGATCCGGACGAGCTGGGAGGCGACGGCCTCCTCGTTGCTCACGGAGTCGTAGGAGCGGAACTTGACCGTGGTCGTCGCGCTCAGGGTGAACGGAGCCGCGTAGACGATGCCGTTGATCGGGCTCGGATCGGAGCCGTCGGTCGTGTAGCGAATCTCCTGGACGCCCGAGTCGCCGTCGTTTGCCGACAGGCTGATCGAGAGCGAGCTCGTCGTGTACCAGCCGCCGGCGCAGGGGCTTCCGTCGCAGGCGATCGAGGTGACCGGGGCAAGGCCGTCAGGAGTCACCGTGAAGCTCGTGCTGGACGAGAGGCCCGCGGTGTTCTGGGCGCTGACGTTGTTCGGCTCAACCGGATTGGTCGCGCCTGCATTGAAGCTGTAGTCGTAGCTCGCGCCGCTCTGGCTCCCGCTCCAGCCCGCGCCGAGCGCGGGGAAGCCGTAGCCGGAGATACCGGAGTCCGGATCGCTCGAGGAAGCGCTCACGGTGAATCCGCCGGCAGCGCCCGAGCGGAAGAAGATCGTCTGGCCGGTCGCGCTCGCGTTCGTGAGGGCGGAGAAGCCGAGGCTCGGGGCCGACGGCGCCGAGGAGTCGTACACGAAGGTGCGAGTCGAGAAGCTTTCGACGTTGCCGGCGTTGTCCATCGCCTTGACATTGATCGTGTAGCTCCCGTCCACCGGGAACTCGGAAGTGGCGAAGCCGTAGCTCCAGGAGGTCGTGCCCGAGGCGCTCAGATAGAGCTCGCTACCGCTCGAGAAGGACGAGCCGTTGTAGTAGTTGCCCGCGCCGCGGCGGATCGAGATCTCGACCGTCTGCACACCCGAGCCCGACGCGTCGGAGGCCGTCCCGCAGAATCCGGCGCTCGCGCAACCGGCGTTCCAGCCGCTCGGCGAGTAGTTGGCGCCGGCCGACGGGAAGGCGACCGTAGATGTCGGGAGCGTTGAGTCCTCGACGTAGACGTAGGCGCTCGAGCAACCGCTGGCGTTGCCGGCCGCGTCCGTTGCGATTGCCTTGAAGCTCGTGGTCGAATCGTCGGAGACGGCAACGGCCAGGCCTGGGGAGCTGAACGCGGCGGCGGTACCGTTCGCGGCGATCGCGCCAGTGCAGTCGCTGGTCGTGTAGAGCTTGACCGTGGAGCCGGCCTCCGCGGTGCCCGTGATCTTCGGCGAGTTGTCGTTTGCGGGCGAAGCAGGAGTCGAGCCGAAGCCGTTCGGCTGGGCCGGCACTGTCGAGTCCTCGATGTATGTGAGACCGGCCGAGCAGGGCGAGGTGTTGCCGGCAACGTTGGACGCAGTTGCCGTGAAGGTGGTCGTCGAGTCGTCGGAGACCGCGACCGTCAAGCCGGGGCCCGCGAAGGCGGTCGCGGTGCCGCTCGCGGCGATCGCGCCAGTGCAGTCGCTGGTCGTGTAGAGCTTGACGGTGGAGCCGGCCTCCGCGGTGCCGGTGATCTTCGGTGCGTTGTCGTTCGCGGGCGAGGCCGGGGTTGAGCCGAGGCCCGAAGGAGCCGCCGGGTTATTCGAGTCCTCCACGTATGTGACGAAGCTCGCCGAGCAGCCGCTGACGTTGCCCGTTGCGTCGGTCGCCGTCGCCTTGAAGGTCGTTGTCGAGTTGTCCGAGACAGAGACGGTCAGGCCAGGCGAGTTGAAAGCGGCAGCGGTTCCCGAAGCAGCGACCGAGCCGGAGCAGTCACTGCTCGTGTAGAGCTTGACCGTGGAGCCTGCCTCGGCGGAGCCCGTGATCTTCGGCGCGTTGTCGTTCGCTGGAGATACCGGAGTCGAGTCGAGCGAAGCAGGCTGCGATGGAGACGTCGAGTCCTCCACATAGATGTATGCGCTCGAGCAGTCGCTGGTGTTGCCGGCGGCGTCCGTCGCGATTGCCTTGAAGCTCGTGGTCGAATCGTCGGAGACGGCAACAGCCAGCCCGGGCGAGCTGAAGGCGGCAGCTCCGCCGCTCGCTGCGACGGAGCCCGAGCAGTCGTTCGTCGTGTAGAGCTCGACCGTCGAGCCGGCCTCCGCGATGCCGAAGACCTTCGGCGAGTTGTCGTTGGCGGGCGAAACGGGAGTCGAGCCGAATCCGCTCGGCTCCACGGGCGCCGTCGAGTCCTCGACATAGCTGAGACCCGTCGAGCAGGACGAGACGTTGCCCGCGGCGTCCGTTGCCGTCGACTTGAAGATCGTGCTCGAGTCGTTCGAGACCGCGACGGTCAGTCCGGGCGAGTTGAATGCAGCTGCGGTGCCGGAAGCCGCGATCGAGCCGGAGCAGTCGCTCGTCGCGTAGAGCTTGACCGTGGAGCCTGCCTCGGCGGCGCCGGTGATCTTCGGCGCGTTGTCGTTCGCCGGCGAGGCGGGCGTCGAGGCGAGCGAGGCCGGCTGGGCAGGAGCGCTCGAATCTTCGACGTACGTGAAGCCTGTCGAGCAACCGGAGACGTTCCCGACCGGGTCGGTCGCCGTCGCCTTGAACGTGGTGGTCGAATCGTCGGAGACGGCGACCGTCAGGCCGGGGCTCGCGAAGGCGGCCGCGGTGCCAGTTGCTGTCGCCGCTCCGGAGCAGTCGCTCGTCGTGTAGAGCTTGACCGTCGAGCCGGCCTCCGCGGTGCCGGTGATCTTCGGTGCGTTGTCGTTGGCGGGCGAGGCCGGGGTCGAGCCGAGCGCGGAGGGCGCAGCGGGGGCGCTCGAATCCTCGACGTAGGTAACGGAGCTCGCGGAGCAGTTGCTCACGTTGCCGGCTGCGTCGGTGGCGGTTGCCTTGAACGTCGTCGTCGAGTCGTCGGCGACCGCGACAGTGAACCCGGGGCTGGAGAAGGCGGCCGCGGTGCCGGAAACAGCGACTGAGCCGGAGCAGTCGCTCGTCGTGTACAGCTTGACCGCCGAGCCCGCCTCAGCGGTACCCGAGATCTTCGGCGAGTTGTCGTTCGCCGGGCCGATCGGCGTCGAGTTGAGTGAAGTGGGCTGCGCCGGCTCCGTCGAGTCCTCCACGTAGGTGACCGAGGAGGCCGAGCAGCCGGAGACGTTGCCTGCCGCATCCGTCGCCGTCGCCTTGAACGTGGTCGACGAGTCGTCGGCAACCGCGACCGTGATCCCGGGGCTGGAGAAGGCGGCCGCGGTGCCGGAAGCGGTCGGCGCGCCGGTGCAGGTGCCGGTCGTGTAGAGCTTGACCGTCGACCCGGCCTCGGCGGTGCCGGAGATCGCAGGCAAGTTGTCGTTGGCCGGGCCGACGGGGCTGGATAGGAGCGAGGCCGGCACTACAGGCGCCGTCGAATCCTCGACGTAGGTGACCGAGGAGGCCGAGCAGCCGGAGACGTTGCCGGCCACGTCCGTGGTCGTGGCCTTGAGAGTGGTTGAGGTGTCGTCTGAGACTGCGACGGTGATGCCCGGGCTCGAGAACGCGCCCGCTGTGCCGCTTGCCGCGACCGAGCCGGAGCAGTCGCTCGTCGTATAGAGCTTGACCGTCGAGCCGGCCTCCGCGGTACCCGAGATCGCCGGTGAGTTGTTGTTCGCAGGCGAGATCGGCGACGAAGCGAGTGAGAGAGGCAGTGCAGGCGCCGTCGAGTCCTCGACGTAGGTGACCGAGCTGGCCGAGCAGCCGGAGACGTTGCCTGCCGCATCCGTCGCCGTCGCCTTGGAGGTGGTCGACGAGTCGTCGGCAACCGCGACCGTGATCCCGGGGCTCGAGAAGGCGGCCGCGGTGCCTGAAGCGGTCGGCGCGCCCGTGCACGCACCCGTGGTGTAGATCTTGACCGTCGAGCCTGCCTCGGCGGTGCCGATGATCGCGGGCGAGTTGTTGTTCGCAGGCGAGATCGGCGACGAAGCGAGTGAGAGAGGCAGCGCAGGCGCCGTCGAGTCCTCGATGTAGGTGACCGAGGAGGCGGAGCAGCCGGAGACGTTGCCCGCGGCATCCGTGGACGTTGCCTTGAAGGTCGTGGTGGTGTCGTCTGAGACTGCGAGGGTGATGCCCGGGCTCGAGAACGCGGCCGCGGTGCCGGAAGCTGTCGGCGCGCCGGTGCAGGCGCCCGTCGCGTAGATCTTGACCGTCGAGCCGGCTTCGGCAGTACCCGAGATCGCGGGCGAGTTGTTGTTCGCAGGCGAGACCGGCGACGAAGCGAGCGAAAGAGGCAGCGCAGGCGCCGTCGAGTCCTCGACGTAGGTGACCGAGCTCGCCGAGCAACCGGAGACGTTTCCGGCCGCGTCGGTGGCGGTCGCCTTGAACGTCGTGGACGAGTCGTCGGAGACTGCGACCGTGATCCCGGGGCTGGAGAACGCGGCCGCCGTGCCAGAAGCGGTCGGCGCGCCGGTGCAGGTGCCCGTCGTGTAGATCTTGACCGTCGAGCCGGCTTCGGCAGTGCCGGAGACGGCAGGCGAGTTGTTGTTCGCCGGCGAAACAGGAGAAGAAGCAAGCGAGTTCGGAAGACCAGGCGCCGTGGAGTCCTCGACGTAGGTGACCGAGCTCGCCGAGCAACCGGAGATGTTTCCAGCCGCGTCGGTGGCGGTCGCCTTGAACGTGGTCGAGGTGTCGTCGCCAACCGCGACGGTGAACCCGGGGCTGGAGAACGCCGCCGCGGTACCGGAAGCGGTCGGCGCGCCGGTGCAGGTGCCCGTCGTGTAGAGCTTGACCGTCGATCCGGCCTCGGCAGTACCGGAGATGGCTGGCGAGTTGTTGTTCGCCGGGCCGACGGGGTTGGAGGCAAGCGAGGTCGGAAGCGCAGGCGCCGTCGAGTCCTCGACGTAGGTGACCGAAGAGGTCGAACAGCCGGAGACGTTGCCCGCAGCGTCCGTCGCCGTCGCCTTGAAAGTCGTGCTCGAGTCGTCGGCGATTGCGACCGTGATTCCCGGGCTCGAGAACGCCGCCGCGGTGCCGGAAGCGGTCGGCGCGCCGGTGCAGGTGCCCGTCGTGTACAGCTTGACCGTGGAGCCCGCCTCGGCAGTACCGGAGATGGCCGGACCGTTGTTGTTCGCAGGCGAGACCGGCGACGAAGCGAGCGAAAGAGGCAGCGCAGGCGCCGTCGAGTCCTCGACGTAGGTGACCGAGCTCGCCGAGCAACCGGAGACGTTTCCGGCCGCGTCGGTGGCGGTCGCCTTGAACGTCGTGGACGAGTCGTCGGAGACTGCGACCGTGATCCCGGGGCTGGAGAACGCGGCCGCCGTGCCAGAAGCGGTCGGCGCGCCGGTGCAAGTGCCCGTCGTGTAGATCTTGACCGTCGAGCCAGCCTCAGCGGTACCCGAGATCGCAGGCGAGTTGTTGTTCGCGGGTGAAACCGGAGAAGAAGCAAGCGAAGCCGGTAGTCCGGGCGCCGTCGAGTCCTCGACGTAGGTGACCGAACTGGCCGAGCAGCCGGAGACGTTGCCTGCAGCGTCTGTCGCCGTCGCCTTGAGCGTCGTGCTCGAGTTGTCGGCGACCGCGACGGTCAGACCGGGGCTCGAGAAGGCTGCTGCAGTGCCCGAAGCAGCGATCGAGCCGGAGCAGTCGGTTGTCGTGTAGAGCTTGACCGTGGAACCGGCCTCCGCGGCACCGGTGATCGCAGGCGAGTTGTTGTTCGCGGGCGAGACCGGAGACGAGGCGAGCGAGCTGGGAAGCGCGGGCGCCGTCGAGTCCTCGACATAGGTGACCGAGCTGGCCGAGCAGCCGGAGACGTTGCCCGCAGCGTCAGTCGCGGTCGCCTTGAACGTGGTCGACGTGTCGTCGCCAACAGCGACGGTGAACCCGGGGCTGGAGAAGGCGGCTGCTGTGCCGCTCGCGGTCGGCGCGCCCGTGCAGGTGCCAGTCGTATAGAGCTTGACCGTCGAGCCGGCCTCGGCGGTACCGGAGATCGCAGGTGAGTTGTTGTTCGCCGGGCCAATGGGGCTGGAGGCGAGCGAGGTCGCGAGGGCCGGAGCGGTCGTGTCGTAGGTGAAGGTGACGCTCGAGATGACCGCGTTGCCGGCGATGTCGGTCGTCTTGACCCTGACGGTGTAGCCGCCGTCTGCGGGGAACGCGCTAAAGCCATAGCTCCAGGCTGTCGTCCCCGTCGCCAGGTTCCAGACCTCGCTCGCGCTCGCGAACGAGGCACCGTTCCAGTAGTTGCCGGCGCCCTGGCGGATCGAGACTTCGGATTTCTGGACGGACGAGTCGGCATCCGCAGCGGTTCCGCAGATCCCTGCGGCCGCGCACCCGGCGGTCCAACCGGCCGCGTTGTAGCTTCCGGCGGCAGCCGGGAAGGTCGTCGTCGACGTCGGATTGACGTCGTCCGTGAGGAAGGAAACTAGGTGAGCGACCCACCGCCCGGACGCGCTGGCAGTCACGGCCTTCGCGCCGGTCGCTCCGCCTGCCGCATTCAGAATGTCGTCGGCGGCCAGGCTCGCGCGGTTTCCGGCGGTCCCGTTTGGCGACTGCGCGTCATATCGCTCGGCCATGCCGGCGGCCGTTGTGAACATCGCGCTGCTCGCAAGACCGTTCCCGGTTCCGTGCGAATAGGCCGCAATGACAAGGGCGTTGGCCGCCGCGGTGATCGTGCTCGCGGTCGGCGTGGCGTTGTTGCCCGCGGCGGTGGCGCCGTTCACGTCGAGCGCGCCCGAGGACTTCACGCCATAGTAGGCAGTGATCGCACCGACGGCTTCCTGCGGAGTCGTGCCGCCGAAGGTGACCACATATGAGGCCGGCTCGCCACTGGCGATTCGGTAGAAGGTCGCGAGCCGCGTCACGCCGCCGCTGTTGGTGTTGCGGAGCGCCGTCCAGCCGGTCGGCGTCGCGATCGTCATGTTGTTGCCGCCCCGCGCCGCGATGTGCATGAAGAGAAGGTCGTTGTTCACGACTCCAGCCGGCAAGGAGAGCGTGATGCTCGCTGCGCCGCCGGCGCCGTTGTTACTCACCTGCGCCAGGCGGTAGCTGACGGCCGGGTCGATGACGTACGGGAGAGGAAGCTTCGAGTCGTCGAGTCGGAGCTCGAGGACGGAGCCGTTGAGCGACCACCCGAGGCCCTTTGGTGTGACGGCCTGGCCGCGCTCGTCGAGGATCGCTACCGGCTCGACGTGCATCGCGGCGAGCTTGTGGCCGCCGAGGAACGCGATCGCACCGTCCGCGCCGAGGCGCGGGGTAAGGCCGGGCGAGGTAAGTCTCCAGCGCCAGGTCTTCGTGCCCTGGTGCCGCTCGACGGTCAGGAACTGCTCAGTCTTCTCAGGAGTGACGACGACGGTCTCGCGGCCAAAGCTCGTCGACCGGGCGGTGCCGTGCGAGTAGCGCGCCCAGCGGCTGCTGCTCGAGCCGACGCTTCGCAGCGAGACTGCCGAGTTTCGTCCGGTCACGTGGAACCCGGCGCGATCGATGCGCACTCCGACGCCCTGTGCCGGTCGCCTGGCGAGCGCAGCATCTGGCGACGGGGTCCCGAGCCGCTCGCTGAGCAGCGGCCAAACAGTGACGCTGTCGGCACCCTGCCTAGCCTGGATGGTGACCATCGAGGCCGCCGCCAGGATGCAAGCAAACAAACCGAGGAGAGTCGTCTGCCGAAGCGACGACTGCCCTCGGTTCTGTGGAAGAGTCGCCGCTTTCGCCGGCCGCAGATGTTCCTGGAAGCTCGCCATTTCCAGACGAGTTCTCGCTCCTACGCGTAGGAAGCGGGGCAGCAGGCAGGTATGAATTCCGTATGCGTCGTCAAAATCACTCGGACGAGTGACGCCCCCGGTATGAATCCCGTTGGAAGCAAGCCTCACCTCCTCGTCGTCGACGACGACGAGGACATTCGGGCTCTCCTACGACTTCTGCTCGAGCGAGCCGGGTACGACGTCGACGACCAGGCCAACGGCCGCGCCGCGTTGCGCGCGTTTCACAACGGGAACCACGACCTCGTCCTCCTCGACGTGACGATGCCCGACCTCGACGGCTGGGAGCTGCTCGAACGGATCCGCGACCTGAGCGAGGTGCCCGTCCTCATGCTCACCGCCCGCGACTCGGAGTCCGATCGGGTTCGCGGCCTGCGCGGAGGCGCCGACGACTACGTCACGAAGCCGTTCGACCGCGAAGAGCTCGTCGCCCGCGTCGAGGCCTTGCTCCGGCGCGCTCCGCGAGACGACGAGCCGGCCTCGTACACGGACTCGTTCATGCAGGTCGACTTCGTCCAGCGGACCGCGTCCGTCGAAGGGCACCAGATTCCTCTGACCCGCCTCGAGTACAACCTGCTCGAGGCGTTCGTCAAGAATCCGAACCAGGTCCTAAGCCAGGAGCAGTTGCTCGAGCTCGCGTGGGATGACCCGCACGCGGTCTCGCGCGACCAGGTCAAGCTCTACGTCGGCTACCTCCGCCGCAAGGTCGGCAAGCGCGGGGACGAGTCGCCGATCGAAACGGTCCGAGGCTTCGGCTACCGGTTCCGCCCGGCCGGGCGCTGAGCGCGGCTCACTTGCCGATCGTCAGCCGCGTCGCGACGAGCTTCAGGAAGTGCGGGTCGTCCCGCTTGCGGCAAACGAGGACCTGCGCGCGCACGATGTCGCCCGGGCTGACGTGCGGAGGTTCGCCGCCACCGTCGACCACGGTACGCGCTTCGAGAAAGATCGGCTCCTCTGGCAGCTTGTCGCCGCCGTCGACGATATCGACCCAGAGGAAGCCGAAGACCGCGCTGCGGACTTTCCCCTCAGCTCCCTCGTCGGAGCATCACGGCAGACGCTGCCACGCTCGTCGGGCACGTCCGCCTCGGAGCCGTAGATCGCATCGTGCAGCGGGGTTCCGGGGAGCTGGGGGAAGTAACCCGGAGCGACATAAAGGGCATCAACGTCAGTGGCGATCGCCTGCTCCGGGGGCAGGCCGGCGACTCTCGCCACGGCCACGGGATGCGACTCAGTCTCGGGTTCCACTCCAATACCGACGGTGTCGTTGCAGGGAGGAACCGTGCCGTCATCGAGGACGGCGCCCAGGGTCAGCGGCCGCTGCGCGCTCGTCCCGTAATAGGTCGTCCCGCGCCATTCGACGATCGCGGCACACGCCGCGCTGGTCGAGGAGGGCCTCGCCGGTTTGTCTTCCTGGCTACCGCAGGCGGTGACGACCGCGACCGCCGACGTTGCAAGCCCTGCGCCGAGAGACGCGGTGAGATGACGCCGGGCTCGTCGAGTCCGAATTGCTACTCCTCGCCTAGCGCCGACCGGACCGCGCGGAGCAGCTCTTCGTTGTCGATCGGCTTCTGGACGTAGGCGTGGGCACCTGCGACGAGGGACCGCTCGCCCGTCGCCGAAGGCTCGCGAGCGCTGACGACCACGACCGGGATATGGGCGAGCGCGGGAAAGATCTTCAGTCGTTCCATGACGACGACGCCATCGCCTCCCGGTAGGCCGAAGTCGAGGAGGATCAGATCAGGCCGCTCCTCCCTCGCGACCGAGACCGCCGTGACCGCGTCCGCCGCGAAGGCTGTGTCGTACCCGTTCGCCTCGAGGCGGATCTTGAGGAGCTGGCGCGTGTCCTGGTCGTCCTCGACTATCAGGATCTTCGGCACGCCCGCGAGCGTAACCAGCCTCGAGGGCGGTGCCTAGTGGTCCGCGGGGGCGATCAGCCGAAGGCGAAGCAGCCGATCGACGCGTTCCGTCAGGTCGCGGGCGTCGAACGGCTTCTTCATGTAGTCGTCCGCCCCGGCGGCCAGCCCGCCGGCGACATCGGACGCCTGGGCCCTCGCGGTCAGGAGGATGACGGGCATTGCGCTCGTCGAGTCGTTGCGACGGATCGCTCGCGTGACCTCGAAGCCGTCGAGCCCCGGCATCATCACGTCGAGCACGGCAAGCGAGGGAACCCGCTCGAGGGCGAGCCGCAGCGCCTCGTCGCCGTTTCGCGCCTGGACGACTTCGTATCCGGCTCGCTCGAGGCGGAAGGAAAGGAGCTGGAGGATGTCGTCGTCGTCGTCAGCGACGAGCACCACGGGAAGCGAGGTGGGGAGGGGCTCGATCACGCCGCTTCCTCGATCTTCTCGACGGCATTCTCGGCCCCGAGAGGGAGGGCGACGCGAAACGTCGTGCCCTGGCCCTCTTTGCTGTCGATCGTGATCTCGCCGTTGTGGGCCTCGACGATCGCCTTCACGATTGCGAGCCCGAGGCCGGTGCCGGAGATCGCCCGCTCGTCCGCTGTGGAGGAGCGGAAGAAGCGCTCGAAGAGGCGCGGGTGGTCCGCGACGGGAATGCCCATGCCGGTATCCGCGACCTCGATCCAGATGCGGTCGCCGGTCACTTTGGTGCTGACCTCGACGCTCCCGCCTTCGGGCGTGAACTTGAGGGCGTTGGAGATGAGGTTGTCGAGCACCTGCGCCAGGCGACCACGGTCACCGACGAACGCAGGTACTGGCGCTGCGTCGAGGACGAGGCTGATCGACTTCTCCGCCGCAGCAGGAGTAGCTGCCTCGACGCATTCGGCGGCCAGTCCCACCAAGTCCACCTTCGCCTGTTCGAGCGAGAGGCGACCCGCGTCCGCCTGGGCGACGAAGAGGAGGTCGCCGACGAGGCGCAGCAGGCGTCCGGAGTTGCGCTCGACTGCCTCGAGGAACCGACGCTGCTCGGTGTTGAGGTCGCCGGCCTCCTCGTCGAGCACGAGATCGAGGTAGCCCCGAATTGAGGTCAGCGGCGTGCGCAGCTCGTGGGAGACGAGCGAGAGAAACTCGTCCTTCAGGCGGTCGAGCTCACGGAGGCGCTTGTTCTGCTCGGCCATCGCGCGGCGGGCGGCTTCGGCATCGCTCCGTGCTTCCTGGGCCGTCGCGAGCGAGCGCTCGAGTGTGGCGGCCTGCTGGACGAGACGGCGGTTTCGGACTTCGACGGCAGCCGTCACCCGCCGGAGAACCGGCACGAGGGTCGCGCACAGGACGATGAGAGCGAGTAGGAGGAAGCCTGCGATCGGCAAGACCGTGCGCCGGGCGTGGTCGGCGACCTGCGTCTGGTAGTCCTGGTAGAGCTCGAGGACACCGAGAGGATTGGAATCCGTTCCCTTCGGGAGCACGGGAAGATAGGTCTGGAGGACCTTGCCGCGATCGCCTTCGATCTCGGTCGTTTGGACCGAGCGGATCTCTCGGCCGCCGAATGCCTTCCTCACATTGGTCGGCCGGTCGCGAGGCGAGCGTCCGATGAACCGGTGTTCTGTCGAATATGTGATCAGGCCGGTCGGCGCGATCAGGTCGACCCGCATGATCCCCTCGTTCTGGACGACTCGAAGCAGGAGGGTGTCGAGCTCACTCTGCCGGTTGCCCATGACGGGCCGAGCGAAGTCTGCTCGGGTCAGCTGGTCGCGCAGGAGGATGTCTGCGAGGAAGTGCGCGCGCGCTGCGGCCTGGCTCTCGGCCTGGGAGGTGGCCTGCTCGTCGACGAACCAGAGGATCGCTCCGGCCGCGAAGAGGAGCGCGGCCGCCGTGTAGCAGGCGATCCGGAGTGTGAGGCGGGGAGGTTTGGCAGACATATTTGTTCTCGCGCGCGCGAGGGCTCGCCCACCCATCGGCAGATGGGGGCCTCAGATTGAGGGAGCCGTCCTCGTTTCGTCAATGCCGCTCCGTACAATTGGATGGCATGGCGATCACCGAGGACCAGCAGGGCGTCGAGGGCGGCGCGGCCGAATGGAAGCGCGAGCTCTTCGACGCCACGCCTGAGCGCGAGGGCGAGCTTTCCTCGACGATCTCCGGGCTCCCCAACGAGCCGCTCTACTCGCCCGAGAACGTCGAAACCGACTACGAACGTGACCTCGGATACCCGGGGGTCTACCCGTACACGCGTGGGGTCTATCCCTCGATGTACCGCGGGAAGCTCTGGACGATGCGCCAGTTCGCGGGCTTCGGCACCGCCGAGGAGACGAACGAGCGCTTCCGCTACCTGCTCGAGCACGGGCAGACGGGGCTCTCGACAGCCTTCGACATGCCCACGCTGATGGGCTACGACTCCGACCACGAGCGCTCGCTCGGCGAGGTCGGCCGCGAGGGCGTGGCGGTCGACTCGCTCGCCGACATGGAGACGCTCTTCTCGGGCATCCCGCTCGGCGAGGTCTCGACCTCGATGACGATCAACTCGCCCGCGGCGATGCTGCTCGCGTTCTACCTCGTCGTCGGCGAGCAGCAGGGCGTCCCGCGCGCGGAGCTCCGAGGGACGATCCAGACGGACATCCTCAAGGAGTACATCGCCCAGAAGGAGTGGATCTTCCCGCCGGAGCCGTCGATGCGGCTCGTCGTGGACATGATCGAGTTCTGCGCGCAGGAGATGCCGCGCTGGCATCCGATCTCGATCTCCGGGTACCACATCCGCGAGGCCGGCTCGAACGCCACCCAGGAGCTCGCGTTCACGCTTGCCAACGGGTTTGCGTACGTCGACGCTGCGACCGAGCGAGGCCTAGACGTCGACGACTTCGCGCCTCGCCTCTCTTTCTTCTTCAACGCCCACCTCGACTTCTTCGAGGAGATCGCGAAGTACCGGGCTGCGCGGCGGATCTGGGCCCGGGAGCTGCGCGAGCGCTACGGCGCGCGGAACCCTCGCTCCTGGCTCATGCGTTTCCACACGCAGACGGCGGGCGTGTCGCTCACCGCCCAGCAGCCCGAAGTGAACATCGTTCGCACGGCGCTCGAGGCGATGGCGGCGGTGCTCGGCGGGACCCAGTCGCTGCACACGAACTCGTTCGACGAGGCGCTTGCCCTACCCACAGAGAACGCCGTCCGGATCGCGTTGCGCACGCAGCAGGTGATCGCGCACGAGACCGGCGTCGTCAACACGATCGACCCTCTCGGCGGCTCGTGGTATCTGGAGGACTTGACGAACCGGCTCGAGGCCGAGGCCTACGACTACTTCGAGCGGATCCGGAAGATCGGCGGCGTCATTCCCGCGATCGAAGAGAACTTCTTCCAGCGGGAGATCGCCGATGCCTCGTTCCGGTACCAATCCGAGGTGGAGGCGAAGCAGCGAATCATCGTCGGCGTCAACCGCTACGAGGCCGATGAGGAGGCTCCGATCGAGCTCCTGCGCGTCGATCCGGCCCTCGAAGGCAAGCAGATCGAGCGGGTTCAGGCCGTGCGGGCAAAGCGGGCGAGCGCCGATGTCGAGCGAGTGCTCACGGCCCTCAAGGAAGCCGCGGCCAAGGAAGGCGTCAACCTGATGCCGATCATCGTCGAGGCCTCTCGCGCCTACGTGACCATGGGCGAGATGTGCGACGCGCTGCGAGACGTCTGGGGCATCTGGCGCGAGACCCCGGTTTTCTAAGGCGATTGCCCCTTGGTCGCAAACAATCTCGCTACTCTGAGCGTCTAATCCCTTTGACCCCATGAACGCATTCCAGAACGTCATCCAGAACAGGTTCGCCTCAGCGCGCTTCAACAGGCTCATGTTCACCCTCGGCGCGGCAATTCTCGCTGCCGGGGTCGTCACGCTCGTGTTTACCGTCGTGGGCGGCAGCGACAAGAGGCCTTCCGGTCCAGAGGCTGGCTTCAATCCGCAGTTGCCGGTGCACAGCGAACCGCTGAAGAACGCGAACGGCAGGACGATCAGGACGTTCTGGCAGCTCGACCCTGAAGTCAGAACGACGATTCGCACCTTCATCGCCACCGCCGTCGCTCGCAAGAACCTCGACGTCTCGTGGTCTGTGACGGCGCCCTCGGTGAAGGCCGGCTACACGTTCGAGCAGTGGAAGAACGCCAAGGCGCTGCCGATCATTCCGTACCCGGTCGATGACGTGGACAAGGTTCAGTACTACCTCGACTATGCCTCGACGAAGGAAATCCTGGTCGAGGTCGGGCTCGCGGCCAAGCGGTCGGCGCGACTTCGCCCGACGACCTTCCAGCTCGGGTTGCTCCCGGTCGGAAAGGGCGCCAACGCGCACTGGCTCGTGGACTACTGGATGCCGCGCTGGACTCCGCCGCTACCGACCGACCAGTAACAGCGAGGACAAGACATGCAGATAAACGCGATCCAGAACACGATCTCCTCCGAGCGCTTCAACCGCGTGATGTTCGCGCTCGGCCTCGCCGTCCTCGTGCTCGGCGTCGTCGTGCTCGTCTTCAGGCTTGCTGGCGGCAGCGACAACACGAGTATTGCGGCGCAGCCCAACTTCCGCCCTTCGCTGCCTGAGCACAGCACACCGCTGAAGAATGCGAACGGCGTCACCATCAAGAAGTTCGAGCAGTTCGATCCGCAGGTTCGATCGACGATCCGCACCTTCCTCGCCACGGCCGTCGACCGCAAGAACCTCGGCAAGTCGTGGGCCGTGATCGCGCCTTCGATGAAGAAGGGCTACACGTTCGAGCAGTGGAAGAATGCGAAGGCGCTGCCGGTCATTCCGTACCCGCTCTCGAGCCTCGACGACGTGACGTACCACCTCGACTACGCATCGACGAAAGAGATCCTGGTCGACATGGGCCTCACGGCCAGGCCGGCCGAGAAGCTTCGTCCGGTGAGATTCCGGATGGGGCTCGTCCCCGTCGGTAAGCGCTGGCTCGTGGACTACTGGATGCCGCTGTGGACTCCACAGCTCCCGGTGAACTAACCCTCTAGCTGCGTCAGACGTCTAGCTCGAGGCCGTCGTAGGCGAGCTGGAGCGATTCGTCGAGCGAGAGCTCCTTCGGCCGATGGGTGAGGAGCAAGCGCTTCGCCCCCGAGGCGTCGAAGGCGGCGACCGCCTCTTCGGCTGAGAGATGGCCGCGCGGCTCGCCGTCGAGCTCGCCGCGCTCGAGCGTCGCCTCGCAGAGAAAGAGGTCGACGTCCTCGGCCAGCTCGGCGAGGCGCTCGCTAGGCCCGGAGTCGCCCGAGTACGCGAGGGTTCGCTCGCTGTTCGAGACGCGGAAGCCGTAGGTCTGCACCGTGTAGTGCGGGAGCCGAAGCGCCGTCAGCTCGAGGCCCGCTGCCTGGAACGGCACTCCGTCCTCGTATTCCCGAGGCTCGAAGACGCGGACGAACATGTCGGGCGTCCCGAAGCGCGTTCCGAACGCCGCGAGCTCCTCGCGGCCATCGGGGGGGAGCCAGAGCTCGGGCTTTGGCTGATCGTGCCCGAGGCCCCACATCGTTCCCCAGACCCAGGGCACGAGATCGCCCCAGTGGTCGAGGTGGAAATGGGTGATCGCGATCGCGTCCATCGTCGGCCAGCCGTTGTGCCCGTTCGAACGCAATCGGGCAAGGACGCCGGGCCCACAATCGAGCAGCAGGCGGCCTGGGCCTTCCAACAGGTAGCCGGACTGGGCGCCGCCAGGATTCGGCCACGCGGGTGAGCACCCGACGACGGTCAGCTTCATAGACACGATTCCCTCTTACCTGACGTTCTAGCTGGGCGAGATCTTCCCTAGACTGGGCTTGTGGCCGGAAAGATACGTGTCGTCATCGCAAAGCCCGGACTTGATGGGCACGATCGCGGCGCGAAGATCATCGCTCGGGCCCTCCGCGATGCGGGTATGGAGGTCATCTACACCGGTTTGCACCAGACGCCCGAGCAGATCGTCGAGACCGCGATTCAGGAGGACGCCGACGCCGTCGGCATCTCGATCCTCTCGGGAGCGCACATGACGCTCGTCCCGCGCATCCTCGAGGGCCTGAAGGAGAACGGCGCCGAGGATGTCCTCGTCGTCGTCGGCGGCACGATCCCCGCCGAGGACGCCGCGGAGCTCACGAGCCAGGGTGTCGCCGGGATCTTCACGCCCGGTGCTCCGACGAGCGAAATCGTCGATTTCCTGAAGCAGAGGGTCCCCGTCTCATAAGCGTGGAGCTCGCACGCGAGGACGGAATCGCCGTCCTCACCATCGACCGCCCGGAAGCGCTGAACGCGCTCGATGGCGCGACGCTCACCGGGTTGCGCGACAGCCTGGTCGACTTACGCGCCGACGACGGCATTCGCGTGATCGTCCTGACCGGCGCGGGCGACCGCGCCTTCGCCGCAGGAGCCGACATCAAATACATGAGCGGCCTGTCGACCGACGAGGCGAAGGAATGGGGCGAGCTCGGCCAGGAGGTCGGGCGGCTGCTCGAGATCGCGCCGAAGGTCTCCATCGCCGCGATCAACGGCTTCGCCCTGGGCGGAGGCTGCGAGCTCGCGCTCGCCTGCGACATCCGCTACGCCGCCGCGACCGCGAAGCTCGGCCAGCCGGAGGTGAACCTCGGGATCATCCCCGGTTGGGGCGGGACTCAGCGCCTCGCCCGTGTCTGCGGCCTCGGCGTGGCGAAGGAGCTGATCCTCACGGGTCGTCCGGTGGACGCCGAAGAGGCGCTCCGGATCGGTCTCGTCAATGCGGTCTTCGAGCCGGGCGAGCTGATGGAGAAGACGATGGAGGTCGCCCGGACGATCGCCGCGAAAGGGCCGCTCGCGCTCGCCGCCGCGAAGGCGGCGGTCAATCACGCGCTCCAGGGCGACCACGTCGAGAACCTCGAGTCGGAGGCAGGTCGCTTCGGGAACCTCTTCGCGAGCGCGGATGCCAAAGAGGGGTTGACCGCGTTCGCCGAGAAGCGTGATGCTCGCTTCATTGGGCGGTAGACAAGGCGAAGCGCCGGAATACGGCCACGCCAGCCAAGCCGGCATGGCCTCTTAACGGCATCGCGAGCGATGCCTTGGGAAAAGCGCGAGCCCCGCTTCACCGGCTAGGGCTCAAAGAATTCGTTACATGAATGTGACACTCGAGTGTCACTCTTGATGCGTGAAAGCCTGGCTTGGATTCCTCGCGATCTTGCCGGTACTCGCATTCCCCTCCGGCACGACAGCGACCTCGTCCGACCCGCCTCGGAACGGCCTGATCGCAGCCTTCTCGTCGGAGGGAATCCAGATCGTCGATCCGGCCGGCGGTCCGGCCCACGACCTGTCCGAGACACAGGAGATGGGGGAGCCCGCCTGGTCGCCTGACGGCAAGTCCCTGGCGTTGGCCGCATGGGGCGACGAGGACATCGCGGTGTACACGATGAGCGCCGACGGGAGCGACCGGCGGCTCGTGCTTCGCAACGCCTGGTCGCCTGCGTGGTCGCCGGACGGGAAGCGGCTCGTCGTCGTGCGGAACGCGTGCTCCGACTCGTACTCCTGTGACGACGGCTCCCCGACGGTCCTGGCCACCGTTCGGGCCGACGGTACCGAGGTGCGCGAGGTCGTCCTCGACGACGAGGCCGCCACCGGCATCGTCTCGTCGCCGAAATGGTCTCCCGACGGGGAATCGATTGCGTTCATCGACCAGGAGAGCCGCATCAAGGTCGTGAGCGTGAAGGGCGATGCCGATCGCGTCCGCCAGGTAGCGACTGGGGCCCAGAGTCTGGCGTGGTCGCCGGACGGGTCGAGGATCGCGTTCGACCGCGCTGTCTACGAGCGCGAGCTCAGCCGGCAGGTCGTCGTCGTGGTCGACCTCGCGACACGGAAGGAGACGGTGCTCCGCGGCCCCGAGGGTAGCGCCCAGTCGCCGACGTGGTCACCGGACGGCACGCAGCTCGCCTTCCTGTCGATGAAGCCCTCGCCCGTCACCGGGGGCTGTGGTGGCGGCGGCCCCATGGAGACACGGCTCTGGGCGATGGCGCCTGACGGAACGAAGGCGCACCGGATCGCCAAGGGGTTCTTCTTCGGCACTCCCGCGTGGGCGCGCTCCCTCGAGCCCGTCACGCCGACCGACTAGCCGGCTAGCTCGTCGGCAGGACGATGCGGTCGGCGCTGATCGCGCCCGCCTTGCCGGCCTGGGCCTGCGCGGTGACGGTCGCCGGCTCGGTCCAGATCGTTACCCGCTCGCCTCGCTTGGCGTTCGTGAGCAGCGCGTTCGCTCCGTTCGGGCCGCGCTCGATCGTGGCGTAGGAGGGGACGGTCAGCGTCAGCGCTCGGTTGAGCCCGCGCAGCATGAGCGCCGTCGGATGCGCGCGGAGAGTGTTCACGCGCACGCGCAACGACTCCTCACGCGCCGAGATGACCGTTGCGGACAGCGTCAGCGTGTACGTCTTGCCGGGCGGCACATAGAAGAGAAGTCGCCGGGCGGCGATCAGGTACGGGTACGGGTTGGTGGCGCGCCCTCCGCCCGGGTGCCGCTCGAAGTGGAGGTGGGGATAAATTCCGTTCGCGTCTCCCGAGTCGCCGACGAACCCGACCGGCTGTCCGGCGAGGACGCGGGCGCCGTCCTTCAGGCCGCGCGGGAACGCCACGCCGTTTACGCAGCCGCCCCGGTTGTCGTTGCCGTTGGTCACGTCGTTGTTCAGGTGGATGTACAGGTAGGTCGTTCCGCTCCGCCCGTCGAGGTAGAGCATGCAGCTGGCGCGCGACGAGCCCGTGTGGAAGCGGACCCGGCCTGCCTCGGCGGCCAGCGCGAGCGCATGTCGCGGCGCGAGGATGTCGACGCCCTCATGGCGGCCCTGGGGCCGTGGCGCGCCGAAGTCGTCCGAGAACTGGACGGTCCCGAGCACCGGGAAGACCATCTGCTTCTTCGGCCTGGGCGCCGGCTTCGGCTTCGGCGTTGGCGGGGGCGGGGGCTCGGGCGGGTACGCAGCAGCCGTCCCTGCGGCGAGGCCGAAAAGGGCTAACACGAGAAGTGCTCGGGCTGTCGTCCGGGTTTTGACCATAGGCCGGCGGCGCGCGAAGGGGCCGACAGTAGCAGACGTCTCCGCGGGTCTCAGGCTTCGCTTCCCTCGTTAGAGTCCCTGCTCGTGAAGATCGCGGTGTGCGTCAAAGAAGTCCCCGACAGCGCTGTCCACAAGCGCATCGACCCGTCGACCAAGCGCCTTGAGCGCTCCGGCGAGAGCGCGCTGAACCACTTCGACACGCAAGCGGTGGAGGAGGCGCTCAAGGTCAAGGAGGCGGAGGGAGAGAGCGAGGTCGTGCTCGTCTCCCTCGGGCCGGCGGGGGCTCTCGACTCGCTGCGGAAAGCGCTGGCGATGGGAGCCGACCGGGCCGTGCTCGTGACCGACGAGGCCGCGGCGGGCTCCGATCTCGTCGCGACCTCCCGCGCGCTGGCCGCCGTGCTCGAGCGCGAAGGAGCCGATCTCATCCTCTTCGGGCAGCAGTCGAGCGACTCGGACGGCGCTGTCCTGTGGGCCGCTGTCGCCGACCGGCTCAGGCGACCGGTGATCTCGCAGGTGGCTGAGCTGACGGTTGCCGACGGCAAGGTCCGCGGCAAGCGGCAGACCGAGTTCGGCTACGACGTGATCGAAGCGCCGCTGCCGGTCGTCGTCGCCGTCTCGGACGCGATCAACGAGCCGCGCTACCCCTCGCTCAAGGGGATCATGGGCGCGAAGAGCAAGCCGCAGGAGACGCTCACGGCCGCAGAGCTCGGTCTCGAGGGAGGGGACCTCGGCGAAGAGGGGTCGGGAACGACGGTGCTCGCTCTCGGCGATCCGCCGCCGCGCGGGGATGCCCGCAAGATCGAGGACGACGGGAGCGCCGCGCAGCAGATCGTGGACTTCCTCGCGGAGAAGAAGCTGCTGTGAGCACTGCGGTCTTCCTCGAGCATCACGAGGGCGAGCTCCAGAAAGGCTCGTTGGGAGTGCTCGGTAAGGCCGCGTCGCTGGGCGGGGACGTGGTCGGCGTCGTCCTTGGCTCGGGCGTGAAGGAGCTGGCGGCGCAGGCGGGCAAATACGGGGCGACGAAGGTGTTCGTCGCGGACGCGCCCGAGCTCGAAGCGCCGCTCCCGCAGCCTCGCGTCGACGCGCTCGCCCAGCTCGTTCGCGAGCACGGGATCGACACCGTCCTCTTCGCGGCTTCCGTTCTGGCGTCGGATGTCGCGGCCGGCCTGGCCGCCCGCCTCGACGCGGGGCTGAACTGGGATCTCGTCGACATCGCGGAGGACGGCGGCAATCTGGTCGGCAAGCGGCCGGCGCTCGAGGACACGGTCTATGTCGACGTGGGGTGGAAGAGCGAGCCCCGCCTGGCGCTCTTCCGCCCGGGCACGTTCGACCCGGTCGAGTCGGGCGGCGAAGCGCAGGTCGAAGAGCTCGCGCCGAGCTTCGAGGACTTCTCGACCGCCGCCACGATGATCGAGCAGGCGCACGAGGAGTCGGAGGGCCCGTCGATCGAGGACGCCGATGTGATCGTCGCGGGCGGCCGGGGTCTCGGCGGCCCGGAGAACTTCTCGCTCGTCGAGGCACTCGCCAAAGCCCTCGGCGGCGCCGTGGCGGCGACGCGAGCAGTCGTCGACGCAGGCTGGTACCCGTACGCGACGCAGGTCGGCCAGACGGGGAGGACGGTCTCCCCGAAGCTCTACGTCGCCTGCGGCATCTCGGGCGCGATCCAGCACAAAGTCGGCATGCAGGGCTCCGGCACCGTGATCGCGATCAACAAGGACCCGAATGCGCCGATCTTCGAGTTCTGTGACCTTGGCGTCGTGGGTGACCTGCACGTGATCGTGCCGAAGCTGACCGAGCTCGTGCAGCAGCGCCGAGCCGGATGAGCGTTCGGCCTTCCGACTTTCCGCCTCCGTTCACGCCGCGGGAGTTCGTCGTCGAGCCGAGCGATCCGCCCGACGAGCGGATCGAGGTCGGGATCCTGATCGTCGGCGCCGGGCCTGCAGGGCTCGCCTGCGCGATCCGTCTCGGACAGCTCGTCGAAGACTCGCCCGAGCTAGCCGAGCGGCTCGGCGAGGTGCCGGTCGCGGTCCTGGAGAAGGGCAAGCAGCCGGGCTCGCACCTCGTCTCCGGAGCCGTCGTCAATCCGCGCGGCCTGCGGCGGCTGTTCCGCGGTCAGAAGCAGATCGAGGACATGCCCTTCTACGGTGAGGTCGAGGCGGAAGGCGTGTACTTCCTCCGGGCCAAGACGGCGATGCGGATCCCGACTCCGCCGACCATGAAGAACCACGGGAACTACGTCGCCTCGCTCTCGCAACTCAGCCGCTGGCTTGCCGAGCAGGCGGAAGAGGCGGGCGTGACGATCCTTCCCGAGACGTCTGCCGAGAAGCTTCTGGTCAAGGACGGCCGGGTCCTCGGCGTGCGCACGGGCGACAAGGGACGTGCCCGGAACGGGGAGCGACTCCCGAATTTCGAGCCCGGCTCCGACATCCTCGCGCGCGTGACCATTCTCTGCGAGGGCACGCAGGGGCATCTGACCGGAATCGCGCTCGACGCGTTCGGGCTCGAGGGCGAGAGCCCGCAGGTCTGGGCGCTCGGGGTGAAGGAGGTCTGGAAGGTCGCGCGGCCGCTGCGCCGGGTCGTCCACACGATGGGCTGGCCGCTTCGGGCCGGCGCGAAATACCGCGAGTTCGGCGGCTCGTTCATCTACCCGATGGGCAAGGACATGCTCACGGTGGGAATGGTCGTGGGGCTCGACTACCGCGACGCCGAGCTGTCTGTGCACGATCTCCTCCAAGAGCTGAAGACGAATCCGCTCGTCCGGCGGATGCTCGAGGGCGGCGAGCGGGTCGGCTGGGGTGCGAAGACGATCCCCGAGGGTGGGTTCGTCGCCCTGCCCAGGCGCTTGCACGCACCCGGGCTCCTCTTCTGCGGGGACGGGGCCGGGCTGGTCAACGTGCCTGCGCTGAAAGGGATCCACTACGCGGTTGAGTCGGGTCGCCTGGCTGCCGAGGCGGCGGTGGACACGCTCCGGCCTGGACGTACGCCGTGGACACCGGGAGCGCTTGGGGTCTACGACGATGCCGTTCGCCAAAGCTTCATCTGGCGCGATCTCAAGGAGGTTCGCAACATGCGCCAGGCGTTCGGCCGCGGCTTCTACATCGGCGGCATGCTCGCCGGGGCGATGACCGCGAGCAAGGGGAATTTCCCGCCGGGAAACCTCGAGACCGAGCGCGACGCCGAGCAGCCGATCTTCCGCACGGATCGGGCGAAGAGCTACCCGGCGCCTGACGGCAAGCTCACGTTCGACAAGCTCTCGAGCGTCTACCTCTCCGGGAACCGGACCCGCGACGACGCGCCCAACCACCTCCGCGTCCAGACCCGCGTTCCGGAGGAGATCGCGGTGCTCTGGGAGCGCATGTGCCCGGCTCAGGTCTACGACGCGGAGAACGGGAGCGTCGAGGTGACGCCGTCCAACTGCGTCCAGTGCGGCGCGATCACGGCCAAGGGCGGCCGGCTGACCCCACCAGAGGGCGGCGCAGGCCCGGAGTACACCCTCACGTAGCGGTCGAGTCTTAACCGGGTCTGACCCCGTAAACCTTTACAGGGTCAGACCCGGTAAACCTTTACAGGGTCTGACCCCGTTAAGAGGACGGCGGGCTCGCCGGTGGGTTGGGCGGGCTCACGTAAAGTCAGGCCATGCGCCGGGAGCTTTTTGGGGCGCTGCGCGAGCGCCAGTTCCGCCTGCTTTGGGTCGGCCAGGCGACCTCCACTCTCGGTGACGGCCTCGTTCCGGTCGCGCTCTCGTTCGCGGTCATCGGCACCCTCGACAGGTCTGCCACCGCCCTCGGCGTCGTGCTCGCGGCGCACATCCTCCCGCTCGTCCTGTTCGTGCTCGTCGGAGGCGTGTGGGCCGACCGCCTGCCACGGCAGATGGTCATGCTCGTCTCCGACGTCATCCGCTGCGCGGTGCAGGCGACGCTCGCGGTCCTGCTCCTCAGCGGCGCCGCCGAGCTGTGGCACCTCGTCGTGCTGATCGCGATCTACGGAACGGCCGAGTCCTTCTTCCAGCCCGCCGCCACCGGGCTCGTGCCCGCGACGATCAGTCCGCAGCGCCTTCAGCAGGCGAACGCGCTCCTGGGCCTCTCGCGCAGCATCGCCTTCGTCCTCGGCCCCGCCCTCGCGGGCGTGATCGCCGCCACGACGAACCCCGGCATCGTCTTCGTCTTCGACGCGGCCACGTTTGCTGTGAGCGCGACCTCGCTCGCTCTTCTCCGACTTTCCCGTTTCCGCCGTGAGGGAGAGCGCCAGAGCTTCCTCGCCGACCTCAAGGCAGGCTGGCACGAGCTCATCGCGCACACGTGGCTGTGGGTGATCGTGGTCTGGGCCTCGACGTTTCTCTGCATCGTCGTCGCGCCATTCCTGACACTGGGCCCGGTGATTGCCAAGGAGTCGCTCGGCGGCGCGGCAGCGTGGGGGATCATCGCCGCGGGCTGGGGAGCCGGATCGCTGTTCGGCGGCCTGCTCGCCCTGCGCTGGAGACCCCAGCGTCCGATGTTCGTATGCGCCATCCTCATCCTCCTCTATGCACCCGCAGTCACCTTGCTCGCGCTTCGCGCGCCGGCGCTAGAGATCGCCGCGGCCCAGGCAATTGCCGGGGTCGGCATGGGCTTCTTCGGCGCCGTCTGGCAGACGACGCTTCAGCAGCACGTGCGCGAGGAGGCGCTCTCCCGTGTCAGCGCCTGGGACTGGATGGGATCGTTCGCCTTCTTCCCGCTCGGTTTCATCCTCGCGGGCCCCGTCTCGCACGCGATCGGGATCTCGACCACGCTCTGGATCTCGCTCGGATACCTCATCGCCTCCACGCTTGCGGTGCTGCTCGTCCCGAGCATCCGGAACCTCCGCCGGCTCGACGAGCCCGAGCCTGAGCCGGAAGCGGCGCTGCCGCTCACCGGCGAGCCCGTCGTCGAGGCCTTCCGTGGCTGAGCTCACCCGCGACGACGTCTTGGCCGCGCGCGACGCGATCGCGGGCCGACTCCATCGCACGCCTGTCTTCTCGTCGGCGACCCTCGGCGAGCGGGTGGGCGCGCCCGTTCACCTGAAGGCGGAGCTCTTTCAGCGCACCGGCTCGTTCAAGCCGCGCGGCGTTCTCACGAAGCTCGACTCGCTCGGGAGCGAAGAGAAACGCCGAGGCGTCATCGGCATCTCGGCCGGGAACCACGCGCAGGCCCTCGCCTACTGCGCGGCGCTGGAGCAGCTCGATGCCCTGATCGTGATGTGGCAAGGCGCCAGCGAGCAGAAGATCGAGGCGACGCGGGCCTACGGCGCCGAGGTCGACCTCAAGGCCGAGGGCCCCGCCGAGGCCTTCGAGCGGCTCGCCGAGCTGATGGAGGAGACAGGCCGTCCGCTGGTCCACCCGTTTGACGATCCGTTCACGATCTCGGGCCAGGGCACCGTCGGGCTCGAGCTCCTGGAGGACGTTCCGGACGCGACGGTGATCGTCGTCCCCGTGGGCGGCGGCGGGCTCGTCTCGGGCATTGCCGTCGCGGCGGAGGGCAGGCGGGTGGTCGCGGTCGAGCCCGAGCTCTCGGATGCCCTAAGCCGAGGCCTCGAAGCCGGCCGGCCGGTGCCGGTCAAGCCGAGCTCCATAGCCGACGGGCTCAGCGCTCCCTTCGCCGGAGAGCATGCGATCCGGATTTGCCAGGCCCTGGGAGTGGAAAGCGTGCTGATCTCGGAGGACGAGCTCGCCGACGGAATGCGCTTCCTCTACCGCCGCGCGAAGCTCGCCTGCGAGCCTGCTGCGGCCGCCGGGGTGGCCGCCCTGCTGGCGGGGAAGGTGGCCGTGGAACCCGGGGACACGGTGGTCGTGGTTGTCTCAGGAGGCAACGTAGTAGCCCAAATCGCCTCTGCTATCCTCAATTCAAATGAAGGCTGACATTCATCCTGAGTACGACTTCGCGACCGTTCGCTGCTCCTGCGGCAACGAGTTCCAGACTCGATCCACGAAGTCTGAGCTGCACGTCGAAGTCTGCTCGGCCTGTCATCCCTTCTACACGGGCAAGCAGAAGCTCGTCGATACCGGTGGACGCGTCGAGCGCTTCCAGCGGCGGCGCGAGAAGGCCGCCGGCGCTACGCCGAAGGACGACTAGCTCCCTCTCATGAGCAACGCGTCGATTGGCGGCCAGGCCGTCCTCGAGGGCGTGATGATGCGCAGCCCCTCGAACTGGGCGCTCGCGGTGCGAAAGCCGGACGGAGAGATCGCCGAGGTCAACCGCCCGATCCGCTCTGTGATGTCTCGCCATTGGTTCTTCAGGCTGCCGGTCGTCCGCGGTGTCGTCGCCCTCGGGGAATCGCTCGCGATCGGCTTTCGCGCGCTGGCCATCTCGGCGAACTACGCGGCGCAGCAGGAAGGAGAGGAGGGCGAGGTTCAGACCGAGCTCTCGCGCGGCGCTTTGATCTTCGCGTTCGCGATCGCGATCGGGTTCGCGCTCATGCTCTTCAAGGTCACGCCGGCGCTGATCACGAGCTGGCTCCCCATCGACACGACGGGATGGTTCGTGATCGTCGAGGGATTGATCCGCGTGACGATCTTCGTCCTCTACCTGCTCGTGATTTCGTTGCTGCCCGATCTCAGGCGCGTCTTCCAGTATCACGCCGCCGAGCACAAGGTGATCAACGCGTACGAGGCAGGCGAGGAGCTCGTGCCCGAGAAGGTGCAGCGCTTCAGTCTCATCCATCCCCGCTGCGGCACGGCCTTCCTGCTGTGGGTGATGGTGATCGCGATCTTCGTCTTCGCGTTCGTCGGACGGCCGCATTGGTACTGGCTGATCGCGAGTCGCATCCTCCTGCTGCCGTTCATCGCCGGCCTCGCCTACGAGCTGATCCGCTTTGCCGGAAAGCACACCGGCAACCGGGTGCTGATGGCGCTGCTGGCCCCCGGGCTCTGGCTCCAGCGGCTGACGACTCGCGAGCCCTCGCTCGACCAGCTCGAGGTCTCGATCCGCGCCTTGAAGGAAGTCCTTCAGCTCGAAGACAAGGCGCCGACCGAGCAGCGCGTCGAAGTCATGGCGTAAGGCTCCAGGCTGCTGCTCAGAAAAGCGGGCCTGGCCATCCTCCGCCCTGGCAGGGCTGGGGGCCGATGGCAGTCGCAACGACAACCGAGGAGAGCACGAGCCAGATGAACCAAACCGGTGCGAGAGCGGTGCCGACGTTCGGTAGGCCGCGCAGAAAGGCGGCGACCGTGCCAGCGATGAGGACAAGCCAGGAGGCGATCGTCGCCATGAAGAAGCCGAACGTGTAGTTCGCGGAAGCGTTCGTCGAGTCGAACAGCTCGCAATCCTCGATCCCTAACCGATCGGGCACTACGCCAAGGACGAGAATCGCCGCCGCCGGCCCGAGAACGACGATCTCGGCGACGGCAACTGCCTTCTTGACGCGGTGGGACACGATCAGGC
This sequence comes from Actinomycetota bacterium, assembly GCA_038040395.1. Lineage (GTDB taxonomy): Bacteria > Actinomycetota > Thermoleophilia > Gaiellales > Gaiellaceae > VAXT01. Next base: position 50,830 of record JBBPIJ010000009.1, read on the forward strand.
CGTCGCGTCGCGTTCGGTGCCGAGCTTCTGGACGAAGAAGCCGGCGATCAAGAGGACTGCGCCGACTGCAAGGAACGAGAGCGCGCGGGTGATCGAGCTCAGGTAGGCGAGGTCGTAGAGGAAGAGCTTCGCCAGCGAGAGCGCGAACAGGCCGAAGCCGAGCAGCCGCAACCACGTCAGGCCTCGTTTGAGGCCGGCGTAGAGGACGACGAGCCCCAGCAGGCCCCAGAAGGCGCTGACTGCGGAGTGGCCGCGCTCGAAGTTCGTGGTCACGCTCGCCCCGCCGACGGCTTCGGCAATGCCGAGGATCGTGAGCGAGATCGCGTAGACGCAGAGCACGGCCGCGGCGGCCTCAGCCGTGCGGCGCCAGAGTGGCCGGCGAGCATGAATCGCGTGGGCGATCTCGTCGTACGGGCTCGTCTCGGCGGGGGGCTCCTCGGGCTCGTCGCGCAGGACAATGGCGAGCACGGCCGCCGCGCCGATCACGAAGAGGAGGCTGGGGACGCCGCTCTCGGGATGACGGCTGGCCTGGAAGAAGTCACCCGGAGGAGCCTCGGCGAACAGGGTCTGCCCGAGAGCAAGGGCGAGATACGCGAAGGACGCAAGCTCGAACCGCCGCTCGCCGGCGAGCCGACCGAGTAGGGCGAGCACCGCCGCGGCGCCTGCCCAGGCGAGAACCCGCCAGCTTCCATCGAGGAGCTGAGAGGAGGCGTAGCCCGCGACGACGAGCGCGGGAGCCCAGAGGAAGCTGCTCAGATCTCGGTCCTGGCGCAGCACGAGTGCCGCGACCAGCACGTAGAGCCCGGCGAGACCGAGGAGAACTGCGTTCGCCGGGCGCTCTCCGTCGACGAGCTGGAAGACGCCCGCGACTCCGAAGCCGACGCTGGACAGGGCACAGGCTGCCGACGCGAAGAGGCTGAGCTCGTCCCGGACGCTGAGCCGATCGAGCAACGCGCCTGTGAGCAGAGTCGCCGCAGCGACCAGAAATGCGAGCCCGCGGGCATCGCCGTGGAGCTCGGTGCCGTCCCAGAAGAAGCCCTCGCTCAGGACTGCACCGATCGACGCGAGACCCCCGAAGCGGAGCTCCGGTCGCGAGAGGCGGTTGCTCGCGGCGAGCAGGCTGAGCCCGACCAGGCCCCAGAGGCCGTCCACCGCGACATGTCCCCACTCGAAGGCATCCGCGACCGGCCCCGAGGAGACCCGCTGGGCGATCCAGAGCACGCCGAGCGACGCGGCGTAGACGGCAGCGACGAGCCCCGTCCAGCCGGCGATCGATCGCCAGATCGCCTGGCTGCCACGGAACGCGGCGAGGATCGGCTCGAACGGCGCGAAGATGCCTCGGGCCGGCCGAGACTCGGCCCAGGGGCGGCAGTACCAGGCGAAGATCCCCGCCGAGAGAGCGACGGCGACGAGAGCGAGCACTCCGTGCGCAGGCTCTGCGCCGGCCTCATAGAGCTGGGTCGGCGGAGCCGCGACGACGACGGCGTGAGCGACTGCCAGTCCGAGGTACACAAGAGCCGCGAGCTGATAGCGAAGCTCGCCGATTCGGCGCGCGAGCCAGGCGAGCACGGCCGCCTCCGCCGCCCAGGCGATCGCGAGCGTCGGGCCTGAGAGGAGATCGGCGGCAGCGAACGCGGCGATCGCGAGCCCGACGGCTGCGAGTAGAGCGCTGAGGTCCCGATGCCGCTTGGCCGGGAACAGGGCGCCCGCAACCAGCCCGTAGACCGCGGCAACGGCGAGCAGGGCCCAGCCCTCTCGCCGTCCCTCGAACTGCGCCGCCGCCGCAAGACCGCCGAACACACCGCTGAGAAGCAGAACCGAGGACGGCAGCGATCCGAGCTCAGCGGTGTCCAGTCGGTCCTGCCACGCGATCGCCGCGCCGAGGTAGAGCAGCCAGAACAGGGCCGCAGCCGCGACGACGTTCCACTCGGTCGGCTCGGACTGGGCGAGGAGGATCACGGCCTGCGGCAGGCTCGCGGCGATGCCGGCTACGAGCAGCTTCTGCCACCGCTCACGGATGGCAACGATCGCAGTCGCCGCGAAGACGAGCGCGGCGAGACCGGTCCCCGCGGCCGTCAACTCGCCCGTGTCGAGGCCGAGCGCTGCGGGGGCGAGTGTCGCGCCGATTAGCCCGAGGCCCGCGATCAGCTCGGAGGACCACGCGAGAGCGGTGGCAACGCCGACGCTGGCGATCATGATCGCGATCGCCAGGGCGGCCCAGTTGGGCACGAGGTCGTAGAGCACCTTCGCGGCGAGGAGCGTCATGTAGCCGCCTGCGATCCCGGCGCCGACCGCCGCGAGCGCCGAGGAGTACAGCTCGTCGAAGCGGCGCTTGACGTAGAGGCCTGCCCCAAACAGCGCAGCCGAGGCGATCGCGCCCAGCGTGACCCTCGCGGTGGGCCCGATCCAGCCCCTGTTCACGGCCAGGACGAAGAAGAAGACGATCCCGAGCAGCGTCACTGCGCCCCCGACCCACGAAAGCGCCTTCGCGCCGAGTAGCACCGACCAGTCGAGCTCGCGGCGCACGCGCGGCGGCATCGGCGGAGCTTCGAAACGCGGTGGCGGAGGTGGAACAGGGGACCGGGCGACGACCGGCTCGGGCGGGACCGTGGGTGGCGGAGGGACGACAGGAGCCGGCGGGGTCGGCCGTGCCACCTGCCGCAGCTCCGCGAGCTCGCGTTCGAGGGCCGCGAGGCGCCGGGAGAAATCGTCGAGCCTGTCGGGAAGCTCTGGAGGGAAATCCGTCATCTCGGGCCGGCTCCTCTCGCCTTGCTATATCGCATACTTGCTATTGATAGCAAACACGCTATACGCCGTCAAGGCCTTCTTCAGGCGGCGGTACCCTTCGTATCATGGCGATTCAAGAGCTCGTCGACGAGGTGGAGCGCTCCTATCGGGAAACGCAAGAGCGCCTGTCCGACCCTGCCGTCTACAACGACCACCGTGAGGCGGCCGATGTCGGACGGCGCCTGAAGGAGCTCGAAGGCGCGCACAAGCTGGCCGCGGAATGGCGCGATGTGCGCGCCGACCTCGATGCTGCCCAGGACGACGGCGACCTGCGTGAGCTCGTCCCGGAGCTGGAGGAGCGGCTTACGCGGCTCGAACAGGACCTGGCTCTTGCGCTCGTCGAGTCCGACCCGGCCGATCGCAAGGACGTCCTCGTCGAGATCCGACAAGGAGTGGGGGGCGACGAGGCAGCTCTCTGGGCGGGTGACCTCTACAGGATGCTGACGCGCTACGCCGAGCGGCGCGGGTACAAGACCGAGGTGCTGTCCGTGAGCGAGAGCGAAGGCGGCGGCTTCAAGGACGTCACGTTCGCCGTCAAAGGGGACGGCGCGTACTCCATCTTCAAGTGGGAGGGCGGAACGCATCGCGTGCAGCGCGTGCCCCAGACCGAGTCGCAGGGGCGCATCCACACCTCCACGGCGACCGTGGCCGTCATGCCCGAGGCAGAGGAGGTCGAGGTCGAGATCGACCCGAACGAGCTGAAGATCGACGTCTACCGCTCGACCGGCCCTGGAGGACAGAGCGTGAACACGACCGACTCGGCCGTCCGGATCACGCACCTTCCGACCGGCGTCGTCGTGGCGATGCAGGACGAGAAGTCCCAGCTTCAGAACAAGGCGAAGGCGCTGCGCGTGCTCCGGGCGCGCCTGTATGACCTCGAGCGTCAGAAGCAGCGCGCCGAACAGGATGCGACGCGCCGCTCGCAGATCGGCACGGGCGAGCGCGCGGAGAAGATCCGCACCTACAACTACGCGGAGAGCAGGGTCACCGACCACCGGATCAAGCTCACCCAGCATCGGCTCGACGGGATCCTCGATGGTGAGCTCGACGATTTCACGGATGCGCTCGCTTCTGAGGACCAGCGCCGCGCGCTCGAGCCCAAGAAGCCGGGTGAGGCCGAAAGTGGCCCCTCCGGCGCTGACGACGAATGACCTCGCGCGAGCTCCTGAGCTCGGCCGCCGAAGAGCTCGAACGGGCCGGCTGCCCCTCACCGCGTGTCGATGCCGAGTGGCTGCTCGCGCACGCTCTCGGAACCACGCGCACGGAGCTGTACGTCGACGGAGACCACCCTGCGGCCGAGGAGGAGCAACGGTTCCGTGAGCTCGTGACTCGCCGCGCCCAGCGCGAGCCGCTCGCGTACGTGCTCGGCGAATGGGGCTTCCGCGGGCTGACGCTTGGCGTCGACTCCCGGGTTCTCGTCCCTCGCCCGGAGACCGAGTCGGTCGTCGAGCGCTGCCTTGCGCTGCTCGCAAGCGTCCCCGAGCCACGTGTGCTCGACGTAGGTGTCGGCTCTGGCGCGATCGCGCTCGCGATCGCCGACGAGCACCCAGGCGCCCGCGTCGTCGCGACCGACAGCTCGCTGGAGGCCCTCGCCGTCGCCGAGGAGAACCGTCGCCGCACCGGGCTGACGGAACGGGTCGAGCTCGTGCACGGAGAGCTCTTCGCCGGCGTAGAGGGGCGTTTCGACTTGGTCGTCTCGAACCCGCCGTACGTTCCACCGGACGAGATCGACCGGTTGGACCCGGAGGTCGCGGAGTACGAGCCCCGCGAGGCGCTCGTGGCCTGCGGGACGACCGAGGCAATCGCGGCGCAGGCCCAGTCGGTGCTCGTCCCGGGCGGCTCGCTCGTGCTCGAGACGGCCGACGGCGAGGCGGCCACCGTGGCCGAGCTGCTCACGAGTCTCGGCTACGAAGAGGTTTCGATCGGACAAGATCTCGCGGGGCGGGAGCGATTCGTCGATGGACGCGCGCCTCGTTGACGACGCGGTCGAGGCGATCCGGGCGGGCAAGCCGGTCGTCCTGCCGACCGACACCGTCTACGGGTTGTGCGCGACGGCCTACGAGCCCGAGCCCGTCCTCCGCATGTACCGGCTGAAGGGCCGCGACGAGCAGCAGCCGACGGCCCTCCTCGTCTCTGACGTCGACCGTCTTTTCGAGTGCGTCCCCGAGCTCCGAAGTGGAGTCGAGCCGATCATTCGCGCGCTCTTACCCGGGGCGCTGACTCTGATCCTCCCGAATCCGGCCCGGCGCTTTCACTGGCTGAGCGGGGCGAGGCCGGAGACGATCGGCGTTCGCGTGCCCGAGCTCCACGGAGATACCCAGGCGATCGTCCAGCGTGCCGGAGCCGTCGCCGCCACGAGCGCGAACCTCGCAGGCGGCTCGGACCCGAAACGACTCGAAGATGTCCCGGAGGAGATCCGTTCAGGCGCGGCGGTCCTCGTCGACGGCGGAGAGCTGCCCGGACTCCCTTCGACGGTGATCGACGTCACCGGGCCTGAGCCGCAGGTCCTTCGCGAGGGGGCCGTGCCGGCGGCCCAGATCCTCGAGCGCCTCGGACAGCAGGTCTGAGGCGTACCATCCAGCCATGGCCGTCGCCGAGCAGACACTTCAGCAGCTACGGAGCGCGGGGATCGCCGAGATCGATCCCGAGATCGCGGAGCTCCTAGGGCGGGAGCTCGAGCGCCAGCGCGGGCAGATCGAGCTGATCGCCTCCGAGAACTTCACCTGGCCGTCGATCCTCGAGGCCGTCGGATCGGTGCCCACGAACAAGTACGCCGAGGGCTATCCCGGGAAGCGCTACTACGGCGGCTGCGAGGTGATCGACGAGATCGAGCAGACCGCGATCGACCGGGCGAAGGACCTCTTCGGGGCCGAGCACGCAAACGTGCAACCGCACGCCGGCGCGCAGACGAACATGGCGGTCTACCTGGCCGCGCTCCAGCCCGGCGACACGATCCTCTCGCTCGAGCTCTCGCACGGCGGCCACCTGACCCACGGGCTCAAGGTCAACTTCTCCGGACGGCTCTACACGATCGTCCACTACGGCGTCAGCCGCGAGACGAACCTCGTCGACTACGACGAGGTGCTCAAGCTGGCGAAGGAGCACAGGCCGAAGCTGATCATCTGCGGCGGCTCGGCCTATCCGCGCACCGTTGAGGCCGACAAGTTCCGGGAGGTCGCCGACGAGGTCGGGGCGCTCCTGCTCTGCGACATGGCGCACTTCGCTGGCCTCGTCGCAGCCGGCCTCCACCCGAGCCCGGTGCCACACTGCGATTTCGTCACCTCGACGACGCACAAGACGCTGGCCGGGCCGCGGGCGGGGTTCGTCCTCTGCAAGGAGGAGCACGCCCAGGCGGTCGACCGGGCTGTCTTCCCGGGCATGCAGGGCGGGCCGCTCTGCCATGTGATTGCGGCGAAGGCGGCCTGCTTCAAGATCGCAGCGACCGAGGCGTTCCGCGACTACCAGACGCAGGTGCGGGCCAACGCCGACACGCTTTCCGACACGCTCCAGGCCGGCGACCTCGACGTGCTCACGGGAGGAACAGACACCCATCTGCTCCAGGTCGATCTCAGAAAGACGGAGTGGACGGGGAAAGCCGCTGAGGAACGTCTCGACGACGTCAAGCTCACGGTCAACCGCAACACGGTCCCGTTCGACGAACAGCCCCCGACCGTCGCATCCGGCATCCGGATCGGAACACCCGCCGCGACGATGCGAGGGTTCGACGAGGAGGACTTCAAGGAGGTCGGCGAGGTGATCGTGGGCGCCCTCGGAGATTCGCCCGACATCGCCGCGCTCGCCAGTCGAAGCGAAGCGCTCTGCGCGAAGCGGCCGCTCTATCCGGGGTTCGGCGGCTACACGTCGTATTAGCGTCTGTGGTGAATCCAATCGTGTCGACCGGTCATTTCAGACGGACGCACGGGCCTAGCCCGAGCATCCTGATGTCGGCACCGCAAGCGGTGCCTCAGGCGTGAGCACCGTCGTCGAAGTCGACCACCCGCTCGTCCGCCACAAGCTCTCGTACCTGCGCGACAAGCGCACCTCGACCGGTGACTTCCGCCGCCTCGTCCACGAGCTGACCGCGCTCCTCACGTACGAGGCGACGAAGGACCTGCCGACCGAGACGGTGCGGGTCGAGACGCCGCTCGAATGGACCGAGGTCGAGCGCATTTCCGGCAAGAAGGTCGCCGTGTGCCCGGTGCTTCGCGCCGGAGTCGGCATGCTCGACGGCTTCCTCGAGCTCGTCTCTGGCGCGCGCGTCGGCTTCATCGGCCTCTTTCGCGACGAGGAGACGCTCGAGCCCGTCGAGTACTACGTCAAGCTGCCGAGCGACCTCGGCGTGCGCGACGCGATCGTCCTCGACCCGATGCTCGCGACGGGGAACTCCTGCGTCGCGGCGATCTCCGCGGTGAAGGACGCGGGCGCGCGCTCGGTCCGCCTGATCTGCCTCGTCGCGGCTCCCGAAGGGATCGAGAAAGTGCACGGTGAGCACCCGGACGTCGCGATCTACTGCGCCTCGATCGACCAGGGCCTGAACGACCGCGGCTACATCGTCCCCGGCCTCGGGGACGCAGGCGACCGCCTTTACGGTACGAAGTAGGCACGTGACGAGGTGACTCGAACTCGTATGGCACGCCAAGTACATTGGACGCGTAGCGTGTGGCCCTTGACATGCTGATACGGACTCGTATGGCAAGCCAACGTACATTGGACGCGTAGCGTGTGGGACACACTCCTCGACAACCCCGGGGTCGTCTGGGGATTCCTGCTCGCACTCGGAGTCGTCCTCGTCCTCACGCCGTCGGTCGGGCGCTTCGCCCGCATCCTCGGCGTCGTCGACGAGCCCGGTGAGAGCCGGCGCCTGCACATCCGGCCGATCCCGCGCCTGGGCGGGATCGCGCTCCTGCTCGGCATCTTCGTGCCGGCACTCGCCTTCCTGAGGCTGGACGGGCCCTACCGGGGAATCCTGCTCGGCGCCGCGGTCGCGACCTGCGTCGGGGTCGTCGACGACTTCCGCGGCCTGCCGTGGTGGGCGAAGCTCGCCGGCCAGAGCGCCGCCGCCGCCATCCCGCTCGGCTTTGGCGTTGCGATCGACCGCTTCACGTTTCCGTTTCTCGGCATCCAGGAGTTCCCGGTCTGGGTCGGCGTCCCGGTGACCTTCGTCTGGATCGTGGCGATCATGAACATGGTCAACTTCCTGGACGGGATGGACGGGCTCGCGTCGGGGATCTGTGCGATCGCCGGCTCGACCTTCGCCGTGATCGCCCTCTCGCTCGGAAAGCCGGAGGCGGCGATCCTGTCGGCGATCGTCGCAGGAGCGTGCTTCGGGTTCCTCCGGCACAACTTCTATCCGGCGAGGATCTTCATGGGCGACTCCGGGGCGTTACTCCTCGGCTTCACGCTCGCCACGCTCTCGGTTCAGGGCCTCCTCAAGACGGCGGCCACCGTCGCCCTGTTCTTCCCGCTGATCGTCCTCGCCATCCCGATCGTGGACACGTCCTTCGTGCTCGCCAAGCGGCTGAAGCACGGGCGTCCGCTACACGAGGCCGATCGCACCCATCTCCATCACCGCTTCGCCAACATCGGGTTCTCGCAGCGCCGGGCCGCGCTCTACATGTACGCCTGGTGCGCGATCCTCGCCGGCGCCGCGCTGGCGACGCGCTTCATCTCCTTCCGCGCGCACGGCGTGTGGCACCTCTGGCCGACGGTCGCCGTCGCCACGATCGGCCTCGCCGCCCTCGCGACGTCGATCTACATCGTCTACCTGCTCGAGATCGTGAAGCTCGCAAACCCGCGCATCAAGCGCCGCGAGCAGGAGGCTCGGCGCGAGCGGAAGACTGCCTGAGCGATGTCTGAGCTGCTCGAAGCGATCTACAACGGAGATCACGTACGAGTCGAGGAGCTGCTTGCGGCGGATCGGGAGCTGGACGTGTTCGAAGCGGCTGCCGTCGGCCGAGCCGAGCGAGTGCGGGAGCTGCTCGACCAGGATCCGTCTCTCGCGAACGCCTGGGCGGAGGACGGGTTCCAGCCGCTCGGCCTGGCGAGCTTCTTCGGCCATCTCGAAGCCGCCCGGCTCCTGGTCGAGCGCGGCGCCGAGGTGAACTCCGCTTCACGCAACCCGATGAAAGTGATGCCGTTGCACAGCGCCGCGGCAGCGGGCGACCCCGAAGTGCGCTACGAGCTCGCGAACCTGCTGCTCGAGCACGGCGCGGAGCCGAACGCGCGCCAGCAGGACGACTTCACCCCGCTGATGGCGGCCAACCAGAGCGGCGACGAGCGCCTGGTGCGGCTCCTCGAGGAGCACGGCGCTACGCGCAACTGACTTCGAAGCGTGGCCCGGAGAGCCCTTTCGGACTTAGCAACAGTCTGTTGCTAAGTCGGTTCGGGGCGGTGGTTCCGGCTGATGAAGTCTTCGAGGAGGTCGTTGAAGCCGGGAGCGCGTGGGATCGAATGGCCGGCGCCGGGTAGCACGGCCCGCTCCGCACCGAGTCGTTCCTCCAGCACGTCGCAGATCGCGTCGAAGGCCGCGTTGTGGGCGCCCGAGACGACGAGCTTCGGGAACGGCGCCGCGGACAGGGCGTCGAACGGGATCTCGGCCTCCCACGGGGCGCGCTCGACCATCATCGCCCGCACCGAGGCTTCCAGCTCCGGAGAAAGGGGCGAAGGTGCGTTGTAGGGGCCGGCGCCGACCACGTCCACGAACCGCCGAAGGAACTGCTCGGGCTCGAGCTCGGTCGGCCACAGCGGCATCAACTCGGCTATGAGCTCGTCGACGGCTGGATTCCCACGCGCAACGCCAAAGGCGGGCGGCTCGAGCACGGTCAGCGAGCTCAGGGCAACGTTCGGCGCCGCGAGCAGCGAGACGACGCCGCCGTACGAGTGCCCGACGAGATGATCGGCCGGCTCCAGGAGCGCCAGGAGCTCCTCGGCCTGCTCCTCGAAGTCGATCCGTTCGAGGGGCGGATTGGGCGGATAGCCGCTCCGGGTCGGCATGACGAGCGTGTAGCGCTCGGCGAGCGGTCGCTGCGCAGGCCAGCCCGAATTGCCGCCCGACCCGTGGACGAGGACGACGCGAGGGCCGGAGCCGGCCGTTTCGACATGCACGAAAGCGAGCGTACAAGCTCACCCAGTTTCGGCCAAGCCATGCGGCTTTCCGCTGTTACAAGGTCCTAAGGCATCGCTTGCGATGCCGACCATAAGAGGTCGGTTGGCTTGGCCAACCGACCGCTCTGTATGCTCGCCACGGATGGAGCCCTCGCGCCCCTCGTCGTTCGAGCCTGCAGGCGCGGGTGCCCTTTTGATCGGGACGACCACTGCAGGGATCGGCGTGGGCGCGCTCGTGGGCTGGGGCGCCGGCTCGGCCGCGATCGGCGCGCTCGTCGGAGCGGTCGTCGGCATCCCAGCGAGCATCTTCGTCGTCTACCGCCGCTACCGCGGGTACTTCACATGAGCGCCGGGACCTTCACGAGCCCGCGGCCGGCGCCGAGCGTCCTGCTGCCGATCGTGGCCGGAACGGGCGTCATCGCAATCGCGCTTCCCATCTACCTCGTCGCCGGCTGGCGGCTCGCAGCGTGGGCGCTCGCCGCAACCCTCTGGGCCGGAAGCCAGGCGTTCTCGTATCTCCTCGTTCGCATGCGATCGCAGGGAAACCTCGTCGCATCCGGCGTCGCGGCCTTCGGAATGATGTTCCGCGCGATCGCCGTGATGGTCGTCGTGCTCGCCGTCGCGGTCTCCGACCCACGGCTGGGCCTCGCCGCCGCGCTCACCTACGCCCTTGCCTACACCGTCGAGCTCGGCCTCTCGCTCGTCTCCTACTTCGGGAACCCCCCCGTATGAGACGCGCCCTCTTCATTCTCGCCACGCTTGCGCTCACGGCCCCGAGCCAGGCCTTCGCGCGCGGAGAGTTCGATCCCACGCACGAGTTCGAGCTCCATCCTTGGGTCGAGATCCATCTTGGGCCACTCGACCTGTCGATCAACAAGGCGGTCGTCTACCTGATCATCGGGTCGCTCCTGACGATGGCGCTCGGCATCGGCCTGATGCGCGCGAGGATCTCGGTCGAGCCCGGCACGCGCCAGACGATCGGGGAGCAGATCTACGAGGTCGCCCAGACCCAGATCGCCGAGCAGGGCCTTCCCTCGAAGGCAATCGGCCGCTGGTTCCCGTACGTGGCGACGCTCTTGCTCTTCATCTTCGTCGTCAACTTGCTCGGCTTCATTCCGTTGCCGCTCACCGGCGAGACGTACCACGGCGTGCCCGTGTGGGGCATCTACGCCGCCACCTCGTCGCTCTCGGTGACGCTTGCGCTCGCCCTCCTGACGTTCGTCTTCACGCACGTCGAAGGCATCCGCTGGAACGGCCCCGTCCGCTACTTCAAGAGCTGGATTCCCGAGGCGCCCAAGGCGCTCCTCGCCCTGATCGTGCCACTCGAGATCCTCGGCCAGTTCATGCGCCTGATCTCGCTCAGCGTCCGGCTCTTCGCGAACATGCTCGCCGGCCACATCCTGATCCTCACCTTCATCGGCCTCATGTTCATCCTGGAGTCGATCTATCTGGCCCCGTTCGTCGTCACCTTCGCCGCGGCCTTCTACATGTTCGAAGTCGTTATCGTCGTCGGCATCCAGGCATTCATCTTTGCCGCCCTGTCAGCTATCTACATCGGCTCGGCGATCGAGCCCGAGCATTAAGGAGGACCAGTGGTCGCAACGATCCTCGCAGCAGTGGACGGAGACGTCACGAAGGCCGGCAAGGCGATCGGCCTTGCGCTCGGAGTCGGGCTCGGCGCTCTCGGCGCCGGCGTCGGCATCGGGAACATCTTCGGCTCGATGATCCAGTCCGTCGCCCGTCAGCCCGAGCTTCGCGGAGAGCTCCAGGGCATCCAGTGGCTCGGCTTCGCCCTGACCGAGGCGGTCGTGTTCTACGGCCTGCTCGGCTCGATCCTCGCGTACGTCCTGGTCTAGTGCCCCTTCCAGCAATACATACCGGCCCCTGGCCCGCGATCACGCGGCGCCACAGCCCACCCTCGCCCTTGCCAAGGCTGCAAGCCTTGGCCGCGGTCGAGTGCGGCCTCTGGCTTGGTGCTCACGACCCAGAAGCTCGGCGGCATTACTGGAAGGGGCACTGATGACAGTTCTCGCCGCAAACCCGCTGATCCAGGTCATCCCGGGGCTGATGATCTGGACGGTCTTCTGCTTCCTCGTCACGTTCTTCGTCCTCAAGCGCTACGCGTTCGGCGCGATCCAGAAGATCATCGACGAGCGGCGCCAGCGGATTCGCGAGGCTCTGGCCGAGGCCGACTCAGCCCGCGCGGAGGCTCGCAAGATGCTCGAGGAGCACCGCGCGATGATGGCCGAGGCGCGGGGCAAGGCTGAGGAGATCCTCGCCAAGGCGCGCGAGGTGGCCGAGTCGCAGAAGAAGCGCATGCGCGACGAGCTCGAGGCCGACCGGCGCCGGCGAATCGAGGAGACGACGAAGCAGATCGAGGCCGAGACGCAGCGTGCCCTGGAAGCGATCCGGGCCGAGGTCGCCGAGCTGACCGTGATCGCGACGCAGAAGGTCACCGGCAAGGTGCTCGACGCAGCCGACCACAAGCGCTTGATCGAGGACGCGGTTCGGGAGCTCGACTTCTCGGTACTGGAAGGCTCGAAGAACTAATGGCTGTTGTCGCTCGCACGTACGCGAAGGCGCTCTTCGACGCGGCGAAGGAGCGGGGTCGCCTCGGCGAGGTTCGCGAGGAGCTTCAGGAGTTCGTCACCGCGCTGCACGACGTGCCCGAGCTGGGCGCGCTGCTGCGCAACCCGCAGCTCGATCCGCCCGCGAAGGCCGAGGCCCTGGCCGCGGTCATGGAGGGTGCCGACGAGCTCGTCCGCAATTTCTTTCGCCTGGTGGCCGAAAAGGGCCGCGCGGCGCTGATCGAGGACATCGCGCGCGAGTACGAAGAATTGATCGCGGCGGAAGAGCAGATTCTCAAGGTCGAGCTGACGACCGCGCTGGAGCTCAGCGACACGGAGGCGGCCTCGATCGTGGAGCAGATCGAAAGCGCCTCCGGCAGGCGAGTCGAAGCAACGCGCTCCGTCGACCCCGCCCTCGTCGGCGGGCTCGTCCTCAAGGCCGGCTCGCTCGAGGTCGACTCGAGCGTCCGCGGCCGTCTCGACCGACTTCGTCATGAACTCGTACAAGGAGCCCGCCCGTGAAGGTTCGCCCCGAAGAGATCACTTCGATCCTGCGCAAGCAGATCGAGCGCTACGACGTCGAGACCGACCTCGCCGAGGTGGGCACGGTCCTCCAGGTCGGCGACGGCATCGCGCGCGTCTACGGCCTCGAGTCAGCCGTCGCGATGGAGATGCTCGAGTTCGACCACGGCGTCACCGGCCTCGCCTTCAACCTCGAGGAGGACAACGTGGGCTGCGCCCTCTTCGGCGAGTGGGACCTGATCAAGGAGGGCGATTCCGCGAAGCGGACGGGGCGGGTCGCGAGCATCCCCGTGGGCGAGGCGCTGATCGGGCGCATCGTGGATCCTCTGGGGAACCCGCTTGACGGCGGGCCGCCGATCGAGACCGACGAGCGGCTGAACCTCGAGATCAAGGCGCCCGGCGTCATCGACCGCCAGCCGGTCAAGGAGCCGCTCCAGACCGGCATCAAGGCGATCGACGCGATGACGAACGTCGGCCGCGGCCAGCGCGAGCTGATCATCGGCGACCGCTCGACGGGCAAAACGGCGATCCTGATCGACACGATTCTCAACCAGCATGACCAGGACGTGACCTGCATCTACGTCGCGATCGGGCAGAAGGCCTCGACCGTCGCGCAGATCCACGAGCTCCTGAAGGACCGAGGGGCCATGGACTACACGATCATCGTCATGGCGCCGGCATCGGAGGCCGCGCCCATCAAGTGGATGGCCCCCTACGCGGGCTGCGCTATGGGCGAGTACTTCATGAACAAGGGTGAGCACGCGCTCGTCATGTACGACGACCTCTCCAAGCACGCGGACGCCTACCGGCAGATGTCGCTTCTTCTCCGCCGCCCGCCCGGCCGCGAGGCGTACCCCGGCGATGTCTTCTACCTCCACTCCCGACTGCTCGAGCGCGCCAGCAAGCTCTCCGACGAGCGCGGCGGCGGCTCGCTCACGGCCCTGCCGTTGGTCGAGACACAGGCTGGCGACATCGCCGCGTACATCCCGACGAACGTGATCTCGATCACCGACGGGCAGATCTTCCTCGAGGCCGATCTCTTCTTCTCGGGCGTCCGGCCGGCGATCGACGTCGGCCGCTCGGTCTCGCGAGTGGGCTCGAGTGCGCAGACGAAGGCGATGAAGAAGGTCGCCGGCCGATTGCGGCTCGAGCTGGCCCAGTACCGCGAGCTCGAGGCATTCTCCCAGTTCGGCTCAGAGCTCGATCCCCAGACCCAGCAGACCCTTGCCCGAGGCGAGCGAATGGTCGCGACGCTCAACCAGCCGCAGTACCAGCCGTGGCCGATGGAGGAGCAGGTGGTCGCGATCTATGCGGGCATCAACGGATTCCTGGACGACGTCCCTGTTCCGGACATCTCGAGGTTCCAGGACGAGCTCCGGGAGTACCTGCGCACCGAGGGAACGGTCTACAAGGAGATCCGCGAGAGCGGCGACCTCCCCGACGAGCTCGCGAAGCGACTGGACAAGGAGCTCGAGAAGTTCAAGCAGGGCTTCAACGCGTCGCAGGAGACGGGGCTCGTAGGAGCCGCTACCTAGTAGCAATGGCGGCGGTTCAGGACATCAAGCGCCGGATCCGCTCGGTCCGGAACACCCGCAAGATCACCCGCGCGATGGAGCTCGTGGCCGCGGCCAAGCTCAGGCGGGCTCAGGCCAGAATCGAGTCGATGCGCCCATACGCCGATCGGATGCAGGAGCTGATGGTCGGCGTCGCACGTGCGAGCTCGTCGGTTCGCGGGCTGCCGCTGCTCCAGCGACGGGACGTCAAGACGACGGCGATTCTCCCGCTGACAGGGGATCGCGGGCTCGCCGGGGCCTTCAACGCGCAGATTCTCCGCGAGGCCTTCGCTGTCGAGCGGCGTCTCCGGGGCGAGGGGATCGAGCCGCGCTGGCTCGTCGCCGGCCGGAAGGGCGCCTCGACGTTGCGCTTCCGGCGCTACGAGATCGAGCAGGCCTGGTCGGGGTTCAGCGACAGCCCGCGCTACGCCGACGCGCAGGCGATCGCCCATCGCGTCGCGCAGCTCTACGTGGAGGGAGAGGTCGACCGCGTAGACGTCATCTACAACCACTTCGAGTCCGCGCTCACGCAGCGCGTCGTCGTCCAGGAGGTCCTCCCGATCCCCGAGAGCCTGCTCGAAGGTGACGACGAGAAAACCGAGGCGCTGCTCGGCGACTTCATCTACGAGCCCGAGCCCGAGCAGATCCTCGAACGCCTACTGCCGGTGTACGTCGAGACGGAGCTCTATCGCGCGCTGCTCGAGTCGGCCGCCTCGGAGCAGGGCGCCCGGATGACGGCGATGCGAAACGCCTCCAAGAACGCCGCCGAGCTGATCGATCACCTCACGCTCCAGATGAACCGAGCGCGCCAAGCCGAGATCACCCAGGAGATCCTGGAAGTGGTCGCCGGCGCCGATGCTCTCACTGCCTGAGTCGCGTGACTAACAATTCGGCTCCGGGTAGAGTCTGAGTTAGTACGGCGCTCCCGGCGTCGTTATGCTCCTCATTCGCATGGCGACCAGAGAAAAACCCGCGGATATGCTCGGCTCCCAGGCCGGCCTGGGAGCAGCAGTTGCAAGCGAGTCGGGCCCCGAGCTAGGCGAGCAGCTGGAGAAGGTTCGCGCCCGCGGTTACTGGGAGCTTGTCTGGCTCCGCTTCAAGCGCGACAAGATCGCCATCGCCAGCGGGTTCCTGATCATCCTGATGCTCCTGATCGCGTTCGCCGGCGCGCCGATTGCCGAGCACTACATCGGGCACGGACCGAACGACCAGTTCTACGACCCACCGGCTGTCAGTAGCCCCGGCCTGCTCCCCGCGGATCCGTGGACCCACATCGACAACCCGTACACGGGCAAGCGAGACATCCTCGTCCTCGGCGCCGCGAACAGGCTCGGGCAGGACGAGTTCCTGCGCCTCCTCTACGGCGCCCGCGTCTCGCTCGAGGTCGCCCTTCTCTCGACACTCGGCGTGATGGTCATCGGCGTCCTACTCGGCGCGATCGCCGGCTACTTCCGCGGCTGGATCGACACGATCATCTCCCGGGTGACCGAGATCACGATGGCATTCCCGCTCCTGCTGTTCGTCATCGCGCTGGCTGCGACGGTCGGCCCTCGGCTGAACGCGATCACGTTCGGGTTCTTCCCTCCGGGCGTGGTCACGCTCGTTCTGATCTTCACCGTCTTCGGCTGGTTCTACCCGGCCAGGATCATGCGCGCGCAGGTTTTCTCCATCCGGGAGAAGGAGTACATCGAGGCGGCCCGGATGATCGGAGCCAGCGACATGCGGATAATCCGCTCCCACGTGCTGCCCCATCTGATCGCGCCGATGATCGTCTTCTCGACACTGATCGTGGCCAGCTACGTGCTCTTCGAGGCAGGCCTGTCGTTCCTCGGGATCGGCATCCCGCTCACGGTGCCGAGCTGGGGGAACCTGCTCTCCAGCGCGCCCGAGTACTACACGACCCGGCCGTTCCTGATGGCGTGGCCGGGCCTCGCGGTGCTGATCACCACGCTGGCGTTCAACCTGCTCGGCGACGGGCTCAGGGACGCGTTCGATCCCCGTTCGGCCCAGCAGTAAGCGCCGAACGCCCGTTCGCATCGGGCGCAACTAACCAAATCCGTCCCCTCGCGTCTTATGACTGTGGACGGGCGACCGTCCCGGGTCGAGTCCGCTCGGCTCGAGTTCACGAAAGGAGAGACATGCACAGACGCCTATGGCTCTCGGTCGCGATGCTTGCGACCGGGGCAAGCCTGTTGGTTGCAGCGAGCTTTGCGAGTGCGGGTGGTAACGCCCCGCTCAAGAAGGGTGGCATCTGGAGAGTCGGCACCACCGGCGCCTCCGTACAGGTGGACCCACAGCTCGCGTACATCACCACCGCATGGTGGCTCGAGTATGCAACCGCAGCAAAGCTCTACAACTATCCGGACAGGTCGGGCCCCTCGGGCACCAAGCTCATTCCTGAGGTTGCGTCGACGTTCACCGTCTCGAACGGCGGTAAGACGTATACGTTCACGATCCGGAAGGGCTTCAAGTTCAGCGACGGCTCGGCAGTGACCGCGAACAACTTCAAGTACGCGATCAACCGTGTCGCCAATCACGAGCTCGCCTCACCAGGCGCGGTCTTCATCGTCGACCCGAACGGCTCGAACATCGTTGGTGCGAAGGCCTGCAACGACAGCAGCAGCTGCACGAACGTCAGTGGTGCCACGGTCAAGGGCAACAAGCTGAAGATCCGCCTCACGAAGGCGGACGGCACGTTCATGTCCAAGATCACGATGCCGTTCTTCCAGGCGACCTCCACGAAGATGCCGCTCAAGACGGAAGTCGTCAACATCGCGAACATCCGGTCGATTCCTGCGGCCGGTCCCTATGCGTATTCGCGCAACGACGTGAACACGCTGACGTCGATCAGGCAGAACCCGTTCTGGAAGGCAGGGCCAGGCAAGCTGCGCCCGCGCAACCTGACGGGTCTCGACATCCAGTGGAACCTCAACGAGCAGACGGCGTTCAACCAGACGAAGAACAACGAGCTGGACGAGGGCCCACTGCCGGCAGCCGAGGTTCAGGGCATCGCCAACCAGTACGGGGTCAACAAGACCCGCTTCTGGACGAAGGCGGTCAACTGCACTGGGTACCTGCCGATGAACACGGCGAACAACCTGTTCAAGAACAACGTCAAGCTCCGCCAGGCTGTCTCCTACGTGGTCAACCGGAAGGCCTACGTCAATCAGGTGGGTCCGTACGCCGGTAATCCGTGGACGCACCTCTTCAACCCGGGTGTACCTGGGTGGCGGAACGAGAACGCGTATCCCATCAAGGCGAACATCACCAAGGCTAAGTCGCTCGCCGCGGGTCACTTCAAGGACGGGAAGATCACTGTCTACTTCCGTTCCTCAGGCACGATCAACCCGGCTCAGGCCCAGATCGTCCGCCAGGACCTCATCAACCTCGGCTTCAGCGCCGGGAACATCACGATGAAGGGCTTCTCCGGCGGCAACATCTACGACGCCATGGGCGTCAAGGGCAACGATGCCGACATCGGCGTCTCGATGGGCTGGTGCTCGGACTACCCGGATCCGTACGACTGGATTAACGTCCTGCTGTACGGCGGGAACATCACGGATGAGAACAACGTGAACTACTCGTTCTTCAACCATCCGACGTGGAACAAGAGGATGGAGGCCGCGGCCCGACTCGTCGGTCCGAAGCGTCTCAAGGTCTACGGTCAGCTGGATCTCGACATCATGAAGAAGGCTGCCCCGATGGCTGCGGAGAGGACGTACAACAACCGGTACTTCTTCTCCAACCGTGTTGACCCACGGGCTCTCGTGTACCAGGGGATCTACCAGGACTGGAGCATCCCCGCTCTGTCACTGAAGTAAGAGGGCTCTAGGGAAGAAAGAGGGAGCAGCGTGAGGCGCCGGCCCATACCGGCGGCGCCTCACGTCTCCTTTACGGATGACTGAGATAGGATCCCGGCAGGCGCGCTAGAGACCGAACGGAGACTGCGATGTTCCGATACCTCGTCAGACGAACTCTTTGGGCGATCGTGCTCTTCCTTGTGATCATGTTCGTCACGTTCGTGATCTTCTTCATGGCGCCGAACAACCCGGCGCGCGCGGTCTGCGGAGGTGACCAGGCACGTCCGGAATGTCTGGTGCTCGCGACCGAGAAACTCGGGCTCGACAAGCCGATCTACATTCAATACAGCAGGTTCATCGGCCGTCTGCTGCCGGTGAGCAGGCCGGTGAGCTTCCAGGGCGGTGTCCACCTTAGGCAGCCGCACTTCAAGACGCCGAGTCTCGGCACCGCGTTTGCCACGAGCGAGGAGCTGAACCAGACGATCATCAAGGCGGCTCCGGTGACAGCGTCGCTCGTCATCGGCGGCGCAGTTCTCTGGATGCTGATCGGGCTCACGGTCGGCATCTTCTCGGCCCTGAAGCCACGTTCGCTGTTAGACCGAGGTGCGATGGTCTTCGTCCTGATCGGCGTGTCGGCGCACCCGGTGTGGATCGGCCTGATCCTGTCGTACTTCTTCGGAGTCAAGTGGGACATTACGCCGATCGCGAACTACTCCTACTTCTTCGGTGCGCCGGCGGACTCAGGACTTCCAGGCGGCCCCTGGCAGTGGTTCTACCACATGATTTTGCCCTGGTGCACCTTCGCGCTTCTCTTCTCGGCGCTCTATGTCCGCATGATCAGGGCCAACGTGATGGAGACCCTGAACGAGGACTTCGTGCGCACGGCGAGGGCGAAGGGAGCGCCCGAGCGCCGCGTCTTGATCTCGCACGTTCTCCGAAACGCGCTCTTGCCCGTCGTGACGATGCTCGGGATGGACATCGGCGTCGCACTCGGCGGTGCGATCTTCACCGAAGGCATCTTCCAGCTACCAGGGCTCGGAAGGACCGCGATCCTCGCGATCAACAACCAGGACCTCGCCACGGTCCAGGCTGTCGTGGTCTTTGCGACGGTTGCGATCCTTATCTTCAACCTCGTCGTCGATCTGCTCTACGCCTGGATCGATCCGCGAATCCGGCTCACGTAAGAGACACGTTCTTGGCACTTCTCGAAGTCACAGACCTGCGCACGTCCTTTCATACCGAGGACGGCGTCGTCACGGCCGTCGACGGCGTGTCGTTCTCGATCGAGAAGGGCCAGACCCTCGGGATCGTGGGCGAGTCGGGGTGCGGCAAGAGCGTCACCTGCCTGACGATCATGGGCCTGAACCCCAAGCGGAACACGGTGTCGAGCGGCACAGCGATGTGGAAGGGCAAGAACCTGATCGGGGCGAAGCCGAAGGAGTTGCGCGAGATCCGCGGAGACGAGATGTCGATGATCTTCCAGGACCCGATGACGTCGCTGAACCCGGTCCACTCGATCGGGAAGCAGCTCATCGAGGCGGTCCAGCTGCACCGGGACGTTACGACGCGCGTCGCACGAGCTCGCGCGCTCGAGTTGCTGAAGGCGGTCGGCATTCCGCGCGCCGAGAACCGGATCGACGACTACCCGCACCAGTTCTCGGGCGGTATGCGCCAGCGCGTGATGATCGCGATGGCGCTCGTCAACGATCCCGATCTCCTGATCGCGGACGAGCCCACCACAGCTCTCGACGTGACGACGCAGGCTCAGATCCTCAACCTCATGAAACGACTCCAGCAGGAGTTCGGCAGCGCGATCTTGATGATCACGCACGACCTCGGCGTGATCGCGGAGACCGCAGACGACGTGCTCGTCATGTACGCAGCCAAGGTCGTCGAGAAGGCGAACGTGGACGATCTCTTCAGCCGGCCCCAGCATCCGTACACGTGGGGGCTGATGGGATCGCTCCCGCGCCTGGATGCCGACGTGGAGCGGCTCACGCAGATTCCCGGCCAGCCGCCCTCGCTCCTCCGTCCGCCCTCGGGCTGCCGCTTCCATCCGCGCTGCCCATACGTCATGGACGTCTGCAAGTCGAAGGTGCCGGAGCTCGAGCCCGCGCAGCACGATCCGAAGCACGAGCAGGCGTGCTTCCTCGATCCGCAGACGAAGGACCGCGAGGCGGCGAAGCTGCTCGCAGCGACCATGGCCGAGGCCGGGTGATGGCGACCGACCCGATCACGCGCGGCGACGAGCTCCTCGCCGTTCGGGACGTCAAGAAGTACTTCCCGATCACGCGCGGGATCATCTTCCAGAAGCAGGTCGCCCAGGTGCAGGCCGTGGACGGCGTCTCGTTCACCGTCAACCAGGGTGAGACGCTCGGCATCGTGGGCGAGTCGGGTTGCGGCAAGTCGACGCTGGCGCGCTGCATCGTGCGGCTGCTGGACACGACCGAGGGAAGCATCATCTTCGAGGGTCGCGACATCACGAAGCTCTCTCGCGCGGCCATGCGCCCGATTCGGCGCCAGATGACGATGATCTTCCAGGACCCCTACGCCTCGCTCAACCCGCGCAAGCGCGTCGGGTTCATCATCGGCGAGGCGCTCGAGGTGCACAAGCTCGGGACGCCGAGCGAGGTCAAGACCCGCGTCCAGGAGCTGCTCGAGGTGGTCGGGCTCAACCCGGAGCACTACAACCGTTTCCCGCACGAGTTCTCCGGGGGGCAGCGCCAGCGAATCGGAGTTGCGCGGGCGCTTGCCGTCAACCCGCGGTTGATCGTCTGCGACGAGCCGGTCTCGGCGCTAGACGTCTCCGTCCAGGCTCAGATCCTCAACCTGCTCAAGGACCTCCAGGACGAGTTCGACCTCACTTACATCTTCATCGCGCACGACCTGAACGTCGTCCGGCACATCTCGGACCGCGTGATGGTCATGTACCTGGGCAAGGTGGCCGAGGTCGCCTCGCGTCACGATCTCTACAGCGAGCCGAAGCACCCGTACACGGGAGCGTTGCTCTCGGCCGTCCCGATCGCGAATCCCGAGCTGGGGCGCAAGCGCGAGCCGATCGTGCTCGAAGGTGACGTCCCGAGCCCCGTCAATCCACCGAGCGCGTGCCGATTTCACCCGCGCTGTCCGCGCTTCGTCGAGGGGCACTGCGACGTCGAGGAGCCGCCTCTCTATCCCTTCGGCACGGGCGACCACGTGGCCGCCTGCCACTACCCACTCGAGCGCTGGCCGATGAGCGCGACGGAGATGCGGCGGGGATCCGGAGCGAAGGCCCGCTCGCCCGAAGAAGCGCTTCCCGCGTAGCCCCGGATGCTTCTCGCGGCGCTTCGCCGTCTCGCACTGTTGGTGGGCCTCGCCGTCGGCGTGACCGCAGTAGTGTCCTTGCTTCTCGGCGCAGTGCTCGGAACCTCGGCCGGGCGCGCACTCACGCTCGGCTTCTATTTCACAGGCTGTTTTCTGCTCATCGCCGGATTCTTCCTCGGGAACCGGGGGCCTGCCCGCGTCAAGTCGGAGGAGCCAGGAGCGTCGATACTCCCGTTCGGAATCACTGCCGACAGGCGCCTCCGTTGGGCGACCCCGAGCGAGCAGTACGACACGATCAGGAGCTCCGCCGTCTTCATCTCGCTGGGGGTCGTCCTCATCGTCATCGGAGGGGTCATCGACAGCCGGCATTCCCTGTTCTAAGGTGAGTTTGTCGACGCGGTCCCAGACCTCCGCGTTTCGACTAACTTCTACGCGACGAAGCCGTCAAAACTATCGAAGCATGATGCATGGAAACTGTGATCGCGCCCGCCACTGGGTATCTGCCGACGTCGACGGCGAGCTGTCGACGTTCGAGCGCGTCCTATTGGCAAACCATCTCACCGGCTGCCCAGCGTGCCGGGAGTTCCGCGCGTCGGTCAGAGGCCTGACCAAGACGATTCGGTCGGCTCCCCGCGAGCGCTTCGAGGTGATCCTGATCGGCCGACTTCGGCGCCGCGCCCGCCTGCGGCTCGCGCCGGCTGTGGCTGCGATGGCGGTCGCCGCGGTCGGGCTCGGCAGCATCCTGGCCTCGTCCGAGGTTCGAACTCGCTCGATCGCCCGCGCCCAGTCCGCAAGCCCGGGGATCGACACGATCAACCTCAGCATCAATACGGCGCTCGCGTCGCAACGCACGGCGAAGGCGGTCCGGTTCCCCACCTCGGCCCGGCGCTCGTTGCGTGGCGGCCCGGTTCTGCACGAGCAGTAACGCTGACGCCCGCAGCGATACTGTCTCCTTAGTGTTTCCATCTCTCGTCACGTCGTACGTCTGAAGCCTCGATCACGACGCCCGTGTGGCGGCGCTCGAGGCAGACGGCCGGAAAGTGGCCCTCCTAGGGGGTCGAGACAGGGCGCGCTTCGGTAAACTCAAGGCGCTGAGTGGCCTCAAGTCACGCCGCCGCCGAATCGCACCAGACCCACCTCTCCAGGAGACGCATGCCTGACCAAACAAACGGCCAAAACGTGGGCAAGGTCATCGAGGTCAAGGGCGTCGTCATCGACGCGCTCTTCCCCGACAAGCTGCCCCAGATCTACCACGCGGTGCAGATCACCGTCGACGGGCGGGCGCTCGTCGCGGAGGTTCAGCAGCACCTCGGAGACGACCGCGTTCGCGCGGTCGCGATGGACTCCACGGACGGCCTGTCCCGCGGCGTGGACGTCGTCGACCTCGGCGGGCCGATCACCGTTCCCGTCGGCGAGGAGACCCTGGGTCGCCTCTGGAACGTGATCGGCGAGCCGATCGACCAGAAGGAAGCGCCGAGCGAAGGTATCGAGCGCTGGCCCATTCACCGCGAGCCGCCGGCCTTCTCCGACCTCGAGCCGAAGACAGAGATCTTCGAGACCGGCATCAAGGTGATCGACCTGATCGCGCCGTACGTCAAGGGCGGGAAGGTCGGCCTCTTCGGCGGCGCCGGCGTCGGCAAGACCGTCCTCATCCAGGAGCTGATCCACAACGTCGCCCGGCATCACGGCGGTGTCTCTGTGTTCTGCGGCGTGGGGGAGCGCACGCGCGAGGGAAACGACCTCTGGCTCGAGATGCAGGAATCAAAGGTGATCGACAAGGTGGCGCTCGTCTACGGGCAGATGAACGAGCCGCCGGGCGCTCGCCTCCGTGTCGGCCTCTCCGGGCTGACCATGGCCGAGTACTTCCGCGAGGAGGGCCAGGACGTCCTCCTCTTCATCGACAACATCTTCCGCTTCGTCCAGGCGGGCTCGGAGGTCTCCGCGCTGCTCGGCCGCATGCCGAGCGCGGTCGGCTACCAGCCGACGCTCGCCACCGAGATGGGCCAGCTCCAGGAGCGGATCACGTCCACGAAGAAGGGCTCAGTGACCTCCATCCAGGCGATCTACGTGCCTGCGGACGACTACACCGACCCGGCGCCTGCGACGACGTTCGCGCACCTCGACGCGACGACCGAGCTCAACCGCGCGATCGTGGAGCAGGGGATCTACCCGGCGGTCGACCCGCTCACGTCCGTCTCGCGCGCCCTGCAGCCGGACATCGTCGGCGACGACCACTACAACACGGCCCGAGGCGTCCAGGAGATCCTCCAGCGCTATAAGGACCTTCAGGACATCATCGCCATCCTCGGCATGGAGGAGCTGAGCGACGAGGACAAGCTGACCGTGCAGCGGGCGCGGAAGATCCAGCGCTTCCTCTCGCAGCCGAACTTCGTCGCCGAGCAGTTCACGGGCATCTCCGGCGAGCTCGTTTCGCTCGAGGACACGATCAAGGGCTTCCGGGAGATCCTGGAGGGCAAGCACGACGATCTTCAGGAGCAGGCCTTCTACATGGTCGGGACGATCGAGCAGGCGGTCGAGAAAGGCCGCGGCTCCGCGCCCGTGGAGGAGAAGCCAGAGGCGCAGGCGGCCGAGGCTGAGGTCGAGCGCGAACCTGAGCCTGCGGCGGCGTAGTGCCCCATCCAGCAATACAAAACGGTCGTACCGGCAAAGCCGGCACGACCTTCTATGGTCGGCATCGCAAGCGATGCCTTGGTGCCGGCCCCTGGTCCGCGATCACGCGGCGCCAGAGTCCACCCTCGCCCTTGCCAAGGCTACAAGCCTTGGCCGCGGTCGAGTGCGGCCTCTGGCTTGGTGCTCGCGACCCAGGAGCTCGGCGGCATTACTGGACGGGGCACTGTGGCTAGCTTCGACGTTTCGCTCGTCACGCCTGACGGGCCTGTGTTCGAGGGCGAGGCCGAGATGCTGATCGTCCCGGGAGCGGACGGTGAGATCGGCGTTCTCGCGCGACACGCGCCGCTGATCGCGATGCTGAAGGCCGGGTCCACACGTGTCCACGTGAAGCGCGATACCGAGGTCCAGGAGTTCGCGACCGGGCCGGGGTTCTTCAAAGTCGAGCAGGACCGCGCGCTCGCGCTCGTCGACGACGCGGTCGACGCCAAGGAGATCGACGACGCGCGCGCCCGCGAGCAGCTGGAGGCCGCGCAGGCCGAGCTGGAGCGCCTCGAGCGCGGCGAGTCGGACGCCGACCGCTGGCAGCTCGAACAACGGATCAAGCACGCGGAGAATCAACTAGACGTGGTCGGAAAGGGCTGATATGAAGGCTTTTGTTCCAGGGCTCTACCCTCGCTCCGAGGAGCTCGTCCAGGCGACCCGCGACCTCGACCGCGGGCGCACGACTCCCGAGGCGGTCGACGAGCAGACTGACAAGGATCTCGCTCAGCTCGTCTCGGCCCAGCAGGATGCGGGCTTCGATCTCCTCGCCGACGGGATGCTGCGCTGGCAGGACGTCTTCCGGCCGCTCGTCGAAGGTAGTGACGGTCTCGAGACCGGCGCGCTGACTCGCTTTCTGGACACGAACAGCTTCTACAGGGCGCCGAACGCGACTACAGGCGAGCCGAAGTTGCGCGCGCCGCTCGACGAGCGCTTCATCGCTCAGCTGCCCGGCCCGCGTCTCGTTACGTTGCCGTCGCCTTTCGCGCTCTCGCACGGAACGGATGTCACGCCCAAGGCTATGGCCGAGGGCGTTCTGAAACCACAGCTCGATGCGATCGACGCCGAGCTCGTCGTGCTGGAAGAGCCGTATCTCGCGCGCGAGGAGAACGCCGACCTCGGCGCCGTCGAAGAAGCTCTCGAGGTCCTGGCCGGCGGCCCCAAGCTCGCGCTCTGGCTCACGTTCGGGAACGCGCAGCACGTTCTGAAGCAAGGCGTCGCCGACCTGCCCGTTCATGCGATCGGCATCGACTTCTATGCGACCTCGGCGACCGACGTCCCGGAGGGGTTCGGCAAGGTGCTGCTCGCCGGAGTGCTCGACGCCCGGAGCTCGGTGCTCGAGGAGCCGCGCGAGATCGCAGCGTTTGTCGAGACCCTCCGCGAACGTGGGGTGGAGGAGATCGCGCTCGTGCCGAACGGCGACCTTCAGTACGTTTCCGAGCAGGTCGCACGCGAGAAGCTCGTGCGCCTGGGCAAGGCGCAGACTGCTACTACTGAGGCGGCAGCATGACTGACGAGATCAAGTTCCTGACACACGAGGTGGGCTCGCTGGCGAAGCCGCCCTGGCTCGTGAAGACCTCCGCGGGCAAGCCGCTCGAGGAGAGCGACATCGAGCATGCGCGCACCTGGGGCGAGAAGGTCGGCGTCGAGGACTACGAGCAGCTCGTCGAGCTCCTCCAGCAGGACGAGCGCGACCCGGACGAGATCGCCCGCTGGGCCAGCAAGTACTGCGTGCGACTCCAGGAGTCCGCCGGCGTGGACGTGATCTGGGACGGTGAGCAGCAGCGCAGCGAGATGTACGCCTGGGCGATCGCGCACTCGAACGGCTTCGAGCCACGCGGCACCGTGCGCTCCTTCGACAACAAGTACTACTCGAAGTCCGCTGCGACGGGCCCGGTCTCGCTCGCCGAGCCGTACCACAACGACGAGTTCTCGTTCCTCCAGTCGGCCGCGAAGCACGACCTCAAGATTCCGATCACGGGCGCCTACACGCTGGCGGTGTGGTCATACGACGAGCACCACCTGCCCAAGGAGGGCCGGATCGGAGGAGGTCTCTCGCGCATGGACGAGGTCGAGGCCCGCCGCGAGCTGACCCTCGACATCGCTCGGAACATCATCCGCCCGAACCTGGAGGCGCTCATCGACCTCGGCGCGAAGTGGATCCAGATCGACGAGCCGGGAGCCTCGACCGAGGAGGACGAGCTCGACGTCTTCGTCGACAGCTTCAACGTCTCCGTCGAGGGGCTCGAGGGCTGCATGTTCTCGACGCATCTTTGCTTCTCCGACTACGACCTCTTCTTCCCGGCGATCGAGGGGATGAGCGGCTGCCGCCAGTACTGCGTCGGCTTCGCGAACTACGACACGCGCGAGCTCGGCACCTCCGGAGCCGAGCGTCCCGGGTACGAGGTGATCTCCAAGTGGCGCGACCTGCCCTACGACCCGATCCTCGGCCTCGGCGTGCTCGACATCCACACCGACTTCATCGAGCCGCCTGAGCTCGTGCGCGACCGGATCCTGTACGCGACCGAGGTCTTCGGCGATCCCGCTCGGATTCACGTCTGCCCCGACTGCGGTCTGCGCACGAGGAGCTGGGACGTCGCCTACGAGAAGCTACGCAACATGGTCGAGGGCACGCGTCTCGCCGAGGAGTCCTTGAACACGGCCCACGCAGGAGCACGCTAGAACCACCGCGAACTAGCCGTCGAGTCGTCTAGCATCGTGTCGGCGGACGCCGCGAGGCGTTCGCGCTTTTTCGGATGAGAACCACGCTGAAGCGAGGAATGGGCCGTGTGGCGGTCGTCAACGGCGACGGCCGCGCCGTCCTCCCGCCCGGGGTCCTGAGCCCGGTCCAGCGCTACCGCCAGCCGGAGCGCAAGCGCAGCGCCTTGCGCACGGTCGGGCGCATCCTCTTCTTCGTGCTCGCGGCCTGCGTGGCGATCGTCGTCGGCATCGCCGGGGGCGCGTACCTCTACGCGGACGAGAACGCTCACGCCTTCTCGTCGTTGAGCGCGAGGACCGAGCAGGCTCGGAAGATCCTGGACGTTCCGAAACCGGGGGGACCCGCCAACGCGCTCGTGATCGGCTACGACCACCGCGCCGAGGACGGCACCGCACCGTCCCGTTCGGACACCGTCATGCTCCTGCGCGCCGATCCCGACACGAACGCGATCTCGCTGCTTTCGTTCCCGCGCGACCTGAACGTCGAGGTGCGCTGCCCGGACGGAGGGTCGTCCATCGCGAAGATCAACTCGGCGTACGCCTTCTGCGGTCCCGCCGGGACGCTCGAGACCGTCCGCAACCTGACCGGCCTCAAGATCCAGTACCTGATCACCGTCAACTTCGACGGCTTCCGCGAGATCGTGGACAAGCTCGGCGGTGTGTGGATCGACGTCGACCGGCGCTACCTGAATCTCAACCGGTCGGGCGGCGACACGTACTCGACGATCAACCTCTGGCCCGGGTACCAGAAGCTGAAGGGCAAGCAGGCCCTCGACTTCGTCCGCTTCAGGCACACCGACTCGGACCTCTTCCGACTTGCCCGCCAGCAGCAGTTCGTGAAGGGGCTCAAGCAGGCCGTGAACCATCGCTGGAAGAACCCGAGCACGGTCCCCAAGATCTTCAAGGTCCTGCGCAAGAACGTCGAGATCGGCCAGGGCGGCGGCGAGATCACCGGCAAGACCCTGATCAGCTACGCATTCTTCGCGTACGGCCTGCCCTCCGGGAACTTCTTCCAGGCCAAGCTCGGCGGCCTCGTCGGAACGAACGACCTGACGACCGATTCGTCGAACATCCAGGCGGCGGTCGAGGAGTTCCAGCAACCCGACGTCGAGGCGTCCGAGAAAGCGACCGCCCAGGCCCTGCACAGGCCGGTGCGCTCGAAGAACGGGCCGAGCCCGAAGAACATCTCCGTCGTCGTGCTGAACGGCAACGGCAAGGCAGGCGCCGCGGCCAACACGAGCTACCTCCTGGGGCAGAAGGGCTACCGCGTCATCCAGCCGCCCGAGGGATTCCAGGCGAACGCGCCGGCCCGCTGGAGCCGGGCGTTCCGGACGCAGATCTTCTTCAACGGGCGCGGGAAGGCCCGTCGGGCCGCGGAGAAGGTCTCCGGCCTCTTCAACTCGTCCGACGTGGAGCCCATGCCGCGCAACAGCGCCCTGCGAATCCTTGCCAACGGCGCCCTGGTCACGGTGGTCGTCGGCCAGACGTTCTCAGGCAGGCTGACGCCGACGCCCGTCGACCACACGCCGGCCCGCGAGCCTCCGAACGTCCGCTCGGCCAAGTCGGAGACGCTCCCGGCCGTCCGCGCCGCCGCAGCCTGGAAGCCGGGCTTCCCGCTCCAGATCCCGACGGTGCTCGAGCGCGGGTCCGTCGTCGACCCGGAAGTCCCGTTCCGCGTCTACAAGATGAACGACTCGAAGACGGTTCGGTTCACGTTCCGGACGGGGTCGAACGAGTACTGGGGAATCCAGGAAACCGACTGGAAGGATGCTCCCGCTCTCGACGGCAAGAACGCGAGCGAGGTCATCAAGGGCCGTCAGTACGACCTCTACTACAGCGGGTCGCACCTGCACATGGTCGTCCTGAGAGCCGGCGGCGCGAGCTACTGGGTGATCAACACGCTGCTCGACAAGCTCTCCAACGAGACCATGCTCGAGATCGCAAAGGGCCTCCGGCCCATGCGCAAGTAGAGTCGCGGACATGACCGAACCGAAGCCGACGCTCGGCGTTTTCGGCGCGGGCTGGGTCGGCCTCGTCACCGGCGCCTGCTTTGCGGACATAGGCCACGACGTCGTCATTCGCGACGTCGTCTCCGAGCGTATCGAGCAGCTGAGCTCGGGCCAGCTGCCCTTTCACGAGCCGGGGCTCGCGGAGCTGATCGAGAGCAACCGGGAACGGCTGACCTTCACGCTCGACGCCGACGAGCTGAAGGCGGACGCAAGGATCTTCTTCTCCTGCGTGGACACACCGCCCATGCCTTCCGGCGAGGCGGACCTGGCGCCTGTCTGGTCCGTCGTCGAGGACCTCGGCGAGCCGGAGGACGCGACGCTCGTCATGAAGAGCACGGTCCCAGTGGGGACCGGCGAGCGGATCCGCGACGCGCTCGAGGGCCGGGTCGGCTACGTGTCGAACCCGGAGTTTCTCTCCGAGGGGAGGGCGATCGAGGACTTCAGGCATCCCGACCGGGTCGTGATCGGCTCGGTCGGCGACGACCATGCCGACCGCGTCGCGGCGCTCTACGAGAGCTTCGGAGCGCCGATCGTACGGACGAGCGTTCCCTCCGCGGAGATGGTCAAGCTTGCGTCGAACGCGTTTCTCGCGACCCGTGTCAGCTTCATCAACGAGATCGCCAACGTCTCGGAGGCGGTCGGCGCCGACGTCGACCAGGTGATCGAGGGAATGGGCCTCGATCCGCGCATCGGCTCGAGCTATCTGAGGCCGGGTGTCGGCTACGGGGGCTCCTGCTTCCCGAAGGACGTCTCCTTCCTGAAGCTGCTCGCCGGGAACAGCGGCTACCACTTTCAGCTCCTGAGCGCGGTCATGGAGGTGAACGAGCTCCAGAAGCGGCGCGTGGTCAACAAGCTGCAGGAGCACCTCGGCGACCTGCGGGGCAAGACGATCGCGCTGCTCGGCCTCGCCTTCAAGCCGAACACCGACGACATGCGCGACGCTCCCTCGATCGTGCTGGCCTCGAGGCTCATCTCCGAGGGCGCCCACGTGCGCGCCTGGGATCCGCTCGTGCAGAGTCATCCCGAGCTGGACGGCGTCTCGATCGAAGCCTCGATGCTCGACGCGGTGCGCGGAGCCGACGCGGCGGTGATCGTCACCGAGTGGCCGGAGCTGGAGGGCCTGGCATCGCCGGAGACGCTCGAGGCGATGCGAACGCCGCTCGTCGTCGACGGCCGCAACCTGCTCGATCCGGAGGCTGTGCGCGCCGCAGGCTTCCGGTACGAGGGCATCGGCCGGAGCTGAACAGAGAGAATTGCCGAGCATGGAAGCGATCCTCCTAGCCGGCGGCAAGGCCGAGCGGCTCGGCGATGCTGCTCAGGGTCGTCCGAAAGCCCTCGTCGCCGTCGCCGGCCGGCCGCTTGCCGCCTACCAGGTCGCGCTCCTCGCCTCGGCGGGCGTCGACCGCGTCCTCGTCAGCTGCGCGGCCGGCCAGGAAGGGCTCTTCGAGTCGGAGCTGGCAGGCCTCGGCCCGGAGATCGTGACCGTGCCCGAGCCCGAGCCGCTCGGGCGTGGGGGAGGGGCTCGTCTCGCGGCGCAGGCGCGCGAGGAAAGCGGGCCCGTCTACGTCCTGAACGGCGACGAGCTGATCCATCTCGACCTGTCCGCGCTCCTGGCGGCGCACATGGCCCGTGGCGCAGCGGCAACGCTCACCGTCGCTCCCCTTCCGACGGCCTTCGGCGTGGTCGAGCTCGACGAGGACGATCGGGTCAGCGGCTTCGACGAGTCGCCGAAGCTCCCGCATTGGGTGCACGCAGGCGTGGACGTCCTCGACGACGAGGCGATCGCGCGCCTTCCGGAGAAGGGCGACCACGAGCGGACCACCTTTCCTGAGCTCGCGGCCGAGGGGAAGCTCTACGCGTTCCGCCACGAGGGCGTCTGGCTGACTGTGAACACGCCCAAGGATCTCCGCGTAGCGGATGAGCACGTCCGGGCGAACCCGAACTGGCTCGCCGCTGCGGTGAAATGAGTCGGACTTTGGTTATCGCTCGCGTGTTCCTCGGGCGCCGCTGCGCGTGCGGGGCCGGAGGGCACAGTGTTCGACACACGGGCCCGGAGAGCACCGTGCGCGCAGCGGCGTCAGGCGGGGGCGGAGGGCGGCTCCGCCGCCCGGGAGCCGCCGCCGGCGAGGGGCGCGCGGCGTGAGCGACCACTTGACGTCGCCGAACCTCGACGGCCTCGAGCCCTTCGCGGTCGAGCCGACGAAGGTCGAGAAGCCGTGGGGCTACGAGCTGATCTGGGCGCTGAGCGACGACTACTGCGGAAAGATTCTCTTCGTGAAGGCCGGCGAGTCGCTGAGCCTCCAGTTCCACCGTCGCAAGGACGAGTCGTGGCTCGTGCATTCCGGCCGCGCGGAGCTGGAGATGGGGGAGCCGGGGAAGATTCCGAGCGCGGAGGTCGTCGGCGCCGGCGCGGCCTTCCGGATCCGCCCGGGGACGGTCCACCGCGTGAAGGCGCTCGAGGACACGACGATCATCGAGGTCTCGACCCCTCAGCTCGAGGACATCGTGCGCCTGGAAGACCGTTACGGGCGCGAGGGAACCGACAATCCTTGACACGATTGTGTTAAGGTTGGGGACATGGACGGACTCCGGGTTGGCAAGGCTGCTGAGCGCACGGGCTGGTCGCCGCGAATGCTGCGGTACGTCGAGGCGCTGGGCCTCGTCGTGCCGGCGCGGACGCGCTCCGGGTACCGGGCGTACGGCCTGCGCGAGCTGAACCAGCTGCGTTCACTGAGCGACCTGCGCCACCGCTTCTCGGTCGAGATCGGCGACGTCGCCTTCGCAATTCGCCTCCGCCGCGAGCCCGGACTGAGAGCCGCGATCGAAACGTGGCTCCACGGCACGGGTATCGACGCGCTCGACTGGGAGCAGCAAAAACACGAGCGGCTGCTGGCCGCATGACGACTACACTCCGCCGACCCAAGGGAGAAGAGGACTGATGGCCACGACGCGCAGACACGACGTCAAGGATCTCGGGCTCGCCGAAGAGGGCGTGCGCCGGATCGAATGGGCTGACCGCAACATGCCGGTGCTCGCCGCGATCCGGGAGCGGTTCGAGCGCGAGCAGCCGCTCGCCGGGTACCGGATTTCGGCCTGCCTGCATGTGACGACGGAGACGGCCAATCTCGCGCGCACGTTGAAGGCGGGAGGCGCCGACCTGGTCCTCTGTGCCTCCAACCCCCTCTCGACCCAGGACGAGACCGCTGCAGCCCTCGTCGAGGAGTACGACGTCTCCGTCTTCGCGATCAAGGGCGAGGACAACGACACGTACTACGCGCACATCGAGGCCGCCGTCGACCACAAGCCGCACATCACCATGGACGACGGGGCCGATGTAATCGGCGTCCTCCACGCGCATCGACGGGAGCAGCTCGGCGACGTCATCGGCGGGACGGAGGAGACGACGACGGGCGTCATTCGCCTCAAGGCTCTCGAGCGCGACGGCGCGCTCGGCTTTCCGATCGTCGCAGTCAACGAGGCGAAGACGAAGCACCTCTTCGACAACCGCTATGGCACGGGCCAGTCGACGATCGACGGTGTCATTCGCGCGACGAACAAGCTGCTCGCGGGGAGCAAGTTCGTGATCGCAGGCTACGGCTGGTGCGGTCGCGGTCTAGCCACCCGTGCGAAGGGCATGGGCTCGCACGTGATCATCACCGAGGTCGACCCGCTGAAGGCGCTCGAAGCCGTCATGGACGGCTTCGAGGTGCTGACGATGGAGCGCGCCGCCGAGGTGGGAGACATCTTCGTGACCGCCACCGGTGACAAGGGCGTCATCCGCGGAGAGCACATCGAGCGCATGAAGGACGGCGCGATCCTTGCCAACACCGGTCACTTCAACGTCGAGATCGACATCCCCGCGCTCAAGTCGCTTGCGACCGAGACGCGCGAGGCACGGAACCTCGTCGACGAGTACATCCTCGAGGACGGACGTCGGATCTACCTGCTCGCCGACGGGCGCCTGGTCAACCTCGCTGTCGCGGAAGGGCACCCGGCCCAGGTGATGGACATGTCGTTTGCGAACCAGGCGCTCTCGGCGGAGTACATCGTCGAGAACGCGGCTTCGCTCGAGAAGAAGGTCTACGACGTGCCCGAGGACATCGACAAGGAGATCGCCCGCCTCAAGCTCGCGACGATGCACATCGACATCGACACCCTCAGCGCCGAGCAGGAGAAATATCTGGCGTCGTGGGATGAAGGTACCTAGGCACTGAAGGCGCTCATACTTGCCGCGGGGTACGCAACGCGGCTCAGCCCGCTCACCGACTCGATCCCGAAGATGCTCCTGCCGCTCGCGGAGCGGCCGATGCTCGACTACCTGCTCGACCGGATCCGCGAGGTTGAGGAGATCGATGAGATCCACCTCGTCACGAACTCGCGGTTCGCTCCGGCGTTCGAGGAGTGGGCTCCGGACGACATGATCGTCCACGACGACGGGACGACCTCGAACGACGACCGGCTCGGAGCCATCGGCGACGTCGCGTTCGCGATCGAACAGGGCGGGCTCGCGGGCGACGACCTATTGGTGGTTGCGGGCGACAACCTCGTCGGCTACTCGCTACCGGACTTCGTCGAGTTCTGGCGCAGGAAGGGCGGGAGCGCGATCGCAGTGAACGAGTTGCCCGACCGCGAGCTGCTCCGGAACTACGGGGTCGTCGAGCTCGACGACAGCGACCGCGTCGTGGGCTTCGAGGAGAAGCCGGCCGAGCCGCGCAGCAACCTGGCGGCGACGGCGGCCTACCTCTACCAGGGCGAAGACCTGGAGCTGCTCCCGCGCTACCTCGAGGACGGAAATCCGCCGGACGCGCCGGGTAACTTCGCGGCTTGGCTGCACACGCGGGCGCCGGTGCACGGCTACCGCGTCTCGGGTGAGTGGCATGACGTCGGCGACCTCGGGCAGCTTCTTGCCGCGGACAACCTCCTGCGTGAGCAAGCGGGCCTGCCCCAGCGCACCGAATATTCGCTCGACTAGCTCAGTTCCGCGACAAAGCCGAGCGTAAGGTGGCCGCGTGCTGCTCGACGTCGTGTTTCCGCGGCGGTGCGTGGTCTGCGGAGGGCCGGCCGAGGCGCTGTGCGAGACATGCCGGCCCCAGCTGCGCCGGCTCGGAGAGCCTCGCTGCGAGCGCTGCGGCGCGCCGACGGCGTGGCCCGTGGAACGCTGTCGCGAATGCGCGGGACGGCGGATCGCGTTCGCGACCGCGCGGGCAGCCGTCGCCTACGACGACGCGGCTCGTCGTCTGGTCGCCGCGTGGAAGGAGCGGGGCCTGCGGACGCTCGCGGTGCTGGCGGCCGAGCTCGTCGTCGAAGGCGTTCCGCGGCCACGTGCCTACACGCTCTCCTTCGTTCCGGCCGACGACAACCGCCGCCTGAAACGGGGTCACAACCCAGCCGAGCGCCTCGCCGCCGAGCTCGGCCTCCGCTGGGCGCTTCCGGTCGTGCCGCTGCTCGAGCGCGCCACGGGCGTGCGCCCCCAGCGCGGGCTCCCGCTCGCGGCGCGGCGCCGAAACGTGCGCGGCGTCTTTCAGGCCACGGGCAAAGCGCCGAGGTCGCTTGTCCTCGTCGACGACGTCTACACGAGCGGTGCGACGGTCTCGGCGGCCGCCTCGGCGCTTCGCAAGGCCGGCGCTCGCCGGGTCGACGTCGTCACCTTCGCTCGAGCAGTCCGCTAGATTCGTCCCGATGAATCTCCAGGTAAAGGGCCGGAACCTCGAGATCAGCGACCAGATCCGCGAGTACGCCGAGGAGAAGTTGAGCAAGCTCGACCGGCTCGTGAAGGATCCGACGCGGATCGAGCTCGAGCTCGCAGTCGAGAAGAACCCGTCCATCTCCGACAACCAGGTCGCCGAGGCGACCGTCTGGACGAAGGGGCCTGTGCTGCGCGCACGCGAGACCTCCGCGGACATGAAGGCCTCGATCGACCAGCTCGTGAGCAAGCTCGAGCGGCAGGTCAAGCGCTACCGGGAGAAGCGGCGCCCGCGCAAGCACGACCGGCACGACGGCACAGCCGCGGAGCTCCCTCCGGTAGACGATCAGGACGAGGGCCCGGCGATCGTCAAGACGAAGCAGTTCGCCTTCAAGCCGATGACGCCGGAGGAAGGGGTCCTCCAGCTCGAGCTGATCGGCCACGACTTCTTCGTCTTCCGCAATGCGGAGTCCGAGGAGATCAACGTTGTCTACCGGCGGCGCGAAGGGGATTACGGGCTGATCGAGCCCGGCTAGTGGGCTTCTTCCGCAGGGGCGAGCCGATTCACGAGAAGCTGGCGCGCGAGGGGGGCCTGGACTTCCCGCGCAGCCTGAACGAGGCGGCCGGACCGCCGCCGATCGATCCCCGCCATCCGATGTGGCGGATCGCCGGAATCCACGGCATCCCGCGCGTTCGGGAGTGGGACGCCGTCACGACCGCCGAGGCGCCTGAGCTTCCCGGTGACGAGACCGACTTCGTGGCGCTCGCGGACGGCACGATCTTTACGGACGACGACCTGCCCGACGAGGCGCTGACGCCGCTGGCCGACGCCCTCGAGAGCCTGCTGGAGGCGCCGTACCACGCGCTCGCCGTCCGGCAGGACGGTGACATCTGGAGCGTGGGCGCCATGCGGGTGACCGTCGTCGAGGTTCCGGAGGACGTCGCCGGGGACAAGATCGACCTGGTGGTCAACGACGGCGAGCGAACGATCCGCGTCGACGATGTCGAAACGAAGGTCGCGCTACCGAGCCTGGAGGAGTTCGCAGCCCAGCAATTCGGCTCGTTCGTGCTGGGCGCGAGCCGCCTGGACGACACGCTCTGGGAGGTCACGGTACTCCCGCTCTGAGCCGATACCCTAGAAACGATGCCCAGCGACGACTACGGTAATTTCGAGAA
The DNA here is from genome assembly GCA_038040395.1 of Actinomycetota bacterium. GTDB lineage: Bacteria > Actinomycetota > Thermoleophilia > Gaiellales > Gaiellaceae > VAXT01. Next base: position 86,722 of record JBBPIJ010000009.1, read on the forward strand.
GCTACTTCGCCTAGGCGAGGGGCGCCGCCTGAAGCGGCTTGCAAGCCAGGCCGCCCACATTACGACGCTCGAGCCCGACTTCGAGAACCTCTCCGACGAGGAGCTCCGCGGCAAGACCGCCGAGTTCAAGGAGCGCGTGGCCAAGGGCGAGACGCTCGAGGACATTCTCTTCGAGGCCTTCGCGACCGTCCGGGAAGCCGCTAAACGGGGACTGGGCCAGCGCCCATTTGACGTGCAGCTGATGGGCGGAATCGTCCTTCACGAGGGCGACATCGCGGAAATGAAGACGGGCGAAGGAAAGACGCTCGTCGCCACGATGCCGCTCTACCTCAACTCGCTGACAGGGCAGAACGTCCACCTCGTCACCGTCAACGACTATCTCGCCAAGCGAGACCCGGAATGGATGAAGCCCGTGTATGACGCGCTGGGCGTTCGCGCCGGATTCATCCAGAACATGATGCCCTTCTCGGAGCGCAGAGAGGCATACGCGTCCGAGATCACCTACGGCACGAACGCCGAGTTCGGCTTCGACTACCTCCGGGACAACATGGCCGTCACTCTCGATGGGACCGTTCAGCGCGGCTACAGCTACGCGATCGTGGACGAGGTCGACTCGATCTTGATCGACGAGGCGAGGACGCCGCTCATCATCTCCGGCGAGCCGGAGACGGCGGCCAAGGTCTACTACGACTTCGCACGCATCGTGAAAGGACTGAACGGCCAGCCGAGCAAGCAAAAGGGCGAGGGCAAGGGAATGGACGAGACCGAGCTCTCCGGCGCCGACTACCTCTACGACGAGAAGTTCAAGACCGTCTCACCGAGCCAGGCCGCGATCGACAAGGTCGAGCGCGCTCTCGGGATCGAGAACATGTACGACGCGCGCAACATGCAGATGGTCAACCACCTGACGCAGGCGCTGAAGGCGCAGTCGCTCTTCCAGCGCGACGTCGACTACGTCATCGACGACGGCGAGGTCAAGATCGTCGACGAGTTCACGGGCCGCATCATGGAAGGCCGCCGCTGGTCGGAGGGGCTCCACCAGGCGGTCGAGGCCAAGGAGGGCGTCGCCATCCAGGAGGAGAACGTCACGATGGCGACGATCACGCTCCAGAACTACTTCCGCCTCTACGAGAAGCTCGCGGGCATGACCGGTACCGCGAAGACCGAGGAGAAGGAGTTCGTCGAGATCTACAACCTGCACGTCGCCCAGATCCCGACGAACGTCGACGTCGCCCGCGACGACAAGAACGACTACATCTTCAAGACGAAAGAAGCGAAGTACAACGCCGTCATCGAGGACATCAAGGAGCGTCACGAGAAGGGCCAGCCCGTTCTCGTCGGCACGATCTCGGTCGAGGTCTCCGAGCACCTCTCGCAGCTCCTGACGCGGTCGGGCATCCCGCACAACGTCCTCAACGCGAAGGCTCACGAGCGGGAGGCCGAGATCATCAAGGACGCCGGCCAGACGGGCGCGGTCACGATCGCGACGAACATGGCGGGCCGCGGCGTCGACATCAAGCTCGCGGAGGGGATCACCGATCTCGGCGGGCTCTACGTGCTCGGCACCGAGCGCCACGAGGCGCGGCGCATCGACAACCAGCTGCGCGGCCGCTCGGGCCGTCAGGGCGACCCCGGCGAGTCGCGGTTCTACCTCTCCGGGCAGGACGACCTCGTGCGCCTCTTCGCGGGCGACCGGATCCACGGGATCATGGAGCGCTTCAAGGTGCCGGACGACCAGCCGATGGAGTCGGGCCTCCTCTCGAAGCAGGTCGAGAACGCGCAGAAGAAGGTCGAGGAGCAGAACTTCGTCTCGCGCAAGAACGTTCTCAAGTACGACGACGTCCTGAACACCCAGCGCGAGGTGATCTACGCGCAGCGCCGGCAAGTGCTGGAGGGCGCGGATCTCTCGGACGAGATCAAGGCCTGGAGCGACGAGGTGCTCGAACGGCTCGTCGCGCTGCACACCGAGGGCGAGGACCCCGAGGAGTGGGATCTCGAGGGGCTCGTGCAGGCGTTCAACACCTTCTCCGACGCGGACTTCACCGTCGACGAGCTGAAGGAGGACCTCGACGAGATCAGCCGCGAGGCGCTGATCGAGGACTTCAAGGACGAGGCGCTGGAGCTCTACGCCGAGAAGGAGAAGCTCTGGGGCGCGGAGGTCGCCCGCGACGTCGAGCGCTTCATCGTGCTGGAAGTCGTCGATACCCGCTGGCGCGAGCACCTGGAGAACATGGACTACCTCCGCGAGGGCGTCCACCTGCGCTCGTTCGCCCAGAAGGATCCGCTGGTCGAGTACCGCTCCGAGGGCCACGGGATGTTCCAGGAGCTCGGGCTCCTGATCCGCGAAGAGGTGCTCATGCTCCTGTTCCACGCGCAGATCGAGCCTCACGACGCGGAGGAGCTGACCCATTCGCAGAATGCCGACGGCGGCTTTGCGTACGAGCACGAGTCGCTGGCCGGGGCGGATGCGATCGCTGCGGCGGGTTACGGGGGTGAGCCGGTCGGCGCAATCAGCGCAGGCGTCAGCACGGGCGCCTTCGGCGGCGGCGGCGCGGTCGCAACCCAGCAGCGAGTGACTGCCGATCACGAGAAGGTCGGGCGTAACGACCCCTGTTGGTGCGGCTCCGGCAAGAAGTTCAAGAAGTGCCACGGCGCGTAGGCATCTCGCTGAACAACTAAGAAACGCCGTCGCCTAGCGGACCCCAGTGTCGATACTGAAGTCGACCCTCTGGCCCCGGTCGGCCGGCGCAACGACATGGTCGGGGAAAAGCCGAGCCAGGCCGGGTGGCCCGGCCAAGAGAACCTTGTACCTGCCCGGGTCCAGCCGCACCCGGTAGCGCCCCTGGCGATCGCTCACGGCCTCGAAGGAAGCACCCCCGCGTGAGAAGACGAGCTTCACTCCGACCGCTGGGCGTGAGCATGGAATACCGACGATGCAGGGGCCTGGAGTCGGACCCGACTCAACGGTTCCGAAAACGTCTACCTTCGGGTGCGATTGGCTCCCGCCACATCCGCAGACGAAGAGCAAGAGGACTGCGATTACGCGGCTCACCGCTCTAGTACGTCTCCGATGTCTGCCTTCGTCACGGGGCTGTACCATCGAAGAATGGCGGATTCCACCTCCCTCGCCGAGCGCCTGGAGCAGATCGGGGCCCAGCTCGACTGGGTCCGTGATTACCTTTGACCCCGACGGGCTGACGACGCGCGCCGCCGAGCTCGAGGCGAAGATGGGCGAGGCCGGCTTCTGGGACGACCAGCAGGGTGCCGCCTCGATCTCCACCGAGCACGCCCGCATCGCCAAGCGGCTCGAGCGCTACGCGCGCCTGCGCCGCGAGTACGACGACGCGCGAGAGCTCCTCGCGATGGACGGGGACATGGCCGCCGAGATCCAGACCTCGCTCGAGCCCCTCGAGCAGGAGCTGGAGCGCCTGCAGGAGGACGCGCTCTTCTCGGGCGAGTACGACGCCGGCGACGCCGTCGTCACGATCCAGTCCGACGCGGGGGGAACGGACGCCCAGGATTTCACCGAGATCCTCCTGCGCATGTACCTCCGCTGGGCGGCGAATCGCGGCTTCAACACCGAGGTGCTCGAGGCGAGCCCGGGAGAGGAGGCCGGCCTCAAGTCGGCGACCTTCACGATCGAAGGCGAGAACGCGTACGGGATCCTCAAGGCCGAGCGGGGCAAGCACCGGCTCGTCCGCCTCTCTCCGTTCGACCAAGCGCATCGCCGCCACACGTCGTTCGCGCAGGTGATTCCGGCGCCGCTGCTGCCTGACGACGCGGAGGTCGAGGTTGACGAGAGCGAGGTCCGGGTCGACACCTACCGAGCGAGCGGCGCGGGCGGTCAGCACGTGAACAAGACCGACTCGGCCGTGCGGCTCACACATCTGCCCACAGGCGTTGTCGTCAGTGTCCAGAACGAACGCTCCCAGTCCTCGAACAAGACGACGGCGATGCGAATCCTCCGCTCGCGCCTTGCCGAGCTCGCCGAGGAGGAGCGGGACGCAGAGCTCGCCAAGGAGCGCGGAGTGGTGAGCATGGGGTTCGGCGGGAATGCGATCCGCAGCTATGTCCTCCACCCGTATCAGCTCGTCAAGGATCACCGCACCGAGCACGAGGTCGGGAACATCCAGAGCGTGCTCGACGGTGACCTCGACGGCTTCGTTCAGGCTTATTTGCTGGCGAAGGCCGCTGGGAGGGTCCTTTAGGGCCGACAGGAGCTTTCGCTAGACTCAGAGGCTGTTCAGCAGCCGGGAGCGGACTTTTGCGGGCCGCACCGAATTACCCCCCGTGCCGGAAGACATCGTCGAGATAGAGCAAGAAACGCCTGCGGCATCGCTCGCGGAGCAGAACGGGCAGCCGGAAGGCGTAGTCGCGGGCGCGCACTCGATGATCGTCTTCGACGGGGTGACGAAGATCTACGAGCCGAACGTCGCTGCCCTCTCGGACGTGTCCTTCGTCATCGACAAGGGGGAGTTCGTCTTCGTCGTCGGCGCGTCGGGCTCCGGGAAGTCGACCGTCGTGCGCCTGCTGCTGAAGGAGCTCGAGCCGACCTCGGGCCGGATCATCGTCGCCGGGCGCGACCTCGTCCGCTTGCCGCGCCGCAAGGTCTCGCAGCTGCGTAGAAATGTCGGCTGCGTCTTCCAGGACTTCAAGTTGCTACCGAACAGAACTGCCTCCGAGAACGTCGCCTACGCGCTGAAGGTGCAGGGTGAGGGCGCCGACTCGATCCGGCGCAAGGTGCCGGAGGTGCTGAACATGGTCGGCCTCGCGCACAAGATGAGCTCGCTTCCCGACGAGCTTTCCGGCGGCGAGCAACAGCGCGTCTCGATCGCGCGCGCGTTCGTCAACCATCCGCCGCTCCTGGTCTGCGACGAGCCGACCGGAAACCTCGACCCCGACACCTCCGTCGGGATCATGCAGCTCCTCTACCGGATCAACCGCTCCGGCACGACCGTGCTCATGGTCACCCACGACCGCGAGATGGTCGACAAGATGCGTCGCCGCGTGATCGCGCTCGAGGACGGCAAGCTCCTGCGCGACGAGCGGCGAGGAGGCTACGCCGAGTGAAGCTCAGCGTCGTCGTCGCCGAAGCCTGGCGCTCGCTCACCGCGAGCCTCTCGACCACCCTCGCCTCGGCGCTGACCGTCCTGATCGGGATGTTCCTCGTCGGCCTCCTGATCGGGCTCGGCACCTGGGCCCGCTCCTGGAGCGAGCATGCGAAGGGTCAACTGGACGTGAATGTCTATCTGTGCACCCGGGATACCTGCGAGGCCGAGGTCACGCCGGTCCAGAGGAACGAGGTCGGCCAGATGTTGCAGAACGACCCGCGCGTCGATTCGGTCGAGTTCGTGTCCAAGAGGCAGGCGTTCGAGATCATGAAGAAGAAGGCGCCCGAGGTGGCGAAGGGCGTTCCCAACAACCCCTTGCCGGATGCGTTCAAGGTGACGCCGAAGCGAGGTGAGGACGTCGTCGGGATAGCCGAGAGCCTGAATCCGCTGCCCGCTGGGGTCGAGAAGATCAACTACGGCAAGAAGACCGCAACGCGCATCCTGCGGGTCGCCCACATCTTCGAGGTCCTGTCAGCACTCGCGATCTTGATTCTGCTCGGCGCGGCGACCATCCTGATCGGCAACACGATCCGGCTCTCGATCTTCGCCCGGCGGAGGGAGATCGAGGTGATGAAGCTCGTGGGGGCATCGAACTGGTTCGTTCGCGGGCCGTTCGTCGTAGAGGGTCTCCTCACCGGAGTGATCGGAGCGGCCGCGGCGATCGTCCTCCTCTTCCTCGGCAAGGAGCTCGTCCTGCCGGCAACGATCGGCCGCCTCGACGCGGGCAAGGACGTGAACGCGATCGCGTTCGAGTACACCGCGCTGATGCTGCTCGCTCTCGGGCTGATACTCGGCGCCGCCGGCTCCACGATCACCATGCGCCGGTTCCTCCGAGTCTGATCGTCGAGCTCAACCGGCGCGGCAAGCTCATCGCGGGCGAGCCCTACTTCGTCCCCGGGACGCCGATCGTCATCGACCGCAAGGGCCTCGGCGAGGCCGACGTCGGCGATCTCGTCTCGGTCAGCAAGGGCAAGGGGCGAGCGCGCGTCGAGCGCGTGATCGGGCCTGCAAAGGCGATCGAGAACGTCCTCGAGGCCCTGCTCGTCGAAAAGGGACTGCGGGAGGGCTTCGAGCCGCACGACCTGCCGAAGCCGCGCTTTGAAGGGCGGACCGACCTGCGCGATCTGCACACGTTCACGATCGACCCCGAGACTGCGAAGGACTTCGACGACGCGATCTCCGTGCGGGCCGAGGGTGAGGGCCTGCGCGTCTGGGTGCACATCGCAGACGTCTCGTACTTCGTCCCAGCCGGGTGCCCGCTCGATCGCGGGGCAGCAGAGCGCGCGAACTCGGTCTACGTGCCGGGGCTCGTCGCGCCGATGCTCCCGCACTCGCTCGCCGACGATGCCTGCTCGCTCCGCCCCGGCGAGGACCGGCTCACGGTCACGGTCGAGATCCCGTTCGGAGCGGGGCTCGAGCCGGGGGAGCCGTTGTTCTACCGGTCGGTCATCCGCAGCGACGAGCGGCTGACCTACTCGCAGGCCCAGTCGATCCTCGCCGGCCGCGAAAATGCCGCGCCCGAGCTGGCGGAAGCGCTTCGGCTCACGGACCGCATCTCCGCCGAGCTGCGCAAACGACGCTTCGCCCGTGGCGCACTCCGGATCGAGAGCCGCGAGATCAACTTCGCGTTCGACGGCAAGGGCGGGGTGGAGCGAGCCTGGCTCGAGTCCGAGCCGCAGGCCCACGCGCTGATCGAGGAGCTGATGATCCTCGCCAACGAGGCCGTCGCCGAGTTTCTCTCCACCCGCCGTAAAGACTCGCTCTACCGCGTCCACGAGCCGCCCGAGCCCCAGGCCGTCGAGCTCATGCTCGCCAAGCTCACCGACCTCGAGGTGCCGACGCCGCCGGTTCCGAAGCGCGAGAGCATGGCGCCCTCGGACGCGGCCCGACTCGCCGCGGCGGCGAGCGAACGGGTCACCGATTACGTGCGCAAGGCCAAGCGTGGGGAGGAGGCGTTTCCCGCACTCGTCCTGCGGGCACTGAAGCAGGCGCATTACGACCCGCGCAACCTCGGGCACTCGGGCCTCGCGAGCACCGCATACACCCACTTCACATCGCCGATCCGGCGCTACCCCGACCTCGTCGTCCACCGGGCGCTTCTCCGAGAGCTCGGGCAGGGAGACGATCCGCCGCCGAAGGACCTCGGCACCCTGGCCGACCACACCTCGGAGCAGGAGCGGGCCGCGACGGAAATCGAGTACCAGGCCGACGACATCTGCGCAGCCTGGCTGCTCGAGCGCATGCTCTTCGACCGCGGCTGGGAAGAACCGTTTCCGGGCGAGATCACCGGGATCATCGGCTCGGGCCTGTTCGTCCGTTTCGGCGAGGTCTTCGAGGGCTTCCTGCCCGCGCGGCGTCTCCAAGGCGACTACTACGAGGTGAACGACCTCGGGACGGCGCTCGTCGGTCGGCGCGGAGGGCGGCGCTACCGGCTCGGCGACAAGATCGACGTCAAGGTCGAGGACATCCGCCGCTCGGAGGGCAAAGTAGAGCTGTCTAGTCCAGAGAGCGGAGAATCACGCGGCGGAGCGCGAAGAGGCCGACCATCCCGGCGCCGATCAAAGTCGCGAGCGCGATAGCAAGCGCCACAGGAAAGCCGTTCTTCGCTTTGGGCGGCGGCTTGTAGTCGAGGCTCCCGGTAATGAGGAACGGCTTGCCGTTCTCGGTCGCCTGCACCTTCCAGTCGAAGACGTGATGCGGCTTTCGCGGCGCATCCCGGATCGGCTGGATCGGAATCCGGCTCATGTAGTGGATCCGGTGGTCATGCCACGCCCACGTCTCGCCGCCGGCGAGCTTCTCCCAATCCGGAGGCGCCTTGGAACTCGCGGACTTCGGGACGGTCGACTGGCCGTACCGGTCCTGGTTGAGGTAGCCCGCCGGCGAGTTCACGTTGACGAAGATCCCGTCGCGGCCAAAGCGTAGGTACGGCTCGCCGCCGTACCCCTCGACCACGATCGTCTTGCCCGTGCGGTTGTCGAGCGAGATCTGGTCGTCTCCGTAGAGAACCTTCAGGTCGAGGCCGGGCACCGGAGGCTTCACGCCGCGGATCGTCGAGCGGTAGCCCAGCTTGCCGGTGACGTTGTGCCCTTCGGCACCGGGAGCAAGCAGGGCGGCCGCGAGGGCGGCGGTCGCCAGGGCAAGGCCTCGCCTCAAGCGCGCCGCCAACGAACGACTCCGAGCCCCAACGCCGCGACGCCGGCGATGAGGGCAGCGATCGCGATCCAGAGGGCTGCGTCATCACCGTCCTCGCCCTCGTCCGTGGTCTCGGAGGCCGCGGTGGTCGTCGTGGTCGTGGGCGTTGTGCCTTCGGCGGCCTCGAGCAGCACGTGCGGCGCCGGCTCGTCCGAGGTCAGCGCTCCGATCCAGTGCATGACCTTGCCGCTTGCGTACGTCTGAGTCGCCGGAAAGACGAGCGTCTCTCCAGGCGTGTTCGGCAAGTGGGTGCTGAGGCCGAACTCGTCGAACTCGCCAGGCCCGATCTCGCCGCCGGACCAGGTGACGACCCGGCCGTTCTGCGTCCGCTTCCAGCCCGGCTTCGGCTGAAAGCTCACCTCGTCGAGCCCCTCCGGTAGCTGAACGCTGACCTTGACGGTCGGAACGTCTTCCTCGGTCGGAACACGGAGTGCAAAGCGCGTGAAGCTGTCCGCGGGAGCCTTCTCCGGATTCAGGGTCACGTGTCCCGACGCCGCGGTCGCCGTGACGAGCGCCACTACTGTCGTGAGGATGAGCGCTTGTCCAAGTTTCATGTCAGCCCTTTCGTATGGGAACGGTGACCGTCTGCGTCAGGGACTCGAACTCGCCGCGCCTTGCTTCGATCGTCAGTTGCCAGTCGCCTGGCTGAGGAAAGACCGCACCCGAGACCGTGTAGTGGCTCGGAACGATCCGTCGGAGCGGAATGCGCAGCGGCCCGAGATTCTTGCTCGGAAGTGTCGCCGAGAGCTTGGCGTCGGCGGTGCTGGCCGGCGCGCCGGCTTGCGTGAAGAAGTACAGATGGATCAGGTTCGGGCCCGTTCGCGCCGGCTCGGCGGTGAGATTGGCCTCGAGGTTCCCGATCGGGACGATGGTCGAGAAGAACTTCGGCGGCTTGATCGACGCCTTCGCCGGAGGCTCGGTGACGAGCACGGCGGTCACCCCGACGATCGCAGCCATGATGAGCAGCTCCGCGCCGGCTGCCCTCAGGAAGCGTCGTTGCTCGACGACCGATGCGATCTGCTTCCGGAGCCTCGGGACGGCGTAGCGGTTGTTGTAGGCGCCGAGCCCGAGCAGCGGCAGGACGAGCGCGATCTTTGCCAGCAGGAGGTTGCCGTAGGTCGTGTGCCACATCCCCTCCCAGATCGTTCGGGGCCAGTGGCGAAACGCGGTTCCCGAAGGCACCAGCTCTTCCGAGCCTCGCACGACGCCTGCGGCCACGAGTGTGACGACCGAGGCCACGGCGAGGATCGAGAATCGAGGAACCGCGCGGGAGGCGAGCGGCCAGCGATCCTCACCGGCAAGCAGCAGAGCGAGAACCGTGAAGCTGAGGCCGCCGACCCACGTCGAGGCAGCCGCCATATGCGCGACGTCGGCGACGAACGCAATCGCGCCGCTCGTGCGAGCGTGCCCGGCTGCGGCGAACGTGGGCAACAGGCTCACCGCCGGAACGAGCGTGAGAGCGCCCAGATTCGCATTTCGGGCCTGACCTGCGATGAACGCGACCGGTGCGACGACCGCCGCGAAGGCGAGCTGGAAGAGGAAGGCCTTGCCGAAGTTCGTGTGGAGCACCGAATCGAAGGTGTTCCAGCGGAAAGCCTCCGACAGCCCGAATCCGCCGGCGACAGCGCCCTGGAGGATGATGCACAGAAGGGCTGCGCCGACCAGGCCGGCGGCAAGCCCTGCGAGCAGTCGGTAGAGACGGACGCGAAGCTCCATGGCAGCCGACCGAAGGACGAGAGCGAGCGCAGCCGCGCCGCCGACGACGAGCAGGATCAGCGCGAAGTCGAGAGCCCGCGCAAACTTGAAGAGAGCGTCCACCTCGCCCGGCGTGCCCTTGCCGAAGACCTGCTCGCAGGAGCCGGAGGGATCCGCTGCCTTGACGCTGAAGACGAAGGCGCCGGCGACGGGGTGCGCGTCGGACGAGATCACCCTCCACGTGACCGTGTACGTGCCCTGAGGAAGGCGCCGGTCGAGCCTGATCGCGACCGAGCGGTCGTTCGGCCTCGTGACCTTGCCCGAGTCCACGCGAGCTCCGGCGCAGTCGTACACGCGGATCGACCCGAACGCCGTCTCGACGCCCTCGTTGAAGCGCAGCGTGACCGCCGGCGGGCTGCGCCGGACGATCGCGCCGTTCCCTGGCGTGCTCTCCTGGAGGATTGCGTGTGCGAACGCGCTCGGTGCTCCCACCAGAGCGACCAGAACGATCGCCCAGGCGATCAGCGCGCAGCGCCTCATGCCTGAATGGAAGCAGATCGCCCCCGGCGGCCCGACCTACAATCGCTGTATGGCAGGCGAGAAGCCAATCGCGGAGAACCGCAAAGCCCGGCACGACTACCAGCTCCTCGAGCGCTACGAGGCGGGCATCGTGCTGACCGGAAGCGAGGTCAAGTCGCTCCGGGACGGCCGGGTGAGCCTCCAGCAGGCCTACGCGGACGTCCGCGAGGGCGAGGCGTGGCTCATTGGCGCGCACATCGACACCTACGACCAGGCCGGGATCCAGAACCACGAGCCCGAGCGCGACCGGAAGCTGCTCCTCCATCGCCGCGAGCTCGACTCGCTCTACGGGAAGGTGCGAGAGAAGGGCCTGACGCTCGTGCCGACCCGTCTCTACTTCAAGAACGGCCGCGCGAAGGTCGAGCTCGCCCTCGCCCGCGGCAAGGAGCAGCGCGACAAGCGGCGCGACATCGCCAAGCGCGAAGCCGACCGGCAGATCGAGCGCGCGCTCAAGTCCCGGCGCTGAGCCGCGCAACGGCGCCCGGCAGCTCGGCCATCTTCTCGATCACGACGTCCGCGTCGGCGAGCTCGTCCCGTTGTCCCTCGCCCGCGAAGCCGATCACCCGGACGCCTGCAGCACGGGCCCCCGTGATGTCCGCGATCGTGTCGCCGACGGCCACTGTGTCCTCGCGCGGCCAATCGCCCGCCCGTTGCAGGGCGAGGTCGATCAGCGTGGGGCGGTCCTCGGCGTCGCAGCCGAAAGCCCCCTGCCCGGGCGGAAACAGATGGTTGAGCCCGATCAGCTTCATGCGCGCTCGTGCCACGGGCTCCGGGTTGCCGGTGAGAAGCGCGCGGTGCTCGATCTGCGCGATCGCCTCGGCCGCTCCTTCGGACGCGTACCAATCGCTCGTGTCGGCCTCGGCCAGCAGCTCGAGGTAGCGGGCGGAGACGTCCTTGCACCAGCGCGCGAGACCGGAGTCGATCTCCTCGTCCGAGAGCCCGTCGGCCTGCAGCAGCAGCCGCGTGATCCGGGTGGCGGTCTGGCCCGGGTGATCCACGTGCTTGATCGCATCGTGGGCAAGCCGGCGGCCCCACACGGTCTCGATCGCGTCCGTCGTCGCTCGCCCCATGAGCGGGTCGCTGTTCATGAAGAGCGTCTTGTCGACGTCGAAGAGGACGAGCATCAGGTCTCTGCCAGAGGGCCGCGCATCGTGACGCGGCCGGGAGCCTCGCGGTATCCGAGGTGCTCGTTGAGCCGCCTGATCGGTTCGTTCCTGAGCTCGTTCTGCGTCGCCAGGCGTTCGTACCCCTGCTCCTTCGCCCAGGCGATCTGCGCCCGCTTCAGCGCTCCGGCGATTCCGCGGCCGCGCCAGGATCGCTTCACGCCGGTCATGTCGTGATTCGCCGTGGTCGGCTGGGCCGCCGTGAGGCTGAACTTCGCGTAGCCGACGACCTCGCCGCCCGCCACCGCGATGAACGTCGCTTCCGGGAGATCGCCCGAGCCCTGCATCTGGTGCGCGAGCCAGTCCGCGAAGGGCTCCATCAGCTCGTCTTCGCTGCCCGGGATGTCCGGAAGAGCCTCGCACGCGACCTCGTAGATGCCGCCGACGAGGTCGGGGCGTTCGGCCCAGCTCATGATCTCGATCCCCGAAGGCGGGTCGACCGCGGGCGGCTCGAGCGTCGTCAGGTCGAGGATCATGCGGCGGTTTCGCTCAACCTCCTGGAAGCCGCGACGCTCGGCGAAGGCGATTGCTTGTTCGTCATCTTCGTGCACCGGCACATCGATTCGATGCACGCCGCGCTCGGCAAGCCAGGCCGACGCCTCGCGGTAGAGCGCAGTTCCGACGCCGCGGCGGCGGTGGTCGGGCAGAACACCGAGCATGACGAACCCGACGTCGGGCCGTTGCGGCATCACGCCGACCGCCACCGAGCCGCCGGGGCCGACGAAGTCGCCGTAGTCGAGCGTCTGCGAGATGAACGAGTGGACTTCGTCCATCGTGACCGCCTCCGAGGGGAAGACGGCGTTGTAGATCGCGAGCGAGCGCTCCAGGTCGGCGTCGTCCACGCAAGGGCGAATCTCCAGCACGTAGCTACAATATGCGGGACATACGGGGGCGACCAGGTTTCGACGTGGTCGGTTCTCCGGCTGAGCTGCAAGCCGAGGTCCCCGGTCGGCCTCGTAAAACAACCGGGACAAAACGCAAGTGCGAAGAACCAACACGCACTCGCTCTCGCTGCTTAAACCACAGTGAGGCGCGTCGCTCCGGGCTCGGCCCGTGGCTCGGGTAGCGGCGTCATAAACGGGCTCGGCGCCTAGGGAGAGTCAATCGCCCGAAGCGCGACACCAAAGGATGACTAGCCCGGCGGTAGGTCGGCTCTCACCGGCCGGCGGGCGAAACTCAAGGGAGCCTACGCTTGTAGACGTTCAATCGGTACGCCCGCGGACGAGGGTTCGATTCCCTCCGCCTCCACTCAGCAGGAAAACGGCGAAGGGGTGCGGAAACGCGCCCCTTGCAGCGAGAGGGCCTGCGCAGCAGTGCGAACAGCTGCGAAAGAAAAGTGGGCCATTTGCGGACGGCGTTTCGTGGACAGGTAGCAGGTGGGTGGCACGGCGCTCCCGTTTGGGTCGCATGCGACCCAAGGGGGCGCCGTGACCCGGTTGCTTCTGTACATCAACCGGCGTTCAGGTGTTGCTCACGTCGAGCGATCCTGCGCTGCGATTGCTTCGGTGCCGGCGCGCTACCTGCGTCTGGAGCTCTATGACCCAGCTCGCCCTAGGCGCTTGTGCTCTCGCTGCTGGGAAGGCGGCTGCCCTCGTAGTCGCGCCCTTGCCGGCACGGCGGCGTCTGTCACCGAGCAACGCGAGGGGAACCCGCGCAGCGGGTTGACGGACGCCGCCGGGACGGCGACACCTGCGACGGAGAGGGCAGCCGGCGAGTGACCGCCGCCAGCTCGAACAGCTCAGCCGGTCGGGTCGGGTCTAGTAGCACCCGACCTAGTCTCCAACCGGAGACTCATCGAGTGACCGAGGCCGGCGTTGATACCTGGCGGCTGCTGTTTCGAACGACGCTCGATAGTCCCCCTGACTATCCGCTGTTCGACGTCGGGCGTTACAAAGCGCAGTGGTTCGCCGGTCATAGCGTCCTGGCGCTGGAAGGGCACCCGTCACGCGAGGGTCTGGCCGAGCCCTGGGCGCTTGAGGACGCCTACCAAGATGCGGTTGAGGACTTGCGACAGTGGGGGCATGTCCCGACCGCGTTCGCCGGCGTGGCACGGCTCGACTCGACCGTTACGCAGCGCATGAGCCGCCACGAGGGTCAAGCCGTCCTGGCGGGGCTCGCGGCGCTCGACGTTCCCGCGTGCGATCCAGTCGTTCGCGGCAAACCGGCACATTCAATCGCGTACGTCCACACCCGAGGCCGGCGGGTACTCGGGCGCGCATACGACAAGGGTCGGGAGTCGGGGACGGCCGAAGCGTGGGAGCTGATCCGGTTTGAAGATCAATTCCGAGCGGCGAGTGGCAAGCGTCCGGGTCGCGAGAATTTTCACGCGGAATACGTCCGGGGTCGGTTCCATAAGAGGTTCGTTCCGATGTATCGATCGGCGAGAGGAGTAAAGGTGACTGGACTGCCAGTGATCGCGAAGGACGTAGCGGGTCGGGTTCATTCCGGCGAGTTGGATACGCGACGGGCCGAACGGATGATGGGGTCACTCCTTCTTCTGACGGCTGGCGCCCCTTACTCGCGCTCGACGTACTACAAGCGGCGGGCGGAGTTGCGGGAGAACGGGTATGTGATTGCGGACGATTTCTTTACCTCCGTCGAGGTTGACCTGGCATCTGTGCTGGAAGCCGCGTTGGAAACCCCACTGTGGGGATCGAACGGGTAACTACTGAGTAGCGTCCATGCCCGGCCAGTCTTCAAGCGAGAGAACGCTCGCCCAGGCTGCAGCCAATCGCTTGACCCAACGGCTGCGGGGTGTCAGACCACATAACGTTGGAACATGTCGAGTGTCGAGCGGGACCCTGAACGCGGCCGAGCCGTTGCGGCCGAGTTGAAGGCGCGCGGCGTGAAGAAGCGAGAGCTCATCAGGGCAGCTGAGCAGGGTTACATCACGGAGCTCGCATGCAAGATGCCCGAATGCTTCTGCCCGGAGGAGCTCGGCGGCGCGTCTTACTTCGCGCAGGTCACCAACGACTGGAGCGACTGGAGGAGCGACTGGATGCCCACCCTCGAGCACTTCCCGGTCTACAAGAAAGATGGCGGCAAGGCGACCGTGGACAACGCCATCCTGGCGCACCGCCTCTGCAATCGCATCGACCACTCTCGAAGGGTTGGCCGTTCGCACGAGAAGGATCTCGAGAGGATCAGGAAAGCCCGCGAGGAAGGGATCCGCCGCAACAATGTCCTGACCGGGAACACAGAGGGCGGCGAGATCCCGACCGTCGTCGCCATCGTCGAGGCGACCGGCGAGCCGGTCGAGGAGACCGAGCCGGAGGCGGAGGCAGCGACGCCGAAGCCGAAGAAGACGAAGAATGCGCCGGAATGGAAGTCGCTGCCGGACGCCGAGAAGGCGCAGTACCTCCTCGACCACCAGACGATCTCCGATCGCACCTGGACCGAGGAGTCTCGGCTCAAGGGCGAGAAGCGCGACGCCTTCATCCATCGCATCCTGGG
>JBBPIJ010000010.1:0-91674 GCA_038040395.1 Actinomycetota bacterium
TGACGCCCATCGAGCCGCCCATCTCGGCGATGTCCTCGCCCATGATGAAGACGTCGTCGTCGGCGCGCATCGCCTGGGACAGCGCGTCGCGGACGGCTTCGCGGTAGTTCAGCTCAGGCATAGAGGTTCTTCAGGGCGTCTTCGGGCTTCGGGTCGGTGCCTGCTTTGGCGAACTCGACCGAGGCTTCGACGAGCTCGATCGCCTCGCGGTCGGCGTCCTCGAACTCCTCGTCGGAGAGCTTCAGCTTCTCGCG
The DNA here is from genome assembly GCA_038040395.1 of Actinomycetota bacterium. Classification (GTDB taxonomy): domain Bacteria; phylum Actinomycetota; class Thermoleophilia; order Gaiellales; family Gaiellaceae; genus VAXT01. Next base: position 255 of record JBBPIJ010000010.1, read on the forward strand.
CAGCTTCGTGATCGGATCCTGTGTGGCGCGTAGCTCTTCGAGCTCGCCCTTAGGCCGGTAGACCTGCGCGTCGCCGATGTAGTGCCCGGTCAGGCGATAGGTCTCGAGGAGCAGGAAGACGGGGCCGCGGCCCTCGCGGGCGTGGTCGAGCGCCGCGTGTGCGGCCTGGTAGACCTCCTCGACGTCCTGACCGTCGGCGCGCATCGCCTCCATGCCGTAGGCGGCGGCGCGCTTCGTCAGGTCCTCGATCGGCAGCTGCTGGCTGGCCGGCGTCGACTCGGCCCAGTGGTTGTTCTCGCAGACGAAGACCGCGGGCACCTGCCAGAGCTGCGCCATGTTCAGCGACTCGTGGAAGGTGCCGATGTTCGTCGCCCCGTCGCCGAAGAACGCAACCGCGACGCGCGGCTCGTCCCGCAGCTTGAAGGCGAGCGCCGCCCCGGTGATCGCGGGCAGCCCTCCGCCGACGACCGCGTTCGCGCCCAGGTTGCCGTGCTCGACGTCGTAGAGGTGCATCGAGCCGCCGTAGCCGTGCGAGACGCCCTCGAGCTTCCCGTAGAGCTCGGCCATCAACTCGTTCGGATGCGTGCCCTTCGCGAGGGTGTGGCCGTGCGCGCGGTGCGTGGACGCGATCACGTCACCCTCCTCGAGCGCGCGGCAGACACCGACGGCGCATGCCTCCTGACCGATCGCGACATGAATGAAGCCCGGCAGCTCTCCCGCGCGGAAGCGCTCCTCGACTTTCTCCTCGAAGCGCCGGATGAGCAGCATCTCGCGGAAGAACTCGTGTAGGAGATCCTCCGAGACAGCCCCTTTCTTCTCTACCTTGGCCAACTTGGCTTTGAGTTTATGCTCAGGCCCGTGGGGCTGGTCAAGCAGTGGAAGGAGATCCTCGAGGGCCTTTCCGGGAACTGGGCCGACGCCCGCCTGCGGGTTGTGCTCGAGGACGACCGCAGCGCCGATCGCGCCGCCGCCATCCTCGCGCCGCTGACTCCCAGCCGCCGCGGGAGCACGCTGCGCTTCTACACGGCGCGCCGTGGAGCCGGGCCTGCCCCGGGGCTCGTCGAGCGGCTGCTCACGCGGCTCGACGAGGAGCGGATCGCCGGCACGCTCGAGCTCATCGGTTCCGGAGAGGCTACGCCTGAGCCCGTCACGCACCGATCCACGCTCGCGGGAACCTGGGACGCGTCGATCGCCGCCCTGCCGCCGGACTGGAGCGACCTCTACGCCGAGGTCGAGCTCGTCTCCACTGACTGGCTGGACCGCGCGGCGCTGCTGATGGCACCGGTCAACCCCGCTCGGTACGGAGGAGTGCCGGGGTTCCGATTCCGGGTTGCGCGCCGTTTCGGCTACGGGGCTGCGCCCGAGATGACGCGCCGCTGCCTCGAGCGCGTCGACCAGGAGCACATCGGCGGCGAGCTCCGGATCCTCCGCGTCCTCTCGGACACCGATCCGGTCGCGACCCAGGGGCCGGTCTGGTACCTCGGTGGACGGTCGGTGTGAGCGATCCCGTCTCCTGGTTCCTGATCGAGGCGGGCTGGACCGTCGTCGACTCGACGGGAGATGATGTTGGCCGCGTCGAGGAGATCGTCGGCGACAGCGGCGAGGACATCTTCAACGGGCTGACCGTGTCGGCGGGCCTCCTAAGGGCTCCCCGCTACGTGCCCGCCGAGCGAGTCGCGGAGATCACCGAGGGCCGGGTGCGGCTCGACCTGACCAAATCAGAGGTCAAGGATCTGGACGCGCACGAGCCCGAGCCGCCGAGTCAACAGTTCCGCCCCGGCTAGGTAGGGCCTCAGTTGACGTTGAACTCGAGATAGAGGCGCCGCAACGCTTCTTCGCGGTCGCGGAAAACGTCGACGATCTCCGGGTCGAACTGGGACCCCGCACCCCGTGTGATCTCCGCCAAAGCCTCTTCCCACGTGCCTGCGGACCGATACGGACGGTCGCTCGTGATCGCGTCGAGGGCGTCTGCGATCGAGAAGATCCGAGCGCCCAGCGGAATGTCTTCTCCAGCGAGCCGATCGGGATACCCCCGACCGTCCCACCGCTCGTGATGCGAGCGTACGACGCGAGACCCGTGGCCCCGTAGCAGGGCCGCCTCGCCGACCATCTGCTCGCCGAGAACCGGGTGCATCTCGATCAGTCGCCGCTCCGGGCCGGTGAGCGGCCCGCTCTTGCGCAGCACGGCCTCGGGGATCCCGATCTTCCCGATGTCGTGCAGGATAAAGCCGTACTCGAGGCCTGGCTCCTCGAGGAGAGTGGGTGCGATCGCCTCCGTGAGCGCGTTGGCATACAGCCGGACCCGTTCTGAATGAGCTCCCGTGGTGTCGTCCTTCGATTCGAGAGCGCGAGCGAGAGCGACGACGGTCTCGCGGTAGGCGTCCTGCAGGAGAAGTCGTTGCCCGCGCTCGAGCTCGACCAGACGGCGGAAGTCCTGTGCGTAGAGCGCGAGCTGCCGGTCCGGTGGCGCAACCGTGTGCGACCCGAGGATCTGCACACCCCCCGATACTCCGAGCCGTTCGGCGAGGGTGAGCAGCTCGAGCGGGCTGAAGGGCTTGCGGAGAAACGCGTCGGCCCCGGCGGCCCGAGCCTCGGCCTCGGAGATCGTGTCGCCGGTCAGGAGGATGACCGGGATCGCACGCGTGAGCGGGTCTGCCTTCAGCGTGCGGCAGTACGTGATTCCGTCCGTCCCCGGCATGGCGACGTCGAGCACGATGACGTCGGGCCGGCCGGCGGCGATCTGCTGGGCCGCCGACCTCGCGCTCTCGGCCTCGTCGACGTCGATCTCGGCGAGCTCGAAGCTCGTTCGCAGCAGGTCACGCAGGTGCGGATCGTCGTCGACGACCAGCATCCGGAAGGCGTGGCCGGTAGGTCGATAGGGCGCTTCGCTCAAGTCGAGCGGCGCCTCGATCGTCACTCCACTCGTGCTCGCTACCTCTCGAACGGCGCCCTCTGGCGCGCCCGGCTCTTCGGGTTCCGTCCACGGAATGCTGCGGATCCTTCCGAGCGTCATCAGAACGAGAGCGGTGAGCAGTGCCCACGCGAGCGTCACGAGAGCAGTCAGAAGGACCCAAGAGGGCATCGTTGCCACGTCAGCCTTTCCGCCGCAGGCGGAATTTGCGCGCGCTCCCTCGTTCGGGGGCTCCCTATCCGATTCCTCCTGTTTGTGAGTCCGGTCATTCCATTCCTTCTACTCTGTCGCGAGCTCGTAGTGAACGCGGCGTAGCCGCTCCTGACGCTCGCGGAAGGCTTCGACCACGCTCGGGTCGAACTGCTGTCCCTTCTCTTTCGTGATCTCGGCCGTCGCGGCCTCCCACGTCTGGGCGCGTCGATACGGGCGGTCGCTCGTCATCGCGTCGAGCGCATCCGCGACCGCGAACACGCGCGCGCCGAGCGGGATCTCCGTCTGCGCGAGCTTGTCCGGATAGCCGCGGCCGTCCCAGCGTTCGTGGTGGTGCCGGACGATCTGAAGCCCCTGGCCCTGGAGCAGCGCAACCCCGCTCAGCAATTGCTCACCGAGGACGGTGTGGGTCTGGAGCAGCCGCCGCTCCGAGGTCGAGAGGGGGCCCTTCTTGAGAAGAATCTTGTCCGGGATCGCGATCTTGCCCACGTCGTGGAGCAAGAAGCCGTACTCGACGCTCTCGTCTTCGAGCAGAGCCCGGTCGAGCCCGGTCGCCAGTTCGGTCGCGTAGCGCTGGACGCGGTGCGAGTGGGCGCCGGTGCCCATGTCCTTCGATTCGAGAGCGCCCGCGAGTGCGGCCACGGTCTGCCGATACGCGGCCTGGACGAGAGCCCGCTGGCCCCTCTCGACGTCCAGGAGCCTCCTCAGATCCTGCGCGTACAGGATCAGCTGCTCCTCGGGCGGCCCGCCGGCCGTCCGGTACGGGCCTTCGTAGAGCCCGCCGGCAATCCGCTCGACCGTGCTCAACAGCTCGAGCGGGCTGAACGGCTTGCGCAGGAAGGCATCCGCGCCGCAGGCCTCGGCCGCGTACTCAACCTGCTCGGAGCCCGTGAGCAACACGACGCCGATGTCCGCGGTGACCGGGTCGAACTTCAGCTGCCGGCAGAACGTCAGCCCGTCCATGCCCGGCATGCCCACGTCGAGGACGACGACGTCGGGCGCCCGGGAGGCGATCAACCGCTCGGCCGCCTCGGCGGAGTCCGCTTCTTCGACCTCGATGTCCACGACCTCGAAGGTCGTCCGCAAGAGGATGCGGAGAGCGGGGTCGTCGTCGACGACGAGCAGGCGGAGCCCTCGCTCTTCGAGTCGTGCCGGGCGAGAGCGCCCTTGCGAAGGCGCGGGCACCTCCTGAACCGGAGCCTCCTCGCCTTCGCTCGTGAAGACCCTGATGCAGTTTTTCCCCGCGAACTTTGCAGCGTAGAGCGCGTCGTCGGCCCTCCGCAGCAGGTCTTCCGGCGAGGAAGCATGGGCTGGGAACGTCGCGACGCCGGCTGAGACGGTCGGCAACTCGTGGCCGCGACGCTGCTCGGCCAGTGCGTCGCGCAGACGCGAGGCGACCGGCGCGGCCACCGCCGGTGTGCCTTCCACTACGATGGCGAACTCCTCACCGCCGACCCTGAAGACCTCGTCGCCGACGCGGACGACGCGCATGAGCACGCGGCCGACCTCGCGCAGGACGTCGTCTCCGACGACATGGCCATGCTCGTCGTTCACCTTCTTGAAGTCGTCGAGGTCGAAAAGGACGAGCGACACGCTCCCGTCTACTTCGGCGGCATTGCTCAGCGCCTTGGCGAGGAATTCGTCGAACGCGCGCTTGTTGGCGAGGCCCGTCAGCGCGTCGCGCCGGGCCTCTGCGTACGTGAGGGCGAGCCTGCGCTCGTTGGCGAGTGCGGCCGAGGCGAGATCGGCGACGGCCGCAACGAGCTCGGGATCGGTCGTCGCCTGGACGTTCGGCGGGAGGACGACGAGCAGGGCGCCGAACGCCTCGCCGTCGGCGATCAGCGGTGCCGAGACAGCATCGGCGCACGCGGCGCCGAGCCGGTAGAGCTCACCGAGCTCATGGGTGTCTGCCCAGACGAGCCGCAGCTCCGAAAACGCGCGAGCTACGACGCCCGGCGCGGACCTGAGCGCCTCCGGGGCATCCCCCGAGAGGGCGGCCAGCGACAGCGAGCTCTCGGGCGAGGCGAGATAGGTCGCGGCGAAGGACGCGCCGGTCAGGTCAGCGAGCTCACGCGCGACGAGCTCGGTGATCCCGCTGCCGTTCACCGATCGCGAGATCCCGTGCGCGAGCCGGATCAGCGGGTCGCTGGCCCCGGTGAGCGCACGCTCGAGCTCCCAGAGCGGCGCGCCCTTCACGCAGTAGGCGTTCGCACCGGCCTCCATCATCGCCCTCACGTCTTCGGTCGCGTTCGAGCCCGCATAGGCCACGATCCGGGCCCTCGGCAGTAGCGCTCGGATTCGCTTCGTGGCCTCGATCCCGTCGAGCACGGGCATTCGGACGTCCATCAGGACGATGTCCGGCCGTTCGGCAGCGGCCAGGGCGAGAGCCTGCTCACCGTTCTCGGCCTCGGCCACGACCTCGATCCCCGGTTGATCGGCAAGGCTTGCCTTGACGGCCTCGCGCACTTCCAGCGAGTCGTCGCAGATGAGCAAACTCAGCATGTAAACCCCCTCCAGGGAGCTGGCGGCATATGAAACTGGCGTCCTTATCGGCACCCGGGCGCCGAGCCTGAGACGACAGATACGAGCAGACTTAGGCGGGTTTACGGTGGATTTTCTGCCCAAATACGCACACCGAATGGGGGTAGGCCCGCTGAAAATCCCCCTTTTGGGGGCGGGCTCAACCGACCAGATCGCCGAGCTCGCGCGCCAGGGCGGCGGCATCACGCGTATTGCACGCAATCGCGATGCAGGTGTCGTCACCGGCGATCGTGCCCACGATCTGCGGATGCTCCAGCCGATCGAGCGCGCGCGCGACGGCCGGAGCCGAGCCGAGCTCCGACTGGACGACGACGATGTTCTGGGCAGAGACGACCCGCCGGCCGAACTGGGAGAGGACGCCCGCGAGCGCGTCTCGTGGATCGGTGCTCCGGACGGCCTGCGGCGCAACGTAGCGGGGACGCCCGAGAACGTCGTGTGTCTTGTCGAGGCCGATCTCGCGGATGTCCCGGGAGATCGTCGCCTGCGTGACGAGGCAGCCTGCCCGCGCCAGGGCGTCCATCAGCTCGTGTTGTGTGCCCACGCGGCGCCGGGAGACGATGCTCGTGATCAGCCTCTGGCGCTCCTCCTTGTCGAGCGGCCTACGCTCTCTGTGCATACGAGAAGAATAAGTATGCAGGTGCCCGTCTCGGACGTTTCACGGCCGGTGCTTGGCGGGTACGCTTGCACCCGATGCTGCGGAAACTGATGTGGAGCGGTCTCTACGGCGGGCTCGCCGCTGCCGCGACGGTGGCTGCGCGACGAGCAGCCTCGAAGATCTGGCGCGTCACAACCGGTGAAGAGCCGCCGGTGAAGAAGAAATGACGAAGGCCGACCTGCTCGTCGACAAAGCTGCGTCCCGGCTTCAGGAGATCGCCGACAAAGCCGCCGCGGAAGGAGGCGTTGCCGCCAGGCTCGCGCAGCCGCTGGCCGACGACGCCGCGTTCCTGCGCAAGCTGAAGCCCAGCCTGATCCTGGCAAGGGCAAAGGGCGAGGCGCCGACGAACCAGAAGCCCGCGCAGGGCTCGGTCGCCCCGTCGGGCCCGCAGCTCGGGAAGCGGCCGAAGCGCAAGGCCGGCGGGCCGAACGCGTTCCTCGTCCTCGGAGTCGCTTTCGCGACCGGAATCCTGCTGGCGAAGATCATCGACTGGAGAGGCCATGCCCACCCGCGAGACTGATTCCTACGGCCTCGGCGGGCTCGCCAAGAGGGTCGCCGAGCGCGGGCGCTCACTGATCAGGCTCGAGCTCGAACTGGCGGCGCTCGAGCTGAAGGGAAAAGTGGCCTCCCTGGGGGTCGGCATCGGGCTAACAGTCGGCGCGGCGATCTTTGCGGTCTTCGGGCTCGCCTTTATGTTCGCGACGATTGCCGCTGCCCTCGCGACCTTCCTCGCCACGTGGCTCGCCCTGCTCATCGTCACGCTCGGCCTCTTCGTCCTGACGGGCGTCCTCGGCCTACTGGGAGTCGCAAAGATCAAGAAGGGAACGCCGCCCGTGCCGGAGCAGGCGATCCGCGAGGCGAAGCTCACCACCGATGCGTTGAAGCACAATGGCCGGTAACAGCCGCACCGCGGAGCAGGTCCGCCTCGAGATCGAGGCCGAGCGCGAGCAGCTCGTGGGCGCCGTCGAATCGCTCAAGTCGGGGGTTGGCAACGCCGGAGCCAAGGTGCGCGCGAAGCTGCCGGTCCTCGCGGCGGGCGCCCTGGGCGTCGGGTTCGTCCTGGCCGGCGGCATCGGCGCGGGAATACGCCTAGTCGCCCGTCGGGGACGCGAAGGCCGGAAGAAGGCGCGGTTCGGCCGCTTCTCCGTTGTCGACCGCGACTGACGCGCCGACCGGCGACGGCCGAGCTCCTTCCGGTCCCGAGCGCCTGCGCCGCGAGGAATGGATCGCCGTCTTCAAGCGGACGATCCGGCAGTTCATGGCCGACGACTGCATGGGCCTCTCGCAGCAGGTCGCCTATAGCTCCCTGCTCGCGTTCTTCCCCGCGGTGGTCTTCCTCGTCGCCATGCTCGGGCTGATCGGCGCGTACGACTCGCTGCAGAGCTTCCTCAACCCGGTCGCTCCGAAATCGGTCACCGACATCGTGAGGCAGCTCGAGCAGGACTCGTCGAGCGGCGGCTCGGCGGTCGCGGCCGTTCTCGGGGCCTTCGGGGCCGTATGGGCCGGAAGCGGTGCCATGGGCTCGATCGTGAAAGCCGTGAACCGCGCGTACGACAAGCTGGAGACGAGGCCGCTCTGGAAGGTCCGCGTGATCTCAGTCGTCCTCGTCGTCGCGTCGGGCCTCGTGCTCGCCGGGATGCTCCTCCTGATCGTGGTCGGCGGGAAGCTCGGCGATGCGATCGCACGCAAGGCGCACCTCGGCGGAGCGTTCACGTGGTTCTGGGACGTGTTCCGCTGGCCGATCGCCTTCGTCGCGGTTCTGCTCCTCTTCGCGCTCATCTACTACCTCGCGCCGAACGCCGATCAGCGCAACTGGAAATGGGTCACGCCCGGCTCGCTCGTGGGGAGCCTGATGTGGCTCGCCCTCTCGGGGCTCTTCGCCCTCTACACGGCCTTCTCGAGCTCGTATTCGAAGACCTACGGATCGCTCGCCGGCGGCATCGTGCTGCTGCTCTGGCTGAACTACAGCGCCTGGGCCGTGCTCTTCGGCGCCGAGCTGAACGCCGAGCTCGACCGACACGCTACGCGTCCAAGGATGACGCCGCGGGCGCCTCCAGACGCGGACAGTTCCAGCGTCAAGCCGGCCCGCCGCACCTACTAGCTCTGCGGCGAGTCCCTGACGGTGAAGGTGCCCTTGAGGCGGCGGTTCTTGTCCGAGCGGTACGTGTACTTGCCCGGGGCGAGCGTAAGCGTCCAGGTCGTCTTCACCCTCGCCTTGATTCCGGTCTTCTTGTTCACGCCGGGGCCGGTGAGATGGAAATTCTGAGTCTTCGCCGTGTCGGTGACGGCAACCTTGAACTTGCCGGTGACGACAGAACGGACCTTCGTGCCCGTGCTTGCGTCCTTGAGCGAGATCGTCCTCGCAGTCACCTTGCCGTTCAGCTTCACGGGCGGCGGGGGCGGCGGCGGAACATTGCCGACTGTGAACGTGCCCTTCATCTGCGCCGCATGCGGATCGCAGCGGAAGGTGTAGGTGCCGTCCACGAACGTCACGGTCCAGCTCGCCGTCTCGACGTTCTCGACCACGGTCTCCTGTTGCACGCCCGGCCCGAAGAGATGGAAGTTGTGGATGTCGGCGCGATCGTCGACGTTGATCTGGTACGTGCCGACGTCGAGGTGCGTCACGTTGGTGCCGTCAGGATTCTTGAGCGTGATCGTCATCGACGGCCCGACGACGCCGGTAAGAGTCACAGCGGGCTCGCCCGTCGCCGATGCGGGCAAGGAGATCGCAGCCGCGGCAAGCGCGGTTATGAGCAGCAGTCGTCGCATGACCCTCGTTGTGCTCTTTCTACGCACTTCGGCCCGGTCCGGTTTTCCTACGCCGGAGGCGGGCCAGGTTTGACCGTGAACGTTCCTCGGAGCGTCGTGCTCCTGTCTGACCAATAGACGTACCGGCCCGGGCGAAGGTTGGCGATCCACGCGCGGTTGCCTGTCGCGGAGACCTTCGTCTTCAGGTCGACCCTCGGCCCGACGAGGTGGAAGTTCTGGGTCGTCGAGGAGTCCTTGACGACGAGGCGGTACGAGTTTTGCTGGAGCACCTTCACCCGTTGACCCTGCGCGTCGGTCAGTGAGATCGCTCGGCTGCTCACCTTCGCATTGAGTTGCGGCTGGATCGGGCTGCCGCTCGCGCCCACAGGCAGCGAAACGGCAGCGATTGCAGCCAGCGTTACTGGAAAACGCAACATCTGGAACCTCCCTTCCTACAACCAGCTCTTACCCGTCTCTGCACTTTAGACTTCTGCGGGATGAAGCTACGCAAGGACGCCAAGATCGAGCTTATCCGCAAGATTCCGCTGTTCAAGCACTGCACGGCGCGTCAGCTTCGCGAGATCGCCGCGCTCGCTGACGAGCTCGACCTGAAGGAAGGGACCGAGCTCACACACGAGGGCAGGCTCGGCCGCGAGTTCTTTGCCATCGTCGAGGGCACCGCAGACGTCCTGATGGGCGAGCAGTGGATCAGCTCCGTTCGCCCGGGCGACTTCCTGGGTGAGATCGCGCTCATCACCGGTCGACCCCGTACTGCGACCGTGAAGGCGACCTCGCCCGTGCGCGTGCTCGTGATCACCTCCCGAAACTTCCGCGCGCTGCTCGACAAGAATCCGGAGATCCAGCGCAAGGTGCTGCTCTCGATGGCAGAACGGCTCGCGACCGCGGCGCTCTAGACGCGGAGCTCGGCGCGGAAGCGCTTTCCGAGCCCTTCCACGATCTTCTCCCGCAGCTCCGCGGCGTCCTCGTCCGAGAGCGTGCCCTCGGACGACTGGAAGGTGACCGCGAAGGCGAGCGACTTGCGGCCCTCGCCGACCTGGTCTCCTCGGTACACGTCGAAAGCGCGCATCTCACGAAGCTGAGGCCCCGCCGCCTCCTGTGCCGCCTCGACCAGATCTCCCGCGGCGACCTCTTCGGGCACGGTGAACGCGAGGTCCTGCCGCAGCGGGGGATACGTGATGACGTCCTCGTAGGTGATCGGATCGCGTGAGGCGTGGAAGAGCTCGCCGAGGTCGAGCTCGAAGGCGCTCCACTCGCCCTCGAGCAGTCCGGGCCGCAGTTCGCCGAACGTGCCGGCGGCGGTGCCGGCCGTCTTGCCCGGGTGGAGGAGCGGATCCTCGGCGCGCTCGAACCTCGGCTCGGCCTTGAGCGCAGCGTAGAGCGTCTCGACGACGCCTTTCGCGCGGGAGAACCCGCCCTGTGTGATGCCTGCGACGCGCAGCCGCTCCTCGGGCAGCTCGGCTCCCGGTAGATAGACGCGCGCGATTTCGAAGAGCGCGATCGCCTCTGCGCCCGCGTCGATGTTCCGCTGCGCAGCCTCGACGAGGCTCGGCAGGAGCCGGGTCCGTAGCGCGGTCAGCTCGACCGAGATCGGCTCCGGCAGTTTCCACGGCGTCTGGTCGTCGGGGCGCAGCGACGGCGTGTACGTCTCTGCGAACCCGAGGCCGACGAGGACGTCCTCCACGCGGCGCCTGAGCTGCTGTTCTCTGGTGAGCGTCCCGAACATGGCTCGTCGGGCCGGCAGCGTGAACGGCACCTCTTCGAGTCGGAACCGCGCGATCTCTTCGATCACGTCGACCTCGCGAGTCACGTCTCGACTCCGCCAGGTCGCCACCGTCACGTGATCGCCCTCGACCTCGAACCCGAGCCTGCCGAGAATCGCATGTTGCTCCTCCGGCGGAGTTTCGATACCGATGAGCGCATCCGCGCGTTCTGGCCGGAAACGCACGACTGGCCGCTCCGGTAGGTCGCCCTGCACGTCGGTGTGACCGACCCAGCGCGCTCCCGCGAGCTCGACCATCAGCTGCGTCGCAAGAACGGCCGCCTGCTCCGCGAGGTGGGGATCGACCCCTTTCTCCCAGCGGTTGGAGCCCTCGGTGCGCAGGCGCAGGCGCTCGGACGAGCGGAAGATCGAGTACGGCTCGAAGTTCGCCGCCTCGAGCAAGACGTCGCTCGTCGACTCGCCGATCTCGGTGTCCTCGCCGCCCATGATCCCCGCGAGCGCGATCGAGCTCTCCCCGTCGGCGATCATCAGGTCGTCCGGCGTCAGCTCGCGTTCGACTCCGTCCAGCGTGCGGAGTTTCTCGCCGGGCAGGGCACGCCGCACGACGACCCGGCCTCCACGCAGCGTGGCGAAATCGAACGCATGCAGCGGGTTGCCGAGCGCGAGCATCGCGTAGTTCGTGATGTCCACGACGTTCGAGATCGGTCGCATGCCGGCTGCGTGCAGGCGGGACTTGAGCCAGATCGGCGAGGAGCCGACCTGCACGTCGCGGAAGAGACGGCCGATGTAACGAGGTGCGCCCACCAGGTCCTCGACCTGAACGTCAACCGGCTCGTCGCCCGCGCGCTCAGGCTCTTCGCCGGGCGGCGGCGCGAGCTCGAGGTCGTAGATCGCGGCAACCTCGCGCGCGATGCCGTAGACCGACAGGAGGTCCGGTCGGTTCCCCGTTGCCTCGACGAGGAGAACGTCGTCGGCGATCGGCAGGACGTCGGCAAGCGGCGTGCCCGGCTCCAAATTGTCGTCGAGGAGCATGATCCCGGAGTGGTCGGCGCCGAGACCTACCTCGTCCTCGGCGAGGATCATTCCGTCTGAGACCTCGCCGCGGACGGCCCGCGCCTCGAGCGCCGTCCCGTCCGGCAGCACCGCTCCGGGCAGCGCGACGGCCACCGTTGCGCCCTCGCCGAAGTTCCATGCCCCGCAGACGATCTGGAGCGGTTCGCCCTCCCCCACGTCGACGCGGCAGAGCTGGAGCCGGTCGGCGTTCGGGTGCTTGGCCGCCTCCAGCACGCGCGCGACCCGGAAGAGCTCGAGGTTCCCGTCGCGGTCCGGGACCCCGCGCCGCTCGATGCCTTCGACCTCGGCCGCTGAGACGGAGAGCTTCGTCGCCAACTCGTCGAGCGGCATCTCGATCGGGACGTAGTCACGCAGCCAGTTGACCGGAACGCGCATCAGAACTGCCTCAGCACGCGGAGGTCGCCCTCCCAGAGATGGCGGATGTCGGGGATGTCGTGCCGGAGCTGAGCAGCCCGCTCGAGGCCGCAGCCGAAGGCGAAGCCGCTCCACTCTTCCGGATCGACGCCGACGCCTTCGAAGACCCGTGGGTCGACCATCCCGGCGCCGCCCATCTCGATCCAGCCGGAGTACTTGCAGGTGCGGCAGCCGACGCCTCCGCAGATGCCACAGGAGACGTCCGGCTCGATGGACGGCTCGGTGAACGGGAAGAAATGCGTGCGGAAGCGGACGCGGCGCTCCGGGCCGTAGAGCGCACGCATCACGTGGAGCAGCGTGCCCTTGAGATCGGCGAGGGTCAGCCCGCGGTCGACCGCGAGGCCTTCGAACTGGAGGAAGATCGGGTAGCGCGTGGCGGTGATCGCATCACGTCTGTAGACGCGGCCCAGCGAGACCATGTAGATCGGCGGCTCCTTCTCCTCCAGCATGTGGATCTGCGACGGGGAGGTCTCCGTCCGCAGGACATGGGTCTCGTCGAAGAAGAACGTGTCGCGGTGCGAGCGACTCGGGTGCGTGGGCGCGAACGCGAGCTTGTCGAAGTTGTACTCGACGGTCTCGACCTCCCGATCGTCCCTGATCTCGTAGCCGAGGCCGAGGAACGCATCCTCGACGGTGCGGCGCACCTGCGTGATCGGATGGAGCCGCCCGAGGGGAAGCTCCTCGCCCGGGAGCGTGATGTCGACGACGTCTTCGGTCAGCGTCCGGTCGAGCTCGGCGCCCTCGATCGAGCGCTCCCGCTCGTCGACCGCGGCCTCGATCGCCTCGCGGGCTGCGTTCAGGGCCATCCCGGACTCTCGATCACGAACCTGCCGAAGGGCTTGTTTGAGGTCGCCTCGGCGCCCGAGGTATTTGACGCGCAGCTCGTCGAGATCGGCAGCCGTGGATGCGGCTTCGATCGCGCTCAGGGCTTCGCGCTGGAGCGCCTCTGCGTCCACGGCTGCGACTGTATCGCCCGGCTCAGTCATCTGAGTAACTGGCCCCGGCCCGCTCGTGAGGATCGGCCGCGCGCTAACGCCGTTCCCCGGCGAGAAGCCGAGGCCCGGTAAAGAAAGAACGCGTCCGCATCGCAGCCATGGGCAAACGATACAGCGAGAATGCGCTGATGAGCGAGTACGACCCATTCGCGGAGATCTACGACGAGTGGTCGGAGCACATGACGGAGGACGTCGCGTTCTACGTCGACCTCGCCCGCGAGGCCGAGGGGCCGATCGTCGAGCTCGCGGTCGGCAACGGCCGCGTGGCGATCCCGGTGGCCCGGGAAACGGGGCGAAAAGTGATCGGCATCGACCTCTCTCCGGCGATGCTCGCGCAGGCGCGGGAGCGCGCCGACGCGGAGGAGGTCGACCTGGAGCTCCGCGAGGGAGACATGCGCGACCTCGAGCTGGACGAGCCGGCCGGGCTCATCTACTCGCCCTTCCGATCGCTCCTGCACCTGCCGAGCTGGCAAGACCGCCGGCGCGTCTTCGAGCGAGTCGCGGCTGCGCTGAGGCCGGGCGGGCGATTCGCATGGAATGCGTTCGTGTTCGACCCGATGATCGCGGCCCGGCTCGCCCAGGAGGGGACTGGCCAACACGCTGAAGGGAGCCGGATCTGGCGGCGCATGGACTACGACCCGACCGACAGCCGCATCGACATCACCGCCTGGGTCGATCAGCCGGGCGAGGGCGAGCGGAAGCTCTCGCTCTGGTGGGTCAACCGCGCCGAGTGGGAAGGCCTGATCGAGGTCGCGGGACTCGAGGTCGAGGCCCTCTACGGCGACTTCGACCGGCGACCGCTTGGCACGGAGGACCGGGAGTTCGTCTGGGTCACCCGGAAGCCGGCATGAGCGCACCTCGGCCAGTCGACCCAAGCCACCCATCCCACCCACTCGACCCAATCGACCCAGTCGACCCAATCGACCCAATCCACCCACCCGGGTGGGGGTCCGCGTTCCGCCGGCCCCAGCGTATCGACGAAAAATGGGCTTGTCTGTGACGGATTTGGGCCAGATTCGCTACGTCGGCAGCCCGTACGACACGATTGCCGACCTCTACGACCCGTGGAGCCGCAGTGTCACCGAGGACGTCGACTTCTACGTGGCCGAGGCCGTTAGGGCGGGTGGCCCAGTCGTCGAGCTCGGAGTCGGAACCGGCCGGATCGCGATCCCGATCGCCCAGAAGAGCATCCGCGTGATCGGCATCGATTCCTCGCGCGAGATGCTCGCCGCCTGTGCGCGCCGCGCCGAACAGGAAGGCGTCGCCGACCAGCTCGACCTACGCCTCGGCGACCTGCGCCGGCCGCCCCTCGACGAGCAGGCGCCCCTCGTCGTCTGCCCGTTCCGCTCCTACCTCCATCTCGCCGACGACGGCGAGCGTGCTGATGCACTGACCAGCGCACACGCCGCGCTTCTTCCCGGCGGGCGACTCGTCTTCGACGTCTTCGCCCCCAAGCCCGACGACATCGCGGAAACCCACGGCCGCTGGCTCGAGCGCGAGCCCGGGATCTACGAGCTCGCCGACTGGGACGAGAGCGCCCGCACGCTCAGCCTCTCGGTTCGCGGCCCCGCCAGCGGCGCGACGATGGCCCTGTCGTGGATCTCACGGGAGGAGTGGCAGCTACTCCTCGAAGAGACCGGCTTCACGGTCGAGGCGTGCTACGGCTGGTTCGACCGGACGCCCTTCCGGGGCGGCGAAGACATGGTCTTTGTCGCCCGTGCTGTCTGATCCGGCCATCTTGCGGAACGAAGCCCACGCAGCGACTCTCTGCCGATGGACGGAGCGCGTCATTTACCGCGAAGAAGTGCTCACTATCATGGGAGTGCTTGGTGACATCCGGGCGGAGCTCGAGAAGATGAACATCCAACTCGGAGGCGACGATGGCGAAGAGGAAGAGGAAGATGACGCCTGAAGAGCGGGCGGAGCTGACAGAGTTCCGCCGGCGCTCCGACGAGAACCTCCGCAGGCTTCGCGAGCTAGTCGAGCGAGGTTGGGCCGATCTGCACGCGAAAAGAGCTGCGGGCTATCACCTCGAGCACCCCGCCTGGGGCCCTCCGCCGGACTAGAGCAGCTCGATCTCGTCGCCGACGGCCACTTCGCCGCCCTCGATGATTCTCGCGAGCATCCCGCGCCTGCCCTCGAGCTCGGCCCGCAGGCCCTGACGAAGCTCGTCCATGCGGTGACATGGATCGCAGACCATCGTGATCTCGAACACGGCCTCGCCGACGCGCACCCGCTGACCTATCGGCCAGCGCTCGACGTCGTCGCCTTCGACGGTCAAGTTCTCCCGGGTCGCGCCGGGTTCGACGCCAACCGCGTCGAGATGCTCCTTCGAGGCGAAGAGGACCTCGCGCTTCGGCGGATTCGCATGCGCGCAACCCTCGAGCCCCTCACCCGCGATAGCGCGGCGCCGCTCGTGCCCGTCCATGCGGCCGCTCTTGCGCGCCGGTGACGTCCAAACTCCCGCGATCTTCGCCACGCTGCGACTCTACCCGGTGGCCGCGACGGCCGGAACGTTGTCGCCCTGAGCGGCTGCAAACGCGGCGCATGCCCGCGTCCTCAGTCGGCCCCGTACGACTGTACGGGGCCTCCCTGCGTCCTTGGCCTGCTTGGTTTTCGCGCGCTCAGACCGGAACGTACCGACGGTCGCGGCCACTAGCGCCGGTGCTCGTAGAGCGCGATCGCGCCTGCGATTGCCACGTTCAGGGACTCTGAGCCCGGCGCGAGCGGGATCGTCGCCGACTCGTCGCACGCAGCAACGATGTCGGCCGGCAAGCCCTCTCGTTCGGCCCCGAGCACGTAGCTGACCGGAACGCCCGGCTCCAGTTCGGCCAGCGGCTTCCCTCCTTCCGAGACGAGCGCGATCCGCTTTCCCCCGGGCTCGTCGAAGGCCGCGAGCGGCACGCGGAAGACCGCCCCCGCCGAGGCCCGAAGCGCCTTGGGCCCGGTTGGGTCGGCGCAGCCCGGAGAGAGGGCGACCGAAGCCCCGAATGCATCGGCGCTGCGCAGGATCGTGCCGAGGTTGCCGGGGTCGGCCACGTGCCAGAGCGAGAGCGAGAGCGGCTCGACGCCCCTCGGCAACACGTCGGCCCGGTAGATGCCCATCACGCGAGGCGGGTGCCCCATCGTCGAGATCTTGGCCAGCAGGTCCGGCTCGACGTCCTCGCCTGCCCGAAGCAGCTCCACGGGGGCGATGCCCGCGTCATCCGCGGCCTGGACGAGATCCTCGCCCTCGACGACGAACAGCCCCTCCTTCTCGCGCTGGCGCCGGGACTCGAGGAGGCGGTGCATGAGCCGGAGCTTCGGGTTGGACGCCGACGTGATCACAGTTCCCACCGGAGCCAGGTGCCGTGGTAGTCAGCATGGCCCGCGAACTCGCGCTCGCCGCCCGGCCAGTAGACGAGCCGCAAGCCCCAGTCTTCTCCTCCGGCGCGAGCACGACCGGTCGAGACGAATGCCAGAAGTCGCTGCGCGCCCGCCTCTTCGAGAGCCGCACGAACGCGCAGGCGCCCCGCATCCCCTACGTAGCCCAGCGCGGCAGTCTGGAAGACGACGGTCAGGCCGTCTACCGGCTGCGCGGCGAGCACGCCAGGCAACTGCTCGACGAAATCGCCGCGGATGAGCTCCGGAGGGTCGCCGCGCACGGCATCGATCGCGCTGTCCAGTAGCTCGAGCCGCGCCGTTTGGCCGGCCCAGATGAAAGACCGAAGCAGCCGCGCGCCCTCGTCGGTCGTGACGTCGATCGGCGAGCGGTCGATGCCGATCCGCCCGCGCACGGCGAGCGTCTGGTTCAGAAGGCCGGCGGGGATCGGCTTGCGCTCGTCTCCGATCAGGGAAATCGGAGCGTTCTCAGGCCCCCACGCGCCTGCCTCGTAGCTGCAGCGGTAACGATCAAAGACGAGGTTGAGCCCGGCGCTCGGCCCCAGCTCGACGAGGTCGATCGTCTCGGCTCCCGTCCGTTCGGCGACTCGCAGCAGCAGCGGAACGAGCACCCAGGATCGCTGCACCTCGTTCGTCTGGACGCCCTGCTCGGCCATGAACTCGCTCAGAAACGCGCGATGGTCTCGGAGCGGGTCGTCCCAGGTCGCCTCGCCGCCCAGCACGAGGTAGTGCAGCCCGCCCAGAAGGCGGAGCGGTGCGTCCCAGTCCGGATCGGGCCCGACCAGTTCGGCCGCCACCGGGTCCTGGGCGAATTTCAGACAGAGATCTGCGTAGACGGGCGAGCGGGACTCGCACTGAGCCGCCTGGTCTTCGAAGACCGAGGCGCTAGTCGCCAGCGCCGTCGCCGTTGCCGTTGCCGGCCGCGAGCGCCGACTTGGCCTGCTCGGCGATCTTGCCGAAGGCGGCCGGGTCGTCGACGGCGATGTCGGCGAGCACCTTGCGGTCGAGCTCGACCCCCGCCTTGCGACAGCCCGCGACGAACTGGTTGTACGAGAGCCCTTCGGCGCGCGCGGCGGCATTGATGCGGATGATCCAGAGCCGGCGCATCTCCCGCTTGCGGCGCTTCCGATCGCGATAGGCGTGGACGAGCGCGTGCTCGACGGCCTCGTTCGCCACCTTGTAGCGCGAGTGCCTCGTGCCGACGAACCCCTTCGCGGCGTCGAGGACCTTCTTGCGGCGCTTCCGCGACGCGACTGATCGCTTTACGCGGGGCATTACTTTCTCTTGACTCCCCCGAGCAGGCGCCTGACCGCGCGCTCGTTCGCCTCGTGTAAGGGCTGGTCGGTGCGGAACTTACGCTTGCGCTTCGCGGACTTCTTGCTCAGGTAGTGGCTCTTCATCGCTCGGCGACGCAGGAGCTTCCCTGTTCCCGTCACCTTGAACCGCTTCTTCGCTCCGCTGTGATTCTTCTGTTTGGGCATCTTTTACAACTCCTGCGTTCTTCGTCGGGCCGAGCAGCATGACCATGTTGCGTCCGTCGAGAAGGGGCGGCGACTCGACCTGGCCGAGCTCCTTCACGTCCTCCGCCAGCTTCATCAGCAAGTCCCGTCCGCGCTCCGGGTGAGTCGTCTCCCGGCCGCGGAACATGATCGTGACTTTGACCTTGGCCCGCTGGGCGAGGAACCGGGCAACGTGGCCCTTCTTGGTCTCGTAGTCGTGTATGCCGATCTTTGGCCTGAGCTTGATCTCCTTGACGTTGATCGAAACCTGGTGTTTCCGCGCGACCTTGGCCTTCTGCTCCTGCTCGTACCGGTACTTGCCGTAATCCATGACGCGCGCGACCGGCGGGTCGGCCTGAGCCGCGACCTCGACGAGGTCGAGATCCTTGCCGTGCGCGTAGTCGAGCGCCTCCTGGATGGGCTTCACCCCTAGCTGGCCGCCGTTCTCATCGACGAGCCGCACCTGTTGCACCCGGATGTCCTCGTTGATCCGGCTGTGCGGGATGACCGGCCGCGTGGGCTCAACCCGACGTCGTGGCCTCAAAGGCGCTTCACCAAGCTGCTAGCTCCTCCCTCTCGAAACGACAAAACCGCTGCGCAGGCAACGGCTCGATCCTTTCCAACCTCCTGGGTTGAACCTCCGACAGGCTCTGTGGCCCCGGAGGTGAGGAACGTGTCGCCCCTGCTTTGCAGACCTCACACGTTAGCAGCCTCGCGAAGCTCTGACTGAAGCTCTTCGAGGCTTTTCGTGGACTGCTCTCCCCCACGCTCGCGGACGGCGATCGAGCCCTCGGACTCCTTGTCCCCCCAGACGACGACGTAGGGGATCTTCTCGACCTCGGCGTTCCGGATCCGCTTGCCCACCGTCTCGTCGGAGTCGTCGACCTCGACCCGGAACTCGGCAAGCCTCTCGGCCAGCGCCTTCGCCGCCTCGCGATGATCCTCGCCAACCGGGATCACGCGGACTTGCACCGGCGCGAGCCACACGGGGAACGCGCCCGCGTAGTGCTCGATCAGGATCCCGATGAACCGTTCGAACGAACCGAAGAACGCGCGATGGACCACATACGGCGTGTGCTCCGTGTTGTCCTCGCCCACATAGGTGAGTCCGAAGCGCGCCGGCATCTGCGAGTCGAGTTGAATCGTCCCCATCTGCCACGAGCGGCCGAGAACGTCGGTCATGTGCAGGTCGATCTTGGGGCCGTAGAAAGCCCCGTCGCCCTCGTTGAGCTCGTACTCGAGGCCGCGCCGCTCGAGCGCAGCGCGCAGTGCGCCTTCCGTGAAGTCCCACTCCTCTTCGGTGCCAAGCTTGTTCTCAGGACGCGTCGAGAGCTCGAAGCGCGCCCCCATTCCGAAGAGGTCGTAGAGATAGGCGGCGTAGTCGAGGCACGCGAAGATCTCGTCCTCGATCTGATCCGGCGTGACGAACAGGTGCGCATCGTCCTGCGTCACGTGGCGGACGCGCATCAGCCCGTGCAGCGTTCCGGCGAGCTCGTTTCGATGCAGCGTGCCGGCCTCGGCCAGACGCATCGGCAACTCGCGGTAGGACCGCAAACGGCTCCCGAAGATGAGCATGTGCCCCGGGCAGTTCATCGGCTTGAGGCCCCAGGTCTTACCCTCCTCCTCGATCAGGAACATGTCCTCGCGGAACTTCTCCCAGTGGCCCGAGGTGACCCAGAGCCTGGAGTCGTAGATGAGAGGCGTCTTCGTCTCGTCGTAGCCACGTTTTGCGTTCTCGCGGCGCCGGAGATCCTCGAGCTCGTTCCAGATCGCCATGCCCTTGGGGTGCCAGAGCGGCGACCCCGGCGAGTGCTCGTCGAAATGGACGAGATCGAGCTGCACGCCTAGGCGTCTGTGATCGCGCTTCTTCGCCTCCTCGAGGCGCTCGAGGTACGCGTCGAGGTCCGCCTGGGAGTAAAACGCCGTGCCGTAGATCCGGGTCAGCTGCATGTTGTGCTCGTCGCCGCGCCAGTACGCGCCCGCCAGGCCGGTGAGCTTGATCGCCTTGATCGGGCGCGAATCCTGGAGGTGCGGCCCGCGGCAGAGATCCGTGAAATCCCCCTGCGTGTAGAGCGAGATCTCGCCCTCGGCCGTGTCGACCAGCTCGACCTTGTAGTCCTCGCCCTGCTCGGCGAAGAGACGCTTTGCCTCCTCGGCGGAGACTTCCTGACGCTCCCACGCCCTACCCTCCTTCAGCTCGCGCCGGATCTCCTCCTCGACGCGCTCGAGCGCCTCCTCGCCGATCGGCTCGGGAAACTCGAAGTCGTAGTAGAAGCCGTTCTCGATCGGCGGGCCGATGGCGATCTTCGTTCCCGGGTAGAGCCGGCGGACGGATTCCGCGAGCAGGTGAGCCGACGAGTGACGAAGGACGGCGAGAGCGTCAGGATCGTCGGTATCCCGCGTCGTCAGGATCTCGATCGGCTGCCCATCCTCGAGCGGCAGCCGCAGGTCCTGCACCTCGCCATTCGAGCGCAGGAGAACGGCTTCTTTCGCCAGCTTCGGGCCGATCGCGGCGGCCGCGTCCAGGCCCGACGCCCCGTCGGGAAGCTCGAGCTCGGAAGAGTCTGGTAGAACAACCTTCATGAACGAGCAGGATACTTCCGAGCCTCGAGAAGACGACCGCAACGACGAGATTCCCGAGTCGCCGGTGCCGGACCCCGAAGTGGGATCGAAGGACACCGAGGACGACCCCGGCGCCGACTAGCGCCAAAGCTGACAACCGTAATGGGCGTTGGCAGGCCCTAGCGGGCCTGCCAACCACCCTGAGACTGCTGCCTACGGCCAGATTGGGCCGGACGCGAACAGCGCTGAAAGCACCGCAAATGCAGCGCCACAGATAGCGAAACGCAGTTTCACCGGGACCTTCCTTTCGATTGCTTGCCGCTGGACAGGTCCCGGGCGCCCAGGAGGTCGTAGTATAAGCAGGGAGACCTGATGCCAAGACGGAAGTCAACGCACGTCGACAACCCGATCGAGGTCGGCCGCCGCCTGAAGCAGGCACGCGAAAACGCGGGCCTGAGCCAGCGACAGCTCTCGTTTCCGGGCTGCTCTCCTGCCTATATCTCCCGGATCGAAGCCGGCGATCGGATTCCGTCGCTCCAGCTCCTACGGGAGATGGGCCGGCGGCTGGGCGTCAGCGAGGACTACCTCGCGACCGGCACCGAGCGGCACGACGAGAACGCCGTCCTCGTCGAGGCCGAGATCAGCCTTCGCCTCGACGATCCCGTACGCGCCGGCCAGCTGTACGCCGAAGCCCTCGAGCGCGCGACGACGAGCGACGAGCGGGCACTGGCGCTGGTCGGCCTGGGCCAGGTCGCCTACCGGAACGGCAAGCCTCGCGAGGCGATCTCGCGGCTCGAGGAGGCGAGGGCCGTCGCTCGAGCAGACCTCGTCGACCAGCCCGGGTGGGCGGACACGCTTGGGCGGGCGTATGCGTCAATCGACCAGCTGGACGCCGCGGTGCGAATCTTCGAGAGATCGCTCTCCTCTGCGGAGGAGCGCAACGACGCGGTCGAGTCCGTTCGCTTTGCGGTCCTCCTCGCCAACGCCTACATCGACAAGGCGGAGTTCGAGCCCGCCGAGCAGCTTCTCGAGCGCATTCTCACGATGGCTCCCGACTCAAAGGACCCGATCTTCCGTGCGCGGCTCTACTGGTCGCAGTCGCGCCTGTACGTGGCCCGCGAGGACCATCAGCGAGCGGCGCGGTACGCGAGAAAGGCCCTCAACCTCCTGGAGTTGACCGAGCACACCTACTACACCGCGCAGGCACATCAGCTCCTGGCGCACATCGAGCTCGACCGCAAGCAGCCGGAGGAGGCGCTCGAGCTGCTCGAGAAGGGCCTCGCTCTCCTGTCCCACGGTGGAACTCCGGTCGACATCGCCCTCTTCAAGCTCGAGGAAGCGCGAGCGCTCATCCAACTCGAACGGCATGAAGAGGCGGCGTCGCTCGCGATGGATGCCTCCGGACTGCTCGCCGACGCAAGCCCGCACGACGCGGGGCGCGGCTACGCGGTCGTCGCCGAGGTCTACAGCGAGCTGGGAGATCGCGCGAAGGCGATCGAGCTCTACGAGCTGGCCGCCGACGTCCTCTCGAGTCATCCCACCCGCTACCTGCTCGAGGTCTACGAGAAGCTCGCCGAGCTGCTCGAGGAGGAGGGGCAGAAGGACGAGGCTCTGGCCGTCCTCAAGAGAGCGGTCTCAGTCCGAACGGACGCGTCGCAGTAGGCCTGCTCCTTCCGGCTCTGCTGTAAGGATTCGTCGCCCCTTGCGGTATCCATAGCGGAAGGAGGACTGCGATCAGCAGCATCGATCCCTGCGGTCAGAAAGACGAGTTCCGGTTTCGGCCCTTCGCAGGCGCGACCCTCGTCGCCCTCGTCGGCGCGGGCTTGTGCGTACAAGCGCTCTCGGGCGCGGGGCTCGACCGTGGACCACGAATCCGCGCCGTTCAGGCCAGGGCCGATGCCTTCGTCAGCGCCGAGAGCCGGACGCAGAACTTCGGTCGGACCCGCGGCCTGAAAGTCGACTCCTCCCCCACGCTGCAGACGTACATCGCGTTCGACGTCGACCTCAAGTCCGGCGACGTACAGCGTGTAAGCCTCATGCTCTACAGCCGGAAGGGCTCACGGGTCGGCTATGAGGTTCGCCTCGTGCGCGAGCGGTTTCGTGAGCGCGAGATCACCTTCGCGAACGCACCGGGGCTCTCGGGAGACATCGTGATGTCCGGGCCGCTGCGAGCAAGGGCCTGGAAGACCGTCGACCTGACTTCGCTCGTGTCCGGCCAGGGAAAGTACGTTGGCGTGGTGCTGACGAGCCTCTCGCCGAGGGGTATCACGTTCGCAAGCCGGGAGACCGGACTACACGGGCCGAGGCTCATCGTCGAGCGTGAGCCCAAGGGAACTACGACGACGGGCACAACCCAGACGAGCACCCAAGAGGTGCGAGTCCCCTAGCTAGGTCTGAGCCTGCTCTGAGCGGATGCTCCACTCGGCCAGGTCGCGAATGCTGACGATGCCGACAGCCCGCTCGTTCTCGACGACCGGTAGGTGCCGGAAGCCGCCGTCGAGCATGATCTGAACGGCCTCCACGGGGTCCGTTGACTCACTGACGACCTGGGGGTCGGCAGTCATCCATTCCCGCACGCGGGCCTCGCTCGAGTGAACGCGGCCGGCCACCGCACGCGTGAGGTCGCGCTCGGTGACGATTCCGATCAACCGGCCGCCGTCGGAGACGACGATTGCGCTGACCTTCTCCGCGACCATCTTCTCCGCCGCGTGCCCGATTGTGTCGAAAGGCTCGATCGAGACCACCTCTCGCGACATGACTTCACTCAGGCTCGCCACGACCACGAGCATACGCCGTTCTCTGGACGGCGGAGCGGAATTACTGCTGCGCGTGGAGCGAGCCCTGGACTCGGGCGACGTACGCCGCCAGCTCGTCCTTGCGGTGCTCGAGTTGCTGCTCCAGCTCCGCGAGCTTCGTGGATCGTTGCTCCAGGATCTGGGCCTCTGCCGCCAACTTCGCTTCCTGCTCGTCGAGAGACTCTGTCCGGACGGCTGCCCTGCGCTCGAGCTCGGCTACCTGGACGGAGTGGCGCTCGGCCGACTGCTTCTCCGCGGCTGCGAGCCTCTCCGCGCTCTCGATGCGGGCCTCGCGGTCGCTGAGGGCCTGCTCGCGATCCTTCAGGCGCTCGTCGGATCGGCTCTCGAGCTCTTGCAGACGTGCCTCGACGTCGCCTTCGCGCATCGACACTTTGCGCTCGCGCTCCAGGAGGTCACGGTCAGCGTGGCGTAGCCCTTCCTGCCCGAGCTCGAGGGTTTCCAGCTTGCGGTTGAGCTCGGCCTCGCGGCTTTCGAGCTCGCTGCGAAAAGTCTGCTCACGCTCGGCGGTGCGGATCCGCTCGGCCTCGAGCTGATCCGTGATGCGCTGTTCGCGGTCGCCGGCCTCGGCCTTCGCTTTGGCCAGCTCATGCTCGAGCTCCTCGATCCGGGCACGCGACTTCGCGAGGACGACGTTGCGGTGCTCGAGCTTTTCGACGAGCTCCTCGGCGCGAGTCTCGGCCGCGTCGGCGCGCGGGCTGTGTCCTTCGAGGTCGTGGAGGACCTCGGCAAGCTGCTCGCGACGCTCATCGGAGAGGTCGTCGACGATGTCGGCCGTGTTGCGGACGACGTAGGACTCGAGGCGGGTGCGGATCTTGGGCATGCGCGGCGGGGTTCGCCCACCACATCGGCCGCAGGGGCCGAGCCTTTATCCCTCAGTTTGGGAGGTTAGGCTAGCGGCGGCCGACGACGAGGCGGACGCGCGTTCCCCGCGGGCGCAGGACGCCGCCCTGCGGGCTCTGCGCGATCACTCGGCCGACCATCCGCGACCGGGCACGACGGACGCGGCCCACCTTGCAACGGGCACGAACGATCTTCTTGACCGCGCGGGCGAGCTTCAGGCCGATCACCCGCGGAACCCGGCAGCGCGGAGCCGGGGGGGGTGGTGGTGGTGGCGGAGGCGGCGGAGGTGGTGGCGGCGGCGGAGGTGGCGGAGGCGGCGGTGGCGGTACGGGGGGAGGTGGTGGCGGTGGTGGCGGTGCAGGAGGTGGTGGCGGTGGTGGCGGCGGTGGCGGAGGAGGTGGCGGGGGTGGTGGAGGCGGCGGAGGCGGAGGCGGTGGTGGCGGAGGCGGGGGCGGTGGTGGCGGAGGCGGAGGTGGTGGTGGCGGAGGCGGAGGCGGAGGAGGTGGTGGAGGCGGCGGGAGTGGCGGCCCGGTCACGGTGAAGGTGCCGAAGAGCGTGGGCGCGTGCGGGTCGCACTGGTACCTGACCTCGCCGGGGGTGAAGTTCACGGTCCAGGTCTCGTGGCCCATGTTCGCGACCTCCGTCGCGCAGTTGACCGGCGGAACACATGAGACGGATGCGCCCGTCAGATGGAAGTTGTGCATCGAGGAGTTGTCGTCGACCTCGATCGTGTACGCACCCTCCGGCAGCGTCCCGCCGTTGAGATCGTTTCCGTCCGGGTCAGAGAGATGGATCTCGAACTCGGGGCCAACCGAAGCCGTCAAGACCTGGCGGGGGAACTGCGGCGCGCAGTTCTGGCCCGGCGGGTCTTGCTGCACGATGCGGTGGACGTTGTTGCCGCCGCTCGAGCCAATCAGGTACGGATGCCCGCAGGAGTCCTCACCAAACGAGGTGAGGCTGAAGGGCGAGACCGCAATGTCAGGTTCCGGCCGGTTGTCCGTCGCGATTGGGAACGCGAGAAGGTTCGACCAAATCTCCCCGGTGCAGTAATCGCCGTAGAGGTACCTCCCGAGGAGGCTCTGCAACTCGGTGTTACGTCCAACGTACCCGCCGGTAATCGAGCAGCGGTTGCTGGCGTGCGAGTACTCGGAAACGGGCTCCACGTAGTTCCACGGCGGCGGGTTGCACGTGGTGTAGACGTGACGACCCTCGTAGCAGCGCCAGCCGAAGTTCGTGCCCCAGCCCCAGCCGGTGTTGACCGGCCGGTAGTCGATCTCCTCCCATGCGTTCTGGCCGACGTCGCCGATATTGAGCGCACCGGTCTGGCGGTCGAATGAGAAGCGCCACGGATTGCGCAGGCCGTACGACCAGATCTCCGGGAGCGCGGGCGGCTGGCCGACGAAGGGGTTGTTCGCCGGAACCGAATACGGTTCCGTTCCCGAATCAATCACGTGCTCGCGCGGGTCGATCCGAAGTATCTTCCCGAGCCCGCGGGTGAGATTTTGAGCGTTATTGGGCGGGTCTCCCCCGCTACCTCCGTCGCCCGTGGCCATGTAGAGCATGTCGTCGGGCCCGAACTGGAGCTGACCGCCGTTGTGGTTCGAGTTGGTCGGATGCAGGACTGTGATCACGGCTCGGCGCGAGCTCACATCCGCGATGTTCGGGTCGGCCTCGTTGCGGAGGAACTCGTCGACCTGGATCGCGGCGTCCCCGGTTCTCGTGTAGTAGACGTAGAAGCGGCGACTCGTCGCGTAGTCCGGGGCAAATGCCATCGAGAGGAGGCCGCGCTCTCCGCAGCACAAGACGTTCGGAACCGTGAGGAACGTCGTCGGGGGCCCATGGTTTTCGGAGACCTTGATCACGCCGCCCTGCTGCACGACGAAGAGCCGAGTCGGGTCACCCGGCGGCGCGGTCACGTAGACCGGCGACGCGAAGGCGCCAACGGGACTGAGAAAGAGCAAAGGCGGCGGCCCCGAGGAAGCCCCGCCCTGGCTCGCGAGCGGCGCAAGCGCGGCCAGCCCGATCACGAGCGCCAGGAGCCCTCCCCGATTCCCCCTCACTCCTCGAAGGATACGCCCCTCTTCGAAATAGGCAAAGCTCGATCCGACCTACGAAGCGGCGTCACGAACACCGCCAGCACGGCCCCGATGAAGGCGGCCATGGCGCTCATCCAGAAGGCCGTGGCGAATGCCCCCTCGGTGGGCACGTGCGTCCCCGGGATCGTCTCGGCCGTGAGGATCGCGGCGCCCACCTGGCCGCCGATCACGCCGCCGATCGTCCGCATGACCGTGTTCACCCCGGTCGCGACCCCGGTCTCGGTCGGGCGCACCGAGTCGACGATCAGCTTCGCCATCGCGGCAAACGTGAACGGCAGCCCGATGCCGAGCACGATGGCACCCAGCACGATGTGCCAAGGCCGGCTGTGCCACTGCGCGAGCAGGCCGACCCCGATCGACGCGATCAGCATGCCCAGCGCGAGCGGCCACTTCGAGCCGTAGCGCTTGCCCAGGATGCCGGCGAGGGGGCCGGAGAAGAAGCCGCTCAGGGCGCTCGGCAGCAGATAGAGGCCCGCCTGCGTCGAGCTGGCTCCAAAGCCGTAGTCGACCATTCGTGCGACCGATGCCGAGAGGTCGCGGGGAATCTCGACGAAGCTCGGGATGAGCACGAACGAGCCGAACATGGCAAAGCCCGCGATGAGCGCCGTCAGGTTCGTGATCAGCACGGGGCGCCGGGTGAGCATCCGCATGTCGATCATCGGCTCCGGGACGCGCAGCTCGACGACGCCGAAGCTGAGCAGTGCGGTGGCGGCAACCAGGAACAGCCCGACGATCCGCGGAGAGCTCCAGCCCCAGTTCTCGCCTTCGGTCATCCCGAGCAGGAGCGAGACGAGGCCGATCGAGAGGAGCGCCGCGCCAGGCACGTCGAGGCTCGACTCGGTCTTGATCGGCGACTCGGGCACGAACCGGTGCACAAGCAGCATTGCGATACCGACGCCGGCCGCGCCGACGATGAAGAGCCAGCGCCAGGAAAGGTTGTCGACGATGAGCCCGGAAAGGACGAGGCCGAGCCCGCCCCCGATCGCGAACACCGCCGAGACGACACCGACCGCGACTCCGACCTTCTCCTCGGGGAACTCGTCCTTGATGATCGCAAAGCTGAGCGGGAAGACGGCGCCGCCCGCGCCCTGCACCATCCGGAACGCGATCAGGAACCAGATGTTCGGGGCGAGAGCCGCGCCGACGCAGCCGAGGAAGAAGATGCCGAGGCTGATCAAGAGCAGCCGCTCCTTCCCGTACTGGTCGCCGAGCTTGCCGAGCAGCGGGGTCGCGACGGACGCCGTCAGGAGAAAGCCGGTCAGGAGCCAGGTCACCCAGCCCGTCGTCGTGTGCAACTCCTCGCGGAGCGCGGGGAGCGCCGGCACGACCATCGTCTGCTGGAGTGCGAAGGCGATGCCCGCGAGGGTCAGGATCCCGAGCGTGACGTTGTAGTGCTGGCGCTCCTTCAAGAGAGTGCTGTTGCCACGAGCTCCTGGAAGCGGGCGACGAGCTGCTCGCTCTCGCCGAGCAGCCGCCCCTCCCCAACGATCCCCGACCGGACGCCCTTCTGGACACGCTCGACGAGCACGCGATCCTCGGCGCCCACCTGCCGGTCGAAGGCGAGGAGCTCCTCCACCGAATCGTTGTCAGCGTCACGGGCGAAGAAGTAGTCGAGGAAACCGGACGCGCGCTCCGGGCCAGCCGGCAGCAGCGGGCCGATCGAGAGGTTCGGCGTCCCCGCGAACACGTTGATCCTGAGGTTCGGCCAGACGAAGTGGAACTGCGCCTGCCCCTCGTCCCCGTTGCGCGTCCGCGCGAACTGGGACAGCACGTGGTCCCCGGTCGGCTCGAGTCGGTACTCGTCGGGGTCGACGTCATACGCGGCGCTGAACCCCTTGTGCGCGACCGGGCAGTGGTAGCACTCGAGGTAGTTCTCGCAGCCGATCTTCCAGTTCGCGGCGAGCTCGTACTCGTCGCGCGAGTGGAACACCAGGTCGTCGAGCGAGACGAAATCGGGCACCGGGCCGAGCGTCTCGGCGAGTGGTGGTGCGTCGGCGTCCGGGTTGACGAACAGGAACGGCCCCCACGTCTCGAGGCGAAGCGGGACGAGGGAGAGTCCCTCCGCGTCGAACCCACTCTCCCGCTCCGAGCGCGGCGCGGCGCGCAACGACCCGTCGAGCTCGTACGTCCACGCGTGGTACGGGCACTGGATGGTCTTCCCCTTGCCCGGGGCCTCGGCGAGCAGCGAGCCGCGGTGCCGGCAGACGTTGACGAGGGCGCGAATCCCTTCGTCGGCCCTGACGACGAGAACCGGGACATCTCCCGCCCAGGCGGCGACGCGGTCTCCCACGCTCTCCACTTCCCCCGCGTGGCCGACGTACTGCCACGAGCGCCGGAAGATCCGCTCCTGCTCGCGGCGCAGGACGTCGGGGTCGGAGTACCAGCTCCACGGCAGGGTTCGCGGCGCGGACACGCCCCGAATCTACCGCGCCGGGCTACGACGCCTGGCCGAGAAGGCTTCGGCCCGAAAGGCTAGGCGGGCCGGATGTCGACGACGCGAGCGAGCTCCGGCGGCGTCTCGGGCGAATGGATGAGCTCGGCGGCGAGCGCGGGCAGGTCGAGCCCTTGCGAGCGCGCGGCCGAGCGCAGGAAGGAGAACGCCTCGTCGAGGCTGACGCCGATCCGCTCGGCGAACATCCCCGTCGCCTGGTCGATCACCACCCCGCTCTCGAGCGCGGTCTGGAGCTGAATCGTGCGCTCGAGCAGGAACCGGGTCGCATCGGGCGCCTTACCCTCGATCGGTGCCACCATGTTGACGGAGCGCGCGCCAAAATGGATCTCACAGGAGGCTTCGTTCCCGTCCGCGAGCCAGACACCCACCGCGTGAAAACACTGCACGAGAGAGGCCGCGGTCGTCGCGTCGAGCCGGATGTGGACCTCGTGGACACCGTCGTGTGAGAAAGCCACCCCGCACACGCCGTCGAGCGCGGCAAGCAAAGCCTGAGAGCGCGCCTCGCTCGTGGCGAGCACCCTGATCGTCTCGCGGGGCATGGGGTCTCCCTTCGTCGCTGAAGCGGACGGTTGCAACGAAGAGAAGTGCCGGCGACTTAGCGGAGAGGGTCTAGCCCCTGCGTCTGCCCGACTGGTCGTTGTTTCCGATACGAAGTGTATCTCGATCGTTCGGGAAGCAAATCGGCCCGCTACTCGGCGGACTCGGGCAGCTCGCGCATCTTGGGGATCGGCGAAGGCAGGATCCACAGGAAACCCGCGATCGCGCCGATCACCCCGATCCAGAGGGTCGGCCGCAGCCCGATCGTGCTTCCCAGGAAGCCGCCGATCAGCGCTCCGACGGGACGGATGCCGTTGTTGACGACCATGTACGCGCCGGAGACCCGCGACCGGAGCCGGTGCGGGACGAGGGCGGCGAAGATCGACGCGGCGCTGATGTCGAGGATCATCACGCCGAGGCCGCTCCCGAACTCGGCCAGGAACAGCGCCGCCAGCACGAGCGGTTTCGGCCCGCCTGCGAGCGGCACGAGCACCAGCGGCACGGGAAAGAGGATGCAGCCGAGCAGGTAGGTCGGGCCGATCCCGATCCTCCTCCCCAGCCGCGTCGTGATCAGCGACCCGATCACGCCGCCGACGGCGCCGGCGCCGAGCACGAGCCCGAGGGTGCCCGCGCTCACGTGCAGGGAGCGGACGACGTAGAGGATGAAGATCGCCCAGAAGATGAAGTTGAAGAGGTTGATCGTGGCCGTACCGAGCAGGGAGGCCCTCATGGACGCGTTGCCCCAGAGGAAGCGCACGCCCGCTACGACGTGTCCGCGCTCGGCTTCCTCCGTCGGAGGCTCCTCCGGCGAGATCGAGCCGAGGTAGAAGGCCGAGACGAGGTAGGTCGCGGTATCCACGACCAGCGCGAACGGCGCCTTCAGGAGCTGGACGAGGATGCCCCCGACGCTCGGCCCGGCGACGAACGAGAAGGCGCGGCTGCCGGAGAGGAACGAGTTCGCCTCGACGTAGCTGTCGCGGGGCACGATCGAGACGAAGAGCGAGCTGTACGAGACGTGGAAGAGAACCGTCATGCACCCCACGAGAAACGCGACGACGTAGAGCTGCTGGAAGGTGAGCGCGTCGAACGCGTAGGCCGCCGGAATCGTCGCGATCAGCGCTCCTCGGGTCAGGTCCGTCGCGATCATCAAGCGACGCCGCCCGCCGTGGCGGTCGACCCAGGCGCCCGCGTGCAGCGCGAGGAGCAGATTCGGCACGAGCTCGGCCGCGATCAGGTAGCCCATCTGCGCGGCGTTCGCGTGCAGTACGAGGACGGCCGTCAGCGGGATCGCGATCATCGTGATCTGGTCGCCGAAGAGCGAGATCGTCTGGCCGAGCCAGAAGCGGCGGAAGACGAGGTTCTCCTGGAGGAGCTTGGGGACGAGCCGCATCAGTGGCCGAAACCGGTCAATGCGGCTCGGGCGACGCGCGAGGCGAGGATGTCTGACGCAGCGCCGACACCGTGTCCGTTCCAGGTCAGCACGGTGACGACGAAGGCGCCCGCAGGTGAGTAGACGAGCCCGGTGTCGTGCCTCGCCTTCTCGATCCAGCCCGCCTTGTGCAACACGGTTACACCCGCGCCGCGCACGTAGGTCAGGCCCCCGCGCGTGCGCGCGTGCGCGAGGAGATAGAGGATGAAGCGCGCGTCCGAGGGCGTGACCGCTCCCCGGAAGCGCCAGATGAGCGCTCCTCGGGCGCCGGCCGCCAGGTGCAGGGCGCGCTCGAGACGGGCCATGTCCCATGCCGTCGTGGCCTTCCCGATGAATGACGGCCGGCCGAAGATCTCGAGCGGAATCGGAGAGCGTGCGATGCCGTCCTCGACGATGTAGCCGCCGTACATGTCGCTGTCGGCCATGCCGAGCTTCCACATCATCGCGTTCACGCGAGCCGAGCCTCCGGAGGTCGAGCCGCCGATTACCTCGAGCAGCTCATTTGCCGCGCGATCGTCCGAGTAGACGAGCATCTGCCACAAGAGGCTCGAGAGCCTCGTCCCGGGTGCCGGGAGCCCGCGCAGCTGGCGCATGAGCTCGACCGCGATCGCGAGCTTCAGCGTCGAGGCGGCCGGGAACCGTGCGCGCGCGTTCCAGGCTGCGCCCGCGCCTGTGCGCAGGTCCTGGACGAAGAGGCCGCACACTCCGGGGAAGCGGCGCGCCAGGCCGCGCACGGTGGCGGCGAGAGCCCGGTCCTCGTAGCCGCGCAGCGGCGGGATCGACCCTCGGTAGGGAGCGGCCTCTCGAGGCAGGCCGAAGACGGGGCCGACCAACGTCGAGGAGCGGCGCCCTCGGGCGTCGACGGCGGTGACTCGCAGCGTCACGTCGCGCTGAGGCAGCGTCACGACGAGCACGAACCTCCGCCTGAACACGTTCTTCGTGGCAAGCAGCCGGCCGCCGACGCGGACGCGAACCTGGCGCGTGCCCCGCGCGACACGGCCCTCGATCCGGCCGAAGGAAACCTCGCGTGGAGCCGGCGAGATGATCGCCGGGGGCGGAAGCGGCACGGCGCCCAACTAGCGCCTTTCGGTAGCCAGGCGAAGTCCGAGCCCGATGAGGACCGCACCGGTCACGGCCTCGACGGCGCGCGAAATCGCCGGTCGGCCGAGGGCCTGGCCGGCGCGCGCGACCGCGAGCGCGTAGGCCGTCAGCCAGATGAGCGTCATGCAGCAGAAGACGAGGCCGAGACCGAGCAGCGCGGGGAAAGCGTGCTCCTGCGGCGCGAATTGAGGGAGCAGGCTGGGAAAGAACGCGGCCATCTTCGGATTGCCGAGATTGCTGAGCAGGCCCTGGCGCAATGCAGTCCGCGGAGCGAGCTGACGCCGCGGGCCCGCGAGCTGCTTCCTCGGCCGCCGGCGGATCGCGCCGAGAAGCGAGTGGGCGCCGAGCCAGAAGAGATACGCGGCGCCGGCGAGCTTCACGGCCAGGAAGGCCGGCTCGGAAGCGGTGAGCAGGGCGGCGACCCCGGCGGCGGTCGCCAATGTC
This sequence comes from Actinomycetota bacterium, assembly GCA_038040395.1. Lineage (GTDB taxonomy): Bacteria > Actinomycetota > Thermoleophilia > Gaiellales > Gaiellaceae > VAXT01. The sequence continues at coordinate 32,701 of JBBPIJ010000010.1, forward strand.
CAGGTCGCCTGACCGCTCGACACGCCAATCGCCGTGAAGACTCCCGCGCGGCGCCCGCCCATGAGCGTGTTTCGGATCGTGAGCGCCGTGTCGGGGCCGGGCGTCACGATCACGATCGCCGATACGCCGAGGAATGCCACGAGCTGGCCGGCCACGCCTCGAAGTGTCTCAGACGGCCCCGTGGGGAAGACTCCCGGTATGCGAAGGGTTGCGTGGGCGAGCACTGTCGTCCTCGTCGCGGCCGCGATCCCGATCGGCCTGGCAGCCGCAGCGCCGGGCGATCTCGACCCGACGTTCTCGGGCAACGGCTGGGTACGGACCTACGACATGACCGGCTTCACCGGTCCCTATACGGCGAAGGGAGCGGAAGACCTGGCGATTCAGCCCGACGGGAAGATCGTCGCCGTCGGCGAGATCAAGAATCGCGGGCAACTCGTGCTCGGAGCCCTGCGGTGGACGTCGACCGGTGACCTGGACCGCTCTTTCGGCGACTCGGGCTGGGCGACCACACACGTCGGGCAGGTTCCGAACGCGCACGCGGTCGCACTCCAGCCGGACGGCAAGATTCTCGTCGGCGGCGAGGTCGACTTCGATCTCGATCTCAACCTCGCCGGGATCGCCCGCTTCAATCGGGACGGCTCGCTCGACCGCAGCTTCGGCGACGGCGGAGTCGTCCACTCCCCGAACGCGTTTGGCCGCCACGTCAACGACGTGGCAGTACAACGCGACGGGAAGATCGTCACGGTCGGCAACCACATCTCGTCGCGCGACCGCCAGCTGGCGTTCGCGGTCAGCCGCTACCTGCCGAACGGCGCGCTCGACCGGAGCTTCTCGGGCGACGGCCGAACATCCATCAGCTTCAGGAGCGGACACGAGACCGCCTATGCCGTTGCCCTGCAGCGGGACGGCAAGATCGTCGTCGCGGGCAGCGCCGAGTACTACGAGGACGATTTCGCCTTTGCGAGGCTTCGCCCGAACGGAAAGCTCGACCGCACGTTCTCGCGCGACGGGCTCCAGATGGTGCGCTTCGGCCCAGAGAGGACGGACCGGGTTCGCTCACTGGTCATTCAGCGCAACGGAAGGATCGTCGCGGCCGGCGATTCGAGAGTCCTTCCTCGGTACGAGCCCTCGCGGATGGCACTGATACGGCTGAAGGCGAACGGAGCCCTCGACCGGCCGTTCGGGAAGCACCTGACGAGCCCTGTGCGCAACGGCGGCTACGCCCGAGCGGTCCGCGTGCAGGCCGACGGCCGCATCGTGGTCGCAGGCCTCGCCTACGAAGATCCGGACTACAGCACCTCGGCGTGGTTCCTGGCTCGGTATCTGAGAAACGGCCGCAGCGACCCCGCGTTCGGCCGAGGTGGGATCGTCGTCAGCGACTTCGGCACGGGCACCGACTGGGCCGGTGCAATCGCGCTCCAGCCCGATGGAAGGATCGTCGTCGGCGGCTCGGTGTACGAGGATCAGGCAATCGCGCGGTATCGCGCCGGCTAAGTCTCGTCCGTCCTCGTTGCGAGACTGGCCGCGTGGCAATGGTCGGCGAAGAGCTCTCGCGCCTCGTGTCTTGGGGGGAACGGCATCGACGCCTGCTCGCTCGGCTTTCGATCGTGCTGGCCGCGACGTTCGTCGTCGATGTGCTCGGAACCGTCGCGATCTACTTCGCGGAGCGCCACGCCGCCAGTACCGAGATCACCTCGTTCGGCGACGCGTTCTTCTTCACCACGGTGCAGCTCCTGACCGTTTCGTCGCAGATCAGAAACCCGTTCACGACATGGGGCCGCATCGCCGATATTGGGCTCGAGTTGTGGGGCGTGCTGTTCGTCGCCGGCTCCACCGGCGCGGTAGCGGCCTTCTTCCTACAGGCTGATTGAGCCGAAATAGCCCAAATTCCCGTTTCCGAGGCTGAAGCGCGCTAGACTTCCCGCAAGAACAGAACGTGTACCGGTGGCGCTCTGCCTCCTTGTGCGTTCATGAGTAGTAAGGGAGGTGGAATTGATGGCAACCGGAACCGTGAAATGGTTCAACGACGCGAAGGGGTACGGATTCATCACGCCAGAAGACGGCGGGAAGGATCTCTTCGTGCACCACACGAACATCGCGGGCGAAGGGTTCAAGACTCTCGCCGAAAACGCGAAGGTGGAGTACGAGGCCCGTGAAGGCGCGAAGGGCCCAGAGGCGACTAACGTCGTCGTGACTGCGTAAGGAATCGGTCGATTCTGCCGCGCCGTCGGTGTTCTTTACACCGGCGGCGCGGTATTTTATGTGGAGGGAGGTGACGGCAATCGCCGGCAAGGAAGACAAGATCGAGTTCGAGGGTGAGGTCGTCGAGGCATTCCGCAACGGCATGTACAAGATCCTCCTCGACAACGGCCACGAGACGCTCGGATACACCGCAGGGAAGATGCGGCGATACCGGATCAAGATCCTCCCGGGCGACCGGGTCAACGTCGAGCTCTCGCCGTACGACCTCGACCGCGGCCGGATCGTCTACCGACACCGCTAGACCCTGATTTACTAGCCCGATGCCGACCGGGTTCCTGCTGCTGCTCTCCTGGCTGGCCAACATCGTTTCATTGGCGGTCGCCGACTGGCTCTTCGAAGGAGTGCGCATCGGTCACTGGTGGCCTCTGCTGATCGGCGCGGCCGTCCTCGGGATCGCGAACACGATCGTCAAGCCGATCCTGACGCTGCTCGCCCTCCCGCTCGTGATCCTGACGCTCGGCCTGGCGCTCATCGGCATCAACGTCGTGATCCTCGCGCTCGCCGAGTGGATCGCCCCCCGCTTCTCGATCGACGGCTTCTGGACGTACGTGGGAGCGTCGATCGTCGTCTGGCTCGTCAACTGGATCCTGCACGGGGCCTTCGGCCTGCGCGAACGGCCGAAGCACGCTCGCCCGGCGTTCTAGGTCCTAGGACCTTCCCGAACCGAACCTTTACCTGGGCCTGGCCTGAGGCTGGGGTGGCGCGGGGTAGTTTCGGTGTGCAAGCACGCCCAGCAAAGGGAGGTACGAAATGAAGCGTTCAATGATGATTCCAGTGGTTCTCTTCGCACTCGTCGCGATGGCGATCATGGCCCCGACCGTGCAGGCGAAGGGCGGCACGCGCATCGTGCTCAACCCCACTTCCGCGTTCTCGGGAGCGAAAGGCAGCGCCAAGTACCAGGCGGCCGGGCAGCGTGAGCTCGAGGTCGAGCTCGAGCACGTCCGCAGGCTCGCCGGCAAGCGAGTCTTGTTCTTCGTGAACAACACGAAGATCGGTTCGTCACGCGTCAGCGCCCTTGGTGCTGCCCGCGTGGGCAAGCGGGGATCGACGTTCCCGGCGATTCGAGCCGGAACCGTGATCAGGGTGAAGAGCGCCGCCGGCAAGACAATCGTCTCCGGCAGGTTCTAGAAGCAGATGAAGCGCGAGCTCGACCGAAGACACGCAAACGGTCTCGGCGTCGTGCTCTACTGGCACGACGCCGAGACCGTGAGCGTGTTCGTGCACGACACGAACACGGGCCGCTAGACGTCATCCGACCGCGTCGCTGACCCCTAGAACGGTCGGCTGGCGGCGGATGACGCGCCGGGCATAGAGGCGCTCGTCAGCAGCTCGGAAGAGCAGCAGAGCGTTTGATCCGTCCTGCGGGAACGAGGCCCAGCCGAACGTGACCGAGTGACCGTCCGTCGCGAGGACTCCCTGGAGCTTCGCCGAGATCCGTCCGGCGTCCGTTGCTCCGGCTGCATACGTCAGGATCGCGAACTGATCGTTCCCCACGCGCGCGACCTCGTCTCCCGGAAGAAGGGCGTGCTGAAGGCGGTTCGCAACGTGCCGCAAGACGTCGTCGGCATGAAGCTTCCCTCTACGCATGTGCTCCTCGAAGGAATCGACGCCGCCGATGAGCAGCGCGAATGGCTCCTGACGGCTGAGCCGCTCGGTGATGGCTCGCTCGAAGGCACGGGTGTTCGGAATGCCGGTCAACGCGTCCCGCTCGGCGAGCAGCTCGAGCTCCTTCATCAGCGCCTGGTTTCTGTTCGCGAAGTAGCCCGTCACCACACCGACCGACACATAGGTGACGAAGCGGATGGCCGTGCTCATGGTGACCACTTCGCTCGAGGGGATGTCGGGATTGATGAGAACCCCGGTCGCATACATGGCCGTCGCGATTGTCGCCGCGGAGGCCCCGATCCACGGGCCGCCGGCGACCGCAGCAAGAATGATCGCGACGTACAGGAAGTGCGCGATGCCCAGGCCGGGGCTCTCGAAGAACACGAACGCGGCAAAGACGCCCGCGCCGAATACGGCCGCGGAGACGAAGAGGGCATACCGCAGCCGATCCCGCACGCTGGGCCAAAGAATGGTCGCTCTTAGGGGCTCTGCCGTCCCTCCAACGGGTGGTTCTTGACGGCGTCAACCGCCGCAAGCCGTCGGGTAATCACGGGTAGCATCGAAGCGTGTTTCGCGAGCCGGCCCTGCCGGACCTAGTCCTGGCGAACAGTGCTACCGCCTGGTGAATGATTGGCCACGCCGCCCGTGTGGCGGCCGAAGTGCAGGCCTGCCGGGGCCCGGCGGGCGGGCCCAGCCGCCTTCTATCGGGGCTTCGTCGCCTGGCCGGCGCTCTTGACGGGCAACCGGCGAAGCGAAATGCCCCAGGCCCGGCCGCTCTCGAATAGCTCGTCGGCATCGACCTCGTCCGCCCAGCCGAGAAAGTGCGGCTCGGCGTCGTCCTCGGTCGAGCCGTAGACGGCTACGCGTCCAGCCGAAGGCTTCCGCATGTCGGGCGACTCGCCGCGCTCGAGTGCATCCACGCGCGCTTGAGCCGCCTCTGCGACCGGCCCTTCTTCGTATCCGCGCGGCATGGCCTCGAGTCTACGCTCGAGAGGCGCCTCCCTCCGGTTTCCTGACGTGCCGCTGAGTGCCCGTAGGCCGGTGGGACAGTGTTAGGACACACGGCCCGCCGGTTGGAGGGCGCTCAGCGGCGCGAGGCGTTCCCCGGAGCCGCCGAAGCAGTAGCGGTCGCGTGAGATGAACTCACGCTCCCTTGGCCGGGCGGGAGCGGGATGCCGGTCAGGGAAGCGAGATGGGCGGTACCGGGCTCGAACCAGTGACCCCCAGCTTGTCGAGTGAGCCTATGGATTGCCGCTAAACGACCTGCGAGGACGGAAGCGGGATTCGGACAGGTCGAGCTCGAGTAGCCGATAGAACTGGATCGAGCGTGCGGTGTCCGAGACAACAATCCCGATCGCGTTGAGAGAGGCATCAGCTGAACCACTAGAGGACAAGCAGACATCGAGGCCGGTGCAGCCCCGACCCCGCTTCCGTTGAATAGGCTTCCTGTCCCCGAGCCGCACGAGCGCCTGGATGAGCGACGATGGAAGACAACGCCAATGGAAACTGCACGGTGATGGTCGTCGACGACGAGCCGGACATGCGCTACCTGCTCAGGATCACACTCGAATATGCCGGATACGAAGTCGTCGAGGCGGCGCACGGTGAGGCCGCGCTCGACCAGGCGCGACGCGCGCCCCCACGGCTTGTGCTCACAGACCGAATGATGCCGCGAATGGGCGGCGGCGAGCTGATCGAGCGGCTGCGGGCCGACGAGAGCACGAAGGCGATCCCGATCGTGATCATCAGCGCCACACGCGGCGTCCAGGGCGGAGCCGACGCGGTGCTGGGGAAACCATTCGACCCCAGTGAGCTGATCGTGCTGGTCGACAGGCTGACCGGGAAGCAGCGCTGATGGAGCTCGCCGGCACGGGCATCGCCGACCTCGACCTGGTTCTCGGCGGCGGGCTGCCGCTCGGATCACTGATCTTCATCGCCGGCGGTTCCGGTACCGGCAAGACGATCCTCGCCCAGCAGATCTCTTTCGCGAACGCAACCGCAGAGCGCAAGGCGCTCTACTACACGCTGGTCTCGGAGCCCCACTCCAAGCTCGTCCGGCACCTCGAGCAGTTCGCGTTTTTCGACCCTGACGGGCTAGGCGAACGAGTCGACTTCATTCATCTGCCCGCAGTTTTGGATGATGGCGACTCCGACGGGACAGCGCAGGAGCCGGGCAAGGCGCTGTCGAGGCTCGTCGACGAGGTCGTCCGTGCGAGCGCCGAGAAGGAGCGCTCGGTGATCGTGATCGACGGGATCAAGGCCCTGCGCGACTTCGCGACCGTGGACGGCTTCGGCTTCCGCGGCGTCTCCTACGATCTCGCAAGCAAGGTCGCCCACTCGAAGGCGATCCTCATCTTCGTCGGCGAGTACACGGCCGAGGAGGTCGCCTATGCGCCGGAGTTTGCGGTCGCCGACGGGATCCTCTACCTGGCCGATGAGACATTCGGGCGCTTCGACCAGCGCTGGCTGCGCATCCTCAAGATGCGCGGTGCCGACTACCTGATGGGCAAGCACAGCTTCCGGATCGGCGAGCCCGGGATCGAGGTGTTTCCCCGCTTCGAGTCGATCGCCCCGCCTCGCGAGATGTGGACCGGCGAGCGCGTGCCGCTCGGCATCGAGGGGATCGACGAGCAGATCGGCGGCGGCCTGCCCCGGGGGAGCGCGACCCTGATCGCCGGCCCCTCGGGTGCCGGGAAGTCCGTTCTCGGCCTGCACTTTGTCGCCGACGGAATCTCCCGCGGCGAGCATTGCCTCTACCTCTCCTTCCAGCAGACCGAGGAGCAGCTGATCGCGCATGGTGAGACATTCGGCTGGCCGTTCAAGGCGGCGGTCAAGTCGGGGCTGCTCCGGATCCGTCATCTCGAGCCGGTCGAGATCAGTCTCGACGCAGTCGGCGCCGAGCTGCGGGAGGCGTCGCTCGGCGAGAGCCGCGTGCACCGGGTTGTGGTCGACAGCCTGGCCGAGCTCGAGCCGGCGGCGCGTGGCACCGCTCGCTTCCCCGACTACCTGACCGCGCTGACCGGCCTCTTTGCCTCCATCGGCGCCACGACCCTGCTGACGAGCGAGACGACCGCGTTCTTCGGACCCGCGTTCGAGCTCCCGCAAGGACTCGCCTTCGTCGCTGACAACGTCATCCTGCTCCGCTACGCCGAGCTGGAGTCGGAGGTGCGGCGCGTGCTGGCGGTCGTCAAGCTGCGCGACGGCGACCACACCAAGGACCTGCTCGAGGTCGAGATTAGGAAGAACGGCATGAAGGTGACCGGGAAGTTCTCAGGCCTCACCGGAGTGCTGGGCGGAAATCCGACGGTGACCGAACCGCCCGCAGCCAACTAAAGGAGCGGGACGCTCTTACCCGGCAGGAACTTTCTATGGGCGGTACTGGGCTCGAACCAGTGACCCCCAGCTTGTCGAGCTGGTGCTCTCCCAACTGAGCTAACCGCCCTGGTCAGGCGATTGTAGCTTCGCCCTAGGCGTGTGTCAGGCGGCGAGCGGCGCAGGCTCTTCGTCGGCCTGGCTCGGCAGCGCTTCCGATGCTCGGTCATGGCTTTGGTTGCCATGCGACCTCTGCCACGTCTTCAGTCAGCCGGCGGAGCTCGCTTCCGTCTGCCCTCATGACGAAGATGCCGGTCCGCTCCGGGTCGGGCATCGACTGGCCAACCCCGAACGCGATGTACATCCCGTTCGGTGACCAGATCGGCGCGGCCCACGTCCCGATGCAGCAGGGCCCGCCATAAACGCGTCGACGCTCGCTTCCGTCGGCCTTCACCACCCAGACCTCGGCGTTGTACGCGCCCGCGCTACCGGGCGTGTTGAAGAAGAGGATCTGCGTCGCGTCCGGCGACCACACCGGACGACCCGGACCGCTCCCGCCGGGTCCGGAGTTGAGCAACGAAAGCTCCGAGCCGTCCGCGGCCATCGCATAGACCTTGTCGCCGTCGCCCGATGTCTCGAACGCGATCCCGCTTGCATCCGGCGACCAGACCGGGGTAGCCGCGTATCCCGGCAGGTTGGTCAGCCTCGTCAGAGCCGAGCCGTCGGTCTTCACCGAGTAGATCGACCCCGCTCGGACGAAGGCGATCCGTGCACCGTGCGGAGCCCAGGACGGGTCGTAATCGGCGCAAGAAGCAGCCGGGCGGCAATTCATCAGGCGTCGAAAGCGGCCGCGGTCGACATTGACGATGAACAGACCCCCGGCTCGCGCCACGACGAGCCGCGAGCCGTCGGGTGACCAGGAGAGCCGACCGAAGAAGAGTCGGATGTTGCAGCTTGGCCACTTCGGCTTCCCGCAGCCGGGCAGGCGCCGCTCGCGCTTTCCGTCGGCTCTGACCACGAACAACGAGAGATTGCCACCCCGGATCCCTCGCAGGAACGCCAAGCGCTTCCCGCTCGGCGACCAGGCATACCCCCCGATCTCGCACTCGAGCCTCACGCACTGAGCCAGCGTCCGGAGACCCGAGCCGTCCCGATTTACCGCAGACAGATTGAAGAGGTTCTGAGCTCCGTTCCTGCTGGCGTAGGCGAGCTTGCCGTTGCCGATCGCCCGTGCCGCCACGGAGCCATGCGCGCCGTCGCGTGCCGCCCCTGCCAGGGACACAGACGCGAGTAGCGCCACCGCGGCGAACGCCCCGAGAGCCAGCCTTTTCATCGACGTTGACATTCTCCCGCAGGGCGAGGTCAAATGACAGCCGCCGACGAGCGGATTGCCGCGATATGACCGCTTGGCAAGCGCGATCGCGACGAGCAGCGCGGGTTTCTTCATGACTGCGGAAAGAGAGGTGCCGCGCGTCAAACCCGCTCGAGCGGCGGGTAACTCGACGATCAGTCGGAGCCCACCATCCGCCTGAGCCGACGGCGAAACGCCAGAGCCAACGAGAAGAGCGCGAGCACCGCGAGAGACGTGGCAAGGACGATCGACCGCGTACGATCGCCGCCTGCGCCGGGGTCGCTGCCGGCGGATCTGCGCTTGGCGTTCCTGCGCTACCGCCTGTGAAGGCGAGCTTCCCCGACCCGGCACACTCGCTGGTCTCCAGCACGTCGCTCTCCGCACGTTTCGTCGCGTAGATCCGCCACCGTTCTCCCGCGTTGACGTTCACGCTCACAGACGTCGTCGAGCCCGAGCCGTCGGATCGCGCGAGGACGCCCGTCGCTATCGCCGCGGTCTCCGGCCCTGTGCCCTTCTCGTACCGAACCACCCGGAATCGCTGAGTGCCTGTCGGCGTCGGCCCTTCGAGGGCGACACCGACGAAGATCACATCCGCTCGCTGCTCGAGCTGCGCGGAGGTGAATGGGACGCATGAGGCAGACGACCCCGCAGGCAGCACTAGAGCGGCTACAGCTGCCGCGAGCACTGCTGTCGGCCACACGCGTGTCATCTGACGTAGGTACGCCGCCTAGGGCGCATGCGTCACGCCGCCTTCGATTCGTCGCGTCGGACCCGGGCAGGCCGGGTCCGACGCTTCGGATGACCTGTTACCCGGTTGGCGCACCGAGCGCCCACGTGATGAACGTGTGGACGCGGTAGCCATTGCCGTAGTTGCTGATGATGTGCGAAGAGCGAAGGTTGTCGCTCCGTGTCACCCTGACCGACGCGTTAGCCGCCGGAGAGAACGTGGGCGACGCGCCCGAGTCGAAGTGGCTGTTGTAGATCGTCTCGAGCTGCTCGTAGTCGTGCGCGTTCGGGCTCGGGTTGTCCAGGGCGTTCGAGTAGTCCATGCACGTGTCCTTGTCGGCACCCGACTCGTCCTGATGGTCGAGCCCGAAGCCGTGCCCGACCTCCTGGCACATGACATGACGCTCGGCCGTGTAGCTGTACGAAGCGCTGTTGAAGTAGCTGTCGTTCACCTTCGTCGTCGCCTTCACGATGTGGCTCCCGGAGAGCCAGATCTGGGCGAGGCCGAGCCACCCGTTGAATCCATACGTGGAATTGCAGATGTGGTTGCTGCCGTTCGTCGCCTTGCACGGCCTGGGACTGCCGCTTGCGGTGACCCTGGGCGAGTTCAGCACGCTCGATGCGGTCCAGTCCGCCGAAGCCTCGATCAGCGCGTCATGCCAGTTGGAGTACGCCGTGTTCGTGACGCTGTCGCCGAGGGGGACGGTGAAGGGATGAGCCGACCTTGCCCAGTGGTAGTTCCCCCAGGAGTGGTTCGCGAGGGCGGAAGAAGCGGTTGCCGCTGCGAATGCTGCGACCACGGTCGCAACGAGAGCGAATCTACGCAAAGTTTTCCCCTTTGAAAGTGGTTTTGACGGCAGTCGCATCGTAGGCGGGAATGACCACCCACGCAACCCTGGGACAGCGCAGACCGCGTCTCAGAAGACCTGCGGGCACCACGGAGCGCGCGGAGTCCGGAAGAGGCTGTCCGCCCGATCGACTGCGCCGGGCTCGAGCTCCTCGACGAGACCCGCTGTGGCGAGCTCGCCGAAGGAGAAGCCCCCGAGATAGGCGGACGCCAGGTCGCGGACGTCAAGCCTCAGTTCGGCGTCGCCGCCGCGGCTCAGGTTCGCGCCGCCCGTGCCCGCCTCGAGCGTCCACGTGCCTGCATTGTCCGGGATGAACTCGTCGCCGAGCTCGAGGCTGAGCGTGCCCTCTGCCGCATACGAGCGCGACTCCAGCGCCCGCTTCACGTCGAGCATGCGAAGCCACAGGCCGTCGCCCAGACGGACGCGGAGCCGACGCGACTCCGTCACGGCCAGCATGAGTGGATGATCGACCGGCAGGAAATAGGACTCGACGCGAGCAACCAGATCGATTCCGAAGAGGAAACGCCAGATCTCGCGCTCGGCCAACGGGGTCGCCGCGACTGCCTCGATGACGATCAGGCTCGAGGCGGCGAAGCCCTCGTCCCACGACTCCTTCACGCGATAGAGGGCATACGCCTCCGGGCTCCCGTCGAGCTCGAGGAGGGCGATGAAACGCGGCCCCGCGCCGCGGCGGCGATGCTCGGGGTCCGGCAGCCGGTACTCCTGCCACCACTCGGGTGAGCGGGCGAACATGCCGGGTCGCACCTTCTGGGCTCGATCCCAGATCAGCGGCAGCACTTGGGCGGCTTCTTCGGCGTCGATCATTCTCACCCGGGCGGCGGATTCCGGTTCGCCGCGAAAGACGATGCGATCACGGTCGGCCGCGATCGCTGCCTTGACCGTCGCGACTCCGTAGCCGTAGCGGCCGTAGATGGGCTCCTCCGATGCCCACAGGATCGAAAGCGGCTCCCCTCGACCAAGCGCATCGTCGAGCTCACGTCGCATCAGCTGCGTCAGGATCCCGCGGCGCCGGTGGCTCGGCATCACGCCGACACTCGTCACTCCGGCGGCCGGCAGCTCGCCCCCGGGAATCCTCAGGCGCATCGGCAGGTCGGCCGCGGTTCCCACGATGGCGCCGTTGTCGTAGGCGCCGAACATCCGCTCAGCCGGGAACATCCTGCGGTCGCGCTCGACGTCCTCGTCGCGGACCTCCCCTGAGAAGCTCGTCTCGCAGGCCTGGAACCAGGCCTGGTGCTCATCCGGCTCCGGAATACGGATCTCAACTGTCATGCGCCCGAGCCTAGCTATGGAATCCGCTCAAGCGGGGCGTACTCGAGCATCAACCGCCGCTCGATCCCGTCCGCGAAGCGGACCGTGATAACGCCACCCGCGTCGATCCCCGTCACGACCCCGTCGCCGAGCGTCCCGTGGCGGACGTTGTCGCCGGTCGAGAGATCGGGGATGTCGGCCCTCGGCGCGACGGCCCTGGCGCCGTAGCCCGTCCACGAGGTGGGACGCAGCCGCTCGCGCTCGACGCCTTCCTCGGGCAGCTCGTCGAGGAACCGGGAGGGCAGGTTGTAGTTCCGGTTCCCCCAGAGCGAGCGCTGGGACGCATGAGTGAGGGTGAGCCGCTCCCGGGCCCGGGTCATCCCGACGTAGGCCAGCCGCCGCTCTTCCTCGAGCATCGCCTCCTCGATCGAGCGCGAGTGCGGGAAGATCCCCTCCTCCATCCCGATCATGAACACGGCCCGGAACTCGAGGCCCTTCGCGTTGTGGAGGGTCATCAGCGTGACGAGGCTCTGCTCGCCCCGGATCGCGTCCTGGTCGGAGAACAGCGAGATCTCCTGGAGGAAGTGCGAGAGGCTCGGCTCGTCCGCGGCGGCCTGGTACTCCTGCGCCACCCCGACGAGCTCCTGGAGGTTCTCCATGCGGCCCTGCGCCTCGATCGTGCGCTCAGCCTCCAGGGCGTCGAGGTAGCCGCTGCGCTCCAGGACGCGCTGGACGAGCTCCGGCACCGTCAGCTCCATCGCGCCGGCCATGAGCGACTGGAGCAGCGTGCGCAGCGCCTGCACTGCGCGAAGCGGCGCCGCCCCCACTCCGGCCTCCTCGGGGAACTCGGTTGCTTCCCAGAGCGAGATTCCGCGAGAGTCCGCGTAGGTCTGGAGACGAGCGATCGAGGTGTCGCCGATTCCCCGCCGCGGCCGGTTCGCGATCCGCATCATCGAAACCGCGTCATACGGGTTGTCGATCACCTGGAGGTAGGCGATGACGTCCTTGATCTCGGCCCGCTCGTAGAATCGCGGGCCGCCGACCACCTGGTAGGCGATCGCCTGCCGGACGAGCACGTCCTCCAGCACGCGCGATTGCGCGTTCGTCCGGTAGAAGACCGCGATCTCGGAGCCGTTGAAGCCCTCTTCGACGAGCCGGGCGATCTCGACGGCGACGAAGCGGGCCTCCGCGTGCTCGTCCTCGACCTCGAGGACGTGGATCGGCTCCCCCTCCCCCAGCTCCGACCACAGCTCCTTCGGCTTGCGCTCGCGGTTGTTCGCGATCACGGCGTTCGAGCCGCGCAGGATCGTGTTCGTGGAGCGGTAGTTCTGCTCGAGCGGAATCACTCGTGTGCCCGGGAAGTCGCGCTCGAACTCCATGATGTTGCGAATGTCCGCGCCGCGGAACGCGTAGATGGACTGGTCCGGATCGCCCACGGCGAAAAGGTTCTTGTGCTTTTCGGCCAGGAGTTGGAGCAGCCGGTACTGGGCGTGGTTCGTGTCCTGGTACTCGTCGACGAGGACGTAGCGGAAGGCGTTGCTCCACTTCTCGCGCGCCTCGGGGAAGTTCTCGAGGAGCCGAACCGTGAGGAAGAGCATGTCGTCGAAGTCGAGGGCGTTCGAGGCGAAGAGTCGCCGCTGATAGAGCTCGTACGCGTCGGCGACGGTCTGGTCGTAGAAGGACGAGACCCGCTGCGCGTACTCCTCCGGTGAGACGAGGTTGTTCTTCGCGGTCGAGATCTGCGCGTGGATGCCGCGCGGGACGAAGCGCTTCGGATCGCGGTCTAGCTCCTCGAGGACGGCTTTCGTCAGCCGGATCTGGTCGGCCTGGTCGTAGATCGTGAAGTTCGACCGGTAGCCGAGCCGGGTGGCCTCGCGGCGAAGGATGCGCCCGCAGGCGGCGTGGAAGGTCAGGATCCAGATCGCGCGGGCGACGCCTCCGAGCATGTCCTCGAGCCGATCGCGCATCTCGCCGGCAGCCTTGTTCGTGAAGGTGATCGCCAGGATCTCATGCGGCTTCACCCCGCAGGCGTTGATCAGGTGCGCGACTCGGTGGGTGAGGACGCGTGTCTTGCCGGAGCCGGCCCCCGCGACGACGAGCAGGGGGCCTTCGGTCGTGAGAACCGCGTCCCGCTGCGCGGGGTTGAGGTCATCCAGGTAGGTCTCGGGCGAGGCGATGGACACGCTGTGCCGATGCTAGCGACGCCGCCGCCACAGACCCCAGGAACGCGCTCGTGCCGAGCGAGAGAGCCAGCGTCGTGCCGGCTCCGGGCACAGCCTGCGCCCACTGGATGGCGCCGATCGCCCCGATCGCCACGCTTGCCGCGAGGGAGCTCCCAGCAACGGTGAGTGCGACGAGCGTCGTGCGCCGACGTCTCCGCCAGGCGGCAGCAACGGCTACCAGCGCCGCCAGCACGGCGATCCCGAAGGCGCCGTCGGAGACGTAGAGCTTCCACGTCAGATAGTCGGGGCGGGCAGCCCATGGCGCAGGGGGCAACGTGTTCTCGGGAATTGCGTAGAGCGGCAGCACGAAGAGCGGGAGCGCGGCCATGAAGACGAGCGCGGAACGGAGGAGCATCAGCGGGTGCGCGGCCCGAGCCGCTTCAACTGCCAGGGCCTGCGGCGGGCCGAACCGTGCAATCGCCTCCTCCTCGCCGTGGTCGGCCGAGAGCTCGAGGAGGTGGTCGCGCGCCTCTGCACGGAGCCGCGCCGCCCTCCGCCCGCGGATGCCCCGGCGAGCCAACTCGGCGGCGAGCTCGTCCAGATAGCGCTCGATCACGCCACGACCTCTGTCATCGCCTCCGCAAACCGTCGCCATTCCTTCCTCTCCCTTGCCAGCTTGGCGCGTCCGCGCGCCGTGAGCCGATACGTGCGCCGTCGACGGCCGGAGGCGGTCGACCAGGTGCTCGCCAGCAGGCCTGCGGCCTCGAGCCGATACAGCGCCGGGTACACCGTGCCCTCCGCGAGATCGAAGGCGCCTTCGCTCGTCCCACGAAGCTCCTCGACCACCGCGTATCCGTGCAACGGCCCTCGGCGCAGCGTTGCCAGCAAGAGGAGATCCACGTGGCCTTTCAATACCTCGGATCGCAAAGTATTGCCAGTCTAGGCTTTTGGGCTGTGTAACGTCAAGCTGTACCCATGGGCTACTCGTTCGGATCGATCGACGCGATGGGAGACGGCGTCTTCCGGAAGGTGCGCCAGGAGCTCGGCGTGACCGCGTTCGGCGCCAACGCGCTCGTGCTCGCTCCCGGCGTCGTGGGCAGGCCCCACTACCACGACGAGCAGGACGAGCTCTACTTCGTCCATCGAGGACGCGCGCGCTTCGAGGTCGGCGGCGAGAGGCGAGAGCTCGGGCCTGGGGACCTGTGTCACATCGAGTCGACGACGCCCCGTCGCATCACGAGCGTCGGCGACGAAGACCTCGTCATGCTCGTGGTCGGGGCAAAGGGCGGCTACGTGGGCCGCGACGGCCACCTAGCCGACCTGGACACGCTCTAGCGCGTCGCCTCTTCCAGGGCCTGCTCGATCCAGGCCACGGCTGCTTCGAGTGCGTCCGGATCGGACGACTTGACGACGACCTCGACCGTCGCGCCGTCGACGTGGAACTTGGGGTACGACCCGACGAGCACGCCGGGATAACGATCGCCCATCGCCTCGAGGACGCCGACGATCCTCGCCTCAGTGGTCTCGTAGACGCGGCGCCAGGACGTGATCGGCCGCTCCGTCTGGAGCTCCGGAACCATCGTCCCGAACATCGCCTTCATCTCGGCAGGCAGCCCGGGAAGCACATAGACGTTGCCGACGACAAACCCGGGCGCGCCGCCCAGCGGGTTCTCGAGCGGACGCGCGCCGCCCGGCAAGTTTGCCCAGCGCGCCGCGTATTCCGGGTCGGCCGGGAATCGGGCGCGGAGGCGCTCGGCCAGATCGACGACCTCGTCCTGCGGCGCCTCGAAGGCCGCGGCCATCGCCTCGCGGGTGACGTCGTCCGGCGTGCCGCCGAGACCGCCGGTGACGATGACGAGATCCGCCCGCTGCGCCTCCGTGCGCACGAACTCGGCGATGCGCTCGACTTCGTCGGGCAGCGAGGCCATGAGCGTGACGGTGACGCCCAGCTCCTCGAGCTGCTGCGCCAGCCAGGCGGCATTCGTGTTGATCGTGTCGCCGGCGAGCAGCTCGTTTCCGATCGTGATGATTGACGCCGTCACGCGGCCGGCCATGTGGCGAGACTAGCGGAGCGGAAACGGGCGCCGGGCCAGGGCGGCGAGCACCTGCGAGGTGACCCAGACCGGAGTCGTCGCGTAGCGCTTCGAGTAGCGGTAGCTGCCGTCTGGACGGCGAAGGCTCGCGAGGTAGCGAAACGGCCCTCGGCCCGGATCGCGGCGCGCGGCGACGAAGGCCTGAACGACCCAGGCTGTCGACTGCGCGTCCGACGCACGTCCCTTGACGAGCGGAAAGCCGCCGTCCTTGCGCTGGAGGCGGCGAAGGTAGGCGAGGCCGCGCCGGATCGACCGGGCCCGAGCGCCCACGCCGCCGGCGCGCAGCGCCTGGATCGCGGCTGCCGTGTCGTTCGAGTCCGGGGCGCCGCGTGGGTACCAGGCCCAACCGCCGTTGCGGTGTTGCGCGCGCAGGAGGTACCGGATGCTCGGTTTCGCGGGCCGACCCGTTCCCCGCAAGGCGAGAATTCCCCAGATCGTGGAGTTGACGAGCGGGCCGATTCTCCCGTTCGGGCGGCGGAGCGCCTCCAGTCGCGCCACCTCGGCGCTCGTGTCGCGCCCCAATGCGTCGAGCGCGAGGATTCGCAACGCGAGGTCCGAGGCCCCGGCGGCCGGCTTCCCTGCCAGATACTCAGCCGCCGGCCCCGAGGGTATTCGGCCGGATGCGACAATCCCGAGCGTCGCCCAGGCTGTGAGTGTCGGGTCGGACTGGCCGCCGGGCTCCGCG
This sequence comes from Actinomycetota bacterium, assembly GCA_038040395.1. GTDB lineage: Bacteria > Actinomycetota > Thermoleophilia > Gaiellales > Gaiellaceae > VAXT01. The sequence goes on from JBBPIJ010000010.1 coordinate 49,014, forward strand.
AATCCCCCGTCAGGCTGCTGGTGGGAAGCGACGTAGCCCGCCGGAGACGCCGCGAGCGCCACGGAGACGGCGGCCAGGGCGACCTTCAGGCCCACACGACCTCCGTCCGGAGCCTGCGGGCATAGCGCTCGAGCAAACGTCTCAGCTCGGGCCCGATCGCAAGGGCGATGGCGACATTTCCGATCGCGTGCGCCGCGTCGTACCAGACGCCCTGACCAATGACGACGCCGAGCGCCTGCCAGGTGTGCGGCCAATAGGTGACCCACAACCAGACGTCCATCATCGCGCTGAAGGCGAAGCCGAGGACGAAGCAAACCGCAGCGAGCGAGACGCGTCCCCGAAGCAAAGGCGCGAGCGCCGCGCCGACGAGGCCGCATGCTCCCCAGCCGAGCATCTGCCAGGGAGTCCACGGCCCCTGGCCGAGGAAGAAGTTCGAAGCGAGCGCGGCCAGCGCGCCGGTGGCGAAGCCCGCTCTGGCTCCGAGCGCCGCACCCGCCGCGACCACGATCACCGTCACGGGCTGCACGCCCGGAACGGCGGCGAAGAGAACACGGCCTGCGGCTGCGACCGCGGCGAGGGTCGCGACGAGCACGATCTCCTTCGAGGCGCCGGAGCCGGTCTCGAGCCAAGCCGCACCGACGACGATCAGCCCCATCGCTGCGAGCAGCAGGGGCAGGCCGGAGTGCGCGGGAGCTACCGCGACCCAGGCCGCCGCAGCGACCGCAGAAGCTCCGGCCGCGAGTGCCGCGAGCCTAGACATGCGCAGGCTCCCGCGTGCTCAGCACAACCCCGCGGTCGGCGACCTCGCTTGCAAAGACGAGGTCGTGCGTGACGACGAGCGTGGCGCGGTATGGAGCCTCGCGGCGGATCAGCTCGGCGAGCTCGGCCTTCCGGGGGGGATCGACTCCGCGGGTCGGCTCGTCGAGGATCAGGATCTCCGGGTCGGTCGCCAGCACCGAGGCGAGCGCAAGCCGCTCGCGCTCGCCGCTCGAGAGGTCGCGAGGATGGCGCCGTTCGAACCCGGAGAGACCGACCGCGCCGAGCGTGCCGCGCGCCAGATCGAGGTTCCCCCCGACGCCGAGGGCGACCTCGTCCTCCGCGCGGTCTGCGACCAGGTAGCGCCCGGGGTCCTGCGAGAGGTAGCCGGCGCGCCCACGGCGCTCCACGGTTCCGTGCTCGGGAGTGAGCAGGCCGGCCGCGATCTTCGCCAGAGTCGTCTTGCCGATCCCGTTCGGGCCGGTGAGGGCGACGACCTCTCCGCGCCGAATCGTGAGCGAGACGCCTCTCAGCACAGGCTCGTCGAGGTACGCGTACGTCACGTCCTCCAGGCGGCACAGCTCCTCGCCGTCGGCCTCTCGCTCGGTGAGCGACGCGGCCTCAGCGGGGAGGTAGCCCGGCCGATTCGCTGCCAGCCACTTCAGGGCGTCTTCTCGCGGAGCGTCCAGCAGTATGCGGCCGCTTTCGAGAAAGAGGACCCGGTCGCAACGTTCCAGAGGCATCGCGGGCCGCTGCTCGGAGACGACGACGGCGCTCTCGAGCTCCACGGCTAGATCGAGGAGCGTCTTGGCTCCCGCAGGGTCGAGCTGGGACGTCGGCTCGTCGAGGAGCAGGAGCGCAGGCTCGAGCGCAAGGACGGACGCGAGGCAGACGCGCTGGAGCTCACCGGCCGAGAGCGTCTCGGTGCGCCGTTCGACGAGGTGCCCGATTCCCGCTTCGGAGAGCGCCGCATGCACGCGGGGCCAGATGCGCTCGGGCGGCGTGCCCACGTTCTCGAGGCCGAACGCGACCTCGTTCGCGACCCGCCCGAACACGACCTGGTCCTCTGGATCCTGGAAGAGCGAGGCGACCCGGCCGGCCAGCTCGGCGGGGTGAGTGCGCCGGGTGTCACGGCCGTCGATCTCGACCCTGCCCTCGAAGCGGCCCCCGTGGAAGTGCGGGACGAGGCCCGCGAGCGCGCGAAGCAGCGTGGACTTCCCCGAGCCCGAGGGGCCGAGCACGGCAACGACCTCACCCACCTCGATGCGGAGCGAGACGTCCGAAAGCGAGGGAGCCGAAGCGTCCGGGTACGAAAACGACAGCCCGGCGACGCGAACCAGGAGGGTTTGGCGGAATACTGCTCGTCGCCGGGGTGCGATGGTCGTTCCGAGGGCGCGGACGCAGGGAGCACCAAGGCTAGTCAGCCTGGGTGCGACTGAGGACCCGGCCTCGGGGCGCTGAGGCGTCGCTTGCGACGCCGTTTCAAAGGCCCTGGCGGCTTTGCCGGCAGGGCCGCCTTCAGCGCGGCCCGGAGGCTCAGCATGTATTTCGCCAAACCCTCCTAGGCCCATATGGCTCCCAGGACGACCAGGACGGCCGTGGCCAGCACTACGCGGTCGAGTCTCGACCAGGCGGGCGACGGGGCCTGAGTGCGCCCGGGACGGCCGAAGCCTCGCGCTTCCATCGCCTCGGCGAGGTTGAGCGAGCGCTCGAGCGAGCCGGCGACGAGCGGCGAGAGCAGGCGCGCCCGGCCACGGACGCCGTTCACCTCCACCCCACGCCCCCGGAGGGCCTCCACGAGCCCGGCAGCGTCGCGCTCGAGGGTCGGCACGAGGCGCGTTGCGAGGCCCACGGCAAGCACCGAGCGCCGCGCGAACCCCGCCGCGTGGAGCAGGCGATCGAGATCGAGCAGCAGCACGTACGCGGCGAAGGCGAGGCCGACCGCGGCGAACCGCAAGGCCTGGGTGCCGCCGGTCGCGAGCTCCTCGCTCGTCACGTCGAGCAGCCCGAGCACCGGCACGCGCGGCCCCTCCCAGAGCACGTGCGAGCCCTCAGTCGAGACGAAGGGGCTGATGACAAACACCGAGAGCGAGGAGACGAGCGTCCCGGCCAGGTAGACGAAGCGCCTCGTTCTGGGAGCCTGGAGGCACGCGGCGAGGAGGCCGACAGCGATGGCCGCGACGACCCAGGGGCGCTCCGCCGCAAGCGCCAGCACGGCCAGCGACGCGAGCAAGGCTGCTGCCGGGACCGGGCTCACGGCACCTGGTAGCGGTAGCGAAACTTCGCCGGGTCGCGTGCCAGGCCGGCCACGTCGCCCGCGAAGACGAACCGGACGGGCGAGCCGGCGGAACTGTCCGACTCCCGGAGAGACGCCGTGAAGCGGGGCAGCCCACCGACGACGGAAAAGACGTTCGCCCCCTCCGGCGCCGCCGTGGCGAGCGGTTCGACGGAGCTCGCGTGGAGCAGCCTTCCGATCGCCTGGGCACCTCGACGCCGGCCGGGCGCGTAGCGAACCGCGACCTCGCGCACGTTCCCGTCCCAGCCATGCAGGAACGGCTCGGGGAAGGCGCCGACGACAACGGGCTCGCGCATGACGCCACTCCACGAGCGGAAGTCCCACCACTCGACGTCGCCGGGGCGAAGCCGGTAGTCGGCGGCGCTCCGGTCGGCGTCGATGCCGTTCAGGAACCAGAACCAGTCACGCCGCTTCGAGATGTCGCCTTCGACGCCCTCGATCGACTGCACGTAGCGGCCGCCGTAGCGCTTCGAGATGTCCGCCCTTTTGTCGAGCGCCTGCATTGCAGTCAACCCGGCCGGGACCGTTTCGACGAGGAGCAACGTCGCTCCACGGTCGCGGGTGATCCAAAGCGATGCCTCCCCCGAGCCCGTGCGCTCGCGGCCGCAGCCTGAGAGCAGCAGGACGAGCGCGAGGGCCGCAAGGGAGGCATGTCTCACCGAAGCGCGTTCGAGCGGACCGCGCCCTGGGCTGTCGCGCGCACGAGCCCGCGATGGCGGCCGACGCACCCTCGGCCGAAACGGGTCGCGACGCGCCTCCCGTCGACGCGCAAGATCGCGCCTGCGGCCGGCGTGGCCTGCCCCAGGTCGTTCTGGGAGACGACCGAGTAGCAGTTGCGCGCCTTGAGGCGCTTGAGCAGGAGCGTCGGCGAGCCGCCCTGCACGCTGAATGTCGTCCAGTACCAGAGCACCGTGTCGCCCGCTTTGATCGTGGCCTGGTCGGCTGCGATCGGCGGCGAGACGCCGTTCACCTTGTAGCTCCAGCCGCTGAAGCCCTCGCCGGGGTAATGGCCGATCTGATCCACGAACGGACCGAATCCGGTCACGGTCACGTGGTAATAGAACTCGCCGGCAACGCTCGCGGCGTCGAGCGCTGTCAGCGCGTTCGAGCCCGCTTCGAGCGTGGGCTCGGGGGCCCCGAAGATCGTCGTCGTCTTGCCTTCGACGCGGATCTTCACGCGCACGGCCAGCGCTGACGGGACGAGCACCGCGAACAGGGCGGCCGTCACCGCCAGGATGATGAGTCGTCGGAACACGAATCCTCCTTCCGCGAGGGGTTCGGATTTGCGGCGGCGCGGAAGGTCTTCTGACTCGAGGCTCCCCCCTCCGCCACCTTCCCGGCCCGAAGGCCAGTGGTTCTTGGCGGAGAAGCAACTCCCCTTACAGCGGCGGGACCGTCCCGGATTCGCGCCGGGTTCCCTTGCCGCGTGCCGTTGGCGCGACCCTATCATGGCCCGATGCCGGTTCCGGTAAAACGCCCGCGCCGGCAGAGCCGGTTCGGGCTCTTGGTCGGCATCGCAGTCGATGCCTCAGGGGCGCTCTCAGTTTGGCTGCCCGTGGTCGCGTGGGCGGCCGTCATCTTCGCGCTCTCGTCCGTCCCGAGCCTCAGCACCGGGCTCGGGTTCTGGGACACGATGCTGCGCAAGGGGGCGCACCTGACCGAGTACGCGATCCTCGGCGCGCTCCTGCTCCGCGCGCTCGGCAGCGAGGTTCTGGCCGTCGCAGCTGGCGTTGCGTATGCGGCAACCGACGAGCTGCACCAGCACTTCGTTCGGGGGCGGCACGGTGCCCCGCTCGACGTCGTCATCGACGCGGTCGGCATCACGCTCGGCGTCTTGCTCTATCGCCGTCTCCAAGGGACCCGTCCGGTGCCTGGCACCGGACATGGCCGATGAGGGCGGTGGCGATCGAGCTGGACGGCGTGCTCGGGGACACGCGGCAGCTCTGGGCCGACTGGCTCGAGGACGCGGCGCGGCGATTTCGATCGATCGCCCCGCTCTACCCCCAGGCGCTGCCTCAAGACCGCGGCGAGGCCGCCGCCGAGCTCGACCGTTGGGCCGGGGCGGGCGTGGGCGACTGGCGCGCGGCGCTGGCGCGCTTCGCGGAGGACCGGGCGCCTGTCTACCTCCGCCCTGACGCCGAGGTCAGCGCCGCGCTACGGGCGCTGTCGGCGAGCGACACGCGCCTGGGCGTTTTCACAGATGCGCCCGAGGAGCTCGCCCGGGTCGCCGTCGCTCAGCTCGGAGCCACGCGGCGGCTCGAGGCGTTGGAGGCCGGCACCGGGGCGCTGGAGCGGCTCCTGGCGCTCCTTGGCTCCGAGACCGAGGTCGTTCGGGACGTCAGCGGCCTGCGCCTACAATCCGGAACATGAACGAGAAGGAGCCCGGTGATCGCCAGCTCGACGCGCTGCTCGAGCGGCTGGACAGGCTGAACGCGGAGCTGCGAGCCCTGAACCGCAGGCTCGACTCCGGGGAGCATCTCGCCCCGATCGTGCACGAGATCGGTGCGCTGAACGACTCGCTGCAGGCGCTCGCCTACGCCGCACTGGGCCAACAAGGCCCGCAGGTCCGCCGCCGTCGCGCCGGTTGAGTCAGCCCGCCAGCCTGTAGACGGTCCCGCTCTGCACGGAGGTCAGGTAGAGCTCGCCGCGGGCGTCCTCGCCGAACGAGGAGAGCCCCTCGACCTTGAACGGCTCATCGCGCGACTGCGTTCCGCCTCCCGAGCGCACGCTGCGCACGCGGTTGGCGCAGTTGTCGCCGTAGAAGTACCGCCCGATCGCCGCGGGCACTGCCGTGCCCCGATAGACGAATCCGCCGATCACCGAGCAGTTGGGCGGGTTCGGGAGCGCGAGATACGGAAAGACGAGGCGTCCTGTCGGGTTCGGCGACTCATTCGTGTAGTGGGCCTTGCCCTCGTAGACACGCCAGCCGTAGTTCTCGAGGCCGGGGCTCCGCCGAGGCGTGAAGTCGAGCTCCTCCCACGAATCCTGGCCGACGTCGCCGATGTACAGGTGGCCCGTCAGGCGGTCGAACGAGAAGCGCCACGGGTTGCGTAGGCCGTAGCCGACGATCTGGGCCACCGGCCGCGGCTTGCTGACGTTGAAGCGCAGGAGCTTTCCGAACTTCGAGCTGAGATTCTGGGCGCGGTTCTCGGGGTCGCCGCCCGAGCCGCCGTCGCCGTTCCCTGCGTAGAGGTACCCGTCGGGACCGAAGGCGAGCTGACCTCCGTTGTGGTTCGGGTACGGATCCCTCAGGAAGAACAGCTGTCGCACCTTCACCGGCGAGCGGGATAGGCCCCGCGAGCGGTACTCCACGATCCGCGTGTCCTCGCCCTTGTCCGTGTAGTAGACGTAGAACCGGCGGTTCGTGGCGTAGCGCGGGCTGAATGCCACCGAGAGAAGCCCTTGCTCGCCGCCGTTCGTGACGAGCCGGGTGATGTCGAGGAAGGCCCGCGAGCGAAGCTTTCCGCGCACGATCACGCGGATGCGGCCGATCTTCTCGACGACGTAGACGTTGTTCTTCTCGTTCCGGGGCGCCGACACGTGGACCGGCTCCCTCAGGCCGCTGGCAACCGGCACGATCCGCAGGGCGCTGCGCTTGGAGTCGCGCGAGCTCAACCCGACCACAGTCGCGAGCGCGACGAGCGCCAGGGCGCCGAAGGCGAGGCGCATCGTCGTCATTTCTTCAGCAGCACCCGGCGCAGCTCGTCTTCCTTGCCCGGCTCCAGGATGGCCAGCACCTGGTCGCCCGGCCGGAGCTCGGTCTCCGCATCCGGGATCTCTGCCTGGCCCCCGCGCATGACGGAGATCAGCCTCGAGCCGGCCGGGAGGTTCAGGCCGGAGACGCGCTTTCCCGCCGAAGGCGAGTTCTTGTCGATCTGCACCTCGACGATCTCCAGGTTCTCCTTGCGCAGCTCGAGGAGGTGAATGAGCTCGTGCTCGGGCACCTCGTGCTCGATCAGCGCCATGATCGTGTTAGTGGCGCTGACCGTCGGGGAGATCCCGAGCAGGTCGAAGTGCGCCTGGTTTCGCGGATCGTTCACGCGGGCGATCGCCTTTTGCGCGCCGTAGCGCTCGCGGGCCATCTGGCAGATGACCATGTTGTCCTCGTCGTCGCCGGTGACCGCGACCACGAGGTCCGGTGGACGCGCAATCCCCGCGCGCTCGAGGACGAAGAGTTCGGTCGCGTCGCCGACGATCGCCGCGTGCTCGAAGTCTTGCTCGAGCTGCGCGAAGCGCGCCCGGTCCTGTTCGATGATCGTCACCTCGTGTTCCATGCGGCGGAGGGCCCGAGCCAGGTTCGAGCCGACCTTCCCTCCGCCCGCGACGAGGACGAACATCAGTGCCCCGTCCGGTAATGCCGCCGAGCTTCTGGGTCGCGAGCACCAAGCCAGAGGCCGCACTCGCTCGCGGGCAAGGCTAGAAGCCTTGGCAAGAGCGAGGGTGGGCTCTGGCGCCGCGTGATCGCGACCCAGAAGCCGGCATGTATTGCTGGATGGGGCACTAGGAGGCGGCGGCCGGTGCCTTCACCGGTCTCACCGCGCACGACTTGACGGCTTCGGACAGCACCTCGATCGCGTTCGAGGTCGGGCAGACCGTCCGCAGGCCGAGCGTCGCATAGAGCTCGGCGCGAGCAGGATCCAGGATGCGCACGACCGTGCACTCGATGCCGAAGCGCTTCTGCGCGACCTGACCGACGACGATGTTCGTGTTGTCCCCGTTCGTCGCGACGACGACGGCGTCCGCGTCCTCGATCCCCGCCTCACGCAAGACGTTCACGTCCATGCCGTGCCCGACGACGAAGCTCCCGGACCAGTTGTCGCCGAGCCGCGCGAAGGCCTCTTCGTTCTCGTCGATTGCAACGACCTCCCAACCGACGTTCGTGAGCTTCTTCGCCACGGAGGACCCCACCCGGCCGCAGCCTACGACGATCGCCTTCATATCGGAACTCAGATTACACCCGCGACCCAGGAGTTAGAGAAGTGCCTCTTGTTCCAGGACACCCTGCGGGTAGGCGATCACCATCACCTCGCACGGGGCCTTGCGAAGCACGAAATCGACGGTTGGGCTGAAGAACCGCGACTGTCGCCGCCAACGCGGCGCCGAGCCCATCACGATCAGGTCGACGTCGTGCTCCCGAGCCTCCTGCACGACCGTCTCTCCGATCGAACGCGACCGGACGATCTTCACCTGGATCGGGATCCCCTGCTCCGCCGCGAGCAGCTTTGCCTCGGCCAGCGAAGCCTCGGCCTGCTCGTCGGCGTCGATGAGCTCGACGTCGAGGGCCTGGTCGAGCGGAACGCGGATCACGTGTAACGCGAGCACGCTGCAGCGCTGCTCCTCGGCCAGCCTGAGCGCGACACCGAGTACCTCCTCGCCGATGATCCCGATCTTCATCGGCACGAGGATCCGCTGGTAGGCGCCCTCGATCTCGGGGACGAGATCCCCCTGCACGAGGGTCACGCGCCCGAGGACCTCCTCGTGCGCGACGAGGCGCGAGCTCGTGTAGACCGCGATCCCGAAGGCGACCCAGATCGGCCCGGCCACACGCGCCGCATCGTGGGTCGCGATCGCCGCGATCCAGATCGCAAACGTGAGCGGCGCGCCGACGAGAGCGGCGACGGGCACTTCGGTCCCGCGGATGCGCACGTTGCCGGGGACGCGGTACGGACGCTCGAGCCCCGGCTCGGTGAACCGCAGGCGGACGACGGCGACCTGGGCCGCGGTGAACGCGATCAGGATGCCGAAGCTGTAGAGGCTCGCCAGGAACCGCACCGGATCGCCGGCGCCTCGCGCGATCAGGAGCACGCCGATCGCGACCACTGCCGTCCCGACGATCGACGCCGGTGAGATGAGCGTCCGCCGACTGAGGCGGCCGAAGGCGCGCGGGAGCATGTCGTAGCGGCCGAGCGAGTACGCGAGCCGTCCCGCGCCCGAAAACGACGTCGTAATGACGGCGACGAGGATGAGCGTGCCCGTCAGACCGATGAAAACGCGGAGGACGTCCACGACCGCTCCTGGAAGCTCGCCGTGGAACGCCTCAGCCAACCCCACGAGCGGCGCTCTGTTCCACACCGTTCCGAGGTCGCTCGCGTACCCGCCAGGCCCATCCGGATCGAGATGAGCTGGATACGCAGAGATCGCGACGATCGCGATCAGGAAGGAGATGGCGACCGCGACACCGATGCCCACGAAGAGGCTTCGCGGCAGCGTCTTCCCGGGCTCGCGAGTCTCTGCGGCGAGGTTCGCAACCGTCTCGAGCCCCGTGAAGGCGAGCATCGCGGCCGGCAAGGCAAACGCAATCGCCGACCAGGTCGGAGCGATGCCAAGGTCTGTCCCCGCCCGCAGGTTGTCCAGCGAGAGGATCAACGGCAGGCCGAGCAGTACGAGCAGCAGTTGCCCCACGATCGACACGGCGGCGATCGCGATCGCCAGCCGGTAGAGCGCGGGCCGGCGGACGAATCGAATGGCTGCGACGACCACGATCACGGCCACTCCGACGACGAAGTCACCGGGGCTGTCCGCAAGCCAGTCCCAGCCGACCGCCTGCCCGAGGTAGTGCGGCACGAACAACGCCGCCAGCGCGATCACGATCACGTAGTCGAGGAGGAGCACCCAGCCGGTGAGGAAACCGAGCTGGTCGTTGAACGCCCGGCGCACGAAGGTTGCCGCGCCGCCCGTCTCGGGCAGGGCTGCCGTTCCCTCCGCGTAGGAGAGCGCGACGAGCAGGAAGAGCAGGCCGACGAGGAGCAGGACCCAGGGGGTGAATCCGAGCGCCTGGAGCGCGACGACGCCGAGCGCAAAGAAGAGCGACGACGCGATCTCGCCGTAGGCGACCGCCGCGAGCGAAGGCGTCTCGATGACGCGCTGCAGACCTGGGAGCTTTCTAGCCACGGGTCACTTCGTCAGCTTCGCCGAAAGGTACAGCCGGAGAGCCCCGGCGAACACGAGCAGCCCGCCGAGCAGGTACCCGTAGGCGACGCCGCTGCCGCCGAGCGCTGCCGTCCGGATCAGGATCGCGACCCCGAGCCCGATCATCAGCACCGCAAGCGCTCGGGCAAGCATCGGCTACTTCGCCCGCTTGCCGGCGATCACCGCGACGCGGGTGGGGCTGTTGCGAAGCACGAAGTCGACCGAGCGGCCGAAGATCGGCTTCCCCCCTCGCACCTTCGTGCGGGAGGCCCCGAGGATGATCACCTCGGCATCGCGGCGTAGAGCCTCGTCGACGATTTCCCGACCGGCGCTTCGCCCCCTGACCAGTCGGCTCATGATCCGCACGCCCGCGTACGACTCGAGCAAGGACTGCGCCTCGTCGAGGATGGCGTAGGCACTCTCTTCCAGGTCGGGCATCTCGTCGTCGATCGAGCGCGCAAGCGGCACCTCGAGCACGTGGAGGATCACGATCCGAGCCCGCCGCTCGTTGGCCAGGCGAGCGGCAGCGACGAGCGCTTCCTCCGACTCCGCCGTCCTCAGGACCGGGACGAGAATCGTGCGGAACTCGACTTCGAGCCCGAGGACGAGCGCGGGCAGGCGCACGGTCTCGCGCAACGGGATGCGCGCGAACCGCCGCCTGTACACGGTGTAGATCGCGAACCCAAGCACGAGCCAGCCGAGGCCGACCCAGCGCGTCGTCGACTCCTGGACGAGCACCACGATCCACGCGATCCCGGTACCGAGCCCGCCCAGGAGTGCGAAGAGCGGCCAGTCGATCCCGCCGATGCGTAGGTTCGGGCGCGCGCGGTAGACGAGCTCCTCGTCCCGTCGGCGGATGCGAAGCGCAACAACCGCCGCGTGCGCGATCGTGAACGAGAGCATCGCGCCGAACGAGTACATCGTCCCGAGGAACGTCGTCTGGCCGGGGAGAATCACCGCGATCGACGCGAGCCCGGCGAAGACGACGATCGCGAGCCACGGGGTCTTGAAGCGCGGATGGAGCCGCCGAAACACCTCCGGTAGCTGTCGATAAGTGGCCATCGAGTACGTGATCCGCGATGCCCCGATGACCCCCGCGTTCGTGGCCACGAGGAGGATGGTCGCGGCCAGGAGGCCGACGTAGATCTCCAGGGAATGGAGCGCGAAGCCGTGCAGGTCGAGGTTCTTGACGAGCCCGAGGACCGGGTCGTTTGCGAAGCCGCCCTCCTCCGGCGGCAGCCCGAGCTGCGTCCGGTACTCGTCGCCGACCTTCTGCACCGGCAGAGCGGAGAGCGCGATCAGCGGCAACGTGAAGTAGATGGCGAAGACGGCGATCGCGACGAAGCGAATCGAGCGAGGGATGTCGCGCGGCGGATCGCGCACCTCCTCGGCGAGGTTCGACACGGTCTCGATTCCCGTGTAGGCGATCATCGCCACGGGAATCGCGAGGAAGAAGTTGCCCCAGGTCGGCGCCGCCCCCCAGTGGACGTTGTCCACGAGGATTTCCGGGCTGAAGATGAGGACGAAGCCGAGGATGACGAGGAGGAGCTGGGTCGCGAAGTCGACGATCGCGAGGAACACGTTCAGGCCCGTCGCCTCCCGGACGCCGACGACGTTCAGCGCGACGAGGAGCACGATCACGATCGCGCCTCCGACGACGTCCCACGGGTTCTCCCGCAGCGGCCCCCAGAAGATCGAGAGGTAGTGCGGGACGAAGAACGCCGAGATGGCGATCGTGATGATGTAGTTGAGCATCTGGGCCCACGCCGCCCCGAAGCTGACGAGCTCGTTGAAGGCGTGGCGCGCGAAACTCGACGACCCGCCTGCCTCCGGGAAGCGCACGGTCCCTTCGGTGTACGTGAGCGCGGTGGCGGCGAAGATCAGGCCGGCGATGACGAAGACGAGCGGCGTCAGCCCGAGCGCGAAGACCGCCGTGACGCCGAGCGCGTAGTAGATCGACGAGCCGACGTTGCCGTAGGCCGTCGCAAAGAGGGCAGGCGTTCCGAGAACTCTCTCGAGTCGCTGTTCTCGCCGCCTACTCCGCCGGGGGGCCGGCTTGCTGGCCTCAGGCTCCGCGCTCGTCACGAGCGCAGGCTAAGGCTTGGACCGGCCGGTTGGCGTGTTAGCCGTGTATCGAGACGATCAACGGGATGAGCAGGATCGCGACGATGTTGGCGATCTTGATCATCGGGTTGATGGCAGGCCCGGCCGTGTCCTTGTACGGGTCGCCGACCGTGTCGCCCGTGATGGCAGCAGCGTGAGCCTCGGAGCCCTTGCCGCCGTAGAGACCGTCCTCGATCAGCTTCTTCGCGTTGTCCCAGGCCCCGCCGCCCGAGGTCATCGCGATCGCGAGGAAGATCCCGGTCACGATCGAGCCGATCAGGAGCCCGCCCAGCATCTCGGGCTTGATGATCCCGGCGATCACCGGGAATGCGATCGGAATCAAGGCGGGCAGCAGCATGGCCTTGAGCGCCGAGCCGGTGACGATGTCGATCGCCTTGCCGTACTCGGGGCGCGCGGTTCCCTCCATGATCCCGGGGATCTCGCGGAACTGGCGCCTCACCTCTTGCACGACCTGGCCGCCAACCCGCCCGACGGCCTGCATCGCGAGCGAGGCGAAGAGGAACGGCATCAGACCGCCGAGGAAAAGGCCCGCGATCACCCACGGGTCGGAGAGTGTGAAGGTGACCGTGTCGAGACCCTGATCAACCAGGCCACGCGTGTACTGGTCGAAGAGGATCAGCGCCGCGAGGCCGGCCGAGCCGATGGCGTAGCCCTTCGTGACCGCTTTCGTCGTGTTGCCGACTGCGTCGAGCGGATCGGTGATCGCCCGAACGGACTCGTCGAGGTTCGCCATCTCCGCGATTCCGCCCGCGTTGTCGGTCACCGGACCGTACGCGTCCAGCGCCACGATGAGGCCGGTCATGGAGAGCTGCGCCATGACGGCCACGCCGATGCCGAAGATGTCCTGTCCGGCCGCGTAGTACGAGCCGACGATGCCAACCGCGATCACGATCACCGGCGCCGCGGTCGCCTGCATGCCGACGGCGAGGCCTTCAATGATGTTCGTCGCATGGCCCGTGCGCGAGGCGCTCGAGATCGACTTCACCGGCCCCCACCTAGTGCCCGTGTAGAACTCCGTGATCCCGACGAGCAGGAACGTGATGCCGAGCCCGATCAGCGCCGAGCCGTAGAGGTTCCAGAACGTGAAGGGACCATCGTCGAACGCCTTCGTGATCGGGATGAAGCCGATCGCAGAGAGGATCGTCGCCGCCAGCACCGCCTTGTAGAGCGCATTCATGATCGAGCCACCCTTGCCAACGCGGGCGAACAGGGTCCCGATCACCGAGGCGAGGATCGCGATGCCGCCGATGGACAACGGATAGAGCCAGAGCTCGCTCGTCGGGAAAGACCTGGCGAGGAGCATCACGGCGACCGCCGTCACCGCATACGTCTCGAAGAGGTCGGCCGCCATGCCGGCGCAGTCGCCTACGTTGTCGCCCACGTTGTCCGCGATCACTGCGGGGTTGCGGGGATCATCTTCGGGGATGCCCGCCTCGATCTTGCCGACGAGGTCGGCGCCGACGTCGGCCGCCTTCGTGTAGATGCCGCCGCCGAGACGGGCGAAGACCGAGATCAGGGAGCCACCGAAGGCAAGCCCGATCAGGTCGTCGATCGCCGAGTCGAACGAGTTGCCGAACAGGTCGGTGAGCACCCAGTAGTAGCCGGCGACGCCAAACAGGCCGAGACCGACGACGAGAAGGCCCGTGACCGAGCCCGCCCTGAAGGCGACGTTGAGCGCCGGCTTGAGCCCATGGCGCGCCGCTTCGGCGGTCCTCACGTTCGAGCGCACGGCCACGTTCATGCCGATGAACCCGGCGGCGCCGGAGAGGATGGCGCCGATGAGGAAGCCGATCGCGGTGCCCCAACCGAGCTCGTTGTAGAAGCCGAGCAGCAGGAACGGGACGACGGCGACGATCGCGATCGTCTGGTACTGGCGGCGCAGATAGGCGGAGGCGCCCTCCTGGACGGCGCGGGCGATCTCGCGCATTCGGTCGTTTCCGTCCGGCTGCTTCAGCAGCCAGTAGGTGAGCCCGATGCCCCAAGCGACGGCAACGCCTGCGCAAAGAAGCGCAAAGAGGACGGCGTGGTCGCGGAAGAAGCTCAGTGTTCTCGCCCGTTACGGATTGAGCGCCGAGTTCTCCCGGCGCGCGGAGTTTCTAACACACACGCGGCCGGCGTGGGAAAAAGTGCTGGTGCGAAACGGGCTTAGCGGCGGCCGACGACGAGCTTCACGGGGAAGCCGCGCCGCTTGACCACGCCGGGGCGCGGGTTCTGCGAGATGACGCGCCCGACTCGCCGTGACTGCGCCCGCCGGATCCGTCCGACCGAGCAGTGTGCGCGGCGGATCTTGGTCTTCGCCTTGCGGAGGGTCAGCCCGACCACTCGCGGCACCCGGCAGCGGACCGTCGGAGGCGGAGGTGGCGGCGGGGGTGGCAGTGGCGGCGGAGGTGGCGGTGGTGGCGGAGGTGGCGGAGGTGGAGCCGGCGGTGGGGGCGGAGCCGGCGGTGGAGGTGGCGGCGGCGGACCAGCCGGACCCGAATACGTGTAGGTCACGGACATACCGGGCGTCAGTACCACTGAGTTGCATCCGAGCTGGGTGAAGTGCGTGCCGGTTCCGGCAGCCTGGACGCCTTCCGTCGAGCTGGCGCCGCCCTGAGTAGCGGTGCCGTAGATCACCTGGATGTTGTCGCTGTTCTCGGTGAAGATGACCTCGGCGTTGGCGCTGCCCCCGCCGACCAGATAGCCCATCTTGAACTGGATGAGGAACTGGCGGTTCGGCGCGGTGCCGATGGTCTGGGTGAAGATGCCCTGGGTACCCGCGTTCCTCGTGTCCATGTCGTCCCAGAGGACGATAAGGGCCCTGCCCTCGACCCGCGCCGGAATGCAGCCGTTCGCATACTGGAGGTTGGGCCCAGAGAAGTTGACGACGCCGTTCGAGCTCAGGTGAGCGTCGGTAAAGGTCGTGTTGTAGAAGCGGACCGGGAACGGGAAGCTGACGGGGCGGTAGCAGTCGTCGCAATGGATGCCCACGTCGTTGGTGGCAGGCGTGACCGTCCCGGTACCGGTTGAGATCGTGTAGTCACCGGTCGGAGGCGGCGGTGGCGGCGGTGGCCCGGGTGGCGGCGGCGGTGGCGGCGCCGGAGGCGGCCCTGGTGCCGGGCCGCACGTCGGGATCGTGAACTTGCCGACCCGCGTGCGCCAGGTCGTCCCGCCCGTCGTTTGTATGTACTCGGTCGTGTAGAAGAACGTGCAGTCGTCGAGCGGGTCCACCGACATGCTCGAGTAGTCGCCCCAGCGTCCGATCGAGCCGGTCTGCGAGCCCGTGCCGATCATGATCGTCTCCTCGGAACCGAGCGTGCCCGGCGGATCCGTTGCGAGCCGCGTCGCGTACTTGATGCTCGGATAGTTCGGGGCAGTGCCGTTGCTCGTGGAGTAGCCGACGGCGATGTTGCCGCTCTTGTCCATGGCCGCGCTCGGCATCCAGCGGTTCAGCCCGTCAGCCGGCGCGTAGGTGCCCTGATCGTGCATCCCCCAGGCGCTGGTGCCCTGCTTCTCCATGCTGTACCAGCGGGCTCCGGCGCGATCGCTCCCGACGTCCACCGAGTGACTGGTCACGATCGTCTGCCAGGTGCCGAAGTTGCGGTACTGGGCTCGGAACATGATGCGGTCGGAAAGGGTCTGGAGCTTCACGCTCGTCCCGGGCTGCGGAATGCAGTTACCGAAGTCGCAGAGGTTCTCGTCGAAGGCCGCAGCCTGGACGTCGACGTCGTGCACGACCGACATCGAAGGCGTCCCGGTCCAGTTGACCGTCGCGTTCCAAATCTGGATTTGATCTTCCCCGAGGCCCGACCCGTCCTGGTTGATCGAGACGAGCGGCGCCGGCGCGCCGTTTGGCGGCGGCGTCGCGCCGTCGGCGTCAGCCGGGAGCGCAGCCGACAGGTACGGCTCGATCGCGTCCATGTCCTGATAGACCATGCGCGCAGTCGGGCAACCCACGGCGATCATCTGAGATCGCTCGAACGCCCACACGCCGACGCCGCCGAACCCCGAGGCTGGGAACTGGTTGGCGGTCATCATGTAGGCATTCTGGGCCGGCCACACGCCCATTTTCGGATAGTCGTTGAACTTGGTGTTGTGGACGTTGAAGGCGTACGCACACCAGGTCCCAGTCGCGTCGTCCGTGGTCGAGACGGCGATGCACTGGTAGTACGGAGGTGACCCGGTCGGGCCGAACTGGCTAGCGACCCAGCGACCAGCGTATGAGTCGTAGATCGTGACCGGATCGCCGCTGTTCGTCACACCGCAGACCGGCACGCCGGTGAAGAGGGTGTTGCCGGTGCGCGGCGCCTGAACCTGGACGCCCGTGGTCTTGTTCCAGATCGCAAACGACGTGTTGACCCACTGCATGTACTGCGTGCCGCCGACATCGCCGTTCGTGTCGGGCGGATAGCAGCCGCACAGGTTGTTGACGCCTTCGAAGGTCAAGCTCGGAGCCGGAGTGTCGGTCTTGCCCTGGGCCGTCTGGAGCGCCCCGTCGCCGGTGGGCAAGCTCGCGAGCGGCACCCTGAACGGCGCGCGTTCGTTGAGCTCGTTGACCGCACCGCGACTGGTCGTCGGCTTCACGAGCTTCTGCGAGCGGATCGCAGGGACGAGATAGCCGCGCGCCGAGCTAACCGCCTTGGTGGGTGAGGACTTGGAGCTCGAGGCGCCGATTGCGGTGCTGCCGCTCGGCGCAGAGGGCGCCGGCCCGAGCGAGCCCTGCGTCTTCGTCGCTGAGCTGCCGGTTCCCAGGGTGACGCCGATCGCTGCGACAACACCGGTCGTCGCAACCGCCAGCAGAATCCTGACACGCCCTCCCCTCACGGGTTTGATTGTTAACACCATTGTTTCAAAAATACAAATGCCGATTTTCTCGAGTGAAATGCCGATTTCCTCGAGTGCTGAGGCGTGGTGCAGGCGTCTTGCCGCGGCTGATTAGCGCCGACCGACGACGAGCTTGACCGGGAAGCCTCGTGCCCTGAGCGTGCCGGGCCTCGGGGTCTGTCCGATCACGCGCCCAATTCGCCTCGAGCGGGCACGGCGGATGCGGCCCACCGAGCAGTGCGCTCTGCGGATCCGTGTCTTGGCGGCGGCGAGCCTCAGTCCGATCACCCTCGGAACCCTGCAGCGAACTGGCGGTGCTGGTGGTGGTGGAGGCGGCGGAGGTGGCGGCGGTAGGGGTGGCGGAGGTGGCGGCGGTAGGGGTGGCGGAGGCGGTGGTGGCGGAGGCGGTGGCGGAGGCGGTGGTGGCGGAGGCGGTGGCGGTGGCGGTGGCGGTGGCGGCGGAGGCGGAGGCGGAGGCGGAGGACCGGTGGCGGTCAGAGCGAGCGTGAACGTGCCCGTCGTGCTCCCGTAGCCGTCGACCTGGATCCAGTAGGTCGTGCCCGAGGTCGGCACGAAACTCATCCGGCTCTGGAGGCCGGTACCGCAGCCGGGCGTGTCGTCGTTTGCCCCGACGCGTGTCAGCGCGTTGACCGCACTACCCGTGTAGGCGTTGGCGACGGTGTCGAAGCTCGGGTTTCCGCATGTGTCCAGCTGGACAGATCCGCCGGTGAAGGTGGCCACGTAGCGATACCAGACCGTGTTCAGCGGCAGCGTGCCGCCGAGCGCGCAGGTCGGGAAGTCGTTCTGGCACGGAGTTGGCTCACCCGTCTCCCCGGTTGCCGCGACGTTCGTGCCGTTGACCGGCGACGGGGGGATCGTGATCGCGTTTGCGAAGTTGTCGTTCACCGGGGCCGGCGGTGGCGGAGGCGGCGGAGGTGGTGGCGGTGGCGGTGGCGGTGGCGGACCGCCGACGCAGGACGGGAACTTGAAGCTCCCGATGCGCGTGCGCCAGATGGATCCTGTAGTCCCGACATATTCCTGCGTGTACCAGAACGTGCAGTCGTCGACGGGGTCGATCGCCATCATCGAGTAGTCGCCCCAGCGCGGCGAGCCGAGCTGCGAGCCGGTGCCGGCGTGCATCATTGCCTCGCCCTGGGCGAGCGTGTTCGGCGGATCGCCGGCGAGTCGACCCGCATAAGCGACGCTCGGATAGTTCGGCGCGGTCGCGTTGCCGATCGAGTACCCGATGGCGAGGTCGCCGGCCCCGTCCATCGCTGCAGCGCCCATCCAGCGGTAGAGACCGTCCGCGGGACCGAAGGTGCCCTGGTTCTGAATCCCCCAGTTGCCGGTCGTCTTCCTCAGCTCGTACCACCGCATGCCCGCTCGGTCTCCGCTGGGCGCGTCTGCGTCGACCGTGTGCGCGAAGGCGAGCGCCTGGTGCGTGCCGAAGTTGCGGTAGGCGAGGCGGTACATGGGCCGGTTCGGCAGCGCGTCGACCTTCTGGGTCGTCCCAGGCTGCGGAATGCACAGACGGCTGGGAGAGGGGCACGAGGCGCCGAGATTCGTGTCGAACGGCGCCGTCGGGATGAAGCCCTCGCGCACGACCGAGATCGACGGAGTCGGGCCCCAGGTCATCGTTGCGTTCCAGACGTCGATCCGGTCCTGCGGGAAACCGGCGCCGTCGTCGTTGTCGGTGACGATCGGCTGAGGCGAGCCGGCCGGCGGAAGGTTCGGACCGTCGGCGTCTGCCGGAAGGATGCGGGGGAGCGTCGAATCGAGGGTGATCATGTCCTGGAAGACGAAGCGGGCGGGCTGGCAGGCGAGCATATGATCACGCTCGAAGCCGAAAACTCCCTGGCTCACGGGACTGCCGTTCGTCGGAAAGAGCGGCGCCGTCATCGTGTAGGAGTTCTGAGCCGGCCAGATGCCGAACTTCGGGTAGTCGTTGAACTTCGATGGATGCACCTTGAAGTCGTAGGCGCACCAGCCCGACGTCGGATCGCTCGTGTTCGAGACCGCGATGCATTGGTAGAAGGGCGGAGTCGTGCCGCCGCCCGTGAACGCGAACTGATTGACCATCCAGCGCCCCGCGTACTGGTCGTAGAGCACGATCGGGTCGCCGCGGTTCAGGCTCGCGCAGTGTGGGGTGCCGGGGAAGAGCGTGTTTCCCGGAGTCGGGGGCACGACCACTGTCCCGGTCTTGGTGTAAATCGCGTAGTGGACGTTGACCCACTCCATGTAGTGGTTGGGGCCTACGTCACCGTTCGTGTCGGGCGGAGAGCAGCCACAGAGGTTCGTGATGCCGTCGAAGTTCGCGATCGGAGCCGGCATCAGATTCTTGGGAGCGCTCCGCTGGACAGCGCCGTCGGGGACATTGCTCCCTGGCGTTGCGATCGGGGCGGCGTCCTCGAAGGCCTCTGACCGCGGGATGTACTTGAACGGCGCGGGCTTGAGGGTTCGGAGTGCCGGCACGCGGTAGGCGCGCGAGTAGCCGACGGACCTGGTCGGAGAGCTCGCGGCAGAGAAGCTCAACGTGGCTCCGGCGAGGGCGTCGGGAGCATCGAGACCAGCGGTCGCCTGTGCGCTGGAGCTCTTCGACGGAGCAAGCATGAGAGCGCCGGCGGCGACAAACGCCGCCAGGCCGAACGCCAGCAGGACCCGGACGTGACCTCCCCTCACCACCGGGATTCTCGCACGATCGCCCGCGGAAGACAAACGAGCCGAACGGCCTTATCTGCGAGCTCGGTCGGCCCTACCGCCAAAAAAATGAGCGGCCCGGCGAGATTGCCCGGGCCGCTCGAGGTTCGTGTCTAGTCGGATCTAACGCCGGCCGACGACCATCTTGACCGGGAAGCCGCGAGGCTTGATCTTGCCGGCCCTCGGGCTCTGCGCGATCACGCGACCGACTCGCCGCGACTGAGACCTGACGATGCGGCCGACCGAGCAATGGGCCGCCCGGATCCGTGCCTTCGCCGGGGCCAGCCTCAGACCGACCACCCTCGGCACGACGCAGCGCACCGGCGGTGGCGGTGGTGGCGGTGGCGGTGGTGGCGGTGGTGGCGGAGGCGGCGGTGGAGGCGGAGGCGGAGGTGGCGGAGGCGGCGGTGGTGGCGGAGGCGGAGGCGGAGGTGGCGGTGGCGGTGGCGGCGGAGGCGGAGGTGGCGGAGGCGGTGGCGGTGGCGGAGGCCCACCGTTGCAGCTCGGGAACTTGAACGACCCGATGCGGGTCTTCCAGTCGGCCGAGCTCGTCGGCCCTCCGTACTCCTGGGTGTACCAGAAGGTGCAGTCGTCGACGGGGTCCGTCGACAACATCGAGTAGTCACCCCAGCGACCGGAAGAGTGCGTCTGCGAGCCGACGCCCGCGATGAGCGTCGTCTCCCCCTGCGGAAGCGTGTTGAGCGGATCCGTCGCGAGCCGGCCCACGTACCTGATGCTCGGGAACGTGTCCGTGCCGTTGGAGGCCGCATAGCCGATCGCCATGTTCCCGTCGTGGTCCATTGCGGCGCTTCCCATCCACCTGTGCACGCCGTCGCCCGGGGCATACGTGCTCTGCTGGGTAATGCCCCAGTTACCGGTCGTCTTCGAGAGGTTGTACCAGCGGACCCCGGCCCGGTCCGAGCCGACGTCGACTGTGTGATTGACGACCAGCTCCTGATGGCTACCGAAGTTCCGGTAGGCCATTCGGTACATGAGCCGGTCGCCGAGCGTGTCGAGCTTCTGAGCCGTGCCCGGCTGCGGGACGCACGGGCCGAAGCCGCACAGAATCCCGTCGAAGGACGCAGTCGGGAGGATGCCCTCGTGCGCCATGGTCAACACCGGGGTCGGAGGGGACCAATTGACAGTCGCGTTCCAGACGTCGAGGCGATCCGCCGGGAAGTTCGGCGGGTCCCACTGGTTGTCGTCGACCTCGACGAGAGGAGCGGGCGCATTCGCAGGCGGCAGGGTCGGGCCGTCTGGATCCGCCGGGAGCATGCCGCCCCAGAGGGCCGGTGCGTCCACGAACATGTCCTTAGCAGCCATGCGCGCGGGGGTGCAGGCGATCATCTTGTCGCGCTCGAAGGCCAAGATGGCGACACCGCCCCACGAAGTAAAGGTAGGCGCGATGAACTGGTTGATGGTGGCCATGTAGGCGTTCTGGGCCGGCCAGACCCCGAACTTCGGATAGTCGTTGAGCTTGTTCGCGGATACCAAGTACTCATAGCCGCACCAGGTCCCCGTCGGGTTGTTCGAGCTCGAGACCGCGACGCACTGGTAGAACGGCCCGTTCGGGAAGTTCGGAAACGCGAACTGCGATGCGAGCCAGCGGCCGGAGTACTGGTCGTAGAGCACGACCGGGTCGCCGTCATTGTTCGCCGCGCACACCGGAGCATTCACATTGCCGGTCCAGAGGGCGTTACCGGGCAGCGTCGAGCCAACCTGCGCTCCTGTCTTCGTATAGATGGCGAAATGCGTGTTGACCCACTGCATGTAGTGGTTCGGCCCCACGTCGCCCTCGGTGTCGGGCGGCAGGCAGCCGCAGATTCTCGAGATGCCATCGAAGTTCTGAATCGGCGAAGGCATCTGACTGCTGCCGTCCCGGGTCTGAATCGCCGCAGTGCGGCCGGAATCCCCGGTCACGCCGAGCGCCTCGGCCCTCGAGAGCTCGCGCTGGTTTTGGCCGCGGTTGTGCTTGCCCTCCGCGACGTGAACCATGTCGCGAACCGGCCGTGACAGGCCCGGCAAAGCGACTTGAGTCCTCTGCGCACGCACCGTCTTCGATGCGCCGCTCGCAGACACATCTGCCTGAGTTCCTGCGCTTACACGGGACGCCAATCCCGCGTGCCTGGCGGACTGAGTGCTTCCCGCCCCGTTCGACATGCTGAAGCCGACAACAACGGCAGCCAGCACCGCCACGCTCGCGAGCATGACGAAAAGTCGCGTCTTCTTACGTACCAAAGGTCCCCCCCTCGATCGTGTCGAACTACGAGCCTCAGTTGTAGCAGCACGATCGAGGATCGTCTATAGGCCGGACGGCCCATCTTCCGCACTCTCACGGCCACGACCGGGCCGTGATTAGGGTCCGGCCGTGAGCCTCGTCGTCCAGGTGATCGTCACCGGCCTCGCAGCCGGCGGCGTCTACGGCCTCGTCGCCGTCGGTCACTCGCTGATCTACCGGCTGACCGGGATCGTCTACTTCGCGTTCGGCGACCTGGTCGCTTTCGCCGTCTTCGCCACCTTGCTCGTTGCCGCCGGCACGGCGCCGGTCAGCCAGACCAGCCTGGCGCCGGGTCGGTTCCTGCTCGCTCTCGCCGTCGCGCTCGCCGCCTGCATCGGGCTTGGCGTCGCGACGTACGTGCTCTTCATCGAGCCGTATCTGCTGCGCGGCTCGACCCTGGGCTGGGTCGCGGCCACGCTCGCGATCGCCTTTGCCCTGCGGGGAATGATCGGCGCGACCTTCACGCGCCCGGCGTACGTCTTCCCGGATCCCATTCCGTTCGACCGGATCGGTCACGACGGCCTCGTCTCGATCGCGGGAGCAAGCGTCCAGGTCCGGTCGTTCTTCGTGATCGCGCTGGCTGCGCTGCTCGCGGCACTCGCTGCCTGGGCGCTCGAGCGGACCAGGTACGGGCGGGCACTCCAGGCAATCTCCTCGGATGTCGAGGGCGCGCGGTTCGTCGGCCTTCCGGTCGAGGGCCTCGTCGCCTTGACCTTCGGGATCGTCGGCGGGTTTGCCGCGCTCGCCGCCGTCGCGGCTGCTCCGTCCGCACCCTTCTCGGTCGACACCGGCACGCTGCTCGGTCTGAAGGGCCTCGTCGCGGCCCTGATCGTTCGCTTCGGCTCTCCCTGGGCCGCATTCGCCGCAGGGCTGGGCGTCGGCCTCGCCGAGGCGGCGATCGACAACCTCCGGATCGGCGACTTTGGGCTAGGGCCTCAGTACGGCGAGATTCTGCCGCTGGCGTTCGCCCTCGGCCTGATCGCCTATCGCTCCCTCCGCTCCGACGCGGCGTTTGGTCGCGCGTGAGCCCCTTCGACCACACGCGCAGGGCTCTCGCCGCAGCGAGTCGGGAGCTGCGCGCGGGCTGGAGCCTTCGGACAACGGTCCTGGTGATCGCGATCGCGGCCGCGCTGATCGCACCGGCCGTCCTGCCGCTTTCCGGCCGCATGCCCGACCTCGCAGCCTTCGTGTACCTGGCGGTGGCAGCGGTCGGGCTCGCCTATGCGGTCGGCCTCGCGGGGATTCCGTCGCTTGGGCAAGGAGCATTTCTCGGCGTCGGCGCCTTCACTGAGGCGATTGCCCGCGCGAAGTGGGGCTGGCCACTCCTGCCGTCGCTCCTGCTCGCCGTCATCGCAGCGGGCGCAGCAGGAGGCCTGACGGGCCTCGCGACGGGCCGTCTGCGCGGTGCGTTCGTCGCCGTCAGCACCTGGATCCTGAGTTGGATCGTCGTTCTGACCCTCCTCTCGTTCCCTGGGATCTCCGGCGGCGCTCAGGGGCTCGTCCTGCCCGAGGCTTCCGTCTTCGGCCGTTCATTGACTCCGACGGCCCACTACGAGATCGGCATCGCGCTCCTTGCGCTCGCGATCATCGCGTTCGCCGTGCTCGCGCCGCGCGCACCCGGCCTGGCGCTCGCTGCCGCGCGGGGACAGGCCCACCAGGCGCTCGGGCTCGGTGTTCCCGTCGCCCGGCTCCGGCTCGGCGCATTCACCACGTCGGCCGCCATCGCCGGGATCGCGGGAGCCCTCGGAGTCGAGCTTGCACAGGTGGCGGACCCGTCGGGGTACGGGCCGGCCCTCTCGTTCAAGCTGTTCGTCGCGGTGATCATCGGCGGCGCCCGGACCCCGCTCGGCCCCGTCGCCGGTCTTCTTCTCATCTCCGCGTTCTCGCATGCAGCCGAGCAGGTGGGCGGGCTCCGCGGGGTGCCTCCCGGCCGGCTGGAGGAGATGTTGACCGGCTACGGCCTCCTGGTCGTCCTCGGACTCGGGGGAGTCGGCCTGATCCCCGGAGTGCGCGGCTGGTGGGCCAGGCGTCGCGGCCTCTCGCGGGAAGTGGTCCCCGCCGCCCAGCTCGAGAAGCCGCCCAGCGTGCAGGGCCCCCGGCCCCTGGCTGCGCGCGGGCTCTCGAAGAGCTTCGAGAGCCTCCTCGCGCTGGACGATCTCGACCTCGACCTGAGACCGGGAGCCGTCCACGCGCTGATCGGCCCGAACGGGTCTGGCAAGACGACGGCCCTGAGAGCCCTCGCCGGCGAGCTCCGGCCCGACACCGGTTCGATCGCCCTGGGGGACGAGCTGCTGGAGAGACTGCCCCAGCGCGAGCGCGCCCGCCGCGGCGTCGTCGGCACTCAGCAGACGACTGCGATCTTCCCCGACCTGACAGTGCTCGAGCACGCACTGGTCGGCGCAGGCCTTCGGCGTCGGCGGTCCGGCCCGTTCCGGACCCTCTTCAGGACGCCGAAGGCACGGGCCGAGGAAGCAAGGGCGGAGGCGCAGGCACTCGGGACGCTCGAGCTGGTCGGGCTCCTGGGGGACCGCAACCGCCCCGCCGCCGAGCTCTCGGCGCACGAGCAGCGCCTGCTCATGCTGGCGTCCGCGCTTGCGACCGAACCGCGCGTCCTGCTCCTCGACGAGCCGGCCGCCGGCGCGTCGTCCACGGAGCTCGATCGGCTGGTCGACCTGCTTCGGGAATTGCGCGGTCTGGGCCTCGCGCTCCTCCTCATCGAGCACAACCTCCGCTTCGTGCGGCGCGTCGCCGACGAGGTAACGGTGCTCGCAGCCGGGCGGCGCATCGCGTCCGGGACACTCGCCGAAGTCGCGGCGAACGAGAACGTGCGAGCCGCCTACCTGGGCCGCGACTCGCTCTAGCATGAGCAGCCTCTTGAACCGGGTTCTCCTCTTGACGGTCCTCTGCTGCCTTGTCGCCGCCTGTGGCGAGAGCAACTCGAAGGGCGACGACAAGACGCTTCTGATCGCGGTCAACGCCCCCTTCTCGCGCACGCCCTACGTCGGGGAGACGATCGCCGCCGGCGCCGAGCTCGCAGCCGCAGACTCGGTCATCAAGACGAAAGAGGGCACCTACCGTTTCCGCGTCAAGCGCTACGACACGGGCCTCTCCGCGCGAACAGCCGTCGGCAACGTACGGCACGCGGTGGCCGAGGGCGCGGTGGCGATCGTAGACGAGGGGACCGGCGTCAACGCCTCCTGGCGGATCGCGGCGGACGCGGACCGGCCGATCGGCATCACCTACCAGGGAGGCGTCGGCCTCGTCGATCCTATCGAGCGCCCGAACGTCTTCAGAATCGCGCCGACCGATCACGGGATGGCCTTCCGCCTGGCCGAGTACCTCATTCCGAAGGGGCTGCGGATCGGCCTCGTCGTCGACGACTCGTCCTATGGCCAGGAGGGGCTGAAGACGCTGAGGGAGGCCTTCGCGAGCAACGAAGAGTCAGTCGCGATCAGGATGACGGTGCCTGAGGGTGCCCCGGACCTCGCTCCCGAGGTTCTGCGTGCACGGCGCTCACACGCGACGGCGCTGCTCGTCTGGGGCGAGCCGACCACGATTGCCGGCGTGATCGCAGCCGCCCGGGGCTCGGCCTGGAGCGTTCCGGTGTACACGCCGGCGGCCGGCGAGGATCCGCTCGTCCGCCAACAGCTCGCGAACCACCCGGAATGGATCGACGGCCTCACGTTCGCGGCCGGAAGGCCGACCGCCGAGGTCGGGCCTGGGCCGTTCCTTGCGTTCCAACGCTCCTACGAGGAGCGCTTCGGGGTCCAGCTCGTCGGAGTGAAGACGCCCGACGGCGCGGAGGTCATCCAGCCTCCCGACTATGCGATGTACTCCTACGACTTCGTCAACGTGCTCGTCGCCGCAGTTCAGAGCGCAGGCGGCGTCCGCGACCGGGAGAAGCTGCTCGCGGCGATGAACCAGGTCTCGGTTCAGGGGGCAAACGGCGACCAACGGGGGTTCAACGAGAGAAACCACGAGGGCGTGATCGACGACGACGTCTACTTCGCCAGCTTCGACGGGATGATCTATTCGCCGGTGAAGGATGACCCCCTATCGGCGACGCTCACCCAGATCGAGCAGCGGCGCTGATGCTCCGTTGACCGCGAAGCGGCTTCTTGTATCGATCGGCGTGGCTGTCGCGGTCGCCGTCGGAGCGTCACCTGCCGCCGCGGCTCCGACGGTGGTGTCCCTGCCGTGGCCGCCGATCGTCCTGCCGCACACACCCCCGCTTGCGCCTCCGAACCAGGGCGGCCTTCCATTCCCAGGACAGTTCCTGAATCGGCTGGCAACCAGCGAGCGCGTCGTCGTCGGCCTGGAAGGCGACGGGACTCCTCACTCGGTCCGCGTCCTCCAGACGATCGTCGTCAAGCGCCTCGGGAACTACGTCTTCACGGTGCCGGCGCCGGTGCGATCCGTCCTGCCGGGGCCGGGAACCGAGTCTCAGCCGGGGCAACGACGCAACCAGATTCTTTGGCAAGGGTTCTCGCCCGGGCACCGCGTGCTCGCGGCCTGGGCGGACCTCCGGCCCGCCGAGAGCGTCGGCTCACTGCCGCTTCGCGTCCGCGTGACGACCGAGGTCGGCGGCTCGCCGCTCGGGCCTGGCGAGAAGCGAAGCGGCGAGCTGCGCATGACGCTGACGGCGGAGAACGCCACGGCTGTCACGGCCAAGTCCTTCACGGCCGAGCCCCATCCGGGCGACCTCGCGGTCGTCCTGGGGAGGATCCGCTCAGCGATTCAGCGGGACGTCAGCGCGGAAGGGCTGAACCTCCGGGTGCGGTCGGGATCCACTCCGGTCGAGGTTCGGGTCGCTGCGCCCTTGCGGCTCGACGGCACGCTGACCTTCGCCCCCGGCACGGCAACACTTCGCGGAACGCGTGCCGGAACCGTCCGCATCTCCGGCCTCCTGGATGGAGTGCGGCGAACCCGGCTCCGGCTCGTGCTGCGCGGTCGGGCGGTGAACGCGGCGGCTCCCAAGCTGAAGCTCAGCGTTCGGATGGCGGACGTCCCGGACCTGGTCAGGCCGGCGCAAGATCCGCGAACACGCTTGGCCCGGACGATCGCGCTCGAGCTCGCCTATGCGCGGAAGCGGCAGTACGACATGTTCCTCTCGAGCCCCGACCAGACCGGCCCGAGCTCGACGACCTACGAGTACGAGACTGCGGCCCCCGAGAAACCGGCGCCGGTTTCCGCGACAGCGCGCGGAGACCGCGATCAGACGCTCGGCTGGATCGTGCTGGGGTTGATCCTCGTAGCGGGACTGCCGGCCGCCGCCGTCATTTGGGCGCACTCGTAGCGTCGTCTTCCGGCGGCTTCTCTTCTACGGCTTTCGCGTACGCGAGCTGAAGGTTCGCGGTCACCTGGTTGAAGTCGCGCAAGACCTCCTCGGCGACGGCTCCTTCCAGGACGGGCACGAGAGCCCGGAGCGACTCGATCGCGAGCTTCGCCTGCTCGAGGTCACGGCCGGCGGGGTCGAGCTTCGCGTAGCCCAGCTGGGCGACCGTCGAGATCGTCGACAGCAGCAGGTCGGACACCTTCATCCGCCGGATGTGCTCCAGCAGCTCCTCGGCCGAGAGCTCCTCCGCCTGCTGCTCGGGCTCGTCAGCCACCGACTACCTCTTTCGGCCTAACTTGCTCTGCGTAGATCTCCGCGAGCGTTGCGCCCTCTGCGGCTCGGGCGATCTGCCGCTCGGCCGCGTTGGCCGCCGGAACGGTCAAGTACTCCGCCGCGCCGAGCTCCTGTGCGACCGGGTGCACCCATTCGATCAGCTCCTCGATCGCGGCCCGCGCCGGTCGCACTTGGTGCGTGCGCAAGTGGATGAGCTCCCCGGAGAGGCCCCAGCGGATCGCGCGCCAGAAGTTCTCCTCGATCTCGCGGTTGGTCGGCAACAGCAGCGGCTCGCCGTCGTCGATGGCACGCGCAACCCGAGCGGTGAGGGAGTAGGTGAGCGCCGCGAGGGAAATCGCGTCATCCTGAAGCGGCTGCGCGTCGGCGATCCGCATCTCCACCGTCGGAAACGAGAGGTGCGGCCGGACGCTCCACCACATCTCGGTGGGGTCGTGGATCGAGCCCGTGTCGTAGAGCAGCCGCACGTAGCTCTCGAACGTGCCCCAGTCGCCGTAGACGTCCGGCACACCACAGCGCGGGAAGAAGCGCGTGAAGATCTGCGTGCGGGCGGAGTGCAGGCCGGTGTTCACGTTCTCGACGAAGGGAGAGCTCGCGGAGTAGGCGAGGATCTCCGGCAGATAGGCCCGCAAGCCGTCGCTGACCTTTACTGCTCGGTCGAGGCCGTTGATCGCGACGTGGACGTGCAGGCCGAACGAGTTGTTTCGCCAGACGACGTAGCGCAACAGCTCGTCCCGGAGCCGGTAGTGCGGCGTGTCGATGATGCGCTGTTCCTGCCACGGGCTCCACGGGTGCGTGCCTGTGGCGCCAAGGGTGACTCCGAGCTTCTCGGTGAGCGCGCTCAGCTGAGCGCGCCGTTCCGGGATGCGCGCGACTACCTCGGCGAAGGTGTCACAGCGTCCGGTCCGGATCTCGACCTCGGACGCGATCAGCTCGCCGACGATGTGCTCCTCGAGCTCCGTGCCCTGCACGGCTGCCTGCAGCTCCTCGAAGCGATTCGTGAGCGAAAGAGTCTCCGGGTCGAGGATCGCGAACTCCTCCTCGACGGCGACGGTGAAATCCTCGGCCGACTCGTACTGCTCGCGCGCGAGGCGCAGCTGCTCGTCGGCGGTTAGCGTCGCCTCACCCACGGCGAGAGGTTACGCGAATGGCTTCAGAAGGCGTTGCGAAACGCTTGACCAGCTCCAGCGCGTGACGACCGCGCGCCTTGCGGCCTCGGCCAACGTCGCTCGCTCCCTAGGCTCCAGGGCGAGAATCTGCCGGAGCGTCGACGCAAGCTCGCGTGCATCGCCGCTCGCGAAGCTCGTGAGGTCGCGATACGCCGCCGGATACTCCTCCGCGACCCCCGCCGCGATCTCCGCGAGGCCCGAGTGGTTCGCGACGAGCGGCAAGGAGCCTGCCGCAGCCGCCTCCGCCGCAACCATGCCGAAGGCCTCGGGGAAGATCGAGGGCACGACGGTCACGTCGGTGAGCGGGATCAGGTGGGCTAGATGGCGGTGCTCGAGCGGGCCGGTGAAGAGGGTCCGGTCGGGCGCCAGCGCCTCGAGCTTAACGCGGTAGTCGCCGAAGCCGACGATGACCGCGCGTGCGTCCACTTCACGAAGTGCCTCGAGGAGGACGTGGACGCCCTTGTTGTGCAGGAGCTTGCCGAAGTAGAGGACCGTCGGCTCGTCGGTGGAGAGAAAGGCCTCGAGCCGCTCGGCGTTTCCCTCGTCCGGCAGGCGCTCGTTCGCGTTGCCCGGGTTGGGCGGGTCGGCGCGGCTCTCCTCCAGCAGGCTCTGGAGAGCGGCGTCCCGGGGAACGGGCACGAACTCGTCGACGTCGACACCCGGCGGCACGACGTGAACCCGGTCGACGTGACAGACGACCTCCTCCAGAACGGTGCGGATGTGCTCGGAGCCGACGAAGACCGCCTCCGCGCCGGAGAGCGCCTCCTTCCCCCACGCCGAGAGCTCCGGGTTGCCGCGCATCGCGTACTCGAGCTCGGAGCCGTGCGCCTTGACCGCGTAGCGCGCTCCCGTAGCGGCCGCCACCGGCCCGCCGAGGAGGACGTGGTTCGCGAAGACGAGGTCCGCGGGGAGGTGCTCGCGAACGGCTGCCGCGTTCGCCGCCACGTACCGCTCGCGCTCGGCCGCGGTCAGGTCTGGAAGAAGCCGCACGTCGAACCCGGTATAGCGATCGAGCACGAAGACCGGCAGGGGGCCGTCGATATCGGGCCGCACGACCTCCGCACCGCCCACGTCGTATTGCCCAGGGCTCGGCTCCTGGGAGAAGACGACGACCTCGTGCCCGGCGTGGCTCCACTCTCGCGCGAGCGCGCGTGTGTACACGTTTGAGCCGGTTCCTCCCAGCAGATAGCCGTGCCAGAAGAGGATCCTCAATTTTCTCGTCCCGCGGTCACCAGGGCATCTTCACCAGTTCGAGGGAGCAGCGCCGACAAGCGCGACCGGCTCAAAGGCTGCGAGCGAGTCCGCTTCCACTAGCACCTCTTCTCTCCTCCGGACCGATGCACATCGAGAGCCCTGCGAAAGCGCGGCTCTCTCTTTGGGCGATTAGGTCAGGTGGAAATAGAGCGCGTACAGGAGATCGACGGCCGGGTTCGACGTGTGCACCGCGACGTCCGACGGGACGTCGAGCAGGGCCTCCGAGTAGTTGAAGATGATCTTCAAGCCCGAGTCGACGAGATCCTCGGCCGCCTGCTGTGCGCTCGTAGCCGGAACCGCGAGGACTCCGACGATGATGTTCTTGTCCCGGACGAGGTCGCTCAGCTCGCGATGGTCGCTCACCACGACGTCGCCGACGGTCCGCCCCACCTTCTCCGGATCGGTGTCGACGATCGCGGCGATGTGGATCCCGTGCTCGGCGAAGATCGGAGAGCCGACGACCGCCTCGCCGAGCCGCCCTGCGCCGACGAGCACGATGTTGTGCTGGCCCTGCGTGCGCAGGATCTTGCGGATCTCGCCGAGCAGGCTGTCGATGTTGTAGCCGACACCGCGCTTGCCGAACTTCCCGAATGCAGACAGATCGCGGCGGATCTGGGTGGCATTGATGTTCGTGTAGTCCGAGATCTCCTGCGAGGAGATCCTGCTCTTGCCCATCTTCTTCGCCTGGGTCAGGATCTGGAGATAACGGCTGAGCCGGGCCGCGACGCCGACGGTCAGTCGATCAGCAGGCGGCACCGGGCCTTGGACAGGGGTTTGTAACACCACACAAGGATTCTTACAGTTGGCGTCGCCGCTTGCGTCGGACTGTCACAAAGTCACCGCTCAGGAACGAGCTTGTGCCAGCTTGCGGCGCAGTGCGTCGGGTGGCACGAAGTACGTGAACGCCTGCTCCCCGTCGATCTCGACGACCGGGATCAGCTCCCTGTACCGTGCCTCGAGCTCCGAATCGCCGTCGATCGCGATCTCCTCGAGGTCGAAGCCGAGCTCGTCCCGTAGCGCGATGATTGTCGCTCGCGCCCGCTCGCAGAGGTGACAGCCCTCCGCGCCGTACAGGACGACTCTAGGGATAGAGCCCGCGCGTGGTGGTCGCTTCCGAGACTCGCTGGACCGCGAGGCCGTACGCCGCCATGCGCATGCTCGTGCCCCGGCTTTCCCGGGTCGCCCAGGTCTCGTTGAAGGCGCGCGTCGCGATGTCGTTCAGCCGCGCGTTCACCTCGTCCTCCTTCCAGAAGTACTCCTGGAGGCCCTGCACCCATTCGAAGTAGGAGACGACCACGCCGCCCGCGTTCGCGAGCACGTCCGGCAGGACGAGCACACCACGGTCCTCGAGGATCTCGTCGGCCGCAGGCGTCGTCGGCCCGTTCGCGCCCTCGCAGATGATCCTCGCCTTGATCTTGTCCGCGTTCTCGGTTGTGATCACCTGCTCGAGCGCACACGGCGCGAGCACGTCGCAGTCGAGCAGGAGGAGCTCCTCGTCCGTGATCTTCTCGGTGCCGTTCAGCCCGGCGAGAGCACCCGTCTCTTGCT
The DNA here is from genome assembly GCA_038040395.1 of Actinomycetota bacterium. Classification (GTDB taxonomy): domain Bacteria; phylum Actinomycetota; class Thermoleophilia; order Gaiellales; family Gaiellaceae; genus VAXT01. The sequence continues at coordinate 80,474 of JBBPIJ010000010.1, forward strand.
TGTGAGCGATTGCCGTGTCGACGTCGATGCCGTTCGGGTTGTAGACGCCGCCAGACGAATCGGAGACCGCGATCACCGTCGCACCCTCCTCGGCGAGGAACTTCGCGAGGAAGCTGCCCACGTTGCCGAAGCCTTCGATCACGACGCGCTGACCGGAGATCGTCGAGTCCTGCTTCCGGACGGCCTCGCGGATGCAGTAGAGCGCCCCGCGCGCCGTGGCCTCGAGCCTGCCCAGAGAGCCGCCGATGTTGAGCGGCTTCCCGGTGACGACGCCGAGCACCGAATGCCCCTTGTTCATGGAGTACGTGTCGAAGATCCACGCCATCACGTCGCCGTCGGTGCCGACGTCCGGCGCGGGAATGTCTTTCTCCGGGCCGATCTCGTTGATGATCTCCGTCGTGTAGCGGCGGGTCAGCTTCTGCAGCTCGTTCCGCGAAAGACGCTTCGGGTTGCAGGCAATCCCGCCCTTCGCACCACCGAACGGGATGTTCATCAGCGCGCACTTCCAGGTCATCCACATCGCGAGCGACTTGACCTCGTCCAGCGTCACGTCGGGGTGGTACCGGATCCCGCCCTTCGAGGGCCCACGCGCGATGTTGTGGGTCACCCGGTAGCCCTGGAACGACTGGATCGAGCCGCTGTCCATGACGACCGGGACCGAGACGACGACGGCCTTCTTGCATTCCCTAAGGACCTCGATCAGGTTCTGGTCGATCTGGAAGACGTCGCCGACCTTGCGCAGCTGGTCCTGGGCCAGCTCGAACGGATTCTCGTGGAGATGGGAGACTGGGGCCTCGAGGGTGGTCAATCTGTCGCTCCTTGTTTTCGCTGCAAAGGGGAGAAAACCGATTCGCGGCGAGTATAAGCCGCGCCGTCGAACTAGCGAATGGCGAAGACGACCGAGGCTCTCGACGGCTGCCCCCGGCCGGTCGGGTAGGCCATCAGCTCGATGCGGTAGCGGCCGGGCTCGAGCGTTTCGCCCTTCGCATCCCGGCCGGTCAGGCCGAACGCGTAGCGGCCCGGCAGGAGATCGCGCAGCTGTGCGAGCACGCCGAGTTTCTTGCCGTCCGGGCCGCGGAGCTCGAGATCGAGGCGCGCGACCGGCTCGATCTGTCCGCCGGTCGCGATGCGCCCTGCCTGGAACGACAGCACGGCGGGCGCGTTGTCGGATGGGCTGAACGAGCTCGTCGAGAGCTTGAGGGATTCGAGCAGCGCGTCGCGACGCGGTCGGAAGGTGACGAGCCAGGGGACGCGGATCGATGCGCTGCCCTCTGGCCGCACGGTGAACATGCCCTCGCTGGGAGGCCCGGCGGCGGTCAACGAGCGGACGGCGACGTAGACCTGGGCGATCCCGCCCGAGGGGATCCGCATGCGGGCAGGCGCGAAGGCGAAGACAAGGCCCCTGGCGCCGCCGTTGTCACGCTCGTCGCCCAGGATGGAGAGCCTGAGCGGCCGCGACGAGAGATTGCGCAGCAGGAGCTTGCGGGTGGCGTGCCAGCCGGCCCCGCTTGCGCGGCCGAAGCTCATGGTCGTCGGAAGTGCGGCCGCCTCGCCGGCGCGCGCCGCGCCGAGGTCGAGCAGGCCTGCGCCCTGGGCCGCGACCGATTCGCGCGCGAGCGGCTTCGCCGAGCCTGCGAGCAGTCCCTTCAGCGCGGAAGCGTCGAGCTCCGGCCTCGACTGTGCGAGCAGCGCCGCCGCACTCGCCACGACAGCCGCCGCTCCGCTCGAGCCATTCAGGCTGGAGTAGCGCGCGGTGCCGTCTTCGGCCTTGCCCGGATCGGCCGTGAGGAGGCTCACTCCGGGCGCGACGAGGTCGGGCTTGACGAAGCCGTCGAACGCGAGACCGCGGGACGAGAACGGCGCTACCCGTCCTTCGACCCTGCTCGTCTCGCCCCGGACCATGCCGATCGAGATGAGGGGCTGCTTGCCCGAGCGGAACGCGTCGAGCACCGACCGTCCGACCCAGCCGGGAACGGTGACGACCGGAACGGTCACTTCCTCGTCGATCCCGATGCCGCCGCCCGGAAGCGCGTCGCCGTAGACGACGACGAGCCTCGCCCCCGCCTTGACCGCCTGGGCTGCCGCGTATGCCGGGTCGGCCCCCGCCGGGACGAACGCCGCGCGCCCGGCGACATAGCTGAAGCCTTGCCCGTCGAAGAAGTCGCCGAGTCGCGGAGGCGTTCCGTCGCGGACGGCGGCTGGCTCGAGCCTGGGAGTGCCGAGCCTGAGGAAGAGCTTGCCGTGCGGAGCGACGGCTCCGACCAGGGGCACGCGCCGGTTGAAGAACACGCCGAGCCCCGCGCGGATCACGACTTGGACGGATACCGAGGACTCGCGGAGGTCGGCCGCGCCCACCGTGAGCGCAGCGCGGGAGCCGCCCGGCCCGGAGATGCTGCCGTAGCCCGGCCCCGCAACCCCGTCGTTCCCGGCCGGGGCGACGACGAGCGTGTCGAGCCGCAGGGCGCCGGCGACAGCACGGGCGGAGGGGCTGTCCGCGAATGCCGCGAAGGGCTCCGCCACGCCCACGAGCGCGACCCTTGCCGCGTCGAGGGAGACCCCGTCCGCGTTCGGGTCAACGGCGCGCTCGAGGCCGGCGACGAGCTGGTCCGTTCGACCGAATACCGCCCAGCGCCCCCCCGCCTCGCGCTGCCAACCGGCGACGCGGATCGGGAGGACGGTCGCGCCCCGAGCGATCCCCTTCAGCCCGGCAGGCCCTTGCGAGCCGACCATGAGCCCCGCCAACTGGGTCCCGTGACGCTCGAAGCGAGTCGGGTCCTCAGGGCTCGCGTTCGCGGCGGGATCACTGTCGGAGTCGACGACGTCGTATCCGTCGGCGATGTGGCCGAGGAGGTACGGGTGCTTCGACTCGACCCCGGTGTCGAGCAGTGCGATCGTCACGCCGCGCCCGTCAAAGCCGGGTAGGACGACATCTGCCTGTGCGCCGGCACCCGCAGCAAGCCTCGCTTCCTCGATCATCGTGGACGACGTCGAGGCCGGATACGCGATGCGCACGGGATAGACGCCGGCGACCTCCGGCGCCTGCTCGAGCAACGCCACGGCACGGGGATCGAGTGGCGCGGAAAAACCGGTCATGACGCGCGCATAGCGGTGCTCGGGCTTGATCCTCACGCCCTCCTGCGCAAGCCGGGCGATGAGCAGGTTGTCCGCGGCGAACGCCGCTGCCGTCCAGCGCCGCTGCTCGGCCTCGGTCGCCGTTCCGCCGGCGGACGCGACGCGATCTGCGAGAGATGGGCTGTTCAGGACGACGATGACCCGCTGCCCGATTGCGACCTGCTGTCGCGGCGTGCCGACGAGGCCTCGCCACGCCGATGCGGCAGCGTGGACGCTCTCGTGGCTCGCCCCCCCGGCCCCCGCAGCGACGGAGAGCAGCGTGGCGGCCAGCGCCAGAGCGCCGAGCACGCAGAGCTCCGGGGCCTCACGCCGCCGTAGACGCATACGCATCCAGTGCAAGATAACGAGCGAAGGGGATCTCCTCGACATACCGAGCGGCCGACGCGATCATCGCGGCGTTGTCGGTGCAGAGAGGAAGCGGCGCAAGGGCGGCGCCCGGAAGCGAGGCGCGCAGCTCGGAGTTGGCGGCAACACCGCCGACGACCGCGACCTGCTCAGCGCCCAACTGCTCGGCTGCAGCGGCCGTCCGCTCCGCGAGCGCCCGGACGATTGCCCGCTGGTAGGAGGCGGCGAGGTCGGACCGGCGGCGCTCGAGCTCGTCTGCGGGAAGCTCGCGGACCTTGTAGAGCAGCGCCGTCTTCAGCCCGGAGAACGAGAAGTCGAGGCCGGGCACGCGTGCGACAGGGAACGCGAAGGCCTCCGGATCGCCCTCGCGCGCGAGCCGGTCGATCTCTGCACCACCGGGGTAGCCGAGGCCGAGCAGGCGAGCGCCCTTGTCGAAGGCCTCGCCGGCCGCGTCGTCGAGGGTGGTGCCGACGATGCGGTAGCCGCCGTGATCCGCGACGTCGAGCAGGAGCGTGTGGCCGCCGCTTGCGAGCAGGCAGAGGAACGGCGGCTCGACGGGATCGGGCTGGAGGTACAGCGAGGCGACGTGGCCGTGCAGATGGTCGACCGGAACGAGCGGCAGTTGACGTGCCCAGGCGAGCGACTTGGCCGCGGACAGGCCGACCAGGAGCGCGCCGATCAGGCCGGGGCCCCGCGTGACGGCGATCCGCTCGACGTCGTCGAGACTTGCCTGCGCGTCCCCGAGCGCCTCGCGGACGACCGGCGTCACGAGCTCGAGGTGCCGGCGCGACGCGACCTCGGGGACGACGCCTCCGTAGCGCGCGTGGAGATCGGCCTGTGAGGAGACGACGTTCGCGAGGATCTCGCCGCCCTCGGTGACGAGCGCCGCGGCGGTCTCGTCACACGAGGTCTCGAGTCCGAGGATCAAGCCGACGCCTGTTCCAGTGCCGGGTCGAGCACGGGGGAACCCATGGTTCCCCCGTGAGCCCCCTCCTTTACCGACCACGGAGTCCGACAATCATTGGGCTCCCGCCGGGCCAAGCCCGGCTCCGCCGACAACTGACCCTCGCGTTCCAACATCAAGCGCTCGCCTGTTCCCGTGCCGGGTCCTTCCACATGATCAGGGCGTCTTCCCTGTTGTCGGTGTAGTAGCCGCGCCGGATCCCTCGCGCTTTGAACCCGAGCCCCTCGTACAGGCGGATCGCGGCCTCGTTCGAGACTCGCACCTCGAGCGTGTACCCACGGCGGCCGTCGCGCGAGGTCTCCTCGAACAGGCGCTCCATCAGGCCTGTCGCGACACCACGCCGCCGGTAGGGATCCGCGACCGCGACGTTCATCACGTGCCACGCGTCCACGTAGCGGGAGATGATCAGGTAGCCCACGAGCTCGTTCTGCTCGGCGTCGATTGCGCCGAGGCAGATCGACGATGGCTTCGCGAGCTCGCCCGCGAACATCGAGCGCGACCACGGAGTCGGGTACGAGCTGAACTCGATCTCCTCGATCGAGTTGAGGTCGCGAAGCTTCAGCTTTCGGTACTCGATCAACGTCCGAGCACCCGGTCCGCGTCAGGCGCGCGGACATAGATCGGCTCGACGAGCTCCGCCGGCCCGAAGTCGCGCGCGAGCCGGGCATGGAGGGCCGCGCGGGGAAGGTGCAGCTCACTGTCGTCGGGCGGAACCTCCGCACCGCCCGCCTCGAGCACCTCGCGGTAGCGGACAGCACCGTCACCCACGCAAATCCGACCTTGCAACAGACTGTTGCTTAGTTCGTCAGGTCCGATCGCGACAGGTTCGCCGTCCACCAGCGTGAAGACCTCCCGGCGGCGGGCGTCGATCACAGGGAGAGCGCCGGGGGCGCCTGACGCAAGCGCGTCGAGCGTAGAGACCCCCGCCACCTTCAGGTCGAGAGCGAAGCCGAGAGCGCGCGCGGCCATGAGCCCGATGCGCAGGCTCGTGAAGCTTCCGGGGCCTGTGCCCGCGACGATGCGCCGCAACTCGGTCGGCCGCGCGTCGGCGCCGACGAGCAGGTCGTTCACATCCTCGAGCAGGCGTCCGGCCAGCCCGACGCGCTCGCCGAGCGTCCGGCCGTCCTCGACGAGCGCGCTCGTGGCCACGCTCGTGGCGGTGTCAAACGCCAGGGTCAGCACTCTCGACCTCGATCGTCCTGCGGTTCCCTCCCGCATGTCGCAAGACGACGCGGAAGCGCGGCGCTGGCAACGCGTTGCCTGCTGCCTCGGGCCACTCGACGAAGCAGACGGCGCCGTCGAAATAGGGCTCGAGGTCGCCCCACTCCGCCGATGAGACGCTCTCGAACCGGTACAGGTCGAGGTGAGACACGTCCACGGCTCCACGGTACCGATGGCCGATGGTGTAAGTCGGGCTCGTCACGGGCCCCTGAACCCCGAGCGCGCGACACGCCCCGCGCACGAACGTGGTCTTGCCCGACCCGAGCTCGCCGGAGACGGCGACCACGTCGCCGGGGCGCAACTCGGCCGCGAGCGTCTCGGCGATGGCTTCCGTCTCCTCCGGCGAGGACGACGTTTGCTCCATGCGGGTCAGCCTAGAAGAGGCCGAGCTGGACGGCGGGCTCGGCGACGAGCAGAGGCTCAGGCTCAGGCTCCGGAACCGGCTCGGCGACCCGCCCGATGAGCCCGGGAATGCGCGCGAAGTCCTCCCGGAGGACATCAAGCATCGACGGCGTGTAGAGCGCCGCGGCGGGGTGGTACAGCGGGTAGAGCAGAACGCTCCTTCCGCCCAGGGTGACTTCCTGCTCCTGGCCGTGCACTCGGGTAATTCCCAGCGGCTTGCCGGAGAGGAGCTTCGTCGAGAAATTTCCAAGCGTCGCCACGACTTTGGGCTCGATGAGCTCGACCTGCCGGAAGAGATGGCTCTCGCAGGCCTCGATCTCGTCCGGCATCGGGTCGCGGTTTCCCGGGGGCCGGCATTTCAAGACATTGGCCACAAAGACCATGTCTCGACTCAGCCCGATGCCACCGAGCAGTTGGTCGAGGAGCTTCCCGGCCTGGCCCACAAAGGGGAAGCCCTGCTTGTCCTCGTGGAAGCCCGGCGCTTCGCCCACGAACATCAAGTCCGCGTTCGGGTCACCGTTACCGAAGACGACCTGCGTACGGCCCTCGGCAAGCCGGCAGCGCGTGCAGTCGGCGATCTCCTCGCCGTACGCGGCTAGCTCAGTGCCCGCAGCCACAGCTTCCACCGCAACAGCCTCCGGAGGCCATCGGACCGCCGTAACTCGGCTGCTCGGCGGCGCCGTGAGTGGCAAACACGGAGAACTGCTTGCGGACGTTCGAGGCCTCGCAGTCGGGGCAGCTGACCGCTTCCCCGTTGCGCACGAGCTCCTCGAAATGCGACTCGCACTCCATGCACACGTACTCGTAGATCGGCATCGCCGCGAGAGTCTAGGCGCGGACCCGGACAGGTCGCAAACGCGAGTAGCCGACCCTCGGAGAACGAGGCCGACCCTCGCGGTTTGCCCGAGCCGCCTACGGCTCGATAGTGATGTGGTCGGCCGCCGACATGGCAGATGACGATCGAGCCAAGGAGGCAGCTAGAATCCGGGTTGCCCGGTATCCGCTAGGGAACTGGAGCTCGTTTTGCTCAAGAAGATCCGAATCGTCGGCTCCGGCCGAGTGGGCTCTGCTGTCGCAGGACGGCTGCGCGAGCGTGGCTTCGTGCTGCGCGACGACGAAGCCGAGCTCGTCCTGCTCTGCGTGCCGGACCGCGCAATCTCGGAAGTCGCGCAGGGGATACCCCCCGGCCCCTGGGTCGCACACACGAGCGGCGCCACTCCGCTTGAAGCGCTCGAACCGCACGAGCGCCGCTTCGGCCTGCACCCGCTTCAGAGCTTCACACGCGCGCGAGGGCCGGAGCAGCTCGATGGCGCATACGCAGCCGTGACCGCGGAAACCGACGAGGCGCGCGAGGTTGGCTTCTGGCTGGCACGCGAGCTCGGGCTCGAGCCGTTCGAGCTCCCTGGCGCGGAACGCGCGCTCTACCACGCAGGCGCAGCGGTCGCCTCGAACTTCCTCGTCACGCTGCACCAGGCGGCTGCTGATCTCGTCGAGACCGCCGGGGCGCCGCCGGAGGCCCTCGTCCCCTTGATGCGCCGCGTGATCGAGAACGACTTCGAGCTGACCGGCCCGATCGAGCGCGGCGACTGGGAGACGGTCGAGGCGCACCTCGCAGCGATCCGTGAGCGCCGGCCCGAGCTCGAGCCCCTTTACCGCGCCCTTGCCGACGCGACCGCGGCGCTGACGGTGCGATGAGGACCGTACGCACCGTCGCCGAGATCCGAGTGGCTGTTGAGCCCTTCTCCGAGGTCGGCCTCGTTCCGACCATGGGCGCCTTCCACGAAGGTCATCTCTCGCTGTTTGCCGCAGCGCGGGCCGAGTCGGACGCGGTCGTGGCGAGCCTGTTCGTCAACCCGGCGCAGTTCGGGCCGTCCGAGGATCTGGCCCGTTATCCGCGCGACGACGCCGAGGATGCACGGGCTGCCGAGGAGGCAGGCGTCGACTTCCTGTTCACGCCGTCGGCAGACGAGATGTACCCGGAGGGATACGGGACCTGGGTCGACGTCGGAGAGCTCGGCACTCGCCTCGAAGGCGAGTTTCGCCCCGGACACTTCCGTGGCGTCGCAACGGTCTGCCTCAAGCTCTTCAACATCGTCCGTCCGCGCCGCGCGTACTTCGGTCAGAAGGACGCGCAGCAGGCCGCGGTCGTCAAGCAGCTCGTCAGCGATCTGAACGTGGACCTCGAGGTTCGAGTCATGCCGACGGTGCGCGACGAGGACGGGCTCGCCCTCTCGTCGCGCAACGCGTACCTGTCACCTGAGGAGCGCGATGCCGCACTCGCGCTGCCGCGTGCTCTCGCGACGAAGGACCTCGAGCAGGCTCGCGCGCTGCTCAGCGAGCTCGACGTGGATTACCTGGAGATCGCCGACCTCGACGGCCAGCGCGTGCTCGCGGCCGCAGTTCATGTCGGAGACACACGTTTGATCGACAACGTTTTGCTGGATATCCCGTGCCAGGATTCATCCTGGCTTGGGCGCACAAACAAAGGAGACAAGAGATGAGCACACCGCCCAGGGGAAAGCTGGCGCTCCCCGAGCTGGCCGAGATGAAGAGACGTGGCCAGAAGATCGTCATGGTCACCGCCTACGACGCGCCGGGAGCGCGGTTCGCGGAGGACGCGGGCGTCGACGTGATCCTCGTCGGGGACACGGCCGCGATGGTCGTCCTCGGCCACGAAAGGACGACCGTTCCCGTGACGATGGACGAGATGCTCTTCCTGACGCGAACGGTCTCGCGCGCGGCTCGGCATCCGATCGTCGTCGGCGACATGCCGTTCGGCTCGTTCCAGGTCTCCGACGAGAAGGCGGTGGAGAACGCGATCCGGTTCGTGAAGGAGGCGGGCGCGGACGCCGTCAAGCTCGAGGGCGCAGGACCTTCGCTGTCGCGCGTGCGGTCGATCGTCCAGGCGGGCATTCCCGTCATGGGACACGTCGGGCTCACGCCGCAGTCGGCGACGATGCTCGGCGGGTTCAAGACCCAGGGCAAGACGGCGGAGGCCGCGCGGCAACTCGTCGACGACGCGCTCGCGCTCAAAGACGCGGGAGCGTTCTCGGTCGTACTCGAGGCCGTTCCTTCGCCTGTGGCCGCGGAAATCACCCGGCGCCTGTCCGTGCCCACGATCGGAATCGGAGCGGGACGGGAGACGGACGGTCAGGTCCTCGTCTACCACGATCTCCTCGGCCTCACCGAGGGGCATCTCCCGCGGTTCGTGAAGCGCTACGCGAACCTCTCGCGCGAGATCCGGGACGCGCTCGAGGCGTACGCCGAGGACGTTCGCGCGGGCACGTTCCCGGAGGACGAGCACACCTATGAGATGTCCGACGAGGAGCTCGAGAGCTTCAGCGGCGGCGCGGCCAGGACAGGCCGCTGACGGTCGCGACGCCGATCACCACCAACGCGAGCGTCCAAGCGAACGACGCGATCACGAGCCCCTCGAAGATCTTGTCGCCGGCTCCCGAGTCTGAGCCGCCGCTCCGGAAGAGGTTGCCACCGTAGACCGCGAGGCGGACCGGCCAGACGAGCAGCAGCGAGAGCGCGAGCGGCGCGGCGGCGAAGCCGACGATGTGGCGCGCCTGCCGGTAGGAGCTCGAGCCGCCGAAGCCACGGGTGAACGCGTGAACCATCAGCGCGCCCAACCAGTAGACGACGACTCCGTAGATGCCGCCGCCGATGAACGCCCAGGCGAGGACGGCGGCGGCGCCACCGAAATCAGGATCATCGAGGAGCCGACCCGCCAGAGAGGTCGACAGGACTCCCGCGCAACCGGCCATGAGAATGATCGCGAGCACGGGCTCCTGTCGAGCCTCGGCTGCATCGGGGGAGTCGTCGCGCAGCCCCACGAAGACGGTGCGCGGGGTCCGGAAGATCGCGAGCGCCCGCAGCCACCATTCGCGCTGGAGCGAGGCCTCCGGTTCCGCCGCGGCGTTCACGGCCTGAGCGTAGCCTGCGCCGTGTGCCGCGCACCGCGCTGATCGTCGTCGTTCCCGAGGCCGAGCCGCTCGTCGGCGAGTGGCGCGCGAAGCACGACTGGTCGGCCCAGCACGGCGTCCCGGCTCACATCACGCTGCTCTTTCCCTTCGTGCCTGTGGAGGAGGTCGACGAGCAACTCCTCGGCGACCTGCGCGAGTTGTTCGCCTCGCAGCCGGCCTTTACCTACCGGCTTCCGCGCGTCGACCGTTTCCCCGAGGTCGTCTGGCTCGCACCCGAGCCGGCCGAGCCGTTCAAGGACCTGACCGACCTGATCGTCGCCCGTTACCCCGATTACCCGCCCTACGAGGGAATCCACGACGAGGTCATTCACCACTTGACCGTCGCCGAAGGCAGGCCCGAGCTGCAAGACGAGGTCGACGCTGCGCTGACGCCGAGCCTCCCCATCGAGGCCGAAGGTCGCGAGGTGATGCTGATCGTCGAGGACGCCTCCGGCCACTGGCACGCTGACGAGCGTTTTCTGCTCCAGACTTAGGTTAGGCCGCGGCCTTTGCCGCCTTCGGTGCGGCCTTCCTCGCCTTCACAACTTTCTTCGGAAGCACGACGCGGAGATACCGGCCCGTTGCCGACTCCTTGACCTCGGCCACCTGCTCCGGCGTCCCGGTTGCGAGCACCTCTCCCCCGGCCTCGCCGCCCTCCGGGCCCAGGTCGATGATCCAGTCGGCCTGCTTGATCACGTCGAGGTTGTGCTCGATCACGAGCACCGTGTTGCCCGCGTCGACGAGCCGCTGCAGCACCTCGAGCAGCTTCTCGATGTCGGCGAAGTGCAAGCCGGTCGTCGGTTCGTCGAGGATGTACAGCGTCCGCCCGGTCGCGATCTTCGACAGCTCCGAGGCCAGCTTCACCCGCTGCGCCTCGCCACCTGAGAGCGTCGTCGCCGGCTGGCCGAGCTTGACGTAGTCGAGCCCGACGTCGTGCAGCGTCTGGAGCCGGCGCCGGAGCTTCGGGATCTTGGCGAAGAACCGCAGCGCTTCCTCGACCGACATCTCGAGCACGTCCGCGATCGACTTGCCCTTGAAGCGCACCTCGAGCGTCTCGCGGTTGTACCGCCTCCCATGGCAGGTTTCGCACGGCACGTAGACGTCGGGCAGGAAATGCATCTCGATCTTGATCGTCCCGTCGCCCTTGCAGGTCTCGCAGCGTCCGCCGC
>JBBPIJ010000011.1:0-85274 GCA_038040395.1 Actinomycetota bacterium
CAGAGCACCGGTCTCCAAAACCGGGGGTTGCAGGTTCGAGTCCTGCCGCCCCTGTTGGTCGCGAAGGCGCTCGGCTAGGCGGAATCCCTTTCGGCGAGCGGGATCGACGGGCGTCCTGCCCTCTAGCGAGAACTTCGACCGAGTACCACTGAATACGGTCGGCGCGGGTAGCGGCCGTCGCGCGACCGTCGCGCAGTTGTGACATGCGTTGCATCCTCTATACGGAGAGGGCGTGTCGTCCGATCCCCAAAGCTATTCTGTGTACGGAGGGGAAGGTTTTTTATTCCTCACATATGCGCGTCGCAGCCGTAGGTGAATTGCGCCCTCAGGTCGGGTATGTCGTCCGACTTGACGCGTATCTTTAAGTTAGGTAAGGAGAACGTTTTTTCCTTTCCCGCCGCAGGATTATTCGGCGACTATGCGCGTCGCGAGGGTAGGTGAGCTATGCCCAAAAACGGATTGGTTGATGGCGCTGAGCGGTTGCTGATAATCGATGAACTGCGCGAGGCCGGCTACGAAGCTGATCTCCGCGCCGCCGGCTATGGAGACGAGCTCGCCGCGATCAATGAAGAGCAGCGAACCGCCACGGCTAACGCCAGCAGCCCGTACGCATGGAACTTGGATCACGTCGCGATCAACGGCAAGGGACGTGGGGGAAACCGCTACCTCCAAAAGAAGCGCAACGCGCTTGCAGCGTTCTTCTACGCCGATGGCTGCACTCAACAAGAGATCGCTGGCTTCCTGGACTTGAGCCAGGGTCAGGTTTCGAGAATCCTCAGCGCGGGCCGATGATGTCCGACTGACTTGATATCTCTAGGTGTATAGACGCCTTTTATGCGCGTCTCACCGCTAGGCGAACTATGCCCACAAGCCCGCCCCCGGCGGGTTTTTTTGTGCCTCAAGTCCAACTCCTAGAAGGGAGACGCCCGTGACGACGATCATCTCAACGAAGCTCGGAAACGATCCGGTCGTCAGCGCGGCGATCGAGCGCGACGGGCGTCGCCTGCTCGTGCTCCTAGCTGCTCGGAACGGCAGATCCCTCAGCGCCGAGGTCCGCGCCGCGGTGCGCGACCACCTTGCCCGGGCGATCTCGACCGGTGCGCTTCCGACCAAGACTTAGCTTCCCAAGTTCCGACCGGCGCGGTTCCCTCCTGCCGTTGGTCGGGCGCGGTCGCTTGTAAGCCGCAGTTCGTTCGACTCCTTTCGGTCTGCGGCTTACAGCGGCCATCCACCATTCAGCAGGAGGGCCCACAACGCGCCAACTAACCCCCGCGGCTTTGGCACGCCGCGAAGCAGGAGGGTCCCATGCCTATCGACCGACTCGCCCTCAACAAGAAAGAGGCGGCGGCGGCGCTCGGCCTTTCGTTCGACTTCTTCGCCGAGAACGTCTATCCCGATCTTCGCGTTGTCCGACGTGGCCGGCGCATCCTCGTTCCCGTGTCTGAACTCGAAGCGTGGCTCAGCAAGAACGCCGCGCGGGTGCTTGAGGGGGCGACGTGAGTGGCCGTGGTCGCGTCTCATACGCGATCGCCGGGGCAGCGATGAGAGCCGTGTTTGAACGAGCCCGCGCGGCCGACCTTTCAAGTAACGACTGGAAGGTGCTCTCAGTCGTCGTCGCGTATACAGCCGGTTGGTCTCGGCTCGCGGACGGCTTGACGGCGAGGCGCATAGCTCGCGAAGCCGGACTCTCCGAGCGCCGCACGCGGGACCGACTGAAGAAGCTGGACGAACTCAAACTCATCGTCTGGACGCCGAGGGCTGGAAATCCGAGCTTCGGCTCCCAGGTGTCTGAGGTTTCTCTTCCGGCAGCCGCTAACCCGGACGCCCTAAGCGTCCGCATTGAGGATGACCCAAACCGGACGCCCTTAAGCGTCCGCAATAACCCGGACGTTTCGGGCCGAGTAACCCGGACGCCTAGGTCGTCCGCTACCCGAGAAGTAATCCGAGAAGTTCATCCGAACGTCGTCGTTGATGAGGAGCAACTCATGAAACTGCTCGACAAGCTCGGCTTCACGACTTCGCAGCGAGCTCGTGCGCTTGCCGAAGACCACGATCGAGTGATGGCTTGGCTGGAACGTGCTCAGGAGCCTGACGTATTGAATCCCGCCGCCTACGCGTGGAGTGGGATCACGGCCGGCGACTGGCCGACTGCCAAAGTCAGCGAGGTTCGTGGATCGCACGGCACAAGCGTTCGGCTTGAGGATAAGAAGTCCAAGGGGCCGTGGGAGGTCTATGCGCTCAACGGCAATGACGAGGCGATGCACCTGGTCGGTCGCTTCGATGATCTCGCTGAGGCTCGGCGTGTCTATGCCGAACATGACGAGAGGAGCGGCGCGACCCTGATGCGGGCGACCCCCTAGGAGAACTGACGTGGCCCTCGGAGCCGACCCTATTGTCAGCAGTAGTGTTGTTTTGTGGCTCGTCCCAGGCGCCTCTCCCTCGACATCCAGGAGCCGGAAAGGTCTTTTTCGGTCTACCGCGCCGTCCGAACCGATGACCCAAACGACGCGGCGACGCTTGAGCGCGGATTCCAGTCGAGCGCTGCCCGGGGGCTACCGCCGCGCCCGGGCTCGGTCCAGGTGAGTACGCCGTTCATCTACAACGGCGTGTCCGCCTACCACAGCCGTAAGGCCGCTCTCGAACACGCGAGGGCTCGCCGGGATATCGGCAAGCCGATCGGGACGCACGTTGCTGAAATCGTCCTCCAGCCTGGCGGCGACTTCGAGTACGCGTACTGGGGCGACGACGGGCATTTGACCGTAGTGGCCGATGCCGTCAAGCTCAGAGAAGCTGTCGCCGATATCGTTCCTATCTGAGCTATTCCGGCAGGCGCTGCCGGAGAAGGAGAAAAGCACGATGAGGTACATGATCTACGACAACGAAGGCAACGCGCTCGGCTCGTTCCGGTCTCGGATCGCGGCTGAAGCGAGCCTTCGTGCCATGGCTGCGGCCGACTCGGATACGGGCGATGATCTTGTCATGATGCTCTACCGAGACGACGGTACGTTCACGGGCAGAGCCCTAACGGCCGACGACATCGGGCCGCCCGTCCGCATCGCGCCGACCGTCTGGATCGCGAACATCGCCTGGGCGGCCAGTGGTGGGCGCCGAGCGGCACGGCCCAACTTCAATCGGTACGCAACTCTGATTCTCGCTGGCCGAAAGCAAGCGGAGCCTCTGGTTCGCCAGCCGCAGCACGACCTCGAGCGCGAAAGCGCCGCAGCCCCAAGAGCGTAGTCGCAGCCCGGCGTTAGCCCTGCGGGGGTGCCGGGGGGCGCACAGCAAACGGGAGCCGCCAGTTCTCGTCGCTCTCGTCCGACACGGTCAAGCGCCACTCGTATCGACCTCCCGGCTCAAGCGGGAGCGGAGCGAACATGATCGCGACCGGAATCGCGAGCCAACTCCCCGGAGCGACGCCTGCAGGGCGTCCAACCTCGAATTCTCCCTCGATGGCAACCGGCTCCTCGCCGCCCATCGGCGTTGGGAGGATTACCGGATTGCCGTCCGCGTCGACAAGGACCAGCTGCCACTGGTGTCGCCGGTTCGTCAGGTCCCACGGCACCTGGATGAGCATGGCGATCGCAAATGGGCTTGGGGCGGGTCCGATTACATCCCAGCCACCACCTAGAACGTAGAGCTTGTTCTCGGCAGCCTGCGCGGCGTCGGCCAGCATCATTGTCACGCGGAACGGCATTCCGCTCAGCATACGGGCGGAAGTAGCGCGACGCTCGCCCCGATGACCTCCTAGACCTTCTCCGAAGACAAGACCAGGACACAGGTGGGGCTAACCAGTACCGCCTACAAAACCCCTGCAAATAGACCATGCGCGACGGCTGAGCGACGGTCGCCGCAAAACCTGCACAAAGGAGACGATTCGTGGCATCTAGCCCCGCTTCGCTCGCCAACCTCGAACCAGCCTCGAACGGCAACAGCCGCGCGCTCAGGCACGGCGCGTACGCCCGTCTCCGTCTCTCCGATGCGGCCGGCGAAACAGCCGACACGCTCCGCGAGCTCGTTCCGCTCAAGCACGACGCGGACACGGCGGCGATCGAGACGTTCGCCTTCGTGCTCGAACAGCTACGCGCAGCGGGCAGGGCGTTGAAGGATGCGAACCGCCGCGCTGATCGCCTGCGTCTGAGCCAGGACGCTCAGGGATGGGCGAACGTGGCGCTGCGCTACGCGAGAGAGCTAGGGATGACACCGAAGGCCAGGGCTGAGCTCGGCCTTGATCTCGTTCGTGCTGGCGCGCTCGCTGACCGGGACCTCGACCTCGACCGACTGACCGAGGGGCAGCGCACGAAGCTCGCTGAACTCCTCGCGATTGCGCAGGGCAAGTGAATCTCCGAGACCAGGCCGCGCAAGCCGCCGAAGCGTTCGACAACCGCTGGACGAAGGATGCAACCAGTGTCGAGCTCAGAGCCCTAGTCGAGAGCGCGAAGGTCGCGAAGACCGAGACCGCCGACCCGGTGATAACCCGCTGGGTTCGCGCTCGCGTTGAGACGCGGCGACGGCTCGGGTTGCCCGCTGTCGATTGCACCGCACGACGCCCGGGCGATTGCAACTGCCTCACGGCTGCTCTGAGCGAGATCGAGGCGTTCGCGTCGCCGGGACTGGCGAACGTGACGAAGAAGGAACTGCTCGCCCGTAGCTCGATGCTTCACAAGACTGCGCGCAAGAAACGCAGCAGGCCGAAGCGTCCCGACGCAGACGCTCTCGCTCAGTTGCCCGCAGGCGTCGCCCAGTCGCCGCCACAGCCTCCCCAGCCTTCTCCCGAGGCACCGGAGCCGCCCCCTTCGCCTCAGCCGCGCGTCCGACCCGTCCACCGCTCGCCCAAGTGGTACGACGACGACGAGGGCTCAATCATCGATCGAATCTTCTGAAAGAGAGAACGCATGTCCGACAACATCACCGCCGCCGACGCGAAGCGCTTGCATCTGCGCGCTGAGGAGATCCTGACCGGCGCGCTCCGAGCACAGGGGAGGGAGCCCGACTCCTACTCGTTCAGCGAGTACGCGGTCGCCCACGAGCAGGCACTAGCCGAGGACAACATGACCGCACCCAAGATCGCCGGCCTCGCCGAACCTGCGGGAGAGATCGCAGGCGTTCGCTATTGGCGACTCGACGGCGAACTAATCGATGACAACACCCTCGTCGCCCGAGTCGAGCGGCAGCACGCAAGCGAGAACCAGACCCGCGAACTCGATCGCGAGATCGGCGAATCGCTGCGCGGCCTCGACGTTCACACGACTGCCATGAACCTGCTCGCCGATCGCGGGATTTCGGACCCGACGTATGACCAGTTGGTCAGCGCGTACGCCGAGGTCGCGGGGTGATCTGCGCCACGCGACCACCCCCAGGCCCGATCACGACGCCGCAGCCGATTCAGACGATCCGTACCCCATGAAGGAGAACCCAATGAGAAAGACCGACGAACAGATCGCAACCGAACTCGAAGAGCTCAAGGCCGAGCGGGCGGCGCTTGCCGTCACGAAGACCCCCGAGGACGCTCGCGAGGACGCCGACCTCTACCTCGCGGACATTCGGGCGGTGACGCAGACTCGCCCGCTTGGCCTCGCCCTCAACCGCGACATTCGCGGCGAGGCGCTGCTAGAGGTTGCCGTCGCGTTCATCGTCTCGCGGGCCGACTTCGGCGAGTGGCTTCGCGATGAACTCTCCGCGGTCGCGGGTGAGCTGACTCGCAAGCAGAAGGCTCAACAGCTGGCGAAGCTCGACGGGAAGATCACCGAGGCCCAGGCCGAGCACAACGTGCGACGGATCAACGCCGCGAAGGCCGAGGCCGAGCAGCGCATTCTCGCGGAGATCGCCTAATCAGCCTTGGGGGCCGTGGCTGATCTCGGCCCCCTTTAGGTCGCCGGACCCTCCTTCACCCGGCCATCGAATCCCCGCCGTAGCGCTTCGCGTTGTCGCGCTCCGCGCCTAGTTAGAGGGGGCGTGCTCCCTCTCGCCGTCTTCCTCCTAGTTGGCGGCGAGAGGGGCGGGGATCTTCAACAACGCAACGGATTCTGATTGCTCGAATCACGGCCGTACTACCCTGACCAGCCGGACCCGACGTGCAGGAACTTGCTCGGCTTCTAAAAACCCCGGGCAATCGCCGGCAGTGTGAGGCTTCCACGCGGCGAGGGGCTTAGCGCCAGAGTCGGCGCCAGAATCCCGCGCGCCCAAGCACGCGTCCGATGACTACATTCTTCGCGCGGCGGCGCATCCGCTGTGGGTTACCTGACGCAAGCGTCTCGACATTGTTCGCGATCCTCGCCGCGCGGTACAGGCTGCGCACGAAGCCGCTCATCCCTTGCAGTAGTGCGTCTGGCCTTGACTAGTCACATCCAACGCCATCTCCGTCCGCGTCCAGACCGTACTCGTCATAGCCGATCACCTGGACGGTCCCGGTGTAGTCAGGGCCGTTTCCGGATCCTCCCTCACAGTCGTAGTCGGAAGAATTTGGATCCAGACAGCCGCTGTAGTTGGAGTTGCAGTTGCTGCTCGTTGCCTTAGCTTTAGCAAGTTTTGCCGCCGCGGCTGCGGCTGCCCTGCTTCGCGCTGCTTCTCGCGCTCTTCGTGTCCGAGCTCTTGCCTCTCTTCTGATTTCGGCTGCCCGAGCTTTTGCGCGTTTTCTCGACGCGGCAGCGGCTGCTGCGCTTCGAGCTTCTCGCGCTCTCGCCAGACGCGCCGTGCGTTGAGCGGTGGTCTTCGACTTTGCTGCCGCAGCTGCCTGGGCCTCGAGCTGGGACGCAGGCGGACCGTTCCCGCCATTCGAGGCCACGATGATGACCAAACCCACGATTGCAGACAGAGCCCCTAGGGCGATTCCCACGCGTGCGCGACTTGTGTATCGACGGGACAAGTAGTAGACGCCTACCGGCCAGAACAACACGAGCCAGATCACGATGCGCTTCCAACTTGGTTTCATAGAGAGACCCCTCGGCTAGTTGAGCTTTGCCTGCTTGAAGGTGGCGCTCTTTGTGGACCGCAATGCGTTCCCGGCGAGCCAGGCGCCCGTCTTTGTTGACTAGAGGTACATGTTAGCGCAACGGCAGTTCATCTGAGCTTTCGCCTAGGCCGCAAGGCGGCGCGAAACCCCTGGGCAAGCAAGGTTCCTACTGGCTCCGAGGACCAAGTGGATACGCTCCTACCGCGCGTCCGGTCCCAGCCGACAAGGAGGACCGAGATGGGCCTATTCACGTTCAAGCTCGAACGCGCACACGGGACGCCCGCCGACCCGTCTACGTTCAAGACAGCAGTGCCGAGCTGGCAGGAGGGCGACACGATCCCATTGGGCAAAGACCGGATTCTCCGAGTGATCGGTACGCGGGAGGGAGAGACGCTGGACGACGACGCCGTGCTGATTGTCGAACGAGACGACCTGAACCGGAGATACTGATACTGGGTTCCGCTCGTGATCTTCTACGCCCTCGCCGACTCCCGCCTCACCGATAGTGGGCTCGGCGAGGTGGTCGAGTTCTTTGCTTCGCGCGAAGAGGCTGAGAAGGCGCTGCGCGACGTGCTGACGGATGAGCCTGACTGGAAGGGCGTGGTCGGCGTTGCGGAGATCGACCTCGGCTCCGTGTCGCTGAACTAGTCCGCGTTCTCCTCGGGCGACCGTCCCGCCCGCACGATCTGATCGGCCTTTAGCCTCTTGGCGAAGAGATCGAGTTTCGAGTTCTCAGGAATCTCGTCGCTGTGCTCCTGGAGAACGCTCAGCATCATCTCCCGCTCGTGCTCGGCGAGGACGACGGGGTCGGCCGAACCGTATGTGTCTCCTTGGGCCGCGAAGTCGATCTTTTTGCCTAGCTGGTAGAAGGCTGTCTCTTTCGTCTGCTCTGTGCGTTCGTCGAGCCATCTCGCCAGTTGCCCAGCCTCCTGCTCGTCAATGCCAAGCGTTCGGTCTATGCCGATGTCGAACATGACATAAGACATACCGGGGAGTTTAAGCGAGCTAACTCGGCTTTGGCGGTCTCCCCGTCCTGAGCGGCAAGTTCTCCCGCCCCCACGCCTCGACCTCATCGCGACGCCAGACCCGGCCACGCGCTAGCCGCTCGAAGGGCTCGGGGAAGTCCTCGCGCTCGACGTACCTCGCAGCCGCTCGTCTCTGAACTCCGAGCATTTCGGCGATCTCGGATACGCCGGCTAGCTCGTCGGGCGACACGCCGAGCGAGGGTAACAGCGTCGCCCGATGGAGCCTCGCCCGCATCGCTGGAAAAGCTATCATGCCGAGTGTCATATTTCCCCACTCAAGGAGGAGCCCAAATGAGCCGCACGACCGGCATCGAGATTCGCCACGCCCGGGCCTGCCCGAATCGCTCCGGTGCAACGTGTCGCTGCAAGCCGACCTACCAAGCGCAGGTCTGGAATCGCCGCGAAAAGCGACCCATCAAGAGGACCTTTCCATCATTCTCTGAGGCAAAGTCCTGGCGCACCGACGCGATGAGCGCGCTGCGCAAGGGGACGATCTCCTCCCCCACTCGCCACACGCTGCGCGAGGTTGCTGAGGCGTGGATCGAATCGGCCAAGCGGGGAGCGACGCTGACCCGATCGGGCAAGCCGTATAAGCCCTCCGCTCTCCGCGGCTACGAAGCCGACCTTCGTCGGTACGTCCTGCCCGACCTCGGCGCGACTCGGCTGAGTGAGATCCGACGCGCCGACATTCAGGAGCTCGTTGATCGACTCGTCGCTTACGGTCACTCCGCGAGCAAGGTGCGCAACGCGATCATGCCGCTGCGCGCGATCTACCGCCGCCCGGTCGCCCGCGGCGAGGTGCCGATCAACCCGACGACGCAGATCGAGCTACCGATGGTCGACGGTTGCCGAGACCGTGCGGCCTCGCCCGCCGAAGCTGCCGAACTGCTCGACGCTCTGCCCGATTCCGATCGACCACTTTGGGCGACCGCGTTCTATGCGGGCCTCCGTCGCGGCGAACTTCGCGCGCTTCGGTGGGCCGACATCGACCTAGCCGCCAACCTGATCCACGTCAGGGCCGGGTGGGACGACAAAGAAGGGCTGATCGAGCCGAAGAGCAAGAAGGGAACGCGGGCGGTGCCGATCGCCGCCGTTCTCCGCGGTCGTCTGATCGAGTACGGCCTCGCGACCGGGCGAGGCGATCAAGACTTCGTGTTCGGGAGTCGGGCCGATCGTCCGTTCACTCCCTCGAACGTGCGCAAGCGGGCGCTCAAGGCGTGGGAGACGGCGAACGAGAAGAGGCGCGAGGTCGGCCAATCCGAGCTCAATCCGATCGGCCTCCACGAGTGTCGCCATACCTACGTCTCCCTCATGTTCGAGGCGGGCCTGAGTCTTGAGCGAATCGGCGACTACGTTGGACACTCCAGCGCGTACATGACCGACCGCTATCGCCACCTGCTTGAGGGTCACGAAGCGGAGGCCGCAAAGCTTTTGGACGACTACCTCGTGCGGACGAACACTGCGACCCGTCTCGAACAGGTGGGTCGGCCCCTACGCCAACTCGCGGACACGAACAGCGCCGAGTTCGATCATGCGCTCACTGAACAGCCCCGCTAGTCGGTCGGCCAGCTCTGCGATCAAAGCAAGGGACTCCCGTTCCAGGAGACCCCCGTCAGCGCCGACGTCATAAACGCGTAGGTCAAACGGATCTTCAGGCTCACGGCGCTGAAACATTCGGTACGTGTTCGTCACGTTCACGACACCCGCCCCGGTGTCGGCATGGGCGAAGACCTTGTTGCGTCGTATCCTCAGACGATCGAACATTTCGGCGTGGCCGGCATCGTCCACGATGCGTTCCCGCCACTCATCAGGCTCAAGCCGTTCTCCCTTGTCGTCGTTGACGAATGGTCGCCAAAACATCGCCACGACCCCCGCCGCGGCCACCGTGCGCGCGCGTCGATCTGTAGGGACACTTTCGCGCTCGCCATAGAACCGCGCCCACGCGGAGACGTTCAGCATCGCGTCCTCAGCGAGAAGCAGTCGGCGTAGCTCGGCCATTGCTGTCGGTGGCGTATCCGCTGGTACGCGGGCAGCAAGTCCAACGCTCACACTCGCCGGAGGCACCGGTACCGACACGGAGATGTTGGTTGTTTGAGCCTTCGATTCTCGAGACATGGATCACCCTCACGGTACCCGCCCTGGTGAGAATGACCGTCGCACATACCGTCGCGCACCTATCCTCATCCCGTCAGACAAGCCAAAGGCAACTGGTCTCCAAAACCGGGGGTTGCAGGTTCGAGTCCTGCCGCCCCTGTGTAGGCGAAAGCCCCGCATGACGGGGCTTTCTTGTTTCTCGGCTAGCGGGAGAGCTACGCCGCGTCTGCCTCAACTTCTGCCCGAACTGTCCCAAAGATGCCTTCCTCTGCCGTTACTGCCTCTTCGCGGAACGCTTCGCCCGCTAGGTCGATATACCCCTGAGTCGTCTTGAAGTCCGACTCTCCATGAGTTGAACGTTGCGGCTATCCAGCAGCGCATCTACTGACCGGAAGCAGCTCGCTTAGCGAGCCTGCCGCTTAAAGATGAGCAGGTGGCCGTCGCTCTCACCTTCAAGGTTCTGGCTGAGCCAAGCGTTCACAAGCTCCCAGCCTTCGTCGCCTGCCTTGTCGAGATCCTTCTGGAGTCGTGATCGCTTTAGCTTCTCTTTCCCGCCCCACGTCGTGGGAACAACAATGGTGGTGTATTCCCATGTCGGCGGGGTGCCGTCCATCGTCAGCCGATTCGGTGGAAGGTTGAGCAGCGGTTTGTCTGGATTGCTTTGTCCGTTGCCGCTACTTCCAAGACAACTGGGCCATCGGCGTTGTCGTTTGTGATGATCGAATTGATGCCGCCCTTGAGATCTCGCATGCGCTCCCAGTAACAGCCTGGGCTAGCCGACGCTCGATACGTTCCGGGCTTCACGTCAGAGCCGATCAGGAAGGTGCCTGTACCGGGAATTGTTCCGGAAGGGCCAGCGGGTTTCACTTTGACCCGCACGGTGTTGGTCACGGTCTCCGTGTTTGTCACGGTCTCCGTGACGCTCTGAGTACTAACGGTTGTTTTCGTACTGTTTCCCGACGCGCCGATACCGATACCGACGAAGAACAGCACCGCCCCGACTACCACGGCTATCCAGTGAGTTTTGATCCAGGTCATTTGCCCGCCGCCTCCTACTTGTTCTTTGACCCCGGCTTCCTGCCGCGTCGCTTGATCTCCGTTCCCTTGGCCGCGAATTCCCGAGCTTCCTCGGCGGAGATATCTAGCTGCACCTTGTTAGCTCGTCCGTCAGGGGGAGTGAGCAGCATTGTCCAAGCCTGATCCTCTCCAACGTCCTTTCCTGACAGGTCAGAGACAACGCGAACGATTGTTTTTCTAGCCATTGGTTCTCCTTCATAGGGTGCCGCCCATGATCCCACAGAACCAAGCCCCGACCGTCTAGGGGAAGCCGACCCCCTCCGTAGAGTTCTGTCCATGAAACGTCCCGCTCGTTTTCTACCCGTGAGAAACGTTGCTCGCTTTGTGTTTCTCGTTGTTCTCATACCGGTTCTGGTCGCCCTCCTCTCAGCGATCTCAATTGGTGCCTGGGAACATTTCAGAAGCAAGAGCAAGCCGACCCGCACAGAGATACGTCTTTACAACGTTGCGGCAACACCGACTCCGAAACGGGCGTCGGGCGAGTGCAATTTTATCTCCAACGTTAATCCGGGCGTGACGGAAACGCATAGGTGTTTCAGTGGGAAAGGTCTATTCGACCCTTGCTGGAACGGCCCCACCTTCGAGGCCCTGGTTTGCGTCGGCTCGCCGTGGGACCACGAAGGCGTTGCGTTTGAGTCCAGCCGATTTCTGATTTGGTCGAGAGAGAAGGGCAGGATGAGAACCGTTCGCTTCCCGAGGGATCGAGCGCTTGTGGAGCGGGGTAGCTCGCTCCGTAGGAACCCGCCCTGGGCGTTGGAGTTGTCGAACGGGGAACGTTGCATCTTCACAAGCGGCGCGACCTTCACCGTGGCCGGGAAGCGGGGCAACTACTTCTGCCCTCACGGAGGACGGGATCGCTTCGGCAACCAAGCCGAAGCCTGGGTAGTCGGGACGCCCAATCGTTCGCTTGCCCTCTGGCGAGCGCTCTACGCCGAGAGCCGGGAGGCACAGAGCTTCAAAGAAGTCACGATCTACGTCGCCTGGTACTAGAGCGCCATTAGACACCGCCGAGGAGAACCTTTGAAACTACCTCGGCAGTCACTTCGACGCCCACTTCCTTGATTGTCCCCGCGAGCCGTTCCAAGCGTTTCTTCCGCACAGGGTCAGGCTCCGAGGCGATGGCCGCTGCGAGTACGGCAACAAGGTTCTCAAAGAGTTCGTCCGGTGCCGCCCCCGGCCACCCGTCAAGAACGGTGTGAGCGCGGGTGGTCAGTACGACTTCTGCGGGCATCTCGAAAGCTGAGAAGTCGTTGGTTGGGCGCAGGTAGTCACCGTCAACCAGAGACCGGACGGTTGCGGAAAATAGAGGCTGGTGTTCCTCGGGCAGCACGTTCGCCAAAGCAGGTAGCTGTATGCCGTGAGACGAGAAGCCGCCCGCTTCCCAATAGCTTCGAAGCTCCGCCAGTACGGGACGCACTGCGGGCCACGCCAGCTTGTTGGCCGAGTTGGCTTGGGCAGATACCGCCGCAGCCAGCGGCGTGATGTCCGCGATAGGGCCTCGGCTCTCGATTCGATCCTGCGCCTCAACTGTGCGCCGCCCCTCGGGCGTCGGGGTCAGTTTCCAGGTGCCCTGCGAGTAGTCGATGTCGATGACGCCCAGGTCACGCATCTCTTCGAGAAGCGCTTCGTCCACCTTGGGAGGAGGATCATCAAGCGCGTGATGCTGAAGCGTTCCGCCTCCGCTATGGATGAAGTAAAAGATGGGTTCTCGATCCTCTGTGCTTGGGTGCGGCTGTGCGTGGGCCTTTACGAATGCCCGAAGAGTTGCGAGCAGATCGAGGCCGGTCATGGAATGGAGAGTAGACGCAGGGACAGCGCCCCTTCTGCCCGAGCTTCTGCCCGAGTGACCTGACCTGACAGCACTTGGGCCGAGCAAGCCTGACGTAGCCAAGCCGTCCAGCAGGCAGTAGGCCCGCTCTTTCAAGCCTCCAAAACCGGGGGTTGCACGTTCGGGTCCTGCCGCCCCTGTTGGGAAGGCCCCGCACCTCCGGGATTTCCTGTTAGGGCGAGCGACAGGCAGCCCAAGAGCCACCCGTCCTGGGGTCGTTCAGCTTACGAGGCGGCACCGTCCGAACGTCGGCCTGCCGTGACGACGACTGCTGCCCGCTAGGGATCCAGCGGGTCGACGGGAAAGCCCTCAACCTCCGGCCAAACAAGCGGCCGGGGGTTGCAGGACCGCGAATATCGGTCGTCCCCTGCGTCCTACGCCTGAACCGGCCCGCGCATGACGACCACGCTGAGCTCCGGGTCGGGCTGATAGCCGAGCTTTGCGTTCAGCGTCCGCATCGGCAGGTTTCGTTCCTCGCTCCCGGTTACGAGGCGCTTCAGCCCCAGGGTCGTGGCCGCAACGATCTGGGCTCGCTTGAGGGCGGTTGCGATACCGCGGCGGCGCCAGGCACGCTTAACGGCGGTGAACCCGTGATAGCCCTCGTCTCCGAAGATGTCGGCGACGGCGTACCCCACGACCTCATCGCCGTCGAACGCGACGAACGAGAGGTCGGGTGAACGGCTGGGCCGGTCGATGTCGAGCGCGCGCCAGCTCTCGAGCGTCATCGGGCCGCTCGAGTCGGGCACGTCCTGATTGCATTCCAGGAAGACCTCGAACATCTCCTCGATGACGTTGGGCCGCTCGCGACGAGAGGCGATGTGGATGCCCTCCGGCGGCATGGCCGGGGGCTGCGGGGCGCCAAGCGTGAGGCTGACCGCTTCCTCGCCGCCCGTCCGTTGAATGCCTCGACGCTCGAGGAACGAGCGAGAGTCCTCGTCGCTGCGCTGTACCTCGAGTTGAAGCAGGTCCTTGCCGAGGGCCCGCGCTCGCTCCGAGACGTAGGAGAGAACCGCCGAACCGATGCCCATCCTGCGCCGATCGGGCACCACGGCAATGTCTGCGGGCGCGAAGTCCGCGGCTGCCCCCTCGACGAAACCACAGGCGACGGGCTCATCGCCGAGCCGGGCGACTATGAAGGTGAGCCCGTCGGCCGACGATTCGAGGGCATGGCGCAAGTTCGCCACGATCGGGCGGGCGCGTGGCGTGACGATCTTCCGAACGGCGATCAGCGCCTCGAGATCCTCGTCCGTCTCGGCAGGGGCAATGGAGAGCTGCGAGAGCTCGGGTGGTTGCACTGGAAGTCCCTCCTCTGAGTTGAGGTGCTACGGCGTGACGCGGATTTGAGCCATGTGCACCACCTCCAGGCGCGGTCGACTGCGCCATGCGGGGACGCCCAATCCTATCTCTGATCGCGGCGCGGACCATGCCGCGGCCGAGCGACTAGCCGGAACCGCGGCTGACGATCAGGTTGACGCGCGCGCCTCGCGCAAGCCTTCGGCCGGCTCGCGGCGTCTGGCTCAGCACCTTGTTTCGCGCCCGCGCCGAACGCCTGTAGCGAACGCTGCCGACGGAGCAATGCCTTGCGCGGATCGCGCGGCGGGCCCGGATCAGCGTCAGACCGATGACCCGAGGCACGCGGCAGCGAGTGGGCGGCGGGACGCCGACTGCAACGACGAACGAGCCCTTCATGGCCGCGTGCACATCGCAGTTGAACCTGTAGGTGCCCGCGACGAAGGTCACCGTCCAGATGGGGTGCTCGATCTCCTCGACCGAGGTCTTCTTGTTCACACCCGGTCCCGTCAGATGGAAATCGTGCGAGGTCGACAGGTCGTGCACCTGGATCGTGTAGGTGCCGGGAGGGATACGGCTCAGCGGGCGCCCATCGGAGTAGAAGACGCCAATCCTCTGGTCCGGCCCGACGGTGAAGATGAAATCCGGCACTGTCGGAGGAGCGGGTGGCGGAGGCGGTGCCGGTGGCGCGCCTGGTGGCGGGGGCGGCGGTGGGGGCGGAGGCACCCCGGGGTGGGCGGTGATCAAGCCCCGCATGACGTCGGGGTTCGGGTCCGACTTCCATTCGTAGTCGCCGTTCACCGTCTCCGTTGCTTCGAACTCCACCGTCCAGCACTCGACTCCCTGGCCGGCAATGTCAGTGCTGTGGCTCCAGTTGTGCCAGGTGATGTCGCTCAGGTGGAAGTTCTGCTCGCTCGAGAGATCCGTGATCTCGACGTCGACGACGCCCTCGGTGATGTGCTCTGCGTTACGGCCCTCGGCGCCCGGGGGGTAACGGAACCAGGCCTCGAAGTCGTCCACGTAGCCGTAGAAGGTGGGAGCGGCGCACGGAGCCTGGGTTTCGGGTGCGCTCGCGCTGGCCGGCAGCGCGATGAGGAGTGCAGCCAGCGCAAGGGCCGGCACGAGCTGAATGACTTGTGGCGTGCGCAGTTTTAGGCCCCCTTCGACCCCTCAGATTACTCCACGCTACGTCGCTTCTCTAGCGCGGAAGGAGCTGAACCGTCACCTGAACCACCCGGCCGTGGCCGAGCAGGAAGTCGGTCGCACGTGAGCCCGGCATGCCGCTTCCGAGGCGGCAGCGGCGAAAACCGCCCAACGGTGTACAGACGACGGAGGGGTACGCCCTGCGGACGCTTGCCTCGGGGGACGCGACCCCGATGCCTGACGCGGTGTGCTCGTTCGAGCGCGTGGTCGTTACCTCCACGACCCGGCCGAGGCGGAAGCCGACCCAGACGCGCGGATAGTAGAAGCGGCCTCCCCCGGTTCCGACCGGCGCTCCGAGACGCGCCCGCACCTGGGTTTTTGTCATCCCGAGGACGACTCGGGACATCCCGTACTGGGGCCGAATCGTTGCAGCGGCCGAATTGGCGGCGAGGAGTGTGACCCCCGCCGCTGAGATCGCGAGGAGGCGGCGCATGTGCCTAGCTCAATCGGATGTTTCGGCCTCGCCCTCGACCCCCGACTGGGGCATCTCGAGCAAGTGAGCCGCGACATCAGGGTGACTGGCCTGCCAGGCCTTCAGATACAGGTCGACCTCGAGGCGCGCCTGGTCGTCGGCCGCGTCCGGGACCTCGACGATGACGGCTCCGTCGCCATCAGCGCGGGCATCGCAGTCAGCGCGCCGGAGGAATTCGAGCAGCTCCTCGCGGGCATCTGGGTGAACCTCAATCCGCATGTTCCCCTCTGTCTCACTCTGGGTGATTTCGGGCCACTTGTCGAGTTCCTCGGAATTGCAGGGAAGACCGACCTCCGCAGCCGCTACGCTCACCCCGATGAGCGTGCTGAGCTCCCACGTCGAGCGCGAATCGGACGTTTTTGCGGCCCGCAGCGAGCACATGACCGCGCTCGTCGCCGAGCTCCGGGAGCGAACCGCCCAGGTTGCCCGTGGCGGCGGCGACAAGTCGATCGAGCGCCACCGCTCGCGCGGCAAGCTGCCGGCCCGAGAGCGGGTCGACCGCCTCCTCGACCCGGGTAGCGCCTTTCTCGAGCTGGGCGCCCTTGCGGCCTGGGAGCTGTACGACAGCCAGGCGCCCTCTGCCGGAATCGTGACCGGGATCGGGGTCGTCGAGGGACAGGAGTGCGTGATCGTCGCCAACGACGCGACCGTAAAAGGCGGCACCTACTTTCCGCTGACCGTCAAGAAGCATCTGCGCGCGCAGGAGGTGGCCGAGCAGAACCACCTGCCGTGCATCTACCTCGTCGACTCGGGCGGCGCCTTCCTACCCCTCCAGGACGAGGTCTTCCCCGACCGCGACCACTTCGGGCGCATCTTCTTCAATCAGGCCCGGATGTCCGCCAAGGGGATCCCGCAGATCGCGGCCGTGATGGGCTCCTGCACCGCCGGCGGCGCGTACGTCCCGGCGATGAGCGACGAGACGATCATCGTCAAGGGCACGGGCACGATCTTCATCGGCGGCCCGCCTCTCGTGAAGGCGGCAACCGGGCAGGACGTGACCGCGGAGGAGCTGGGCGGCGCCGACGTGCACACGCGCCAGTCCGGGGTGGCCGACCACTACGCGACGAGCGACGAACATGCGCTCGCCCTCGTCCGCTCGGTCGTCCGCAACCTCCACCTGCGCAAGGAGGCGCCCTGGGACATCGCCGAGCCGGAGGAGCCGACGGTCGACCCCGCCGATCTCTACGGGCTCATCCCGGAGGACTACCGGCAGGCCTTCGACGCGCGCGAGGTGATCGCCCGGATCGTCGACGGCAGCCGTTTCCACGAGTTCAAGGCGCTCTACGGGGAGACGCTCGTCTGCGGCTTCGCGCGGATCGAGGGCCATCCGGTCGCGATTCTTGCCAACAACGGCGTCCTCTTCGCCGAGTCGGCCCAGAAGGGCGCTCACTTCATCGAGCTCGCATGCGAGCGCAAGGTTCCGCTCGTGTTCCTCCAGAACATCACCGGGTTCATGGTCGGCACCGAATACGAGGCGGGCGGGATTGCTCGCGACGGAGCGAAGCTCGTGATGGCCGTCGCCTGCGCAGAGGTGCCGAAGTTCACGGTCGTGATCGGAGGCTCGTTCGGCGCCGGCAACTACGGCATGGCGGGTCGTGCCTACTCGCCGCGGCAGCTTTGGATGTGGCCGAACGCGCGCATCTCGGTGATGGGCGGCGAGCAGGCGGCGACCGTGTTGACGATGGTCGGCGACGCCGATCCGGATGAGATCCGCGCGAAATACGAGCGCGAGGGCAATCCCTACTACTCGACTGCGCGGCTCTGGGACGACGGGATCATCGATCCGCTCGACACGCGCCGGGTGCTCGCGCTCGGGATCTCGGCCGCGCTGAACGCACCGATTCCCGAGACGAAGTTCGGCATCTTCCGGATGTAGATGGCGCGCTACGACGTCGTCCACTTCGACGAGCTCGAGGGCACGGTCAAGAAGGTGCGCAAGGCGCTCGGCGTAACCGCGTTCGGGGTCAACTACTTCGATCTCCCGCCGCTGGCCGAGGGCCTCGAGCACAACGAGACGCAGACGAACCAGGAAGAGGTCTACGTCTACGTCAAGGGCTCCGGGCGGCTCCGGATCCGTGGCGAGGAGATCGAGGTGCGCGCGGGCATGGCGGTTCGAGTGGATCCCGAGGTCACACGCCAACCGATCGCGGGCGAGAGCGGGCTCTCGTGGGTCGCAATCGGAGCGCCGAAGGACGGGACGTACGAACCGCCTTCCTGGGGCTGACGTGCTGCTTCGGCTCGTCCTCTGGAATCTCGCCGACTCGAAGACGACGATCGCCGAGCTGCGCCGCTACCTGCGCGACGAGTCGGTCGACGCGTTCGAGGAGGTGCCAGGCCTGCGCTTCAAGGCATGGATCTCGGAAGAGGTGACCGAGCGCTGGGGCGCCGTCTATCTGTGGGAATCGCGCGAGGCGGCCGACCAGAAGCTGCCGAGCCGGGTGCGCGAGCTGATCGGGAAGGAGCCCGACGTTGCCGAAGAGTTCGATGTCGAGGCGACAATCGAGGGCCGCTTCGCGCTCGAAGAGCTCTCGCGCCGCGGCCTGGCCTTCGAATAGCACTTTCGGCACAGAGCCGGCACCCACCCGTGCGGAGTTCCCCGATACGATCGAATCGGGGAGGAGGTCATGGGTTCCTGGGGAGCCGCTCGCCGTCAGGGAGTTCGACGTCGAGGCGAGGAGCCGAGGGGGCCTGGCCTTCGAATATCGCCCCAGCTCACCGTACTCGCAGCAAACGGTTCCGCCAGCGCCAGTAGCGCGCCGTCAATCGCCACGCGCGTGTCGCATGGATCTTCTCGAGATCCGCCTGCAGGGTGACCGCCCAGTCGGCAGCTCGTTCGAGGATGTCGGCGCGTTCTCTCTGGGCCTTCGCCTCGGCTGCCGATGCATCGAGAGCCTGCTCGGCGACGAGGAGACGTTCGTGCAACGAGGCTTGCGCATGCTGGGCCTCGCGGGCGAATCGTTCCCAGGACCACTGGAGCGCCGTCAGCCGCGCGAGCTCACCCAGCGGGACCGACGGCCGCACTTTCGGCGGGTCGACAAGGGCGGACAGGAGCTCGATGACGTGATCGCGGGAGTCGTGATGCTGGATGACGAGGTCACGATTGATCGCGCCCATGCGCGGGTCGTAGTCGGCCAGGTCGCGCTCCATCTCCTCGACTCCGATCACGCGGTCAGTCGCCTGGCCGGCGAAGTGGTCTGCCTCCATCGCGGCATAGGTATCGGGCGTCACCCAGCCGTCACCGCCGAACGTGTCGTAGACGTAAGCGGCACGCCCGCACGCCATCGCGTCGAGCGCTGCACGGCTCTTCCCGACGACGATGTCGGCGCTCTCGAGCGCCGCGGCGATGTCGTAGCGTTGCTGCGATGCACCGATCTGACTGACCTCGATCCCTCGCCGCTCCCATGCCTCGCGGACGACGTGAATGCGGTCGGGATAGTTTCCGAGGATGACGGCGCGTCGAGGCTGAGTGCGGATCGTCCCCACGGGCGCCAGGCGATGGATGTCCACCGGAATGCGGAGCCGTGCCAGCGGAGGCTTGACCGCACAGGCACGCGCAAGCCGCGCGTAACGCTCCCCCAGGACGACGACGAGGTCCACGATCCCCTCGACTTGCGGCGGCGACTGAAAGTCGAAGACGTCGCCGCAGATCCGAAAGACGCTGATTGCCCCCGGATACCGCTCGGCGAGGTCGTAGACGACGAAACAGTCCTGTGCGAGCACGACATCGCACTCGACCGGAAGCTCGTCGAGCGCGTCGACCACATCGATGCCTCGCTCTCGCGCGTGCTCGGCGAACGGCCCGAGCTCGGGCGAGTAGATGACGACCTCGTGCCCGAGCCGAAGCAGCTCGGCGCCCACGGTCACGAGATGCACCTCGGTGCCCCCGGCGAGGTTCAGCAAGCGGTTCGCCAGGACGAAGCGCACATGAGTATCGTAGGCGGGCCGAGTGGGACGACTGGTCGAGCTGCGAGCCAAGGAAGTGGTCCTCACCGGTGGGGCCGGGTTCATCGGTTCGCATTTATGCGACGCGCTGATCGATCGCGACAACACGGTGGCCTGCATCGACAACCTCGTCGGGACCGCCGGATCGACGCGCAACGTGGAGCACGTGCTCGATCATCCGCGCTTCCGGCTCGTCACCGAGAATGTCTTCGACTGGGCTGAGCGCACAGACCTGGCCGGCGTCGACTGCGTCTTCCATCTCGCCGCGTCGAAGAACTCGGTCGCTCTCAGGGACCCCGAGAACGATCTGACCGTCAACGCGCTCGGCACCCTGCGTCTCCTGCTTCGTGCAGCCCGCGACGGCGTGTCGAAGTTCGTCTACGCGTCGACCGGCTCGGTGTTCGGCGATACGAGCCGCGAGCACGTCGAGGACAGCCCGAAGCACCCTGTTTCCGTGTACGGGATCAGCAAGCTGGCCGGAGAGTCCTATTGCCGGGTGATCGGCGAGACGTTCGGCCTCGATTACACGGTTCTGCGCTACTACCACGTCATCGGGCCGCGGCAGGACGCCTCCGACGACGGAGGTGTCGTTCCGATCTTCGCGCGCCGTGGCCTGGAGGAACAGCCCCTGAGGATCTACGGCTCAGGCGAGCAGACCCGTTCGTTCACCTCGGTCCGCGACGTCGTGCAGGCGACCATGCTCGCTGCGACGTCGGCCGAGATGCGGCAGGAGTACTTCAATTGCGCCTCGGGCATCAGCGTGAGCATCGAAGACCTAGCCGACTTCGTGCTTGCCGAGACCGGAAGCGCTCAGGGCATCGAACATGCTCCGGCGCGCCCTGGCGATATCCAGCACTTCGCCGTCGACAACACGAAGCTGCGCAACCTCGGCGTCGACTTCGACACCGACTGGCGCTCGATCGTGCGCGAGGTGATCGCCTCGCTCGACCCGGCAGCGGCGCCGCTCAGCAAGACCTGATCCCTAGAGCACGAGGTCTTCGGGGAAGACCGCTGCGTTCTCGAACCGGTCGATCCGATACGGGGAGAGGTCGATGGACGGATGGCCCTCGAGGAGCTCCTCGGCGACGGCCTTCCCGACGGCCGGTGACTGCATGAACCCATGGCCCGAGAACCCACAGGCCGCGTAGACGCCTTCGCCGACCCACCCGATGATCGGGTGCGCATCCGGCGTCATGTCGTACAGGCCCGCCCACGAGCGCTCGACCGGAACGCCCGCCGCGGACGGGAATCGATGTGCGACCCGGGCGCGCCAGTCCTCGACGAGCTCCTGATCGACCTCCTCGCGATCGGTCCAGCGTGGCGAGGCCTCGCTCATGGCGAGCCGGAGCATCTCACCGCGCCTTCGGAAGTGAAAGCCGGTCTCAGCCTCGAGCACCATCGGCAGGTCCTGCGGCAGCGAGGCCACAGGCCCGACGTCGACGAGCTGCCGGCAGAGCGGCCGGACCGGGAGCGCCGGCCAGAGCTCCGGCGAGAACGCGCCCGCGGCGATCACGAGCACGTCTCGATCGAGCTCGCGGACATCGGTGCGCTCACGGACGTCTACCCCGAGCTCGGTCGAGCGCTTCACGAGCTCACGGGTGACCGCTTCAGGCTCCGCGACGCCGTCCTCCCAGCACACGACCGCGCCGAGGACGTCTTCCGTGTTCAGCCCGCCGACTCGCGAAGCATCGACGCTCTCGACCGGGACGCCGAGCCCGCGCTGGAGCTCCGCTCGTGACTCGAGCTCCGCAAGCCCCGCTTTCGTCGTAGCGAGGAAGAGGTAGCCAACCGGCTCGAAGAAGGGCGCGCCGAGCGTGGCGAAGAACCCGATCGACTCCCGCGCGAGACGCACATCGGCCTCGGTCGAGAATTGCTGCCTCACCCCGCCCATCGCCTTTCCGGTCGCTCCGGAGGCGATCTCACCACGATCTGCCAGAACGACATCGGTGGCGCCGCGCAGAGCGAGGTGGTACGCGATGCTGGCTCCGATCGCGCCGGCGCCGGCTACGACGATTCGAGCCATCGCTCCAGCTCCGCGCGCTCGTCACCGCTGAGCGTGCGAAGCGGGCCACGAACGTCCTCCCGGATCGCCACGCCGCGATGAGCAAGGCAGATCTTCAGCGCCGCCTGGAACGGAAAGCGCTCGAGCATCGAGCGCACCTCGCCGACGTCGCCCGCACGGTCACGTACGAGCGCTGCGACGAGCTCCGGGAAGGCAGCCGCCAGTCCCGACACGGCTCCGGTAGCGCCGTGCTCTAAACCTTGCAGAACGAGCGACTCGGCCCCGACGAAGACGTCGAGCCCTTCGATCAAAAACGGCTCGACCTGGTCGAACGGCTGATTCGAGACCTTGAGCCCGGCCAGGTTGGGGGCGAGCTCGCGCAACTGCTCGATCGCGCCGAGGGGGATCGAGTATCCGCAGCGGGCACGGAACTCGTAGAGGTAGAACGGCACCGGCCGGCAGGCCTCGGCCGCCGCTGCGAAATGACGGACGAGCGCCTCCTCGTCGAGCGCGTAGTACGGCGGGCCGATGACGGCGACCGCATCCGCCCCCTGCTGGGCCGCGTCGGCCGCCAGCGCCACGGTGTCGCCTGTGGTCTGCGCGCCGCAGTGCACGGCCACGTCGAACTCCTCGCCGGCCGCTTCGATGAACAGGCCGGCGGCTCGCTTCCGCTCCCCCGGGGACAGGAGGATCCCCTCGCCCGTGGTGCCGAGAGCGAGGATCCCGTCGAGGCCACCCTGTCTAAGGAACTCGACGTACGGGCCGAAGGCGCCCTCGTCGAGCGCAGCGCCTCCTTCGCGAAGCGGCGTCACCGCAGCGGCGAGCGTTCCCCTGAGCACGCCACGACTCTAAGCTCACGAGCGTGAACGCGCTCCGGATCGAACGTGACGGCGCCATCCTTCGGGTCACCCTCGCACGGCCCGAGCGACGCAACGCCTTTGACGCCGAGCTGATTCGAGAGCTGACCGACGCGTTCAGCGACGTCGGCGGCGCGCGCGCAGTCGTGCTGACCGGCGACGGCCCCGCTTTCTGCGCAGGCGCAGACGTCGAGTGGCAGCGCGCCGCAATCGACCTCTCTTACGAGGAGAACGTCGAGGACGCTCTGCGCCTCTACCGCATGCTCGAGGCGATCGACGCGTCCCCGGCGCCTGTCGTTGCGGGTATCCAGGGCTACTGCCTCGGCGGCGGCTGCGGCCTGGCCGCCTGCTGCGACATCGCGATCGCTGCCGAGGACGCGGTCTTCGGCTTCTCCGAGGTCAAGCTCGGAATCGTGGCGGCGGTCATCTCCCCGTTCACACTGGCGAGGATCGGGAGAGGTTCGGCGCGGCGCTACTTCGTGACAGGAGAGCGCTTCGGGCCCGAGGTCGCGTTGCGCATCGGGCTCGTCAGCGAAGTCGCGCAGGACATCGGAGCAGCGGTCGAAGCTGTCGTCGACGAGCTGCTGTCGTCAGGACCAGCCGCTGTGCGGGAAGCCAAGCGGCTCGTGCGGCCCGATCCCGGCGACGGCCGAGAGCTCGCCGAGCTCGCGGCCCGCATGCGAACGAGCGAGGAGGGACAGGCAGGCCTCCGCGCCTTCCTCGACAAGCAACCCGCCCCATGGAGATCCGAAAGCTCCTAGTCGCGAACCGCGGCGAGATCGCGGCTCGCGTTTTTCGCACCTGCCGCGAGAAGGGCATCGCGACGGTCGCAGTCGCCGCACCCGACGACCTCGGCGCGCTGCACACGCGAGTCGCCGACGAGACCGTCGAGATCGCGGGCTACCTCGCCTCGGAGGAGCACATCCGGGCGGCTGTCCTCGCAGGAGCGGACGCGATCCATCCCGGGTACGGGTTCCTCGCGGAGAATCCCGACTTCGCAGAAGCGGTCGAGGCGGCGGGGCTCGTCTTCGTAGGCCCGACGCCCGAGGCGCTTCGCAAGGGAGGCGACAAGCTCGAGGCGAAGCGGATCGCACAGGAAGCCGGGGTGCCGGTCCTGCCTGCCGGCGAGCCCTCTGAGGTCGGTTTTCCGCTCGTCGTGAAGGCAACTGCGGGCGGCGGCGGACGCGGCATGCGCGTCGTCCGCGACCCGGCCGAGTTGGACGAGGCGCTGGCCGCGGCCAAGCGCGAGGCAAAGGCTGCCTTCGGCGACGACACGGTCTTCTGCGAGCGGTTCCTCGAGCGCCCGCGCCACATCGAGATCCAGCTCCTCGCGGACGAGCACGGCACGGTGGTCTCCCTCGGCGAGCGCGAGTGCTCGATCCAGCGCCGCCACCAGAAGGTTCTCGAGGAATCACCCTCGCCGGCCCTCGACCCCGATCTCCGAGTGCAGATGAGCGAGGCCGCGGTCGCGTTCGGGCGGGCGATCGGCTACCGCAGCGCAGGCACGGTCGAGTTCATGCTCGACGGGCGCAACTTCTACCTCCTGGAGCTGAACGGCCGGATCCAGGTGGAGCACCCGGTGACGGAGCTCGTGACCGGGATCGACCTCGTCCGCGAGCAGCTTCGGGTCGCGGCCGGCGAGGCCCTGGACCTCGAGCCGCGCTACGAGGGCAACGCCGTCGAGGTGCGCCTCTATGCCGAGGATCCACGCACATTCCTCCCGCAGGCGGGACGGATCGAGCGCCTACGGTTGCCGACCGGAATCCGGGTCGACGCGGGCGTCGAAGAGGGCGACGAGGTCGGGGTTGCGTACGACCCGATGATCGCCAAGCTGATCGCCCACGGCCCGACGCGCGACGAGGCCCTGCTCCGGCTCCGAGACGCGCTCGCCGAGACCGAGGTCGGCGGGCTGACCACGAATCTGCCCTTCCTGCGCTGGCTCGTTGCGCATCCGGCCCTGCGCGCCGGCCGGACCACTACCGCCTTCCTGGCCGAGTACCCGCCGCTCTCGGCGCCCCCGGCGCGGTTGCCGGGCGGCCCGTGGGAGGGCGCCTGGCGCCTCAACCTCCCGTCCCCGGTGCCGCATTCTCCGCCGGACGTGGACGATGCAGCGCACGCGGCGACAGGAGACGGCGCCGAGCAAAGCGCGCTCACGGCCCCGATGCCCGGGACGGTGATCAAAGTCCTGGCCGCGCCAGGCGACCGTGTTTCTCCTCGGCAGACGCTGCTCGTCCTCGAGGCGATGAAGATGGAGACCCCGGTCGTCTCCCCGTACGAGGCGGTCGTGCGCGCGGTCCACGTCGCAGAAGGCGACCGTGTCGCAGGCGGCGAGCTCCTTGTCGAACTGGAGGACTAACCCCTACTCAGAAGAGCTTCTGCAGCTTGAGCGCGGCGCCCATGTCGCCCTCGACCTTTAGCTTGCCGGTCATGTACGCGGTCGTCGGGTTCTGCTCTCCGCTCGCGATCGCGCTGAAGGTCTCCTTCGAGGTCCGGATCGTGACGTCGGCGTCACCGGGCCCTTCCGTCACGCTGACGGCTCCGTCGGCCACATCGACCTTCCACGTCCCGGCGCCCTCGATCTCGAAGAGGAACGAGTTGTTCATCCCGGCGGTCTTGGACGCATCGACGCGGGACTCGAGCGTGTCGAAGAAGTCGCGGGTCTCCATCGGCCCGCGAGACTAGCAGGGAACTACGCGGCGCTCTGAGCCGCAGCAGGCCTCGGCAGGTAGCGCTCGATCAGCGCGTACGAGAGCTGCCACTGCGCTCGAGCGATCGCAACTCGGTTCTGCTCGAGTGCGACCGAGCTCGCATCCCTGTGGCGCAGGTCCTGACGCTCGCGCGCGAGGACGCCGAGCTGCTCGTTGAGCGACTCGACAGTCGGCGACGTGCGCCGACGACGGAAGCGAAGGGGCCGCAGGGTGGTCATAGCCACATTCTGTATCGGCTGATTCAAGGGAAAGTTAAGGCGAGTTGAAAGTTATGAAAACCTTTCCGCGTCCACGGTAGAAACCCTGTCGGATAGCATCGCGGCCCCGATGAAGGTTGAGGTCTCTCCCGCTTCAAGCTCATTCCCGGAAGCGGACGTCCTTGCCGTTCCGATAGGCCCGAACGGACCGCCCACCCCGTCCGGCCTCGAGGGGCCTGCACAGCGGATAGCCGAAGAGGAAAGCGTCGGCGAGAAGGCCGGACGCACGGCCGTCCTCTACTTGGAGGAAGGGCCCCGTCGCATCGTCCTGGTCGGCCTCGGCCCGGCGGACGAGCTCGACGCGGACGCGCTGCGCACCGCAGCCTCCTCAGTCGCGAAGGAGACCAAGCGTGTCGGCGGCTCGATCGCGTGGCTGCTCGACGACTCGCTCGGCCTCTCTCACGCCGAGCAGGCTCGCGCAGTGGTCGACGGCCTCCTGCTCGGGACGTATGACCCGGGGCGCTGGAAAGCTGACGCGTCGCCCGACCCGCCGTTCACGCGGCTCGTTCTCGTCGGGACGGACGACGACGCCGTGGGCGATGCCGGTGAGCGGGCAGCGACTGTCGCCTCCGCGGCGAATCGCGCCCGGGACCTTGCCAACACCGGCGCGAACCTGCTGACTCCCGAGCGGCTCGCCGACCGCGCGGTCGAGCTCGCAGGGGAGCACGCGAACCTCACCGCCGAGGCGCTCGGACCGGACGAAGTGGAAGAGCTCGGAATGGGCGCGTTCTCGGGCGTCGCGCAGGGAAGCCACAACCCGCCGCGCATGATCGTCCTCCGCTACGAGCCGCCTTCGCCGGCGGGCGAGGTCGTGCTCGGGCTCGTCGGGAAGGCGATCACATTCGACACGGGCGGAATCTCGATCAAGCCGGCGCTCTACATGGAGGACATGAAGGGCGACATGGCCGGCGGCGCGACGGTGCTCGAGGGGATCGGCGCGATCGCAGAGCTCGGGCTTCCGCTGCGCGTGCTCGCGGTCGTGGCCGCCGCCGAGAACGCGGTCGGCGGCGGCGCCTTCAGGCCCGGCGACGTCCTGACGGCGATGAACGGCAAGACGATCGAGGTGACGAACACCGACGCCGAAGGACGCCTGGTGCTCGCGGACGCGCTCACGCATGCGCGGCAGCTCGGCGCGACTCACCTGCTCGACTTCGCCACTCTCACCGGCGCGATGAACCGCGCGCTCGGCGACCTCTACGCCGGGGTCTTCGGGAACGACGATGTATGGCGCGACGAGGTCGTCGCCGCCGGCGAGGCGAGCGGCGATCACGCCTGGCCCTGGCCGATGCACCGCCGCTATCGCGGCCTGATCGACTCGGCGTTTGCCGACATGAAGAACTCTTCGGTCCGGGGGCAGGCCCAGCCGACCTACGCGGCGTCGTTCCTGGAGGAGTTCGTCGGCGAGGGCCCCTGGGCACACGTGGATATGGCCGGCACCGGCTTCTACACCTGGGGACGGGACGATTACCTCTGGCAGAAGGGCGGAACCGGTTACGGCGTCCGCCTGATCGTCGAGCTCGCCGACCGGCTCACGGCGTGAACTTCGATCTCACCGAGGAACAGGAGCTCGTCCGGCGCACGGTTCGCGACTTCGCCGAGCAGAAGGTCGCGCCGGTGGCCGAGGAGCTCGACCGGGAGCACCGCTTCCCCTACGAGCTCGTCGCCGAGCTCGCCGACCTCGGATTGATGGGCATGCCCATCCCCGAGGAGTACGGAGGCGGCGGCAGCGACACCCTCTCGTACGCGATCGCCGTCGAAGAGCTCACGCGCATCGATTCGTCGGTCGCGATCACCGTCGCTGCGCACACGTCGCTTGGAACGATGCCGATCTACCTCTATGGGAGCGACGAGCAAAAGCGCGAATGGCTACCGGACCTCGCGGCCGGCAAGAAGCTCGCCGCCTTCGGGCTCACCGAGCCGGGTGCCGGCTCCGACGCCGCCGCCGCACGGACCCGAGCCGAGCTTCGCGACGGCGAGTGGGTGATCAACGGCTCGAAGATCTTCATCACGAACGCGGGCACCGACATCTCCGCGTGCGTGACGATCACCGCTCTCACGGGCGAGGACGAGATCTCGAACCTGATCGTCCCGAACAGCACGCCGGGCTACGAGATCTCGCCGCCGATGGAGAAGCTCGGCTGGCGAGCATCCGACACACGAGAGCTCTCGTTCAAGGACGCTCGGGTGCCCGAGGGGAACCTCCTGGGCGAGCGCGGTCAGGGTTTTCGCCAGTTCCTCGAGATCCTCGACGGGGGCCGGATCTCGGTCGCCGCGATGGGGGTCGGGCTCGCGCAGGGCGCGTACGACCTCGCATTCAAGTACGCGAAGGAGCGCGAGCAGTTCGGGAAGCCGATCGCAAGCTTCCAGGCGATCCAGTTCCAGCTCGCGGACATGGCCGTGGAGATCGAGGCGGGTCGCAACCTCGTCTACAAGGCCGCGTGGCTCAAGGACGAGGGCCGCGAGTTCGCCAAGGAGGCCGCGATGGCGAAGCTCTACACGGGCGAGCTCTCACACCGTGTCGTCAACCAGGCGCTCCAGATCCACGGCGGCTACGGTTTCATGGAGGAGTCGGCGATCTCGCGGCTGTACCGGGACCAGAAGATCCTCGAGATCGGCGAGGGGACGAACGAAGTCCAGCGGATGGTGATCGCCCGACACCTGGGCCTGTGATCCTGAGGGAACCCCTGGGATCCCGCCAAGGCCCCTGTTAGGCTTTCTTTTCGTGCAGTTCCGGCAGTTCGTCAATGACGATCTCGGCTGCGCGTCCTACCTGATCGGCGACGAGTCCTCGGGTGAGGCCGTGGTCGTCGATCCCGCCTACGCGATCGAGCAGTACCTCGAGGAGGCCGAGAAGCGGCACGTTCGCATCACGCGTGTTCTCGAGACTCACACGCACGCGGATCATGTCTCCGGACACGGGCGCTTCGCTCTCGAGCACGGCGCGACCGTCTTCGTGCACCCCGCCGCCGAGCCCGAGTATCCCTTCGAGCCGCTCGCTGACGGGCAGGAGATCTCCCTCGGCGAGGTCACGATCCGCGTGCTCCACACGCCTGGGCACCGACCGGAGCACTGCTGCTTCGCCGTCGTGGACGGTTCGCGCGCCGACGAGCCCTGGCTCGTCATCACCGGCGATTCCCTGCTGATCGGAGATGCGGCCCGTCCGGATCTCGCCTCAGAGGCGATCGAGGGCTCACGCGGGCTCTTCGGGAGCTTGCAGCGACTCCTCGAGTTACCGGACGGCGTCGAGCTCTACCCAGGGCACGTCGCGGGGTCGCTCTGCGGCGCGGGCATGAGCTCGAAAGCCTCGTCCACGATCGGCTTCGAGCGGCGCTTCAACCGCGCGCTCGAGCTCGTCGGCCACGGCGAGGAGGAATTCGTCCAGGACCGCGCCAACTCGTCGGCGCCTCGCCCGCCCAACATGGACCGGATCGTCTCGCTCAACCGCGGGCCGTTCATCGGTGCGCAGCAGCCGCTCGGATCGGTCCAGTCCGCCGACGGCGCCGTCGTGCTG
This sequence comes from Actinomycetota bacterium, assembly GCA_038040395.1. Taxonomy (GTDB): domain Bacteria; phylum Actinomycetota; class Thermoleophilia; order Gaiellales; family Gaiellaceae; genus VAXT01. Next base: position 29,216 of record JBBPIJ010000011.1, read on the forward strand.
GACGTCCGTACCGCGCGCGAGTTCTCGGCCGGTCATCTCCCCGGCGCGTTCAGCGTCCCGGTCTCGGGCTCCTCCTTCGCAACCAAGGCCGCGTTCGTCCTCACCGCCGACGAGCCGGTCTCCATCTACGCCTCGGCCGCGGAGGACGCCGAGCAGGCCGCGCAGAGCCTGCGCTCGGTCGGCCTGTTCGAGCTTCGCGGCGTCCTGGCTCAGGCCGAGGAGAGCGAAAAACTGGAGTCGGTCGAGATCGAGGACCTTGACCGGCTGCTCGCCGAAGGGACGGTCGAAGTGCTCGACGTCCGCGAGGCCTCAGAACGCGACGAAGGCTATATCGACGGCACGCGGCACCTGCCCTACCGGCTCGTCCGCGCCTGCGTCGACGACCTCCGAAGCGAGCGGCCGGTGATCACGATCTGCTCTAGCGGTACGCGGGCGGTAATCGCGGCGAGCGTCCTCGCGGCGAACGGCATCGAGGCTCACCCGGTCGTCGGCGGAGGCGTCGAGGACTGGGTCGAGCGCGGCGGCAAGACGGTGCAGTTCCGCCGCTGCGGCAGTTAAACGGCCGCGCCGGCAAAGCCGGCACAGCCTCCTCTGGTCGGCGCCGCCGAGTCGGCGCCTAGGCGGACTCGGCGAGCAGCGCCTCGCCCTCGCGCACGTAGGCCGTGGCGCCCACCGAGCGCCAGAACTGGAGCGCGCGCGCGAGCTCGGCGTCGGCCTGCGCGCGGCGACCGTCCTGAACAAGAGCCTCCGCCCCGCGCAAACGCGCGTATGCCTCCTCGGGCAGAGCTCCTATCCCTGCGTACACATCGGCGGCGCGTCGAAAGTCGCGCGAAACGTACGCAGTGGCGGCCGTCAGCCAGGGGGTCATCAGCGTCGTTCGCGCCGCGGCTTCGAGGAACTCTCCTTCCCGGCCGATGAGTGAGGCGACGACAGCGAGATTGAGCGCCCAGTCGATCTGCTGGGAGCCGGTAAACCCGCGGGCTTGCTCAGACAGAAGCTCGCCGGCGAGATCCTCGGCTCGGCGCTCGTCAGTGGCAGCAAACGCACGGGCGCCGAAGGCGAGCGCGGGCCAGACGACCTGGGGGTCCTTCCCGATCCGTGCGCGCTCGATCGCCCGCTCAGCGTCCGCCTGGGCTCCCTTCACGTCCGCACGCGCCAGGCGCATGCGGCCACGTAGGCACCGGCTGGGAGTCTCCATCCAGAACCCGGTTTCCTCGAAGTCGGCGATCAGCTCGTCGAGCTGCTGAAAAGCCTCGCGCCAGTGTCCGCCGAAGTAGAGCGGCCAGGCCGCCTCAGCCGTCAACCAGCGAATCGGCTCCCAGAGACCGAAGCGCTCCGCCAGTTTGAGCCCCTCGGCGACCATCTCAGACGAACGCTCGAGCTGGCCCAGATTCGCCAGCATGGAGGCGAGGTTTCCGTACGAGCGCGTGGCTTCCGGGGAATTGATCGCGACCGCGATTGCGACGCTCTGCTCGAGGTCTTCCAGCCCTCCGGCGTCGCCAAGCCCCGTACGGGCGGTGCCGATGTTGTTGAGCGCGTGCGCGCGAAGCTCGTCGAGGCCAAGCTGCTCCGCCATCTCGAGCGCCTCCTTGCCGATTCGAATCGCCTCGGCGAACTCGTCGGCGAGCATCAAAAACCGCGAAACGTTGCTGAGGACATAGGCCTTCGACTCCGAGCTCGCGGCGTCAGCGATAAGGCTCTCAGCTGCTCCTAACCGCTCGAACGAGCGGTCTCGCTGGCCCTGAAGCCAGAAGGCTTCGGCGAGCAGCGCTTCTGCTTCGGCGGCCCTTTCGATGTCACCGGCCGCGAGGAGTGCATCCCGCGCTTCGACAAGGACCTCGACCCCGCTCATGACCTCGGTCATGAGCAAAATACGGCCGTACGCGAAGAGCAGTTGAGGACGATCCGCCTCTTCGGCCGGCCAGAGCTCGATCGCCGCCTGATAGAACCGGCGCGCAGCCGGATATGCGCTGAGCGCGTACGCTCGGTCTCCGGCCTCGCGCAGCGCCAGCCGAGCCCGCTCGGAGAGGACCGCGGTCTTAGCTCCGCCAGCGGATGCGAACTCGAGGGCGGTCAGGTAGTGATGCGCGAGCATCTCCGCGTGATCGGAGGACCGACCCAGCGCCTCGATCCATTCCGCGGCAGCCTGATGCTTCGCTGCGCGGCTCGCCCGTGGGATCTGCGCGTACGCGACGTCGCGGACGAGTAAGTGTTGGAAGGCGTACTCGGTCTCGTCCCCGACCGAGGAGCGGCGCTCGCGACGGATGAACTCTTTCCGCTCGAGCCGGTGCAGTAGGTCCTCGGCAGCGAATCGCTCCAACCCGCCAATCTGGGCCGCAGCGCCGAGCCAGAAGACCTTGCCGATCACAGCCATGTCCTGGAGGAGCGCCTTTTCCTGGTCGGGAAGCGCATCCAGCCGGGCAGCGACGATCCCCTGTACGGATTCGGGCAGCGGCAGCTCTTCGCCGACCGAGAGTAGATCGCGATCGGCAACCATCCGGACGAATTCCTCTGCGTACAGGGGGTTGCCGCCGGCGCGCTGGAGCAGGGCGGACTGGGTCTCGGCCGGCAGGACCGAACGCTCGAGCAGCGCCGCAAGGAGACGAGCGGTCTGTTCGTCGTCGAGAGGCGGCAGGGAGAGCGTGACGGCGTTCGGCTTCCCGCCGCCCCAGCCCGGGCGCCGCGTGAGCAGCTCGGGGCGAGCGGTACAGACGGCGAGGATCGCCACGCCGCTGGCCCACTCGACCAAATGGTCGACAAAGTCAAGTAGACCCTCGTCCGCCCAATGGAGATCCTCGAACACGAGGACGAGCGGACGATCCTCGGCGATCGCCTCGAAGAACCGCCTCCACGCCGCAAACGCCTCGACACGATGATCGCCATGTGTCTCCTGATCGGTTCCGAGTCCAAGGAGGGGGCGCAGGTGTCCCTGAACCCAGTTCGCATCTCCATCGGCGAGGAGGTCGCCGACACTTCGCTCCAGCTTGCTTCCGGCCTCGTCGGGCGAATCGGTCTCCAGGATCCCGACGTGAGCCTTCACCATCTCGCCCAAGGCCCAGAAGGAGATGCCCTCGCCGTAGGGGAGCGAGCGGCCCTGGCGCCAGTGGATGAGGTCCGGGTCGGCCGCGACGTGGTTGAAAAGCTCGAAGACGAGCCGACTCTTACCGATGCCCGGGACGCCCACGATCGTGACGAGTTGTGGTGTGCGCTCGTCGCGTGCGCGCGCGAGCGAGGCGGCGAGACCTTCGAGCTCGCGCTCGCGGCCGATCAGGAGGGCTCGAGGCGCTTGCACCGTGTCGACCCCGAAGCGAGAGCGCGCGTCCCGGGCTTCCCACACGGAAACCGGTTCCGCCTTCCCTTTCGCGGAGACCGGGGCATGCTCCTCGTAGACAATCGCGGGCTCGGTTGCGCGGTACGTGGTCTCGTCGACGAGGATCCCGTTGACCGGCGCGGCTGCCTGGAGCCTCGCTGCTGTGTTGACGACGTCCCCTGATGCCATCCCCTCACCTTCGCTCGGTCGCGCACTCAGGTTGATGAGCGCCTCACCCGTCGTGACAGCCACCCGCAGCTCGAGCTCTCCCTCCTCGACGATCCAGTCCCGAATCGCCAGGGCGGCGCGCACCGCTCGCTCCGGATCGTCCTCGTGAGCCGAGGGCGCCCCAAAGAGGGCCATCACGGCATCGCCGATGAACTTCTCGACCGTGCCTCCGTACGCCTCGAGCTCTGTGCGAAGCCGTGCGTGGTACGGAGCGAGCACCGCCCTCACGTCTTCGGGGTCCATGGCCTCGGCTCGAGCGGTGAAGCCCACGAGATCCGCGAAGAGCACGGTGACAACCTTGCGCTCCTCGCGCGCCGAAGTCTCTTCCGGGGCCAGAGTCGCACCGCAGGAATCGCAGAAGCGCGCCTCTTCCCGATTCTCCGTGCCGCACTGAGGACAGACGATCATCAGGCGCTCGCTGCGAGCAGTGCCTCGCCCTCCCGGATGTAGCGAGTCGCGCCGACCGAGCGGTAGAAGTCGAGGGCTCGCCGGACCTGGTCCTCGCGGCCCGATCTCAGTCGCGCGTCGGCCTCGTCCGGCAGTGAGCCGATCCCGGCATAGAGGTCGGCCGCTCGCACGTAGTCGCCGGCGGCGAAGGCGTTCGCCGCCTCGAGCCAGGCAGACGAACGCGGTGACAGCACGACGACCGGGGACAGCTCCTCGCTGCGTCCGAGCTCGACGAGGGCGACGGCGAGATCCGGGCCGGCATACGGGTAACTAATTGGCCCGACTTTCCGCCAAACCTCGAGCGTCTCGGTGACGAGGTTGCCTGCCTCACTTGGCGCGCCGGCCGCAAGCAGGACGCGCGCATGCGCCGCAAGCGCAAAAGGAAGCATCCCCCACGCGGGCCACTCGCGGGCTACCTGGACCGCCTGCTCGCCGTCCGCGAGGGCGCCGGCGACATCGTCGCGCGCGAGCCGGATGTGCGCCTGCGCATAGCGGCAGCCGACCTCGCCGTTCGGATGCGGGGCCCCTGAGTCGACCTCGGCGAGGAACGCGTCGGCGACCTGGCTTCCTTCGTCCCAGCGTCCGCTCCAGTAGCACTCGTACACGAGCTCCGCGCTGAGATGACGGATCTCTTCCCGAACGCCAAACCGCTCGGCATCACTTCTCGCTCTCGCCTGCACCTGAAATGCGCGTTTGAGCTCCCCGCAGTCCAGGTGCGAGGCGGCGAGGTTGATGCGGGCGCCGACGCTTTCCAGCGAGTCGATCGCGTCCGCAGCGTCTACCGCTTGCCCGAGCGCCTCGAGCGCTCCGGGCTCCCCCGCCTGCCCGCGGACGGTGCCTATCGTTCGGAGAACGAACGCGCGTAGGTCCTCGAGCCCCAGGCTCTCCGCCATTGCCAGGGCTTCCCGGGCGTGTTGCTCCCAGGCACTGTCTTGAACGCTCCCGGCCCGGTATGCCAGGCGAGCAAGCACGAAGGCCTTCGACCGCGAGGGCGGGCGATCGCTCACCAGCGCCAGAGCGTGCTCCAAGCGTGCGTACGCTTCCTGACTGCTCGCGTCCATGTAGGACGCCAGCGCCTCGGCCTCGGCCGCGGTCTCGCGGTCTCCGTGGTGCAACAGCGCGTCCCGGGCCTCCTCGAGCTCCGCCAGGCCGGCCTGCTCGGCGCGATAGCGCGCCGCGCCGAGGCGAAAGAGCACCTGGGCGCGCTCGGCGTCCTCTGGCGGCCACAGATCGAGAGCACTCCGGTAGAACCGTGCGGCAGCTGGGAAGGCGTTGAGGCCGAGGGCGCGGTCGCCGGCGCCTCGAAGCGCATGCCGCGCCCCCTCCTCGAGCGCCCGATCGACGCTACCCGCGGCCCGGGCGTAGTCGAGTGCCTCCAGATAATGGTGAGCGAGCATCTCCGACTGGTCCTCGGCCCGTCCCAGCGATGCCATCCACTCGGCCACCGCCCGGTGCTTCTCGGACCTCGCAGCCTTCGGAATCTGCCCATAGGCGACGTCCCGGACGAGCAGGTGCAGGAAGCCGTACTCGCTCTCGCCCTCGACCGACGGCCGCCGCTCCCGGCGCACGAAGTCCTTGCGCGCGAGCGCGTGGAGGCTCGACTCGACGGCGGCACGATCCCGCCCATCCATCTGCATGAGCACGCCGGCCCAGAAGACCCTGCCGACGACGGCGGCATCCTGAAGCAGCGCCTTCTCTGCGGCCTCGAGACCGTCGAGACGAGCCGCGATGATGCCCTGCACCGTCTCCGGCAGCGCCAGCTCGTCCAGGTCGCCGCGCTCGGCAAGCATGCGTGCGAACTGCTCGGCATAGAGTGGATTGCCTCCCGCGCGCGCCAGCAGCGCGGCCTGCTGCTCGGCCGGCAGGACCGCGCGTTCGAGCAAGACCCCGAGCAGCCGCGCGGTCTCCTCGTCGGAGAGCGGAGAGAGCGAGATCGTGGAGGCGCTCGGCTTACCTCCGCCCCACGCGGGCCGGCGGTCGAGGAGCTCCGGCCTGGCGGTGCAGATGCAGAGCAGCGGAACATCGGCAGCCCAGTCGACGAGGTGATCGATGAAGTCGAGCAGGTCGTCGTCGGCCCAGTGCAGGTCCTCGAACACGAGCACCGCCGGTCGCTTGTCGGCCAGCTCCTCGAAGAATCGTCGCCATGCGTAGAAGCTCTCCGCTCGCTTGTCCTCGGCCTGCTCCGTCGTCGACTCGATGCCGACCAACAGCCCGAGCCTCGCCTCCACCGACCGTGCTTCGGCATCGTCTGCGAACAGCCGAGCGACCTCGTCGTGCAATTTCTGTGCGGCCTGCTCGACGGCGTCCGTCTCCAGGATCCCCGCCTGGTTCTTGACCATCTCCCCGAGCGCCCAGTACGTGACCCCGTCGCCGTAGGGAAGCGAGCGGCCCTGGCGCCAGGTGACGAGCTCCGGGCTCTCCGAGATCATCTGGAAGAGCTCCGCCACGAGGCGGCTCTTGCCGATTCCCGGCACGCCGACGAGGGTTACGAGTTGCACCGCTCGTTCTGACCTCGCCCGATCGAGCGCGCTCGCCAGCAGCTCCCGCTCTTGCTCTCGACCGATGAGCGGCGTCTCGGGCGCTGCGACCTCGGCTCCGAAGCGTGCGCGTGCCTCCACCGGCTCCCAGACCGCTACGGGCTCCGCCTTCCCCTTGGCGGACACCGGGTCGTGCTTCTCGTAGACGATCACGGGCTCGGTTGCCCGATACGTGGTCTCGTCGACGAGGATCCCGTTGATCGGCGCTGCCGCCTGGAGCCTGGCCGCAGTGTTGACGACGTCGCCTGAAGCCATTCCCTCGCCTTCATTCGGGCGTGCGCTCAAGTGAATGAGCGCCTCGCCGGTCGTGACGGCGATCCTCAGCTCGAGGTCCCCTTCCTCCCGCGCCCAGTCGCGGATCGCGAGCGCAGCGCGCACAGCCCGTTCCGGATCGTCCTCGTGGGACGCGGGGGCCCCGAAGAGGGCCATGACGGCGTCGCCGATGAACTTCTCGACGCTGCCGCCGTGGGACTCGAGCTCGGTCCGGAGGCGGGAGTGATACGGCGCGAGCACCGCGCGGACGTCCTCCGGGTCCATCCCTTCAGCACGCGAAGTGAAGCCGACGAGATCGGCGAAGAGGACGGTGACGACCTTGCGCTCTTCGCGCGCCGCCTCCGCTTCAAGCGCCAGGGCCGCGCCACAGTTGGAACAGAAGCGCCCGTCGGCCGGATTCTTGTGTCCGCATTGCGCGCAGGGCACCATCGCCGTCTACTGCAACCGGTCGACGACGTAGCCGCGCGAGCGCATGGCCTCGAGGATCTGCGCGCAGTGCTCCTGGTCCCGCGTGAGGAGCGTCGCCTCGACCTCGGTCTCGGTCACGGGGATGTCCATCCCCTCTCGGTGGTGCTCGACCGAGACGACGTTGGCGTGCTCCTCGGCGAACAGCGAGAGGAGCTTGATCAGCTCGCCGGGTCGATCGGCGAGGCGGGTGCGGACGACGAGATAGCGGCCGGCGAGCGTTAGGCCGTGTCGCATCACCTGGATCAGGAGGGTCGGGTCGATGTTGCCGCCGGAGAGGATCGCCGCGACGGGCCCCGTTCCCGGGACGCGGCCGGAAAGGAGAGCGGCGACGGCGGCCGCGCCGGCTCCCTCGACGACGAGCTTGGCCCGCTCGGCCAGGAGCACGATTGCCTCGCTGATCTCCTCGTCGGTGACCGTCACGACCGTCTCGAGGAGCTCCGCGAGCAGAGCGGACGTCAGCTCCCCTGGGTGCTTGACGGCGATTCCCTCGGCGATCGTGTAACCGAGCGTCGTGCCGCCCGCCAGCGGCGCGCAGGCAGCCGCCTGGACGCCCACGATCTTCACGTCCGGCCGAACGGCTCGTAACGCGAGCCCGATCCCCGCCGAGAGGCCGCCGCCCCCAATGGGGACGACCACGGTCTCCAGTTCCGGCAGCTGCTCCGCGAGCTCGAGCCCGATCGTCCCCTGACCTGCGATCACGTTTGTGTCCTCGAACGGATGCACGAAGGTCGCGCCCGTCTCCTCGACGTGCGCCACGGCCGCGGCAAGCGCGTCCTCGAACGTCGCGCCTTCCAGCTCGGCCCGCGCGCCGTAGTTCCGCGTCGGCTCGACCTTGGCCATCGGCGTCTCGGCCGGCATGAAGATAGTCGCCTCGATCCCAGCCTCTCGCGCTGCCCAGGCGACCGCCTGGCCGTGATTTCCCGCGCTCGCCGCGACGACCCCTGCCTTGCGCTCCTCTTCGCTCAGTCCCTCGATCTTGTTGACCGCGCCGCGGATCTTGAAAGAGCCCGTCCGTTGCAGGTTCTCCGCCTTCAGGTGCACCGGTCGCCCGGTCATCCGAGCGAAGGTCTCGGAGCCGTACAGCGGCGTCATGCGGACGCCCTTGCCCGAGAGGCGCTCGCGGGCGGCCTCGATGTCAGCCGGAGTTGGTGCTGTCTGAGTCGCCATCAGCAGGGACGTGGAATACCTTGTCCATGATCTCTCGTACGGCTGTCAAGGGGTCGAGCTCTCGTCGCTGGACCTCGTCGAGGAGGCGCTGGAGCTCCGGATCGCCTTCGACCGCGTGTTCGAGGTGCGCTTTTGCGCGTGCAGAGGCGACCGCGAACACCTCGCGGGCGAGGTTGTTGCGGCGCCGCTCCTCGAGGAGACCTTCCTCCTCGAGATGGGCGCGATGCTCTTCCACGTTCGCCCAGAGCTCGGCGACGCCCTCGTCCTGAACGGCCTCTGTGAGCACGATCGGCGGCTTCCATGCTCGGTCGTGGTCGAGGGTCAGGATCGACCTCACCTCGTTGAGCATCGTCTTCGCGGCCGGGTGATCCTTCTTGTTGACCGCGATCACGTCGGGGATCTCCATGATCCCCGCCTTCAGCGCCTGGATCGAGTCGCCCGAGCCTGGCATCAGTACGAGCAGGACCGTGTCGGCGACCCCGAGCACCTCGACCTCGCTCTGGCCGGTGCCGACGGTCTCGACGAAGACGACGTCCTTCCGGGCTGCGTCAAGGATGAGAACCGCCTGGAGCGCTGCCTCGGCCAGGCCACCGAGGTGCCCGCGCGTCCCCATCGAGCGGATGAAGACGCCGGGGTCGAGAAAGTGCTCCGCGAGGCGGATCCGGTCGCCCAGCAAGGCGCCCTGAGAGAAGGGGCTGGATGGATCGACCGAGACGACGCCGACGGTTTGACTCGACTCGCGCACCAGGCGAACTAGAGCCGCGATCAGGGTCGACTTGCCCACGCCGGGCGGACCCGTGACGCCGACGACATAGGCGGAGCCCGTGTCGGGATAGACGTCGCGGACGAGCTCGTAGGCGAGCGGATCGCCGTTCTCGACGAGCGTGATCGCACGGGCGAGTGCCCGCCGGTCGCCTGCGCGCACGCCGGCAGCGAGGGTCTCCCCCGTCCAGTCGCGCCGCTCCGCCAACTCAGCCGGCTCCTTCCGGCTGGGTGACGGCCACCACGTGGACCTCGGGGATCCGGCGCGCGAGCGTGTAGCCGACCAACGCCGCAATTGCGGTCAGACAGGCGGAGGCGCCCCAGACCCAGCGGGCTCCAACCGCGTCCGTGAGCGGGCCGGCCGCCACCATGCCAAGGCCGAGCACAGCGTAGTTCGAGCTCATCAGGACCGTGAAGACCCGTCCGCGCAGGCGATCGGGCGCCCACCGCTGGACGAGCAGCGCGTTGCAGACGAGCGCGACCCCGTTCCCGGCGCCGGAGATGACCACGCAGACGGCGGCGAACCAGACGTTGGGAGCGAGGGCCGCGGCGCCGATGCCGATCGCCATCATTCCGAGCCCGGTCACATAGACGTCGGCGACCCGTCGCCTGTCGACGAGAGAGCCCGCTCTGAGGCTGCCGAAGATGAGACCGAAGCCCGCGCTCGCGAGCATGAGCCCGAACCCGAAGTCGCCCGCGTTGAACGAGACCTTGGCGAGCACGACTTCGGCCACGTTGACGCCGGCGTTCCCGAGCATGCTCACGTTCCACGCGATGAGCACGGTCAGGAGGGCCCGAGAGCCGCGGATCAGCTGGAGGCCCTCGGCCACGTCGCGCCAGTGGCCCTCGGTCGCGGCCTGGGCGACCTGCAGCAGGTGTGCCGGGATCCGGAGGATCAGCACCGCTGAGATGAGGAAGGTGATCGCGTTGATCCCGTACGCCCAGTCGGGGTTGGTGGCTGCGACGAGAACGCCTCCGGCGAGGGGCCCGAGCACGGTCGTCATCGCGTCGGTTGCCTGGAGCAACCCCTGCGCGTTGGGAAGCTCCGCGTCCTCGACGAGGTTCGGGAGCCCTGCGTAGACAGCTGGGCGGAAGAAGCCGGTCGCGAAGCCCGCGACCGCAGCTAGCGCGATGATCTGAGTCGCGCTCTGCGCGAACGGGAGCGTGCAGAAGACGAGGAAGCGGACGAGGTCCGCGGAGACCATCACGCGCCGCCGCGACAGGCGGTCGACGAGTGGGCCGGTCATGAGGCCGAGTGCGATCGCCGGCAGGAAGTCGGCGATCAGAAGCGCGCCCACCCACGTGCCCGAACGGGTCCGGTCCCAGACGTCGATCGTCAGGGCGACGAATGCGAGCCACGTGCCCAGGCCCGACCCGAACGCGGCGAGAAAGAGCAGGCGCAGCCCACGGACTCGGTGGAGCAGGTCGACCTGCGTCCCGAGCAGGCGGTGCACGACGCCGTTGAACACACCGAGCAAGGTCCGGGCGCAGGTTAGTAGAGCGGCAGGGCGAAGCGTGGATTTGCGGGAGAGATGTCACTACCGAGTTACACTCAAACGGCCATGTCCCCCTCAGCCCGGTCCGCCGTCACCGGGTCCCCCATTCGTGTCCTGCTGGTTCACGCGAACCCGTTCCAGCGCGTGACGCCGGTGCCAGCCTACGGGCTCGAACGGCTCCGCACGGCAATCGAGCCGGCCGGGGCAGAGGTCGAGCTGGTCGACCCTTACCTGGTCTCGGAAGACCCTCTGGGAGCCGCGCGGGCCGCCGCCGAGCGCTTCCGTCCGGACGTGGTCGGCCTCGGCATCCGCATCATCGACGACTGCATCGTCGTCGACCGGCTCGACGCGCCCGAGGACGAGCCGATCGACGTCAGCTTCCTCTTACCGGAGATCCTCGAGCTGCGCCTGGCGCTTGCCGAGGCCGCGCCCGATGCACTCTTCCTCGCCGGTGGCGCGGGGTTCTCCGCGTGCCCCCAGGAGTGCCTGGAGTTCCTCGGCGTCGAGCACGGCGTCGTCGGCGCGGGCGAGGAGGCGCTGACGGCCATCTGCGAGGGAGCCGCCCTCGACGCGATCCCGGGCGTCGTTCGCCGCGGGGAGCCCCAGGGGATCGGCGCGTACCGCCTCTCGTTCGGCGGGCCAACCCGTCGTGATCCCCTCTACGCGCCCGCGAACTCGTTCCCGATCAGAACGCGCATCGGTTGCGCGATGCAGTGCGTGTACTGCACGGCTGCGAACCTCGCCCGGCAGCATGCGATCGGTGACCTCGACACCGTGCTCGACGAGGTCGAGGAGACGGTTGGAGTCGCCCGCGAGCGCGGAGTCGGCCGGGTCTCGATCTTCTTCGCCGACGACGAGTTCAACCTCCCGGACGAGCGGCACCCGATCTCGGTGCTCCAGGGCATACGGGATCGCGGCCTCGAGAAGCACCTCACGTGGCGCGCCTACTTCAACCCGACGCCCTTCTCGGCGGAGTTCGCCGAGCTCGTTCGAGAGACGAACGGCCACGTCTCGATCACGGTGGACAGCGCCGCCGACGACCTCCTCGAGACCGCGCAGAAGCCTTTCCGCCGACGTCACCTGGATTCGCTCGTGGCGCTGCTCTCCGAGCACGAGGTCTCGGCCGACCTCGGCCTCATCTTCGGCCTGCCCGGCGAGACCGAGGAGACGATCGCCGAGACGGTCGCGTTCGTCCGAGCGCTCCCGCCGTCTATCGAAGTCGTCTACTCGGCAGGGGCCCGGGTGTATCCACACACCCCGCTCGCCCGGATCGCGGAGCAGGAGCCGGAACGACTCGTCGGCGCCGACGACCCGAGCTTCCTGACGCCGGTCGTCTATTCGCGCCCGTGGCCGCCGCGCGAGCTGGCGCGACGGGTCTCCGAGGAGCTCGCGAGTCTCCCGAACGTCGATCGGGTCGGGACCGCCTACCGCAGCGGTGAGACGACCCTGTCCGACGCGTACCGCGCCGTCCTCGCCCAACCGACTTTGCAACAGACTGTTGCTAGGTCGCTTACGAGTGGCGGTTGGGCCGAGATCCTCGAGCGCGCGGCGCACGACGATTCTCAGCGCAAGCCGGCCGAGACGATCGCGGCCTGTCTCCAGATCGCCGTCTGGCACGGTCGGTACGACCTGGCGTCGGCGGCGGCGAAACGGTTGCTTCAGGAGGACATTCCTCCGGAGATGTCGAGAGCGCAGCTCCGCTTCGCCCGGCTCGCCTACGGCGGGCTCGCTGTGGCGGATAGGGCTAAGTCTGCGCTGCGGCGCTAATCCAAATCGTCGAGGGCCTCGCGTGCCGTGCCCGCGCGGGCATCGCGAACCACGACGACGAGGTTCCGCTTCCGCAGGCAGGCCCCGATCAGATTCGACTCGTCACACGAGGCTGGGCCCTGGCTCTTGAAGATCAATGCTGCCATGACGAGATCACCTCTCCCCGGCTCCGGCCCGCGGTACTCCTCCCGCACCACGACGATGCTTTCGACACCCTCCGGGACGACCTGCGGAAAAACTTTCCCGAGCTCTTGCTCCGTGTCGGACTGAGGTACCACGCCCGCGCTGAAACCGTGGTTGCGAAGCGCGTCGGCTACTTCCGGCGCGCTATAGGTCTTCGAATCCCGAGAGCAACCGTTAGGAAGGCGGCGGCGAAAGCAACCGCGAGGCTACGACGCAGCCACACGACTGAGCACTTTTCCCAGTGCTTCGCCGAAGAGCTCGTTTTCCTCCGGTGTGCCGACGGTGACGCGAATTGCGCCCGCGGCGCCGAAGCCGGCCGTCGGCCGAACGATCACGCCCTCTCGGAGCAGCTGCTCGAACAGCGGCCGTGAGTCATCCCCCACCTCGGCGAAGAGGAAGTTCGCGACCGCGCCGGGCGGGTCGAGGCCGTGTTCCCGCAGGATGCGCTCGAGCTCGACGAGGCCTTCCGCGTTCACGCTTCGCCGGCGCTCCAGCTCGTCCGGTGCATCGAGGCTCGCGAGCGCGGCTACCTGGGCCGCCGCGTTGACGTCGAAGGCGCGTCTCACCTTCCCGATCGCCGTCACGAGCTCCGCCGGGCCGACGGCAAAGCCGACCCGCAGCCCGGCGAGCCCGTAGATCTTCGAGAACGTTCGCAGCACGACGGCCTTGCGACCGGCCTTCACGTACTCGAGCCCGTCGACGTACTCCGGGTCGTCGATGTACTCGAAGTAGGCCTGGTCGAGAACCGTCAGCACGTGGTCGGGAACCGCGTCGAAGTACGCGTCGAGCTCCGCGCGCGTGTTCATCGTCCCGGTCGGGTTGTTCGGGTGACAGACGTAGACGATCTTCGTCCGCGGGCCGATCGCCTCGAGCATCGCCTCGAGGTCGTAGCGGTACTCGACGAGCGGCACTTTGTGGGCTACCGCGCCGAGCTTCAACGCGTCGATCACGTAGCTCGGAAATGAGGGCCAACCGCAGACGATCTCGTCGCCGGGGTCGAGCGCGAGCTGGGAGAGGTAGTCGACGATCCCGTCCGAACCGGCGCCTGGCGCGACCTCCTCGAAACGCACGTCGTGGCGCTCCGCGAGCGCAGCGCGCAGCCGATACGAGCCGCCGTCCGGATAGCGGTTCAGCTCCTCGGCGCCGCGGGCGAGCGCCTCGAGCGCCTCCGGGAACGGGCCGAACGGCCCCTCGTTCGAGGCGAGCTTGACGACCCGCTCGAGCCCGAGCTCTCTCTGAACTTCTTCGACCGGCTTACCAGGCTCGTACGGGACGAGGTCGCGTACCGCAGGTTTGAAGAACGAATCGGCGATATCCGCAAAGCCCACGCTCGAAGCCTAATTGGCGGCGGAGGCGGGCTTTGCCCGGCTCCGCTCACATACGTGGGTTCGAGAGACCAACCCGATGAAAGTCGTCATGGCTCGGCGCAGCCGAGCCGGACTTTCTTCGGCTCAGTCGAGGTACAGCGCCATCAGGATCGCGTCCACGTAGTGACCGGCGATTCGATAGTGGCGGCGCCGGCGGCCTTCGTCCACGAAGCCCAGCTTGCGGTAGAGCGCGATCGCAGGCTCGTTGTGCGGGAAGACGTGCAGCTCGAGCTTCGTCACCCCCGATCCCCGCGCCCACTTGACCGCCTCGCCCATCAGCGCCGTGCCGATGCCGCGGCGGCGCTCCTCGGCGGCCACCATCAGCCCCAGCTCGGCGACGTGGTGGCTCACGGGGTTGCTATCGCGTGCGATCGACAGTCGCCCAACCACCCCGACAGGCGTCTCGGCGACGAAGACGGCAGCGTTCGGATCCCGTCGGACGCTCTTCACGTTGCGCCGTTCGTCCGCCGAGCTGCGGTTGTAGGTCAACCAGAGCTCGGCCTCGACGGCGACACTCCGGCCCAGGTTGACGAGAGAGTTCGCGTCCCCGGCTGCCGCAGGCCTGACGATGAGCCAGTCACTCATGCGGATACGACGATGCCATGGCCGCCGCGACGAGGATCGCCTGCCGCCGCCAGGGTCCCGTCCGGCAACATCTCCACCGCGGCGGCGCCGCCGAAATAGAGATTGCGCTGCCGCCAGCGTACGAGCTCGTAACCAAGGGACTCGAGCCGATCGAGCTCGGCCGGCTCACTTCCTCCCTCGCAGTGGACCTGACCATCGTCCACGTGGATTCGCGCCGCGGAGATCGCCTCCTCGACGGGTAGACCGTGGCGAACGACGTTCACGACCACCTGAAGGATCGCGCCCCGCAGGCGCAACGAGCCGGCGCTGCCCACGACGAGCCGAGGGCGCCCCTCCTTGACGACCACGGAAGGCGCCATCATGCTCGTCAGCCTGAGCCCCGGCCGGGGATCGCCTCCCGCGGGCCCGAGATCGAACTCGCCGAGCATGTTGTTGAGGTGGATGCCGGTCCCTGGGACGATCACGCCCGAGCCCGCTCCGGTCGAGACGGTGAGCGCCGCAGCGTTGCCGCGCTCGTCGACCACGGAGATGTGAGTCGTGCCGGTCGGCGCCGCGGCTTCCGGAACGGGCGCGCCGTCGCGCATCCGCTCGACCGCCTCGCGCAAGGCGGTCTCCGTGTACAGGCGCTTCGCCAGGCCGCCGCGATAGAGATCTCTCCCGAAACGGCCGTCGCGCGTATGCGCCTGTTCGCGCATGACCTGGACGAGGGCGGTGATCGCTTCGGCGCTGCCCGGCGCTCCGCTGCCGCCGAGCGCTTCGAGGAGGCGCAGTCCGTAGCCGATCAATACGCCCCCCGAGGAGGGAGGCGGGTTCGACTCGAACTCGTGGCCGAGATAGCTGGCCTCGACAGGTCGACGCCTGATCACGCGGTACTCGGCGAGGTCACGCGCGGTGATCAATCCCCCGTGGGCTTCCAGATGGCTCACGAGCGCCCGCGCGAGCTCACCGCGGTAGATGTCCTCTGCACCGCGCTCGGACAGCGTCTCGAGTGTCCCGGCGAGATCCTCCATCACCAGCTTGTCGCCGGCGACGAGGCGGCTCCCGCCGTTCTCATAGATCGCGCACCCCTCGTCGGTGTGGCGCAGGATCAGGTCGAGGATCGCGTGGAGGTACGCCTGCTCGCGGGTCAGCGCGATGCCGTTCCTGGCCAGTGAGACGGCCGGTTCGATGAGGCGAGCCCACGGAATCGAGCCGTATGCGCCGTGCGCCGCCGCGAGGCCCGCGGGCGCGCCAGGAACGGCACACGAGGCCGCCCCGATCTTGAAGACCTGACTCGACTTGGACGTGAAGTCGACGTCCACCGACTCCATCTCCCCGGCTTTCCCCTCGTCGAGCCCGAGGCCCGGTATGGCGACATAGAAGTCCAGCAGCCTCGTCGTGCGATCCCGCGCCCGGTGGACGAGCATGAATCCTCCCCCACCCGGCCCGGTCAACGGGCTCTCGGCCACCCAAGACGCAAACGCCGCGGCGAGGCACGCGTCAACCGCGTTTCCGCCCTCGGCGAGGATCTCGGCGCCGGCCTCGGCCGTGAGCCGATGCCCGGCAGCGATCGCTCCTCTCATGCGCGAAAGCGTAGTCCGGGAAGCGGAGAGGAGCCGCTACGCCTAGTAGTCTTGGCCGGACGTGCAGCGCGCGCACTTTCTCATGCGCGAGGCGATGTTCGCCGCCGGCTCCGCCGCCTCGCTCGCAGCACTCCTGATCTGGCTCGGGCCTCCTGGCAACGATCTGGCCGCTCATGTCTACCAGCGGACGGTCTTCCTTCACGACGGCTTCCAGCTCTGGAACAACTTCTGGTACGGAGGCCGCTACAGCTTCGTCACCTACAGCGTCCTCTACTACCCGCTCGCCGGCGTCCTCGGGATCAAGCCGCTCGCGGTCGCGTCGATCGCGACGGCGGCGCTCGCGTTCGCGGTCGTCGTGGGCCGGCAGTGGGGGCCGCTCGCGCGCTGGTCGAGCAGGACCTTTGCGGTCGTCTGGGCAGGGCTCGTGATCTCGGCGGCGTTCCCCTTCGCGCTCGGCATCGCCCTCGGGCTGCTCGCCATCTGGGCGCTCCAGGCGGGCAAGCGCTGGCGCTTCGGCATCCTCGCCGTGCTCACCGCAGCCGCTAGCCCACTCGCCTTCCTCCTGTTGGCGATCTTCCTCGCAGGCATCGGGCTCGGCATGCTCGAGCGTGGGCGGCGGCTCCTCGCGCCGACGCTGATCATCACGGCCGTCGGCGTGAGCCAATTCCTGCTCACCCGCGCCTTCTCGGACGGCGGCCGTTACCCGTTCTCGCTGTTCGAGCTTGCCTCGATCCTCCTCTTCTGCGCGCTGGGCGGAGCGTTGACCTGGCAGGTCGAGAGCGCCCGGATGATCCGCTGGTTCTTCGTCGCGTACGGCGTGACCAGCATCGCCGCCTTCGCGATCGCCTCGCCCTTGGGGGAGAACATCGCGCGGGTGCGCTTCGCTGCGCTCCCGATCGCCGTTCTCGTCCTCTCGCTCCGCAGCTGGCGCCCTCTGCCGGTCGCGGCGCTCGTCCTCGTGCTCGCTGGCTCATGGAACCTCAGCCCGCACGCGTGGAGCTTCTCGCGCGCGACAGTCGAGCCAACCGCCCACGAGGCCTACTGGCAGCCGGCGGTCGACTACCTGCGAGAGCACCTCGCGCCGTCCTACCGTGTCGAGGCCGTCGACACTTCCGGCCACTGGGCGGCCGTCTATCTTCCGCGGGCGGGTATTCCGCTCACGCGCGGCTGGTTCCGGCAGGACGACTTCCCGCAGAACGAAGTGCTCTACGACCGGTTCGACAGCGCGACCTACCTGCGCTGGCTGCGCCAGCTGGGCGTGCGCTACGTCGTCCTGACGGACGCGCCCACGGACTACAGCGCACAGGAAGAGGCTCGCCTGATCCGGACCGGCGGCTCGGGGCTCGTCCCCGTGTTTCGCACCGAGCACATCACGATCTTCTCGGTCCCACGTCCCCGACCGCTTTTGACGGGCTCCGCTCCGGCCGAAGTGCTCGCCCTCGCGCAGACCTACCTGCTGCTCCACGTCGACGCGCCCGGCCGCTACCGGCTCGCGGTTCGCTACTCGCCGTACTGGAAGGTGACCGGGGCCTGCGTGTTCCGCGGGAAGGACGGGATGATCCGGCTCATGTCCCGCCGGCGCGGCCTCCTCCTGCTTCGCTTCGAGGTCGACACGGGCAGAGCGCTCGCAACCATGGTCGGCCGCGGGCCTGCCGAGTGTCTAGCTAGTCCGTAAGGAAGGCGGGCGGCTCGAGCGGGTCGGGCTCGCGGCGCGGCGGAGGAGTGTGCCTGCGTCCGGGGACGTCGGCGAGGCCGGTCGCGATGACCGTGATCCAGACCTGGCCGGTCAGACGCTCGTCGATCGTTGCGCCGAAGATGATGTTCGTGTCGTCGCGCGCACCGCGCCGGACGACCTCTGCCGCCTCGTTCACCTCGTAGAGCGACAAATCGTCTCCACCCGCGATCGAGAGCAGGATCCCGCGCGCCCCGACGAGCTCGGTGTCGATCAGCGGCGAGCTGAGCGCGCTCTCGGCGGCCTTGACGGCGCGATCCTCTCCGGTTGCGAAGCCGATTCCCATCAGCGCGGATCCGGCGTCGCTCATGATCGTCTTCACGTCGGCGAAGTCGAGATTGATGAGGCCGGGCATCGTGATCAGGTCGGTGATGCCCTGTACGCCCTGGCGTAGGACGTCGTCGGCGATGCGGAACGCGTCGAGCATCGACGTCTTTTTGTCGAGCACCTCGAGCAGCTTGTCGTTCGGGATCACGATCACGGTGTCGCAGCCCGTTCTCAGCGCCTCGATGCCGTCGTCGGCCTGCGTACGCCGCTTCGTGCCCTCGAAGTGGAACGGGAGCGTGACGATGCCGACCGTGAGCGCGCCGACTTCCTTCGCGATTCTCGCGACGACCGGCGCGGCACCGGACCCCGTTCCGCCGCCCTCGCCCGCGGTCACGAAGACCATGTCCGAGCCGCGCAGCGCGCGCTTGATCTGGTCGTAGGACTCCTCTGCGGCCCGCCGGCCGAGATCGGCCGAGGCGCCAGAGCCGAGGCCCTGAGTCAGCTCGCGGCCGATGTGGATCTTGACCGGCGCGTCCGAGAGCGCGAGCTGCTGGATGTCGGTGTTGACCGCGACGAACTCGACGTCCGCGATGCCGGCGTCGATCATCCGGTTGACCGCGTTCAGCCCCGCGCCGCCGACGCCGACGACGCGGATGACCGCGAGGTAGGCGCCCGTCTCGGCGCGCGGAGCTCGATGGAGCCGCGGCGCGGGCTCGGGCATCGCCTGGACACGAGGCAGCTCCTCGACGGGCCTCAGGTCGGGCCGCGGCGCAGGTTCAGGCTCTGGTTCCGGCGCAATGGGCTCGAACGGCGGCGCGTGCTCGACCGTCTCCTCGAGTGGCTCGACCGGCGCGGCCTCCGGGGTGCTTGACGCCGGCTCGTCGCCCGCGGCCGTCTTACTTTGACGCGTAGCGTGCTGCGCGGCTTCCGTCGCCCGGAAGAGCTCCGCGAGGGGACCCTCACGCATGCTTGCGCGCTTGCGAGCCATTGAGCACCTCCTTCGCCAGATCCCGGTACGCCTCCGCGGCATTGCCGGTCGGGTCGTACTTGAGCACCGAGGTGCCCTTTACCGGTGCTTCCGCGTAGCGGATCGTCTTCCTGATGCGCGTCTTGAAGACGAGGTCACCGAAATTCTCTTCGAGGATTTCCACCGCCTCGCGCGCGTGCAGCGTACGACGGTCGAACATCGTCGGCAGGATGCCCATGATCGAAACGTTGGGATTCAGGTTCTCGCGGATCATCGCCAGCGTGTTCTCGAGCTGGACGAGCCCGCGGAGCGAGAGGTACTCGCACTGGACGGGCACGATCACGTGGTCGGCCGCGACGAGAGCATTGATCGTCAGCAGGCCGAGCGACGGCGGCGTGTCGATGAGGATGTAGTCGTAGAGGGTCTTGGCCGGCGCGAGCGCCTTTTCGAGAGCTCGCTCACGGCCGATCATGCTCGAGAGAGCGAGCTCGGCTCCCGCGAGATCGATCGACGACACGGCCAGGTCGATCTCCGTGTGCTCGATCACGTTCTCGATCGGCAGACGGTGGACGAGCACGTCGAACATCGAGCGCTCGATCGAGTCGGGGTTCAGCCCCTGGCTCATCGTCAGGTTGCCCTGCGGGTCCATGTCCACGCAGAGGACCCGGTTCTCCTTCTCGGCGAGGGCTGCCGCCAGGTTCAGCGTCGAGGTCGTCTTCGCGACGCCACCCTTCTGGTTTGCGAAGGCGATGACCTCCGCGTTTCGGGGCGTGTCGTCAGTCCGGGGCGTCTCTCCCTCGGCTTCCTGTTCACGCGCGTGCGGTCGCGAGAGAAGGCGTGTAAGCCCCATTACGACTCCCCACTTCGACCGGTGATGGTGCAGTCCTGCACGTCTCCATTGTGCAGGAAAATCCCACAGTCGAACAGGATTCGCCCTACTTTCCGGGCGTTTTCGCGGTCAGGGCATCGCGAGGGCGTTTTCCGAGCACGATTCGCCGGCTGCAAGCGCCGCCCTCGAACGCTCGATTGCCCGGGCCGCGCTCGCGGGAGTGGCCGGGTCCTCCCGGGCCCACTGCTCTGCTTCCGAGAGAAGCGAACGCACCTCTTCGAGCAGCACTCCCGCCGGCGCATCCTCACGCCGGAGGCCGTCAATCCGCTCGAGCCGGTCCAGAAGTGCGAGCTCCTTTTCCACCGCTTCCACGCTAGCGGCGAGACCTTGCCGCAAATGTGCCAGGTCCGAATCAGCTCGCAACCGCGTGCGCGACACGGCCCGAAGGCTTGGGGCGCACCCCGAGCAGCGACTCGTCCAGCTCCCCGACGAGCCGGGCCCGATCGCCGCGACTGAGCGTCTCGACAAGAGCGCGCCGCACGAGATCACCCGCTTCGGCATCCGCAACGCCTTCTCCGAGACGCCGCAACGACCCCAGGCACGCTCCGCGCTCGCGTCCGCTCTCGCCGAGCAGCACGGCAGCGCGTAGCGCGGCTGCCCACGACCCGTCGCCTGCGCCGAGCAGCGCTTCGAGTGACGAGCGGAGCTGCTCGGCCCGAAACGGCGCGTCCTGGAAGAGCGAGAGCTCCCAGCGGTCGAGCGCCTCGCCGAGCTCACGATCTTCCTCGGCCGCGGAGAGCCGCTCGAGCATCGTTCGCGCGACACCCCCGCGAAAGACGTCCAGCCGCGTCGCCTCGCCGGGAGGCTGGGTTGCCGCAATCGGAAGCATCGGCCGCACGCCGTAGGGTCGCCAGTCGAGCCGCTCGAAGAGGACAGGCCCCGCCGCGATGGCACCCGAGGTGGCCAGTCGAAGCGCGGTCACCGCATCCGCGATCTCGCCTGGCGCATCCGGCGGCTCTGAGCCCGCGGCCGAGAGCGGGCGCTCGAGCTCGAGCACGCACATCCGGTCGGTCTCCCGGCCGAAGCTGTCCGGGACGAGCTTGGCCGCGTCGGGCCAGTGCGCGCCGAGCTCGCCTTCGGCGGCATGTCGTACGCGCAGGCCCTCGCCCAGCTCGACGATGCCCCCCGCTTCGAGACCGACGAGCGGAGCCACCGCCGCATAGGCGCGCTCTTCGCCGAACAGCGACTGCTCGAGCCCCCGATAGGCGCGGTCAAATGCGTCGTCGTCCCAATCGAAGCCGCCGCACGCCTCGGCGACGTCGCCGAGGAGCGGCAGGAGGACCGTCCGGAAGAGCGCATGTTCGGCCCGCGCTCCCGCATGAGCCCGGGCGTAGATCGCAGCCGCGGGCTCGCGTCCCAGCGCCTCCAGGGCGATCGTCGTGTCGCCGAGCCCGAGCAGGCGGCCCCCGCGAGCGTCGACGAACGAGCGGACGAGCGGGCGGTATTCGTAGAGCGTCGGCCGGTCTCGCGAGCCGTGTTCCTCGAACACGAACTGGATGTCGGCTCCGTCCTTGATCTCGCGGCCGAAGAACGCGAACGATCCCAGGCAGAAGCCGCGCAGGGCGGAGTGGAGCTGCGGAGCGCGCACGCCCCTGCTTACAAGGCGCCCGCCGGCTCTCCTGCCTGGCATGCGGGGCACCAGTACGCGATGCGATTCGCTTCGCCCTGGCCGCGCGACTCGATCGGCGTGCCACAGCGTGGGCAGGGACGCCCCGCCTTTCTGTAGACGGCTCGCACCTTGAGGCCTGAGTCGAGCGACCCGCGCATTAGCCTGGCCGCCTCACCGAGCGTCGTACGGAGCTCCTCGTCCTGTAGATCGCTCAGGAAGCGCCACGGGGAAATGAGGGCGCGCCAGAGGGCCTCCGCTCGCCAGAGGTTGCCTATGCCCGCGACGAGGCGCTGGTCGAGGAGAGCGTCGCCGATTGCTGTCCGCTGGTCGGTTGCACGCAGCTTGGCGAGCATCCCGTCGAGGTCGGGCGGGTCAGCGAGGATGTCCGGGCCGAGACTGCGGACGTGCCGCTCGTCGAGCTCGAGCACCGGCCCGTTCCATAGCACCGCCTCGTTCTTCGCGCCGCGGAGCACGAGCCAGGGCGTGCCCTGGCGCGCCCCGTTTCTCTCCAGGAGCTGCCAGCGACCGCGCATGCGGAGATGGCTGCGGAGGACGAGCCCGCCCTCGAAACGCAGCAGCAGGTTCTTTCCAACGGCCTCGACCCGAACGAGCCGCTTGCCGTCGAGACGTTCGGCGACCCCGGTCACCCGCGCGCGCGGATGCGGCGTCTCCACCTCGACCCGCTCGCCGACCAACGGTTGCAGGCTGCGAGCAGCGCGATGAAGTGCGTCGCCTTCGGGCATGCTTCAAGCGTATGCGCGTTCGCTGGAAAAGGGCACGGGCCGGCGCGATCGCGGCGGTCGCCTGGGGCCTGCTCGAGCCGATCGACCAGCGCTTGCTCCGGTGGGACTACTCGGACATCGCCGTGCTCGGCAAGGCGTTCACACGCGGCCCCGCCTGGCGGCCTCTGGGCTTTGCGCTCCACGTTGTGAACGGCGCTATCTTCGGGCTCGCGTACCACGAGATCGCGCGGCGCGTGCCTCGAGATCCGCGTCGGCTCGCCCTCGAGCTTGCTCTCCTCGAGCATCTCGCGCTCTTCCCGACCGGGTACTTCGTGGATCGCTACCACCCGGCCCGCGGCGAGCCGGGAGTGGCGCGGATCTTCAGCCCTCGCGCGTTCGTTCAGGCGACCACGAGGCACACCATCTTCGGCGCCGTGCTGGGCCGACTCGTCTAGGAGGGTTTGGCGGAATGTTGCTCGTCGCCGGGGCGCGTTGCTCGTTCCGAGGGCGCGGACGCAGGGAGCATCCAGGCTCGTAGCCTGGATGCGACTGAGGACCCGGCCTCGGGGCGAGCAGCGCGGCCCGGCGGCTCAGCCATATTTCGTCAAACCCTCCTACTACTAAGGCCGAAGCACGGCTCGTCGAGGCCCGGCGACGAATCCGGCCTCGAGGAGCAGGGGCATCAGGTCGGTCTCCCCCACCGGCTCGCTGTCGAAGCGCTCGACTGCAAGACGCTTCCCGCCGCGCGTCTTCACTCGCTCGACGAGCGCCCCCAGAGCGGGCCGCAGCCAGGCCTCGTCGGGCTCACGGAGCGAGACGATCGAGCGGCCGCCACGCTCCACGAAGAGCGCCGGCTCACCGCCGAGGAGGACAACCAGAGCGCCTGCGACCCGTGCCGCGCGGCCGCCGGCCCGCTTCGGCCAGGGCAGCTCGGCGCCATACGGCTGGGCCGGGTCGGCGGCGGCAATCACCAGAGGCTCCTGCTCCTCACCTTCTCTAGGCCTTAGCTCTCGAAGACGCTCGACCGCGCCGCCGAGCGCGAACTGGGCACCGCCGAGCCCCTCGACGAAGTAACCGCGCCGGCAGAGCCCGAGCGTCTCGAGCGCCTTCAACTCGCCGTAGACGGCGCTGTAACCACCGGGAATCCCTTCCGCACGCACGCCGTCCCGGGTGACGATCCCCTGGCGCTCGAGCAGGAGCTCGGCGAGTGCCCGACGGTCCGGCATCCCGAGGAAGAGACGGTCGGTGGGCGACCAGCGGCCCTGGGTCGCGGTGATGCCCGTCGAGCGCCGCCGCGAGAACCGTCTCGGGCGGCGTTCGGGCCGCGTGACGCCGTAGCGCCGGCCCGCGCGCAGCGGCGTCCAGGCGTCGTTCGTCACCTCGCCGGCCCAGACGAGGTCCCAGAGGGCCGGCAGCGCCTGCTCGGCCTCGAGCTCAGCCGCCGCGAGCAGGTCGAACCAGAACTGGGCTCCGCGCCCGAGCACTTCGCGAATCCGGTCGTGCACGTCTCCTTCCGGCGGCTCGGCCCCGGCGGGACGCCCCAGCGCGGGAGCGTCCTCGCGGAAGTAGACGGCGACCCGATCGAGGCCGGCGCCGACCCAGACGAGCTCGCCGCTCGCGCAGAGCTGGTCGAGCCAACCGGCTTGGTAGTTCGGAACCCGGCGCGGCAGCACCTCGGACTCCCAGAGTGAGGCCGGGAGCGGGAGCCCCTGGAGCGGGACAAGCGCCTCGCGAAGCGTCGCCCGTCGGTCGATCCCGTGCCAGCTCGGGAGGAAGCGGCCGAGGGTCGCCTGCTCGGCGGGCTCGACCTCCTTGCGCAGCGCCGCGAGCGAGGCACGACGTAGGCGACGCAGGACGTCCGCATCGCACCACTCGCGCTGCGTCCCACCGGGGCGAAGCTCGCCGCGGACGATTCGCTCCTCCTTCTCGAGCGCCCGCAGCACGGGCTCGACGTCGATCCCGAAGTGGTCGTTCGCTTCGGCAGTCGTGAACGGCCCGCGCCCCTTCGCGAAGCGAGCGACGAGGCTCTGGAGCGAGTCCGCCCCGCCCTCGAGGAACGCTTCGGGCAGCCCTCCCGGAGGCATGGCGCCGAGCGCGTCCCGGTAACGGCCGGCGTCCTCTGCGGCAACGAGGCGCTCCTCGCCCGCGACGCGCAGGATGATTGCACGGCGCTCGTCGAGCAGCGGTTGCGCAAAGGCGGCGTCGAACTGACCGGGCCGCTGGTCTCCACGAAGCCGGAGGACGTCGTGCAGCTCGTCCGGGTTGCGCGGATCGCCACGCAGCTGCGCCTCGACCTCCTCGAGGGCGCCGGGGTCGATCAGGTCCCGCAGCTCCTCCTGGCCGAGCAGCTCCTTGAGCAAGTCGCGGTCGAGGGACAGCGCCTGGGCACGCCGCTCCGCAGGCGGCGTGTCGTCCTCGTACATGTAGTTCGCGACGTAGTCGAAGAGCAGCGAGGTGGAATAGGGCGAGGCTGTGGCCGTCTCGACGTCGACGAGGTCGAGCTGCCGCGTCTTCAGTCCCGACAGCAAACGCTTCAGGGCCGGGAGGTCGAACACGTCCTGGAGGCACTCGCGATAGGTCTCGAGGATTACCGGGAACGAGCCGTACTTGCGCGCGACCTGAAGGAGGCCCTGTGCCTTGAGCCGCTGCTGCCAGAGGGGCGTCCGCTCTCCCGGCCGGCGGCGTGGGATGAGCAGCGCGCGGCCGGCGTTCTCGCGGAAGCGCGAGCCGAAGAGAGCGCTTCCGCCGAGCTCGCCCATCACGAGCTCTTCGATCTCGTCCGGGTCGATGATCAGCTCCTCAGTGGGCGGAGTCGCGTCCGCGTCGGGAAGGTGGAGCGCGATGCCGTCGTCGGACCACAGCGACTGCACCTCGAGGCCGAGCGCGTCGCGGAGCCGGGCTCCGATCGCCATCGACCAGGGCGCATGCACACGGGCCCCGAACGGCGTCAGGATGCAGACGCGCCAGTCCCCGATCTCGTCGCGGAAGCGCTCGACGACGACGGTCCGGTCCGACGGGACGGCGCCGGTCGCAGCCTGCTGGTCGGTCAAGAAGGCCATGAGGTTCTGCGCCGCCTGCTCGTCCAGGGAGTGCTCTTCCGTCAGCCGCTTGATCGCCTTTGCCTCCGGCAACGCGGCGAGCTCGCGGGAGGCCTTGCCGATCGCCTCGCCGAGCTCGTACGGCCTGCCGGGCCCCTCGCCCTTCCAGAACGGGATCGCGCCCGGAACGCCTGGCGCAGGCGAGACGAGCACGCGGTCGCGCGTAATCTCCTCGATCCGCCAGGTGGAGGCGCCGAGCATGAACGTCTGGCCGGCGCGAGCCTCGTAGACCATCTCCTCGTCCAGCTCGCCGACGCGGCCGCCGCCGTTCACGAGGTGGACGCCGTAGAGACCGCGGTCGGGGATCGTCCCCGCGTTCGTGACCGCGAGCTGGCGCGCACCGCCGCGGCCGCGGATCACGCCGGCCGTGCGATCCCAGACGATCCTGGGTCGCAGCTCGGCGAACTCGTCCGACGGGTAGCGGCCGGCGAGCATGTCGAGGACGTTCTCGAGCTGGACGCGCGAGAGGTCGGCGAAGTTGTACGCGCCGCGGACCAGGTCGTGGAGCTCGTCGACCGAGATCTCCTCGTCGGCGCAGATCGCCACGATCTGCTGCGCGAGCACGTCGAGTGGGTTCCGCGGAATGACTGTCTCCTCGATCGCGCCGGCCTGCATCCGCTCGGCGACGACCGCGGACTCGAGCAGGTCGGCTCGGAACTTCGGGAAGATTCGCCCGCGCGAGACGGCGCCGAGCTCGTGCCCCGCCCGGCCGACCCGTTGGAGACCGCGCGCGACCGACTTCGGCGACTCGACCTGGATGACGAGGTCGACGGCGCCCATGTCGATGCCGAGCTCGAGCGACGAGGTGGCCACGAGGCACGGGATCTCGCCGAGCTTCAGCAGCTCCTCGACCTCGAGCCGCTGCTCGCGCGCCAGCGACCCGTGGTGGGCGCGAGCGATCTCCTTGCGCGGCGCATCCGCCTCGGCTCCCTCGCTCGCCAGCTCGTTCAGGCGCAGCGCGAGCCGCTCGGCGAGGCGGCGGTTGTTCACGAAGACGATCGTCGAGCGGTGCTCCTCGACGAGCTTGAGGACCTCGGGGTAGATCGACGGCCAGATGGAAGTCGACTCGCCCGGTTCGCGCATGTCCTCGAGGGGAACGACGACTTTCAGGTCGAGCTCCTTCGCGCGGCCCGCGTCGACGAGCTCGATCGGCTTTCCGCCCGCGACGAACCGGCCGATCTCCTCCATCGGGCGCTGGGTCGCAGACAACCCGATGCGCTGAACGGGCTTCTCGGTGAGGCGGTCGAGCCGCTCGACGGAGAGCGCGAGGTGCGCGCCCCGCTTCGTCCCGGCCACGGCGTGCACCTCGTCGAGGATCAACGTCTCGACGCTCTTCAGCATCTCGCGCCCGCGAGACGTGAGCAGCAGGTAAAGCGACTCGGGAGTCGTGATCAGGATGTCCGGGTGCTCCCGGAGCATCGCCGCGCGGTCCCGCTGCGGCGTGTCTCCGGTGCGAACCGCCACGCGGAGCTTCGAGTCGAGCCCTGCTAGCGGCCCGCGCAGGTTGCGCTCGATGTCGTAGTTCAGCGCCTTCAGCGGCGAGACGTAGAGGAGGCGGAGGCCCTTCCCCGGTGCGCGGGTCAGCCGGTCGATCCCGTAGAGGAAGGCGGCCAGCGTCTTCCCTGAGCCGGTGGGAGCCTGGATCAGCGTGTCCTTCCCGCTTGCAATCGCCGGCCAGCCGAGCTCCTGCGCTGGCGTCGGCCCCTCGAAGGCCCCCTCGAACCAGCCGCGCGTCTCGGGCGAAAAGACGGACAGCGCCTCCACGGCGTCAGCCTACCGGCCGGCGCGCCATCGAACAAGTGTTCGGCTTCAGCGCCAGCGGACGGTGACGATCTCGACCGCCTCGGAGATCCCCTTCAGCTCGACCGAGCGCTCTTCCGACCAGACGGCGCCGGCCGCGTCGGCCGTGTCGCGGCTGGCGACGATCTCCCCCGCGCCGGCCAACGCGGCGATGCGCGCTGCCTCGTGGACGCCTTTCCCGCGATAGCCCCTGCCGGCCGGCGTAGCCTCGCTGGCGTGCACGCCGATACGCACCGACGGCGCGAAGCCGTGTGCCCTGCGGTGCTCAGCGAGCGCTCGCTGGACCGACCTCGCACACTCGACCGCCGCAACCGGCTCTGGAAACGCGACGAAGAAGCCGTCGCCCGCGTGGTCGACCTCCTCACCGAGGTGCTCGGCAAAGAGCGCCCGCAGAGTCCGGTCGTGCCAGTCGCTCAGGTCATGCCACGCCTCGTCGCCGACCGCCTCCAGGAGCGCAGTGGAGCCGCATACGTCGGTAAACAGGAAGGTCCTGGCCAGGCGCACCTCCTCGGCGCCCCCGAGGTCGGCGAGGAGTCCCGCCGTGTGCCGCGTATCCGGCAGCGCTCCCAGCCGCGTAAAAGTGGACTGCGCAGCCTGCAGCTCGAGCTCCGCCGCCTCCTCGTCCCCTCCCGCACGGTAGGCCGCGGCAAGCAGGACGCGCGCCCGTGCCACCTCGTAGGGGGCGTCGACTTCTTGCCACAGGCGGCAGCCGCGACGGAGGTGCTCCGCCGCAGCACCCTCCTCCCCCGTAGCGAGCTCGAGTGCTCCTCGAGCGACGAGCGCGCTCGCCTGAAGAGCTGGAGAGCCAACCTGGTGCGCGGTCGCGTCGAGCTCCTCCACGCCTGTGCGAGCGGCGTCGTGGTCAGCCGCCGCCAAGCTGATCTCGACCCGAGCGGGGAGCAAGCTCGCGCGCTCCAGACGACCCATCGACTCGTCGCCGAGGGCGCGTTCGATCGACTTGACTGCCGCCTGCACCTGCCCCTGCGCCAGCTTCAGAAGCGCCTGACCCGGTTGAGGATCCCAGCCATGCTCGTGCGCCTCGCGAAACGCCTCCTCAGCACGTGCTAAGTCGCCGAGCCGGAGCCGGATCTCGCCGATCTCCGCCAACGCCTCCGCTACCTGGACTTTGAGGCCGAACGTGAGAAAGTCGTCGCGGGCGACCGTTGCCTCCTGCTCCGCCGCGGCCCACTGCCCGCGCAGCCGAAGCACTTGGGCACGGTGGACGCGACAGTCGGCCGCTCGCCCTCCCGGCAGCTGGGTGCGGGCACACCATTGATCGAAGTGCTCCGTCCATTCCGCGGCGCGTTGAAAGTCGGCAAGGTCCCGACAGGCACAGATCGTGTTGCAGTAGATGACGCCGGCTGCGCCGGGCCTGAGCTCGCCTGAGATCGCCGCCGCGCTCGCCTCCTCGATCTGCGCCCAGCCCTCGTCGACCTTCCCTGTCTCGAGAAGCACATAGCCCTGCCAGTGGAGGGCGAGGGTTTCGAGGTCCCGGTCACCGAACCGGCGGCCCAGTTCGACAGCTCGCCGGGTGTCCCGTAGGGCACCCTCGAGATCGCCGTGCGCCGAGGCAGCTCGCGATTGCCGATAGGCAAGGTAGCCGTGTTCGCAGCACTCAGCCTCGTCTGCCAGTAGCCGCTCGGCCCGCCTCAACCAGCCTGCCGCCACGGATCCAGCGCCGCGGAGGCCGAAGTCCCTGAACAGCTCGAGCCCGAGCCGTGCTGCGCTCCTTCGGTCGCCTGCGTCGAGATAGGCGGCATAGGCCCGCTCGCGCGCGCTGATACACCGCTCCGTCGGCCCCGCCCACGAGGCCGCCTCGGCGAGGAGCTCGAGATCCTCCGGCGAGAGGTCGCCTGAGGCATCCGCGGACGTCAGGAGGTCGTACGCCTCGCGCCAGGACCGGCGCGCAACCGCTTCGCGCGCCTGCGCGAGCGGATCGTCGATCGTCTGCTGCCGAACCATGGTTCTCACCATTGTGCGACAGCGAGCTACTACACCGCGAGTCTCGAGCGCAGTGCCGACACGTCGGCGCGGAACGCTTCCTCTTCGATCGGCGGCGGCGAGTCCTCCGGGAACGGGAACGGCCAGCCGGGCTTGGGGTCATCTGCATACCGAGGCACGAGGTGCGTGTGCAGGTGCGGGAGCGAGTTGCCGAGCAGGTCGTAGTTCATCTTCACCGGCTTCAGATGCTCCTCGAGGGCCTTCGCCACGCGCAACACCTCGTGCCAGTACGCCGAAGCCTCCTCCTGGTCGAGCTCCGTCGGCTCAGCAACATGCCGGCCGCGCCAGGTGACAATCGTGTACCCCCGCTGCACAGCGGCCTTCTGGAGATATGCATCCGAGACCTCTCCGGCGAAGATGCGGGCACCGTACTCGGTCTCGTCCGGCCGGCCCTGAGCACACATCGGGCAGCCCTCGCCGCGTCGCAGCTCGTAGAACGAGTCCGGCCACTCCACGGCGTTAGCATCGCACCATGCCGGAGACTCCGGAGGAGCTGTATGCGCGCGTAGCCGACGCTCTGCGCATGCCGCCGGTCTGGGAGTGGGAGACGTTCCCGTTCGACGGCGAGATGACGCCGCGGACTCTTCAGCCGCCGGTCGAGCGGGAACAGCCGCGCTTCGGCGAGGGTGGTGTCGACTGCAGACGCTGCCAGGCCACGGACGACGAGTACATCTGGACGAGCGAGCGCTGGCGCCTGCACGCGCTCGAGGAGCCGACGGGTCTTCCGGTCGTCGTCCTCCTAGAGCCCCGGGAGCACTACGGGGAGCCGGGCGACCTCCCCGACGAGCTCGCGGCCGAGCTCGGCGTGCTGCTGGCTCGCATCGAGCGGGCGATCCGCTCGATCGGCGAGATCGGTCGCGTGCACGTCTGTCGCTGGGGCGACGGGGGCGAGCATCTCCACTGGTGGTTCATGGCCCGCCCGGCCAGACTTCCGCAGCTGATCGGCAGCTTCGCCGCGATCTGGGACGACATCCTGCCGCCGACTCCTGAGGCGCTCTGGCGCTCGAACCTCGATGCCGTCGTGGCCGCCCTCGAGCGTTAGTGGTCTGGCCGGTGACGTTGCCCGGGTCCTGGGTCGCGAGCACCAAGCCAGAGGCCGCGATCCCGCGCAGGCAAGGCCCGTCGGCCTTGACAAGCGCGAGCGTGGGCTCTGGCGCCGCGTGATCGCGGGCCAGGGACTTGGCGAACGTTGCCGGTCAGACCACTAAGCTGCAGCCATGGCGATCGCCGCGCCAGACCGGCTGCACTACACGGACAGCGAGGAGGCAAACGCGCTGCTCGCGACGGATCCGCTGGCGCTCCTGATCGGCTTTGCGCTTGACCAGCAGGTGCCGGTCCAGACCGCGTTCCTGGGCCCGCTGAAGATCAAGCAGCGGCTGGGGACGCTCGAGGTTGCCCGGCTGGATCCGGCGGAGGTCGAGGCCGCCTTCCGCGAGAAGCCGGCCGTTCACCGGTTCCCGGGCTCGATGGCGGCGCGGGTGCAGGAGCTGTGCGCCCTCGTCAAGGAGGAATACGACGGCGACGCCTCTCGCCTCTGGCGCGACGCGAGCGATTCCGACGACCTACGCAAGCGGATCGAAGCGCTCCCCGGCTTCGGAAAGATGAAGGTGATCGCGCTGGGCTCCGTCCTCGCCAAACGGTTCGGCGTGCAAGCCGCCGAGGGACTCGTCCCGTCGCACCCGACCATCGGCGACGTCGACTCGCGCGAGGCGCTCGAGGCCTATCGGGAGAAGAAGAGGGCCTACAAGACCAAGCTCCGGGCTCAATCCGGCTGAGCTTGCCCAGCCGGCCACACGTCGTCGTCTACGTTACGCGAGAGCACCCGAAGACCGGCGCTGACGAGCTGCTCGTGTTCGACGTTCCGAGCGAGCCGAAGTTCACCGCAGTCGTGCCGGGAGGCGGGATCGACGAGGGAGAAAGCGTCGAGGACGCGGCTATCCGCGAGACCCGCGAGGAAACCGGCCTCGAGGTCGAGTTCATCCGGCTACTCGGCACGGCCGAGCACCCTGGGCACCTCCAGCCCGATCTCGTTCATCTCAGCCATTTCGTCCACGCGGCAGCGGCCGAGCCTCTGCCCGATACCTGGGAGCACCGCATCACGGGCGACGGCGCCGAGTCCGACTCGCTCGTCGTCTGCCGGTGGGTTCCGGTCGCAGCCGACATCGAGGTCTGGGGCAGCCGCGGTGAGTTCGTGTACGCGCTTCTTCGTAAGCGCGTCGTCGGATACGTCACGCGCGGCCGCGAGCTCCTCGTCTTCGATCACGGCGAGACGACCCAGCTACCCGCGGGAAGAATCGATGCGCACGAGAGCCTCGAGGAGGGCCTCGTGCGCGAGGTCGAGGAGGAGACGGGCCTCGGCGGTGTGGACATCGTCTGCGAGTTGGCCGATGGCGCAGAGTTCGCCAGGCTCTTCGGTCCCGGAGCGCACGAGAGCCACGCGTTTCATGCGGTGACCGACGCGGAGACCCCCGACGCATGGGAGCACCACGTGACCGGGACGGGCATGGATGCCGGCATCGTCTACCCGTGCCGCTGGGTGTCGCTGGACGAGTGTCCACCCCTTTGGGGGAAGCCCGATCCCTTGGTCGAACGGCTCCGCGCGTCGATAGCAGCGGAATGAGCCGCGTACTGCTACCGGTGCTCGTGGTTGGGCTTGCGCTGGGAGGCTCGACTGCGAACGCTCTCCGCATGCCGAGCGCGCCTCGCTGCCCCGTCTTTCCGAAGTCCAATCCCTGGAACCAGCGCGTCGACTCACGCCCGGTGGCAGCGAACTCCGCCCAGATCGTGAACTCGATCGGAGCGGATACCGGCCTGCATGCCGACTTCGGCTCCGGTCTCTGGAATGGAGCTCCGATCGGGATTCCGATCACCGTTGTCGGGCGGACCCAGGCGAAGTCGCGCGTCGCCTTCGAGTACGCCGACGAGTCCGACCGTGGCCCGTATCCGATCCCGCGCGACGTGAAGATCGAGGGCGGCCGTTCTTCCACCGGCGACCGGCACGCGTTGATCGTCGACCGCTCGTCGTGCCGCCTCTATGAGCTCTACGCGCTCTATCCGAGAGGTCGAGGCTGGCGGGCCGGCTCGGGAGCGATCTGGAGCCTGCGCTCGAACCGGCTCCGCCCGGCGGGCTGGACGTCGGCCGACGCGGCTGGCCTGCCGATCTTGCCGGGCCTCGCGCGCTACGACGAGGTCAAACGAGGCGTGATCGACCATGCGCTTCGCTTCACGGTGCAGCGCACGAGGAGGGCTTACGTCTTCCCGGCCCGCCATTTTGCGAGCGACTCCACCGATGCGAGCCTCCCACCAATGGGCCTTCGCCTGCGGTTGAAGGCGAGCTTCGACGTGAGCGGCTACCCGCGGCAGGCGCAGATCGTCCTCGTCGCGCTCAAGCGGTACGGGATGCTCGTCGCCGACAACGGGTCGAACTGGTACATCACGGGCGCACCGGACCCGCGGTGGTCGAACGACCAGCTGCACACGCTCGGGCGCGTAAAGGGCTCGGACTTCGAAGTGGTCGGCCGGTAGGAGGGAAACCGATTCGGGCTTGCGGCCGAACTGACCTGTGATGATTCGCAAAGGAACCTGCGTCATCGTCGGCCTCCTGGTCTTCGGAGCAGCGGGCTGCGGCAGCAGCGGCGACAAGGCGAGCAGCGGCAGCGACGAGGTGACCGTCACGCTCGGCGAACAGAACGGCTCCGGTGAGTCGGGCTCGGCGACGCTGACGAAAGTAGGCGCTCAGACCAAGGTCGTGATCAACCTCGAGAGCATGTCCGCGTCGATGGGTTCCGTAGCACAGCCGGCGCACATTCACCACGGGTCGTGCGTCAATCTCGACCCTACGCCCGCCTACGCGCTGGCGGATGTGAAGAACGGCAAGTCGACGAGCACGGTCGGCGCGACGCTCGACGACCTAGGGAGCGGCGGGTTCGCGATCAACGTTCACATGTCGTCTGCGCAGATTCAGACCTATGTCGCGTGCGGTGACATCGGCACGGGCGAGAGCGGCAGCGGCGGGAGCAGCGGGAAGTACTAGGCGTCGCGCAAGGCGACTCTGGCCGCGGAATACCCGCACATCCCGTGGACGCCGCCGCCAGGGGGCGTGGCCGAGGAGCAGATGTAGAGGTCGCGGATCGGTGTCCGGTAGGGAACGAGCTTTCGCACCGGGCGGAAGAGCAGCTGACCGAGATCCATGGCGCCGCCGTTGATGTCGCCGCCGACGATGTTCCGGTTTCGGCGCTCGAGATCCGCCGGCCCCGTTGCGCTCCTGGCGAGGATGAGTTCCCCGAAGCCGGGCGCGAAGCGCTCGATCTGGGCCTCGATGCGACCGGTCATGTCCTCGGTCGACCCGTTCGGGACGTGGCAATACGCCCCGGCCGTGTGCTTGCCCGCAGGGGCACGTGAGTCGTCGAACAGGCCTGGCTGGGTGAGGAGGACGTACGGGCACTCGGCGTGCTGCCCCGCCCATGACGCACGCTCCGACGCGGCAATCTCGTCGAAGCTCCCGCCGACGTGCACGGTCGCGGCGCGGCGGCACTCTTCGGCTCGCCAGGGGATCGGCCCGTCCAGCGCCCAGTCGAGCTTGAAGGCGCCCGGCCCGTAGCGGTAGCGTCGGAGCGCTGCGGCATACCGCGCGGGCAGCCGATCGCCAGCGATCCGGAGCAGCTCTCGAGGCACGACGTCCGCGAGCACCGCGTCGGCTCTCGGCAGCGCGTCGACCGGGCTCTCGGTCCGGATCTCGCCGCCGAGCTCGCGGAGACGCTCCGCCAACGCATCCGCAATGCGTTGCGAGCCGCCGCGAGGAAACGCCCAGCCGTACGCGTGCGCAACCGCGATCAGGAAGAGTCCGATTCCGCCGCTCGGCCTCCGTTCCAGGGGCAACATGGAGTGCGCCGCGTGTCCGGCGAAAAGCGCGCGGCCCCGCTCGGTCTCGAACACACGCTCTGCGAGCGAGCGGGCGCTTGAGAGCCCGTCACGCCCGACGCGGAGGCTGAAGGCGGAGGCGAGCCGGCGAAACGTCGGTGGATGCGGGCCGAGAACGATCGGCTCGAGCTCGCGCCACGACGAGACGATCGGGGAGGCGAGACGCACGTAACCGGCCCTGTCCTCGCCGAGCTGCTCCGCGGTTTCGAGCAATGAGCGCTCGAGCATCACGGCCGTGCCGTCGTCGAGCGGGTGTGCGACCGGAGCGGGTGGGTGGATCCACTCGATCGGCAGCTCGAGATCGCGGAAGAAGGGCGAGTCGCGCCCGAGCGGGTGAATCGCGGAGCAGAGATCGTGAACGAACCCCGGCAAGGTCAGCTCGGCCGAGCGCATGCCGCCGCCAATCGTCGCCTCCGCCTCGTGGACGGTCACCTGCCAGCCCGCGCGCGCCATCGTGATCGCCGCCGCGAGCCCGTTCGGCCCCGAGCCGATGACGACGGCGCGCCTCACGCGCGTAACGAGCGCAGCGCCGGCCCCAGCGCCTGTCCTCCGCGGAGCGCCGGCTCGAAGAGGTCGCCGTGCTTCTCGACCCGCGCCAGCGCCTCTCGCATCCCAAAGTCGCGCGGTCGCACTTTCTCGCCGAGCTCTTCCCAGCGGAGCGGCGTCGACACCGGCGTCCCCGGCTTCGGCCGCACGGAGTAGGCGGACGCGATCGTCTTTCCGCGCCCGTTCTGACGGTGGTCGACCAGGACCCCGCGGCGCTTCCGCTTCAGCCACTCGGTCGTCACGAGCCCGGGGTTCTCCGCTTCGAGGCCCCGTGACACCCGCTCGGCACACTCGTACGTCTCGGCGTACGAGTAGCGGCGCGCAATCGGCACCAGGACGTGAATTCCGTCGGCGCCGCTCGTCTTCACGAACGAGCGCAGCTCGAGCCGGTCGAGCGCCTCCCGGACGAGGTGCGCCACGCGAATCGCCTGCACGAAGCCGTTCCGCGAATCGGGCGGGTCGAGGTCGAAGACGACGTAGTCCGGCCGTTCGGGCTTGTCGACCCGCGAGTACCACGCGTTCATGTCGATGCAGTTCATCTGCACCATCCAGACGAGCGCGGCGGGCTCATTCACCAGCGTGAAATCGACGAGGCGCGAGCCGCCTTCACGCGGCCAGGTACGAAACTTCCGCGTCGGGATCCACGGCGGTTTGCCCTTCGGCGCCTGCTTGTGGAAGTACGCCTGGCCGTGAATGCCGTGCGGGTAGCGCTTGAGCGTGAACGGTCGGTTCCGTAGGTGGGGCACGATCGCCGGCCCGACGTCGAGGTAGTACTGCGCAAGATCGGCCTTCGTCACCCGGTCGTCCGGGAACAGCACCTTGTCCGGGCTCGTCAAGCGAACGCGGCGACGCCCGACCTGGATCTCGTCGCTCACGAGGAGAGCCGCGTCCAGGTGAGCTCGTGCCGGAGCGGAAGCCGGTAGGAGTCTCGGAGGAGGGGCCTGACCTGCGCGAAGAGGGCGGCGCGCTCTTCGACCGGGAGCGAAGCGAGCGAGCTCGTCGTCGAGTACAGGGTCAAGAGCTCGTCGGGACCGACCGTCAGCTCGTCCACTGCGCGCTCGTAGTTCAGCGGCCCGAATGGCGACCCGGCGAAGGCGTCGTCCCAGGGCGGACGGCGCTGAGGGCGGGACCGTTCGTACGGCTCGCTGAGTAGCTCGAGCGCGTCAGCGGGAACCGGCGGCTCCGTCTCCCACCAGTGCGTCGAAACGATCGCGAGCCCGCCGCGCGGCCGAAGCACGCGCACGAGCTCCCCGATCGCTGCCGCCGGATCGAACCAGTGAAACGCCTCGCCGACGAAGACCGCATCGACGCTCGCATCCTCGAGCGGGATCGCCTCCGCACTCCCCGCGAGCGCTCCGCCGTGCACGGCGCGCATCCGCTCATCCGGTTCTACGGCGACGACCTCAGCGAACCGAAGCGCGAGCTCCTGCGTCAGCCGACCGGTGCCGGCCGCGAGGTCGAGGACGTGCGCGCCCGCGCCGAGCTCGAGTGCCTCCTGCGCCCGGTCCAACAAGCGCTGCGAGTACGGCGGCCGGACGCGGTGGTACGTCTCCGCGACGTTGCCGAAGCTGAACCAGAGCTCAGACTGTTTCAAGGAGGAAGGCGCGGTTTTCCTTGAGCATCTCCCGCGCGATCACGAGCCGCTGGATCTGGTTCGTGCCCTCGTAGATCTGCGTGATCTTCGCGTCACGCATCATCCGCTCGACCGGGTACTCCTGCATGTAGCCGTAACCCCCCAGCACCTGCACGGCGTCGGTCGTGACCTCCATCGCGACGTCCGTGCAGTAGAGCTTTGCCATCGCCGAGACCTTCGTCAGCTCGTCGTCGGGCGCGCCCTCGTCGATCATCATCCCGATCTTGTAGAGCAGGCCTCGCGCGGCCTCGCACTTGGTCTCCATGTCCGCCAGCGACGCCGCGATCAGCTGATGTTGCGCGATCGGCTTCCCCATCGTCTCCCGGCTCTTCGCATACTCGAGCGCGTAGTCGGTCGCGCCCTGAGCGAGCCCCAGGCCTTGCGCCGCGATCCCCGGTCGAGAGCGGTCGAGAATCCGCATCGCGATCTTGAACCCCTCGCCCTCTTCGCCCAGCAGATTGTCGGCGGGGATTCGGAGGTCGTTGAAGAAGATCTCCCCGGTCGTCGAGCCCTTGATCCCCATCTTCGGCTCGATCCGCCCGACCTCGAAGCCCGGCGTGGCGGCCTCGACCGCAAAGGCAGAGATGCCTGAGTGGCCCGCCTCCGGGTCGGTCTTCGCGAACACCGTGTAGAGCTGCGCGACACCGGCGTTCGTGATGAACCGCTTCGACCCGTTGATGACGTACTCATCGCCGTCCGGGCGCGCCTCGGTCCGCATCGCCGCCGAGTCCGAGCCCGAGCCCGACTCCGTCAACGCGTACGCGGCCAGCCACTCGCCGCTCGCCAGCCGCGGCAAGAACCGCTGTTTCTGCTCATCGGTGCCCGCAAGCTTGATCCCGAGCGAGCCGAGCTCCTGGACAGCGAGGATGAGACCCGTCGTCGCGCAAACCTTCGAGAGCTCCTCGATCGCGACGAGCACCATGAGCGCGCCGGTCCCGGTGCCGCCGTACCGCTCTTCGTAAGGAAGGCCGAAGAGCTCGTGCTCCTTGAAGAGCTCGACCATGTCCCACGGAAACTCGCCCTTCTTGTCGATCTCGGCGGCGCGCGGGGCGACGCGCTCGCGCGCGAGCGTGCGCACGAGGTCGCGGATCTCGCGCTGCTCGTCGGTCAGCGGGTCGGACGGCACGGCAATGATTCTACGGAGCGCGAAGAATCTCGAGCATACGGTCGATCGAGGCGAGCACCTGGCGTGCACCTTGCCCGGCCTTCGGGTCGTCGAACGCCATGCTGAGCTCCTGCGCGAGCTCTCGCAGCGCCGTGAGGCGTGACAGGAGCTCGGCGTGACTTGCTGCGGAGAGCTGGATCACCGGTTGTGGAAGACGGCTTCGACGTTGTTGCCATCGGGGTCGAGGACGAAGGCGCCGTAGTAGCCCTCGTGATAGATGGGCCGTTCGCCCGGCGGGCCGTTGTCGCGGTACCCGGCCTCGATCGCGACGCGGTAAAACGCGTCGACCTCCTCGCGGTTCTTCGCAGCGAAGGCGATGTGGACGTTCTCGCTGAGCGGCTTGTCGTCCTGCGAGATGGAGATGTCGCCCCAGTCGGCCGCGCGCTGCTCGTCGTCTGACCAGGGAGGGTCGTAGCCGAGCGGAGCGAGCACGGTCGAGTAGAAGGCCTTCGAGGCCTCGAAGTCCGAGACCCGGATCGTGACGTGGTCGATCACCGACTACATTCTGTCGCGTGATCCTGGAGAAGGGCGTCATCCGCACGCTCGAGCCCGCGATGCCCCTCACGCTCGCGCTTGCAATCGCGGGCGATCGGATCGCGGGCGGGGTGGGGGCGCACGAGACCGCCCTCCCCTCTCCCGATCGCGTCGACCTCGGCGGCCGCTGCGTGCTGCCGGGGCTGAGCGACGCGCACGTGCACTTTCCAACCTGGGCGCTCGCGCAGCGCGAGGTGCGGCTCGAAGGCGCGGCCTCGCTCGACGAGGCGCTCGCGCTGGTCCGCAACGCGCTCGAATCGTTGCCCCCCGGACGCTGGCTTCGCGGGCACGGCTGGCGAAGCGGTGACTGGTCTCCCACCGTCGAGCCGACCCGGCAGGCCCTCGACGAGATCGCCGGCGAGGTGCCGGTCGCCCTGGTGGCGCGAGACCATCACTCGCTGTGGCTCAACTCGGCCGCACTCGCCGAGGCCGACGGCGAACTTGAGGTCGAGGGTGGAGTCGTCGAGCTCGATGAGCAGGGCGAGCCGACCGGCGTGCTCCGGGAGGAATCCGCCTGGCACTTCGAGGACCGCTACCTGCGCGCACCCGACGACGAGTTCGTCGACGCGATGCGCGACGGGCTGAAGATCGCCGCCGCCCGAGGCGTAACCGCCGTTCACGACAAGGACGGCTGGATCGGCGCACCGCGCTTCTGGCAGCGCCTCGCCGAAGACGAGGCGCTGACGCTGCGCGTATGGCAATCGCTGCCGCACGAGCACGTCGGGCACCTCGAGGACCTCGGCCTACGCTCGGGGATCGGAGGCGACCTCCTTCGAATCGGCTACCTGAAGGTCTTCATGGACGGGACGCTCGGCTCGCAGACGGCTCGGCGCCTGGACGGGTCGGGCGTGAAGATCACGGGCCGTGAGGAGCTCGCCGAGATCGTCCGCTCCGCCACGCGGGCGGGCTGGCCGGTCGCAGTGCACGCGATCGGCGATCTCGCCAACCGCGAGGCGCTCGACGCGTTCGAGGAGACCCGTGACGAGTGGGCGCCGCTCGGGCTGCGGCAGCGCATCGAGCACGCACAGCTCTTGGCCGAGGAGGACATCGGCCGCTTCGCCGAGTTAGGAGTCGCCGCCTCGGTGCAGTTCAGCCATGCCCCGTCGGATCGCGACATTGCCGACCGGTTCTGGGCGGACGAGACCGACCGCGCCTACGCGTATCGCTCCCTCCTCGATTCGGGAGCAGTGCTCGCAAACGGCTCCGACGCACCGATCGAGGAGCTGGACCCACTCGCCGGCCTCTGCGCCGGGGTGCTGCGCACGCTCGACGAGCGTGAGCCCTGGCATCCCGAGCAATCCCTTACCGCCGAGCAGGCGCTCGAGGCGACGCTCCTGGCGCCTGCGTGGCTCGCAGGCGAGGAGCGGAGCCGCGGCAAGCTCATCCCGGGCTTCGTCGCCGATCTCGTCGTCCTCGACCGGGATCCGCTCGCGATCCCGCCGGAGGAGCTACCCGAGGTCCAGGTCGTGGCGACGATGCTCGCCGGCCGTTGGGTACACAACCCGCCGCCCTGGGACTAAAGGTCCCGGGCCACGGGCCCGGGACTCGCGCAAAGTGCTTCGCACTTTCCGCGACTAAGGGCACGCCCCGCCAAGGAACGACGGACCAACGGGCTCGCCCATGCCGCGGTCGTTGAGGTTCGGCGCTGAGTAGCGACGCGCACGGGCGCGATGCATTTCGCCAAACCCCTCTAAGGAGCTAGTGCGCGTGCGCCTCGTGGATGAGCGAGCGCAGCTTGATGCCCGTCTCTTCGTCGATCTCGGTCATCCCATGCGCTTCTCGTGCATGCTCGGCGACCTTTGACATGACGTCGTCGTCGCTCTCGCCCTCGATCGTCT
The DNA here is from genome assembly GCA_038040395.1 of Actinomycetota bacterium. GTDB lineage: Bacteria > Actinomycetota > Thermoleophilia > Gaiellales > Gaiellaceae > VAXT01. The sequence continues at coordinate 69,089 of JBBPIJ010000011.1, forward strand.
CGTCGCACTCGAAGCCTGCGTCGGCGCAATGCAGGACCCTGGTCATAGCGTCTCCCTTCCCTCGCGGTCAGCCGGGACTATCGCAACTTGGCCAGCGATTTGTAGAGCTCTTTCGCGGTCTCCACGCCGAGCGCGATGTGCTCGACACGGAACCGCTCGTTCGGCGAGTGGATGTTGCCTTCCGGAAGGTCGAAGCCCGTGAGGATCGTCGGCACCCCCTTCTCTTCCAGCGCTGACATCACCGGCAGGGACCCTCCGACGCGGAGGAGGAGCGGACGAGCGCCAATCACGCGTTCGAAGGCGTCCTGCCCGAGCCGGATCGCCGGATCCTCCGGGGGAACGAGCGCCGCTGGGGCGGTTGCCAGGCATTCGATCTCGACGTCGGCGCCTTCCGGCGCAGCCTCCCGCATCAGGCGCTCCATCTCGGCGGCGATCGCCTTGTCGTCCTGGCCGGGCACGATGCGGATCGAGACATTCGCCTCCGCGACGACCGGGAGCACGGTCTTCTGCAGGTCCGGCGAGCCGCCCGAGAGACCGTGCACGTCGACCGCGGGCTCGACCCAGGTACGCAGGTAGAGCTCCTCGGCCGCGCGCGGATCAGCCGGCCGCGCCCCCTGAGCAGCTAGGACCTCGGCGCCAGCGTCGAGCTCGTTCCAGCCTGCGATCTCTTCGTCGCTCGGCCTGATCATCCCGGCACGCAGAGGATCGGGAAGGAGCCCATCACGTGGCAAGACGGCGGCCAGCACCTCCATCAGCGCGTGCATCGCGTTGAGCGCGGCTCCGCCGAAGATGCCGGAGTGAAGATCGCGCTCGCCGGTTCGCACTCGTACGTGGAAGTACGCGATCCCCCGCGTGGCGATCTCGAAGACCGGAGCGCCCGGCTTGAGCATGTGCCCGTCGAAGATCACGCAGGCGTCTCCCCCGCGCTCGTCCACCTCGAGGAAGTCGACGATCGAATGGCCGCCGCTCTCCTCCTCGCCGTCGCATGTGAAGCGCACGTTCACGGGCAGCGAGCCCTCGGCGGCGAGGAGGGCGGCCGCCTTCAGCAGGAGATAGAGCTGGCCCTTGTCGTCGGCGACGCCGCGCGCGTAGAGCCAGCCGTCGCGCACCGTGGGCTCGAACGGCGGAGTCTCCCAGCCTTCGAGCGGCTCGGGCGGCTGGACGTCGAAGTGCCCGTACGCGATGACCGTGGGTGCGCTCTCGGCATTCTCCGAAGCCCGAATCTCGCCGATCACGAGCGGCTGGTTCGCAGTCTCCTGAAGCTCGGCCTCACCGCCGGCGGAGCGAATGAAATCGCGCACCCACTCCCCTGCGCGCACCACGTCCCCCGCGTGCACGGGATCCGCACTGACGCTAGGAATGCGGAGCAGCTCGAAGAGCTCCTCCATCCAGTCGCCAGGCGGCTCAGTCACGGTGACGAGTCTAGGAATTCTTCGTCGCGGAGGCGGGCTTTGCCCGCCTCCGCTCATTACTGCCGGCCAGCTGAAACATCTCGAAGAAAGTCGTCATGGCGCGCGCAGCGCGCCGGACTTTCTTCGACTAAGCGACTTCCCGGAGCTTCTGGCAGTCGCCCAGCGCCCGGAGCTTCTTCAGGCACTGGTTCTCGATCTGCCGGATCCGCTCGCGCGTGACGTTGAACGCGCGCCCGACCTCGTCGAGAGTGCGGGGCTGCTCGCCGTCGAGCCCGTAGCGAAGCTCGAGGATCCGCTGTTCCCTCGGCGAGAGCGAGCAGAGGATCTGCTTGAGCGTGTCCCGGCGAAGCGCCTGCTCGGCGGACTCCTCGGGCAGCGGCGCCAGCTCGTCGGTCAGGAAGTGGCCGAACTCCGACTCCTCGTCATCGCCGACCGGCTTCTCCAGCGACACCGGCATCTGCGCGCTGCGCCGGATGTGCTCGACCTCGTCGCCGCTCAGGTCCAGGTCGCCCCCGATCTCGACCGCGGTCGGTTCCCGGCCGAGCTCACCACGAAGCTTGCGCTCCGAGCGGACGATCTTGTTCAGCTTCTCGACGACGTGAACGGGCATGCGAATCGTCCGCGACTTGTCGGCGAGCGCACGCGCGACGGCCTGGCGAATCCACCACGTGGCGTACGTCGAAAACTTGAACCCCTTGCGGTAGTCGAACTTCTCAGCGGCGCGCACCAGGCCGATCGTCCCCTCCTGGATGAGATCCAGGAACGGAAGGCCCTGGTTGCGGTAGCGCTTCGCAATCGAGACGACGAGGCGCAGGTTTGCCTCGACCATCGTCTGCTTCGCCCCGTGATCCCCGCGCTCGATCCGCTTCGCCAGCTCGATCTCCTGCGGCGCGGTCAAGAGGTCGACCTTGCCGATGTCCTTCAGGAACAGCTGGAGCGCATCCGTCGAGACGTCCGGCGCGTCGAGATCAAGCGGCTCCTCCTCGACCTCTTCCACGATCGGAACGACCTCGATGTGCAGCTCCTCTAGCAGCGAGTAGAACTCGTCGATCTGGGCGGTGTCGAAGGACAGCTCGTCCAGCGTGATCGTGATCTCTTCGGCCGTGAGCTTTCCTGCCTGTCGGCCTGCCTGAAAAAGCTCCCACGCCTCGTCCGTCTCGAGGACGGTCCCCTGCGTCCCAGCACGTGCTACGGCCTGCTCCCCTCCGCTCACCTGGGTTCCCCCTCCCGGTTCCCACCGTAGTTGCGGCCTGCTATTTCGTCAACGCACGTTTCCTTGGCTGCGCAAGTCTTCCAAACAGGGTCAGTATCCGTCTATAGGCCGTAAGACCCATCTTGTGGCTAGTAAGTCCTAGTATCGATCATCTCGTCTTCACGTGCTCTAGACGGACGAGGACCTTCGTCGCTTCCCGTGCAAGCGGAGAGCCCGGCTCCTGCTGCCGGGCCAGCCGGAGCTGGCGCTTCCCCTCCTCGACCGAACCTGGCTGCGCCTGGGCGAGCCAGAGCAGCAGCAGCCCGAGGTGAAAGCGCACCGTCGCCGCCTTCGGGAAGCGCCGGGTGAGCGGCCCGAGCCGTGAGAAGGCTTCCGCCGGCCGGCTCTTGTCGAAGCGGACGACAGCCGCTGCGACGAGCGCTTCGGGATCCTGTGGCGCGAGCCTCGCCGCGGCGTCGTACTGCCATCGCGCCGAGAGCCGATGACCGAGCCGCTGCAGGGCGAGCCCGTAGAGGAGCTTCGCGTGGGGGTCGGCGCGGCGGGCGTTTCGTGCCAGCGCCGCGAACAGGGCGGGCGGCGCGAGGGATCCGAGCACGACGGGCGGCGCGAAGCTGGGCACGAAAAACGGCTGGCCATGCGGAAAGTTCGGATGCAGCGCGTCGTTTGCCCGCTGAGACGAACCGGAGTCGGGCTGGGCTTGCGCCGCCCGCCGGAGAGCCTCGGTTGCGTCCTCGCCTCGACCGGCCCAGAGCTCCGCAAAACCGAGGTGCAGGAGCACGAGGGAGTCGCGCGGGCGCTCGCGGGCCAGGCTCTCGACCTTCGCAAGGCCCGAATCGGGCCAGGCCGCGAAAGCCACGCCGATGCGAGCCGCAGGCGAGTCGTAGCGCGCGAAGATCCGGCCTGCCGCTGCGCGCTGCTTCTGGGAGCCCGGCTCTGGATCAGTACGCGCCTCGTCGTAGAGGCCCTCGGCCCGGCGAAGCGCCCGCGCCTCCGCATCGTCCCGGACCCCGAGGTCGAGAATGAGGGGCGGCGTGCCGACGAGCGGCTGCTGGGCCTTCTCGCCACCGCCCTTGTGGCTGGCCGTGACCACGGCCAGGGCAACCGTGCCTCCGGCGGCGAGTGCCGCGGCTGCGCCGGCGAGGACGATCATGCGTGAGCGAGGGCTCATCCGGCCACGATTATCCTTGGAGCATGGCGAGTGACCGTGAGGTTGTCCTTCAGATCGATACTACGAGGGCGCACGAGCTGCTCGCCGCGGACGAGGGTCCCGTCCTCGTCGACATCCGCGAGCTCTGGGAGCTGGAGGCAGGACGGATCGCCGACTCGGTCCACATTCCGATGGGAGAGCTCGAGGAGAAGCTCGAGCCCTACCGGGAGCGCTCGATCGTTCTCTACTGCGCGCACGGCAACCGCTCGCTGCGAGCAGCCAAGGCGCTGAGCGAACAGGGCTACGGCTCAGTCGTCTCGCTTGCCGGCGGGATCGACGCCTGGGGAAAGGCCGGCCTCCCGGTTGAGCTTCCCGAGGGGCTCGACGACAGCCAGCAGGTGCGCTACAGCCGTCATCTGCTCATCCCCGAGATCGGCGTCCAAGGCCAACGGAGCCTGCTCGACGCGAAGGTGCTCCTCATCGGAGCGGGAGGGCTCGGCTCGCCCGCGGCGCTCTACCTGGCCGCGGCCGGCGTCGGGCGGCTCGGGATCGTGGACGACGACGTGGTCGACGAGTCGAACCTCCAGCGCCAAGTGCTCCATTCGACCGCGGCGCTCGGCGAGCCGAAGGTCGAGTCCGCCGCCAGGCGCCTCCGAGGGCTGAACCCCGATGTCGAGGTCGTCCCCTACGGGGAGCGGCTCACGGCCGAGAACGTCGACGGCATCCTCGACGAGGGCTGGAACGTCGTCGTGGACGGAGCCGACAACTTCCCGACGCGCTACCTGTTGAACGACGCCTCGGTCTGGCACGGCGTGCCGGTCGTCCACGGCTCGATCTTCCGCTTCGAGGGCCAGGTCACGGTCTTCGCGCCGGGCAGCGGGCCATGCTACCGCTGCCTGTTCCCGGAACCGCCTCCGCCAGAGCTCGCGCCGAGCTGCGCCGAGGGCGGCGTCCTCGGTGTGCTCCCGGGTGTGATCGGCTCCATCCAGGGCGCCGAGACGCTCAAGCTCGTGCTCGGGATCGGTGAGCCGCTGATTGGACGCCTGCTGCTCTACGACGCGCTCGCCGCGACCTTCGACGAGGTCGCGGTACGGCGCGACCCTGCCTGTCCCGTGTGCGGCGATGCCCCGACGATCACGGAGTACGTGGACTACGTCGAGTTCTGTGGTCGTCCCGGCTGAGCTCCGGCGCGAGCTGCAGCGCCACGCAGCCGAGGAGGCGCCAAACGAGGCGTGCGGGCTCGTCCTGCTGCGCGACGGCCGCGCGGTCGGATACGAGCGGGGGCGAAACGCGGAGGCCTCCCCGTACCGGTTCAGGCTCGAGGTCGAGCCCGAGGTCTGGTTCCTGGAGGATGAGGGCTACGAATTCGCGGTCTTCCACTCCCACCCCTCCTCCCCGCCGAAGCCCTCGCGGGCCGATCTCGAGCGAGCCGGGCTCTGGGCCTCACGGCCCTGGCTGATCCTGCGTACAGATACGGGTGAGCTCGCGGCCTGGCGGCTCGAGGACGGTCGAGCGCGAGAGCTCGAGATGAGGCACGGTGCCTAGCGCGGTCGTCGTCGGGGCCGGAGTCTTCGGCGGTTCGCTCGCGCTCCGCCTGGTCTCGAGCGGCTGGGAGGTCACCCTCGTCGAGCAATATCCGCCGGGCCACGTGCGCGCCGCCTCCGGAGGCGAGTCGAGGCTGATTCGCTCGGCCCACGGCTCGAACACCTGGTACACGCGCTCGGCGCGGCGAGCGCTCGAGCTGTGGCGGGAGCTGGAACAGGAGTCGGGAGTGGAGCTCTTCGTTCCGAGCGGCGTTGCCTGGTTCTTCAACCGCAGCGACGGTTGGGGCGCCGAGAGCGAACGCGTCCTCCGAGCAGAGGGCGTTCCGGTCGAGCGCCTCTCCCCCGAAGAAGGCGCACGGCTCTTTCCGAGCTTCGACGGCAAGGGCCTCAGCTCGATCCTCTATGAGCCCGAGGCCGGGGTCCTCCGCGCCCGCACTGCAACGAGGGTCATCGCCGAGCAAGCCGTAGCCAGAGGCGCGCGCTTCGTATCCGGAACCGCCGTACCCGAGGGCGAGAAGGTCTCGGTGGGAGGCGAGCGGCTCGAGGGCGATCGCATCGTCTGGGCGGGCGGCGCTTGGCTCGCGGGAATATTCCCGGGCCTCGTCGACCTGCACGTGACGAGACAGGACGTCTACTTCTTCGGTGCGCCCGCCGGCTGGCAGGCTCCCTCCGTCCCGGCCTGGGTCGACTTCGACGAAGGCGTCTACGGCGTCGGCGATCTCGACGGGCGTGGGTTCAAGGCGAGCCCCGACAGAGAGGGACCGGACTTCGACCCCGACGCCGGAGACCGGGTGCCCTCGGCTGAGAAGGAGCGCGAGGCCCGCGCCTACCTCGCCCTGCGCTTTCCCGCGCTCGCCGGCGCGCCGCTCGTCGGCACCCGCTCCTGCCCGTACTCGCTGACAGCGGACACGAACTTCCTCGTCGCGCCCCATCCGGAGCACGAGCGCGTGTGGCTCCTCGGCGGCGGCTCCGGCCACGGCTTCAAGCACGGACCCGCGCTGGCCGAGTACGTGCAGGGCCTACTGGAGGGAAAGGAAGCGGCCGACCCGATGTTCGGGCCGGGCGCCCGCCCGCCGGGAGGCGGATTGCGGGCGCCCTGGATCGAAGCAAGCTCCTAAGTAACGCGGAACGTGTGCCTCATGTTCTGAAGGAGGTGCGGGTCGCACTGGTACGTGTAGATGCCCTTCTTGAGGGTCACGGTGACCGTCTTCGAGCCCTTGAACGCGAGCGTAGTGATCCGCTTGTTCAGGCCCGGGCCCTTGAGGCGAAAATTGTGCATCGTCGAGCGGTCGTTGACGGTAATCGCGTAGGTGCCGGCCCTCAGCATCCTGACCTTGACGCCGGCCTTCTTGAGCGTGATGGTGAAGCCGGGGCCGGTGGCTCCGGTGAGCTTCGTGGGCCCCATCCCGATGCCGGCCGATGGCGCGATGAGAGCAACGGCCGCCACGAGACCGGCGGAGAGAAGCGCAATGCGGGACATCGTCCTCCTTTTGTGGTTCGTACTGGGCTCTTCGTGCGCGCGATCCAGTTGGATTGCACCGCGGGCGATACTAGCGACGGTTCGGGTACCCGTTGGTTAGGCCCTGGTTAACAGTGCCCAACCGCCTGCGCTTTGGAAACGGGTCAGTCGTGGAGCCAGAACAGCCCGACGGTGCCCGGGCCTGCGTGGGTGCCCAGGACCGGGCCGAGAGTCGTCGCAACCTCGATCTCCGCCTGTGGGCGCACGTCGCGAACGAGCTTCTTCAGGGCCGCCATGCGCTCGGGTGCGTCTGCATGGGCGATCCCGACGCGCAAGCCCAGCTCATCGCGCGAGCCGGCCTGGAGCGCGTGGACGAACTCCTGGATCGCCTTCCGGTTTCCGCGCACGCGCTTGAGCGGGAGGACCTCTCCGTCGGCGAGCGTGAGGATCGGCTTGATGTGCAGGAGCTGTCCCGCCCAGCCGGCCGCGCGGCCGATGCGCCCGCCGCGCGCCAGGTACTCGAGTGTGTCGAGCGTGAAGATGAGCCCTGAGTCACGGCTGAACCGCGCGAGGAGCTCGTCGACCTCCTCGTCCGTCGTCCCCTGCTCGAGCCGCCGTTGCACCGCCAGCGCGAGCATCGCGATTCCCGCCGACGCCGTGCCGGTGTCGAACACTCGAACGCGTCCGTCCGTCTCCAAGGCGGCACGGGTCGCACTGGCGAACGTCCCCGAGAGCTTCGACGAGAGCTGGAGCGAGAGGACGCGCTCGTACTCCGCGAGCTCGTCATAAACGGCTGCGAAGTCCGACGGGGTCGGCTGGGAGGTGGAGGGCAACTCGTCCGCCGAACGAAGCCGCGCGTAGAACTCGGCCGGCCCGATGTCGACGTAGTCGCGATAGCTCTTCTCGCCGAACCGGACGTAGAGCGGAACGATCCGCCAGTTCGGGAAGCGCGACGGGCCCTCCGGGAAGTCGGCCGTCGAGTCGAGGACGATCGCGGTGTTCTCGGCAGTGAGTTGCATTACCCGGTGCGCCCGGCAGCCTTACGGATGGCCGCGACGATCTCGTCCAGGGGCTCGTCCTTCGTCAGGCACGCAACCACGCCGGCTGCGTAGAGAGCATCGATCTCGCGCACGTTTGCGGACGCCGTGAGGCAGACGACGGCGACCTCGGGGCAGGCCTCGCTGAGCGCCCGCGTTACCTGGACTCCGTCGAGAGCAGGCAGTCGATAGTCCATCACGACCACTTCGGGCGAATACTCGCGGCAGAGGTCGACGACCTTCGTACCGTCCTCGGCCGAGGCCACGACGACGACGTCCGAGCGCAGGCCGAGAAGCAGTTCGAGCGCTTCCCTGAAGACCTCGTTGTCCTCGACCAGGGCGACGCGAACGGGCTCTGACACCGGCTACTCGGCCGCAATCAGCAGCGGGTAGTGGGGCTGGCCGCCCGGGTGGACCTCGAGCTCGAGGTCTGGATGGCGGTCCGCGACGCGCGCGAGCAGCGGCCCCAGCTCAGGCTCCTGCTCGCCGGTGATGAACGTCAGCACGTCGCGGGGCTCACCCAGCAGGCGCTCGACCACGGAGTCGGCGACCGTGTCGAAGCTCGTCCCGCCGGCGATCGGCTCGCCCTCGGCGAGGCCGAGGTAGGCGCCGCGCTCGACCTGTATCCCGTCGAGGCTTACCGTCTTCGACGCGATGGTCACGGCACCGGTGGCGACGGCGGCAGCTGCTTCCTCCATTGCCGCCGCGTTGGTCTCCGCAGGCGCCGACGGCTCGTAGGCGAGCATGGCCGCGAGCCCGGCCTGGATCGAGCTCGACGGGACGACGTGGACGGGGATCTCGGCCAGGCGCGCCGCCTGCCGGGCGGCCAGGACGACGTTGTCGTTGTTGGCCAGCACGACCGCCTCGCTCGCCCGGGTTTTCTCGATCGCCTCGAGGAGCTCCTCCGTGGACGGATTCATCGTCTCGCCCCCGTCGACGAACCCCGTTGTGCCCATGCTCTCGAACAGGCGCCGGTTGCCCTCGCCCGCGACAACCGCCACGACCGCGGTCGTTCTCTCCTCGTCCGCGCCGACCTGTGCAAGGCGCCCTTCGCGCTGGGCGGACTGGACGTGCATGTTGCCGATCTCGACCCGCTCGATCACTCCGAGCGCAGTGCCGGCGCGCAGAGCGGCGCCCGGGTCGTCCGTGTGCACATGGGCCTTCAGCGCCTTCGCATCGCCCACGACGAGGAGCGAGTCCCCGAGCGGCGCCAGCTCTCTCTCGAGCGCGGAGGCGTCCAGGCTCTCGCCTTCGACGACGAAGACCGCGCAGTAGCGGTAGCGGGACGCCTCCTGGTGCACGGCGTCCGGCTTGAGGCGCTCGACCTCGACGACCTCCGGAAGAGGTTCCCCGGCGAGGTGCGCCGCGATACCGCGCACGATCTCCACGACCCCGGCCGCGCCTGCGTCGACCACGCCTGCCTTGCGGAGCACCTCGAGCTGGTCGCGCGTCTCCTCGACCGCATCGTCGCCCCGGCGCACGAGCTCGGCGAAGAGATCCGGAAGGTCGAGGTCGGTCCGGGCTTCCGCTTCGTCGGCCAGCGCCCGAATCACCGTGAGGATCGTCCCCTCGACGGGCTTCTGCACGGCGGCGAAGGCCTCGTCGGATGCACGTCGGAGGGCCCTCGCGATCGTTGCGGCGTCGACCGGCTCGGCGTCGGCCAGGACTTCGGAAGCTCCCCGCACGATCTGCGACAGGATCACCCCCGAGTTCCCACGAGCTCCGAGCAAGGCAGCATGGGCGACCTCCTGAGCCAGCTCGGCCCTGTCCGAGTTTGCAACAGACTGTTGCAAGGTCTCGGTGACGGCCCGAACCGTGAGGAGCATGTTCGTCCCCGTGTCGCCGTCGGGAACCGGAAAGACGTTGAGGTCGTCCAACCGGGCGCGGTTGCGCTCGAGCGCATTCTCCGCCGCATGGACGAGCTCGAGGACGGCGGCGCGCTCGCTCATATGTCTGTTATATCGCGCTCCCTCAAGAGCGCGTGAGCCGGGAGCCCGACCGCGGCATGGGCGGGCCTGTCGAGGAGTCGTTCCTCGGCAGGCGTGCTCTTAGTCGCGGAAAGTGCGGAGCACTTTGCGCGAGTCCCGGGCCCGTGGCCCGGGACCTACAGGGCCTTATCTACTTTTCCGGCCTTGAGGCACCGGGTGCACACGTACGCACGCTGGGCGCGGCCGTCCAGGAGGACGCGGACGCGCTGGAGGTTCGGGTCGAAACGTCGCTTCGTAGCCACCATCGAGTGGCTCCGGTTGTTCCCGAAGGACGGCTTCTTCCCGCAGATTGCGCAGATCTTGGCCATGAGGGCGGGAGTGTAGCTAGCGCAGAGGTCCGGCCGCCTGGGCCCGGAGCTGGGAGAAGACGTCGGCCATCTCGAGCGCGCTTCGCACGGCATCTGCGGCGCGATCGATCCGTTCCTCGGCCTGCTTGCGGTTCTCGACCGTGAGGACGCCGAATGCGACGGGCACGCCGGTCTCGATCGCGGCGAGCTGTAGCCCGCTCGCGGCCTCGCCGGCGATCAAGTCGGAGTGCGGCGTCTCGCCCCGGATCACGCAGCCGAGCGCGACGATGCACGCGTACCGACGCGTCTTCGCGAGGGCCATCGTGGCCAGCGGAAGCTCGAACGCGCCCGGCACGGGCATGACCATGATCGCCTCGCGCGGCACGCCGAGGTCTTCGAGCTCGGACAGGGCCCGCTCGAGCAGGCGATTCGTGATGTCGCCGTTGTAGCGGCTGACGACGATCCCGACCGCCCTGCGCCCGTCGACGCCTCCGGAGAGAACGCCGTACCCATCCGGAACCCGCAGCTCCCCTTCGGCGTGCTCGGCGACGGCCTCTGGCGCGGGCTCGCCGGGGGGCCTGAGCGCGGGAGTGCCGCCGTCCTGGGGCGGCTCAGGCGCTTCGGGGGCTTCCGGCTCGTCGGTCGTCTCGGGCGCCCGGGGGCGTCCCATCTCACCGAGGCGAGACTCGATTTCGTCGATGCGATCGGTCATTCGTCGGCCGGTTCGGCTTCGAAGCGGAGATCCTGGTGATGCAGGCGGTGACCTAGCTTCTCACGCTTCGTCTCGAGGTAGCGGCGGTTCTCCTCGGTCGGCTCGGTCTCGATTGGCACCTGCTCGACGACCGTGAGGCCGAAGCCCTCGATGCCCGTCAGCTTCTTCGGGTTGTTGGTGAGGATCCGGATCGTCGTCAGACCGAGGTCGGAGAGAATCTGGTTCCCGATCCCGTACTCGCGCGCATCGGCGGCGAACCCGAGCTCGAGGTTCGCCTCGACCGTGTCGAGCCCGGCCTCCTGAAGCTCGTATGCCTTCAGCTTGTTCAGCAGGCCGATGCCGCGCCCCTCCTGGGTCATGTACAGGAGGACGCCGCAGTCCTCGGCCGCAAGACGGGAGAGCGCCTGCTCGAGCTGTTCGCCGCAGTCGCAGCGCAGAGAATGGAAGACGTCACCCGTCAGGCATTCCGAGTGCACGCGCACGAGGACGTCGGCGGCACCGTCAACGTCGCCCCTGACGAGCGCGACGTGGTGTTTTCCGGTGAGCGTTTCGCGGAAAGCGATCGCCGTGAACTCTCCGTGCGCGGTCGGCAGATGGACTTCTGCCGTCCGCTCGACCAGCTTCTCGGTCCGGCGCCTGTACTCGATCAGGTCGGCGACGGTGATCATGTTGATGCCGTGCCGCTCGCAGTAGTCGACGAGATCGGGCACGCGCGCCATCGTCCCGTCTTCCTTCATCACCTCGCAGACGACTCCGGCGGGGTTCAGGCCCGCCAGGCGCGCAAGGTCGACTGCCGCCTCCGTCTGGCCGGTCCGAACGAGGACTCCTCCGTCGCGTGCTCGGAGCGGAAAGACGTGGCCGGGCTGGATGACGTCGTGCGGGCCTTTCGTCGGGTCGACCGCGACCTGGATCGTGACCGAGCGATCCTGCGCGGAGATGCCGGTGGTGACGCCCTCGCGGGCCTCGATCGAGACCGTGAAGGCGGTCTGAAGAGGCGCCTCGTTGTTCTCGGCCATCTGCCGAAGCTCGAGCTCGTCGCAGCGGTCCTCGGTCAGGCAGAGGCAGATGAGCCCGCGCGCGTGCGTCGCCATGAAGTTGATCGCTTCGGGCGTGGCGAACTGCGCCGCGATCGTGAGGTCGCCCTCGTTTTCGCGGTCGGCCGCGTCGACGACGACGACGAACTTGCCCTGGCGGATGTCCTCGATCGCTTCTTCGATCGTGGCAAAGGGCGTCGTGGTCTCGGGCACCGTCTGGGTCATGCGCTGGAAATCGTATCGGGGTGGATCAGCTTCTCGACGTACTTGGCGAGCACGTCCACTTCCAGATTCACTTCGTCACCGGTTGCGAGGGCGCCGAAGGTCGTCTCCTGGAGCGTGTGCGGGATGAGCGCGACCTCGAGTGCGCCGTCACGGAGCGCCGAGATTGTCAGGGAGACGCCGCCAACCGTGATCGAGCCTTTCTCCACGCAATAGCGCAGGAGCTCCGGGGGCGCCTCGACCCACATCCGCGCTCCCGTGTCCTCCGGTTCGACCGAGACGACGCGGCCGACACCGTCGACGTGGCCCTGGACGTAGTGACCGCCGAGGGGCTCGCCCGCGCGGGTGGCCGTCTCGAGGTTCACCTCGTCGCCGGGCTCGAGCCGGCCTAGGGTCGTTCGGCTGAGCGACTCCGGAACGGCCGTGACCGAGAAGCTGCCGTCGGAGACCGCGGTCGCGGTCAGACAGCAGCCGTCGATCGAGACCGAGTCGCCGACGGCGAGGCGGGCACACGTGCCGGGCGCCTCGATCCGGAAATGCCGAGCATCTTCCCCACCCTCGGCGGTGACGACGCGCCCTCGCTCGCGAACGATGCCGGTGAACATGAACGAAAGGCTACAAGCGGCCCGCGGATTCACATTTTCGGCTCGATCCCGTCACCCACGCGCGCGGATTTCCTCGCTACGCTCACAGCGGGGGTGCGGGGCGTCACCCCTAAGAAAGGGTCGCTTAGTCTCTGAGCGCCAGGGCTTCGAGCGTCTCCCTGGCAACCGGCTCGAGCTCGGCCCGTTCGCCGGGCTTTGCGCGCTTCAGCAGCTCCGCGAGCTCCGCGAGCGCGCTGACCTGGCCGGGCGTGAGGTCGTCCGAGCCGCTCTCCTCGATCCCGCGAAGGAGCTCGGCGTTACCGAGATGGCGTCCCAGCCATTGGGAGATGAGCCTGATTACTCGGTCGTCGGTGCGCATTTCGGCTCAGGGCTCGTGGACATAAGCGGTCAAGAGGGCATCTTCCCCGACGGGCCGCGTGCGCAGCCGCGTAAGCGTCAGGGGGCCCGGGAGCCCGGAGACGAGGTCCGGCCCCTCTCCGGAGAGCTTCGGAGCGACGAAGAGCATCAGCTTGTCGACGAGGTCGCCGGCGAAGAAGGACCCGGCAAGCGTCGGGCCTCCCTCGAGCAGGAGCGACTGCACCCCCTCCTCGGCGAGCCGCTTCAACTCCTCATCGAGCGGCCCCGAGAGCAGCTCGAGCTCGGATCCCTCCGGCAGCGGTCCCTGACCAAAAGCAACGCGCCGGGGCTGCCGCACAGCATCCACGCCGCGCGCGTCGAGCCTGGGGTTGTCGGCGCGAACGGTGCCCATGCCGACGGCGACCGCGTCAGAAGCTGCCCGCTCCTCGTGCACGAGCTGCCGAGCCTCCTCGCCCGAGACCCAGCGCTCCCCCGGCATGCTGATGCGCCCGTCGAGCGTGACCGCGGCCTTGTAGGTGACGAAGGGTCGCCCCTTCGACACCCAGGTTCGCCAAGCTTCGTTCTGCGCCCGCGCCTCGAAGGAGTCGACGAGCTCGACCTCGACACCCGCCGCGCGCAGCCGGTCGAGCCCCCCTCCGTGCTCCGGATGAGGGTCGAGCGCGCCGGCAACGACGTGAGCGATGCCGGCCTCGAGCACGGCGTCCACGCACGGCGGGGTGCTCCCGTGGTGGGAACACGGCTCGAGCGTCACGTAGAGCGTCGCGCTGCGAGCCGCCTCGCCCGCAGCTTCGAGCGCGACTCTCTCCGCGTGGGGGCCGCCCTTGCGCTCGTGCCAGCCCTCGCCGACGACCTCGCCGTCGCGCACAACGACCGCGCCGACGACCGGATTCGGGTGTGTTGTTCCACGCCCGCGTTCGGCGAGCTCGAGCGCGCGCTCCAGCATCAGGAGATGGCCTGCGCGAGGAGCCGGTATGCCTCGCCGATGTCCTCCTGCCCAAAGACGCTCGTGCCTGCGACGAGCAAGTTCGCGCCTGCTTCGCGCGCCTCGGGCGCGTTGCCCGGCCCGACTCCGCCGTCCACCTGCACGTGAACGCCGGCGGGCAGCAGCTCGCGCACTCGCCTGATGCGAGGGATCGCCTCCGGCATGAACGGCTGCCCGGAGTAGCCGGGGTGGATGCTCATGCAGAGGACGAGGTCGACGAGCTCGCCGGCGGCCGCAACGACGTCGTCCGGCTCGGTCTCCGGATTGAAGGCCACACCCACTCCTAGCTCCAGCTCGCGCGCCTGCCGGATCACGTCCGGGAGGTCGTCGCAGGCCTCGTAGTGGACGGTGACGCTGTCGCCCCCCGCCTCCGCGATTTGCCCGAAAAGCTTCTCGGGGCTCTCGACCATCAGGTGGCAGTCGAGGGCGCCGCCGAGCCGGTGGACGATCGGCGAGATCGACTTGAGGACGATGGGGCCGATCGTGATCGGCTCGACGAAGTGCCCGTCGCCGACGTCGAAATGGAAGATCCGCGCCCCGGCCTGCATGAGAGTCTCGATCTGCTCGCCGAGACGTGAGAAGTCGGCCGCGTAGATCGACGGCTCGACCTCGGCGGTTCGCACCCAGTCATTCCAGCCCATCGCTACGCAGATCCTTTCAGTCGCGCCGTCCGCGCAGGTATTCCTCGCCGGTCATCCGGCGCTTGCCCTCCGGCTGGACCTCGAGCAGCTCGAGCCCTCCCGCGGTCAGCTTCGATTCCGAACCGGCCGGGACGGCACGCCACACGGTGAGCGTTCGGCCGTCAACGACCCCACGGGCGCCTATGTGCGGCGAAAGAGCGCGGATCTGGTTCACCAGGGCTTCGGCGGGCCGGTTCCAGTCGAGCTGGCGGTCGGCCGGGGTCAGCCTCTCGGCGTATGTTGCTTCGTCCTCGGGCTGCGGCTGAAACTCGGGCGCCTCGAGCACGGTCTCGAGGAGCTCGGCCGCAACCGCTCCGGCTTTGGCATAGACGGCGCCGGCGTCGTCGTCCGCTCCGATCGCGAAAGCCCGTTGCGCAGCGATCGGCCCCGCGTCGAGCTCCGGCGTCGTGCGATGAATCGTCACGCCGGTCTCGTCATCGCCGGCCATGATCGCCCTCTCGACCGGGGCCGCTCCTCGCCAGCGCGGAAGCAGCGACGGATGGACGTTGAGCCAGAGCGTGCGCTCGAGGAGAACCTCGGGGATGAGGGCGCCGTAAGCCGCGACGACGATCGCATCGACGCCCTCGACGTCCGTGGATTCGTCGAGTTTCTCCGGCTGGCGCACCTCGATCCCCAGGTGCTCGGCGATCTGCTTCGCCGGAGGCGCGCCCACTTTTCGACCCCTGCCCTGCGGGCGGTCCGGCCGAGTGACGAGGAACGCGACGTCATGGTTCTTGCTCAGTCGCTCCAACACGTCGGCCCCGAGCGGCGCGGTAGCCGCAAGCGCGATTCTCAAAGCGCGGCTGCCTGCCGCAGCACGGCAAGCGCCTCGCGGCGGCCCTCTGGCGTCGTCCGGTCGACGATCAGGACGCCGTCGAGGTGGTCGACCTCGTGCTGGGCGACCCGGGCCGCGAGCCCCTCGAGCTCGAGCTCGACCGGTGCGCCGTCGGCGTCGCGCGCCTCGACTCGCAGGCTGACGGCGCGCTCGACGGGGACGACGACGCCCTGCAGCGAGAGACAGCCCTCCGTGTCCTCCGCCGTCTCGTCGGAGCGATCGAGAATCGTCGGATTCACGAGCACCCGAGGCTCCTCGTCATCGTCGGTCTGCAGCACTACGACTCGCCGGAGGATCCCCACCTGCGTGGCGGCGAGCCCGACTCCCATTGCATCCCGCATGAGCCGGGTCATGCGCTCGACAAGTTGCGCGAGATCCCCGTCGAACGCCTCAACCTCCTGGGCCTGAAGACGCAGGACGGGATCCGGGTACTGCCGGATCTGGGCGAGCGCCAGCCGCCGTGTAGCTTCGGCCTGCGGATCGAGCTCGTCGGTTGCGACCTGTTCTTCGGACACGAGAACGAGTCTAGTCAGACGCTTTGAGGGTCCACGTCGACGACGGCGCCGAGGCATCGCTTGCGATGCCGACGAGAGGCCATGCCGGCTTTGCCGGCGTGGCCGTCTTCACCGTGCTGGCTACTCAGAGGCTCTGCGGATCCACGTCGACGACGGC
>JBBPIJ010000012.1:0-74399 GCA_038040395.1 Actinomycetota bacterium
GGTTGTCCCGTAGCTCGTAGAACTTGACGGCGGTCCCTCCGGCCTCGTCCGCTCCGCTTGGGAGCGTTCGAGGCGATCCGTCGAAGATCGAAGGAGGAACCGCCGTGAAGGAGACAACCGTATCGCTCGCGCAGGCCGTGACCGCTCAGGACGCTCAGGAGGCTGTGCTGC
Source organism: Actinomycetota bacterium (assembly GCA_038040395.1). Taxonomy (GTDB): domain Bacteria; phylum Actinomycetota; class Thermoleophilia; order Gaiellales; family Gaiellaceae; genus VAXT01. The sequence continues at coordinate 172 of JBBPIJ010000012.1, forward strand.
CCGCGCGCGTGCAGGAGGCGCTGGGTGAGCTGGTTGGAGCTGCGAGGGAGGGACTGCTGGCGCTGTCTGTCGGCGTCGGGCTCGGCGTGCTGGCCGAGCTGATGGAAGAGGAAGTCGTCGAGGTCGTAGGCCCGCGGGGCAGGCAGGATCCCGATCGGGTCGCGGTCCGTCACGGCCATGAGGCGGGCGAGGTGACGCTCGGCGGGCGCCGGGTGGCAGTCGAGCGGCCGCGCGCCCGCAGTGCCGATGGCCGCAGCGAGCTGCCGCTTCAGACCTACGCCCACTTCGCCGACCGCGATCCGCTGACCGCGGTGGTGCTGGAGCGGATGCTCGCCGGCGTCTCGACCCGCCGCTACCGCCGCACGCAGGAGCCGGTCGGCGCCGAGCTCGAGCAGGGCGCGCGCTCGACGTCGAAGTCTGCGGTCTCGCGGGCGTTCGTCGAGCGCACACGCGCGGCACTTGGCGAGCTGATGGCCCACCGGCTCGACGACGTACGCCGGCTTCCGCTTCCGCCACCTCCTGATCCGCGACGCCGCCTACGGCGCGCTGCCGAAGGCGGTGCGGGCAGACCTCCACGAGCGCCTCGCAACCTGGCTGGAGGAGCACGGCGCCGAGCTCGTCGAGCTGGACGAGATCCTCGGCTACCACCTCGAGCAGGCATGTCGCTACCGCAGCGAGATCGGGCTGCCCTACGACGACGGTGTGGCCGCGGCGGCGCGAAGGCGCCTCACCGCCGCCGGCCGGCGCGCGCTGCTCCGGCAGGACGCCGGCGCAGCCACCAACCTGCTCGGGCGCGCCGTCGCCCTGCTCGTCCCGGGCGCCCGCGACCTCCAGCTCGAGCTGGACCTCCTCGGCGCCCTCTTCGACTCTGGCGATCTAGCGGGCGCGCAGCGGCTCGGACGTTCGGTCGCCGAGCGTGCGGCGGCCGCGGGTGACCGGGTCGGCGAACTGTGCGCACTGCTCGAGGAGGGGATCCGCGGCATCTTCATCGCACCGGAGGGCGCGGCCGAGCGCCTGGCCGCGCTCGCTGAGCAGTCGCTGCCCGTGTTCGAGGCCGCCGCCGACGACCTCGCCCTCTCCACGGCATACCGCGCGCTCGGGGACGTCGCGAACATACGGGCGCAGATGGACGCGCGACTGGAGGCGGGCGAGCGGGCGCTCATCCACCTCCGCCGGGCGAGGATCCCGCATCGCGAGGACAGGCTCGTGTACTCGCTGTCCGCGGCGCGGCTCCACGGATCGACCTCGGTCTCCGAGCTCTGCGAGTGGCTCGACGAGCAGGAGGCGCTGTCGCCGCAGCACTCTCTGCTTCGCGAAGCGCGCGCGGAGGCGCTCGCGATGCTCGGCCGCTTCGACGAGGCGCGCACCATCCTGTCCGGCCTCCGGGCGGAGCTCGCCGATCGCGGTGCGATCTTCCGGCTCGGGGACATCACGAGTCAGCCCTCCGTCCGCGTGGAGCTGCTCGCGGGCAACCCCGCCGCCGCCGTCGAGCTCGGCGAAGAGGGATGCCGGCTGCTCGAGCAGATCGGCGAGAAGTCGTACCTCTCCACCTCCGCCGGCATGCTCGCGCAGGCGCTGTACGCGCTCGACCGACTTGAGGATGCAGACGCCTGGGCCAGTCGCGCGGCGGAACTCGGCGCGGGCGACGACGCGACCACGCAGATGGTCTGGCGGCAGGTTAAAGCAAAGGTGTTCGCGCGTCGCGGCGAGCTTGCCGAGGCGGAGCGGCTCGCGCGCGAGGCGGTCGCGATCGGCGAGGAGACCGACAGGCTCGACGCGCAGGGTGACGCGTACGCCGATCTCGCCGAGGTTCTCCTGCTCGCCGACAAGCCCGAGGAGGCGGCGGCCGCGCTCGAGCAGGCGCTCGAGCGCTACGAGCGCAAGGGCAACCGTGTCTCGACAGGGCGTGCGCAGACGCGACTCGCCGACCTCGAACACGCAGCGCCTCGATAAGGCACCGGCGGGCGAGTCTGGGGAACCCGGGTCACCTTGCGTCACGCCGTCCGGCAGACCGGTGAGTTACGACACTGGCGCAAACGCTGGCGCGCGCTTGCCACTCGAGCACCTTTCCCCCTGCAAATGGCGTTTCCGCACGCTAGTTCCTAAACCGCGTGCGCATGTTCGATTCATGCCGGGGGCACTCCCAGGGTCGCCGCTGCGGTCCGGTCGGGACCCACGACCGTGACCGAAGTGCGCGTCCTACGCCGGCGTCAGCAGGGCTGCTCGCGATGAGGACCGCGCCTGCTTCTGACAAACGAGCGACCGCGGCTACCAGGCACCTGGGGGCCGGCACGGGTCACGCGGATTCGTGTGGATCTAGGTGTCCCGCCTACGCCAGCAGAACCGGGTCTCCGCACGTCACCCGCCCGCCCTGCACGACCGACGCATAGACGCCGACATTCGCCGCGTTGTGCTGCGCGGCGGCGCGCAGGATGCCGGGGTCTTTCGGGAGGTCGAATTGCGGCAGCGTCGTCATCACGCACCGCGGACACGGCTTGACGATGCGCAGGCGGACGCCCTCGCCGAGGGCCAACTCGCGGCCGACCCAATCGTTCTCGACAAAACCCGCGGCTTCGGTCTCGACAACCACGTTCGGGCGAAACCGCCGCACTTCGAAACGCCCGGCCGGATAGAGCTCCCGCAGCCGGTTGATCGTCGACGTCGTGAGGACATGCACCGTCGCGGCGTCGAAGAAGGTGCCCTCAGGCATCGCTTCTTCGGTGATCACGTCTTGATGGTCGAGGCCCTCGATCGCCGGCCAGTACTCCTCGAGCGAGGGCGCGGAAGGAGCACTCGCTTCGAACGCTACCTCGCGGCCGAGCACGCGTGACAGCGCCTGGTCGAGGTTCGGCGCGTTCGTTCTGACGGCGGCGCCGTCGGGGAGCGTGATCCATACCGGCGGAAGACCGTTTCCGCCCGGAGGCTCCGAATAAGCGGCTCGAAACCCGAACATCGCTTGCCACTTGCGCGGCTCTTTGGCGCTCACAACCTTGCCTGTCTCCCGATCAGTGAGTGCGAACGCGCGGTCTCCCAGTAGCCCGCGCTCCGTCACGACCGAGGCGTTGAGCTCCTCGCCCATCATCGACTTGACGGGATAACGCCACAGCGAAGCGACGATCCCGGCGGCGGACGCTTCCATCAAAGTCTCCCTCGAAGTCGTGGTGCCGGATCGATGGTCTCACGTCCTGCGCTTCAAAGCTAGAGGCTTGATGTAAAATTCCACGGCTCTTCTGCCCCGGGCAACGCTAAGCAGTTTTAGGACGAGAAGGGCAGCGAAGGCCCGTTCGCCTGCGGCGAAGACGGCGCGCGCCGCCCCATCCGCGATGGGATGATCTGCGCCGAGAGGAGGTGGCGATCCGATGTACGGACGGTTGACGATCATCGACGGCAAGCCGGATCGGATAGACCTGCTGCCCGAGCCGCAGGAACAGGCGCTCCCGCGCGAGAACGAGATGCCTGGCCTTCGTGCTCTGTATTGCCTGATCGACCGGGAAACGGGAAGAGGCGTGTCGCTGTCGATCTGGGATAGCCGGGAGGCGATGGACGCAAGTGAGGAGCGCGCGGGCGAACAGCGTTCGCAGGCTGAAGCGAACGCCGCCGGGACAGTTGTCGGCGTCGAACGAATGGAGGTCGTGAACGCGCTCGAGCGTCGCGCGTAACCGCCGAGACGCCCGCCTCGCGCGCCGCGATGATTGGCCCGACAGCCTCAGTAGCGTCTCCCAAGTGCTTCGGACTGCTCCTCCCAGACGTTAATCACGGTGAAATCCGTAATCGGTACGGACGGCGATGTGCGCGAGCAGCCCCGGCGGGGGCTCGCCCATCCGTTCCTGAACCAAGTCGTAGCTGCTTGCGAGCTCGCTCGGGTCTTCCTTCATCTTGCCCATCCTGCTACCTCGAACCGAGCAACCCGGCTAGGCGGCAGCAGAACTGGCCGGAGCCCGACGAGGAGCCCGCCGGGCCTCCTCGCGCACGAGCGCGATGCCGGCGAAGAACAGCCAGAGCAGGGCCGGCGCCCAGCTGAGAAAGGGGAGGAAGGTACACAGGACGAAGAGTCCAGTCGCAAACGCGCTCACCCAGCCAACGGCTCGCGAAAACGCATGCCCGCGAAAGCTCGCTACTGCAACGCCCGCGGTGACGAAGCCCATCGCGGTGAACCCGGTATAGGCGAGACTGTCGAAGATGGTGTAGACGGCCGCCACAGTCGTCGGCGCGCGATCGGACGACGCGGCGTCCGCCAGGATGCTGAACAAGGCAGCTCCCGTGCCGGCCGCCGCGACGGTGGCCGCTCCGCCAATCACGATCAGCCCGGGGGCGATCGAGTCCTCGGCGGCTGCCCGTGCTCGCCGAGCGAGACCCGCGAAGAACACACCGGCGCACGCCAACCCGAGGATCGTGAGGCCGCCGCCGATGAACAGACCGGAGGCGCGGTCACTGACGTAGCGAGTGGTCTGCTCGTTCGGGACAACCTGGAACGCATCCGTCAGGCTCGGCGTGTCGACAAAGACGCGGGCCTCGATCAGGACGAACGCGGCAAGAGCGAAGCATGGCCACAAGGGCAAAGAGGTACCGGCTCGCCGGCTTGACGCGATGGTGACCGTCGTCACGCCTACCGCAATCGCCATGAGCGCGTACACGATGAGATTGAACATCCCCTTGCTCCCTCCCCTTGCTCTTCGATGGACGCGAGCAGTCTGAGACGGTGTCCAGTCGCTGTCAACGTCTCATCCGCCGGTGTTCAGGAATATCCCCTGAAGACTAGGAGGGTGCTTGCGGGCGGGCTGGCGGGCTTTTCAGCTCGACCACGATCACGTGGATAAGGCCGTCACCGACGTTCTCGAGCGTGTGGGGAGGAAGCGGCCCTGACCAGAGCACGAGCGGCGCCTCTTTCGGGAAATCCATCGCGCGCGAGTCGACCAGCAGCTCCCCGTCACCGTCACGGCGCACGAACTCGGCGAAGCTCACGATGTACTGGACGCCCGGCCAGCGATGGGTGTGAACGGGAACCGTGTCGCCAACCTCCACCCGAGCGCCGAGGACTCTCACGTGATCGTTCTCCAGCAGCACAGCGTGGTGCTCAGGAGCAGCGACGACCGCATCGAGAGAGTCCGGCCATTCCCACCCGTAGGCGCTCAGCGTCACCATGTCCATGATCGCTGCGAGAGCTGCGTTCGGCAAGGACGCGCACCGCAGTGGGACGGCCGGCGCTTCTCACATCGAGTCACGTAACGCCAGGACAGCACCCACGCATGTGCGAGCGTGCTCTCGCCCGGCGTCGCAAGAACTGGGGCATCTACTGCCACGCTACCAGCTTTCGTAACTGAGAAAACCGCCGTTTGCAGGTGATCTTGCGGCATCCATAACTCCGCTTTTGTGTGCCGGCAGGGGTCAGTCCTCACCAAGGGCGTACTCCACGGCCTGGTCGAGCGACAAATCGTGCCCGGCCTAACGAAGGGGCCCCGCGCTCCTGCGGCCAGGCGCGGGGGCCCCAACTGCCGGGAGACCCAAGGAGGGCCGACCGGAAGGCAGGCACGATGACAGCGTTGCGGCCTGCGAGCAAGGGTGCGAGCCGACACGTCGTGAGCAATTTGCGGCCCCCATCGCCGGGGGCAGCCTGTAAGGGTCACAGCAGGCTGGACCGTATTACAGATATGGGCTGGGACGGTTTGCGGCACCGCCCCGGCCCTACCCAACAATCGTTCTTTCTCTCGGCGGGGATAGGCTCATCCGAGTGGACGTCGTGTTCGAGGTCGCCAAGGAGCCGTGCGCGCTCGAGGAGCAAGGGCGACGCGCGCCGACGAGATGCGTTCCTGCGTCCACGACGCGATCGAGATCCACGAACGCAAGGGTGACGTCGCCTCCACACGGCATGCGCGCGCCCTACCCGAGGAGTGGGAACGCACACCACTGATTGGTGCCGCACCCTAAATCGGCGTCTTCGCAAAGGCGACGTAGGGCGCAGCTCCTTAGCTCGTTCGGACGTTCAGGACCTCGTGCTGCTTCGGCTGCATATCGTCGCGCGAGACCCCGGCTTCTCGCAAAGCCTCCTGAAACTCCGGGCGCTCCATCGCCGCGTCGGCGTGCTGCTCAGAATCCCAGACGTTGATGATCTGCATCCCGCTGTCCGTCCGCAACGCGATGTGCGCCTTCAAGCCGTCCGCGAGTGGAAGCTCGTTCATGCGGCCGGAGATGATCCCGTATTGGCGCTCGAGCTCCTGCTGATCCCCTTCCCGCGACATGATTCGTGCGATCGCCAAAGCGTCTCCCCTCGTTCGTCGACGATGAAGCACCAAGTATCCCTCGGCTCGGCTCGGCCGACAATGGCTGCCGGCTGATCAAACGGTCTAGACGCTCGCGTCGCCACGCCGCGATCTTCTATTTGGTCGTTCCAACGTCATTCTCCGCGCGCTCGGCAAACTCATCGGCGAGCGCCGAGCTCGTGTCGCGGTGGCACTGGCGCATTCACTGGTGCGCAGCTGGCCGAGAGCCGCGCTTTCCCCTGCAAATCGCGTTTCGGCACGCTAGTTCCTAAACCGCGTGCGCATGTTCGATTCATGCCGGGGGCATACCGCTCGGCTGCAAAGATCCCCGCGCTGAGCAGGCGCTTCTTTCCTCCACACCGGACCGAGACTTCCGGTCAAGACCGCGTGAACCCGCCCAACGGGGGACGGACTGGCGCGCAGTTGCCCGCACGTGTGGCGACCGCCCACCTCTCGGCCGGAGGTCGCGGGTTCGAGTCCGTCGCTCCCATCTCTCGAAGTCTCTGCAACCACGCACTTTTCGGGTCAACGCTTCCTGCCGGTCTGGGACGCGACGCTGCTCGTCCACGCGCACCGGGATCCTCCCGGAGGAGTAGCCCGGGCGTCTTCAACGTCAGGACCTCCCACTCCGTGAACACGGTTCTCGTCGACGCGCAGGTGGCAGGCACGTGGCGCTACGAGAAAGGCCGAGTGCAGCTTGAGCCGTTCGGTCGGCTCTCGAAGGTTGCCCGCACCGAGCTGAGCGAGGAAGCGGAGCGGCTAGCCGCGTTCCACGCGTAGCCGGCGGCCGTTCGAGTCGACGTTCGCGAACTGTTCGAGCACATGCGCGAGCAGCTCGAACGAGTGCAGGACGTGCTCGCGGGCGAGCGCCCTGGCGCCCGCGGGGTTGCCGGCTCTGAGCGCCGCGATGATCGCTCGGTGCTCAAACTCGTTCCGCTCGTAGAGGGCGTCCGCGTCGGAGCCACCGGGCGCCCACACTGCATGGCCCGAGAAGGAACGGCGTGCGCTCTTGGCGAGGCGCTCGATCAAGGGCGTGTTCGCGACGCGGTAGATGACGTCGTGGAAGCCGTGGTTCGCGAGCACCCAGTCGTGGGTCAGACGCCAGCGGTCCACTCCCTCGCGCGGTCGGGCGCGCAGCGCCTGCGTCGCCTTGCTGAAGGACTGCTCGGCCGCTTCCAGCTCTTCGAGGTCGGCTTCCGTGAACTTCGGCGCGGCGATCTCGGTGGCGAGCGACTCGAGCTCTGCGCGGACGAGGAAGGCCTCGCGCAGCTCGTCGAGCGTGATCGTGCGCACCCGGACGCCGCGATTGGGGACGAACGAGACGAACCCGAGCGCCGCTAGCCGGCGCAGAGCCTCGCGCACCGGCGTCCTGCTGACGTCGAAGCGCTCCGAGAGCTCCTCCTGGCGAAGGACGCGTCCGGGCTCGAGCTCGCCGGAGACGATCGCCTCCTCGAGCACGAGCGCGATCTCGTCGGCCTTGGTGCTCTCCAGCGTCATTCCGCCGCCGTCAGTCTCTCGTATGCGGGCAACGTGAGGAACTCGACGAAGTCGTCCGCGAGCGCGACCTCGGTGAAGACGTCCTTCGCGTCCTCCGGAGCTTCCGTCCGCGCGACCTCGTCGAGCACGCGCTGACGAGAGACCCGCCCGTGGCGTACCCACTGCCAGAGCTGCGAGCGCGAGATCTCCGAGGTGGCGACGTCCTCCATCAGGTTGTCGATCGCGGCGGCCCCCACTCCTCGCAGCCACGAGTCGAGGTAGCCGATGCCGACGCGGACGTTGACGGCGACGCCGTCGTCGGTCACCTCGCCGGGCGTCTCGGGAACGGATAGGAGCTCGGCAGCCGACACCTGCACGTCGTCGCGCAGGCGCTCGACCTGGTTGGGGCGCTCGCCGAGAACGCCGTCGAAGGCCTCCATCGCGGTCGGGACGAGGTCGGGGTGCGCGACCCATGTGCCGTCGAAGCCGTCGCCGGCCTCGCGGTCCTTGTCCTCCCGCACCTTCTCGAGCGCGACCTCGTTCACGGCCGGGTCCTTCCGGGACGGTATGAAGGCAGCCATGCCGCCCATGGCGTGCGCGCCACGCCGATGGCAAGTGGCGACGAGCAGCTCCGTGTAGGCGCGCATGAACGGCACGGTCATCGTCACCTGCGCGCGGTCGGGAAGGACGAAATCGGGCCGGGAGCGGAACTTCTTGATCACGCTGAAGATGTAGTCCCAGCGGCCGGCGTTCAGGCCAGCAGCGTGGTCGCGGAGCTCGTAGAGGATCTCGTCCATCTCGAACGCGGCGAGGACGTGCTCGATCAGGACCGTCGCCCTGATCGTGCCCCGCGGGATGCCGAGCTCGTCCTGGGCGAGACCGAAGGCGTCGTTCCAGAGCCGAGCCTCCAGATGGCTCTCGAGCTTCGGCAGGTAGAAGTACGGCCCCGAGCCTCGTTCGAGCAGCTCGCCTGCATTGTGGAAGAAGGCGAGCCCGAAGTCGAAGAGGCTCGCCGAGATCGGCTCGCCGTCGACGAGCACGTGCCGCTCGGGAAGGTGCCAGCCGCGCGGCCGGGGGACGAGCGTCGCCGTCTCCTCGTTCAGTCGATACGTCTTGTCCGGGGTCTTGAGCTTGATCGTGCCGCGGACGGCGTCGACCAGGTTGCGCTGGCCCTCGACCACGTTCGACCAGGTCGGCGAGAAGGCGTCCTCGAAGTCGGCCATGAAGACGCGGGCGCCGGAGTTGAGCGCGTTGATCATCATCTTGCGGTCGGCCGGGCCGGTGATCTCGACGCGGCGGTCTGCGAGATCGGGTGCAACGGGAGCGACCCGCCAGTCACCCTCGCGGATCTGGCTCGTCTCGGGAAGGAAGTCGGGCAGCGCGCCCGCGTCGAGCTCGGCCTGCCGCTCGGCGCGGCGCTCGAGCAGGTCGATCCGGGTCGGGTTCAGCTCGCGATGCAGCCGGGCGACGAAGGCGAGAGCCGCCGACGAGAGGATGTCGTCGTCAGCCGGAGCGACGAGCTCGACGCCCTCGGGCACCGTCTCGACGCGGCTCACGGCGTGAACTGCGCCTCTTCGGTCGAGCCGGTGAGGGCCAGCGTCGAGCTCTCGCCGAGCGCCTGCAGGACGGCGTCGAAGTAGCCGGCGCCGACCTCGCGCTGGTGGCGCGTCGCTGTGTAGCCCAACGGCTCGAGCTTGAACTCGCGCTCCTGGAGTCCGACATAGGCCGTCATCCCGCTCTCTGCGTACCCGTGCGCGAGCTCGAAGAGCGACGCGTTGAGCGCGTGGAAGCCGGCGAGCGTCACGAACTGGAAGCGGTAGCCGAGCGCTGCGAGGTCGTCCTGGAAGGTCGCGATCTGGGCGTCGTCGAGGCTGCGCCGCCAGTTGAACGACGGGGAGCAGTTGTAGGCGAGCAGCTTGCCGGGGAAGCGCTCGTGGATCGCCTGTGCGAACTCGCGCGCCTCGCCCATGTCCGGCGTCGAGGTCTCGAACCAGAGAATGTCGGCATACGGTGCGTAGGCGAGCGAGCGCGTGACCGCCGCGTCGAGGCCCTCGCGGATGCAGAAGAAGCCCTCGGGGGTGCGCTCGCCGGTCGTGAACTCCTTGTCGGCGGCGTCGACGTCACTCGTCAGCAGCGTCGCGCTGAGTGCGTCGGTGCGCGCGACGAGCACCGTCGGCACGCCGGCGATGTCCGCCGCAAGCCTGGCGGCCGTGAGCGTGCGGATGAAGTGGCTCGTCGGGACAAGCACCTTGCCGCCGAGATGGCCGCACTTCTTCTCCGCGGCGAGCTGGTCCTCGTAGTGCACTCCCGCGGCGCCGGCCTCGATCATCGACCGCATCAGCTCGTGGGCCTGGAGCGGGCCGCCGAAGCCGGCCTCGGCATCGGCGAGGATCGGCAGCAGCCAATCGACCTGCTGTCCTTCGACGGCCTCGACCTGGCTCGCGCGCAGGAGGGCGTTGTTCAGCCGCTTCACGAGCGCCGGAGCGCTGTTCGCGGGATAGAGGCTCTGGTCGGGATAGGTCTGGCCCGAGAGATTGGCGTCGGCGGCCACCTGCCAGCCCGAGAGGTAGATCGCCTTCAGCCCGGCCTTGGCCATCTGCACAGCCTGGCCGCCGCTCATTGCACCGAGCGCGGCCACGTACTCGTCATCGGCCAGCAGGCGCCAGAGCCGCTCGGCGCCCAGCCGCGCGAGCGTGTGCTCGACCAGCACCGGGCCGCGCAGGCGCAAGATCTCGTCACCTGCGTACGGACGCGCGATGCCCTGCCAGCGCGGGCTCGCCTCCCACTCGCGGTCGAGCCCGTTTACCGGGACGTCGGACGGCAAGCCGCCGTTGCGCAAGTGGGTCAAGGAGCGGTCCTAGTCGGTGTCGTGATCGCGCTCGCAGAACTCAGGGCACGTGCACTCTGCAAGCTCGGCCGTGCTCAAGGACCGCGCTTTGACCCTCGGCTCCTGATCGGCTTCGAGCACCGAGGCCTTGTCGGCGACTGCTATGGATCCAAGTTCGAGCATTTGGGATCCCAAATGCTAGCACGAAGGGTCGGCTAGGGCCAAGATCTCCAGTTATGGGATCCAACAACAGATTCCTGGATCCTAGATCAGCGCCTCGTGACGCGCGACCCGCCCAGAAATGGCCTCGCCTGTGGGCGGTGGGGTGCGCAAACCGCGCACCCCACCGCCTGCTACCGAAGCACCCGTAGATCCTCATCTCGCCCTACGCTCGATGCGCTGGAGACCGGCGCAATCGCTCACCCCGACACGCGGTTGGCCCAAACCGCCTCCTTTGCCACTCGATTCGAGCCGGGGGCGCTAGCCGATCTCCGGAACTGGCGCATTTACTGGCGCGCACGCTGTTCCAAGACGATGTTTCGCCTGCAAATAGCGTTTTGGCACGCTAGTTCCTAAACCGCGTGCGCATGTTCGATTCATGCCGGGGGCATACCCCTTGGTTGTGGAGATGCCACCGCTGAGGCGCTTCTTTCCCCCACGGACCCAGAGACTTCCGGTCAAGACCGCCTGAAACCGCCCACGGGGGACGGACTGGCGCCCAGTTTGCCCTCACGCGTGGCGACCGCCCACCTGTCGCCGGAGGTCGCGGGTTCGAGTCCCGTCGCTCCCGTTCTCGGATCCCTCAAGCCGCCGTGTGGAAGTACTGGCACGCGTAGCGCGTCTAGCTATCAAGTTCACAATCCTCTAGTCTGGAGCCGAAAACCGCGGCGAGGAGAGGGAAATCTGACGTGAGTCGCCTGAAGCTTCTCCGGTTGTCATCTGTCTTAGCTGTCGCCGGCGCTGTCCTCATGACCGCCGTCCAGTCCGGCGCGAACAGCTCCACAGCCGAAGCGCGTCCCGGCGGCATCTTTCGCGTCACACTCGCGAAGCAAGACTTCGACTACATCGATCCGGCCCTGTCGTACACGGTGGCGGGATGGGCGCTGCTCGACACGACGTGCGCCCGGCTGATGGCCCACCCCGACAAGGCGCTGCCCGCAGCATTGCGGCTGGAGCCCGAGGTGGCCGCCGGCTTCCCGCGCGCCTCGCGCGACGCCAAAACGTGGACGTTCACCCTCCGGAGCGGTTTTCGCTTCAGCAACGGGAGACCTGTCCGCGCGAGCGCGTTCGCGCGTGCGATCAACCGTACGCTCGAGCCGGGGGTCACGTCGCCGGCCGCGCAGTATACGAAGGACATCATCGGCGCTGAGAACTTCCAGGCGGGTAAGGCGCCGACAGTGACGGGCGTCGTCGCCCGAGGAAACACGCTCATCGTCCGGTTCAAACGGCCCGTCCCCGACTTCGCCGCGCGGACGACGATGCCGTCCTTCTGCGCCGTCCCGCCGACGCTTCCGTCCGACCCGGAAGGGGTGGGCGCCTTCCCGGCGGCCGGCCCCTACTACGTGGCCGACTACCGTCCGGGCGAGCGAGTCGCGATCCGGCGCAACCGCTATTACCGAGGAAAGCGACCGCACCACGTCGACGGGTTCGACGTCGACCTGCAGGCGACCACGCAGCAGGAGGTGCTCGACCGAGTCGAGCGGGACGAGGCCGACTGGGGCTACGCCTTGGGGCCAGTCGCCTTGGAGCCTAGTCGCAGGCTGATCGCGAAGTACGGCATCAACAAGTCGCGGTTCTTCGTCAAACCGGGGTACACACTGCGGATGCTCGTCTTCAACTCGTCGCGCCGGCTGTTCCGGAACAACCCGAGGCTGAGACGGGCGGTGAACTTCGCCCTGAACCGGCGGGCGCTCGCCGGCGCTGTCAACAGTCTCATCCTGGAGCGCTCTACCGACCAGTACCTGCCGCCCGACATGCCGGGCTTCAGGGACGCCCACATCTACCCGCTCGACCGTACGAACCTGCCGCGGGCGCGAGAGCTCGCCCGCGGAAACACGCGAGGCGGGAGGGCCACTTTTTACGTGCCCGACTTTCCACCGCCGCTGGCGATCGCGCAGCTCGTCAAGCAGCAGCTCACGAAAATCGGGCTCGACGTCAAACTCAAGCCGATCCCGTTTCACATCACCTCCTCGGGGTACTTGGGCAGGCTCGGCCTCCGCGGCGAGCCGTGGGACATCTCTCTCGTCCTCAAGACCGACGTCATCGACCCCTATGGCTACATCAACCTCCTGCTCGACGAGCGGTTCATCGGCAGCTCGAACTTAGCCCGCTTCAAGTCAAGCAAGTACAACAGGCTAATGCGCCACGCCGCCGGCCTGCACGGTGCCGCTCGTTACCGCGCGTACGGGAAGCTGGATGTCCGGCTCGCGCGTGACCCCGCACCGCACGCAGCGATCGGCTTCCTCGGCGAGGCGACGCTCGTTTCGAAGCGGGTCGGCTGCATCGTGTTGCGGCCGGTGCTCGACCTCACGGCCGTCTGCCTCAAGTAGGCGCCTCGTATCAACGCGCGCCTACGGCGGGCGCCTGCACCGCCACCCACACCGCCCCGTCGGCGATCGCAATTCCCGATGGGGCGTTGCGAAGCTCGACCGTGCGCACGACTTCGTTCGTCGCCGGGTCGATGCGAGAGACCGTTCCTGCGGCCGCGTTTGCCACCCAGACTGCACCGGCGCCCACCGCGACGGCGACGGGACCGTCGCCGACGGGAATCGTGCTCGCTGCCGCCGTGCTCGGGTCGATCCGCGTGACGGTATCGTCAAGCGTGTTGGCGACCCAAACGGCTCCCTCGCCGAACGCGATCCCCGTCGGCCGGTGGCCGACGCTGGGCATTTGGGTCGGCCCTACCTCGAACGTTGCCGGGTTGAAGCGGTAGACGCTCGCGTCTTGCGAGTTGGCCACCCAGACCGAGCCGCCGCCGACGACGACCGCAGCCGAGACAGCACCGGTGAGCGCCGACCCGACGACGCGCCCGTCCGTCGGCTGGATGCGGGCGAGCGTCGAGTCTCCGAAGACTGCCCACACCGAGCCTTCACCCACGGCCACCGCTCCGTTCTCAGAGCCGAAGGAGCTGCCCGCGACGTCGATCGGCTCCGTTACCTGGTTGAACTGGGCGTCGACCCGTGAGACCTGTCCGCGCAGGCCATGCGCGACCCAGACGGCGCGCGCACCGACGGCGATTCCGGTCGGCGTGCGGTTCTCGAGCGAGATCGTGGCCGTCGTGGAACGCTGACGCGCGTCGATCCTCGTCAGCGTCCGGTCCTGCAGGTTCCCGACCCAGACCGAGCCACCACCGGCGGCGACCGGGCCCGGCCTGATCCCCACCGCGATCTGGGCGACGATCTCGTTCGTCTGCGGGTCGATCACGCCGACGTGGTTCGCGCGCACCCCGCTCAAGCCACCGGCTGAATCCCGCGTGCCGAAGAAGACACCTGCGGCGAGCAGGCCCACGAGAGCGAGCGCTGCGGCGACGAGAGCCACCGGGCGACGCCAGAGCGGCGGCGGCCGAATTGCCGCCTCGGCGGCTTGCGCGAGCTCCGCTTCCGGGCGCAGGGGAGGGAACGACGCAGGCAGCCCGTCGGCCACGACCTGGTAGAGGCGGACCGCGCGGTCGAGGTCCTTCAGCCGCTGCTCGCCGAGGTCGCGAAGGACGACGTGCGGATCCTCCTCCTCGTCTTCGAGCAGCGTTTGCGTCGCCTGCGAGACCAGGATCTGCCCGCCGTGCCCGGCGGCGCCGATTCGCGCGGCACGATGGACGGCGAGACCTGTGTACCGGCCGCCCGCCGCGACAGCCTGGCCGGTGTGCAGTCCCATTCGCACCTTGATCTGCACGCCCTCCGGCCAGGGATGCGACAGCAGCGCAAGCTGGCCCTCGATCGCCGCGAGGAGCGCCTCGCGCGCGCTCGAGAACGCGACGAAGAAGGAGTCGCCCTGAGTATCGACCTCGTGGCCGCCGTGCGCTTCAAAGGCCGCCCGCAGCAGGCGCTGGTGCTCTTGGAGGACCTCGCCGTAACGCTCACGAAGTTCCTTGACGAGCCGCGTCGATCCCTCGATGTCGGTGAAGAGAAAGGTGATCGCGCCGCTCGGTAAATCCACCAATGCTGGAGAAGCCTGACACTGCGCATGCCGGCGCCGCAAGCAAGCGGTGACGGTGGAACGAATGTGGAACGCATCGGTGGCGACCGACGGCGACTAACGACTACGGCGTCAAGCGCGAAAGCCCGCAACGCCGAGGAACGGCTACCAGTGGCGAGCGACGGCAAGCCCCGCCGCCCAACTGTCACGCCGGAGGTCGCGGGTTCGAGTCCCGTCGCTCCCGTCTCTCTTCTTCTTTTTTCCTCGCAACGAACTCAGCCAACTCCCTCTCCCGCCGAGGAAGGGAGTGGCTTGGAGCGGCAAGTTCGTTCGGTACAGCGTCCTGAGCGGTGGGATTTCACCGGATCCGAGTTGGTAAAGACGAAGCGGCTCGGCGAGGTCCTTGAGCCTGTGCTCGCCGAGGTCGCGCAGCTCGAAGCCCTCTTCGAGCAGGTTGCACGTTGTCTGTGACAGGAGCACTTGACCGCCGTGCCCGGCCGCGCAAATGCGGGCGGCTTTGTGCGTGTCGAGGCCGACGTAACCCTCGTCAATTCGGATCGGCTCCCCGGTGTACACGCCGATGCGTACGCGCTCGGGCGCGTCGGCGAGCTTTACCTGTACTTCAGCTGCCGCGGCGACCGCATCGCTTGCCCGCGTGAAGGCCACGAGGAAAGCGTCGCCCTGTGTATCGACTTCGACTCCGCCGTGCGCTCGGAACGCCTCGCGCAATACACGCCGGTGCTCCGCTAGAGCCTGCGCATACCGCCCGCCGAGCTCTTGCAGCAGCCTCGTCGAGCCCTCGATGTCGGTGAAGAGGAAGGTGACGGTTCCGGAAGGGAGATCGCGCATTCGCCTGAATGATGGAGCCGGCCGCGCAGCTCCGCTAGGGCACTGGCGCATTCACTGGCGCGCAGCCCCACGAAAGGCGCACTTTCCCCTGCAAATAGCCTTTCGGCACGCTAGTTCCTAAACCGCGTGCGCTGGTTCGATTCCGGCCGGGGGCATCACACCGCCTTGAGAAAGAGCTTCCGTGGCGACTAAATAGGGCTGAATAGCGGCGAGCGGTCGCTGCTCGAGGACTGGGCCGCTGTGGCCGTCCTACACTCCCGACATGGCGACCTGCTCTCGCTGCGGCGAGGACAACTCCAAGCGAGCCCGCTTCTGCTCCGCGTGCGGCGCTCCGCTCGGCCGCGAGAAGATCGCTGCACGGGAGATGCGCAAGACGGTCACGGTGGTCTTCTCAGACGTGATCGGCTCGACAAGCCTCGGCGACGCGCGCGACCCCGAGTCGATGCGGCGAGTGATGTCGCGGTACTTCGATGAGGCCCGCGCCGTACATGAGCGACACGGCGGCACGGTCGAGAAGTTCATCGGCGACGCTGTGATGGCGGTCTTCGGAATTCCTACGCTCCACGAGGACGACGCCCTGCGCGCCGTCCGCGCTGCGGCGGAGATGCGCACGCGCCTCGATGCTCTGAACGAGGAGCTCGAGCGGGACTGGGGAGTTCGACTCCAGGTCCGGACGGGTGTGAACACCGGCGAGGTTGTGGCCGGGGACGCCTCCGGCGGCCAGGCGTTCGCCACGGGCGACGCCGTGAACGTCGCCAAGCGTTTCGAGGAAGCCGCGCCAGCGGGTGAGATCCTCCTCGGAGAGAGCACGTTTCGGTTGGTCCGGGATGCAGTCGCGGTCGAAGCCGTCGAACCTCTCGAGCTGAAAGGGAAAGCTGGTCAGATCGCGGCCTACCGCCTACTGGACGTCGCGCTGGAAGGGCGAGGTGGTACGCGGCGGCTCGATGCGCCGATGGTCGGACGCGAGCACGAGCGAACGCTTCTCGAGCAGGCCTATGCGCGCGCCGTCCGCGAGCGTTCGTGCCATCTCTTCACGTTGCTCGGCCCGGCCGGCGTGGGCAAATCCAGGCTCGCCGCCGAGGTCATCGACTCTCTCCGGCGGGATGCGACCGTACTCGTCGGGCGCTGCCTCCCGTACGGCGAGGGCATCACGTTCTGGCCGCTCGTCGAGGTCGTGCATCAGGCTGCCGGCCTTCGCGAGGACGACGCTCCCGACGAGGCCCGCGCGAAGGTCGAGTCGCTGCTCGCCGGTTCTCCAGAAGCGCCCACGATCGCGGACCGCGTTGCCCACGCCGTTGGGCTACCCGCGGCTCCCGCCTCCCCCGACGAGACGTTCTGGGGCATCCGGAAGCTATTCGAGGCGCTGGCCCAGCCGCGGCCGCTTGTCGTCGTCTTCGACGACGTGCACTGGGCTGAGTCAACGTTCCTCGACCTCATCGAGCATGTCGGCGACTGGGCGCGAGACGCGCCGATTCTGCTGCTGTGTCTCGCGCGGGCAGAGCTGCTCGACCAGCGACCAGCTTGGGGCGGGGGAAAGCTCAACGCGACCTCGATCCTCCTCGAGCCGCTCACGGGCGAGGAATGCAGCGTGCTGATCGGGAACCTGCTGGGACAAGCGGACCTGCCAGAGTCGGTCTGCGGGCGGATCTCGGACGCGGCCGAGGGCAACCCCCTCTTCGTCGAGGAGATGCTGGCGATGCTGATCGATGACGGGCTCCTCCGCCGCCAAAACGGGCACTGGGCCGCGGCGGACGATCTCGCGGAAGTCGCCGTGCCGCCGACCATCCAGGCGCTTCTCGCCGCACGCCTCGATCGGCTCGAGGACGCGGAGCGCGAGGTGATCGGGCGCGCCTCGGTCGAAGGGAAAGTCTTCCATCGTGGTGCCGTTCTCGAGCTCGCCCCAGAAGTTCTGCGTCCGGAAGTCCCCACGCGCCTTCTCACGCTCCAGCGGAAGGAGCTGATTCGGCCGAGCCGCTCGGACTTCGCAGGCGAGGACGCCTTTCGCTTCCGCCACCTCCTCATTCGCGACGCGGCCTACGAAGCGATCCCGAAGCAGTTACGGGCCGAGCTGCACGAGCGCTTCGCAGGCTGGCTAGAAGCGACGGCAGGCGAGCGCGCCCGCGAGTACGAGGAGATCATCGGGTACCACCTCGAACAGGCGTACTACTACGGCCGGGAGCTCGGCCCGCCGGACGAGCGGGCACGGGCACTTGCGCACCGTTCGGCAGAGCGGCTCGGCGCTGCCGGCAAGCGGGCGCTCGCCCGCGAAGACGTGGGAGCGGCGCGCTCGCTGCTCTCGCGGGCGCATTCGCTTGTCGACCCCGAGGAAAGGCTGTGGCTCGAGCTCGCGCCGGAGCTGGCCGAGGCGTTGGCCGAGCGCGGCGAGCACGCCGAGGCCGAGGCTCTCCTGGCCGAGGCGGTCGAGCGCGCTCGCGCGCGGGGGAAGCGAGGCCTCGAGGCGCACGCGCAGGTTCAACGGGCCTATATGCGCATTTTCAGCCGACCGGAAGGAGCGGGCGACGAGGCGCTGCGAGTAGCGAAGCAGGCGATGCCGATCTTCGAGGAGCTGGACGACGCGATCGGAATTGCCAAGGCGGCACGCCTCGCGAACATGGTCCTGTTTCAGCGTGGCCACCTCGCCGAGACCGCGAAGGCGCTGGAGCTAGCACTCGCTCGTCTGGGGCAGTCCCGCGACATTTCAATACAGGCAGCGACGTGGCATCGCCTGATGAGTGCTTACTTCTGGGGCGCGACGCCTTTCGATGAGTTTGAGCGTCGCTCGCGCAAGTACCAGGACTGGGCGGCTGTGAATCGCGTTCAAGGAAGAATGCTTAGTGGTGGAACGCATTTCGCCGTCGCGCGGGCGATGCGGGGACACTTCGACGAAGCCCGCCGGCTCATAGACAAGGGAACTCGCACACTCGAGGGGCGAGAACCTCCGATCGAGGTCCTCATGGGGAAGGCGCAGCACGGTGGATGGATCGAGAACCTGGCCGGGGACCCCTCCGCCGCCGAGCGAGTCCAGCGCGAGGGGTATAAGGCCCTGGAGGCGGTCGGGGAGAGCGGCTATCGCTCGACCTTGGCGGGCGAGCTTGCCCAGTCGATCTACGCCCAGGGACGTTACGACGAGGCTGATCGCTTCGCTGAGATCAGCAAGGACGCCGCCGCGAGCGACGACGTGACGTCGCAGTCGCTGTGGCGGGGCGTAAGGGCCAAGGTGCTTGCGCGGCGCGGTGAGTTGACGGAGGCGGAACGGCTCGCCCGCGAGGGGTTGGCGATGGTCGAGAAGACTGAGTTCGTCATGCACCACTCCTGGGCTCTGCTGGATCTGGCGGAAGTCCTGCGTCTGGCGGGGACAACCAGCGAGGCGGCGGGACTGGCAGAAAAGGCGCTCTCGCTCTACGAGAGGAAAGGCTGCGTAGTCATGGCCGAGAAGACCCGGGCGCTGCTCGCCGACCTCGCTGCCGCGTAGCAGCACGGAAACGGGCTTATGAGGGGCATTCCCGCCCATCACCGACGGGCGGCGCTGGCGCGATCAGTGGCGCGCAGGCCCTCGACGTGGGATTGAACTGCCCGGTTTGCAGCGGCTTTCTCGGAAACGTACGCGGCTTCCTAAACCGCGTGCGCATGTTCGATTCATGCCGGGGGCACTCCGCATCACAAACGCGATCCTTGCGACACGCAGCTATCTGCCGCTCGGTCTCGTGGACATCGAAGAAACCGACGATGGGATCGGGAGGCTGAGCCTTACACGCCGAAGACGCCCTCGAGGCGCGCCGCCTGTGCCTTTCGCTCTGCGCGCTCCCAATGGCCATAGATATCCGTCGTCACCTTGAGTGAGGAGTGGCCCAGGTGTCGGGATAGCCACGTGACCTGCGCCCCACTTTCGAGGGCCCGCTTGGCGTACGTGTGGCGGAGCGAGTGGAAGACTCTCGGCTCGCCTGTCGGCCCGAGTCGCGCGATGCCCGCCCTCGCCATTGCGGGGTACAGGTAGCGACGCAGCAGGTTCGATCCGGAGAGGTGGCCGCTTGCGCTCTCGCCGGGGAAGACGACCACCTCGTTAGCGGTGGGCCGTCCGCACTCGCCCCACCAGGATCCAAGTAGTTCGACCAGGTCGGTGGTCAGGTCGACATCGCGTCGCTCGTGGTTCTTCGGGGTCGAGATCGCGCCATCGGTATACGAGCGCCTTGCGCGGATGACCGCGTTCTGGAGGTCGATGTCTCCCCAGCGCAGAGCCAGTATTTCTCCCTGTCGCATCCCCGTCTTGAGCGCGAGGAGAAACAGGGTCTTGATGAGTCCCTCCGGCACCTCCGCGAAAAGACGCGGGAGCTCGTCGTTCTCAAAGTACGCGGCTTCCTTCCGCTCGGGCCGGGGTCTTTCTGCTCGAGGTAGATCGCGCACCGGATTCCGGGCCGCATACCCGTGACGAGCTGCGCTTTGCAGGCACGCCCCGAGGACGCGTAGGTGCTTTGCGCGCGTAGAGGCAGACATTCCACGATCGCGCAGCAAGCTGTTGAACCTGGCCACATCCTCTGCTCGGAGCCGGCGAACGGGTTTTCGTCGGAAAGCGCTCTTGGCGTAGCTCATGGTCGGGGCGTAAGACTTAATTGTCGTCCTCTTGAGCTCGAGCGAAGCGAGCCAGCGATCCGCCCACTCTGCGAACGGCATGTTGGGCTGCGGCTGGTATTCGCCGTCGTCGACGGTGACAGCGATCTTCCGAAGTGCGCGCTCCGCTTGGCGACGATTGCGTCCGACACGGATCTTGTCGGCCCGTCCGTCCTCGCGGACGACTACGTAGTACAGGGGTCCGTGGGGGCAAGTGCACCCGTTCGTCGCCTCTCGAAACGAGGTCCAAGCACGCTCGGCACCACAACTTCTCGAGTGTTTTGCTTGCAAGCTCGCCATTTGCCCTCCGCTATTTGCGGTACTCCACTCGTACTCTCATCCGCCATGGCGACCCTACTGGGGCATGGGGGTTCAATCAAGAAGGCAACATTTGCAGGCGATTCACAGTGGGCCGGGCAGGGATCGAACCTGCGACCTTGGGATTAAAAGTCCCCTGCTCTACCGACTGAGCTACCGGCCCCGAATTCGAGTGTATCGCCGGTTCCCCCGGCTAGACTCAACGCGGGCCCCCATCGACTAGCGGTCCAGGTCACGGCCCTTTCAAGGCCGTAGCGCGGGTTCGAATCCCGCTGGGGGCACCTCGTCGTGGGCTACGAGACTGCGGGCGCGGCGGCGGTGCCGGGAGCGGCGTCGGCCGCCTCGACGTCCTTGTGGAACCGCCGGTGGACGTAGTACCGCGTTCCGCCGAGCTCGATCTTTCCCCAGATGCCGGAGACAGGACCGAACCTGGTATCGCGGGGGAAGGTCCCCAGCAGCTCCTTCGGCTTGGTGGGCGCCAGCGAGCTCGCCTTGAAGAGCAGGATGCGTTTATCCGTCACCGCGACGACCACGTACTTCGCGAGCCACATCAGGAGCAGGTAGCCCGTGAGGATGACCGACCAGGGGTTGATGCCGCCCTGCGCCGGAAACGCGGCCTGAAGCGTCTCACCCGGCTCGAGGTGCGGCTCGACGTTCTTCGAGATCTTGTCCCGGATTGCCATTGCGCGGACCTTAACCCCTCGAGCAGCTCGAGTCGCAACATGGGCGGTGCCGGGCTCGAACCAGCGACCCCCTGCTTGCTCAGAGCAAACGGTCGGCGATCGGCAGCCGCGCGTCGCCGGCGACGCACGAAGCGAGGCACACCGCGACGCCTTCGTCGCCGGTGAAGAGCGAATGACGGCCGTGGCCCAGGCGCTCAGCGCGCGCCTCGACCTGCTCCGCCGCGTGCTGGGCGAACGCCCGCGCCCGCGCCAGCCACCGCTCGTCGCCGGTGCGGCGCCAGAGCGCCAGGAGCGCATACGCGTTGCCCGCGGTGCCGTGGCACAGCCCCGAGTCGTCTCGTATAGGCCCGGCGTCCCACACCAGTTGCCCGGCAGCCACCATCAGCGCACTCCAGGCCACGTCGTCGCGCGCCACGTCGGCGAGACCTGTTAGGACGCCGGGGGCGCCGTGGCACCACTGCACGCGGATCCGGCCGTTTTGCTCGAGCGGGCCCTCGGCCCCCGGAGGCCAGTTCGCGCGCCCATTCTCGACCACTGCGAGCCGCATCAGGCTCTCGACGGCCCGTTGCTCGACCTCCACACGCCGTTTTGGTGCGAGGAGCGCCTCGCCGCGCAGAAGCGTGTGGACATTGCCGACCAGGCCATGCGCCGGGCCGACGTACCGGGCGTCGTGCCCTGCCAACCGCTGTGTCCAGAGCCACGCTCCGAGCGACTCGTCGTGGCGCCAGGTCTCCAGCAGGCGCTCGGCACCGGCCGACCACAGCTCCGCCCAGCGCGACTCGCCGGTGTGGTCGTGGAGCTGGGCTGCGAGCACCATGTGCCCGGGATGCCCGTACATCGGCTCCATCGCGGGCGAGTCGAGCGATGCGGCGACCATCTCGGCGAGTCGGTCGCGGCGGGCGGCGTCCGGCGACAGCCGCTCCGCAACCGCAAGTGCGCCCGGCGCGCCGAGCCAGACACTGTTCGCGCCGTCGTCGGGATCATCCGACTCGGCCAGCAACCCGGCCTCGAGGCGGTCGACCAGGTCACGGTCGCCCGGACGCGGCGCAACGAGCCCGTCTGCCGCCAGCTCGGCGAGGGCCCAGGCAATCCCGGCGGCGCCCAAGTAAAGGCCGCCGGCCGGACGCGTGTCACCGCCCTCGACATCCGCAGGGTCGAGCGGCCAGCGTCCGTGGGCGCGGTCGAGCTCGCGGTCGGTGCGCTCGGCGATGCGGGCAATCGTGGCTCGTGCCGTCGCCTCGCTCCAGGGTCGATCGTCCAACGCCTCGTGGCGGGCAGGCGTGAACAGCACCGGGCGATTATACGTGGGCTCGTTGGCCGCGGGCGTAGACGGAAACCTCGCGTTAGCAGACGTTTCTCGATGGGCGGTGCAAGGCTCGAACTTGCGACCCCCTGCTTGTAAGGCAGGTGCTCTCCCAACTGAGCTAACCGCCCGAATCGTGCTCTCACACCAGAGTACCCCGAACTGTCCGCACGCTCGGCTCATGACTTTAGGCGGGGGGATTCACGTCCGATAGGTAGGGCATGTCGGAGCATGCTCATGTCGACCCTGCGCTCGCACCCATCACACCCGGCGACTCATCGAAGCCGGCCCTGACGCCGCGCGAATCGGAGGTGCTGGCCCAGGTCGCCGATGGCCTCTCACACGACGAGATCGGCCGGCGGCTTTCGATCAGCCCCGAGACCGTTCGGACCCACGTCCGCAAGGCATGCGACCGCCTCAACGCACGGACGCGCACCCATGCGGTCGCTACCGCGCTCCGCCTCGGCCTCTTCCGCTAGCCACGAGCAAGCGACCTCTTAACAGGGTCTGACCCCGCAAATCGTTACAGGGTCTGACCCCGTGAATCTTTACAGGGTCTGACCCCGTTAAGCTCTTGCGCGTTGGGCCCGCTCGAACGGAAGACGGCTGTCGTCACGGGCGCCTCGAGCGGGATCGGGGCGGCGACTGCGCGCGCCCTGGCCGGTGCGGGCGCCAGGGTTGCGGTGGGCGCTCGCCGCGTCGAGCAGCTGGACCAAGAGTTGATCGGTCTCGAGCTCGACGTCACCGACACGGCGAGCTGCGAGCGCTTCGTCGAGCAGGCGCGGGCCGAGCTCGGAGGCATCGACATCCTCGTCAACAATGCGGGCCTCGGGCTCGGGCGCGACCCGTTCTCGGAGTCGAGCGACGAGGACGAGAAAACGGTGATCGAGACGAACGTCCTCGGGCTGATGCGGATCACGCGTCTCTGCCTCTCTCACATCCGCGACGGTGGGCACATCGTCAACATCGGGTCGATTGCCGGGCGCCAGGCGTACGAGAACGCGGCTGTCTACGTCGCGTCGAAGTTCGCCGTGCGGGGGTTCACCTATGCGCTCCGCGAGGATCTGCTCGGCCGCCCGGTTCGCCTGACGACTGTCGACCCGGGTCTCGTCGAGTCCGGTTTCTCGACTGTGCGGTTCCGCGGCGACGCCGAGAAGGCGAAGAAGGTGTACGAACGGGTCGAACCGCTAACCCCCGACGACATCGCCGAGTGCGTTCTGTTCGCCGTCACGAGACCGCTCCACGTCAACGTCGACGAGCTCGTGGTCAAGGCATTGGCTCAGTCGAGTCCGACACGGATTCTGCGATCAAACATGGACGCGTAGCGTGGCGATCACGATCCTCGAAGGCTCGAACTTCTGCATCAGCGACCAGAACGGTGACTTCACGTTCACGACGAGCGGTCTCTACGCGTTCGACACGCGCTTCCTCTCCCGCCTCGAGCTGACGATCAACGGCGAGCGCCCCCTTCTTCTCTCAGCCAGCCGCGTGGAGTACTACTCGGCCGCTTTCTACCTACGAAACCCGCTCTCCGGCGAGCTCGTCCAGGATGCGATCTCAATCGCCCGGCACCGGTTCGTTGGCGAGGGCATGCAGGACCGGGTCCTCATCCAGAACCAGAGCATGGAGAAGGTCGGCTTCGAGGTCGCAGTCGAGTTCGGCAACGACTTCGCGGACATCTTCGCGGTCAAGAACTTCGACTTCGCGCTCGGCGACCCGCTCAAGGCGCTTCCGCTTCCGGATCTGGCAGAGGCGCGCTACGAGGAGGCCGAGAACCAGTTCGTCATGGAGGACGAGACCTTTCCTGCGCGGACGCAGGTGATCTTCTCGGAACGCGGCCATGTCGAGCCGCATCAGATGCGGTACTGGATCGAGCTCGAGCCGCGCGCGAGCTGGGAGCTCGAAATCGACGTCGTCCCCTCGCTGGAGCGCGAGGAGGTCCGAGCCCAGGTCGCCCACCGGCGCTTCGGAGAGGAGCGCGAGCGTGTCGTGGCTTCACTCACGGCGTGGAACCTACGGGTCCCCAAGCTGCGTTCGACGTGGGACGACATGGACCACGCGTACCCCCGCTCGGTCGCGGACCTCGCCTCGCTGCGCCTCCGCGGCGGGAACGGGCTCGGCAACCTGCCGGCGGCGGGAATGCCGTGGTTCATGACGGTCTTCGGACGCGACACGTTGATCACGTGCCTCCAGACGCTCATGTTCGGGACGGAGCTCGCCCAGAGCGCCCTCGAGGTCCTCGCCGAGCTCCAGGCGACCGAGGACGACCCTTCGATCGACGCCGAGCCCGGGAAGATCGTCCACGAGATTCGCCGCGGCAAGGCCGCGAAGAACTGGTTCGCCTCGTACTACGGCACGATCGACGCCACACCCCTGTACCTCATCCTTCTCTCCGAGGTCTGGCGCTGGACGGACGACGCCGCGCTCGCCCGCCGGTTCAAGGAGCCGGCCATGCGCGCGCTCGGCTGGATCGATGAGTGGGGAGACCGGGACGGCGACGGCTTCATCGAGTATGGGAAGCGGAGCGAGACGGGGCTCGAGAACCAGTCCTGGAAAGACTCGTGGGACTCGCAGCGCTTCTCGGACGGCTCGCTGGCGAAGGCTCCGATCGCGCCCGTCGAGGCACAGGGCTACGTCTACGACGCCAAGCGGCGCATGGCTGAGCTTGCCCGAGAGGTCTGGCGCGAGCGAGAGCTGGCCGAGCGGCTGGACCGGGAGGCCGACGAGCTTCGAGAGCGCTTCGACCAAGCTTTCTGGACCGATGCGCGAGGCGGCTACTACGTCCTGGCGCTGGACGGCGAGAAGCGGCAGGTCGACTCGCTCTGCTCGAACGTCGGGCACCTGCTCTGGAGCGGGATCGTCAAGCCCGACCGGGTCGACCAGGTCGTGGACCGGCTCATGGGGCCGGATCTGTGGTCCGGTTGGGGCGTCCGCACGATGTCGTCGGCCGATGCGGGCTTCAACCCGCTCTCGTACCACAACGGCACCGTCTGGCCCCACGACAATTCCCTCATCGCCTGGGGCCTCGCACGCTACGCGCGCTGGCAGGAGGCGCAGCGCATCATCCGCAGGATGCTGAACGCCGCCGGCCACTTCGAGTACCAACTGCCCGAGGTCTTCGCCGGGCTCCCGCGGTCCGAGACCCCGTTTCCAATCGCGTATCCCACGGCCGCAAGGCCACAGGCCTGGGCAGCGGGCGCTCCAGTCCTTCTCCTGCAGATCCTGCTGGGGCTCCAGCCCGACCGTAGGCAGTTCCACCTACGGTCGATCATGCCGCTCGAGCTCCCGACCTGGGTCGGCTCCGTTCGGCTGACGGGGATTCGCGCTTTCGACAAGGTATGGGACGTGCGGGTCGAGAATGCGAAGGTCCAGGTTGCAGAAGGTGAGTGAGAAGTTGCGCATCGCGGTCCTGTCCCCGGTCTGGTTTGCCGTGCCGCCGACCGGTTACGGCGGCATCGAGCTCGTTGTCTCCCTCCTCAGTGACGGGCTCGTCGACGCGGGCCACGACGTCACGCTCTTCGCCTCGGGCGACTCGCTGACGAAAGCGAATCTCTCCTACGTCTTCCAGGTGGCGCCGAGCGAGCTGATCGGCCGTACGCTGCCCGAGATCCGGCACGCGCTGGCCTGCTACGAGCGAGCCGACGAGTTCGACGTCATCAACGACCACTCGGGAATCCCGGCCGCGGCCCTTGGCGGCCTCGTCGACACGCCGGTCGTGCACACCGTGCACGGGCCGCTCGACACCCACGAGGCACAGCACGCCTACAGCTCGATCGCCGAGGTCTCACCGGGCGTGGGCCTGATCTCGATCTCGGAGAACCAGCGGCGCCCCATGCCCGACCTCCCGTGGGTGGCGACGATTCCGAACGCAATCGACCTCTCGCTCTACCCCTGCAAGCCGCACCCCGGCGACTATCTCCTCTTCCTCGGGCGCTTCAGCCCCGACAAGGGCGCGCACCGGGCAATTGCCGTCGCGATGGATCTCGACATGCCCCTGAAGCTGGCCGGCAAGAATCGGGAGCCGAAGGAGCGGCAGTACTTCGCGGAGTTCGTCGAGCCCCATCTCGGTCACGGCGGGATCGAGTACCTCGGCGAGGTCTCGCACGGTGAGAAGGTCGAGCTGCTCCAGGACGCGCGGGCGACGCTCTTTCCGATCGAGTGGGAAGAGCCGTTCGGGCTCGTCATGGTCGAGTCGATGGCCTGTGGGACGCCGGTGATCGCGACCCGCCACGGAGCGGTCGCCGAGGTGATCGAGCACGGGCGCAGCGGCATCATCGTCGACAACTACCGCCAGATGGCCGAGGCCCTCGAGCAGGCGGACGCGCTGGATCCGTTCGAGTGCCGCCGGTATGTCGAAGAGCGCTTCGCCCCGGAGCGCATGGTCGGCGACTACGTCGACGCCTACACGGCCGCTTTGTCCCAGTAGCGCCTGAGTCCCCGGTAGGACTGCCAGAGCGGAGCGGCCCGCTCGTAGTACGGCGCCTGACCCACCTCGTCCTCGAGGTCGGCGCGGGCCGCTTCGACGAACTCGTCCTCGGTCATCCCCTGGCGTACTCGCTGGGCCCACAGGCGAAGCTGTCGCCGGAGCCTCCGCAGGTGATCCCGGGGTTGCTCGACGACACCGAAGTGGATCAGGGCGAGCCGCTCCGGCGCGCGGAGCTCGATCTCGTCGATCGTCCGCTCCCAGCCGTCGAGGTCGACATCCGGCGGCGGAGCTACCGGCAGGATGTGGCGGTCGGGAACGATGCGCACCCCCGCGGCGTCGCCCGCGTACAGCGTGCCTTCCCGATCCAGATAGCAGACATGGTGCGAGGCATGGCCGGGCGAGGGGAAGCAGGCAAGCCCGAGCACGTCGGCCCCGACCACGTGAACGTTCTCCGCCGGTACCGGCGCGAGTTCTCCCCAGAGCGAGTCGAACTCGTCCCCGTACAGGCGGCGAGCGCTGTGCTCGAGACGGCTCGGATCGACGAGGTGCGGCGCCCCGATCTCCGACACGTGCACCTGGAGCCCTGGGTGCTCGCGAACGAGCGAACCGGCGGCGCCCGCGTGGTCGAGATGGATGTGCGAGAGCAGCAGGTGGTCGACGTCCGTGAGGGCTAGCCCGCGCTCCGCGAGCCGCTCCTTGAGGGCGGGCAGGCACGTCGTGGGCCCGCAGTCGTTGAGCGCGAGCCCGCCACTGGTCTCGAGGAGGTAGACGCCGATGACCCGCTCGTCGCCCTGATGGTGGAGGTCAATAGGATCCGGCGCAGTCACGCGCCGGATCCTAGAGGTCCCGGGCCACGGCCCGGGACTCGCCGAAAGTGCTTCGCACTGTCCGCGACTTAAAGCACGCCAGCCGCGGAAGGGCTCCTCGGTTTCCCCCGCCCATCCCGAGGTCGAGCTATGGGCTGCTCCTGGAAGCAGCCCATAGTCGGTGGGCCGGCGGTCAGGCTGCGGCGTCTCGCGAGAAGCGGCGCCTCATGGCGATCGTCGCTGCTCCCAGGAGCAGCAACACCACGATGAGCGCGCCGAGCTTTCCGGTCGAGAAGAACCCGGCAGAGCTGGAGTCCCGCGCCGCGGCGGCAGCAGTCTTCGGCAGGCCGGCGGCGACGAGGGTGTCCTTGAGCAGCGGCGACTCGAACCAGCCGCCGTGGGTCGTGGAGTCGAAGATCTCCTGCCCTTCTGGCATATAGGTCACAGCCGAAGGGCTCGCGTAGGGATAGAGGTCCTGGCTGATGTCGAACGAGTCGTTCTCGGGGCCCGGGACCGTGTACGCGATCTTGTACTTCGGGCCGAGATCTCCCTTTGGCCTTCCGGGCAGCAGCGGGTCAGGCTCCTGGCCGAAGGCTGCGGGGAAGAAACCCGCCTGCTCTGCAAAGCTCATGAGCGGCGAGCCTTCCTCCTCGGGGCCGGTGATGGTGATCGCCTTGCCGAGGCCTGGCCCCGTGATCGACGCTTCGGACGGCCCCTTGGCGATCGCCGCGGCAGGCAGCGTAAGCGCGACGAGCGAGGCGAGCACGAGCAAGCGCTTCATGATGAGCTCCTTTCGAGTTGCATCTGGCACCTCTACACCGCAGGTCGAGAACAGGTTCCCGACTGCGGGCTCAGGCGCCGGCTGCGGCGGTGGAGCGAACGAGCGCGCTTTCGAGGTCGGCGACCAGGTCGTCGACCGACTCGATGCCGACCGAGAGGCGCACGAGGTTGCGCGGGCACGCGAAGGGAGCGTCGGCCGTCGACGCGTGGGTCATGCGCGCCGGATGTTCGATCAGGCTCTCGACTCCGCCGAGGGACTCTGCGAGCGTCCAGATCTTCGTCCGCGCGACGAGCTCGACTGCCTCTTCCTCGGAGGCGACGAGGAACGAGATCATCCCTCCGAAATCGCTCATCTGGCGCTCGGCGATCTCGTGTCCGGGGTGGCTCGGCAGGCCCGGGTAGAGCACCTGCTCGACCGACTGGTGCGACTGGAGGTATTCGGCAACTCGGCGCGCGTTCTCGCAGTGGCGCTCCATCCGCACCGCGAGCGTCTTCAGCCCGCGCAGGACGAGCCACGAGTCGAAGGGTCCCGGCACGCCTCCGAGCGACTTCTGGAGGAAGTACAGGCGCTCCGCGATCGTCGGGTCGTTCGTCGCGACGAAGCCGCCGATGAGATCCGAGTGCCCGCCGATGTATTTCGTCGTCGAGTGCAGAACGATGTCCGCGCCAAGCTCCAGAGGGCGCTGGAGGTACGGACTCGCAAAGGTGTTGTCGACGACGACGATCGCTCCCACGGCGTGCGCGGCTTCGGCAGCGGCCTTGATGTCGATCACGTTCAGCAGCGGGTTCGTCGGCGACTCGAGCCAGACGATCCGCGTCCGCTCGTCCAGGTGCGCGGCGAGGTTCGTGTTGATCTCGTCGGCCGAGATGAAGTCGATGTCGTAGCCCTTCGGCTGGTAGACCTGCGAGAAGAGCCGGTAGACGCCGCCGTAGACGTCGTTCACCGAGACGACGCGCTCGTTCGGATGGACGAGGTGCATCACCGTCGTCGTCGCGGCCATGCCCGAAGCGAAGGCGACTCCGTGCTCGGCGCTCTCGAGCGAGGCGAGGCAAATCTGCAGCGCCGTCCGCGTCGGGTTCGCCACGCGCGAGTAGTCGTAGCCCTTGTGCTCGCCGACCGCGTCCTGCGCGTAGGTGGACGTCTGGTAGATCGGGACGACGACCGCCCCGGTCGCCGGATCCGGCTCCTGCCCGTCGTGGATCGCGCGTGTCTCGAAATCCATGCCTAGATCTTAGTTGCGCAGGCTGTCGCGCCAGGCGGGCGGCACTTTTCGGGAGTACGCGATCTCGTCCGCGCCGAGCCACTCGCCCAGTCGCTCGATCGCCCGCGCGATCGCAGGCCCCGCGCCCTCCGGTGCCGCTTCCTCCGCGTAGACCGCGTTCACCCGGAACACGTTCGCCGTACGGTCCATCGTCGGGTCGACCCGCCCGATCAAGCGATCGCCGTGGAGGATCGGGAGCACGAAGAACCCGAACTCGCGCTTGTCCTTCGGGACATAGATCTCGAGCCGGAAGCGGAAGCCGAAGAGCGCGTGCGTCCGCTCGCGGTTTCGGATCAGCGGATCGAACGGGGAGAGAAGCGTCGTCTTCCGCGAGCGCCACGGCTCGGCAGCCGGGTGAACCAGCCGCGTCCGCAGACCTTCGACCTCCGCCACGCGACCGATCTGCTGGGCAGCCTTCTCGATCCCCGGGTAGGGGCCGCCGACGAAGGGCTCGTCCCGAACCTCTCGAGGCGTTGCGACGCCGAGGCCGCGCAGCGAGCGATCGGCCGCCCGGCGCACTACCTCCGGCAGCGGTGGGGACTTCGACTTTCGCAGGCGCTCGGGGACCACCCGCTCCGCCACGTCCCATAACCGCTGGTTTCCTTGACGCTTCGAAACGAGCACCTTGCCCTGCAGAGAGAGAAACTCGAGCAGCCGGGTGAGGTTGCGATCGTTCGTCCAGCCGGTCGACTCCCAGGGGCGCATTGCGCCGACCGCGAGATCGCGCGAGGCAAGATGGCCGTTTCGACGGAGCTGGGCGATGATCTGGCGCTGCGCGGTGGCGTTGTCCTTCAACCAGGTCCTGATACTCCGGTTCCAGTCCGGAGGGCCGTACGCTGGGAAGCGGCGCATTGCCGACCGGTGGAGGGGAAAGTCCCCGGTCGGCACGATCGCGGCGGAGTACTCGTAGAGCTCGCGCTCGTCGAGCAGGCGCCGCAGCTCCTCGACGGAGTAGCTCCCGAGCCGGCTCCAGAGGACGAGCAGGTGATTGCGCTCGACCGCGCGCGTCGGGTCGAGCTGGAGGTAGCCGATGCGCCGAACGACCTCCAGAATCGACGTCCCGCGCGTCGGGAGCAGCTGCCCTGCGACGGCCATGCGGCGCGCGTCTGCGAGGGAGAGCTTCATCGATCTCAGTTACACAGGCTTTCGCGCCACACAGGCGGCACCCGGCGACCGTAGGAGACCTGTTTGGCACCGAGCCATTTCGCCAGGCTGCTCACAGCGCGGGCGATCCCCGGGCCTGCCTCCGCCGGAGCGCCGGGCTCGGCGAAGACGCCCTTGACGTGCAGTGCCTCGGCCTTGCGGTCGTAGACCGGCTCGATTCGCCCGATGATCCGGTCGCCCCGCAGGATCGGAAGGACGTAGTACCCGTATTCGCGCTTCGCCTTCGGCACGTACATCTCGAGCCGGTAGAAGAAGTCCCAGAGCGCCTCGGCTCGGTCGCGGTCATGCACGAGCCTGTCGAACGGCGAGAGGAACGTGACCCGGGTCCCGACCCGGCCGTCCACGGCGTCGGGGTGAGCGACGAGGCGTCCCTTCTCGAGCCGAACGCCGAGCGCGCGGAAACGCTTCTCGTCGAGGAGTCGCTTCGCTTCGGCCATCGGCACCGTGTCCGTTTCCGGGTACCAGCGCTCCGCGAGGTCCCAGAGCCGCTGGCCGCTCCGTCGGCCGGCTACGGCGATCCGGCCTCGACGGCTGAGAAGCTCCAGCATCCACGTCAGCTGGGCCCGGGTGCCCCACCAGACGGTGCGCTCGTCGGCGCGGGCGGCGTGGTGCTCGAGCTCCCGCGAGAGCAGCGGGCCGCGCTCCCTGAGCTCGCGGAGCACGTACCTGCGGAGACCCGCCTGCTCCTTCAAGAACTCCTTCGCCCAGCGCTGCCACTTCAGGTGACCCCAGCGTTCGCGCATCCGCGCACGGATGAGCGGCAGGTCCTCGATCGGCCAGATGAACGCGTTC
Source organism: Actinomycetota bacterium (assembly GCA_038040395.1). Lineage (GTDB taxonomy): Bacteria > Actinomycetota > Thermoleophilia > Gaiellales > Gaiellaceae > VAXT01. Next base: position 31,851 of record JBBPIJ010000012.1, read on the forward strand.
CACTCGAAGAGCTTCTTCTCCTCCCACAGTAGCCGGTCGAGCTCGGCCCGGTCGTACTGACCGAGCCTGCTCCAGAGGACGAGGTACTGCGGCGGCGCCACGGTCGAGATCGGATCCATCTGGAGGAACCCGAGCCGTCGGACAGTGGAGAGGATGTCGGTCGCCGAGCCGTCGAGGAGCTGAGCGCGCACGGCGATGCGCCGCGCTTCGACTGGCGTGACCTCCATCTAGCGGTGGGCTAGGTACTCGAGGAGATCGGTACGCGTCAACACGCCGATCGGCTTGCCGTCTCGTGCAACCACGACTGCGTTCGCGCGGCCGCCGCTCAGTGTCGAGAACACCTCGTCGAGCTTCTCGTCGGCGTCCATGGCCGCGAGCGGAGGCTGCATCGCGGAGGACACGTTCTCGTGGAGCGCGTCCGGATTCTTGAACACGCGGTCGAGGAGATCGCGGTCCTGGAGCGAGCCGATCACGTCTGCGAGCGAGTCGAGCTCGCCGTCTCGGACGACCGGGAGCTGGGAGATCCCGTACTGCTGCATGAGGTCGATCGCCTCGCCGACCTTCTGATGCGACGAAATCGTGATCAGATCGGGCACCTTCGGCTCCTCGGTCTTCTTCGCGCTCAGCACCTCTTCGATCGTCGGCGACGGCGCGTCGCGCTCGAGGAACCCGAGGTCGAGCATGTAGTTGTCGTCGTAGAACTTCGAGAGGTACGGGCGCCCGCTGTCGGGAATGAGAGTGACGACGGTCTTGCCCTTGCCGAGCTGCTTCGCGATCTCGATCGCGGCGTGGACGGCGGTGCCCCCTGAGCCGCCGATCAGCAGACCTTCTTCGCGGGCCATCCGCCTGGCCGTGAGGAACGAGTCCTTGTCAGACACTGTCACCCACTGGTCGACGATCTCGCGGTTAAAGGTCTCGGGGTAGAAGTCCTCGCCGACGCCCTCGACGAGGTAGGGATGCATCTCGTCCTCGCCGGCGGTATAGATCGATCCCTCCGGATCGGCGCCCACGACGAGCATGTCGGGCTTCTGTTCCTTCAGGAACTTGCCGGTGCCGGAGATTGTCCCGCCCGTACCGACGGCGATCACGAGCGCATCGATCTCGCCGCCCGTCTGCTCCCAGATCTCCGGGCCCGTCGTCTCGTAGTGCGCGTCCGGGTTGCCCATGTTCGTGTACTGGTCGGGCTTGTACGCGCCGGGGATCTCCTCGGCGAGGCGGTCCGAGACCGAGTAGTAGCTCTCGGGCGACTCTGGCGCGACCGCGTAGGGGCAGATGACGACCTCCGCGCCGTACGCGCGCAGGAGCGAGATCTTCTCCTGGCTCATCTTGTCGGGCATGACGAAGATGCAGCGGTAGCCCTTGAGCGCGGCGGCGATCGCGAGGCCGACGCCGGTGTTGCCGGAGGTCGGCTCGACGATCGTCCCGCCCGGCTTCAGCTTGCCGGCGTGCTCGGCCTCCTCGATCAGCTTGATCCCGATCCGGTCCTTCACGGATCCGCCCGGGTTCATGTACTCGAGCTTCGCGACGACCGTCGCCGCACCCTCGGGAACGATGCGCTGAAGCCGCGCGAGCGGCGTCTGGCCGACGAGGTCGAGAACGGTCGGATACTCGCGCGCCATTGTTGAAAAGCGTACTTCACTAAAGAATCTGTGGGCCTCCAAGGATCGTTGGTGAGATGAGACTGAATCGAGGAGCATCCGTCGCCGAGCTCGAGCGGGTCTACCGCGCCGACTTCTCGCGGTTCGTTCGGGTGGCGACGGCCGTTGCGGGCGACGAGCAGTCGGGTGCGGACGCAGTGCACGACGCGTTCGTGCAGGCGGTGCGCAAGCGCCGCTCGTTCCGTGGCGAAGGTCCGCTCGAAGCGTGGATCTGGCGGATGGTCGTCAACGCGGCGAAGAAGCGGATCGCCCTTCGACCGGCGGCCGAGGCCGAGAAGTTCCCCGTCGAGTACGAGAACGGCTTCGGTGACCCGGTTCGCTCGCTCATCGCGGCGCTTCCCGAGCGGCAGCGTCTGTCGCTGTTTCTGCGCTACTACGCCGACCTCGACTACGAGGGCATTGCTGCAGCACTCGGTGTCTCGGCCGGGACGGTTGGCGCGACGCTCAATGCGGCGCACGCCGCTCTACGCACCTCACTGAAGGAGGCCCAACGATGAAGGACGTGAAGGAGATCCTCGAACGCGTCGTGCCCGAACCGACGCGCGAGGTGGACTGGGACGCCGTACTCCGCGACGCGAGGCCTTCTGGCGCCCGTCGGGCCGCGCCGCGCGTCGCGATACTCGTCGCGGCTGTGGCGTTCGCCGCGCTCCTCGCGGTCGCCCCGTGGCGTGGAGCCGAGCGGGCCGGGATTATCGATCGCGCGCTGGCCGCGGTCGGCGACGGGCCGGTCCTGCACGTCGTCCTTCGCGACAACCTGTTGCCTACAGTGACCCTTGTCGATCTCAGCACTGGAGAACGCAAGCGCGTGTCCGAGGAGAGGGAGCTGTGGTACGACCAAGGTCGGGGGCGCATCCGTGAGGTCTTGCGGTTCGGCGGAGTCGTCGAATACGAAGACGCCTACACGGTCGGACCGAACAATCAGGCGCCGGAGGTCACGCAGTTCTCGGCTGACTATCGACGCGCTCTCGAAGCCGGAACGGCCCGCGTCGACGGGAAAGATGTGATCGAGGGGATTCCCGTGTACTGGATCACTGTGCTTCGCGAGGCCATGACCGTGTTCCCGAGCCGGAAGACCTATGAACTGGTGAAGCAGGTGGCCATCTCCCGCGAGACCTACAAGCCCGTCGCTATTCGAGCAACGCACGACGCTTGGCCAACGTGCAAGCCCGTATGCACGACGACGAGCCAGCGCGTGCTTCGGCTCGAGACGATGGGCCACGACGAAGTCGACCTCGCGAGATCGCATGAGGCAGCGGGTGACAGACTCGCGACCGGAGACCCGGCGTACAGAGGGCCGAACGAAATCCCTGTCGAGCGAGCCGCGGAGATCCTCGGCCGGACGCCCTTCTGGCTCGGCCGCGAGCATGCGGATCTGCCGCTTGCGCATGCGTTGAGCTTCTTCTTCCTAATCGGCTCCGAGCGCGAGCGGTCAGGCGTCGACTTCTTCTACGGGAAAGGCGCCGATGACCTCAGCACGCCGCAGGACGAGTCGACATCGGGCCAGCCGTTTGTCTCGATGACCGAGACGACGGATCGCAACTTCGCGGCACATATCCGCAATTACGGCTCGTCTCTGCGTCCCGGCTCGCTGATGGGGTACGTCCCTCCAGATGGACGGATCTTGGTCACCCGTGGACGCTTTGGTTTTCTCGTGCGCGACGGCGTCTACATCCGGATGGAAGCGTCCGACGGGAAGCTGCTTCTCGACGCGGCCCGGTCGCTGCGACCGATGCCTGCCTCTAGTGCCGAAAGTGGCGCCGGTGGGTGAACACCATCGTCGCGCCGGCCTTCTCGACCGCATCGATCACGTCCTGGTCGCGCTTCGAGCCGCCCGGCTGGATGATCGACCCGACGCCTGCCTCGAGCGCGACGCGCGGGCCGTCCGGGAACGGGAAGAACGCATCTGACGCGAGCGCGGCCCCCGCGAGGTCGTGGCGGTGCTCGCGTGCCTTGTCGACCGCGATCTTGACCGCGTCGACGCGGCTCATCTGGCCGGCGCCGATGCCGACCGTCTGGAGGTCCTTCACGAGCACGATCGCATTCGAGGTCACGTGCTTGCAGACGCGCCACGCGAACAGCAGATCGCCCCAGTCGGCCTCTGTCGGCTTGCCGCTGACGACCTCCATCCCCTCGCGATCCTCGACGCCCCAGTCGCGATCCTGGACGAGCAGCCCGCCGAGCACGCGCCGGAAGTCGCGCTCGCCGGGATCGAAGCCGCGGCGCTCGTGGTCGACGAGGATCCTGGTGTTCGGCTTCTGGCGCAGCGCCTCGAGCCCGGCCTCGTCGTAGTCCGGCGCGAGCAGCACCTCCACGAACTGCTCTGCGATCTCGCCGCCGAGTTCCGCGCCGACCGGGCGGTTGAGCACGACGACTCCCCCGTACGCCGAGAGCGGATCGGAGGCGAGCGCCTTTTCGTACGCCTCCTCGATCGAACCGGCGACCGCGACTCCGCTCGGGTTCGCATGCTTGACGATCACGCAGGCCGGAACGGTCAGCTCCAACATCAGCATCCGCCCTGCGGAGAGATCGCTGAGGTTGTTGAACGAGAGCTCCCGCCCGTGCAGCTGCCCGACCCGAGAGAGAAGGTGGCGCCGAGCTCCGGCCTCGGCGTAGTACGCCGCGCGCTGATGCGGGTTCTCGCCGTAGACGAGGTCCGTCACCTTCTCGAAGCCGGGGATGAGGAGCTGGGGGAAAGCGTCTCTGTCGGCGAACCAACGCGCGATTGCCGCCTCGTAGGAGGCGGTCACCGAGAAAGCCTCCGACGCCAGCGCCCGCCTCGTCTCGAGCGCGATCTCGCCCGACTCCTTCAGCTCCGCCAGGATCGACCCGTAGCGCGCGGGCAGGCAGACGGGCGCGACGTGGGCGAAGTTCTTCGCCGCGGCGCGAAGCATCGACGGGCCGCCGATGTCGATCATCTCGACGGCGTCCTCCTCCTTGACGCCGTGCCGCGAGACGACCTGGGTGAACGGGTAGAGGTTCACGCAGACGAGGTCGAACGGCTGAATGCCATGCTCGTCGAGGGCAGAGAGGTCGTCGGGGTTGTCCCGGCGGGCGAGGATCGCCGCATGGATGCGGGGATGGAGCGTCTTCACGCGCCCGCCGAGGAGCTCCGGAATCTCCGTCAGGTCCTCGACCCGCTTGACGTTGATCCCGTGCTCGGCGAGGTGGTCGGCTGTGCCGCCGCTCGCGACCAGCTCGACGCCCAGGTCGACGAGCCCGCGCGCGAACTCGGCGAGCCCCGTCTTGTCGAACGTGGATAGAAGCGCTCGCTCGATCATGAGATGAGCTCCCGGACGGCCCTCGGCAACAGGCGATGCTCGACGGCCTTGACGCGCTCGCGCAGCGTCTCGACGGTGTCGTCCTCACGCACGGGGACGGGCTCGGCGGCGATCACGGCTCCGCTGTCCACGCCCTCGTCGACGTAGTGCACCGTGGCCGCGGTCTCGCTCGCTCCCGCCGCCAGCACGTCCTCGATCGGGTGCGCCCCGGGAAACGCGGGCAGCGGCGCCGAATGGGTGTTGACGATCCGCCCGGGAAAGCGTTCGAGGAAGGTGGGGCGGAGAAGATGCATGTAGCCGGCGCAGACCACGAGCTGCACGCCTCGTTCTGCGAGCCAGTCGGCCATGGCCCGGTCCCGCTCCTCGCGGCTCTCGTAGTCCTCTAGCTCGAAGACCTGCGTCGGGATCTCGGCGGCTCCGGCTCGCTCGAGCGCGCGGGCGCCGGACTTGTTCGAGGCGACGGCGGCGATCGGCAACCCTTCGTCGATCAGCGCTTGGAGGTTCGTCCCTTCGCCCGAGACCAGGACGCCGATCACGTGATCCTCCCGATCACGTGGCCCGCGGCGGCGTCGGCGGCGGGCACGACGGCGCACATCCCGATGCCGACGTTGAAGACGCGCCGCTGCTCTTCCTCGTCCACCCCCTGGTCGGTCAGCCAGGCGTAGACCGGCGGACGCTCCCAGGCGTCCCAGTCGATCTCGGCGCTGCGACCCTCCGGCAGGACGCGCGAGAGGTTGCCCAGGATGCCGCCGCCCGTGACGTGTGCGAGTGCCTTCACGTCCGCGCGCTCGCGCAGCTCCCGCACCTCGTCGACGTAGAGCTTGTGCGGCTCGAGCAGGAGGTCCGCGTCGAAGTCGCCCTCTCCGACGAGCTTTCGCACGAGCGAGAAGCCGTTTGTGTGCAGTCCGGAGGAGGGGAGGCTCAGAACGGCGTCGCCGGCCTCGACGCGGGAGCCGTCGATGACGCGGTCGCGGGTGACGAGCCCGACGCACGTGCCCGCGAAGTCGAGCTCCTCGTCACGGTAGACCCCGGGCAGCTCGGCTGTTTCGCCGCCGAGGAGGGCGCAACCCGCCGCGCGGCAGACTTCCGCGGCTCCCTCGACGAGCTCGGCGACCTGCTCGAGGGCGAGCGAGTGACCGGCGACGTAGTCGAGGAAGAAGAGCGGGTCTGCCCCCGTGCAGAGGACGTCGTCGATGCAGTGCGCGGCGAGGTCGGCGCCGGCGGAGCGGAGCCGTCCGGCGCGCCGCGCGAGGATGAGCTTCGTTCCGACGCCGTCGGTCGAGGCCGCGAGAAGCCGTTCGTCATCGAGCGGGTACAGGCCGGCGAAGGCGCCGAAGCCGGTCGCCCCGGTCGACTCGACAGCCGCGCGCAGCCGTTCGACGATCGAATCGGCGAGCGCGAGTGAGACCCCTGAGGCCTCGTACGTCTTCCCCTCCACCTCCCTACGAGTCTATTGGCTGTAGCGGCGGCCTACACTCGAGCCGATGCTGCTCGCCCATTCGGCGTCCACGACATGGTCCTTCGAGCCGCTCCAGCTCGTTCCGCTGGCGATCGGTGCGCTTCTCTATGCGCAGCGGGCGCGGACGCTCGCGAGCCGTGGCACGCCGGTCGCGACCTGGCGTCTCGCTCTGTTCGGGCTCGGCATCGCGCTCATCGCCGTCTCGCTCGTCTCGCCGATCGCGACGCTCGGGGAGGAGGAGTCGTTCGCGTTCCACATGGTCCAGCACCTGTTGCTCGGGGACCTCGGCCCGCTCTGCATCGTCGCCGGGCTGACCGGCGCGCTTCTGCGGCCGATCCTGTCGGTGCGGGCGATTCGGGCGCTGCGCTTCCTTGCTCACCCGCTCGTCGCACTCCCACTCTGGACGGCGAACCTCTTCCTGTGGCACCTGCCGACCCTCTGGGAGGCGGCGCTTCGGCACGAGTCCGTCCATGCCCTCGAGCATGCGTGCTTCTTCACCGCGGGGGCGATCATGTGGGCGGCCGTCGTCGAAGTGCTTCCCGGGCCGGAATGGTTCGGGACGGGCGCGAAGATGGGGTACATCGCCGCCGTCCGGGTCGTCTCTACGATTCTCGGAAACGTCCTCATCTGGGCGGGCACGCCCTTCTACGTCATCTACGAGGAGGCGCATCGCCCATGGGGGCTCTCGCCGTCGGCGGACCAGGGGATCGCCGGCGGGATCATGATGATCGAAGGCTCGCTGGTGACGATCGGCGCGCTCGCATGGCTGTTCCTGCGGCTCGCTCGGGAGGGCGAGCTACGGCAGGAGCTGCTTGAGCGCGGCCTGGATCCTCGGGCAGTCCGCCGGGCCGTTCGCTACGGACGCGGCCAAGAGCTTTCGGGCTCCTCCTGACTCTTCTACGATCCCGCGGGTAGGAAACGAGAGATAGTTACCGCACACGCGCCTTTGAAAGGAGAACGCATGGCGACACCGCCCGAGCAACCGTCCCGCCCAAGCTACGGCTACCACCCCGGGGCGTCGCTCGACTTCGCACGGCTGCCGATTCCCGGTAACGCCGAGTTCCTCGTCTACGTCATCGCTCTGATCGTCTTCCTGCTCGTCGCGCTCATCGACGACACCGTCGACGCCGGTGCCTGGATGACCGCCGCGACGGTCACAACTTCGGCGTACCTGCTCTCGCGTGGGATCGCGAAGGCAAGCCGAGTGCTCGAGCAGTAGCTCCCTTCAGGTGCCCCTGGCGGGCCGACGGCCCGTCAGGGCGCCAGGGCGCCGGCGCCGCGAGTGAGCCGCGCGACCGGCATGGTGCTCGTGATCGATGGCGGCAGGAGGTTTTCCTGAGTCTGCGCGTTCAGGTGCGGCCACGTCGCAGCGTACGGGGAGTACGGGACGGCCAACGTGAAGACGTCCTGTCCCCGCCTCATGTCATTCGCATAGATCCGGCCGTTGTACCAGTAGGACGACCAGACCTCGCCGGTCGTGGGGGCGCCGTCCGCGTCGTAGTACGCGATCTCCTGTGGCTGCGCCGGGTTCGTGAAGTCGACCACGGAGGTACCTCCGTAGTACCAGGCAGCGACGAGCAGGTAGCGGCCCGCGACCGGAATGATGTTGCCGTTGTGCACCGAGCAGTAGCTCGATTGTGCGCGCGGGATCATGAACGAGCTCATCAGCGCGGCGTCACTGACGCGGAAGACCCGGATCCTCCCGTCGCCACCCGACTGGCAGGTGCCCGTGAAGCTCTCGTCGTCCCAGACGACGTACTGGCCGTCCCAGGTGAACTCCGCCGAGTGCCAGTAGTTCACGCCGGAAGCGGTGACGTGCACGGGGTTCGTCGTTCCCGGGTTTGCCGGGTCGGTGATGTCCCAGATCTGCCCCTCGTTCGCACAGGAGGCGGCCGCCTTGTGAATCGCCAGGAAGACGGTGATGTCGTGGCAGCCGGGGACGTTCGCCGTGAGCTGCGGCTGCGACAGGACGCTCGCCGTCTCCGGAGAGTCCAGCGGCACCTGGACGATCGAGATCTTGCGGAACGGGCTCGCGCAATTCGGGCCGGTGCTTCCCGGGTACGAGGAGATGTAGAGCAGCAGCCGGCTGTTCGCCGGGTCCGGGATGAGCGTGTGCGTGTGCGAGCCGCAGTCGGTGTAGACCGAACGGATCAGGACCGGGTTCGCCGGGTCGGTCAGGTCGAAGATCCGGATCCCCTCGAAGCAGGCCGGCCCGCAGGCCGACGTGTCGCTGCTACGGAGCGCGCTGCACGTCGTCGCACCGTTCGTTTGCGGCGTGTCGTTCGACAGGAAGAGGAGGAGGCGGCCGTTGTGCTCCCAGAGCGACACGTCGTTCTGAGGCCCGCGGCACAGCTTGGTTGTGATCAGCTGCTGGGTCTGCGTGTTGAAGACGCGGAAGCCGTCGTAGTTGCCGGCAACGGCGATGTTGCCCCAGAACGCGATGTCCGAGTGCGTTCGACCGGCCGTCGTGTCGATGAGGCTGTAGTCGAGCCGCATGTTCGAGCTGTTCGTCGCCGGCGCTCGCTCGGCCGAAGCCGGCTGGAGCGCGACGAGCGCCGCAACGACCGGGAGCAGGCAGAGAAATCGGCGCGGGGTCATGGGGCTCCGGGGATGGTAATAGGTTCGCCTATGCGCGACTAGGCTCGAACCTGAGTTTCGCCAACGTCTTGCCCGCCGGGATCCGCGTTGGGTAGCTCCTCGTGAAGCACGCGCGGCAGAACTCCTTGGCAGGCCTCGTGGTGGCGTCCTGCGCTCCCTCCAGGGAGAGGTAGGCGAGCGAGGTGGCGCCGATCTGCTCGCGCACCTCGTCGACAGTCCTCGAAGAGGCCACGAGCTGTTCCTCGTCGGCGAAGTCGATCCCGTAGAAGCAGGGTGAGACGATCGGGGGCGAGGAGATACGGACGTGGACTTCCTGGGCCCCGGCTTCGAAGAGGAGCTCGACGATCTTGCGCATCGTGTTCCCGCGGACAATCGAGTCGTCGACGAGCACGACGCGCTTGCCGGCGACCTCTGAGAGCGGATTGAACTTGAGGCGGATGCCCTGCTCGCGGAGCCCCTGGTCGGGCTCGATGAAGGTGCGCCCGACGTAGCGGTTCTTGATCAGGCCCTCGGAGAAGGGGATCCCGCTCTTGCGGGCGAAGCCGATTGCGGCCGGTGTGCCGGAGTCGGGCGCGGGCATCACGAGGTCTGCGTCGGCGCCGGCCTCCTCGGCGAGCCGCTCGCCCATCCTGACGCGGGCGGCGTGTACCTCGATGCCCGTGAGGGTCGAGTCGGGGCGCGCGAGGTAGATGAACTCGAAGAGGCAGAGAGCCCCTGCTCCTGCCTGGGGCACGGCCTGCACCGAGTGGACGCCGTTCTCGTCGATCACGACGAGCTCACCGGGAGCGACCTCGCGCTCGTGCTCTGCGCCCACGAGATCAAGCGCGCAGGTCTCGGATGCGAGGACCGGGTCGCCGTCGATCCGGCCCAGGTTGAGGGGCCTGAATCCGTGCGGATCGCGAAAGCCGATCAGCTTCTCCTCCGCCAGCGCGACGATCGTGAAGGCGCCTTCGAGTCTCCTCATTGCGCCGGCGACGGCCTCCTCGAGCGGGGCCGGGTCGTTGGCGATGAGCGCGGCGATCACCTCGGTGTCGGAGGTCGTCGCCAGGAGGGCTCCTTCCGCCATGAGCTCCTCGCGCAACGCCTCGACGTTCGTCAGGTTGCCGTTGTGGCCGAGGGTCACCGTCCGGGCCTTGCCGTGCTGGACGATCGGCTGTGCGTTCGTCCAGTGCGTCGAGCCGGTCGTGGAGTAGCGCGTATGGCCGATCGCGACCTCGCCCTGAAGACCGCTCAGGTTCTGCTCGTTGAAGACCTGGGCGACGAGGCCCATGTCCCGCAGGACTGTGAGACGTCCGCGATCGGAGACGGCGATGCCGGCAGATTCCTGCCCGCGGTGCTGAAGCGCGAAGAGGCCGAAGAAGGCGACGCGCGCGACGTCGCGGTCCGGTGCACGAATGCCGAAGACCCCACACATCTAGTCAGTCATCTCCCAGGACTGCCGCAGTTGCTCGACGGGGACCCCGAGGAGACTAGCGCCGCCGACGGTGCCGAGGCGGGGAAAGTCGAGGTCCGCGCTCGACGCGAGGATCGCTTGGCCGCCGCCTTCGCCGAAAAGCGCCGTCGCGTCGTCCGGCAGATCGAGCTCGGCGCCGATCCCGCTTGCGATCGCAGCCTCGGCGAGCGCCACCGCGAGGCCTCCTTCGGCCGCATCGTGGACGAGCGAGCATCGTGGAGCGGCCACGTACAGAGCACGGACGAGCCCGGCTTCCGCCGCGAGGTCGAGCGGCGCCGGACGGCCCGCGAGCTTGGCGTAGAGCGACTGGTACTCGGAGCCGTCGAGCGAGAGCCGCGGCTCGCCGGCGAGGTAGATCGCATCTCCTTCGCGCCAGGTGGCGGGAAGCTCGCGGACATCGGGGACGAGGCCGACACAGCCGACGGCCGGAGTGGGGTGGATCGCGCGGCCGTCGGTCTCGTTGTAGAGGGAGACGTTTCCCGAGACGACCGGGATCCCGAGCGCCTCGCACGCGGCGGCCATCCCCTCGATCGCCTCGGCGAGCTCCCAGGCGATCTCGGGCTTCTCCGGGTTCCCGAAGTTCAGGCAGTCGGTGATGGCGAGCGGCTCGCCGCCGGCGCACGCAACGTTGCGCGCAGCTTCGAGCACGGCGAGCGCGCCGCCGGTGTTGGGATCGAGCCGGGCGATCCGGCCCGAGCCGTCGAGGCTGACTGCAAGGCCGCGGAAGGAAGGCCGAAGTCGCAGGACCGCCGCGTCGAGCCCTGGCCGGCGGACCGTGCGGGAGCCGACGAGGTGGTCGTACCGGCGGTAGACCCAGGCGCGGCTGCGGATGTTCGGCGACGCGAGCAGCTCGACCAACGCGCGGTCCGTGCTCGGGCCGACGGGAGCCGGAGCCGGCTCGGCGGTCGGCCTCGGCCGGCGTGCAACCTCGTAGCGAGGCGCTTCGTCGGTCAGGTACGCGGCGGGGATCGACCCGACCGTCTCGTCGTCGAAGAAGGCGCGCAGCTCGCCGGTGTCGGTCACCACGCCGATCGGCGAGTAATCCAGCTCCCAGCGGGCGCAGACCTCCTCGACGGCGGCTACGTTCTCCGGCCGGACGACCGCGACCATCCGCTCCTGGCTCTCCGAGATCATGATCTCCCAGGGCTCCATCTCCTCCTCCCGAAGCGGGACGCGGTCGAGCTGCACGTCGATGCCTCCGTCGCCGCCCGCCATCTCCGCGAGCGAGGATGCGAGCCCGGCGGCGCCGCAGTCCTGAAGCGATTCGACGAGGCCGCGCTCCACGAGCTCGAGGCTCGACTCGATCAGCTTCTTGCCGGTGAAGGGATCGCCGATCTGAACCGAGGGCCGCTTGTCGGCGTCCTCCTCGCCGAGCTCCTGGCTCGCGAGCACGCTCGCGCCACCGATGCCGTCTCGGCCGGTCGTCGCGCCGTAGAGGAACACGACATTGCCGGTGCCGCGAGCCTTCGCCTTAAGGACGCGCTCGGTGGGAAGGAGTCCGACGCACATCGCGTTCACGAGGCAGTTGCCCGCGTAGGCGGGGTCGAAGACCGTGTCGCCGCCGACCGTAGGCACTCCGACGCAGTTATGCGTGATCAGGCCGCCAGTTGTGGCGAAGAGATGGCTACCGGGTACTTCCAGGTCGTAGACATCGGTTAGTCCCTCGACCGCCTCAATGCTTGCAATGGCGACGCCAGCGAATGATCCGTACCGCCGAGCACGTTGACGTGCGAACGGCGAGGCTCTCGTCTGCTCGTTTGTGACGAAGATCCGTTCCGCGTCATCGAGCGAGAATAGGTCCGCGGCCTCCCTAATCGCCTCGTGGGAAGAGAATTCAAGCTGGAAGGCCTTTCGGTTGCGGACGCGTCGTCCAGCAATACCCGAGATCCGCTCGGGTCTCTGGTAGCAGGAAGGGAAGATTCCGACGCTCTGAAGCAGGAGAAGGATTTGTTCATGAAGTTCCCGGCTGATCGTCGAGTGGCTGATCCTGACGGCGCTGCCGCCTCTCGGGAAACCGAATGATCCGTCTCCTCTGAAGATTCCTTTGAGCACTTCTCTTTGCAGCCGGGCCGGACCTTGCATGAACTGGGACGGAATTCGCTTCTCAGACGAGCGTCGCCCTGTTCGAAGCACGTCAACAAACAGGCGACCGAGAAGGCGAGATGAAACAGTGATAGCGATGGTCGAGCGCCGTTCCTCGACGGAGTATCTGAGGCCGAGCCTGCGCAGTATTCGAGAGACGTCCTCCACATACTCCCTGTCGCGGTCATTCCGGCCGAACGTCCAAATGATCTTGAACGTCGATCCGTTTCGCGAGCAGCATCCTTCAGCGAGGTAGTAGCCGATAAGCCGAGCCGTGTCGGCATTGACCGGAATCGTTGCGGGGACCTGTGTTGACCTGGGGGAGTTGAGTCGGAGTCGGAGAGCCTGACGACGAACACCGGCCAGCTCCTCAAGTTCTCGATAGATCGCTCGGGGCAGTTCTCGGCGTCGGAGCCAATAGTGCCGCCGATCGGCCCGCGGCATGAGCTTGCGCAAGGCGACTCGGAGCTCTCTCGTGGGCTCCCACTCGCTGGGGAAAACAACTACTGCCGCCGGGTCCTCGACGACTTCGATGAGATCGAACTCGCTGACGTCTACCGGACTAGGAAGCGCCGCGATCAGCGGGAGTTCGTCACCGAGCTTTAGCTCGCTTGCGCCGCGCTCGACGAGTTTGTTTCCCTCGACAACGATCATCGGGTGATCGCGTGTAACGGTCACTGATCGTCCCAGTTGCGTGCGAATGCGCAATAGCGACGCACTCCGACGCTTGAAAATCTTCGAAACGCTTCTCCAGACAGCCTGCTGCGCGGCCGGGTCGTACGAAAGGACTTCGAATGGAGGATCGGGAGTCGCCGTCCATTCCGCGGCACCTGGGCCCGGACCCCGTTCGAGAGCCAGTGCTCCGATGCTTTGCATCCGCGTCTTTCCGCTGTTGCGAACGAGGATGTGCTCGCTTGCTGCGAGGCAGTTGCCGTAGTGGCCGATTCCGGCGACCGCGCGTTCGAACATCCAGCCGGGCTCGCCGAAGCGGAGGCCGTCGAGCAGTGCGACCGGGCGCGCGCCCATGGCGATGATGTCCCTCAGGATCCCGCCGACTCCGGTCGCTGCGCCCTGGAACGGCTCGACGGCCGACGGGTGGTTGTGGCTCTCGACCTTGAATGCGACAGCCTCGCCGCCGCCCAGGTCGATGACGCCTGCGTTTTCGCCCGGCCCCTGGAGGACGCGCGGCGAGTCGGTCGGGAAGCGCTTCAGGAGAAGCGCCGAGTGCTTGTACGCGCAATGCTCCGACCAGAGGAGCGAGAAGACGGCGAGCTCGAAGTGGTTCGGCTCGCGGTCGAGCAGTTCGCAGATTCGGTCGAGCTCCCCGTCCGTGAGGCCGAGCGCGCGGTGGAGCGGCTGTTCTGCGACCCGCGTCAGGAATCCGAGTCTAGCTGCGCCGTTGGATGGGGTGCCGTCCCCCGGAACCATCGACCGCGGCATGGGCGAGCCCGTCGAAGAGTCGTTCCTCGGGAGGCGTGCTTTCAGTCGCGGAAAGTGCGGAGCACTTTCCGCGAGTCCCGGGCCCGTGGCCCGGGACCTAGCTAGGTAGCCTGCCTAGATGCGCGGCTATGTTCCCTTGCTGCTCCTGCTTGCGGCGATCTGGGGCGCGTCGTTCATGTTCATCAAGATCGCCGTCGACGAGCTCGCGCCGACGACGACGATGGCGCTCCGGCTCGTCCTCTCAGCAATCCCGTTGCTGGCGATCGTCGTCCTCAAGCACGGGCTGAGGCCGGCTCTCAGCGAGATGCGAGTGATCACGCGCGCCGCGATGTTCCTCGGGATTATCAGCACGGCGCTTCCATTCACGCTCATCGCCTGGGGGGAAACGAAGATCGATTCCGGCGTTGCGGCGATCGGTAACGCCTCGATGCCCATCTTCGTCGCGATCCTCGCGATCAAATTCCGATCTAGCGAGCGCGCGACGGGCTCCCGCCTCGTCGGGGTCATGCTCGGTCTGCTGGGCGTGGCCGTCCTGACCGGAATCAATCCGAAGGGAGGATGGGCGGGAGTCGCAGGGACGCTCGCTGTCGTGCTCGCGTCGATCTCGTATGCGGTCGCCACGCTCTACACGCAAGGCCTGCTCGACGACGTCCACAACGACGTGCTCGCCGCGACCTCGGTTACCTGGGGCGCCGTCTTCCTTACCCCGCTGGGCGCCGTCCAGGCGCCGTCGCACTTCCCGAGCTGGGGAGTGATCGCATCGGTGCTCGCGCTCGCGCTGCTCGGCACGGTCGCCGGGCAGCTCATCTATTTCCGCATGATCTACCGCTACGGCTCCGCCCGCTCGAGCCTGGTCGTCTACCTGCTGCCGGTGACCGCGCTCTTCTACGGCGCCCTGCTGCTCGACGAGCCGATCACGGTTTCTGCGATCGTCGGGCTCGTGCTCATCCTCACCGGCACGGCGCTCGGCTCGGGCGTGCTGCGCCTGCCGCGCCGGGCGGCCGTCCCAGTCTCGCCGTGAGCAAGACGATCCCGGGGGACGGCTTCCGACTGCGCCGGGCTACCGCGGACGACGTCGAGTTCGTACTCGAGCTCGCGTCGCACGACGACGTCGACCCGTACCTCCGCGCGGTCCGACCCGGACGCGAGGCCCTTCTGGAAGAGATCGAGCTGTCGCTCGCCGAACCGACCAAATCGGGCCGCTTCGTGATCGAAGTCGAGGAGGAGAAAAAGTGGCGCCGCGCGGGCGTAATGGGCTTCGACCTCGCCAACGAGCGCAGCCGGATCGCCAACCTCGGCGGGCTCGCCGTGCACCCGGACTTCAGGGGGCGGCGCCTCGCCGACGACGCGGCGCGCCTGCTCCAGCGCCATCTCCTCGTCGACCTGGACTACCACCGGCTCCAGCTCGAGATCTACGGGTTCAACCAGCGGGCGATTCAGCACGCCGAGCGGTCAGGCTTCGTGCTCGAGGGCGTCAAGCGGAAGGCCTACTGGCGGCACGGAGAGTGGGTCGACGGCGTGCTCTTCGGCCTGGTCCGCGAAGATCTCGGCTGATGGGGTCAATCCACACTTGATGGACCCGCGCGCACGCGCTACTCGATCCTGGCCCTGGCCCTGGCTCGCCGCGGTGCTGTGCCTCGGGCTGGCCATCTTCGTGGTGTTATGGGCGTTTCTCGGCGGCCCGGACACGAAGACCGTGCCCGGAGTGATCGGCTTTACGCAGGAAGCGGCCCGGGCGAAGCTGAGCGACGCGGGCTTCTCGAAAGTAGACACCGTCTACCGGTCGAGCGACAGTCCGGACGGGACGGTCGTCGATCAGAAACCCGAGAGCGGTGCCAACCTGTCGGGGGGCTCGCGCGTCGGTCTCACGATCTCGACCGGCAAGGCCGAGGTCGTCGTGCCCATGCTGGTGGGGCTGACCGCAGTCGGCGCCGACCGGTTGCTGAAGACCGTCAAGTTGAGACCGGTGCCGCACCTCGTGCCGTCCGACAAGCGCGCCGGGACAGTCCTCGCCCAGAATCCCGCGGCGGGCTCGCGCCTCGCCAGGCGGGCACAGGTCTTCTTCGACGTCTCGAAGGGGCCGAGTCTCGTTACGGTGCCGTCCGTCCGCGGGCTCGACGAGGCCAGGGCCAGCCGCCGCATCGCTGCCGCGGGCCTCGTTCCGCAGGTGCGCCGAGTTCCGTCGTCCCAGCCGGTCGCCCGCGTCGTCGCGCAGGAGCCCCCGCAGGGTGGGAAGGTGAAACCGCGGACGAAGGTTTTCCTGAACGTGTCGCGCGGCCTCGGCCTGGTCAGCGTGCCGGCCGTCCGTGGCCTTCAGCGCAGGGAGGCGATCGCCAAGCTCAGGTTGGTCGGCCTCGTCCCGGTGGTCGTTGGCGTCGCGTCCAAGGAGCCGAAGGGACGCGTCCTGGCGCAGGACCCAAAGCGGGGGAAGAACGTGCAAGCCGGGGCGGAAGTGCGAATCAACGTCTCAACCGGCCCGCCTCCGGGCGCGACGGGGTCGCGGCCGCCACCGCCGCCGCCGCAGTAAACGGGCGACTGTTCGCTCGCCCGAAGGAGCCGAGGTGCCGGAGCCGTACCCTCAAACCGAGCCCAACGACGACGGGCTGCTCGACGTGGGCGACGGCAACCTCGCCCATTGGGAGGTCTCCGGCAATCCGGACGGGAAGCCTGCGCTGGTCGTGCACGGCGGCCCCGGGAGCGGTTCCGGGGCCGGCAACCGCAGGTTCTTCGATCCGGAGCGGTACCGGGTCATCCTGTTCGACCAGCGCGGTTGCGGGCGCAGCACGCCGCACGCGAGCGATCCCGCCACCGACATGACCGTGAACACAACCCACCATCTAATCGCCGACATGGAGCGGTTGCGGGAGCACCTGGGAATCGACCGCTGGCTCCTGTACGGAGGCTCGTGGGGCTCGACGTTGATCCTCGCGTACGCAGAGCGGTATCCGCAGCGCGTGTCCGAGGTCGTGCTCCTCGGAGTGACGACGACTCGCCGTTCGGAGGTCGACTGGCTCTATCGGGGCGTTGGTCGCTTCTTCCCGGAGGAGTGGGCCCGATTCCGAGACGGGGTCCCCGAGGCCGAGCGCGACGGCGACCTGGTCGCCGCCTACGCCCGCCTCATCGAGGATCCCGACCCGGACGTGCGGAACCAGGCGGCGGCCGACTGGCTCGCGTGGGAGGACGCGGTCATCTCGTTGGAGCCGAAGGGGACGCCAAACGCGTACAGCTCACGGCCTCCGGCCGCCGCGCTGGCCTTCGTCCGGATCTGCACGCACTACTTCTCGCACGGAGCGTGGCTCGAGGAGGGCGAGCTTCTGCGCAATGCAGGCCGCCTGACGGGCATCCCGGCGGTGCTGATGCACGGCCGCCTCGACATGGGCTCGCCCGTCGGGATCGCCTGGAAGCTCGCTCAGGCCTGGCCCGACTCGGAGCTCGTGGTCATCGACGACTCGGGCCACACCGGTAGCGAAGCGATGAAGGACGCGATCCTCCATACGGTCGAGAGGTTCGGACGCTCCTGAAGCCCGCGCGAGCCTCATGCGAGAAGATCTCGACATGGAGCTCATACACACCTGCTACCGAATCACGGACATCGATCGCTCGGTCGCGTTCTACGAGGCGCTCGGCTTCGAGGAGCGTGGGCGAATGCCGATCCGCGACGAGGCGATCAACGTCTTCATGGGCCTACCCGGCGACGCCGACCGGCTCGAGCTGACCTACAACTTCGACGTCGAGGCCTACGAGCTCGGCACCGGCTACGGCCACATCGCGGTCACCGTGGACGACCTGGACGGGACACTCGAGCGCCTGGCGGGGAAGGGCATCGAGCCTGAGAAGCCTCCCTACAGCGTACGAGAAGGCGGCTCGCGCCTCTGCTTCGTCCGCGACCCGGACGGCTACCGGGTCGAGCTCATCGAGCGCGGCTAGCCGGTTAGGAGCTAGCGGAGGAGATAGGCGGCGCGGCCGCCGGCACCGGAGGCCCAGCAGCTGGTCGGGCTCGCGCAGTCGGTCGTATGCAGGCTTCCGTTGTCGAAGCGCTGCCAGGTCTTGCCGGCGTTGGTGCTGACATCGCTTCCGGAAGGCCCGACCGCGATCACCGTATTGCCGTTCACCCAGGTCGCACCCGATCGGTACTCGGGCGGAGCGCTCGGAACGAGCTGCCAGCTGCTGCCGCCGTCGCGGGTCGACGCGAAGTTGTCCGGCGAGGCGGTCGGCGCCGCGAAGTCCCCGCCCACGGCGAGCCCGTGCTGCTGGCTGCGGAAGGCGAGGGCGAAGATGCCTGCAGTCGGGCCGCTCGCCATCGGTGTCGCGCTCACGCTCCAGGTCAGACCGCGGTCGTTCGAGCGGAAGACCCGAGCCTGCGCGCCTCCGCCCGTGCCGAACCAGGCGCGATGGCCATGGTCGGACGTGATGCACTGCCCACTCGCCGCAAAGGCGAACTCGCCCGCGATCGCCGGCGGCATCCCGGCCGGATCGACGACGTGCCAGCTTCGGCCACCGTTGGACGTGGCGATGATCCTGAACTTGGTGCCGCCCGGCGGATCGGATAACGCCAGGCCGCGCCGGTCGTCGAAGAACGTCATGCAGTCGTAGAAGGCTGCGGGGTCCTCGTTGACGAATGCGAGCGTCCAGTGCTGGCCCGCATCCGACGTGACGTAGATCCGCGAGTCGGTCCCCTCCCCGATCGAGAGGATGACGGCGTGGTCGGCGTCGAATGCCTCGATGTCCCGGAACTGAAGCAACTCCGTGCCGGGCGGCCCGACGGACTGCCAGGTCGCGCCGCGGTCGATCGTGCGCAGAACCGTTCCCCCGCCGCCACTCGACCAGGCCGTGCTCGCGCTGACGGCCGACAGTCCGCGCAGCGAGGCAGTCGAGCCTGTGGGCGTGTCGTGCCAGCTGTATGCGGCACCGCCTCCAGCGAGCGCTGCGGCCGAGCCCGCAAGGCTCAGCACTGCCAGAACGAGGAAGACGCGCCTCAGCACAGGTGCAAATCTAATGCCCTTTCCCGCGCATCGCAAACCACGCTGTCTCGGGCGATGCATCTCGAAGCTCCAGCGTCTAGCCGATATCGACTGAAAGCTGTGACCTGGACGTGCTCACGACGAAGTTCCGCTCCTCGTCGAGCCCGATCACCCACGTAACCGCCGCCTCGAAGTCGCCTGTCTTCACGACCTCCTGCACGTGGCGCGTCTCGTTCCCAGGCAGCCGACGGGGACCCGTGTAGGTGAACTTCAGCTCCTCGCCCACGGTTTGAGCGGTGGCCGCGGGGGTCAGGCGCACGACGAGGAATGCCGAGCCCTCGATCTCGACCGGGTTGCCGGAGCCATCCTCGAACTTCGCACTCGAGGCCGGCTGGTACGAGACGCGGTACCCGGAAGGCGCGCCCTCGAGGAAGCCGAAGGCCACGCGGTCGGCGCACTCCAGAGCTTCGACGTTGACCGAGGTGAGATACCTCGTCTCGGCGGAGCCCGGACTGCTGAGAGCGCCGGTCCCGCCGGCCTCGCGGCAATTGGATCCCGCGGCCTCCTTCTTGCCGCTGCCGCAGCCGGCAAGGAGGACGACGAACGCGATTGCGGCGGCTCGGTGGGCCATTTCCCTGCGCCCGAGCTTACCCCTCAACCCAGCCGCCGCTCGATCTCGGCGGGCTCCAGGCCATCGATCTCGAGGACCTTCGCGCGCGCCCCGTGGCCGGCGATGACGCGGACCGATCGTCGCGGCAGCTCGAGCGTCTCGGCGAGGAGCTCGCAGAGTGCGTCGTTCGCGCGTCCGCGCTCGGGCGGAGCGGCGATCCGCGCACGCCAGCCGTCTCCGTGGCGTCCGACCAGCTCGCTCCGGCTTGCTCCGGGCGACACCCTTACGCTGATCCGAGCCACTACGCAGTCAGGTCTTGCGCGAGCTCCTCGAAGACCGCGATGTACGCATCGGCCGCCTCGTCGGTGTGCGCGATCGAGAGCGTCCATTCCTCCTCGCGGCCGGGAGTCATGAAGATCCCGCGATTGAGGTTGTAGAGCCACGCGAGGTCGGCCATCTCACCATCGGCGTGCTGCTTGAAGGTTGCGAAGTCGGTGATCTTCTCGTCGGAGAACGTGACCGTGCCCTTGCTCCCGATTCCGACGCTGTAGCCGGGGAGGCCGTGGCGGTCGATGATCTCCTGGCAGCCTGCGAGCAGCCGCTCGTTGATTCGGTGGAGGTGCTCGTAGGCATCCGGCGTCAGCACCTCGAGGAGGCTGGCCTTGGCCGCTGCCATCGTCAGCGGGTTCCCGTTGAACGTGCCGACCTGGTACACGGTGCCGTCCTCGACGACGGCCATGACCTCCTCGGTGCCGCCGATTGCGCCCGACGGGAGCCCGCCGCCGAGCGTCTTCGCCAGCGTCACCATGTCCGGCTCGATGCCGAAGCGCTCGGTCGCGCCGCCGGCTGCGATTGCGAGGCCGGTCTTGACCTCGTCGAAGATGAGCACGATGTCGTGTCGTTTCGTGATCTCGCGGACGGCCTCGAGGTAGCCCTCCTGCGGCAGGACCACGCCGATGTTCATCAGCGCCGCCTCCATGATCAGGCACGCCGGCTTGCGGCCCTCGTCGTCGAGGCGCTCGATCCGGCGCTCGAGTGCGTCCGCGTCGTTGAACGGGACGGCCACGGTCAGGTCGACGATCGCCTGCGGGATGCCTCCGCCGTACGCAGTCGAGGGGATGTTCTCGGGATCGACGTTGGTGTCCACATCACCGACGGCGACCATCACCGCGTCATGGTGGCCGTGGTAGGAGCCGAAGATCTTCAGGATCGTGTCGCGCCCGGTCAGCGCGCGGGCGATCCGGATGGCGTCCATCGTCGCCTCGGAGCCGGAGTTGTTGTAGCGCCATTTCGGCAGCCCGAAGCGTCGAGCTAGCTCCTCGGCGACGTCAATCCCGTCTTCAGTCGGGGCTGCGAAATGGGTTCCAAGCCGGACGCGCTCCTCGACCGCCTTCACGATCGCCGGGTGCGCGTGGCCCTGCGGCATCGAGCCGAAGCCGTTGTGGAAGTCCCAGAGGTGGCGGCCGTCCACGTCCCAGACGGAGGCGCCTTCGCCGCGCTCGAGGTAGATCGGCCAGGGCTCGCGCACCTGGTACGAGGAAGGCACGCCTCCCGGCAGCACCTTTCGGGCGCGCTCGAACATACGCCTCGACTCTTGCGTCTGCTCGTCGAGTCGCTTGCCCTCGCGCTCGGTCAGCTCCTTGACGCGCTCGCGGTCGATCTGGGTTGCTGCGACTTCCGTATTCATGCCCTCACCTGGCTTTCTCGACGCCGCTGCAGCAGCACGTTCAGAACCATCAGGCTGAGAGCGACGACGAAGATCAACGTGCCCATCACGTTAACCTGCGGCGGCGCTCCCACGCGCGCCTGGCCCCAGACGAAGAGCGGGAACGTGATCTCGGAGCCCGAGTTGAAATACGTGATCACGAAGTCGTCGATCGAGAGTGCGAACGAGAGCAGCGCGCCCGCCAGGATTGCCGGCGCGATCAGCGGCAGCGTCACCTTGCGGAAGGTCACCCACTCGTTCGCGCCGAGATCCATCGCGGCCTCCTCGAGGCTACGGTCGAACCCGACGAGTCGCGCCTTCACGGTCACCACCACGTAGCTGATGCAGAACATGATGTGCGCGATCAGAATCGTCCTGAAACCGAGTGGGAAGACGGTGGTGACGTTGATGAAAAGCGTCAGGAGCGAGGCGCCGAGCACGATCTCGGGCGTCGCCATCGGCAGGAAGATCAGGAGATTCGTGGCCCCTCGTCCGCGAAAGCCGTAGCGCACGAGCGCGAGCGCGATCAGGGTCCCGAGGACGGTTGCCAGGATGCTCGCGAGGAACGCGATCTCCAGCGAGAGGGTCATCGCTTCCCGCAGCCCCGGCACGCCGTCCCAGTTCCGCCAGTGATCGAGCGTGAAGCCCTGCCAGGTGTAGTTGAACCGCCCGGCGGGGTTGTTGAACGAGAAGAGGACCACGAGCCCGATTGGGATGAGCAGGTACGCGAACGCGAGGATCGCGTAGACGGTGAGTAGGTGGCGTCGAACGAATCTCATCCGGTGAGCTTCTCCGTTCCGATCACCCTCGCGTAGATCGCGATCAGCACGAGGATCACCGCCATCAGCGTGAAGGAGAGCGAGGCAGCTGACGGATAGTCCGTGAGCTCGAGAAACTTCGACTGGATGACGTTTCCGATCATCGCCTGCTTCGGCGTCCCGAGTAACTCTGCGTTGATGAAGTCCCCAGCCGCAGGGATGAACGTCAGGAGGGTGCCCGCGACCACTCCCGGCAGCGACAGTGGCAGCGTTACCCGCAGAAAAGCCTGCAGGCGGCTTGCGTAGAGATCCTCGGCCGCTTCGATCAGCCTGTGGTCTATCGCCTCGAGCGAGACGTAGAGCGGCAGCGCCATGAAGGGCAGGAAGTTGTAGGTGATCCCGGCGACCACGGCCGTGGAGGTCGCGAGCAGCCGGCCGCCGTCGCCGAGGATCCCGACGTCGCGGAAGATGCCGACCACAGGCCCCTCGTCCGCGAGGATCGTCTGCCACGCCAGCGTCCTGATCAGGTACGTGACGAAGAACGGGGCGATGATCATGACCAGCAAGAGGTTCTTCCAGCGCCCTCCGCGGAACGCGATCCAGTACGCGAGCGGGTAGCTGATGAGGAGCGCGAACACCGTCGCGAGCCCCGCATACACGACCGACCGCGTGAGCTGCTCGTGGTATCGCTCGAGCGCGTCCCAGTAGTTCCCCCAGGCCCAGTCGAACGAGTAGCCCACGTCGAAGTTCCCTGACTGCAGCGACTGGTAGGCCAGGAACCCGAGCGGCACGAGGAAGAACACCGCGAGCCACGCCAGCCCCGGCGCGAGCAGGAGATACGGCGTGAGCCCGCGGTGACGGTGGAAGAAGCCCAACCCGGGTCAGCTCAGACGCCGAGCACGGCCTGCCACTGCTCGTTGTAGCTCTGGTTCTTCAGAGCCGCCGGGTCGACCAGGTGAACCTGCGAGAGCGTCTTCTCGGTCGGGAAGAACAACTCGTTGTTGGCCGTCTCCGGATCAATCTTGATCAGCGCCTCGCGCGAGCCTTTGACCGGGCTGATGTAGTGGATGTGGCCGTAGAGCTTTGCAGCCACCTCGGGGTCGTAGATGTAGTTCATGAACACCGATGCGGTGTAGGCGTCGCCGCCCTTCGGGATCAGCACGTTGTCCGTCCAGATCATCCCGCCGGCCTTGGGGATCACCCACGTCAGATCCGGGTTGTCGAGGTGGAGCTGCTCGATGTCGCCCGACCACCCGACACAGGCCAGGAGGTCGCCGCTGGCGAGCGGGCCCGTGTAGCTGTTGCCGGTGATACCGCGAAACTGTCCCGCGTCCTGCGCGGCCTGGACGCGGTCGAGCGCCCTGCTGAAAGAGTCGTCCGTAATCTTGCCGGGGTCGTCTCCGTTCTCGAGTATGACCAACCCGAGGGTGTCCGCGAAGCTGTTGAGGATCGCCACCTTCCCCTTGAGTGCTTTGTCCTCGAGGAGCTGCTCCATCGAGGTGACAGGCTGTTTCGTCAGCTTCGTGTTGTAGGCGATCCCGGTCATCCCCGAACACCAGGGGAGGCTGTATTCGCGGTCGGGATCGAAGCCGGGGTGTCGCTGGACGTCGACGAGGTTCTCGATGTTCGGGATCGCGTCCTTGTCGAGCTTCTCCGCCCAGCCCTTGTCGATCACTGTCGCCAGGAAGCGCTCGTTGTCGGTGAGGACGATCAGGTCGCGATCGATCGACTGGTCCCGTGACAACGGGCCCTGGATCTTCCCGAAGAACTGCGAGTTCGAGTCGACGTCCTCCGTGTACTTGACGTCGACGCCGAACTCCTTTTTGAAAGCTTCGAGCGTCAGCCACTTCTTCGTCTTCTCGTCGACGTCCATGTAGTACGTCCAGTTGGAGAAGCGCATGGTCTTCGCGAGCTCCCGCTTTCCGCCGCTTCCGCCGTTGCCGCCACCGCAGGCCGCGAGTAGGCCGGGCATGGACAGCAGGCCAGCGCCGAGCGCGGCGCGACGGAGCAATTCGTCTCGGGTCAGCATGTCGTTCACTTCTTGTCCTCCTCTGTGAGTTCGACGACGAAGGCGGCCTCGGGGTCGAAGCCGACGGTAATCGGGTCACCGGCGGAAGCTCTGTGCGCGCCCGACTCCATATTCTGGACGTAGACGGTCAGCCGCCCGGCCGGGGTGTCGATGACGTACTGCGTCGAGACGCCGACGTACGCGGACTCGAAGACCGTTCCCACGATGGTGTTCACCTGGCCGCTTCCGATCCGGATCTTCTCGGGGCGGATGCCAACCGCGACGCGGCCGGAGCGGTCCCGCAAAGCGTCGGGCAAGACCTGGACCTCGGCGCCGCCGTCGAGCCTGATCGTGCTAGGCCCGGACGCGGTTCCGGGCAAAAGGTTCGAGACGCCCAGGAAGCCGGCAACGAAGGCGGTTCGCGGTCGCTCGTAGAGCTCACTCGGCGGGCCGAGCTGCTCGACGCGGCCGCGGTTCATCACCGCGATCGTGTCGGCCATCGTCATCGCCTCCTCCTGGTCGTGGGTCACGTGGATGAACGTGACGCCGAGCTCGCTCTGGATCAGCTTCAGCTCGAGCTGCATCTGGCGGCGCAGCTTTAGGTCGAGCGCTCCGAGGGGCTCGTCCAGCAGGAGGACGCGAGGCTTGTTGACGAGGGCGCGCGCGAGGGCGATGCGCTGCTGCTGCCCGCCGGAGAGCTGGCGGGGCTTGCGCGACTCGAGGCCATGCAGGTCGACGAGGTCGAGGATCGCACTTACCCGGCCCGCGAGCTGCTTGCCTCGCACCCCTTGGCGGCGCATCCCGAACGCGACGTTCTCGAAGGTCGACAGGTGCGGGAAAAGCGCGTACGACTGGAAGACGGTGTTCACGTCGCGCTTGTACGGCGGCAGCCCGACGACGTCTCGATCGCCCAGGTAGATCGAGCCCGCGGTCGGTTCCTCGAAGCCTCCGATCATCCGCAGCGTGGTCGTCTTGCCGCAGCCGGAGGGCCCCAGCAGGGCGAAGAACTGGCCCGGCTCGATCGAGAGCGAGATGTCGTCGACCGCCACGACGTCGTCGAAGCGCTTCGTGACACCCTCGAGGCGGACGTCGGACGCCTGAGTGGCGTGCTCTGCCTCCGCCCGCTCCGCGACGCCCATCAGGTCAGTCGATCTTCGCCATGACGTGCTTGATCTGGGTGTAGTCCTCGAGCGAGTAGACCGACAGATCCTTGCCGTAACCGGACTGCTTGTAGCCGCCGTGTGGCATCTCCGAGACGAGCGGGATGTGGTCGTTGATCCAGACCGTCCCGAACTGGAGCTTGCGGGCGGCGTTCAACGCGCGGCCGATGTCACGCGTCCAGACCGAGGCCGAGAGCCCGTAGTCGACGTCGTTTGCCCAGCCGAGCGCTTCGTCGTCGTCCGCGAACCGCTGGACGGTCACGACCGGGCCGAAGACCTCCTTCTTGACGATCTCGTCGTCCTGGCCCACGTCGGTGACGAGGGTCGGCTGCACGAAGAATCCGCGGTCGCCGTTGGAGCCGCCGCCCGTCAGCACTTTTGCCTTCGACGCCCGCTCGAGGAAGCCGAAGATGCGCTCCTGCTGCGCCTTCGAGATCACCGGCCCCATGTCGAGGTCCTCGCTGGTCGCCGGATCGCCGACCTGCAACGACTCGACTGCCGGCACGAGCTCGTCGAGGAGCTTGTCGTAGACCTTCGGCCCTGCGATCACGCGCGAGGCTGCGGTGCAGTCCTGCCCCGAGTTCCAGTAGCCGGCGATCTTGATCCCCTCGGCGACGGCAGCCGGGTCGGCGTCGTCGAAGACGATCACAGGCGCCTTGCCACCGAGCTCCAGGTGGACGCGCTTCAGGTTGTCGGCGGCGGCGCGCGCGACCTCCTTCCCGGTCGCGACGTCGCCGGTGAGCGAGACCATGCGCACGTCTGGGTGACGCACGATCCCCGCGCCGACGGGCTCGCCGTCGCCGGTGATCACGTTCAGGACGCCGGGCGGGAGGATGTCCGCAGCGAGCTGCGCCATGCGCAGCGTCGTCAGCGGCGTTTGCTCCGAGGGCTTGAGGACGATGACGTTGCCGGCCGCGAGCGCGGGGGCGATCTTCCACACCGCCATCATCAGCGGGTAGTTCCAGGGCGCGATCTGACCGACGATGCCGACGGGCTCGCGGCGGATCATCGAGGTGTACCCGCGCATGTACTCACCCGTCGCGCGGCCTTCCAGCGTCCGCGCCGCGCCCGCGAAGAAGCGGAGGTTGTCCGAGGAGACCGGCAGCTCGTCCCGGGCGGCGGGGAGCGGCTTGCCGACGTTCTGCGACTCGAGCTGAGCGAGCTCCTCCGTGTTCGCGTCGATGGCGTCTGCCAGCTTGAGCAGCATCTCCGCCCGTTCGCCGGGAGTCGTCTCGAGCCACTCGGGCAGCGCCGTCCCGGCCGCCTCGACCGCCCGGTCGACGTCGGCCTGCGTGCCTTGCGGGACCTCCGCGATCGTCTCGCCGGTCGCCGGGTTGATGATCTCGGCGGTTCCGCCTTCAGCCGCGTCGACCCACTTGCCCCCGACGAAGTTCTGGTACTGCGCGACCGTCACGCTCATCGAAACCTCCTCATTCGGTGCTCAAACTAACTCATTGCCGGGCGCCGGCAGCCGCCGCAGCGGGCGCCGCGACGCCGGTCTCGGTCGTCAGGCGCTGCGCGATGTAGACGGGGATCGCCGAGGCAAGGACTACGAGGACGGCGACCACGTTGACGATTGGGAGCTGGTTTGGCCTCGAGAGGTTCGTGAAGATCCAGATTGGAAGCGTCTGCTGGTCGCCGGCGGTGAACGTCGTCACGATGATCTCGTCGAAGGAGAGCGCGAATGCGAGCAGCGCTCCGGCGAGAAGCGAGGTGCGGATCGCGGGAAGCGTCACGTACCGGAACGTCTGCCACGTATCGGCGCCGAGGTCCATCGAGGCTTCCTCGATCGACCGTGAGAGCCGGCGAAGCCGCGCGACCACGTTGTTGTAGACGACGACGATGCAGAACGTCGCGTGGCCGACGATCACCGTGAACAGGCCGAGGCCGACGCCGAAGGGCTCGAAGACGCTGCGGAAGGTCGCGTTCAGCGCCATCCCCGTGACAATGCCGGGAAGGGCAATCGGGAGGATGACGAGGAAAGAGACCGTCTCCCGGCCGAAGAAGCGGTAGCGCTGCACCGCGAACGCCGCGAGCGAGCCGAGGAGGAGCGCGAGCACCGTCGCCCCGAGACCGGCCTTAAGCGACGTCAGAAGCGCGTCCCGCGCTCCCGGGTTCTCAAGCGCCTTGCTGAACCATTTGAGGGTCACGCCCTGGATCGGCCAGGCCTGGTTCGTCCGGTCGTTGAACGCGTACAGCGTGATCACGAGCAGCGGCAGGTAGATGAACGCGAGCGTCAACCCCGTCGCGATGCGGAGGGCGATCCGGGTGAGAGGCGACTCGACCATTACAGGGAGTCGAACGCGCCAAGGCGCCTCGCGCCGAGGAGGTAGCCGATCATCACGACGACCGGCACGAGTGCGAACGCGGCCGCGAAGGGGAGGTTGTTCGCGACGCCGACGTTGTCGTAGACGACGTTGCCGACGAACTGTGTGTTCGACACGAGTTGGGGCGTGATGTAGTCGCCCAGCGTCAGCGAGAACGTGAAGATCGAGCCGGCCACGACAGCCGGGAAGGCGAGTGGCAGGACGACGCCCCGGAAGGTGCGCCCCGCCTTCGCGCCGAGATCGCTCGACGCCTCGATCAGCGACGACGGGATCCGCTCGAGGCCCGCGTAGACGGGCAGGATCATGAAGGGCAGCCACAGGTAGCTGAAGACGAGCCACGTCGCGAACGCTCCGAATCCGGGCCCCTTCATCCCGATCGGGCTCAACGCCCAGTTCACGAGCCCGCCCTCCTGGAGCATCGTTCGCCAGGCGTACACCTTCACGAGGTAGCTCGACCAGAGCGGCATCAGGATCGCCACGAGCAGAAGGCCGCGAACCCGGGGCGTGGCGATGCGCGCCATGTAGTACGCGATCGGGAACGCGATGATCGCGTCCGTGAGGGTGACCGCCGCCGCGATCCCGACCGTGCGGATCGTGATCGTCCGGTAGACGTCGGTTTCCCAGAGCGTCCGGAAGTTGTCGAAGCTCAGCTCGTGGACGACCTGCGCCGTGAACGGGTCGAGCCGCCAGAACGCGGCGACGAAGAGGACGGTCAGCGACCCGAGGTAGGCGAGGACGAGCCACCCCATCGGCGCGGCCAGCAGGAGGCTGACCTGGAGCCTCGGCCGCCGGTAGAGGAAAGTGGCGAGTCGCCGCCCCAGCGAGGGCCGGGGCGGCGTCGCCAGTGACTCGTTAGGAGTCAACTACCCCTTGATTTCCGTCCAGGCCTGCGTCCATTCGGAGTAGTCCTTGCACTTGTCCCCGCGATCGTCGCCGCAGTCTGCGACCGGCGTCTCCCACTCGGCGATCCTGTCGAAGTACGCCTCGTCGGTCGCGTGGAAGGTGTCGCAGTGGTTCTTGTCCGGGATGAGCGAGCAGGCCTTGACGTTGGCCGGCGCCTCGCCGTACCAATAGGCGATATCAGCCTGCACCTTCGGCGAGACCACGTAGTCGAACCACTTGTACATGCAGTTCGGGTGCTTCGCCTTGGAGTGGATCATCCAGGTATCGGACCAGCCGGTGGAGCCCTCCTTCGGGAGGATCGTCTTCACCGGCACCTTGCTCGCCTCGAGCGTGTTCGCCTGGTACTGCCAGGTCGTGCCGAGCAGCGTGCCGCCGCTCGTGAAGGACTGGATCTCCTTCGCGGCGTCGGTCCAGTACTCGCCCGCGACGCTGCGCTGCTTCTTGAGCAGCTCGACGGCCGCGTTGAACTGGTCTTCGTCCAGCTCGTACGGGTTCGTGATGTTCAGGTCAGGCTGGGTCGCCTTCAGGTAGACGGCCGCGTCCGCGATGTAGATCGGGCGGTCATAGGCCGTGATGTGACCCTTGTACGGCGAGTTCGGATCGAAGACGACGCCCCAGCTGTCCGGGGCGGGCTTGACCTTGTCCGTCCGCCACATGAGCAGGTTCGCGCCGCGCCCGTGCGGAATGCCGTAGTGCACGTCGTCGACCGTGTTGTAGGGCTGGTCCTTGATCGCCGGCACGACGTCCGCGTAGTTCGGGACGAGATCGACGTTGACGGGGGCGACGTCCTTGCCCGCAACGAGCCTCAGGGATGCGTCTCCGGAGGCGGACACGCCGTCATAGCTGCCCGTCCGCATCAGCGTCACCATCTCGTCGGAGGAGCCGGCGACCTTCACGCTCGTCTGGCACCCCGTCGACTTCTCGAACGGCGTCACCCAGTCGTAGTTCGGGTCCGTCGAGCCGTCCTCCACGTATCCGGCCCAGGCGATCAGGCTGAGACTCCCTTCTCCGTCTCCGACGCTCTTCTGCGCCTCAGATCCGCTCTTCTTGCTGCTGCCGCACCCTGCGGCCGCGAAGGCGAGAAAGACGATCATCAGTGCCACCCCGGCACTGCCCAGTCGCCGCTTCCACGCTCTACTCATGCTGCTCCTCCTCTTCTTCCCCCGTCTCGATTGCATAGGTGTGCTCCGGGCGCCAGGCGAGTCGCACCCGCCGGCCGCGGGCCTCGAGTGCCTCGCTGGACGTGGTTTCGAGGTTCTGGCGAATCACCATCAACACTCCACCCTCGTCGAGCTCGACCGCGTACCGAGTGACCATCCCGACGTAGACGACGTCGCGGATCCTGCCGGTCTCCGAATGCGCTCCGGCTTCGGCCGTGTCGCTCTCTTCGAGAATGCGGATCTTCTCAGGACGGACCGTGAAGCGGCCCGGTTGACCGTTCAGGGCGCGCTCGAGCACGTTCGAGACGCCGACGAAGCCGGCGACGAACTCGGTCTCGGGATGCTCGTAGACATCCGCGGGCGCGCCGACCTGCTCGATGCGCCCGTTGTTGAAGACCGCAAGGCGGTCACTCATCGTCAACGCCTCTTCCTGGTCGTGCGTGACGTAGACGAAGGTGATCCCGATCTCCTGCTGGATCCGCTTGAGCTCGATCTGCATCTCCTGCCGGAGCTTCAGGTCGAGCGCTCCCAGGGGCTCGTCGAGCAGGAGGACTTGAGGGCGGTTGACGATGGCGCGGGCGAGGGCGACACGCTGGCGCTGGCCGCCCGAGAGCTGCGACGGCTTGCGGGCCTCGAGCCCGCCGAGCCGGACGAGCTGGAGCGCCTCCGCCGACCGGCGGTTTCGCTCGACGCGCTTGACGCGCTTCACCTTCAGGCCGTAGGCGACGTTCTCGCCGACGGTCAGATGGGGGAACAGCGCGTAGTCCTGAAAGACCGTGTTCACGTCCCGGGCGAAGGGCGGCTGCCGCGTGACATCGAGCCCGTTCAGCAGCACCCTCCCCTCGTCCGGAAGCTCGAAGCCTGCGATCAGCCGCAGTGTCGTCGTCTTGCCGGATCCGGACGGACCGAGCATCGTGAAGAACTCGCCGGGCGCGACCTCGAGCGCGAGGTCGTCGACCGCGACGACGTCGCCGAACTTCTTCGTCACCGACTCGAGCTGAACGTCAGCCTGCGGCTGCGACAAGGGACTCCTCCAGGATCTCGAGGCCCCGGTCGAGGTCTTCGTCGGAGATGACGAGCGGAACGAGGATCCGCACGACGTTTCCGTAGAGCCCGCAGGAGAGGAGGATCAGCCCTCGTTCCCTCGCCTCCCCGGTCGTCTGCTTCGTCAGCTCGGCCGCCGGCTCCTTGCTCTCCCGGTCGGTGACCAACTCGAGGGCGAGCATCGGCCCGAGCCCGCGCACCTCGCCGACGCTGTCGACGCGGGAGGCAATCTCGTCCAGGCGCCCGCGTATCCGATGTCCGAGCTCCTCGGAGCGCGCCCGGAACTCGTCGCTCGCGACCTCGTCGAGCACGGCCACAGCCGCAGCGCACGCGACCGGGTTCCCGCCGAAGGTTCCGCCGAGCCCACCTGCTTCCGGCGCGTCCATCACCTCGGCGCGACCGGTGACGGCCGCCAACGGCAACCCGCCGCCGAGAGACTTGCCCGAGACGAGGAGGTCGGGCTCGACGCCGTAGCGCTCGATCGCCCAGACCGGGCCGGTGCGCCCGACGCCGGACTGCACCTCGTCGTCCACGTAAAGGATGCCGTGCTGGTCGCAGAGCTCCTTGAGCCGCGCCGGAAAGTCCTCGGGCATGACGACGAAGCCGCCTTCGCCCTGGACAGGCTCGAGCACGACGCAGGCGACCGATAGCGGGTCGACTTCGCCCTTGAACAATTCGCGCAATGCGTCGATTGCGTCGTCCGAACCGACATCGCGGTACGGGTAGGGCGCGGCCGAGCGGTACACCTCGGGCGCGAACGGCCCGAAGCCGCGCTTGTACGGCACGACCTTGCTCGTCATCGTCATCGCGAGCAGCGTGCGGCCGTGGAACGCTCGGTCGAAGACGACGACTGCAGGCCGGCCTGTCGCGGCGCGTGCGATCTTGACCGCGTTTTCGATCGCCTCGGCTCCGGTGTTCAGGAGGATGCTCTTCTGGCTCCCGCCTGCGCAGGGCGAGAGCTCGGCGAGTCGGCGACAGACGTCGATGTACGGCTCGTAGATCCCGACCATGAAGCACTGGTGGAGATAGCTGTCGATCTGCTCGTGCATCGCCGCGACGGCAGGCGGGAAGCCGTGGCCGGTGTTCTGACAGCCGAGGCCGCCGGCGAAGTCGATGTAACTCCGGCCGTCGACGTCCTCGACCCGCGCACCTTCGGCGCGGGCGACGACGATCGGCTGCGTGGTGACCCCGCGGGCGACGTACTGCTCGCGGCCCGCGAGGACCCGTTCGGACGAGGTGCCTTGCTCGACAGCCATCCGCACGATTGTCGCATGCGGCCTGGTTGAATCGCTGCGTGATTGTTGTCGTCGGATCGGCCGGGACGATCGGCCGCCAGGTCGCCACGTTCCTCGAGGAGTGGGGGGTAGAGGTGGCGCGGAGCGATTTCCGGCTCGAGGGCGACGAGCACGTGGATGTCCGCGACTCAGGTTCGCTCTCGCGCGCCCTCGACGGCGTAGCGGTCGTGGTGAATTGCGCGGACTACCGGCTGAATCTCGACGTCATGCGCGGAGCGATTGCAGCCGGGGCTCACTACGTCGACCTCGGCGGGCTCTTCCACGTGACGAAGCAGCAGCTCGAGCTCGACGGAGACTTCCGCGACGCCGGACTGACCGCGATCCTCGGCATGGGCTCGGCGCCAGGGAAGACGAATCTGCTCGCAGCCGCCGCAGCAGGTCGTCTCGGCGCCGATCCGGTCTCGATGGAGATCTGGGCCGCGACCAGGGATCCGGCTGCAGCGGGTCATTGGTTCCCGGCGCCCTACTCGGTGCAGACTCTCCGGGACGAGTTGCAGATGCGCCCGATGATCGTCGCCGAGGGCCGGCTGACCGACGTCGAGCCCCTCTCCGGTGAGGCGGAGCGGGAGTTCCCGGAGCCGGTGGGCCGGGCGACCGGGATCTACACGCTCCACTCGGAGCTCGCAACGCTCCCCGCGGAGTACCCGAGCCTGCGGGAAGCCAGTTTTCGTCTATGCCTGACGCCCGGGCTGCTGGAGAAGCTGCTTGCGCTCCCGGACGGCGCGCTGCCCGAGCCGTACGTCCAATCGCCGGAGTCGGTCGCCGTGCACCTGGTGGAGATGCGTTCGAACGGCTCGCTGGTCGTAGGGACGGCGCTCACACGCGGTGGGAGCGCGAAGTCGACATCCGAGCCTGCCGCGCGGGCGGCGGTCGAGCTTGCCGAAGGGAGACTTTTGGCTCCGGGAGCGGGCCCGCCCGAGCGGGCGATCGAAGACCCCGAAGGCTTTCTCGCTCTGCTCGGCACGGAAGTGCGCTGGAGCTCTTGACCCGAACGCATGCCCTGTCGCATGCTTGTGAAGACCATGGCACGGACACCGATTGGGCGGCAGCTCGAGGAAGCCGCGTCTGTTGCCCGCGAAGCGTGGGCGCGAGGCGTTGAGGTCGATGAGGTCCTCGAGGGCCGCAAGACGACACGTCGCGAGCTACTCCGCGACGCCGGTGTGCTCGGGCTGGGAATCGCTGCCTTCGGGCGTCTCGCCCCGCCTGCAAGGGCCGCCTCGACCACGCGCATCGTCGTCGTCGGCGCAGGCCTGGCGGGACTGACTGCGGCTTACCGGCTCAAGCAGGCCGGCTACTCCGCGGCGATCCATGAGGCCTCCGATCGCGTCGGCGGTCGCTGCTGGACGATTCGCGGCGAGTTCGCGGACGGCCAGATCGCCGAGCACGGCGGCGAGCTGATCGACCAGGGCCACACTGCGATTCGACAGCTGGCCCAGCAGCTCGGTTTGCGACTCGACAACCTGCTCCAGGCCGAGCGGAACGGAACTGAGCCGACCTTCTACTTCGACGGCTCCCCCTATCCGTTCAGACAGGCGTCGCTCGACCTGCGCGCCATCTGGCAAAGGGTCCACAGCGACGTCTCGGCGGCGAGCTACCCGACGCTGCACGACAGCTACACCCCGCGTGGCTTCGAGCTCGACCACATGTCGATCCTCGACTGGATCAACGATGCCGTTCCCGGCGGCATCGGCTCACGACTGGGCCAGCTACTCGATGTCGCCTACAACATCGAGTACGGCGCGGAATCCAGCGAGCAGAGCTCTCTCAACCTCCTCTACCTGCTCGGCTATTCGGGACAGGGAAACCTGCGCATCTTCGGCACGTCGAACGAGAAGTACCACGTGGCCGGCGGAAACGACCAGATTACGACGAGGCTGGCGGCGGAGCTCTCGGGTCAGATCACGCGCAACTCAGAGCTCATCGCGATCAAGCGACGCACCGACGGGAGCTACACGCTGACCTTTCGGCACGGGGGCACGTCACGAGTCGTCCCGGCCGACCGCGTGGTCCTCGCGCTCCCTTTCTCCATCCTGCGCCACTCCGTCGATATCTCCAGGGCGGGGTTCAGCGCGCTGAAGAGGATCGCGATCGCCGAGCAGGGGATGGGCACGAATTCGAAGCTGCACGTTCAATTCGGGAGACGGCACTGGGAGGGCCTCGGCTCGAACGGAGAGACATTCGCGGACACC
Source organism: Actinomycetota bacterium (assembly GCA_038040395.1). Classification (GTDB taxonomy): domain Bacteria; phylum Actinomycetota; class Thermoleophilia; order Gaiellales; family Gaiellaceae; genus VAXT01. The sequence goes on from JBBPIJ010000012.1 coordinate 65,939, forward strand.
GGCTACCAGAACACGTGGGAAGTGACTCGGGCACAAACCGGGACGTCGGGAATCCTCGTCGACTACACCGGCGGCCTGATTGGAGCGAGCTTTGGCTCCGGAACGCCTCAGGAGCGGGCGGAAGAGTTCCTGGAGCAGGTCGAGCCGGTGCTCCCGGGTCTGAGCGCGGAGTGGAACGGTCGTGCAACGGTCGACTTCTGGCCCGGCTACCGATGGACGCGCGGTTCCTACTCGTACTGGAAGGTCGGCCAGTACACGCGCTTCGCCGGCGTCGAGCGCGAGCCACAGGGGAACTGCTTCTTCTGCGGCGAGCACACGTCGATCGATTTCCAGGGCTACCTGAACGGCGCCGTGGAAACCGGCGAACGCGCAGCCGGCGAGGTTCTCGACTCGCTCCCGTAGCTGTTGCAGGTCTGATCCAAAGACGGCTCACACACGTGCGCTTTCCTTCGCTACGTTGCTCGTCATGGCAACGAAGACGGCGACACCCTGGGGGCCGGCGACGCTCGTGGAGGAGGTGAGCGTGGCCCAGCGCTCCGGCGAGAAGCGGTTCTCGTCGGTGGTGCAGTTGCTCGAGGGCGCGAAGGGTGAGAGGCTCGTTCGCTTCGCGTACTCGACGGACGGGACCGCTCGTCGCGGGCCCGTGACGTTTCGTGCGCGAGACGTCGAGAAGCTCGTCAGCGGGCTGGCCGGCTGCCCGCAGTTGGCCCGGACGCTTGGCCTCGGTGTGAAGGAGGGAGCCAACGGGAGCTCCTAGGTCACGAAGACGCCGCTCTAGGCCGGGGCGAAGAGCCGCTCGCGTGCGCTCTCCACGAGTGCGCGGAGGATCAATGCGCCGTCCGCCGAGCCGAGCAGCGGATCGACGGCGTGCTCGGGGTGGGGCATGAGGCCCATCACGTTGCCCTCCGCGTTGACGACTCCGGCGATGTCGTCCAGCGAGCCGTTCGGGTTCTCGCCGTCGTAGCGGAGGACGATCTGTCCTGCTTCGGCGAGCTGGGCGAGGAGGTCGGGGTCGGCGAAGAAGCAGCCTTCGCCGTGCTTGATCGGAATCGTCAGGCGCTGCCCCACCTCGCACTGCGCCAGAAACGGAACGTCGGTACGTTCGACGCGCAGCGAAACGTCCTTGCAGATGAACGAGAGCGACTCGTTCGGGCGAAGCGCGCCCGGGAGCAGGCCTGCCTCGCACAGGACCTGGAAGCCGTTGCAGATCCCGAGGACGACACCGCCCGCTGCAGCGAAGTCGGCAACTGCCCGCATCGCCGGCGAGAACCGTGCGATCGCCCCGGCTCTGAGGTAGTCGCCGTACGAGAAGCCGCCTGGGAGGACAACCGCACCGACCTGCGGAAGCTCGCGGTCCCCATGCCAGACGAGGACGGGCTCGGCGCCCAGGCCCTCGAGCGCGAGCGCTGCATCCCGGTCGTCGTTCGAGCCGGGGAAGACGACGACGGCGACGCGCGGGCGCGCTTCGGTCATGCCTCCTCCGAGAGCTCGATCTCGTAGCTCTCGATCAGAGGGTTGGCGAGGAGCTCCGCGCACATGCGCTCGACCTCGGCGCGCGCCTGCTCGGGGTCCGAGGTCTCGACTTCAAGGTCGACGAGGCGCCCGACCCTCGCACCGTCGACGGTGAACCCGAGGTGCCGCAGCGAGTTCTCGACGGCCTTGCCCTGTGGGTCGAGAATCCCCGGCTTGGGCCTGACGAGGACAGTCGCCCTCATCGGAGCACCGTGCCCGGGTCGGCGGCGTAGTCGTCGAACTGGATCCCGGTGATCTGCTCGAAGGCCTCGAGGTACCGGGCGCGGGTGCCGGCGACGACGTGCTCGGGGAGCTCGGGCCCGGGCGGCGTCTTGTCCCAGCCAAGCGACTCGGCGTAGTCGCGAACGAACTGCTTATCGAAGGACGGCTGTGGCCCGCCCGCCTCGTATTCGTCGGCGGGCCAGAAGCGCGAGGAGTCGGGCGTGAAGGCTTCGTCTCCGAGGACGAGTTGTCCGTCGTCGTCGAGCCCGATCTCGAACTTCGTGTCGGCAATGATGATCCCCTTGCTCGCCGCGTACTCGGCCGCCGTCCGGTAGAGCTCGATCGAGAGCCGCTCGACCTCGGCGAACCGCTCCTCGCCGACGAGCCCGGCCGCCTGCTCAGCCGTCAGCGGCTGGTCGTGCCCCTCTGCGGCCTTCGTCGTGGGCGTGAAGATGGGCTCAGGTAGCTGGTCCGACTCCTGAAGCCCTTCGGGGAGCGGAATCCCGCAGACCTCCCCGCTCTCCCCGTAGCTCTTCCACCCCGAGCCCGAGAGATAGCCGCGGACGACGCACTCGATCGGGAGCATGACGAGCCGCCGGCATTCCATCGAACGCCCGTCGTCTCGAATCGACAGCAGATGGTTGGGGAGGATCTCGTTCGTGCGGGCGAACCAGAAACCCGAGAGCCCGGTGAGGACGCGGCCCTTGTCGGGGATCTCGGTCGGCAGGACGACGTCGAACACCGAGATGCGGTCGCTCGCCGTGAGCAGCAGACGCTCCTCGTCGAGCGCGTAAAGCTCACGGACTTTGCCGCTCCCAACGTGCACTGCCTCAGACATGGACGGGCTCCTTCTCGTGAGTAAGGGCGTGTAGTCGGTCGAAGATCGTGTCGACGTGCCGCGTGTAGTGGTCGAGGTCGAAGATCGAATCGAGAGTAGCGGCGTCGAGGCGCTGCGTGATCTCCGGGTCGGCACGCACGAGCTCGGGGAAGTCGACGCCTGCATCCCACGCGCGCATCGCATGACTCTGGACGAGCCGGTACGCGTCGTCCCGCGATAGGCCTGAGCCCACGAGCGCGAGCAGCAGCCGCTGGCTGAAGAAGAGCCCTCGGCTCGAGTCGAGGTTCTTGCGCATCTGCTCGGGCCGTACGACAAGACCTTCGACGAGCCAGGCGAAGCGGTCGAGCATGTAGTCGAGCGCGAGGAACGCGTCCGGGATCACGACCCGCTCGGCGGAGGAGTGAGAGATGTCCCGCTCGTGCCAGAGAGCGACGTTCTCGAGCCCCACGAGCGCGGCGGCACGCACGACCCGCGCGAGCCCGCAGATCCGCTCGGCGACGACCGGGTTCCGCTTGTGGGGCATGGCCGACGATCCCTTCTGGCCTGTCCCGAACGGCTCCTGAACCTCTGCCACCTCCGTGCGGGCCAGGTGCCGGATCTCGAGCGCGAAGCGTTCGAGGGAAGCGGCGGCGACGGCAAGGGATGCGAGGAGGTCTGCGTGGCGGTCGCGCTGGATGACCTGGGTGGCCGCGGGCTCCGGCTCGAGCCCGAGCCGCTCGCAGGCGATGCGCTCGACTTCGGGGTCGATCGCCGCGTAGTTTCCGACGGCGCCTGAGAGCTTCCCGACCCGAAGACCCTCGAGAGCGCGCGCGACGCGTTGCCGGGCCCGGTCGAGCTCGAATGCCCAGACCGCGAGCTTGAGCCCGAACGTCGTCGGCTCGGCATGCACGCCGTGCGTGCGCCCAATCGTCAACGTGAGCCGGTGCTCGTCGGCGCGGGCGGCGACTGCTTCGAATGCGCGGTCGAGCCCGCCGAGAATGAGCTCGCCCGCCGCGCCCACCTGAAGAGCCAATGCGGTATCGACCACGTCCGACGACGTGAGGCCGTAGTGGAACCAGCGACCTTCCTCGCCGAGCTCGCTCGCGACCGCATCCACGAACGCCGCGACGTCGTGATGCGTCTTCTCCTCGATCTCCGCGACACGGGCGGGAGAGGGCGGTCGCGCGGTGGCTCGGATCTTCTGAGCAGCCTCGGGCGGGACGGCGCCGACCTCGGCCCAGCCTTCGAGCGCGGCGAGCTCCACCTCGAGCCAGCGCTCGAGCTTGCCCTCGTCCGACCAGATCCTGGTCATAGCCGGGCGGGAGTAGCGAGAGATCACTACTTGGATTCTAGAGAGAGGGCCTGCCGGTGGTGCGCCCCCGCTTCCGGGGGTCGATGAGCAAGCCAGGGTAGGACGCAGGGAGCCCCGATGCTCGGCGCATCGGGGCGACTGAGGACACCGCCTGGCGCAGTCTCAGCGGCCGCCGGAAGTGATGGGCTCATCGCCGGCAGGCCCTCGCTGGCCCTGCGGGTATCCGCCGCCCTGGGCAAGGATCCGCGCGGCGAGGAGCGCCGCGTTGCGCGATCCGTCGACCGAGACGCACGCCACGGGCACTCCGGGCGGCATCTGGGCGATCGCAAGCAAGGCGTCGAGACCGCCGCCGACGCTCTTCGACGAGCGGAGCGGAACGCCGATCACCGGCAGGTCACTGTAGGCGGCCACGACGCCAGGAAGCGCTGCCGCCATCCCGGCCCCGGCGATGATCACGCGCACTCCCCGGAGCTGCGCGGTGGAGGCGTACTCGGCGACGCCGCGCGGGTCTCGGTGCGCGGACAGGACCTTCAGCTCGTGAGAGATGCCCCGCTCCCTGAGCTCTGCGAGCGCCGGGTCCATCGCCTCGAGGTCCGACTCGGAGCCGACGAGGATGCCGACGAGCGGGCCTCGTTCGTCGAGCTCCTCCAGGAGCCCGATCGGCGAGACCTGTGCCTCCGGCTCACCCGGCAACGTTCACCGCCTTCGCCGCGATGTCCCGCCGGTAACGGGCGCCCGGGAACGTGATCCGCTCGCACGCCTCGTACGCGCGGGCGCGCGCCTCCTCGAGGGTGTCTCCGACTCCGGTCACATTGAGGATCCTGCCACCGCTCGTGACGAGCTGCCCGTCTCGGACGGCCGTTCCCGCATGGAATACGAGCGCTTCGTCCGCCTCCGCGCTGTCGACGCCCTCGATCGGAGAGCCAGCGTCTCGGCCCTCGGGGTAATGCTCCGCCGCGAGGACGACGGTCACCGCTGCGGTGTCTGCGACGCCGAGCTCGACGTCCCCGAGGTCGCCGGCGGCCGCCGCCGAGAGCGCCTCGGCCAGATCGCCCTCGATACGCGGCAGGATCGTCTGGGTCTCCGGGTCGCCGAAGCGGCAGTTGAACTCGAGCACGCGCGGCCCGTCGGCCGTCAGCATCAGCCCGGCGTACAGGCAGCCGATGAACGGCGTGCCTCGCGAGGCCATCTCCTCGACGACCGGGCGGTGAACCGTCTCGACGAGCTCCTCGACCTGGCTCTCGTGGAGCTCGGGCACCGGCGAGTACGAGCCCATGCCCCCCGTGTTCGGGCCGGTGTCGCCGTCGCCGACGCGGCTGTAGTCGCGCGACTCGGGCAGCGGCAGAACGTTGAGACCGTCCACGAGGGCGAAGAGCGAGAGCTCCTCGCCTTCAAGCAGCTCCTCGATCACGAACTGATCGCCGAGAGCCTTGACCGCGAGCAGCGCCTCGTCCAGCTCCTCCTGCGTGTGGCACATGAACACGCCCTTGCCGGCCGCGAGACCGTCCGCCTTGACGACGCAGGGAATGCGGGCGACGGACATCGTCTCGGCGATCGGGACGCCGGCCGCGCGCATGACGTCTTTCGCAAAGCTCTTCGAGCCCTCGATCTGGGCAGCAGCCGCGCTCGGCCCGAAGACGGGGACACCGCCGCGGCGCAGCTCGTCCGCGACGCCTGCCACGAGTGGCACTTCCGGGCCGATCACGACGAGATCGGTGCCCAGTGTCCGGGCGAGCGCGAGCAGGCTTTCACCATCCTCGCCGCGGATGGGGTGGCACTCGCCGAGCCTGGCGATGCCGGGGTTCCCGGGTGCTGCGTGGAGCTCCTCGACGGCCGGGCTTTGCGCGAGCTTCCAGGCAAGCGCATGCTCCCTCCCGCCGGAGCCGACGACGAGGACTCTCACTCGGCGAAGCCTACTTTGGTCCCGGGCCACAGGCCCGGGACTCGCGAAAAGTGCTTTGCACTTTTCGCGACTACGAGCACGCCTGCCGAGGAACGACGCCTCGACCGGCCCGCCCATGCCGCGATCGGTGGTCGAAAAGGATGACCTACTGTGCGGAGCCACTAATGGTGTACGGAAAGAGGCAGTCCTCGCCCCAGCCGCCACTAACAAACACTGGGCCCGGTTGGCCCTTGACGCCAGCTGGCATATACAGGCCACGAGGGCTGGTGAACCAGCCCCAGATCGTGCCAATTCGACGGAGAGAATATGACTTCGGCCCATAGGTTCGAGCGATTTCTTCCCTCGAAATGCAATCACCGGGATAGATGTATTCGCGACCGTGGTACGCCACGCGTTCCGGCACGCGTCCGGGCAATGCGTAGTGGAAATGATCCGCAGCCTTATGCGAGAACGGGATCCACAGGCCGAATCCCACCACCGAGAGAATCACCGCTGCGACGAGAACCCGACGGCCCGTTTAGACATCGGCGAGAGCATAATCGCGTCGATCCCCGACACGCCTTTCCAGAGTTCTTAGCGCGCCTCGACGAGCCCCACCTGGCTCAGCTGAGGACTGCTTCGACACCGCGCGGCGAGAGGACGTGCTCACGGGACGCGCCGGTGCCGATGAGGCAGACCTCGACGCCGAGCTCACGCTCGACGAAATCCACGTAGCGCTTCGCGGCTTGCGGCAGTGCGGTCAGATCGTCGATTCCGTCGAGTGGCTCGCTCCAGCCCGAGAGCGTCTCGTAGACGGGCTCGCAGTGGTGGAAGTCGCTCTGGTGCGCCGGAAACTCGTCGGTCTCGGTTCCGTCGCGCAGCCGGTAGCGGACGCAGACTGGCAGCTCGGCGAACGCCGAGAGGACGTCGAGCTTCGTCAGCGCGAGCGAGGTCATCCCGTTCAGGCGCACCGCGTAGCGGAGGCCGACGAGGTCGAGCCAGCCGCAGCGACGCTCGCGCCCGGTGACGGTTCCGTACTCTCCGCCGAGCTCACGGAGCCGCGCCTGGTCAGGGCCGACGATCTCGGTCGGGAACGGCCCTTCACCGACGCGCGTCACGTACGCCTTGGCGACGCCGATCACCCGGTCGATGCGAGTCGGGCCGATGCCAATTCCCGTTGCGGCCGCCCCCGCGATGGGGTTCGACGACGTGACGAACGGATACGTGCCGTGGTCGAGGTCGAGCAGGGTGGCCTGTGCGCCCTCGCAGAGGACGGCTTTCCCCTCGCGCAGAGCGCGGTCGACGAGGAGCGAGGTGTCGGCGATGTACGGGCGCAGCCGCTGCGCGTAGCCCTCTGCACGCTCGGCGACCTCCTCGAGCTCGAGTGGCGCCGCGCCGTAGACGCGCTCGAGCCAGACGTTCTTCTCGGCGAGCGCGACCTCGATCTTCTGCCGGAGGATCTTCGGGTCGAAGAGGTCTTGCGTGCGGATCCCGAGCCGGGCGGACTTGTCGGCGTAGGCCGGGCCGATCCCGCGGCGTGTGGTCCCGATCTGAAGCTCCCCGAGGCGCCGCTCGCTCGCCTGGTCGAGCGCGACGTGCCACGGCATGACGAGGTGAGCGTTGCCGGAGACGCGGACGGTCTTCGTCGAGATCCCGCGCGCCTCCAGCTCGTCGAGCTCCTCGATGAAGACTCCCGGGTCGATGACGCAACCTGCCCCGAGCACGCACTCCTTGCCCCAGAGGATCCCCGAGGGCATGTGCTTGAACTTGTAGGTCTCGCCCTTGGCGATGATCGTGTGGCCGGCGTTCGGGCCGCCCTGGTAGCGGCAGACGAGGTCCGAGTGCTGGGCGAGCAGATCGACGATCTTGCCCTTGCCCTCGTCCCCCCACTGCGCGCCGACGATGACTGTCGCGGGCACGAGGGATCAGTCTGCCAGAAGCGCGTGCCGACGCAGTCCCGCGTCGCCTGCGCAGTAGGCTGCGGGGGTCAGCATGAACTCACGCCCAAGCCGGTGGCCAAGCGTCGTGATTCTCGTTACCGGCGTGCTGGTCGTTGGTGTCCTGGGGTTCGTTGTCTGGTGGGCCACGCAGATCGGCTAGGACGCGAGGTCGGCGAACTTCGCGTAGCGCTTCATGAACGAGAGCTTCTCGGCGCCCGTCGGGCCGTTGCGGTGCTTCGCGCAGATCACTTCGGCGAGGCCCTGCTGCTCGGACTCCTCGTTGTAGTACTCGTCGCGGTAGATGAAGAAGACGAGGTCGGCGTCCTGCTCGATCGCGCCCGACTCGCGGAGGTCGGAGAGGATCGGGCGCTTGTCGTGCCGCTGCTCGACCGCGCGCGAGAGCTGGGACATCGCAAGCACCGGAGTGTCGAGATCGCGGGCGAGCACCTTCAGCTGCCGCGAGATCTGAGAGACCTCCTGGACCCGGTTCTCGACCGACGCGCCCGAGGTCATCAGCTGCAGGTAGTCGACGATGATCAGGCCGAGGTTCGGCTCCTGGGTCTTCAGCCGCCGCGCCTTCGCGCGGATCTCCATCATCGTGATCGAGCCCATGTCGTCGACGTAGATCGGCGCCTTGGCGAGCTTGTCGCACGCCGCCGTCAACCGCGGCCAGTCGTCGACTGCGAGCTTTCCGGTGCGCAGCCTGTTCGACTCGACCTTGGCCTCGCTGCACATCAGCCGCTGCGTGACCTCGGACTTCGACATCTCGAGCGTGA
>JBBPIJ010000013.1:0-63933 GCA_038040395.1 Actinomycetota bacterium
GGATCACGATCGGGGTCTGGTTCTGGTACGGGCAAGGTGGTGGAGGCGGAGGTGGCGGAGGTGGCGGAGGTGGCGGAGGTGGCGGTGGTGGAGGTGGTGGAGGTGGAGGCGGAGGTGGCGGGGGTGGAGGAGGGGGCGGAGGTGGTGGCGGTGGCGGCGGAGGTGGCGGCGGAGGTGGCGGGGGTGGAGGCGGTGGCGGAGGTGGCGGCGGTGGCGGGGGTGGAGGCGGGGGTGGAGGCGGTGGCGGAGGTGGCGGCGGTGGCGGGGGTGGAGGCGGTGGCGGAGGTGGCGGCGGAGGTGGCGGTGGCGGAGGTGGAGGTGGAGAACCGGAGTAGATGTAGTCGACCCCGAGGTTGTTCACGAGCGGGGGCGCGCAGGAGAACTGCGTGAAGAAGTTGCCCGTGCCGGCGGCCTGGATCCCGCTCACCTCGCCCAAGCCGCTGTCGGCAGTCGCTCCGTAGATGACCGAGATCGTGCTCGAGTCCTCACGCAGGCGGATCTCGAAGTCGGCCGTCCCCGCGCGCCCGAAGTAGCTCGTGCGCCACTCGATGTTGAAGATCCGGTGCGGGGCGATGCCGTTCACCGACGTGAAGATGCCGTTGCCCGTCTGGTCGGTGCGCAGATCGTCCTGGTAGGGGAGGAGTGCGCGGTCGAAGTTCACGTTCGGCAGGCAGGTGGCCCCGAAGTTGGTCGAATTGCCGGCGAACTGGATGTTTCCGTTCGAGCTGACGTAGGCCTGCGTGTACGTAGCGTCGTAGACCGAGGCCGGGAAGGGGAAGGTGACGAGCGTCGTGCAGTCGTCGCAGTGGTTGCCGATGTCCGTCGTCCCAGGCGCGACCGTCGCGGTGAGGGTGGCGGTCGTGTAGTTCTGAAGCGGAGGGCCTGGGTAGATGTAGTCGACCCCGAGGTTGTTCACGAGCGGGGGCGCGCAGGAGAACTGCGTGAAGAAGTTGCCCGTGCCGGCGGCCTGGATCCCGCTCACCTCGCCCAAGCCGCTGTCGGCAGTCGCTCCGTAGATGACCGAGATCGTGCTCGAGTCCTCACGCAGGCGGATCTCGAAGTCGGCCGTCCCCGCGCGCCCGAAGTAGCTCGTGCGCCACTCGATGTTGAAGATCCGGTGCGGGGCGATGCCGTTCACCGACGTGAAGATGCCGTTGCCCGTCTGGTCGGTGCGCAGATCGTCCTGGTAGGGGAGGAGTGCGCGGTCGAAGTTCACGTTCGGCAGGCAGGTGGCCCCGAAGTTGGTCGAATTGCCGGCGAACTGGATGTTTCCGTTCGAGCTGACGTAGGCCTGCGTGTACGTAGCGTCGTAGACCGAGGCCGGGAAGGGGAAGGTGACGAGCGTCGTGCAGTCGTCGCAGTGGTTGCCGATGTCCGTCGTCCCAGGCGCGACCGTCGCGGTGAGGGTGGCGGTCGTGTAGTTCCCAAGGCCGCCGCCGCTGCTCCTGTGGAGTGGATACGCCTGAGCACGTGCAACGCGATCGGCCTCCCCGACTGAAGCTTCAACCCTGTCCGCTGCCGCCGTGCGCGGAAGCAGAGCGGCGCGTTTTGCCGCTGCCGTCGGCGGCGCCTCTCCGAACGCCGCGATTGCCATTGGAGTGCCGAACAGAAGCGTGACGGTGCCAACTGCCCAGAGGATCTTGGCCCTCATCCGCGGTCCTCCCCTTCGATGGGTCGTCGACCCGCCGGTTGCCTAGGCTATTTCTACTGCCCGGGGGAAGAAAAGGCAACCTCTGGATCGAGACCGAGCTGTCTTGTTGTCTCGGCTAGCGCCGCTGGGCGCCGACGTGCTCGAGCTCGACGTGCTCGCCTCGAACGACGGCGCGCGTGCGGTGTACGAGCGCTGGGGCTTCTCGTCGATCGAGCTGACGCTCGCCGCGCCGATCGACGCGCTCGTCGCGCGGCTGGGCGCACGCGCGGCGGATCCCACGTTCGGCTAACGAGCGCGTGTGCGTCGTTACTGCCTCTGAACTTCCATGGTAAGGAGGGGGTCTCCGGTTCGAGTCCGGAAGAGGGCTCTGCAGAAGCCGCGCGTCTGCGGGGCTGAGGAGCTGGGCTCAGCTCACTGCTTTCTTCACGAGCGCGCCGATCTTTGCCTCTTCGACGGCGGTCAACTCCTTTAGCGCGAAGGAGGTCGGCCACATGGCTCCTTCGTCGAGGTTCGCCTCGTCGCTGAAGCCGAACGTCGCGTACCTCGAGTTGAACTTCTGCGCGCTTTGGAAGTGGCAGACGACCTTGCCGTCCTTGGCATACGCGGGCATCCCGTACCAGGTTTTCGGCGAGAGGGTTGGCGCGCTGGCTTTGATGATCGCATGGAGCCGCTCGGCCAGGGCGCGATCTGGTCCCGGCATCTCGGCGATCTTCGCGAGCACGTCGCTTTCCCCATCCGCCTTGTCCGCGCGCGGGCCGCGGCGCGCGGCCGCCTTCAGCTCTTGGGCGCGCTCCTTCATCGCAGCTCGTTCCTCGTCCGTGAATCCCTTGGACTTCTTGTTGATCGCGGTGGTGCTCTTGGCGGACTTTTGCGTGGCCTTCTTTGCAGGTTTCCTCTCAGCCATTGCGAAGCACCTCCTCCGGGCGGCTCATTAGCCGCTGCAGCAGTTCGTCCACGCGGGCGAAGCCGCTCTTCGCTCCTTCCTCGACGCCGTACTGCATCGTCGTGTCGCGCTCCTCGGTGGTAGCGAAGCGCATCGTCTGCGTCAGCTTCGTCCGCTCGCCCAGATCCTCGAACTCGAGCGTCTGCAGGTGGTTCTGGAACGTCTGCACGAGCCGCTCGGGCGCGTCGACCTCGCGGAACTCGCCCTCGACGACGCCGAAGGCGGTGCGGAAGCGGTAGGTGCCGCCGGGACGGACGTCCATCTCCTCGACGAGCGTGCCGTCGCCCCACCATTCCGGGATCAGCGTCGGGTCGGTCCAGACGGAGAAGACGTGCGTGCGCGGTGCGTCGAAGATCCGCTCGACGCGGATCTCGAGCTCGTTCGGGGTGGTGACGGTGGTCTCGTTCATCGTGCTCCCTTCGGCTTGGCCCTCAGCTCACGGCCTTCTTCACGAGCGTGGCGATCTTCTTCTCGTCGGCGGCGGTCAGCTCCGTCAGCGCAAACGACGTCGGCCACATTGCGCCTGCGTCGATGTTCGCCTGGTCGCTGAACCCGAACGTCGCGTATCTCGACTTGAACTTCGCCGCGTCTTGGAAATAGCAGACGACTTTGCCGTCCTTGTTGGCCCACGCGGGCATCCCGTACCAGGTCCTCGGCACGAGGGACGGCGCGGTGACCTTGACGATCTCGTGGATCCGCTTGGCCAGGGCGCGATCCTTTCCCTTCATCTCGGCGACCTTCGCGAGCAGGGTGCTTTCCCCGTCCGCCTTGTGCGCTTCCGCCTTGAGCTCGGCGGCGCGCTCTTTCATGGCAGCCCGTTCCTCGGGCGTGAATCCCTTCAACTTCTCAGCCATCGCGACGTACCTCCATCCTCATCGTGCTCTCTTTGTCCGTTCCACGACCTGCGCGAAGCGGTCGAGCCGCTGCAGCCACGTGCTGATGCCCTCGAAGGCGTAGGGCGCGAGCATGCACCTGCGGACACGGCCGACCTTCTCCGTCGTCACGAGCTGCGCCTCCTCGAGCAGCCGGATGTGCTTCTTCATCCCGGTCAGCGACATGCCGAAGGGCTCGGCGAGCTCGCTGATCGTTGCCCTGCCGGAACCGAGTCGTTCGAGGACGGCGCGGCGGGTCGGGTCGGCGAGGGCTGCGAAAGCGCGGTCGACGGTCTGTGGATACTGAACCATTAGGTTCACTATAGTGAGTTCGGCGCTGTGATGCAATACCGGCCGATCGATGATCCGAATCGCGACGGACATGCCGTCGCTCTCGTCGAGACGGAATCCCCTTCGCCTATGAGCCGGCCGCCGCTCGCTCGAGTTCGTCGATGTCGATCTTCTTCATCTTCAGCATCGCTTCCATGACGCGCTGCGACTTCTCTGCGTCCGGATCACTCAGCAGCTTGGGCAGGGCGGTCGGGACGATCTGCCACGACAGGCCGAACCTGTCCTTCAGCCAGCCGCAGGGGCCTTCTTCGCCACCTTCCGAGAGCTTGCTCCAGAACGCGTCCACCTCTTCCTGGTCCTTGCAGCTCACCTGGAACGAGACGGCCTCGTTGAACATGAAGTCCGGCCCGCCGTTCAAGGCCACGAACTCTTGCCCGTCGAGCTCGAAGCTGACGGTCATCGCCGTCCCCTCCGGGCGTGGCCCGGCTGAGCCGTAGCGGGCAACGTCGACGATCCTCGAGTTCGGGAACACCGACGTGTAGAAGTTCGCCGCGTCTTCGCCCTCCGTATCGAACCACAGGCATGGAGTGATCTTCTGCATGTCTTCCTTTCGCCTGACGATGGAAAGTTGGCGCCGGCATCTACGGTGAGGTCACCGCTGCTTGGAGCCTGAAAGATGAAGACCGAGCCCGAGTCTCCGCCCCCGTCCAACGTCAGCGGAACGGGCTCGCTGATCAGGATGCCCGAGGTCGAGTTGTAGACGCCTGGGCCGAGCGTCCTTCCAGCGAAATTGAGGCCGGTGATCGAGTCGGTCGGGGTCTGCGCTTCGGCGAAGCCGTAGGCGGTGAGAAGGCTCGCCTGGGCGTTGGCGAGCTCAGAGGAGCCGGCGCCGTAAGCGCCGAACCCGGGATGAGTCACGCCTGCGCCGATCGACGTCGATGAGCCGACGTTGCCGCTGACGACAGTGTTTGCGCCGGCATTCGTCATCGCGGTGGCCGAAAGGGCTCCGAATGATGCGGTGTCTCCGAGGTCGACGCTCGCCGGGGCCGACAGCGCGCTCCCCACAAACGAAAGCGTCAGCAGCACCGCGAGCATCAACAGCCCGACGGCCGGCCGCGCGACGGAGCGCGAGCGGTTCACGGTTGCGTCGTACGTTGAAAGCTTCACTCTTCGGTCCTTCCGGAGCGTGCTGGGTTTGTGGGCATCGCCGGGCCAGGCCGGTGCTCAGGCTTCGCATAGTCGGTCGGCAAGCCGCACGCCGCGGAGTAGTCCGCGGAAACGCCACTCCTTCTCCCCCGGATGCGCCCGCACGGCGGGACTAATTGCCTATCGGGTGATGGTTACGGGCACGCCGGGTCCGATACGCCGTACCAGCCACCGCGTCGCGCCTGTGTCCAGGCGCACGCAGCCGTGGGAAACCGCCGTGCCGGGCGTGCCGCCGATGTTGTTCAAGCCGTGCAGTGCGATCTGGCCCGGGCCTCCGGCGAACTCCTGGTAGACGGTCGAGCGGGCGCTCAGGGCAAGCGCGAACGGCGCCCCGACCGCGCCTGGCGACAGCTTGATCGACTCCTCGACGAAGAACTCGCCGAGCGGAGTCGGCGTGGTCGGCTTGCCCACGACGGCCTTGAAGATTCGAATGCGACGGCTGTGGTCGTAAACCACGACGCGGCGCGAGGAGGTGATGACGACGACGTGCCAGCCCGTCTTCCAGGAAACCGTTGCGCGACGCATGATCCATCCGGTTCTTCCGTTCGGGCGCCCAGGCAACCTGACGAGTAGCCACCGGTGGCCGCTGCCGGTCTTGTGCGCGAGCACGGGGAGGACTGTCCGTTGCTCGGTGATCGGCCTTCTCGTCTGAAGCCTCGCAACCACCCTCGAGCCCGCGGTTGGGCTCGAGAACGCTTTGTGCGGGCTGAACAGGGACACGAGCTCCTGCGTCGGCTTGACGACGCTCGGTGCGAGGGCCTCTGCCGGAGCCGCGCCCGCCCACGTGGCGGCGAGCAGCGCGATCCCGCCGAGGGCCGGCGCGAGCGACAGCCACGAGCGGACGGGCTCTCCGCCCGCTCGTGGCCAATCTCTCAAGTCCGCGATCGTCAACCGGTGAGGCCGAACGAGCGAACGGGCGGCTTCGGGCTCGGCGGCCTTACCCGCGGCTTTGGCTTCGTGGCGGCAGGCGGAGGCGGCGTCGCGCCTGGTGGCGGCGGGCCCGAGCCCGGCGCAGCTGAGCAGGTCGGCTTGTTAATGACGTCGTGAATGAAGGTCACGTCCGCGTTGCGAGCCAAGACCCTGCCGTCGACGGTGATGTGTTCCGTCAACGTGATCTGCGTGAGAGCGAGGATCGTCCCCACGAAGTTCTTGTCCGTGTTCTTCAGGAATGCCGAGTTGACTTTCCAGAAGACGTTGCACGGCTGGGCGCCATTCGTGTAGGCCATCGTGGACGTCGGGTCGACGGTCAGGTTTCCGCTGCTCGCGGCCTGGAAGATGAAGACCGAATTCGGGTCTCCGCCCCCGTCGAGAGTCAGCGCGATGGGGCCGCTGATCAGGATGTCCGAGCTGGAGTTGTAGACGCCTGGAGCGAGCGTCCTGCCGGCCAGATTTGCGCCGGTGATGGTGGGCTGGTTCGGCGCCTGCGCTTCGGCGAAGCCATAGGCGGTGAGGAGGCTGGCCTGGGCATTGGCGAGCTCAGGAGAGCCCGCGCCGTATGCGGCGAACCCGGGATGGGTGACGCCTGAGCCGATCGAGGTCGACGAGCCGATGTTGCCGTTGACCACGGTGTTTTGGCCGGCGTTCGTCATGGCGGCGAAGGAAAGAGCGCCGAAGGACTCGGCGTTTCCTAGGTCGACCTTTGCCTGGGCAGAAAGAGCGCTGCCGGCAAATGCGAGCGTCACCAGCACGGCGAGCAAGAGCAGCCCCAGTGCCGGCGGTGCGACGGAGTGCGAGCGTGCCGCGCCCGTCTTGAACTTGAAAAGCTTCATTTTGGATCCTTCCATCAGCCTGCGTCATCGCCGGTATGGACGTTGCGGCCGGCGACCTTCTCCGGCCTACGTGGCTAAGGGCGGATCCTGGGTGAGCCCGCCTACCGTTGTGGGCTCGGCGATTGCGCGAAATCGGTCAGCGCCACTCCGCGCGAGGTAGTTCGGCGTCTCGTCCGCGTGTGGGAGTCGGAGTCCCTCGATCGAGGGACTGCTCAGTTGGCAGCGAACCGACCAAGACATCGTACAGGTCTGGCTGTCCGAGGCCCTTCGCGGGCCGAAACCTAACCCCCGCTCACGAGAACGACGGGCACCCGTACCTCGTGCGGCGGCTTACCCGTGCCGGCGGCATCGTCGTCCGAGACGACGATCGTCCCGCTCTGCTCGTGGTCGGTTCTGAAGCGCGCGTTCACCGAATACGTCCCGCGGCAGCCTGTCCCGCAGGTCGCCGTCGTGAACGTGCTGCCGATCACACGCCCGTCGGCGTCGAGGATCTTCACGGTCACGTTCGCCTCGAAGACGTTCGCACTCCCGGAAACCGTCACGGGGCTCGTGACCCGCGACCCCGCAATGGGGCGGGAGACGACGATCACCGGCAGGAGATCCTTGTAGTCGCCGCGGCCGACCGGATGCGAGAGGACGATGCCCTCGCTCGAGAAGACGTTCACCGGGGTGCCGTCGAGCCTGAAGCTGACCGCTTTCACGGTCGGGAATTGCGTGAGCGTGTAGACGACCTGGCCGAGGCGCACCTGCATCGAGAGGGAGCCGCCGCCCGACTGGTACTCGGAGGTCAGGTCGACGGTCGCAACGCCGTCCTTGATCGAGATTACGAGCAAGCGCGTGCCGGCTGGGATCGCACTGTCGACGCCCGATGCGCGCTCTGCCCTGGTGGGACCGGCGAGCAGCGCTTCCATCGCCGCGGTCGCAACGCGGAGGGTCGCCTCGTGTGTCCGCTTCAGGCTCACGAGCTTCTCGCCGCGGGCGAACCACACCTCGAGGGAGGTGGGAGCGGGCAGCGTAGTGTCCGAATTGGTCGTCGAGGCAACCGGGTTCGGAGCCGGGCCGAGAGAGACGGCACTCTTCGAGTCGCGGCTCGCGAAGATGATGCCGAGCGAGCCACCGAGCACGACCAGGCTTGCGAGTATGAGAGCGGTCTTCACGAGAGCCTCCTGTTCGGCATGGTTGCAGGTGGTCCTGGGTTGAGGGCTGCGGGATGGATGCTCACGGGGCCGTCGGCCTGAAGGCCGCTCCGTCGGCGTGGAGCCGCGTCCGGCACGGCTTGTTCAGCCGGCAGGACGTGGTCGCACCGCCCCAGACGATCAGCTCGCGCCCCGTCCAGACGGCCGTGGGATCGACGCGTCCGGGTAGAGGGGACGGGGGCAGCGGCGACCACTGGTTTCCGATCGGCTCGTAACTCACCCCGCGGCGCAAGGCCACGGTCGCTCCGGGAAATGTCTTCCCGCCCCAGACGAGGAGCCGGCGGCTCGTCCACTCGACCGCGGCGCCGATGCGACCGGAGCTTTGTGCAAGCCGACGCGAGCGGTTCGTCGCGGGGTCGTATGCGAGCCCGGTCGACGAGAGCCCGGAGTCGCGCGTTCCGCCGATCACGATCACCTCGTGCTCATCCCAGACGGCAGAGGCGCCGGCGGGCGGCTGCGGCATCGAGCCCAGAATGCTCCATGCGTCCGTTGCCGGGTCGTAGACAGCGCCGCCGACGGGATTGGCTTCGGGGTCGTGCCCAGGGAAGATCACGAGCTCCTTGCCCGTCCAAGCCCCTACCGGCGACTGCTGGCCGCCGACGGGAGGTAGCGCGATCTCCCGCCACGTGTTGTCCGTCGGGTCGTACGCGGCACCGTCCGAGCTCACGTCGCCGCAACAGCCTCCGCCCCACTCGACCAGCTCGCTTCCAGTCCAGACCGCGATTCCGGCCCGACCGGCCGGGGCAGCCGGGAAGCGACGCCAGCGATTGGCCTCGGGGTCGAAGGCCTGGTTGACGTCGCCGAGGACGAGCATCTCCCTCCCGGTCCAGACGGCGTTCCAGTTGCCTGGGTAGCCGGAGGCCGAGAACGGCGCGGGCAGCCGGCGCCACCTGTTCGCTTCGGGGTCGTAGGCGGCGGCGACGTTCGCCGACCCGAGGATCTCCCCGGCCGAGCCAAGCTTCTGCACACGTCCGAAAACGATCATCTCCGTCCCGGTCCAGACGCTCAGCGTCAGG
The DNA here is from genome assembly GCA_038040395.1 of Actinomycetota bacterium. Lineage (GTDB taxonomy): Bacteria > Actinomycetota > Thermoleophilia > Gaiellales > Gaiellaceae > VAXT01. The sequence goes on from JBBPIJ010000013.1 coordinate 8,945, forward strand.
TCCGGTGCCGGGATCGGGGCCGCGGGAAGCAGGCTCCACGTGCCCGTAGCCGTGGGCGAGGTCGGCGCGAGGTCCTTGTAGTCGCTCCGGCCGACCGGATGGTCGAGGATGATCCCCTCGCCCGAGAAGACGTCCACCGGTGTGCCGTCGAGCTTGAAGCGAATCGCCTTCACGGTCGGAAACTGGGTGAGCGTGTAAACGACCTGCGCGAGCCGCACCTGCATCGAGAGTGAGCCGCCGCCCGCTTGGTACTCGGAGGTGAGGTCGACCGTCGCGACGCCCTTCGCGATCGAGATGCCGAGGAGCCGGGTGCCCCTCGGCACGGCGGTTGTCACACCCGACCTGCGCTCGGCCCGAGTCGGACCGGCGACGAGCGCGTTGAGCGCGGCGGTCGCGACTCCTAGCGTCGGCCCGTGCGTTCGCGCGACGGGCACGAGGCGCTCGCCCCGGGAGAACCAGACCTCGAACGCGGGCTGCGAAGGAAGCAAGTTGGAGATCTGCGAGCGCGACGTGACCACCTTCGGTGCCGGTCCGAGCGAGACGACATCCGAGCCGCGGCTCGCTAGGAAAATGCCCAGAGCACCGCAGAGCACGGCGCTGCCCAGAGCGACGAAGGCGATTCTCATCCGAGCCCTCGTAGGACGGCGCGCATCGGAACGAAAGCCATCCGGCCGGGCCGGCGGCTGTACATCTGATTCCAGGTCACGAACAGGCCGCTCGGCTCGAGTCGAGCATCCAGCGACGGCGCCGCACCGGGAAGGTCGAGCGCCACGTCCCGGCCGTTCGAGAGCCGCATCAGATGGATCGCGCCGCCGGTCACGTACGCGACGAGATCACGCTGGACGTCGAGCAGGAACGGACGACTCCCTCCGTCGGAAGCGAGCAGACGTGCCTGCTTCTTTGCTCCAGTCGAGGTGTCGTAGACGTCGAGAGACTCACCGTGTTGCACTGCAAGCGCTCTGCCGCGAAGCCGGGCATTGTCAATGTGCGGGGCGAGCCTCCAGGTCCGAAGCACACGGTCGCGTATCGAGAGCAGGCGCACGCGCCCTTTGGAAGCTATCGTGAGCACCCTGCCGGCGTCGACCGACGCGGTGGCACCACCGGCAGCGTGGGCCAGGCGGCGGCAGACCGCGGGCGAGTGCGCTGGTCCGATTTCATCCGAGTTTCTGGGGCACTTGCTCCCGCGCCGCGCCAGCAGGATCCAGGCTCTGGCCCTCTCCTTCTTCCCGTGGTAGGTCGTGAACGCGATCGTGTTCCCATGGCCGACCAGGGTGCCGATCGCGACGCCGCCCTCGTCGTCGGCAATCGTCTCGGTCACGAACTTCGGGTGGCGGGCGCCGAGCCGGAGAGTCTGGAGCCAGGTCGAGTAGTACGTATTGCCACGTTCGGCACACGCCCAGGCGAGCCGTTTGCCGGCGAGAACGGCGAACGTGGAGCACACGCGGGGCGTGTGCATGGTGCGTCGAGCGACTGCGTCCCAGACGAGGAGGCTCTTGGGCGTGTAGTCGGATTCGTCATGGACGAAGGGAATCGCACGCGGACCGTCCGCGGTGAGGCCGTCGAGGGAGGTGGCAAAGGTGAGCTTCCGTGCCAGCGGCAAGGTGATCGTCGGAGGAGGCGGCTCTCCGCCCGTGAGCGGGGGGCCGGTCATCCAGACCGGTTCCTCGTTCGTTCCGCCTGCTGGAAATGGACGGGTGACCGCGCGGCCCGCCCCTGCGCCGGGCGTGGTCACGAAGACGTCGGTGCCCCCGCCGAAGTGATAGCGCCAGCGGGTGTAGAGAAGCAAAGCACCGTCTGCGGACCAGGCGGGGTCGCCCGAGGACTCCCGGCCCGGGCTGACGCTGATCCGCTTCAGCCCGGTTCCATCGATTCGGACGGTGTAGACGGCGGTGACATAGTGCGGAAGCTCCTTCACGAAGGCGATCAGCGACCCCTCCGGTGACCATTGAGGAGTCTGGAAGTCGGAGATGCCTCGCACCAGGCGGCGCTCGCCCGAACCGTCGGCTCCGATCGTGAATAGGTCTTGCCGAAACTTCGTGCCGGCCGACCCCATGTACGCGAGTCGCTGCGAATCCGGCGACCAGGACGGCGACCTTTCCTCGTCGATCTTGCGATTGCCGAGCCGTCTCGGCGCACCGCCTTCGGCGGGAACGGCCCACAGCCGCTCGCGATCGACGAACGCGATCGCGCGTCCGTCCGGAGACCAGCTCGGATAACGCCCGCTGGGTGTCAGGGGAGTAACGGCGCCGCTCGCAACATCGGCGACGGCGAGGCCCTCGTCGTACCCGGCCTCGCACACGAGCTTGCTCGAGTCCGGCGACCAGGCTCCGGCGCGAAACGTCGAGCAGCCCGTCACGGGGCGTTGCCCACTCCCGTCAGAGTTCATCACCCTGGAAGGGGCGGCGGCGTCGGAGTGAAAGGCGATGAGCTTTCCGTCCGGCGACGGGATCGGTGAGTACTCGCCGGTCGAGGTGTTCGTCAGCTGTGTGAGACCTGTCCCGTCCGGATTCACCGCATAGATGTGCGTCGCTTCGTCGCGGTTGCGCGTGAACACGATCGTTCCGCCCGGCTCCGCCTTCGGCGCGAGATCCGCAGCTGCACCGGTCCCAGCCATCGAGATGGACAAGACGAAGACAACCGCCAGGCAGAACAACAGGCTCGATAGTGAGACGCGCTTCTTCACGACGGCCTCCTTCCGAGGCTAATGACGAGGGTGACCTTGCCGCCCTTCGGCAGCACCGTGCCGGCCTTTGGCTTCTCCCGGATCACGCGACCCCTCTTGAGCTTCGAGTAGGCGCGGCGGATCGTCCCGACGCGGCAGTTGGCACGCGCGAGAGTCCGCTTCGCGACCGGCAGCGTCATTCGCCAAAGGTGCTGCACTGTGCAGAGTCCCGGCGTGTTGAGGAGCACGGAGATCGTGTTCGCCTCCTCGTTCGAGGTCGCGAGGTCCAACCTCCCGTCGCCGTTCAGGTCGCCGATCGCGACCTCGCTAGGAGAAGTGCCGGTCGCAAAGTCGAGCTTGTCCTCGAAGCTGCCGTCGCCCCTGTTCGTGAGCACGGATACGGCGTTCGAGGTGATCACGTTCGCGAGGTCCGGCTCGCCGTCGCCGTTCAGGTCGCCGATCGCGATCGACCACGGACCGCCTCCGGTTGCATAGTCGACCTTGGTTCGGAAACTCCCGTCGCCCCTGTTGAGGAGCGCGGAAACGGTGTTGTCGTGCTCGTTCGCCGCCGCCAGGTCCGGCTTGCCGTCGGCGTTCAGGTCGCCGATCACGACCGAGGCGGGGGCGAGCCCGGTTGCGTAGTCGAGCTTGGCCCGGAAGCTTCCGTCACCCCCATTGAGGAGCACCGACGCGGTGTTGTCGCGTGCGTTCACGGTCACGAGGTCGGGCTTGCCGTCGGCGTTGAGGTCGCCGATCTCGACGTCCCCGGGTTTGCGCCCGGTTGCATAGTCGAGACTGGGCCGAAAGCCGTCGCCGCTATTGATGAGCACGGAGACGGTGTTCGCTCCCGGGGCGCCGTTCACAGTCACGAGGTCCGGCTTGCCGTCGGCATTCAAGTCGCCGATGGCGACCGACCATGGACCGCGTCCGGTTGGGTAGTCGAGGCTGGACTGAAAGCCGGCGTCGCCCGCGTTGAGGAGCACGGAGACGGTGTCGTCGGCTTCATTCGCGGTCGCCAGGTCCGGCTTGCTGTCACCGTTCACGTCGCCGATCGCGACTGTCTGGGGATGGCGTCCGGTCGGGTAGCCGAGCTGCGCCTCGAAGGTGTGGCCACCTCTGTTGAGGAGCACGGAGACGGTGTCCGATTCGTAGTTCGCGGCCGCCAGGTCGGGCCGGCCGTCGGCGTTCAGGTCGCCGATCGCGACCGATACGGGGTCCAGTCCCACCGCGTAGCTCCTCGCGCGAGCGAACGAGGGCTCGGAAGTGGCGGATAGCGCCGCGGCGCCGAGTGAGCCGCCGAGAACGACGAGGCTTGCGAGAACGAGGGTGATCCTCATCGGAGCCTCCTCACGAAGGCGTCCGGGCCGCCGTTGGTGTCGTCGGGAACCAAGTTCCCTGCCCAGGACGAGAATGCGAGGTAGCGGTTGTCGGCGCTGAACGCCCCGACCGCGTTCGCGCTTGCGTCGCCGCCCTGCTCTCCGTCGTTGCCGAGGCTGCCCAGCGTCACCCGGCCGGTGCGGCGGTCGTAGACGAAGGCATCCGTAATGTCGTTGGCGTCGCCGGGGACGAGGTTCGTTGCCAGTGAGGCGAAAGCGACGTAGCGGCCGTCGGGGCTGATGCTCGGTGGGCCGAGGCTCTCCGCGTTGGCTTGCCGGCCTCGGCTACTGACGCTCACACGCCGCGTCTGCCTCGTCTTGAGATCGCGGACGAAGATGTCGAAGACGCCGTTCGTGTCGCCGCGGACGAGGTTCGAGGTAGCCGAGTGGAAGGCGACGTAGCGGCCGTTGGCGCTGATCGATGGGGCGTTGCTGCCGTTCCGCGTGCGATCGCCGGTGGCTTGCCTGCCTCGGCTGCTCACGCTGGCGCGAGTCGTTCGGCCCGTGCGGAGATCGCGAACGAAGACGTCCGCGAGCTTGTTGGTGTCGTGAGGAACCAGGTTCGACGCGTTGGACGTGAAGGCGACGTAGCGGCCGTGTGCGCTGATCGCCGGCCCGCTGCTCTCGCTGCCCCGGGTGGACTGGCTGCCGTGGCTGTCGAGGCTGGCCCGCGTCGTGCTGCCCGTTCTGCGGTCGTGGACGAAGACGTCGACGGCGTCGTTCGTGTCGCCGGTGACGAGGTTCGAGGCCCCTGACGTGAAGGCGACGAAGCGGCCGTCCGTGCTGATCGCCGCCCAGCCGCTTGCCCCGTTCCCTTCGCGACCGCCGCTAGTGATGCTGACGCGGGTCGTCACGCCGGTCGTGCGGTCGTGGACGAAAACGTCCGAAGCCGCGTTCGTATCGCCGGAGACCAGGTTCGGCGCATCGGACACGATCGCGACATAACGGCCGTCGCGGCTGATCCCCGCGGCGCTCGAGCAGCCGAACGGATCGGAGCAGTTGACCTCCTCGCCCGTGCTAGTGACGCTGACGCGCGTCGTCTCGCCCGTCCGGCGATCGTGGACGAACGCGTCACGCTTCCCGTTGGTGTCGCCTTCGACGAGAGTCGTCGCATCCGAGCTGAAGGCTACGAAGCGGCCGCTCGAGCTGATTCCCGTCGCGAAGCTGGAGTAGTTGCCCTGCCCGCCGCTGCTGGAGACGCTCACACGCGACGTTTCGGTCACGTTCGAGGCCGCCGTGCTACCGGCGGCGGCGGACAGAACTACCAGGCTTGCAAGTGTGATGAGCGTCTTCACGACGGGTCTCCTTCTCTAGGGGAATGCACCCCATCGTGCGCCCGCCACGAAACGCTCCGGTCACCGGCTCGTAACGGTTCTGTCACAGTCGAAGCGTGAAACGAGCGCCCTCGCCGGGTGCGCTCCACACCTCAATCCGCCCGCCGAGCAGCTGTGCGTTCTCGTGCGCGATCGCCAGGCCGAGCCCCGTCCCGCCGCCCGAGCGGGCTGGGTCGGCCTTGTAGAAGCGCTCGAACAGAAGCGGCATGTGCTCCGGCGCGATCCCCGGGCCGTCGTCGGCCACCTCGACGAAGGCGCTTTTGCCGTCGCGTCCAACGCGAACGGCGACGCCTTCGCCGCCGTGCTGGAGAGCGTTGCCGACGAGGTTGGCGACGATTCCTTCGAGCCGCCGCGGGTCGCTCGTGACCACGACCTCCTCCGCGTCGAGGCCGATGCGGCCGTCCCATCCCCTCGCGGCAACAGTGGCCGCGACGAGCGCCTCGAGGTCGACGGTCTCGGCCTGGACGCTCTCCCGGCCGGCGTCGAAGCGCGAGATCTCCATCAGGTTCTCGACCAACCGCCGCAAGCGTCCCACGTCGGTTATCAGCAGCTCTGCGGGACGCCGGGACTCGATCGGCATCCGGTCGAGATGCTTGGCGAGTAGCGAGGCCTCGCCCACGAGGGCCGTGAGCGGCGTGCGCAGCTCGTGAGCGACGTCGGCGGTGAAGCGTCGCTCGCGCGCTTGGGCCGCAGACAGCGCTGAGATCTTGGCCTCGAGCGCCGCCGCCATCTCGTTGAACGACTGCGCCCAGCTGCCGAACTCGTCCTGACCTTCAACCGGCAGCCGTGTCTCCAGCAGGCCTTCGGCGAGCGAGCGGGCCGCATCGCTTGCGCGTGCGACCGGCCGCAGCGTGCTGCGCGCGAGGACCGCGCCCACGAACGCGGCGAGCAGCATCAGGATCCCGACCCCCGCGAGCAGGATGTTGCGGAGCTGCGCGAGCTCGTGGCGGAGATCCTGCTCCGAGAAGAAGTAGTAGAGCTGCGTGTCGCGGCCGGCGGGCCCACCGACGATGACGTAGTGCGTGCCCGTCACCGTCTTGCGCGTGTAGCCGAGCTCGCCCTTGCTGACGAGCCGCCGCAGGCCGTTCGGCACCTCTCGGACGCTGACGAAGAACTTCGAGGAGAAGGGGCGGCGACGGTACACCCCGGCGGTTTCGAAGTCCCCGCGGCGCTCATAAGCGGCGAGCAATGAATCTGGACCCTTGTTCCCGAGGTAGCTCGGCGCGATCACGATGTTCCTGCGGGCCTGACTGACCGCGCTGTCGACCGAGTCCGCCAGGAGGTTGTGGCGGACGACGAAGTACGACCCGACGGCAAGGGCCGCGGCCGAGGCGCCGACCGCGAGCGTGAACGCGATCGTCAGCCTACGGCGGAGGCCTCCCGACGGGATCCGTCCGGCCATCAGTCGGGATTGAGGCGGTAGCCGACGCCGCGCACGGTGTGGATCAGCTTGGGCTGCTTCGGGTCGTCCTCGATCTTGGCCCGTAGCCTCTGGACCGCCACGTCGACGAGACGCGAGTCGCCGAGGTAGTCGTAGTTCCAGACGAGGTCGAGCAGCAGCTCCCGGGTGAAGACCTGCTTCGGCCGGCGGGCGAGCTCGAGCAGGAGGCGGAACTCCGTCGCGGTGAGCGGCACGTCCTCCCCACGCCGCGTGACGCTGAAGGACCCGGGGTCGATCACGAGGTCGTCGATCGCGATCGTCTCGTCCGACGTTCCGACCGCCGAGCGGCGGAGGACGGCCTTGATCCTCGCGACGAGCTCGGGCAGCTCGAACGGCTTCGTCACGTAGTCGTCTGCCCCGAGCTCGAGCCCGACGACGACGTCGTGGAGCTCGCTTCGCGCCGTCAACATGACGATCGGGACCCGGCTCTCGCGCCGGATCTCCCTGCAGACCTCGAAGCCGTCGAGCGACGGGAGCATCACGTCGAGGACGACGAGGTCGAACGGGGCCTGCCGGAAGCGAATGAGCGCGTCACGCCCGTCTCCGGTCGCCGTGATGCGAAAGCCGGCCTGCTCGAGGCCGAGGGTCGCGATCTCGCGGATGGAGGCATCGTCCTCCACGAGCAGCACATGTGCGTCCAAGGTGAGTGAAGCCTATGTTCGGCCTCGGCTCGAGGCCCGGCCGTCAGTCGCTCAATGGGACATCGTGCCCTTCGGGTTTCCCACCTTCAGCAGTCCGACCTGTCCCAGGTCGACGTGGGCGAAGGCGTGTGAGACGAACGGGTAGAGCCCCGGCTCGTCGATCTTGACGTCGAAGACGCCGCCGCCCCCGGCCGGGACGAGGACCGTTTGCACGCCGTGCTGAGGAGTGCCGGTCACGTTCGCGTTCGGCCAGGCTCGGTCGAAGATCGTCCCGACGATGTGAAAGTCGGTGTCGAGGGTCGGCCCTGCCGCGACTACCCAGAACCGCACCGTGTCGCCCGGGTTCGCGGTCAGCGGATGCGTCACGTACTGGTTCGCATAGCCGTTGAAGGTCGTCCAGTCGGGCTCCATCGCGTGAGCCTTGCTCATGTCGAAGGAGGCCGGCTCATCTATCCCGTCGCCGCTCAGGTACCACTCGCTCGCCACGAGCACGTACTCCTTGTCGACCTTGGGCAGCGGCTTCGCGGGTGAGACGACGATCGCGCCGTACATGCCGTTGGCGATGTGCGCGAGCACGGGCTTCGTTCCGCAGTGGTACATGTAGACGCCGGGGTCGCCCGCCTTGAATCGGAAGGTGAAGGACTTGCCGGGCATCACGTCTGTGAACGCGCGGTTCGGCGCGATTCGGGCGGCGTGGAAGTCGATCGAATGCGGGATCGTGCCGCCGTTCGTCAGCGTCATCTCGACGGTCTGACCCTCGCGAACGTGGACGATCGGCCCCGGCGCGCCGTGGCCGCTGAAGGACCAGGTGTTGTACTTGACGCCCGGCGCGATCTGGACCGTCATGTCCTTGAGCGTCATGTGAACCTTGACGAGGTTGCCTGCCGACGCAGCTGGGAGGGATGCGTTGTACGCCCTGTGCGCCTCGGCCAGAGCCTGGGCGTTCGCAGGGACCACGCCCGCGAAGCTCCCCAAAGGCAGCGCAACGTTGTGGTCCATCGCAGCGGGCTGGCTTGGAGCCTGCCCGGCTGCGCTCTCGTCGCGGGCAGCGCGCGCGTCGGACCACAACATGAGAGCGGCGAAGCCGACGACTGCGACCGCGAAACCGAGCAGGATTGCGGCAACCTTGAAGAAGGCTCCCGAATCGCTCTCGGGGCGGCGGTAGACGGATGCGGGATGAGATGTCATCGGCGTTTTGCTCCTTGCTCGGGGGATTGGCGACTCCAGACCCGACGGTAGGGGCCGCCAGGCCCTAGAGCTTCGGGAATGACCCGCGCCCGCACGCGGGGTGACCGCAGTGTTCTGTGCGGGTTTCCCGCACCCGCGAGATCGGTCTCTAGCCGCCCGTGGAAGAGAAATGCTGGTAGTCGGGCGTGCCCTGCCAGCGGCCGCCCCACTGCCACCCGACACGCGCAAACGCGTTCACGAGCACTCCGCGTCGAACGGCCATGCCCGGCCGCACCTTCGACCGGTCCAGGTACGCGCGGCCCGCCCGCGGATGCACCTGCCCGCCCTCGATGTACGGGTTCTCCACCGGGTTGACGTCGATGGCCAGGCCGTACGCGTGCGTCGACCACCGGCGCGGGCCGGGCCCGACGACGTAGCGACAGTTGAAGGCGGACGAATTGTCGGCTGCGAGGGAACGCTCGTCGTTCCCGCCGTACGCGTCGATCAGGCGCATCCGCTTGATCGGGAAGCGCGCGCCGTACAGGCGCTTGAAGACGATGACGAGGTCCCGAACCGCGCCGTGATTCACGACGAGCGCGCCGGTGTGCGCCCGCCCGTCGAAGCCCCAGTACGTCAGCCGCACGCGGCGCAGCGCGGCGGGCGAGACGGGGCAGCCGGAATGCCACGAGTGCGGAAGTTGCGCGCTCCTGACCGGCGAGACGCTGTGTGCGAATGGCGGAGCCTGAGCGGCGAGAAGTGCGAGAAGCGCGAAGCCCATCGGTCGTCGAGATTAGTCTGAAGTCTCGTATGGGGAGAATGATCTTGCTCGCGGCGGCTCTGGCTTTGCTCCCGGCTGCGACGGCCACCGGCGGGGACGCCGCCGGCGTGGCCTGCCCGCCGACGCTCGCCAACCAGTTGGCCTCGACCGGCTCGGCGACTCAGCTCCTCACCGTCGCGTCGCTGCGGCCGACGTCCACGAGCGGGATGCTGCGGGCCTGGGAGAAGCGCGGCGAGTGCTGGGCCCAGGTCGCCGGGCCCTGGCCCGCCTGGCTCGGGCAACGCGGGATCTCGGAGCACAAGCGCGAAGGCGACAGAACGACTCCCAGCGGGGCGTTCGGCTTCCAGCGCGTGATGTACGGCGTCGCCGCGAACCCCGGCGTGCGCTACGGCTATCACCGCATCGTCTGCGGCGACTGGTGGGTCGAGGATTCGCGCTCGCGGTACTACAACCAATTCCGCCATGTGCGCTGCGGGGCTCGACCGCCCTTCCGAGTCGTAAGCGAGGACATGTCCCGCTCCCCGACCGCATATCGCCACCTCGCGGTGATCGACTACAACACGAACCCGACCGTGCCGAGCCGGGGGTCGGGAATCTTCCTGCACGTGAGCCACGGGAACCCGACGCTCGGCTGCGTCAGTCTGCCCCTCCCCCGGCTGCTCACGATTCTGCGCTGGTTGCGCCCGGCCAGGCAGCCGCTGATCGTGATCGGCACCCGCGCGAGCATCCGCCGCTTCTAGCGACCAAAGAAGAGGCCCGCAGGAGCGGGCCTCTTCTCGTGTCGGGCTGGAGGAGAGACACAACTACGCCGCGGGCATCACGAAGTCCGCGCCGTTGGGTGGGCCGCCGCGCCATCGGAATTCGTGGCGCTCGCCCGGACCGCGGAACGTGCCGTTCACGAGAGCATCGATCCGCGAGTTCAGTTCGCTCAGCTTCTCCTTTGCCTGCGCCTCGGTCAGCATGCCGTCCTTCACTGCCTGGTCGAGGTGCTTCTTCGCGTCGGCGAGCAAGACCTGCTTCAGCCCGTCGACCGACTTGTCCTGCGCCTTGGCGACATCGGCCAGCGACTTGTTCCCTGAGAGCTTCTGGAGCAGTTGCGGCACCGTCAGCCCGAGGTAGTCCGCAGCCGCGGACAGATGCTCGCCGCGGGGATGGAAGCCCCCGGGTCCTCCGCGACCGCGCTCGCCGAAACGGTGCGGGCCGCCGAAGAACAGCGGAACGCCCCCTTCTCTGATCCTGGCCTTCATCTGGTTGGCCTGGGCCTCGGTGATCCGGCCTGCCTTGAGATCGGCGTCGACCTGGTCGATCGCCGCCGCCTTGGTCGCATCCTCGAGCTTCTGGGGAGAGATTCCGAGATGCCCCGCGACCCGCGCGAGGAATCCGTTCCCCGACCTCGTCGAGCTCTTCGACGCTGCGATCGCGCCTCCGGCTCCGACGGCGACCGCAAGCGCGGCCGCGACCGTCAGTGTTCGCTTCGAGCCGAGCATGTTCATAGGGAGTCCTTTCCTCATCGCGTGACCTCATCCAAACATGCGTCTCTAAGGTCAATCTGAAGCCTGGCTAAGAAGGAGCTAAGAATCCGCAACGAGAAGAGCCGCCTCGAGGGGCGGCCCTTTCCGTGCTCCGATTCTGTCCTCGTTAGGGGTTTGCGCGCGACGGCCGGGTATCGAGCGTCACGTCGGTCGTGTGCGTCTTCCCCTCTCGCCAGTAGGTGACCGAGACCGTGTCGCCGGGGCGCTTGGAGTCGACCGCACGCTGGAGCTCCTCGGAGGTCGTGACCTTCTTCCCGTCGAACGCCGTGATCACGTCGCCGCCGATCGGATACGGGTCGCCGTCGACGCTCTTCGTGCCGATCGAGGATCGAAGGCCCGCCTTCGCAGCGGGCGTTCCACCCGTCACCTTGCGGAGCTCGACGCCCTCGACGAGCGCGAGGTCGGAGGCGATCGTCGCAGGGATCGTCACGACGGACACGCCGAGGTATGCGTGCTCCGCCTTGCCCGTACCGATGAGCTGAGTCGTGATCAGGTGAATCGTGTTCGACGGGATCGCGAACCCGACGCCGACGTTTCCGCCTCCGTCACCTGCAATCTGTGCATTGACGCCGATCACCTCGCCCTGCGCATTGAGCAGCGGGCCGCCGGAGTTGCCGTGGTTGATCGCGGCATCGGTCTGGATCGAATCGTTGATCGTGAAGTCGTTCGGCGCCTCCATCTGGCGATGGAGGGCGCTGACGATGCCGCTCGTCACCGTCTCCTCGAGCCCGAACGGGCTGCCGATCGCGACGACGCCGTCCCCGACGAGCAGCTTGCTCGAGTCGCCGACCGTGAGCGGGCTCAGGATCGACTGTGGCGCGTCGACCTTGATCACCGCGAGGTCGGTCGAGGGGTCCGAGCCGACGACGTTTGCCTTGTACGTGTCGCCGTTCCAGAAGCGGACCGAGATCGACCGTGCGCCGTCGACGACGTGCTCGTTCGTGACGACGTTGCCCTTGGAGTCGTAGACGAATCCAGAGCCCTGCGATTTCGGAGTCTGGCCATTACCCTGTCCGAACGGCACTCCGGACGAAGGGAGGGTGACCGTGATCTCGACGACGCCCTTGTAGGAAGACCGGTAGATCTCGCCGATCGTGAGCGGGGAGGTGCTCGCCGCCGGCTCCGAGTTGCGAACGGGGACCTGGCGAACGACCGTCGTCGTGTCCGGGGACGAGAACGACGAGTAGGCGACGGCCCCGGCGCCCGCGCCGACGGCGAGGGTCGCGACGACGGCCATGAGCAGGGTCGGGATGCGTCGAGAGCGGCGATTCATCGGATTTCCTTCCATTCGGATGCCCCTATGAGAGCAGTCGCGTCTAAGGACCGCCTGAGAGACGCTTAAGAACTGGCTAAGAGAGAGGCTTCTTATTCGCCTCTCATACTCCCGGCGCAACAATTGGATCATGAAGATCCTGGTCGTCGACGACGAACGCGCGGTTCGCGAGTCCCTGCGGCGCGCACTCGAGCTCGAGGGCTACGAGATCGAGCTCGCCGCCGACGGCAACGAGGCGCTCTATCGCCTCGAGTCGACGGACGAGCCCGACGCGATGATCCTCGACGTGCTCATGCCCGGCGTCGACGGGCTCGAGGTCTGCCGCCGGCTGCGCAGCGGCGGCAGCAGGCTCCCCGTGCTCATGCTGACCGCGCGCACCGAAGTGGAGGACCGGGTCGCGGGCCTCGACGCGGGCGCGGACGACTACGTCACCAAGCCGTTTGCCCTCGAGGAGCTGCTGGCCCGGGTCCGGGCGCTCCTTCGGCGGACGAGCGACGAGGCTGGTGACGTGATGCGCTTTGCTGACCTCGAGCTCGACCCGGGCACACGGGAGGTCCGCCGCGGCGACAGGGCGATGGAGCTGACGCGCACGGAGTTCTCCCTCCTCGAACTCTTCATGAGGAACCCGCGGCAGGTCTTGACTCGGTCGGTGATCTTCGAGCGGGTGTGGGGCTACGACTTCGGGTTCGCGTCGAACTCGCTCGACGTCTACATCGGCTACCTGCGGCGCAAGACCGAAGCGGACGGCGAGCCTCGGCTCATCCAGACCGTGCGCGGCGTCGGGTACGCGCTCCGCGAGCCATGAGCTTTCGCGCGCGACTGACGCTTGTTGCTGCCGCCGCCGTGGCCCTCGCCGTGGTGCTCGCCTCCGCCGTGTCGTATTTCGTCGTCGAAGGGCAGCTCCGGAAACCGATCGACGACGGCCTCGAGCACAGCGCGAGCGAAATCCTGAACGGGCGGCGGCCGTTCAATCCGATCGAGCCGGAGCCGGGAGGCGCGGCGGGCTACTTCCAGGTCGTGCGGTCGGACGGATCGAAGCTTCGTCCGCCCGAGGAACGCGTGGAGCTGCCCGCCGGGGCACGGACCCTCGAAGTCGCGCAGGGCCGTCGCGGCGCGTTCTTCAGCGACATGCACGCGGGTGGAACCCATCTCCGGGTCCTGACGTTCCCCTACGGAGACAGCTCGGCCGTGCAGGTCGCCCGCTCGCTGACCGAGGTCGACCGGACGCTCGACCGGATGAGGCTCTTCCTCGTCCTGATCGCTCTCGGTGGGATCGGCGTCGCGGCCGGGCTGGGCCTCCTGGTGTCGCGGGCGGCCCTCGCCCCGGTCAGGCGCCTGAGCAGCGCCGCCGAGAACGTCGCGAAGACCGGCGACCTGTCCGAGCGCATCGAGACCCAGGGGCGCGACGAGCTGAGCCGGCTGGCCTCGAACTTCAACGCGATGCTCGGGGCGCTCGAAGAGTCGACGCGCGCACGCCGGCAGCTCGTCGCCGACGCATCGCACGAGCTGCGAACGCCGCTGACGAGCCTGCGCACCAACATCGAAGTGTTGGCGAGCGACCGGGCTCTGCCCACCGGGGAGCGAGAACGACTCCTGAGTGACGTCGTCGAGCAGCTCGGAGAGATGACGACGCTGATCGCCGAGCTGATCGAGCTCGCCCGCGGCGAACAGGATCAACAAGAGGTGGCCGAGGACGTGCGCCTGGATCTCGTAGCCGCCGACGCCGTCGAGCGCAGCCGGCGCAACCGCCCGGGGGTGAGCTTCACGACCGACCTCCAGGAATCGCTCGTCCACGGCGTTCCGAGGACGATCGAGCGCGCACTCGCCAACCTGCTCGACAACGCAGCCAAGTGGAGCCCGCCCGGCGGAGAGGTCGAGGTGAAGGTACGCGACGGTGAGGTGACGGTCCGGGACCACGGGCCGGGCATCGCCGAGGAGGACCTGCCATACGTCTTCGACCGCTTCTACCGAGCGAGCTCGGCGCGCGGACTTCCGGGATCCGGGCTCGGCCTCGCGATCGTCCGCCAGGTGGCCGAGGCGCACGGCGGCACAGTGGTCGCAGAGCGCGCCGAAGGCGGCGGGACGATCATGCGGTTGACCCTGAACGGCGCGCCGAACGGGCAGTAGCCGCTTCGTACGCCATGATTCGGCACGTGAAGCGTGCCGCCCTGACGGTCCTGCTTGTCGTGATCGCCCTCGCCGGTTGCGGCGGCGAGACTGATCCTGCGACCACCCCAGCCGGAACGGCGCAGGCGGAGTACCTCAAGGATCTCTACGCCGGCCGCTACGCGCAGGCCTACTCCACCCTTCATCCGACCTACAAGCAGATCGTCTCCCGATCGCAGTTCTCGGACTGCGCAGCAAGCACGATTCCGCCCGGTCAACTCGACTCGATCGAGATCCTCGACGTCTTCGATGATCCGGTCCAGTTTCCCGGCGGCCAAGAGCAGGAAGCGAATGCGGTCCGGGTGCGGCTAACGTCGACCTCCGGTGAGACGACCGAACCGTTCGAGAATCACGAGGTGAAGGTCGGGGACCGGTGGTACTGGGTCCTCAACGAGTCGGCGGTCACCGCCTACAAGGCGGGTCGCTGCCCCGGCGGGGCTTAGTAGCCCGCTGGTACCGTCGGCGTGGTGACCTCCGCCCCGACCACGTACGAGGTCGTCTGCCCCCATTGCAAGAAGACGTTCCGCAGTGAGCTCCTAGGGGGCGAGGACGAGCGCCATCGCGGCTTCAAGTGCCGGCACTGCCGGCTCTACGTCCCGTACGAGCGGGCCGAGGCCGAAGACGCCGACTAGCTCGAGTCCCTGAGGCCCTGGGCTTCGGGCAACGTCTCTAGGCGCTTCAGCGTGTTGTTCTCGATCTGGCGGATGCGCTCGCGCGTGACTCCGAAGGCGCGGCCGACCTCCTCGAGTGTGCACGGCTGCGCGCCGGTGAGCCCGAAGCGCAGCTCGATCACCTGTCGCTCACGGTCGGGAAGCGAGTCGAGCGCCTTCTGGATGTCCTCCCGGCGAAGCGAGACCGATGCCGTGTCGAACGGCGACTCTGCCTGCTCGTCCTGGACGAAGTCCCCGAGTTCCGACTCCTCCTCCTCGCCGATCGGCTTCTCGAGCGAGACGGGCAACTGGGCCATGCGCAGGATCTCGCGCACCTCCTCGGGCGTCATCTCGAGCTCGCGCGCGATCTCCTCTGGCTGAGGCTCGCGGCCGAGGCGCTGCACGAGTTGGCGCTCGATGTGCACGACCTTGTTCAGCTTCTCGACCATGTGGACCGGGATCCGGATCGTCCGGGCCTTGTCGGCGATGGCGCGGGTGACGGCCTGGCGGATCCACCACGTGGCGTAGGTCGAGAACTTGTAGCCCTTCCGGTAGTCGAACTTCTCGACCGCGCGGATGAGGCCGAGCGAGCCCTCCTGGATCAGGTCGAGGAACGAGAGGCCCCGGCCCAGGTAGCTCTTCGCGATCGAGACGACCAGGCGGAGGTTCGCCTCGGTCATATGCGTCTTGGCGAACATGTCGCCGCGCTCGATCCGCTTCGCGAGGTAGACCTCCTGATCAGCGGTCAGGAGCGGGACCTTGCCGATCTCGCGCAGGTAGAGCCGCAGCGAATCGAGGGAGGGCTCGACAGAGAGATCGAGCTTCGGGCCCTTCTCCTCCTCCGCCAGCGCGGGCTGCTCGTGCGGCGGGTGCTTGTGGTGCTCCCCCTCCATCAACTCGATGGAGTGGTCGATCAAGTACGTGTAGAAGTCCTCGACCTGCTCCTTGCTGAGGTCGACCTCCTCGAGCCCCGCGACGATTTCGTCATAGGTGAGGAAGCCCTTCTCTGTTCCGTCCTGTACCAGCTTGTGAAGCTCTTCGACGTCCGGGAGGGAGATGTCGACTGTGAGCAATTGACCTCTCTTTCGCGCTAGGTGGACGGAACCCAGGAACGCAAAGAGCCGGTTCATCCTCCCCCCGGCTCACCTCTCGGCGCTCGGGAACTTAACAGCTATCCACAGGCCTGTGAAGAGTTTTTTTCAACAGCTTGCGAGCTCGCCGACGACCTCGTTTCGACTGTTGCGAACCGGCACCGCCCCGAAGGCGGACCCGTCGAGGCCAAGGGACTCGAGAAAGGAGCCGAGCGCCGGCCGGAGCGCGCGGGCCGAGCCGTCCTCGACCTTGATCGCGAGGCCGAGCTCGTCCGGGCCGGCGGCGCAGAGAAGGCCCTCGGCGCCGCCCTTGGCGATCCAGCCGGGAAGAGCCTGCATGAGATTTGTGTCCACCCCCCTGGGGCCGCGGATCAGCTCCGGATGGGCGCGCATGGCGGCCGTGACATCCGCTCCGCCGTCGATCTGTTCCACACGGGCAAACGCAAGCGCCATCGTCTCGAGCGCGAGCGCGAAGCTGACGACGCCGCAACCGTCGATCGCGGTCGCGACGGGCTCGGACCCAGCTGCGTCGGCGAGCTCGGCGCGCATCGCCTGCTGGCAGGGATGCTCGGCGAGCCGGTAGCCCTGGAGCGGCCAGCCCTTCGCCCGGCAGAGGGCGAGCATCCCAGCGTGCTTGCCGGAGCAGTTGTGGTTGATGCGCCGGGATGGATTCCCTTCGGGGCCGCACTCGAGGTCGTCCTCTGTGGCCGGAGCCTTGTCGAGTAGCGCCTGCACGGCCGCCAGCTGGTCTTCGTCGGCGAGGTGGGAGGCCGAGGCGATCGCGAGGTCGCGGTCGTCGAGGTCAACGCGCTCCCGCGCCAGGGGCAGGGCCTGGATCGGCTTCGCCGCCGAGCGCATGAACGTCACGAGGCCCGGATCGCCTGCGGATGCCACGATCTCCCCGTTGCGAACCGCAACCGCGTGGACGCGGTGGACGGACTCGACGGTCTCGCCACGCCGCGCGGCTACGCTGATCGGCTCAGCCATGAGGAGACACTAGTGCCCCTTCCAGCAATACATGCCGGCCCCTGGCTCGCGATCACGCTGCGCCAGAGTCCACCCTCGCCCTTGCCAAGGCTGCGAGCCTTGGCCGCGGTCGAGTGCGGCCTCTGGCTTGGTGCTCGCGACCCAGAAGCTCGGCGGCATTACTGAAAGGGGCACTGTGCCCGAACTTCCCGAGATGGAGGCTTGGCGACGGGCCCTCGACGGCCCGGTCTCGGCCTTTCCGATCGAGAAGGCCGGGCCTGCGCACATCGCGACGCTGAAGACGATCGATCCGCCCCTGGCCGCGCTCGAGGGGCGGCGCCTGTCCGGAGCGGAGCGCCGGGCCAAGCGCCTCCTCTTTCCTACCGAGGACGGCGAGCTCGTGCTGCTCGTCCACCTGATGACAGCCGGTCGCCTGAAGTACCTCCAGGCGGGAGAGAAAGGGCCGAAAACGCCGGCCTTTCGTCTTCGCTTCCAGGGCGGTGCGGAGCTCGTCCTCACCGAGGCGGGCAAGAAGAAGCGCGCCGGAGTGTGGCTGCTCACGCCCGAGGAGGCCGAGGCCGAGCTCGCGCATCTCGGCCCCGAGGCGCTCGGCCTGGGTGCCGAGCGGCTGGGCGAGATCCTCGCGTCGGAGTCCCGGCGGCTCCACTCGCTGCTTCGGGACCAGCGGGTCATCGCCGGCATCGGCCGCGCGTGGGCGAACGAGATCCTCCACGCGGCGAAGCTTTCGCCGTACGCGCTTTCGAAGGACTTGACGCCGGAGGAGGTCGGACGGCTCGCGGCTGCGATCGACTCCGAGCTCGGACGTGGTCTCGAGCTCCGGGAGCGTGGCGCAAGCGACAAGCGAACGTACCGCGTCCACAACGCGCTGGACGAGCCGTGCCATGCGTGCGGCACGCCGATCGCGCGCGTCGACTTCGAGGAGCACACGATCTACTACTGCCCCGAGTGTCAGACCGGCGGACGCGTGCTCAAGGATCGGCGGCTCTCGCGCCTTCTGCGATGAGACGGGTGGTGGCGCTCTGCTAGGAGGGAAGGCGCACTTCTAAGCGCTCACCCTCGAGCGAGAGCGAGCCGCCGAGCGCCTCGATGAGCCGCCTCGCGGACGCTGCACCGAGATCCTTGAGGTCATCCGCCAGCACGATCGGCGCTGCGCCGGGGGTCACCGGCTCGATCCAGACCGACTGGCTCTCGGCCGTCAGCTCGACCCGATCGAGCGCGCCGTGCCGGAGCGCGCAGCGCGCGAGCCCCGCCAATCCCCGCTCAACACCGTTCCGATCGACGCGAACCGCTCCGCCCGAGCCGGCGGCCGACACCTTCTCACCGACCCGTGAGGCCGCTGCCTGGGCGAGCTCCAGCGTGTCGACATCCACGAGGATCGGCTCGTAGCGCTCCGCCTCGATCCGCGTGACGAGGCCGAGATCCTCGAGAAGCTCGGCGATCTGGTCGGAGGCCGCCTGGATCATTCCGACATACCGCCCGGCAGGCTCGCCGAGCGGTTCGGTCTGCTGGAGCGTGTGCGCGAAGCCCGAGACGGTCGCCAGCGGTGTCCGCAAGTCGTGACATGCGAGCGAGACGAATCGGGTGAAGCTGTCTTCTGAAGCCACGAATCCCCTTGGTACGTTGTTCGGAGTATGGATGACGTTTCGCGACTGCTGGAGAACGACCTCCAAGCTTCCTTGCCCGAGGTGGCTCTCGGGCTATCGCGTGCGGGAGTCACAGGCGTCAGCAAGGCGATCCGGGTCAAGTACGGCCCCTACGAGAAGCAGATCGCGGCCAACATCGAGTGCACGGTCGACCTCGACCCGGATCAGAAGGGCGTGCACATGTCCCGCTTCCCGGAGCTATTCGAGGAGGCGATCGAGGTGGTCGTCATCGGCGAGGCCCTCCTCGTCGAGGTCCTCGCCGAGCACATCGCGACGCACATCGTCGAGCGCCAGCAGGCCCTGCGCGCCGAGGTCCGGATCGCAGCGAGGTATCCGATCGAGCGCACGACACCCGTCACGGAGCTCCCGACCCAGGAGATGGTGAGCCTGATCGGGATCGCGGCGGCGTCGTCGAACGGCGTTCGCAGGCTCGTCGGCGTCGAGGCGGCAGGGATCAACGCATGCCCGTGCGCGCAAGGGCTCATCCGTGACCGCGCGAGCGAGCGCTTGCTCGAGGCGGGGTTCGCCGACGGCGACGTCGACCGGATTCTCCAGCTCGTCCCGCTCGCGACGCACAACCAGCGAGGCCGCGGGACGCTCTACGTCGGAACCCAGACGAGAGTGGATGCCGAGCAGCTCGTCACGATCGTCGAGGGATCGATGAGCGCTCCGGTCTACGAGCTCCTGAAGCGGCCCGACGAGCTCTTCGTCGTCGAGCACGCGCACCTTCAGCCCCGTTTCGTCGAGGACTCGGTCCGCCTCGCTCTGAAGGGCGTCCTCGATGCGCACCCGACCCTCGACGACGCCGACTTCGTCTTCTCGCGTCAGGTGAACCTCGAGACGATCCATACGCACGACGTCCTGGCCGAGCGGTACGGCACCGTCGGGGAGCTGCGACGCGAGCTCGAGCGAGGCGGACCGCTCGACCACCACACCGAGCTGCGCGAGTGGCTCGCCGGGTAGGTCCCGGGCCACAGGCCCGGGACTCGCGCAAAATGCTTCGCACTTTGCGCGACTAAAAGCACAACTGCCGAGGAACGGCGCCTCGACAGGCCCGCCCATGCCACGGTCGACTTGAGGTCAGCTAGCGCGGACTGCTTTACGGCGCAGCTGCACGCGGGTCTCGGTCCCGGCACGCAGGCGCGCGAGGTTCGGGCGATGCAGTAGGAGCACCCCGACGGCGGCCGCGCTCGTGAAGACGAGGACGGGCCACGGCTCGCCGAGCAGGAGCGCGGCGACCGGCAAAGACAGGGACGCGAGGATCGAGGAAACCGACGCGTAGCGGGTGAGGGCAAACACCAGGAGCCAGACGAGGATCCCGACCAGCCCGACGAGCGGCGCTAGCCCGAGGAGCGCACCGCCGCAGGTCGCGACCGTCTTCCCGCCCTTCGCAAAGCGGAGAAAGATCGGCCGCCAGTGGCCGAGCATCGCGGCCCCGCCTGCAAGCGCTCCGGCGACGTGCCCCGCAGAGAGCGTCGCGATGAGAGCCGGGAAGAATCCCTTCAGGATGTCGAGCAGCATCACCGGGATCGCGTAGCGCGCTCCCGCCGTCCGCCAGACGTTCGTCGCTCCCATGGTGCCGCTGCCGAGCGTGCGGATGTCCACGCCGCGGGCCAACCGTGAGATCCAGTATCCAAACGGGAGGCTGCCGGCGAGATAGCCGGCCACGATGAAGGCGAGCGTCTCGATCGTCGGCTACTTCGGCGGGATCCCGTACTTCGAGACCCAGTCGTTCACGGTTCCCCAGTCGAGGTTGTCGAAGAAGACGTCGATGTACGACGCCCGGTCGGTGCGGTAGTCGAGAAAGTACGCGTGTTCATAGACGTCAAGCGCGACGAGCGGCGTCGCGTTCCAGATCGGGTACGTGTTCTGGGCGTCGCCGATGTAGTTGAAGAGCCGGCCCTCGTCCCAGTCGTACGCCGTCCACGCCCAACCCCGGCCCGCCATCCCGGTTGCCTTCAGATCGGCGCGCCAGTCCGCCGTCGACCCGAAGTCGCGCTCGATCAGGTCCGCGATCGGCCCGGTGGGATCGCCGCCCTCGCCCCCGAGGTGCTCGAAGTAGATCTCGTGGTTCTTGACGCCCCCGATCGCAAAGGTCAAGTCGACCTTGAGCGCCCGGATCTCTGAGTAGACCTGGTTCCCGGCCGTGAGGTCGACGTCCGCGAGCTTCGCGAGGATCTCGTTCCGCTTTCCGACGTAACCCTCGTACAGCTTGTAGTGGGCTTCGACCGCTTCGCGCGAGATGCCTTCGAGCTCGTAGAGCTCGGGCTTGAGCTCTCGCGGTGCGATCTCTTCGGCGTTGAAGACGAGGGTTGCCAAGGGAGCTCCTTCCGGACGTGGGCGCGGCGAGCATAGTCGACGTCGGTGGGTGTAGCCTCAACTTCGATCCAACGAAAGGAGCTGGAGATGGCTTTCGAGGTTCCGCCTCTCCCCTACGACTACGACGCGCTCGAGCCGCACATCGACGAGCAGACGATGCGCGTCCACCACGACAAGCACCACCAGGCATACGTCGACAAGGCAAACGCGGCGCTCGCCGACACCGGCTCCGCCCATGAGTCCGTCGAGCACATCCTGGCCATCCTCGAGACGTTCCCCGAGGAGAAGCGGACTGCGATTCGCAACAACGCCGGCGGCCACGCGAACCACACGCTCTTCTGGGAGATCATGAGCCCGGACGGCGGCGGTGAGCCCGAAGGGGAGCTCGCCGACGCGATCAACGACGTCTTCGGCTCGCTCGACGATCTGAAGAAGGCGGTCAACGACGGAGGCATCAACCGCTTCGGATCAGGCTGGACGTGGCTCGTTCACGACGGAACGGGCCTCGCGGTCTATTCGACCGCCAACCAGGACTCGCCGATCATGCAGTCGGACGAGCCGCTGCTGGGGATCGACGTGTGGGAGCACGCGTACTACCTCGCCTACCAGAACCGCCGCCCCGACTACCTCGAGGCGTGGTGGAACGTCGTCAACTGGGCTGCAGTCGCCGACCGCTATGCCCACGCGATCGGAAAAGTCCGAGCCGCGACCTAGAAGCAGGCCTGCGTAGGCGGGCGAGAGTACGGCCGAGTCGCCGGCGGGACCCCTCCGCCGGCGGCTCGGCCTATCCGTCGCGCTATCGGCGGCGGAAGGTGAGAACCGGGCTCGTGCCGGTGAAGTACCCGAAGCCGGCCTGATTCGTCGTGATGAGGGTCCGCAGTCGGTTTCGGCCCGACGGAAGGGTCTTCAGCTTGAAGCGCTGGGCCCCCTGGCGGTTGAACGTGACCTTCTTCAGGCTCACCCACTGGCCGAAGCCGTTGAGGCGCTGTACGTACACCCAGCGGTGGGAGAAAGACCTCCCGGCTTTGGCGCCGGCCACGAACCAGCTTCCTGACCGTGACAGCGTCAGGCGTGGCGAGACTGCGACCTGGATGATGGCGCTCTCCTTGCCTTTCCACTGAGCCTTGTACGCGGTGAGGAGCTGCGGAGTGGTGACGAAGTCCCACGACCCGTTCGTCGTCGTCTGGACGTCGGCGAGCTTCACGAACGAAAGCTGACCGTAGAGCTGTCCGAAGACGGTGACAATGTCACCAACCGCCGCGGGCGAGATGGCGCCCCCGACGTGGATCTCGTTTCCGTAGACCACGATCGGCAACGAAGCTGCGATCGAGACCGACGGAGCCGCGCCGGTCACCTTGACGGTGCCCTTCAGCGTCGGATGCAGGGCGTCGTGATACGGGTACGTGCCCGGTGCGTCGATCCGCTTCCTGTACGTGGCGTTCGGCGCGAGCTGCCCTGAGGCAAAGGCGCCGCTGTTGGCGACAACCTGATGCTTGACGGTGTCGATGTTCTTCCACTGGACGGTGTCCCCACCCGCGATCGTGACGGTCTTGGGAACGAACCCCGTGGACTTGATGTTGACGTTCTTCAGCGCGGTCATGCCCGCGACTGCGAAGCCGGCACCCGCAAGGGCACACACCGCAGTGGCGATCAATAGCGTTCTTTTCATGGCGGTTCCCCCAGTCGTTGACGGCTACTGGGTGGAACGCCGTGAGCAGGGAAAAGTTGCGCGAATGCTGTAAGGATTTTGTGCGAACAGGGGCCGCGTCACCGCGCAGCCCCTGTTTTCGCGGAACTTCTTACGCCCGGACGATGGCGCTGCGACCCGGCGCGTAGCAGGTGCCGGCCTGCGCCTGCGTCAGCAGCAGCCGCAGGCGCGTTCTCCGCGCGACACTGGCGCGGAAGCCTGCGGAGGTGATCATGGTCGGAGCCGTTCCGGCCTTCACCGTGCGCAACGTCACGCGCTTGACGGTCTTCCAGGCGTTCCGGCTACGGACGAACCGCTGGAGGACGACGTTCTTCCCGACGAACGACAGATTCGCCGTGACGGTGGCCGAGAAGCGGCCTGCTCGGATCCGCTTCAGCGTGACGCCGGGGGCGACCTTCACGGTGAGCTGGGCGCTCTTGGTGTTCTTCCAGTCCGCCTGGTAGATGGTGTTGATGGTCGGCTTTGCGGCGAACGTCCACGCGCCGGCGGCCACACTCGTGGCCGTGCCGACCTTCGTGAACCCCGTCTTGCCGCACTCCTGCGCGTTGACCGTCACGATCTCGCCGGCGACGCCGGTGGAGACGTTGCCGCTGAGCGCCGTCCCTTTGGCGTACGTGACCAAGAGCGGTTTCGCAGTGAGCGAGACGCCGGCTTTGACCGTCACCGTCCCCTTGCGCCTCGTATTGACTCCGTCGTGGTAGGTGAACACGCCGGACTTCGTGAACGTGACGGAATAGCTCTGGCCGGCCGCGATCATCGGCGACGAGACGAACTTCCCCTGGTCGGCCACGACCTGATGCGGCGTAGTGTCCTTGTTCGTCCAGGTGACGGTGTCCCCGAAGGGGATTGTCACCTTGTTCGGAGAGAACCCTTTCGACGTGATGTCGACGGTCTTCGTGGCGGCAAATGCGGGCGCGAGTAACAGCACCGGCGCTGCGATCGCGAGTACCAAAAGCTTCTTCATCGGAAACCCCCTTATGTGCTGGCCATTCGTGTTATTCCCTCTTTCGGCGGAAGTGAAGCCACCCCTACACTCTGCGGCGATGAGGGCGCTCGTTACGGGAGGAACAGGGCGAATCGGCTCGGCGGTGGTCGAGCGACTGCGGGCAGAAGGCTGGTCTGTGTTCCCCGCCGGCAGGAGCGACGGCGACCTTGCCGAGGCAGAGACAGGACAAGCTTTGCTGGCACGCGCCGTCGCCGAGCTCGGCGGGCTCGATCTGCTCGTGCACGCGGCCGGCGAGGGGTTCGTGCCCAAGCCTGTTGCGGATGTGACCGAAGCAGACTGGGATACGGCGTTCGGCGCCACGGCCAAAGGCACCTTCTTCGTCACTCAGGCAGCCGCGCCGCACCTGCGTGAGAGCCGTGGCGTGGTCGTCGTGATCGAGGACGTCGCCGCCTACGAGCCCTGGCCCTCGTTCGCCCATCACTCCGCGGCCAAGGCAGCCCAGGCCATGCTCACGCGCGTCTTCGCGCGCGCCCTTGCGCCCGAGGTTCGGGTCTGCGGGATCGCGCCGGGCCCGGTCGCCGTCGAGCCCGGGCAGGAGGAGCGCCGCGCCGCCGAGACGCTGCTCGGAAGGATCGGCTCGCCGGACGACATCGCCGACGCGGTGCTCTATCTCGCGGGCGCCGATTTCGTGACGGGCACGAGCCTCGTCGTCGATGGCGGCCGACTTCTGCAAACCGGGCGGCGGCCGGGGTCGTAGAACCATGGAAGGGTTATGTCTGCAGCTGTCTCGTTGCATACCGGCTTGCCGCGTGCGCCCCGACTCGCCACCATCCAGGTCGTGGCTTCCGATCCGATGACGGACGGGGAGTTGATCGCTCGCGTCGGGGAGGGTGACTCCGGCGCGTTCGAGCTCCTCTACCGACGCTACGCAAGGCCGGTCTTTGCGCTCGCGCTCCGCCGCCTCGGCGATCGGGGCCGGGCCGAGGACGCCGTGCAGGAGACGTTCGCCTCGGTCTGGCGCTCGGCGGGCAGCTACCGGCAGGAGCGAGGGCCGGGTGCGCCGTGGCTCTATGCCGTCGCACGCAACGCCATCGTCGACCGACGGCGCGCGCTGGGCGAGCCCGCGTCGGAGCCGGTCGACGAGCCGTCCAAGGATCCCGGGCCTCCGGAGCGCGCCGAGTCGAGCTGGACGGCTTGGCGGGTCTACAGAGCCCTCGCCGAGCTGCCGGACCACGAGCGGCAGCTCATCGAGCTCGCGTACTGGGGCGGGCTCTCGCAGAGCGAGATCGCCGAGTTTCTCAACGTGCCGCTGGGAACGGTCAAGACGCGGACCCGAAGCGCCCTCGCGCGCCTCGCGGATCTTCTGGAGGGAGAGCTCTCATGACGGGCCCGCCGGAGTTCCGCGATCTGATCGGTGACGAGGTGCCCGCCGAGGAACGCGCTCGGCTCGAGCGCGTCCACGAGCTCCTGGTCGAGGCAGGCCCTCCCCCGGAGATGCCACCGTCGCTTCTCGAGGCGCCGGATCGCCGCGCGCAGCCTGTCTCCTTCCTGCCGCGCCGCCGGGCGGGCGCCGCCCTCTCCCTCGCGGCCACGATCGCCGTGGTCGCGTTTCTCGGCGGGTACCTGCTCGGATTCCGGCACAACAGCTTCGACTCGACGCGCGAGTTGCCGATGCACGGGACCTCGATCGCACCAACCGCGCAAGCCGTGATCAAGCTCGGCAAGCGAGACAAGGCGGGTAACTGGCCCATGGTCGTCACAGTCAAGGGCCTACGTCCCCTTCCGGAGCGCGGCTACTACGAGCTCTTCGTCAAGCGGGACGGGCGGTTCCTGCGTTGCGGCATCTTCAACGTCGAAGCAGGCACGACGAGCGTGGACTTCAGCGTCCCCTACTCGTTCGAGCGCAACGACGGTTGGATCGTGACGCGCTGGCGCCGGGGCGAGGACGAGCCCGGCCCGCCGTTGCTGACGACGAGTTAAGGCGCCGTGCGGTCGTTCGCGACGAACGCCGCGTGGGTGATCGGCATCCGCTCGGCGAGGAAGACCTCGCATGCCTCCGCGTAACGGCGAATCTCACGCTGGGCGGTCTCCGCTGCGCGAAGCGAGACGAAGTTCATCAGTGAGCGAGCATTGACCGTCCAGTAGAACTCAGTGTAAGCCCCGACCGGGAGCACGCAGCGGGCGAGCTCTCGCGCCACACCGAGCTCGACCAGACGCTGATACGTGTCGTAAGCCGTGTCGTAGACGGCCCGCAGCTCCTCCCGCGTTTGCTCGGCGACGTCAGGAGCGACCTCCTCGAATGAATAGGCGCCGGGCTTTCCGACTTGCGACCGCACGTCCTCAGGAGCTGGGACGTAGAACTCGTCGGTCGCTTTCGCGTACCGCATGCTGAACTCGTTGAAGGACCCGATCCGGTGTCGAAACCATTCGCGTGCGACGAAAATTGGCGTCCTGATGTGAAAGCGGAAGGAGTTGTGCTCGAAAGGAGTATTTCCGCAGAACACGGGATACCCATCCCTGCGTACATAAAGCGTCCCGTTTGGAACCTCCACGCAGTGGATGGTCCCGTTGTGCTCCTCCACACCCATGTGATTGTCCGCGTCAGACCGAGTCCGACAGAGCGCGGGTCGCGAGTTCCGCGAGCTGTAGATCGTGACCCGCCAGCGGGGCTTTCGTCCATAGTGGCCGTCGCCTGCGTCGAATCGATGGGGCCGAACAGTTGCGCTCCGGCCGAGCTTGAGGGCAAGTTCCTGGACGCCATCGGCGAGTTTCTTGCTCGTGGTGTGGTAGGAGTCACGATCGGCGTGCCCCGGCCGAATCTGACGCGAGCCATCGGACTGGAGCAAACCTTCATAGAGAGCATCGAGAAGCGGAGTCCCGAGCTCGAGCAGCCGGCGCGGGATCACCTTCTCCCCTCGGTCGTAGCAGTCGGCGAAGAGAGATCGCATCTCCGGGCTCACCGCGATCGCGAAACGGCCGCCCCAGTCTTTGAGCTCCAGGCCTGCGTCATGAACGGTTCGGCGCAGAAACGCGATCTCGCGCGGCTTTCTGAGATTGAAGACGATGTGGTTCGCCTTCGGGAGATTGCCATCTCCTATGAAGAATCCCAGGAGCCGAAGGAAGGGGACCGCCGGCGTTGGGCTTCCATCGAAGGACAACCATTCGACGACCGGCGCCCGCCATTCGGCCGTCGCGATGTGCCGATGAGACTTCCAGAGGACGGAGTGTGCCGGCCGAAGGGTGAACGACGGATTTCCGCGACCCAGTCGAGTGGTCATCGATTCGGCCAACACGCGGTGGTCGGGCGTTGTAAGCAGATCGATGCTCATCCCCTTGAACCCGATCATGTGGCCTTGATGCTCTTTGTGCACGACGCGTAGAGCCGGCTGATACTCCAGCCGCCCGGTCGGGGACCTCGTCGCGAAGAGTTCTTCGCCCGTGACATCGGGCCAGGCTTTCCAGCCCGCTTGTGTGAGCACGTCGGTGGCATCGTCGTAACAGCCGTGCCTCTCCCGCATGAGAAACCGGATGAGGCCTCCATCCGAGTCGTCGATCTCTTCTTTCCGCCGCGCGAAGCTGACTCGTGCGCCGTTTACGACCGAGAGGTCGTCGGCCATCGCATCGTCGAGGCGAACAAAGCCGTGATCCAGGACACGGATCATGTTCTCCGCTAGGACTTCGGGTGTGACTGCCACGAAGCCGAGTTTAGCGAGGGCCTATGTCGGCACCTCGGGCTGGTCCTACCCGTCGTGGCGGCCCGGCTTTTATCCACGCGACGTGAAGCCGGCGGAGTTCCTTCATTACTACTCCGAGCGACTCCCCAGCGTCGAGCTGAACACGACCGGCTACCGGATTCCCGCCGAGGATCAGTTCCGGCGCTGGGCGGAGCAGGTCTCGCCCGGATTCCGCTTCGCGGTCAAGTTCAACGCGTTCCGGCTTGGCGGAGCGGGGACGTTCGAGGAGCGGGTGCGGCTCCTCGGCGACCGGCTGGGCCCGATTCGCGTCCTCGTCGGCTCCGCGCGCGACGAGGGCCTGCTCGCGCTGACGCTCGGGTCGTTCGACCCCGATTTGAAGATCGCCTTCGACTTCCGGCACGACTCCTGGGCGGAAGCGGATCTCGAGCTGCCGCCGAACGCCGTCCGCGTGAACGAGGTCGATTCCCCGGCGGCCTTCCGCTACCTGCGCCTGCGAGAGCCGCCCTACGACGAGAAGGCGCTCAGTGAGTGGGCCGATCGGATCCGCCCACTGCTCGCCGACGGCGTCGAGGTCTACTGCTACTTCAAGCACGAGGAGGAGCCAGAGGCGCCCCGGTATGCGGAGCGCCTCCTGACACTTCTGGCCTAGGCCGGGGCTCCGCCTCCGACGCTCGCGGTTGAGCCCGCCTTGATGTGCTCAATCACTTCGTAGAGACCGTCCGCGCCGGTCGACTCGACATGAGGCGCCATGTCTTCCTGGCGCTTCTTCTCGGTCTCCGGGTCCATCATCTCCTCCATCTGCTCCATGCTGCCCTCGAAGAGGCCGAACGCGATGATCTCGTCCGGGTTCTTGAGGTTCCGGACGATGTAGATCTCGCCTCCCTCGGGCATCTCGTCCGCCTCGGCATCCGACCACCACGCCTGGCGCCACTCGTCGTAGCTTCCCGGCTTGAGCTGACGCACGGTCAGCGCGCAAATCTTCATCTGCATCTCCTTCCAGCGACGTTTGAGGAGAACCTACGCCTGAGTACGGGGACGCTGCAACCGGAAGCGACCAGAGGAGGGGTTCGTGGCTGAACTGACCACACTCGAAACGAAGCTCGGCGAGGTGACGGGGCTCGCGATGGCGGCGCAGGGCGGCATGAGGAAAGCTAATTAGCCACTGCCGGCCGGGGCCGGTAACGCCGCGCCCAGGTCGACGAAATCAAGAAATTCGCCTGAGCAGGCCCAAAGCCCGCTGGTTCCAGGGGACCCGGTGCGTGGTCCCGGCGGCGGAGACCCGATCGCGGTTCGCGAGGTACCAGTCGTAGGTTCGCGTCAACGCCTCGGCGTTGGAGTAGCGCGGCTGCCAGCCGAGGAGGCGCTGCGCTCTCGAGGTCTCCACGTATGAGTCGCGGTGTGCGGTCTTGTAATGCCATTCGGCGAGAGGGGAAAGCCGGGCCAGCTCGAGGCCGCGCAGGGCGAGCTCGGCCGGTCGGGCCGGAACGGGCCGGAGGCGGCTTTCGGATTTCGCGTGCGCGATCAGCGCTTCGAGGTCGTCGCGAACGGTGCCGTACTCGGCCGCGCCGATGTTGACCGTTTCGCCGCCGGTCGGCGCGGAGGTGGCGAGGAGGACGGCCTCGACGAGATCTTCGACCGCGAGCAACTGGTAGCGGTTGGAGCCGTCACCGAGAATCGGGATGCGCCTGCCCTCGCGGATCCAGTCGAAGAGGATCTCGAAGACGCCGAGCCGCTCGGGCCCGATGAACGTCTTCGGCCGGATGATCGCAACCTCGAGCCCGCGGCGTCCGAGATCGCGAGCAACTTCCTCGGCCTCGATCTTCGAGCGGCCGTAATGGCCGACTCCCTGGAGCGGCGAGCTCTCGTCGATCGGATGCGTTTCGGGGATGCCGTAGACGGCGGTGGACGAGATGAGGAGCGTCTTGCCGACCCGCGCTTCGAGCGCGGCGGCGAGAAGCGTGGCCGTGCCGTCGACGTTGACGGCGCGGATCTCGCGGCCCGAGCCTCGAATCGGAAGCGCAGCGGCGGCATGGACGAGCACGTCGGCGCCTTCGACGAGGCGGTGGGCCGCGGCCGGGTCGCGGATGTCGCCGCGGATCTCGTCGAGCTCGCGCTCGAGCTCGGCATCGTCGAGCGGGGCGAGGTCGAGCGAGCGAACTGCGTGGCCGTCGGCGAGGAGCCTTCGTGCGAGGTGCAGGCCGAGAAAGCCCGCGCCGCCTGAGATCGCCCAGAGCATCCGGCCACGATATTGGCTCAGAGCCGGCACACACCCGTGCGTCGTTCGACGTTACGCTCGCGGTGGGCGGCGGGTGGAACTCTCTTCCCCACCCGGGTGGGACGCGCGTGTGCCTTTTACTGCGGGTTACTCGTACTGCAATGCGTTCAGGACGTTCAGCCGGGCCGCCCGCTGGGCAGGCATGATCGCAGCGACAAGGCCGACGAGCACGGCGACCAGTGCGAAGAGCAGAAGCGGGACGAGCGGGATCGCATAGCGAACTTCGTACTGGTTGAGAGCGCGCGTCACGAGTGCCGCCAAGAA
This sequence comes from Actinomycetota bacterium, assembly GCA_038040395.1. Taxonomy (GTDB): domain Bacteria; phylum Actinomycetota; class Thermoleophilia; order Gaiellales; family Gaiellaceae; genus VAXT01. Next base: position 38,893 of record JBBPIJ010000013.1, read on the forward strand.
CATCCCGAGCGGGAGCCCGAGCGCCGCGCCGATGAGCGCGGTGATGACGCTCTCGCTGCCGATCATCACCCTCGCCTGCCAGCGCGTCATCCCGACGGCACGCAGCATCCCAAGCTCGCGGGTCCTCTCGAAGACCGCGAGCGCAAGCGTGTTCACCATTCCGAAGATGCTGATGATCACCGAGAGCGCCAGCAACACGTAGAGCATGATCAGGAACTGGTTGAACTCCTTGTCCTGCTCGCGGATCCAGGATTCCCGGGTCTGCACCTTCGCGTCCGGGAACTTGGCGAGTGCCGCTTCGAGCGGCTTCTCAGCCTCCGCATCGGGGGCACCCGGCACGTTCACGAATGTGAACTGGTTGCGCGGCCGGTCGTAGAGGGAATCGAACTTCTCTTCGAGGATGCTGACCGACCCGAGCAGCGGATAGAAAGGCGGCGGCTTGTAGATCGCCTTCACAGTGAGGCTGGCCGACCGGCCTGAGCCGGAGAGCAGCTCGAACCGATCGCCAACCGCAAGCTTCTCATCCTCGGCAAAGCCCTTTTCGAGGATCGCGCCGTCCTCGCCGAGACTCTGAAGCCTCGCGTCTGAGCCCTCTGCCCAGTCGAAGTTGTAGACCGACGTGATCCTGTCGGGCTCGATCCCCGTGACGTACTTGTCCGTCCCGGCAACCTTGCCGAGCTCCGAGCGCACGCTCGTCGCCAGCTCGACGCCTGGCGCCGCAGCCGCGGCGTCGCCCGCGCCGGACACGAAAGGAATGAACCCATCCTGGGAGGTCACGACGAAATCGGCCTTGACCTGATCCTCGATCGCACCGCGATTGGAGGCCTTCATCCCGTTGGCAAGCACGGCGACGAACGTGACTAGCGCGAGGCCGATCATGAGCGCCGCGGCGGTCGAGGCGGTCCGCCCAGGGTTCCGGAGCGTATTGCGCCGCGCCAGGTAGCCGGAAATGCCGGCGAGCTTCTCACCGGGAACGCCGACGACCGCCGCCAGGGGGCGAACGAGCTTCGGCGAGATCATGGCCACTCCGACGAACAGGAGCAGCACGCCCAGAGCCATCGTCAGCAGCCGGTCGCCAATCGCGAGCTCGTCCGTGAACATCGACCGCGCGAGGAGCAGGAGGGAAATGACGATCAGGGCCCCGGCGATGTACGGCGAGAAACGTGAGAAACGACCGCGCGGCAGCTCGGCTCCCTCCCGGACGGCGAGGATCGGGGAAATACGCGTGGCGCGGATCGACGGCACGAAGGCGGCCAGGACCGTGACGACGATCCCGATCAGGAATGCGACGACCACGGTGCGGGTGGCAATCACCATGTTCGTGGTCGGCAAGTCCAGGTTGAGCACGCCGAAGAGCCAGTCCAGCCCGTAGGCGAGCCCGATCCCGAGCGCGAAGCCGATCACCGAGGCGATGCCGCCGATGATGAGCGCTTCCAGCAGCACAGCGCGGCGGATCTGCTTGCGCGATGCGCCGATCGTTCGCAGCGTGGCGAGCTCGCGTGTCCGCTGCGCCACGGTGATCGACATCGTGTTGAAGATGACGAAAGCGCCAACGAAGAGAGCGACGCCTCCAAAAGCGAGCAGGAAGTACCGGATGAAGCTCACGAACTCGGACACTTCGGAAGCGTCTTCGTCTGCTTGCTCGAGACCGGTCTGGACCTGGGCCGTCGGCGGCAGGATCGGCTTGATGCCTGCGACGAGCTCCTCCGGGCTCACCCCTTCCTTGGCCGCGATCGAGATGGCGTCGAACTGGCCCTGGCGCTCGAGTAGCTCCTGCGCCACGGGAATCGTGAAGACCGCGAAGGTCGCAGTGCCGAGGGAGCTGACGCTTCCATATTGCGCGACGCCGACGACCCGAAACGGCCGCACCGGCTTCAACGTGCCGATGCGCACGGTGTCGCCGACCCCGTAGCCCTGCTCGTCCGTGGTCCCTGCGTCGATCACTACCTCGTCGCGGCCGGTGGGCCAATTGCCCTCGACGAGCCTGAGCGGGTTGAAGATAGACAGCGAGGGATCGATCCCGAAGCCGAACGACGGCGCTCCGCGAGTGTTGATCGCCTTTCCGTCCGGCTTGAGAATCTTGGTCGCGGTCTCGTCGATAACGCTTCCGGTCGCCGCCTCGACGCTGTCGAGCCCGCGCACGCGCTGGAGCAGCGAGTCCGGGACGCCGGGTGCTTCAGCCGTATCCCCCTCGAACGAGATGTCCGGCGCCTTGCCGCTGATCACCGCATCGGTGTTGACGTACGACTCGACGAAGATCGTGTCGAAGGCCTTGTCGATCGTGTCGGTCAGGACGAAAGTGCCGCTCACCATCGCCACGCCGAGCACGATCGCGAGCGCTGTCAGCGACGCACGAAACTTCCGCCCCGCAAGACCCTTGAGAGCGACCCGGATCACGCGAGGGTGACTTCCCGGATCGTGTCGAGAATCTCCTCCTCGCCCGCCCTGCCGAGATCCTTGATGATCCGGCCGTCCGCGAGGAAGAGGATGCGGTCGGCCGCGGCCGCGGCACGGGCTTCGTGGGTCACCATCACCATCGTCTGCCCAAAGTTTTCGACCGACTCGTGGAGGAGCTCGAGGATCTCGCCGCCCGTCTTGGAGTCCAGGTTGCCCGTCGGCTCATCGGCGAAGACCACCGTCGGCTTCGACACGAGGGCCCGGGCAATCGCGACACGCTGCTGCTGGCCACCCGAAAGCTCGGACGGCCGGTGGGTCAGCCTGTCGGCGAGTCCGACCCGCTTGATGAGATCGGCGAGGAAGGCGCTGTCCGCTTTCTGGCCGGCGAGCGACAGCGGCAGCACGATGTTCTCCTCGGCCGTCAGCATCGGCAGGAGGTTGAAGAACTGGAAGATGAAGCCGATGTGCCGGCGGCGGATCTTCGTGATCTCCTTGTCGTTCAATTCCCCGAGCCGCGTGCCGGCGATCGTCACATAGCCTGCGGTCGGCCGGTCGAGCGCGGCCAAGATGTGCATGAGCGTCGACTTGCCCGAGCCCGACGGACCCATGACGGCGGTGAGCTTCCCCGCCTCGATGTCGAGCGTGACGTCTGTGAGCGCGTCGACCGCCGTGTCGCCCTCTCCATAGCGGCGTGAGATGTCGTGTGCGGTCACGACTGGGCCGGCGCCGTTTCCTTCAGGCTGTGCGTTCACCAAGGCTCCCTCGTTGTTAGCGGCAACTAAGTTCGATCGAAGCTAGTCGAAACGCCCCGCGCCCGCAAGTGTCCCTACGCAAGGCTGACCCGCCAGTTCTGAACTGGCCGAATCTAGCAAGCACCGCAATCGCAGGGGCGGCGGCCGCGGCGGGCTTTGTCAGGCGGCGAGCGTGAGCTGGTCGCCCACGGCCAGCCCGCGCCGAGAGCTCTCGCCTGCGGGTAGCTCGAGGACAGCCTTCGCCCCCCGACGCGAGGCGGAGCGCCACGGATCGATCGTGTCCTCGATCCTGAGCACGACGAGCGCGCGGTCGAGGAAGACGACGTCGATCGGGAACCGCATGAAGAACGTGTGGATCGACGAGGCGGGCCGGAGCAGGAGACCTTCTCCCTGCTCCAGCCCGTCCCGTCCGAGCAGACCCCTCAGACGGGTGACCGGGGAGTCGGCGAGCGTGCACCGCTCGCACACGACAGTCCCGTCTTCCCGTCTGAGGGTCAGCTCTGCCATCTAGAACCCGACGTGAATGTGGTCGTCGTGGTTGGCGAGCGGGAACGAAGGCCCGCCCAGCCCGAGCAGGGAGATGACCTGCCTCGGCTGCATCTCGGCCGGCAGCAGCAGGATGTTGCGCACTGCGTGCTCGGTGATCCCGCCCGGCCGGCTGTTCCCCATGATCGAGGTATTGCCGACAACCGAGAGGTCGGCCGCGAGGCCGAAGATGTGCGCCGAGATCACGCCCGGTCGCGCATACAGCCGGTGCCCGCTGATCAGGCACGAGACGGTCACCTGCCCGTGCGCCTCCGCGAGATACGCGATGAGCGCAAGGACCCGGATGTTCACGCGGCCGGCCTGGATGTCGGACCGCCCACCCGGATAGATCGTGATCCTACGGTCGTTCAGGATTCGCTTCGAGAGGGACGGCTTTGCCCAGTCGAAGCCCTTGACGAGCGCCCTCAAGCCGACGGCCCGATAGAGGTTCTGCAAGGCGATCGTGCGGTCGGCGAACGTCGTGCGGCCTTCGAGTGAGAGCACCGAGCTCCATGCGTTGCGCTCGGAATGAAGCGAGTGGAGTCGCTTCGTCAGCGTCAGGAGGCGTGCCTTGGACGCGGGCGTAGCGCCCCGCTCACCACTCGCGCGGAGAACGGCGAGCGTGAGTGCCCAATCGACGTGGTTCCTCGCGGAGATGCGTGCGAGCTGCCAGGCGAACGCCGGCTTCAGGCGACGCGACGGCGGTGTCGGATCGGGTAGGACGCGGTTCAGCCAGATCGTCGCGGCCACATTGGGCTCGTCGACTTCCGGCTCGAGGTCAAACGGCGCGCGCTGCGCCTTGGACTGCGCCTCGATGACGGGCGACCCGTGGTTGAGCTTTGCTGCGGGCGTCTCGCCTGTCCCGGCGTGCGTCTTCTGCAGAGCGGGTGCGCTGGCACCGCTGACCCCTGCCTGAGCCTTCTTGCTCAGCGCCGACTGAACGCCTGCGTTCTGAGAGAGGTCGGCTGTGCCCTGCTGCTCGGCAGGAGCTACGACCGGGGATCGGTCAGCCGGGGTGTCGAAGTCGTTCTCCGGCGCGGCGGCCGGCTGTGGGTCGGCCTCGCCGAGCGCTGGTGCCTCGGGCGCGGCCTCGGACGACGCGGATGACGGATCCTGGGTCGCCGTAGTGTCGGTCGTCGTCTCGGACGACAGCGCCGTCTCCTCGCTGCCCTGATCGAGCAGCTTGGTCACGCTGTTGCCCGCTCCCGCGGACAGGGCAGCGCCTGCGAAGAAGAGCGTTGCGAACGCAAGGCTCGCGGCGACCTTTCTCGGCGCGACCCGAACGTTCTTCCTACGCGAGGAAATGACGAGCCGGCTTCGCTCCCGTCGCACTACGGCGCTCAGAAGCGACAGCGCAGCCGCGAGGAAGAGCGTGTGGATGAGGCCCTTCCTACCTGGTTGTCTCCGTTGTGGCATTGCCTTGCTCCGTTCGTTCGAGCGCCGAGGCCGCCACACCGGCGCGGGATCCCTTGATGACATCCGCGGCCGCAACGGAATCGAGACGACTATCGGCCTACGCGGGCGGAGCCGCTCACTCGATCTGAGGAAAAGCCGTGCGAATCACTATCCCGAGGGATTAGCAGGCAACGCGCCTGGGCGATGAGTGGGATCGACTGAGCCATCAGGCGGCGCGGCCACGCCGAAGACGTAGTTCCGGAGGTTTCCCCGGCGTGACCAAACAATTCGCCCCTACATTCCGAGGCTTTTCACCTGATCCTCGCCTCGCCACCCCTTCTTTCTCTAGCCGTAATGTGTTGGCGCGCCCGAAGGCACGCCTGATTCAGAGAAGGGAGGTGAATCAGGTGCTGAAGCTTTTCAACGCGTTCAGGCGCGAGGAGGGTCAGACGATGGCCGAATACGGTGTCGTTCTAGCCGTAATTACGATCGCCGTCTTCGGCGCACTCGCGCTCCTCTCCGGCAACATCGTCGCCGCTATCACGAGGGTCGCCGGGATCATTACGTAGGTGCAAGGAATGGCATGGCACTAAGGCGGGCTCTTCTCACGAAGGGCCCGCCTCCCTCAACTAAGCGGAGCATTAATCCGAAGATTTCCAAGATGAACAGAAGAATTTCACTCAGAGACCAGCAAGGACAATCGATGACGGAGTTCGCCCTCGTTCTCCCCATCATCGCCCTCTTGCTGTTCGGGGTCATCCAGTTCGGAATCGTGTTCAACAACTACATCACGTTGACCGATGCCACCCGAGCTGGAGCGCGCAAGGCCGCGGTTTCGCGGCGCGCCCCGGATCCAGTTGGCGCGTGCGTCGCAGCGATCCGGAGCTCTGCGCGCAACCTGACGCAATCGAGCCTCACTCCCGACTGCCAGTCGACCTGGCTGCCCGGAGAAGACGTGCGCGTCACTGCGACTTACCCGTACTCAATCAGCCTGCTCGGGGTCTTCCAGAAGTCGGGAAATCTTACGAGCACTACAACGGAGCGAGTCGAATGAAAATCAACAGCAACGAACGCGGACAGTCCATGGTCTTGGCCGTCATCTTCCTCACGGTGCTGATGGGTATGTCGGCACTCGTCCTCGACGTCGGCTCCTGGTACAGAGCGCACCGCGCCGCCCAGTCGACTGCCGACGCCTCGGCTCTGGCCGCCGCCCAGGGACTGACGGACACGAGCTTGGCCACCTCGCTCGCCACAAGCTACGCCAACAAGAACGGAGGCGGTATCGCGCCATCCGGGGGCATCGTGTTCTCGACTCAGTGGATGCCGAATGACACGGTCGCCGTCAAGGTGACGCGACCGGCCCCGGGGTTCTTCGCGAAGGTGTTCGGAATCACATCGGTGAACGTGACCGGGCGCGCGACCGCCCGTGCATACAGGGTCGCCTCGGCACGGTACGTGGCGCCGATCGTCGTCCATTACAAGCATCCGCTGCTGAACTGCACCCGGTCGGCCAGCCCAAAGTGCAATCCAGTGTTCGGCGTCACGACGACGCTGAACCTCGAGGATCTGCACCAGCCCGGCGGAGGCGACGGCTCCGGAGCCTTCGGCCTGATCAACCTGAACCCGCTCGATGACAACGGAAACATCGGCGCGGGCACCCTCGCCGGTTGGCTGACGAACGGCTACGACAAGGACATGCCGCTCGGGCATTACCACTCGGCGCCGTCCGCGAACTTCAACAACTCGCAGTTCGACGCGGCACTCGATTCGGTCCTCGGAAAGGAAGTGCTCTTTCCGGTCTACCGAAAGCTCACCGGCCCAGGCTCGAATGCGCAGTACGACATCATCGGCTGGATCGGTTTCATCATCCGGTCGTACTCCACGGGGGGAAGCAACGGGACGCTCACCGGCGAATTCACTCGCTACATCGCCGAGGGGATCACGGTTGAGAACTCGGGCGGTCCGCCCGATACAGGTGTCCACGAGATTGAGCTAGTCAACTAAAACGACGAAGGAGAGAGAACCGCCGCCATGACATATCGACTTCGCAACATCGGAATCGCGGTCGCGCTCGCGATCGTCGCCGCCCTGCTGACGACGTTTTACGTCACGAACTACAAGCGCACGGTCCAGCAGGGCGAGGAGAACGTGTCCGTCTACGTCGCCTCCCACGACATCGCGCTCGGAACGTCGGGCGCAGAAGTAGCCCAACGCGACATGCTGCGCGTCGAGCATGTGGCACGGCGGAGCGTCGTGCCGGGCGCGATCTCGAAGCCGGACCAGATCGGAGACCTCGTCGCGGTCGAGCCGATCTACGCCGGCGAGCAGGTCTCGACCAGGCGCTTCCGCACAAAGGAGGAGCAAGGGATCCTCTCCCAGCTGAAGGGCAACATGCGCGCGGTCCAGATCTCAGGTACCGACGGCGAGCTACTCGCCGGCACGCTCGTCGCGGGTAACCGCGTCGACGTGCTCGGAAACTGGACCTTCCCCGAAGGGAAGCAGACTCACGTGGCACGCGTCGTGCTCCGCGATCTGCTCGTCCTCCAGGCACCCGACACGACCAAGCTCCAGAGCAAGATCGGGGCCAATCCCAACGAGCCCTTCTCGGTCATGCTCGCCGTCACCGACGCGCAGGCTCAGAAGCTGTGGTGGGTCGTGAAGAACGGCGACTGGTCACTCCAGCTGCGCCCGGTCACGGACGCGGCCGACAGTCCCGACAGCTACGAGAACTCGGGCTCTCTGCTCGCGGACGGTCTCCGGGCCGGCGCGCGCAGGCGCCTCACAGGAGGCAACTGATGACCGTCGAGACTCAAGCACCGGCACGCGAGAAGACCCGCGTCTTCATCACCGGCAGCTGCGAAGGGCTCCCCGAGCTGTGGGAGGCCCTCGGGCGACACGGTGAGATCGAGCTCGTCGGACGATCCGAACAGGTCAGCGATGGCGCTGGCGCACTGACCGGCGGGCATCTGCAGGCGATCCTGCACGCGACGCGCAGCTCGGCGCTGCCCGTCGACGAACTGGCCGCCATCCGTGAGTACACGCACGCGCCGATCGTCCTCCTCGCATCGGGCGAGTCGTCCGCGCTACTCGAGGACGCGCTCGATGCGGACGTCGCCGACGTCCTCCTGCTCCCGCAGCTCACGGAGAACGTCGTCTTCGCGATCCGCAAGGCAAGCCACTCCGGTCGCCGGAACCAGGGCGCTCGCCCACAGGGAACAGGCCGGGTCGTGACCGTCTTCTCGCCCAAGGGCGGGACAGGCAAGACCGTGATGGCGACGAACCTCTCCACGTCGTTTGCCAAGTACGCCGGCAAGCGGACTCTGCTCCTCGACCTCGACCTCCAGTTCGGCGACGCCGCGATCATGCTCGGAATCGAGCCGGACAAGACGATCCAGGATCTCGTCACAGCTCCTGGCGAGCTCGACACGGAGAAGCTCGCGGGCTACATCTGCCGCCACTCCTCAGGGCTCGACGTCCTGCCCGCACCGATCCGGCCGGAGGACGCGGAGCTCGTCACCGAGGCGAAGCTGGCCCGGCTGATGGAGGTCGCCAAGGAGTCGTACGACCTGATCGTCGTCGACACCTCGCCGTTCTTCCACGGCCCGATGCTGGCCACCCTCGACCAGACCGACGACCTGCTGCTCGTCTGCGGGCTCGACGTGCCGACGATCAAGAACGTCCGGCTGAGCCTCCAGACGCTCCAGCTGCTCTCGTTCCCACCCGAGCGGATTCGCGTCGTCCTGAACCGTGCGAACTCGAACGTGGGCATGAAGCGAGGCGAGGTCGAGGCGGCGCTCGAGGCGAAAGTCCGCTTCGAGGTGCCGAGCGACCGAGCCGTCCCTCTGGCTGTCAACCGCTCGAACCCGGCAGTCCTCTCCGATCCGAAGTCGGACTTCAGTCGAGCGCTTCGCGAGATGGCGAAGGCCCTTATTCCCGTTCAGGCGGCGGCGAACAGCAAGCGCCGCTTCCTGGGCAGGAGCAGCTCGTAATGGGTCTCCACGACCGGATCAAGAGCGGAGACAACGGCTCCACGGCACCAGAAGAGCAGCCCGTCTCACTCGCAGCGTCGAGCCCGGCAATCGGTGAACAGCCGAGGTCGGACACGCCGGCGGACCCGTACGCGGAGCTGAAGACGCGAATCCATCACGCGTGCATCGCGAAGCTCGGGCCCCAGCTCTTCACGACCGAGACGAGCGAGGACCTCTCCGAGCGCGTCCTGCGCGAGGTCACCGAGCAACTGGCGCTCGACCGCACTCCGCTGACGCGCGAGGAGCGCCGCCGAATCGTCCGCGAGCTCACCGACGACATTCTCGGCTACGGGCCTCTCGAGCCCCTGCTCCGCGACGACAGCGTGACCGAGGTCATGGTCAACAACTTCGACCGGATCTACATCGAGCGTGACGGTCTGCTCGAGCTCTCGTCGACGACATTCGCCGACAACGCTCACCTGCTCCGAATCATCGACAAGATCGTCTCGCAGGTCGGGCGACGCATCGACGAGTCGTCACCGATGGTCGACGCCCGTCTTCCCGACGGAAGCCGAGTCAACGCCATCATTCCGCCGCTGTCTCTGCGCGGGCCGACGCTCACGATTCGGAAGTTCTCGCGCGACCCATACACGATGGACGACCTGATCAAGTTCGGCACCGTGACGCCGAAGGCCGCGCAGTTCCTCGCCGCCTGCTCCCGCGGGAAGCTCAACGTTCTCATCTCGGGCGGAACCGGAACCGGTAAGACGACGACGCTGAACGCCATCTCGGCATTCGTGCCCGGCGACGAGCGCATCGTCACGATCGAGGACGCGGCCGAGCTCCAGCTTCAGCAGGATCACGTGATCACGCTCGAGGCCCGTCCGCCGAACATCGAGGGCCAGGGGGAGGTTCGGATCCGCGAACTCGTCCGCAACGCCTTGCGCATGCGCCCCGACCGAATCATCGTCGGCGAGGTCCGCGGCGCGGAGACGCTCGACATGCTCCAGGCGATGAACACGGGCCACGAGGGATCGCTGACCACGATCCACGCGAACTCTCCGCGCGACGCGCTCTCGAGGCTCGAGACACTCGTGCTCACTGCCGGCGTCGACCTGCCGCTGCGCGCGATTCGCGAGCAGATCTCGAGCGCCTTCGACCTCCTCGTGCAGATCACTCGTCTTGTCGACGGCTCCCGGCGCATCTCCCACATCACCGAGGTGCTGCGCATGGAGTCCGAGGTGATCACGCTCCAGGACATCTTCCACGCGAAGCCGCCGGACGAGTCAAGCGCCACGACGGGCCAGGGCGTGAGACTTCTCTCCCCGCTCTCGTGCACGGGCCTGAAGCCCCAGTTCCTCGACAAGATGGCAGCACAGGGTGTCCAGTTGCAGCCGAGCTTCTTCATGGAGGAAGAGTCGGGCTACCGGTCAACTCTGGCCGCGGCGAATTTCGGCGGGTTCTCATGAGCCTGCCAAAGCCGGGGCGGGTTGAGACCCCGCCGAAGGGGCTTCGCGCGCGCCGCAACAGGCTGCTCGTACTTGCGATCGCCGGGGCGATCTCGATGCTCGTGCCGGCAGCACAGGCGAGCGTCACGGTGAAGGGCGTCGACACGAGCTCGTATCCCGATCTCCGCGTGAGCGTCGTCACCTCACGTCCCGGCTCGGCCGTCCCGAGACTCACGGAAAACGGCCGTCCCGTTCAGATCAACGCCGCGCAGAACCTCGGCCGAGCGAAGTCGGTCGTCGTCGCCATAGATCACTCACAGTCGATGAGGGGCAAGCCGCTCGCCAACGCAGTCGCGGCCGCGCGGGCGTTTATTGCCGCGAAGCCGCAGGCGGACCGCGTCGCCGTAACAACGTTCGCAACCGAGCCCCTGTTCTTGACGGCCTTCTCGACAAACGGGTCAGACGCGGACGGCGCGCTCAGGTCGATCCATGTCGACCCGGTGCAGGGAACAACTCTCTACGACGGGATCGTCGCGGCAGCGAGCCAGCTCGACGAGGAGCCGCTGCCGGCACGGGTCATCATCGTCGTCACCGACGGAAACGAGACACGAAGCGATGCGTCGCTGAACCAGGCGATCGCAGCTGCCAGGGGCGTTGGCGCCTCGGTCTACGTCGTTGCCATCGAGAGCCCGAAGTTCAACCCCGACCCGCTCAAGCAGCTCGCTGCGCAAACCGGAGGCGCGTACAGGGGCACGTCTTCGAGCGCCACTCTGTCGCAGCAGTACGCCGCAATCGCCGCTGAGCTGCGCCGGACGTGGTGGCTCACGTACGCCACCTCGGCCCGCCCCGGCGATTCCGCAACGCTGCGGGCATACGCAAACGGCTCGGGCTCGCACCCATCAGTGCTCGAGCTGCCCGGGAACCTTGGATCGACAAGCGGCGAAGCGAACCCGTCGCGCCTTCTCCCCAACGTCTTCTACGAGACCGTTCTCGGCACGCAGGTGATGGCTCTCATCTCCTTCCTGATCGTCCTTCTGGCCGCAACCCTGGCCCTCACGACCGTGAAGGGCTCGCGGCTTCGCAAGCGGATCGCGCCTCACATCGCCGAGACCGTCGAGCTCAAGAAGGCGAAGCGGGAGGGCGAGCGCCTGGCCGCGGCAGCCCCGCTCTTCAGAGCAACCGAGACCGCTTTTGCGCATTGGAAGTTCTGGACACGACTCGAGCGTCTGGTCGAGCGCAGCGACCTGCCGCTGAGGACGGTCGAGCTCGTCTACCTGATGGTCGGGTCGGGTCTCGTCGGCGCGACGCTCGCGACGGTGTCGGCCCAGCCCACGATGATCACGCTCGCGCTGATGGCCGCCGGCGGAGCAGTGCCGGTCGGAATCGTCTGGTTCAAGGCGACGCGCCGTTTGAAGGCCTTCGAGAACCAGCTTCCTGACGTCCTGATCACGCTGGCAGCGGCGCTCAAGGCCGGCCACAGCTTCAAGCAGGGTCTTCAGACGATCGTGGACGAGGGCACTCCGCCCGCGAGCAAGGAGTTCCAGCGCGTGCTCGCAGAGGGTCAGCTCGGGCGCCCGCTCGACCTGGCGCTGGCGGACATGGCCGAGCGCCTCGGCTCGAAGAACTTCGACTTCGTGATCACCGCCGTCAAGATCCAGCAGCAAGTCGGGGGCAGCCTCGCGGGGCTCATCGACATGGTCGCCGACACGGTCCGCCAGCGACAGCAATTCATCCGCAAGGTCAGGGGCCTCACTGCAATGGGCCGCGCGGGTGCATACACGCTCGTGGCGCTCCCCTTCTTCATCGCCATCGCGATCACGCTCCTCAACCCGACCTACATGGAGCCCCTCTACCACTCCCACACGGGCCACATGCTCATCTATTCCGGCCTCGCGATGATGGCGTTCGGCTCTCTCATCCTCAAGAAAATCGTCTCCTTCAAGGGGTAGTCATGACTCTTCTCCTCGTATTCGCCGTCTTCTGCCTCGCTGGGGCCGGGTTCCTCGTCAGCGAGATCGTCACGCTCCCCTCGCGGCAGCGTTTCCTTTCGGTTCGACGCGCGGCAACCTATGGCCAACTGGAGGTCCCTTCCGGGGCCTCGCTCGAGGGTCTTCGCGAACGCCTGTTTGCCCCGATCGGGGAATGGCTCGCGCTCTGGGCCCTCCGAGTTAATCCCCGTTCGACCAGAGACTCGATCGGGCTGAAATTGATGGCCGCCGGTATCAGCCGAAGGATCTCGCCAACGGGCTTCCTCGCCGTCAAGGGTCTCTTCGCAATGGGCGGGCTTTTCGTCGGCTCGGCGCTGGGCGCGGGGCGGGGCGCCGGAGGCCTGCTCATGGGCGCTCTCTTCCTCGGCGCTGTCGGCTTCCTCGCGCCGGACTACGGATTGACGCTGAAGGCCCGCGGCCGGAAGGAGCGGATCCGAGCCGACCTGCCTGACGCGCTCGACCTCCTCGCGGTCAGCGTCGAGGCCGGTCTCGGGTTCGACGCGTCGCTTGCCAAGCTCAACGAGAACATGGAGGGCCCCCTCGGCGAGGAGTTCGGGCTCACCCTCTCCGAGATGCGCATCGGCGAGAGTCGCTCGGAAGCCCTGAAGCGCCTCGCCGAACGCGTGGATGCTCAGGAGCTTTCAGCCTTCACACGGGCTCTGATCCAGGCCGACCAGCTCGGTACCTCACTCGGCCGGATCCTGCGCGTACAGGCTGCCGACGCGCGCCTGCGTCGCCAGGCCGCCGCCGAGGAGCGGGCCATGAAGGCGCCGATCAAGATGCTCTTCCCGACCGTGCTCTTCATCTTTCCGGCCATGTTCCTCGTCATCCTCGGGCCGGCGATCCTCAACGTCCAGAAGATCTTCGGGAACGGCTGATGTCCACCGGAGACGAACATACGAAGCACGAAGAAGCGGAAGAGCAAGAGGTCGAGGCGACCGAGGGCGGTTTCGGAACGGGCCTGCGGGCCCAGCTCCAGAAGCGCCGTGCGGGTTCGGCCGAAGAACAGGAGTCCGCGGCGGTACAGCAGCCCGAGACCCCCCTCGTCCGCGTCGACCTCTACACCTCTGCGCCCCACCAGATCAACGGCGGCGAGCCGAGCGCAGAGGCGGAGGACCTCCGGGGCCAGCTGGCAGAGGCGCAGAAGCGCGAGCGAGAGTTGCGCGCCGCCTTCGCAGAGCAGGTCGAGGCCTACGAGCGAAAGCTGTCGGAGGAGTACGACGTGTCCCGCGAGCAGACGAAGCTCGACGACCGGAGCGCAAAGCTTTCGAGCACCGAGACCCAGATTCGGGAACGCGAGCAGCGACTCGCCGCCGAGCGCGAAGAGGTCAACGCCGAGCGCAAACGACTCTCAGCGTTCCAGGATCAAGTTGCAGCAGCCCAAGCCGCTGCCGCCGAGCTCAGGGAGGAGCTCCAGGCCCGTGACGCCGAGCTGACAGAGGCCGAGCGACTCACGGGTAGGAGCTCCTCAGAGCTTGTCAACCGCGCCTCGACACTCGCTTCGCGCGAGGAGAAGGTGGCGAAGACGGAGCGCGATCTCGCGACGCGCGAGGGCCAGTGGAAGGCGCGCGAGAACGAGCTCAAGCGCCGCGAAAAGGATATTGGCGGGCGCGAGTCACGACTTACCGAGGCCGAGCAGCGCCTCGCGAAGGAAGGCGCCCGGCTCGCCGCAGAGGACTCTGCTCTGCGACGCCGCGAGGCCGAGGTGCATGAGCGACTCGAGGGCATCCGGGCGGAGACCAAGCAGCTGGAGACCCAGCTCACGAGCTCCGGCGCGGAGGTGCAGCAGATCCATGCTCGGCTCGCCGACATCGAAGGCCGCGAGGAGGAGTTGATCGCCCGTGAGGCCGAGCTCAACCTCCGCGAGTCCGAGCTCCAACACGGGCAGAACGAGAGCACCAGGGGCCGCGACCTCGACGAGTGGACGGCACGCCTCGAGGCCCGCGAGAAGGAGATCGCCGCCCGCGAGTTCGCGGTCGCCGAGGATGCCGATCTCTCCGAAACGGCGCGGGAACGCGTCGACAAGCGTGAGAAGCGGATCGCCCAGACCGAGGCGAACCTCCGCGAGCGCGCACGTGAGATCGACGAGCGCGAGGAGCAGCTCGAACGGAACTCGGCCCGCGACGAGACCGATTACGAGATCCGTCTCGAGAAGCTCGAGACCCGCGAGGCGGCGCTCGCCGAGCTCGAGGAGAAGCTCGGCAGCAAGGAGACGCAGCTCGCGGCCTACGTCGCACAGGCGCAGGGCGCCCTACAGCGCCGCGAGTCCGAGTGGTGGAGCAAGCAGCTCGGCAAAGAAGACGACGGGCCCGACGCCGAAGTTGCGTAGCGGCTTCGCAGAACGCTCTTCAGGATCTCGGTTAGGATCCCGCGACCATGTGGCAGGCCTACGTGAGATTTCGTTCCGGCTCGACGACCCGAGCTGACGTCGCCGAGAACGAGGACGACGCGCGCAAGGCCCTCGAGGATGCGATGGGCCAGCTGAAGTCGAACGGCATCGGCCTGATCGGGCCGAGCCTCGTCGTAACGAAAGACGACCTCGAGTTCATCAAGCTCGAGCAAAAGCAAGCCCAAGACACCCGCTAGCGGGACGTAACCGCTCTCGGAAACCACCACGACTCGCCGCCGGAGCCGGGCTCAGCCCGGCGGGAGGCACAACAAACGCACGCTCGGAGCACGCCCACGCAAGGCGGCTCCTGAAACCTCTGAACACGCTCCCGCCCGCAAGGAGGGGGCCCACGGGGGAACCAGGGGTTCCCCCGTGAAGGCGAGCGAAGCGAAGCCGTGCCGCTAGGGGCGGTACTGCTGGTTCAAAGAGCAGACCGTGTCGATGTGGACGTTCATCCAGAAGCCTGTCTCGAGGCCTTCCCACAGCTTGACGGGCTTCTTCCCGGCAACGAGGTCTGCGAGCTGTGCGGGCGTGATCGCCCTGGCAGGAAATGGCCCGCCGTCTGGGTTGCCTGCCGTGAGGACCGTGATGTGCGCAGCCGCGGGCAGGACGTACGTCAGAAGGCGGTGGCCCTCGTCGACGACGTAGTTGTCATTCGGCACGTCTCCATAGCCGGTGTCCTCGAGCTTTGCGCGGCTGGCGGTGAGTCCGCTCGTGAACCACGCCGGATCGAACTGCAGCTCGAAGGCGTCACCTCTCGGTGCGAGCGACTTGACGTGCCCGAAGAGCACGTAGTCGTTGGGATCGCACTGCCGCGCGGGGGCCTCTCGTGATGTCGACGAAGACGAGGGGGATGCGACCCAGACGAAAGCCGACGCAAAGGCTGCGGCCCCGACAATGGCAACGACGGCGATGACGACGAACGATGGCTTCTTCATGGTTCCTCCTTTGGTTTCCTTGCACGTCATGGTCGTCGCGCCCCGAAACGATCGCGTCACGGTCGCGTAACGGTTCCGCCACAGCGGTAGCGCGTCCCGTGCGCGGGTCTCCCTAGGACGAGTGATTTGCGTCCCTGGGCCGGCCGACCTATGGACGTGGAGCCGGATTGCAGCTATCCCTTAGGGGAGCTTTCGAGGGGGAGGTCGGGTGCGACGAGTTGTATTGGGGTTGCTGTGCGGGCTGCTCGCTGTCGTGGGTGCTGCGGCGAGCGGCGCCGGCACCCTCGGGCGCGCGCGCGAGTCACTCCATCCGGCGGCGCATCCCGTCAAGGTCGCGAAGCTCGACTCGCGGCTGGCCGCGTTGCATTCCGGCAGCGTCCGGGTGGAACTGCTGGCAACCCGGCCCTCTGCGGCCCGGAAGGCCGTCGCGCGTGGAGGCGGTCGGGTCGAGGCCGCCTACGGCCGGGTGATCGAGGCGCTCGTCCCGGCGAGGTCGCTCGAAGCGCTCGCGCGCAGCCGCGGGGTTCGGTTCGTCCGCGAGCCGGCGCGACCGGTGGCCGACTCGGTGCGGGGCCAGGGCGTCGCCTCCACGGGCGCAGCCCTCTGGCACAAGGCCGGAGCGCGCGGCGAGGGCGTGAAGCTCGCCATCGTCGACCTCGGTTTCAACGGCTACCGGCAAAGCCAGGGCACGGGCGACCTCCCCGGATCTGCGGTGAAGGTCGATCTCTGCGGGTCCGGCGGGTTCGAAGCGACGAGCCACGGCACAGCGGTGGCCGAGATCGTGGCCGAGATGGCGCCCGGAGCGAAGCTCTATCTCGTGTGCATCAAGAATCTCGCCGGGCTCGGCCAGGCCGTCGCCTACGCGCAGGCTCACGGGATCCAGATCATCAGTCACTCTGTCAGCTGGTTCAACACGGGCCGGGGCGATGGGTCGGGAGGCCCCGACACGCCGGAGGGGATCGTCGCGGCCGCCCGGAGCGCGGGAATCCTCTGGGTGAACGCGGCAGGCAACCGGGCGCAGCAGCACTGGAGCGGCGCGTTCAGCGACGAAAACGCGAACGGCTGGCACGAATTCGGCCCGGGTGACGAGGGAAACACGATCGCCGTACAGAGCGGCGCAACCGCTTGCGTCGCGTTGAAGTGGGACGACTGGCCCGCGAGCGCCGAGGACTACGACCTGTACTTGAGCCGGTCGGCGGGAGGAGCGATCGTCGCCACCTCGACCGGGCCTCAGACCGGGTTCGAGCCCCCGACGGAGCTGGCCTGCTTCCGAAACAGCTCTGAGACGGCACAGTCGTACGCGATCGGCATCCGCGCGCAACACGTCACGGCCCGGCCAACGCGCTTCGACCTCTTCGCGTACCCCGGCCCGGATCTCGAATACCGCGTCGCCGAGGGCAGCGTCACCGAGCCGGGCACCTCGCCGTCCGCGCTGACCGTCGGCGCCGTGTGCTGGCAGGGGAGCGACCTCGAGCGCTACAGCTCGCAGGGGCCGACGATCGATGCTCGGGTGAAGCCGGACCTGGTCGGTCCAGACTCCGTCTCGTCATTGACGTTCGGGCCCTTCTCGGGCTGCGGCGTGAGCGGCTTCGCGGGGACGTCGGCTGCGACGCCGCACGTCGCCGCCGCAGCGGCGCTCGTCAAGCAGGCGAACCCGTCCTTCGGCCCGAGCGAGCTCCAGGCCTACCTCGAGGACAACGCCGTCGACCTCGGCGTCTCGGGCAAGGACTCTGCTTTCGGAAGCGGGAAGCTGATGCTGGGCGCCGCGCCGCGACTCGCGCTGCGCGCCTGTGTGGTTCCTTCAGTCGTCGGCCGCCGGTTGGTCTCCGCCCGTCAGCGGATCGAGCGCGCCGGGTGCCGAGTCGGCAGTGTCCGGCGGGCGCGCTCCCGAGCGCGGGTCGGCCGGGTGGCGGCACAGCATCCTCGCGCAGGCAAGCGCCTGATCGCCCGTGGACGCGTGAACCTGATCGTCAGCCGCGGCCGCGGCTAACACTTGCGAGTCGCCACGCGCCGACGGCGACCGCGCCTGCCAGCAGCAACGCGCCCCGGTGGAGGTTGAGCTCGAGGAGCAGGCTCCGCGATTTGGACTCGTCGTCGAAACGGCCGTGCGCCGAGAACTCACCGGGCACGGGCTCGAAGAGATTGCCCTCGCGCTCGCCGTCGAGCGGCTCGTCGGTCTGTTGCGCAGCGAAGCCTGTTCGCGCCAGGTAACGGTCGATCAGGCCGGGCGCGACCTTCTCGCCGTAGACCGCCTTCACCGTCGGCCACGCGACGAGCACCTGACGGCGCCGATGTGTGGCCGCGTACTCGATCGCCTTGGCGGCCACCTCGGGCTGGAGGATCGGAGGCACCGGCTGCGGGTGCCTCGACAGCTTCGCCCTGCCCCACTCGAACTGCGGCGTGTTGTGCGCAGGGAGGTGCACCTCGGTCACGTGCACCTTCGAGCCGTCGTGCAGCAGCTCCGTGCGAAGCGACTGCGTGAAGCCGTGGACCGCGTGCTTGGCCCCGCAGTAGGGCGCCTGGAGCGGGATCGAGCGATAGGCGAGCGCGGAGCCGACCTGCACGATCGTCCCGCGGTCACGCGGAAGCATCCGGCGAAGTGCGGCCATGGTTCCCCAGACGTAGCCGAGATAGGTGACGTCGGTTGCGCGCCGGAACTCGTCGGCGGTGATGTCGGTCGCGGGCGCGAACACGGTGGCCATCGCGTTGTTCACCCAGATGTCGAGCGGGCCGAAGCGCTCCTCGATCTGCGACGCGGCGTCCTCGACCGCCTCCGCGTCGGCGACGTCGAGAGGTAGGACAAGAGCCTCGCCGCCGAGCGCTTCGACCTCGGCGGCTGCCTCCTCGAGCCGCTCTCGCCCGCGCGCGATCAGGCCGAGGCGCGCGCCCTTACGCGCGAAGCGCCGGACGAGGGCGCGGCCGACCCCAGCCGAGGCGCCGGTGACGGCAATCGTCTTCATCACCTTTGGAAATACCCGTCGCCCGGCGAACTAGTCGCGTCTTCGTTACTCCCACGTCACGGCCCAGGTTGCGCCGCCGTCCGTCGAGGTCCAGGTCACCGAGCCCTTTTCACCACGGGTGAACGCCGTCACGTCGGAGGCATGCACGGTCAGGAGCAGCCCAGCGGCATCGATCGAGCGGACGAGCAGCTCGCCTGCGACGCTGGGGAGGCTTTGCACGAGGCTTGTGGCGCCCTTGACGACGAGCAGGCGCGGCGAGTTGTCGAAGCCGACGCCCCCCGCGCGGTTGGTGACCAGCGCGGCGATCCCGCCGGGGACCGGCTTCGCGTCGATGATCACACCCTGGACACTCGCGACGTGTCGCCTGCGAAGCCCTTTCGGGCCAGGCGGCCACGCAACGGCCTGATGGAGCCGTCCGCCACGCCACCACCACAGGTTCCCGGCGGCACCGACGAAGGCCGTTCCTCCTACCTCGGCTGTCTGGTGCCAGTGACTACCTCCGTCCGCGGTCCAGAGGCGCGTCTGCCGGCAGGCGCAGCGCGAGGCTCGGTCGCCGAGCGCGATCATCCCCGTGAGCGCCGAGACTCGGGCGACTCGCACGGCGCTCCGGGGATAGAGCAATCGCCAGGACCCCCCACCGTCCTCCGTGCCGTAGACGCCCTCCTCGCGGCTCGCCCAGCCGTTGAGCTCGTCCGAGAAGCTCCTGTGCTCGGGCAGGTCGTTCGCCCCGGAGCCGACGGGGCGATTCAGGCCGGACGCGAGCGCAAAGCCCTGGATGCCGCCGGTGTAGGTCCCGACATAGATCCGGTCGCCGACGACGGCGGGCGCGACGTACGTGGGTCCGGCCAGGGCCGCGCGGAAGCGGTTGGCGCCGGTTCGGATGTCGAAGCCGAGCAGCGACGAGCCCCCGACCGCATTCTCGGCGAGCCACACGGTCCGCCCCGCGACCGTGGGCGAGCCGTTGAAGCTCCCGCTGCCGACGCGCTTCGACCAGGTCACCAGGCCCTTGCAGCGGCGGTCGACGTCGATCCGGACGAGCCGGCTCGGGGTCGTCACGTACAGCGCCCCGGTCAGCGGAGAGTAGGCCGGCTGTGAGAGCAGCACAAGCTTGCGGCGGGCGAGCCCGATCGAGAACAGCGGGCCCGCGTTGACCTTCGCGGTGCGCCAGACATAGAGAGAACCATCCTTGTTCAGGACTCCGGCCAGCTCGCCGCAGAACGCGTGGCGGAAGATGACCGGGGAACCGACGAAGTCGAGGTCGATCGGCGCGCGAATGCGAGGCGGATGGTTGGCGGAGCGCACCGTGAGGCTCGGCGAGAGCTCGACGAGGTGCTCGCCGTACCCGGCCCACTCGCGAAACCGGCGTCCGACGTTCGAGCCGCCTCGGAACGCGTTGCCGGTGGCCACGAACAGCGACCCGCGCCGGGCGCTGTAGGCCACTCCGCCCCACCCCCAGACGCCTCCGCCGCCGCCGAGCGTCGCAGGCACGACCTCCCAGCGCGACACCGCGCGCGTCGCGATCCCGACCCGAATCACCTTCCCCACCATGCGGCGATCGCAGTACGCCCCTGTGCCGAGATACACGGAGCCGTTCACGATCGTGAGCGCACCCCAGACGAGCTCCTTGCGGTAGTCCGCGTACAGCTGAACCGGCCAGCCGGGCCGTTCCTGCCCCGTCACGAGGTCCAGTGCGTGCAGCCGGCCGAAGGCGTCGGCGACGTAGAGCGCGCCTGTGTCCACGTCGATCGCGGGCGTGCCGGTGACGCCGTAGCCATCGATTTGAGGGCAGATTCGGTCAAGCTGACCGACCTCGACCCGCCAGCGCACGTAGCCGTTCTCGCCGAGCGCGTAGACGACACCCTTCGACGTGGCGACGTAGACGGTGCGCCGCCCCAGCGCCGGAACGTCCTGGGCGACGAGCGCCTGAGAGCTGATCCGGCCCGACACAGGCGTGTACCAGGCTGGGCGCACCGACGGGGCCGAGAGCGACGTAGCGGTTGCGGAGCTGCGCGCAAGGTCGTTCCCGTACACGAGCCAACCAGCCGCGGGCTGGGCTCCCGCGCTACCGCCGGTGAGAAGCGGCAGGACGAGCAGAGCGAGAAGCCACGTCCTGCGCACGGCGACATCGTACGGAACTGGAGCCGTGACCTAGGAAAGTCTGCTCGAAGAAGTGGTCTCCGACTCGAACCTGCCGCTCTGGGTAGAAAGCAGGGCGATGCCCAATCCTCTCGACAGTGTGCTGAAGGTGATCGGTGAGCGTCTGCGCGCCGGTTCGAGCCGCGATGGCGCCGACTGGATCTCCGAGCAGCTCGATGCGCTTCGGAAGCCCGAGCCGCCTCGGAGCATGGACGACCTCCAGCGCGAGCTCGACTCGCTCGTCGGCCTCGAGACCGTCAAGGAGCAGGTGCGCGCGCTCGTCGCTTTCCTCCGCGTCCAGGCCACGCGCGTCGAGCACGGGCTGCCCGAGGTCGCAACGTCCCAGCACCTGGTCTTCCTCGGCAACCCCGGGACCGGCAAGACGACGGTTGCGCGGCTGCTCGCGCAGATGTACCGCTCGATGGGGCTACTCCAGCGCGGACACCTCGTGGAAGTCGACCGCGCCGGGCTCGTCGGCCAGTACGTCGGGCTGACGGCGATCAAGACCGACCGCGCGATCCGCCGCGCGCTCGACGGCGTGCTCTTCGTCGACGAGGCGTACTCGCTCGCCGGCCCCGAGGAGCGGCTCGACTTCGGCGGAGAGGCGATCGAGACCCTGCTCAAGCGGATGGAGGACTACCGGCACCGGCTCGTCGTGATCGTGGCGGGCTATCCGCGTCTGATGCATCGCTTCCTGGACTCGAACCCGGGCCTTCGGTCGCGCTTCGCCCGGGAGATCGTCTTTCCCGACTACTCGACCGACGAGCTGCTGGCGATCACGGCGAAGTTTCTCGCCGAGAACGAATACCGCCTCGGAGACGGCGCCAAGGAGACGCTCAGGAGAATCCTCGCGAACCCCGAGCGGGGCGAAGGGTTCGGAAACGCCCGCTTCGCGCGCACGCTGTTCGAGCACGCGCTGAACGCGCAGGCGCTGCGGCTCGCCGGCGTGCAAGGGGAGGCGCTGGCCACGCTCGAGCGCGACGAGTTGATGACGCTCCGCCCGGAGGACTGGCTCGGCGCCGCCAACGCGCTCGGCGAGGCGCCGGGCGATGCAGAGGGAAAGCGTTCGTTCTGGCGCCGCCGAGGCGGCTGAGACTGACGCTCGCGGGGTCTTGGCGGGAGTTTTGCCCCGATAGGGCAGGTGGAGGCGGGGTCTCCCCGCGCTCCACCCGTTCTATACCGAGGCTAGGCCCGATGAATCACGATGCTGCCGCCGGAGATTGCCTGCGGGTCGGCGACGTCCGGGTCTTCAGGCACGCCCATCCGGTTGTCAAAGACTGTCTGGCCGGTGCCGGTGCGGGTGATCTTGATCCGGAACTTGTCGATCCCGCCGCCGCCCGAGATCTGGCCGTCGTAACCGGTCAGCCGGAAGTCGTATCCGGAGACGCCGTTGACGGACCCGGTGCCCCTGAACTGGGCCTTGAAGCTCGAGACGACCAGCCATGAATAGGTCTCGCTGTGGAAGTTGAAGTTGGCGACCTGGAAGTTGAACTCGGTTGCACCTTGCGGGGGCCCGCCGCCGTTCTTGTATTTCGCGTTGAAGCCGAAGTTCGCACGCCCGCTGAGCGTTGGGTCAGCCGGGTACGAGCCCCGGGCGACGTCGATCCAGCCGCCGCCGGTCACGAAGCCCGCGGAGGCGTCGTAGACGACGACCCAGACCGTGTTGGTGCCGCAGGCGCCCAGGTTGTCGCAGATCGTCACGACGATCGTGTAGACGCCCGCAGCATTGAACGTGTGGTTCTGGGCACAGGTCCTCGTGGTCTCGTTTACCGCCGGCGTGGTGGTGGTGCCGTCGTCCCAGTTGATCGAGCAGGTATGGGGGTTTGGCCCGTCGGTATCGACGAACGTTGAGGAGAGACTCACGTTTGCCGGCTTCGCGTAGAGCTGCCCGAACGTCGGAGACGTGATCGTGACGACCGGAGCCGCGTTGACGGTGTTCTGCTGCCAGGTGACCGTGTTGTCCGTGCTCGTCGAGGCGCTGTTGACGTTGCCGGCCGCGTCGTTCGCCTTGTTGGCGCCGATAGAGGCGGTAACCGTGCCTGCCGTCGTCATCCCGCTGACGTAGATCTCGAACGTCCTGTTGTCTCCCAGAGGATTGGTGACGGTTGCGTTCGAGGCTCCGGCGGTGCCGCCGATCGTCACGTCGCCGTTCTGGAAGTCGAAGACGGGCTCGTTGAAGACTGCCGTGAAGTGGATCTGCGTCGCGGTCGTCGGGTCGGCCTGGTCGCCCGCCTGATTGATGGTGACGCTTGGGCTGGTCTTGTCGATCGTGTAGACCTGGCCGGTGAAGCTGCCGTTAGCCCCGCCGCCCGAGGCCTGCAGCGTGTTCCCACCGCCGTCGGTGATCGAGTCGTTGTCGGTCAGGTTCAACCCGAGCGAGCCGTTGCCCGTGCCGGTGTTCGCGGTGACCGTGTAGGTCGCTCCGCTGCCGGTCACGTTGGTGATCGAGGCGCCGGCGACGCCGCCGCTCTGGACGAGTGCGAAGTCGCTCGAGTTGACGCCGGTGACGCTCTCGCTGAACGTGACCGTCCAGTCGACGCTCGACAGGTTGGTCGGGTTGCCGTTGACCCGGTCGATCGACTGCACGCTCGGCGCGCCGGTGTCGATCGTGAACTGGCGGACCGAGCTCCAGGCGCTGGTGCCGCCGTCCTCGTCGCTCGCATTCACGCGCCAGCAGTACGTGCCATCCGGAAGCGACGTGAGGGGCGTGAAGTCGGACGAGGTCGTGGTCTCGTTGATCTCGAGCGTCCCGGTGAAGTCACAGCTCCCGAGATTCGCCTGGATCCTGTAGGTGATCGTGTCGCTCGCGCCTGCCGGGTCGGTGGAGTTGCTCCAGTCGAACGCAGGCGTGTTGTCGCCGGTCGTGGAGTTGCCGGCCGGCGAGGCGAGGTTCGGCGTTGACGGCTCGACGTTGTTCACGGTCACGTTGGCGCTGTAGGTCCTGGCCTCGAGATCCTTGTCGCGGATCTCGCCCTTGACCTGGCGGGTGCCGTTGTCGTCGGTAGAGCAGCTGGCGGTCGAGGTCCCGCTCCATGCGGTCCAGGTGAGGCCGTTGTCGCAGCTGAAGCGGTACGTGAAGCCGGCCGCCGTGTCGACCGAGGACGGGTCGCTCGGGCTGGTCAGCGAGAGGTTGATGTTGGAGCCCTCGTCGACGGAGCCGTTGTTCCCGAAGGTCGCGCTCGGGGCGACGTTGTCGACGGTCACGTTGGCGCTGTAGGTCCTGGCCTCGAGATCCTTGTCGCGGATCTCGCCCTTGACCTGGCGGGTGCCGTTGTCGTCGGTAGAGCAGCTGGCGGTCGAGGTCCCGCTCCATGCGGTCCAGGTGAGGCCGTTGTCGCAGCTGAAGCGGTACGTGAAGCCGGCCGCCGTGTCGACCGAGGACGGGTCGCTCGGGCTGGTCAGCGAGAGGTTGATGTTGGAGCCCTCGTCGACGGAGCCGTTGTTGTTGAAGGTCGCGCTCGGAGCGACGTTCGAGACCGTGACCGGGAGCGAGTCGGAGTCGGAGCCGGTATCGCCGTCGGAGACGGTCACGGTCGGGTTGTGCGAGCTCGGGCCGTCGGCGTAGGTGCAGTCGAAGCTGCCACTGCCGTCAACCGGGTTGAAGGTGTCCGCCGAGAGGGTGCCGCCGTCGCAGCTCTGCGAAGTGAGGGTGAACGTCTCAGTACCTTCGTCGCTCGTCGTGTAGCTGTAGGTATTGGTCGAGCCCTCGGCGACCGGGCTCGGGCCGGTCAGGGTGACCGTCGGGGCGAGGTTGGCGACGTCGACGATCTGGACGCCCTCGGAGCCGGTGTCGGAGCCACCGTCGTCGTCGGTGACCTTGATCGAGACGTTGGTCTGCGCCGGCCCGTCCGGGAAGTAGCAGTCGAAGCTGCCGCCGCCCGCATTGGTCATGAGCGTGCCCGGCACGAAGTCGCCGCCGCTACCGCACTTCGGGTAGGTGGCGTCGACTGTGAAGGTGTCGGTGCCCGGGTCGGTGACCGTGAAGTTGTAGGTATGGGTCGAGCCCTCGTCGACCGGGCTCGGGCCATTGACTGTCGCCGTCGGCGCCACGTTGTTCACGGTGACGTCGTAGGTGTCGGAGTCGGAGCCGGTGTCGTCGTCGGTGATCGTGATCGAGACCGTCGAGAGATCCGAAGCGGTCGCGG
>JBBPIJ010000013.1:64033-71306 GCA_038040395.1 Actinomycetota bacterium
GATCGTCGTCGGCGAAGCGGCAGTCGAAGCTCCCGTCGCCGGTCGCGGCGCTGAAGGTGACGGGGCCAACCAGGACGCCGGAGGCGCCGCAGGAGGGTGTTCCGTGCGTGAAGGAGTCGGTGCCCGGGTCGCTCGTGTCGAAGCTGTAGGTGTGCAGCGTCTGCGACTCGTTGACGTTGGCCGGCCCGCTCAGGACGACGGTCGGGTCGACGTTCTGGACCGAGATCGACTGCATGGCGAGATTCCCTGCGCCGGCGCCGAAGCCCGTATCCGTGGCCTGAGCGGACACCGTGGTGCTCGCCGGGCCGTCCGCAAAGGTGCAGTCGAAGCTGCCCGCGGTGTTCGTGTTCAACGGGTTCGTCTTCGTGCCGATGCCGCAGCTCGTCGCGACCGAGGCGATCGTGTCGCCGTCTGCGTCGCTGATCGAGTAGTTGTAGATGTACGTCGAGCCCTCATTCGGCGAGAGGTTGTTCCCGCCGCTGAGCGTCACCGTCGGCGTCGTGTTGGCGATCGTGACGCTGCTCGACTGCATCGTCCCGTTGAAGAGGCCGTCGTTCGGCGTCGCCTCGACGCTCACGATGTCGCCCTTGCTCGGGTTGAGCGGGTTGATCATCGCGCCGGAACAGCTGAACGGAACGTAGTTCGCGCTCAGGTCAAGGGTCGCGGTGCG
Organism: Actinomycetota bacterium; assembly: GCA_038040395.1. GTDB lineage: Bacteria > Actinomycetota > Thermoleophilia > Gaiellales > Gaiellaceae > VAXT01. The sequence goes on from JBBPIJ010000013.1 coordinate 64,704, forward strand.
CACGCCCGCCGGAGCGGAAGGGCTCGAGCTGGACTGGATCCAGCAGGTGTTACCGCCGCGGTTGACCCTCCAGAAGGTCCACTCGACCGAGATGTTGTCGCCGTCCGGATCGCTGGTCGTGGTCGAGGCGGTCAAGAGGTCGTTCGTCTTCGGCGCGGCCGGGCTGAAGCCCGGCGTCGTCGCCGCCGGGACGCGATCCCAGACGACGGTGTTGTCCGTCGAGGTCGAGGCTGTGTTGGTGTTAGCCGCCGCGTCCTGCGCGCCGCCGGCCGGGATCGACGCGATGACGTTCCCGCGCGTCGCCATCCCTGTGACGGCCACGTTGTAGACCGTGGGACCGCCGGTCACCGCGGCGCTCAAGTCGGTCGGCGTGCCGCCGGTGCCCGCTGTGCTGCCCGTGAACGAGACGTCGCTGCCGGTAAAGCCCGTCACGTTCTCGCTGAACGTGGCCGTGAAGGTGATCGTCGAGGCCGTCGTGGGATCGCCCGCCGTGCCAGCTGGTGTCTGGTTGATCGTGACCGTCGGCGCCGTGGTGTCGGCGCTGAACGGGCTCAGCGTGACGAAGTGCTTGCTGTCCTTCTGGAGCTTCAACTGCCACCCGCCCTGGTTGCCGCTTGCGAACGCGGGGCACGCGGCGGTGGTCGCGGTGTCGTAGTTCGACAGGAAGTTCCACGTGTCGTCCTGCCCTGCGTTCGGAGTGGGCCTCGGCGGATACTGGAGCGCGTCGTTCGAGGGCGAAGCAGCTGAGCTGTCGGCCGGATCCGGAAGAGTGCCGTTGGCGCTGCTGTCGGCGCGGTCGCCTCCGTTGGTGTTCAAGCACGTGGCGGTCGCGGCGGTTTCCGAGGGCTTGATCCAGGTATTGCTGAAGTCGTTGGTGCCCGGCTGCATGCCGGTGACCACGACAAATGCGCTCGCGCCGGCGGCATACGAAGTCGTCGTCGTGGTCAGGGCCGCGGATGTATAGGCGGTCGCCTTGGCAACGTCGAAAACCTCCGCGGAGTCCTTCTCCCGGTCTGCGCCGAGGCCGTCGGTGTCGCCAGTGCACTGCGCGAGCGCTGCGGCAGCTGTCCCGACGTACTGACGAAGGAGGAAGGTGTAATACGCGGCGTTCGAGACTGGATCGCTCGTCTGGACCGTGTACGAGTAGGTCAAGCTACCGCCACCGCCGTTCGAAGTACACGTTGGGCTGTTGCGGACCGAGTTCGAGGCGTCGAGGATGAAGAACTTGTAGTAGCGCTGGTTATTCACATTCCCCGAGGCCTCGATGTCGGAGTCGGAGACAATCGTGTTACCGGCCGTGTAGATGTAGTTCTCATCCCCCGCGATGCTCCCGAGGTGCAGCTTGCCGACGCCGAATGCGTCGACGAAAGATGTGTGCGCGAGAACAGCGTCGCCCATCCCGAGGACGTCGACCTCGTACGTGCCCTCGATCGCCGGAACGCTCTGAAGCTGGTAGTCGTAGGTGAGGTTCCCGAAGAAGTCGGTCGTGACCGTGTCGCTCCCGGGGGTGAAGGTGCCGTCGCCGGTGACGACCGAGCCGTCGGGGCGCGTCACCTTGACGACGACGTCGCAAACCGCCGCGTAACCCGAACCCGTCATGTGGACGAGGCTGCCCGGGTCATACGCATGCGCGTCGGTGGCGACGGTCTCGATCCCGGTCTGAGGGCATGGAACTCCCGTTACAGCGGAAGCGTTCTGCGCAAATGCCGCTTGCAGAATGAATGCGAGCGCAATGAGCAGTAGCGCCGGCAAAAACCCGGCCCCTAGCCGTCGCTTGCGCACAGAAGTTGCGTCGTAAGACGACGCTCCGCCATCCGTCTGGGGGACACTTGGCCGCACCTCGTACCCCTTCCCTTGATTGCCGCAGTACCGCGATCGAGCCCCTCGATCGAGCCCCTAATGGTCGACCGCGTTCTTTCACCCTGACGGTTCTGGGGTGTGGACGGCAATAGGTCGCAAGACCTATCTTGCTATCGGAGAAGGCCTACCGTCGTAGGCTGAAAGTCCTATCTGCCCCTAGTGAAAACGATGATCGCCCTAGGCTAGGAAGCGCCGCGCACGCTACCGGCGAGCCGGTGTTCTGCGACCTGTGCACGGCCCTTGACTCCGAGCTTTCGATAGACGTGCGTGAGGTAGTACTTGATCGTGTGCTCGCTAAGCGAAAGCCGCTGGGCGATCTGCTTGTTCGAGCAGCCGGCGGCCACTAGCTCGAATATTTCGCGTTCCCGCTGGGTCAGACTGGGCCCGGCTGTCCGCCTCCCCGCGCGGCGCGTTCCGGCGGAGGGCCCCCGCCGCGGCTGCTGAATCTTCGGCGGCGGAGAGCATCACAACCTTCACCTCCGGGTTTCGCGTTCGCAGCTGATCGAGCATCTCGAGGCCGTCGAGGCCCGCCGTTCCGGCGTCGATCAAAACGACCTCCGCGCCAGTCTCGGCGACACCCGCGAGCACGTCGCCGCCGGAGGTTGCCTGACCCACGACTTCGAGGTTGGCATCGCGCTCGAGGCCCAGGGCGCAGCGCGTGCAAAGTAAGTCCTTCGACGCCGACGAGGAAAAGCCGAGTTGGCCGCAACGTCCCTCCCTCTCCTTTCCTGCTCGACCGCAGATCCGCTCTGGAGAGATCCCGCGGAGGCCGGGAACATGCGCTCTGGCCTGGCGCTGGCAACAAGTGCCCCCAGAGCACCGCAGCAACTAGCTCATCGCGGCCGGCTCGCGTGCCTTATCTGCGACCGACGACGAGACTGACCCGTGCGCCGCGCCGAAGGTTCGTCCGCGGCCTCGGGCTCTGACGGATCACTCGCCCCACGCGTCTCGAGCGCGCGCGCCGGACGCGGCCAACGGAGCAGTGCGCACGGCGAATTCGCGTCCGCGCTCGCGCGAGGGTCATTCCGATCACCCTCGGAACGATGCATCTCACGACCGGAGGCGGTGGCGGTGGAGGAGGTGGTGGTGGTGGTGGTGGAGGCGGCGGAGGCGGAGGCGGAGGCGGAGGCGGCGGAGGCGGAGGACCCACGTTGACCGTGGCCGTCATGAACGGGTGGATGTCGCAGAGATACGGGTAGCTGCCTGCCGTGTCGAACGTGTGCGTGAAGATCTCACCGGGTTCCATGACGCCGGAGTCGAACTGGCCCGCCGTAGTCGAGGTCACCGTGTGTGCCGCCTGGCCCGTATTCGTCCAGCAAACGGTCGTCCCGACCGGGACGTTCGCGGTGGCCGGGTTGAAGAAGAAGTCGCCGATCGCCACAGGGGTGGATCCACCGGGGCACATCGGTGGAGGTGGAGGCGGTGGTGGTGGCGGAGGCGGCGGTGGAGGTGGCGGCGGAGGCGGTGGAGGAGGCGGTGGAGGAGGCGGGGGCCCTCCGAGGCATTCGCTGATGCTGAGCGAGTCGATGCGCCAGCCGTTCCCACCGATGGCGTCGTCGGTGCCCGAGCGCCAGCGCAGAACGACGTTCTGTCCGGCGGCGGACGGGGGCAGGATGACGACGGTCGTGATGAAGCCGTTGTTCGAGTTGCCGGTCCAGGCCAGACGACCGGCGAGCGGGTTGTTTCGGATCTGCGAGAGCGTCCCGCTATAGCGGCCGACGACGACGCGACCGCCCGCCACGAGGATGTCCTGGAAGGCGCCGCCGTTGATGCTGATCTCCAGAACCCCGCCGTCGAACGTGGTCTCCGTGTAGTAGTTGTTCCGGAAGGTGAGCTGCGCCGAGCTCGTCACGATCGGGATGCTCGGTGCGTAGAGCCGCTTGTCGCTGACGAACTGAGGGCTGTCAACGAAGGCCGAGTTCGGAGGCGTATCGAAGGCCGGCGGAGGGAAGCCCGAGTTCGAAGTCGCCCACAGCGGGGGCGGGTTGCCCGGCTCGTTCGTCGCCGTCCAGCCTGCCGGCAGCGCGGGCGGCGTCACGCCGTCGAAGTTCTCGCTGAAGGTAGTGACGGGATTGACGCAAGACGCCGCTCCGGCATCCAGAACTTCTGTCGCCGAAGTGGCCGTCGCGCCGTTGCGCCCGCCGGCAGCCACCAGCACGTTCCCGATCGCCGCGCCCCCCACGCTAGAGCGCGCGGTGTTCAGGCTCGCAGCGCTCGACCAGCTATCGCTGATCGGGTCATAGACCACCGTCGTCCCGGTCGCGGCCGACGGATTCTCGCCTCCGAAGCTCCAGAGCTTGCCGCTCGCCGCGGCGCTGCCCGGGACGTTCGTCGGGGTCGGCATGGCGGCCTTTGCCGTCCAGGTGTTCGCCGCGATGCTGTAGTCCCAGACGAGGTTGACGACCGTGTTCGTGGCATCACGGCCGCCTGCCACGTACAGGTGGCCGGCGATGACACCGGAGGCAGCGCCGCCTACCGCGTGCGGGATCGGCGCGCGCGTCGTGAACGTATTCGCGGCGGGGTTGTATTCCCACGTCGTCTCCTGAGCGCTCGACGGGTCGACAGTGCTGTAGCCGCCGGTCAGGTAGATCCTGCCGTTCGCGCTGTTGTAGCCGGATGCCATCGAGGCGCGCGGGCCCGGCATGGTCGCCGCGGTGGTCCACGTGTTCGCTGTGATGTCGAGGACCCTGGTCGCGTTGCTGAACACGCCGGTGTTCGGATCCATGCCGCCGAAGACGTAGATCTTGTTCGTCGTCGGGTAGTAGACGGCCGATGCCATCGCCACGGCCGCGGGCATCGAGGGCGGGAAGGTGTCCCACCGCTCGTTCACCGGGTTGTATCGGTAGAAGGTGTCCAGGGTCGTGCCGGAGCTGGTCGAGTAGCCGCCGGCGGCGTACGCGTAGGTGCCGTTGGAGACACCTGCCGCGCCGTAGACGCCCTGCGGCATGGATGCGACCACGCTCCACGTCGAGCCGGGGAGGCCCGGCGTTGATCCCTCGGCCTGGCGTTCGGCCGCGCCGGCCAGCGCGCTCAGCCCGAGCGCGAGACCAAACAGCACCAAGGCGAGCGCTGCTGCCCAAAGGATCCTTGCCCTCATGCCATCCTCCCCCCTATCGACCCGCGAAGCGGGCCTGTTGCCTGATGCGCTTTTACCGCTCTCGGATGCGAAAAGCAAGCTCGCCAGGCGAGGCTCAACGGCTAAGCGGCGGTTCCGTTATCTGCGGCCGAGGTTCGACCGTGCGCCGCCACGGGCGTCGCAGCTCTGGCCGACGATCGCTGTCGGGCAATCGGCTATGCGGGCGACGAAGAGCGCGGCCTCGTGGTTCCGTTTGCTCGTGGCCGGAATGTACTCGTCCGGAGGATAGAAGCCGAAGCCGTCGCCGCTGAGCTCGATCGTGATCGGGTAGCGGTGCAGCGCTCCGTACATCCAGTCGTTCCAGTCGCCGTCGGTGATGTAGAGATCGGATGACTGCTGGGCGTGGTACATGGCGGTGCGCTCCATTTCCGCCCCCATCGCGACGAACGTCTGGCGGTCGATGGGCGTCATGTCCACCGGAACGTCGTCGTAGGTGTAGCCGTACGGGTAGAGGATCAGGTCGCCGTAGGAGTGGTAGCTGATCCCGGTCATGACGTTCGGGTGGGCGATCATGAAATCGGCCATACGCGCGTCTTCAGGCGTCGAGAATGCGCTCGGGCCGCGGTAGGTCTCGCTGCTCGGATTGCCGCTCGATCCGCCGCAGCAGCCCCACCGGTAGCTGTAGTTGCGGTTGTTGTCGGTGCCGTAGATGCCCGTGTACGGCTGACGGTTCTTGCGCCAGAAGCGATACGAGCCGGTGGCGATGTCGTACTCGGCGCCGTCCGGGTTCAGGCTCGGGACGATGTAGATCTGACGCGTGTGGACGAGGTTCCCGACCGTCACCCTCGAGGACTCGGCGAAGAGATGCACGAGCGAGAGCACGACCTCAACGGTCATGTGCTCGCGCGCGTGGTGCTGACCGACGTAGAACACGCCGGGCTCGGACAGGTTGTCGGTCGCGTCGTCCGAGATGCGCACGCCGATCAGGTCTCGGCCCTCGAACGACATCCCGAGCGAGAACAAGTGCACGGTCGACGGGTGCGCTGCGGCGACCGCCTGTAGATCGGCGGTCATCTCCGCGTAGTTGTGGTAGCCCGAGTCCTCCGGCGGGAAGTCGTCGCGCACCTCGCTCGGGACGACCCGGAAGCCGCGTAGGGCAAGCGCGCGTGCCTGTCTGTCACTCCCGTATAGGTCGACGCGATCGGCCCAGTACGCCTCGCCGATGTCGTACCCCTCGGTTACGAGCTGTGACCGCTGCTCGCGTGTGTAGACCCCGTACACGACAAAGCGCTTGACGATCGCCGGGCTCGGCGCGTTCTTGTGCACGGCAGCCGGACTCGCAGGCGCCAGCAGCAACACAAGGGCCAAGAACCCCCCGACGAACACACTCTTCAGCACTCCCGACCAGGCTAAGTGCTTCCAGGACACAAGGCAAGCACGCGAGCTGGTGTGAGGACCCGAGGCTCGGACTGAAAACGATCTGCCGGGAGAAAACGATCAGGAAGACAGGGCTTCCCTTCGCCGGGCGTCAGTAGCTGAATACGGTCGCTCCTTCTCCGATCCATTCCCAGAGCGGTGTCGCGCCGGCGAGCTTCGCGTTCGGGACGAGCTCGGCCTCGTCCAGCTTCTTCGTGTTGAAACAGATCGGACAGGTGAGGAGCTCGCCA
>JBBPIJ010000014.1:0-4107 GCA_038040395.1 Actinomycetota bacterium
CAATGTCACGAAGCTCGTCAGGCAAGGGGGCCGGGTCAGCCTCGCCCTGACGGCTCCCAGCCCCAGCGGGCTGAGCCTGCGGAGCCGCGAGTCAGCTGAGACCTCCCCCCGTCTCGTCGTCAAGACCGGCCCTCTCGACCTCCAGCCCTCGTTCCCGATCCGCGCCGCCTTCTACTACCCCTGGTTCCCGGAGGCCTGGACGCAGCACGGGATCTACCCCTACACCCGCTACAACCCTTCGCTCGGCTTCTACAACTCCTCGGTTGAAGCGGTGATCCGGCGTCATGTTCAGGCGCTCGAGTACGGCAAGCTGGACGTAGGAATCGTCTCGTGGTGGGGCAAAGGGTCGCGATCAGATATCCGCGTCCCGCTGATCCTCCGGGCGACGCCGGGCGTTTCCTCCACGTTCCGCTGGACGCTCTACTACGAGCCGGAAGGGTCCAGAAACCCCAGTCTGTCGAAGGTCGCAAGCGACCTTCGGTATATCCGCCGCCGCTACGGCCACGATCCCAGCTATCTGCGGATCCGAGGACGACCGGTAGTTGTGGTCTACAACGCAAACGACACCAACTGCGACGTCGCCAAGAAGTGGCGGGCGGCGAACGCCGCCGTCAACGCCTACATCGTCCTCAAGGTCTTCCCGGGCTACAAGGCCTGCGCGAGCCAGCCTGCGAGCTGGCACCAGTACTCGCCCGCGGTTGCCGCCGACAGCCAGTCCGGCTACTCGTACGCGATCAGCCCCGGCTTCTGGCTGGCCGACGCAGCCGAGCGCCTAGTGCGCGACCCCGCCCGTTGGAACCAGAACGTGCGCGACATGGTCGCCTCGAACGCGCCCTGGCAGCTCGTGACGACCTTCAACGAGTGGGGCGAGGGCACCTCGGTCGAATCGGCGAGCGAGTGGCAGTCCGGCTCCGGCTTCGGGACCTACCTCGACGCGCTGCACAACGACGGCGGCGGGCCGCCTCCTCCGCTTCCTCCGCCTCCTCCGGGACCCGACTTTGTCCTCGTCGGTGCCGGCGACATCGCAAGGTGCGCCAGCTCAGGCGACGAGGCGACGGCCGCGCTCCTCGATGCGATCCCCGGCATCGTCTACACGACCGGCGACAACGCGTACGAGTCCGGGACAGCGGCCGAGTTCGCAAATTGCTACCACCCGAACTGGGGACGGCACAAGGTCCGCACGCGTCCCTCGGTTGGAAACCACGAGTACCTGACGGCCGGCGCCGCTGGGTACTACGGGTACTTCGGCCAAGCGGCGGGCGACCCGACCCGCGGCTACTACAGCTACGACCTAGGCGAATGGCACATTGTCGTCCTCAACGCCGAGTGCTCAAGAGTCGGCGGCTGCAACGCCAACTCTCCGCAGGAGCAGTGGCTCCGTACCGATCTCGCGACTCATCCCGCCGCGTGTACGCTCGCGTACTGGCACCAGCCGCGGTTCAGCTCGGGCCAGTACTCGAACGACCCGGCGTACGTGCCGTTCTGGCAGGCGCTCTACAACGCCAATGCCGAGCTTGTCCTCAATGGGCACGATCACAACTACCAGCGATACGCGCCGCAGACGCCGGCCGGCGCCCGCAACAACCTCCGCGGGATCCGCGAGATCGTGGTCGGCACTGGCGGACGGAACTACTACCCCGTCGACCCGGGGCCGGTACCGAACCGCGAGGTCGCCAACGGAACCACTTTCGGGGTGCTCAAGCTGACGCTGCACCCAACGAGCTACGACTGGCAGTTTGTACCGGTCCCGGGCGGGACGTTCTCCGATTCGGGCTCGACTGCCTGCCACTGACCGGGCATCGGGGCCCCGGCGGGACGGTCAGCGCGCCGCCTCTCCTTCCAGGCGCGTTCCGGCTCGGTCCGCCCCCAAAACCTCGAGGTAGAGCTGTCCGGCGGCCTGCCTCGAGGAGACGTCGAGCTTCTGGAGGATGTTCTGAACATGACGTTTGACGGTGAGCTCCGAGATAGACAACGCGGTAGCGATCTCCTTGTTGCGCAAGCCTCTCGTGACGAAGGCGATCACCTCGCGCTCGCGATCGGAGAGGAGCGCCGCTCGGTCTCGGACGGACTCGCTTTCATCGAGCGCGTGAATGCCCTCGATGAGAGCCGTCGCGAGGTCGCGCGAGATCAGCGCCTCCCCCTCAGAGGCGCCGCGCAAGGCCCGAACTAGCGCGTGAGGCGAGATGTCCTTGCTCAGATAGCCGCTACCCCCCGCGCGGATCACCTCGAGGATCTGGCGCTGAGAGGGATGAAAACCCCAGACCACGACCTCCGAGGTGCAGCGCTGCCGGACCCGCGAGACCGCGATTGTGGCGCCGAACGGCGGCAGGTCTGCGTCGAGAAGGATGATCGTCGGACAAGGGGGTTCGACTGCGCGCAGTAGTTCGGTGAGGTCACCGGCCTCGGCGACCTGAAAACCCGACTCGGACGCCAAGATGCTGCGTACCCCGGACCTGAACATCGCGTTCGCATCTGCGATCAGTACACGTGTCGGAGTGATGGCCGCAGTCTTCAACACTAGGGTGAGTTTGGGAGACCCGTGCGAGCCGTGGGCGTAGGGAAGCCGCAAGCGTTGGAAAGGTGACTTGTTCCGAGTAGCTGCAAGACTCTGTCACCGTACAACCATCACCTGTTTTCCACAAGCGACGCCCAGCCGAGGACTCGCGCGAGTCCGCCATCCCAAAACCGTCTAGGGGGGCTGGATGAGGTTCGTCTTGTTTGACCGGGCGGCGGTCGATCCGGCAGCGCTTGTGCCCGTCACGACGGCGCGCAGCCGGAATCCGACTTCGGCGGGTCCGGGCGTGTATGTCGAGCCCGTCGCGCCCGGGATGTCGGTGCAGCTGTCCGCACCGACATCGGCGCAGCTCCGCCACTGATAGGCGTAAGTGAGCGGAGGCGAGCCGACCCACGTTCCAGGTGTAACCGTGAGCGGGCGACCCTGTCTGGGGCTGCCGCTGACTGTGGGGGAAACAGTGTTCGCCGGATCGGGCTGGCCATGGCAGGCTCCGGACCCGATGTCGGTGAAGACCGCGCCTGGCTCATGGACGAAACTCCACTCGAAGCCCGCAGGTCGGAGGACGACCTTTAGGACGCCGAGTGTGTCGTTGGCCCGGACCTCGCTGTTCGGCTCGGGCGGGCCGAACGGGTAGCCGCCACCCTTGCCACCCGTCCCGACGACGACCTCGCGCAGGCCGAAAGCCGGATCTACAACCCCCGTCGCCGTCTGCGGCGCAAAGCGCTCGTAGTTGTGCTCGTGCCCGCTCATCGCGATGTCTGCCCCTCCGTGGTAAAGCGCCTGCCAGATCGACTCCATCCGCGGGGTGCCGCCGTGCTCTGTCCCCGAGCTGAAGCGTGGGTGATGCCAGACCGCCGCCGTGCACGCGGCCGAATGCGCGGCGAGGTCCGCCCGGAGCCACGTCTCCTGAAGCGAGCCGACGTCACAGCCGCCGATCTGTGAGCAACTGCTGTTGATTACGACGAAATGCCATTCGCCGAGATCAAACGAGTAATAGCCCTTGTCACGATCGCCCGCAGGCCCTGCGAAGTTGCCGACGCCGTTCATGTAGTCGAAGTAGCCCTGGGCACCGCCCGCCGGGTCCTCGTACTCGTGGTTGCCCACGGCCGGGTGGGTCCGCACCTTGTGTCGCCCCCACGAGGGCTCGTAGCAGTTCATGAACTCGCTGAAAGTGCCTTGGTCGTACACGTTGTCGCCGAGCGTGACGACCGTGCCGTCGATGTCGTCGAGAAGGGCGCTCGTAATCTCGTCTCCAAGGAGATTGCAGTCGGCGATGTCGCCGGCGGCCGCGATCACGGGGTCGACGCGTACGGTGACCGACCCACTATTCGAGTCGGCAGCGCCGTCGTTAGCGTTGAAGGTGAACGCGTCCGGCCCTACGTAGGCTTCCGCCGGCGTGTAGACGAAGTCGGGGCCAGAGACCGTCACCGAGCCGTGCGAGGGGGCCGAGACGACCGCGTAGACGAGGGTGTCGCCGTCGATGTCCGAGCAGTCGACCGTGACCGCCCGCGCCGTGCCTTGCGGCGTTGACTCATTGAGGTCGGCGCAGACGGGCGGGTCGTTGACGGGCGTGATCGTGACCGCGACCGTCG
>JBBPIJ010000014.1:4207-5737 GCA_038040395.1 Actinomycetota bacterium
TCGTCTGGCCGGCCTCATCCTCGGCCGTGGTCAGCGTCAGGTCGGCGCAGACGGGCGGGTCGTTGACGGGCGTGATCGTGACCGCGACCGTCGCCGGGGCGCTTGCGGCGGAGCCGTCGCGGGCGCGGTAGGTGAAGCTGTCGGCGCCGTTGGCGTTCGCGTTCGGCTGGTAGCGCAGGTGCCCGTCGACGACCGAGGCAGTGCCCCTCGTGCCCTGGCTTGCGATCTCGAAGCTGAGCGGGTCGCCCTCCAGGTCGCTGCAGTCAGGGCTCGTCTGGCCGGCCTCATCCTCGGCCGTGGTCAGCGTCAGGTCGGCGCAGACGGGGTTCAGCTGCTGGGGGCCCGTTTCGATCAGGAGCCGCGGGCCCCTGCCCGACTCGCGGCTCGCGAATGCGCCTGCCCGCGTACCGAATGAGGTCAGCGCAAGACTCAAGGTCCCGCCGCCTCTGACGGCCTTCGTGACGTCCACGGTCGCCCATTTGCCCGGCTTCGTCGCGCGTGCGGAGCGACCGACTCGGTCATTGAGACTCGGCGCGCTCCTGAACGTGATTGTTCGCTCCGTCCAGGGCGCACGCCCGACTGAGTGAACGCCGAATCCCGTCGCCGACGCGCGAACCGCGTACAGCCGCAGTGTCGCGCGGGTCACGTTGCCGGTCAGTGCGCGCAGGTTGAACCGAATGTACGTCCTGGCGGCGGGCGCGCCGCCGACGAGGAGCTTCCTCGCGGAACCGTAATTCCGCCTAGGCCCCCTCGGCGTCACGTACGCGTCGGCGACCGCGGCGAACGTCTGCGTTCGCCCGGAGCCCAACGCCGGGGCGCCGTGCAGCGCGGAGACGATGATGCCGAGCGTGACCGCGCCGACGAGCACTGCGGCGATCAGCCGTCCAGAGCGGAGCTTTCGCCCTATGAACGAGCTAGCCAACGGTCACCACCAACTGCGGCGGCGCGACTCCCTCCTTCGAGGAGAAGTCCGCACCATTCTTCGAGGTCGAAGTCGTGCGGAGGCTCACCGCTCCGTCGCCAGTGACGAGCGGCGTGACGTCGACCTCGTACCAGGTGTTCCGCGCAACTGCGCCCAGTGAGCCGAGCACCGCCGCGTCCCCCGGAGGGGCGGTGTTCCACGTGACGGTCTGCTCGCTCCAGGACGTGTTGGCGACCCGGTGGAACGCCCCGCCGTAGTTCGAGGAGTCGACGCACCACAGCCGGAGCCGCGCGCGGACGACCGTGCGACCGCCGATCCCCGAGACAGCGAACTTCAGAAGGAAGTGCTTCGTCGGGTTGTTGTCGACCTGGACGGATGTTGCCGAGCCGAAGTTGGTGCCGGCGAGATCCGACTGCACGAACGTGTCTGCCGTCGGCGTGAACGTGAGCGTCTGGGGAGGAGTCTGTGTCGTCGCGGAGGCGGGGTCGCCCTGGGGCGACTCGTTGTCTGCCGCGTCGATCGCGCTCACCGTGTACGTATAGGTCGTCGAGTGCGCGACGGTCGTGTCGCTGTAGCTCGTCGGCGTCGCACCGACGGTCGTCAGCAGG
>JBBPIJ010000014.1:5837-25852 GCA_038040395.1 Actinomycetota bacterium
CGGTGACGCCGACGTTGTCGGTCGAGCCCGTCCAGGCGAGGTCGATCCGCGTCGAGGAGACGGCGGTCGCGCTCAGCCCGCTGGGGGCGGTCGGCGGCTCCGTGTCCGGCGGAGGCGTCGTCGCCGAGGCGGGGTCGCTCTGGGGCGACTCGTTGTTCATCGCGTCGATCGCGCTCACCGTGTACGTGTAGGTCGTCGAGTCCGCGACGGTCGTGTCGCTGTAGCTCGTCGGCGTCGCACCGACGGTCGTCAGCAGGCTGCCGTCCCGGTAGATCCGGTAGCCGGTGACGCCGACGTTGTCGGTCGAGCCCGTCCAGGCGAGGTCGATCCGCGTCGATGAGTTCGCGGTCGCGCTCAGCCCGCTGGGCCTCGTCGGCGGTTCCGTATCGGGCGTCGGGCTGCCGGCCACTTGGAGGACGAGCTGCGGAGCGAGCCCTGCTGCGCCCTCCTTCGTTGCATAGTCCGCACCGTTGGTCGAGCTCGAGGTCATACGGAAGCTCACCGGGCCGTCGCCCGTGACGAGGGGCGACACGTTGAGCCCGTACCAATTTCCCACCGTCACCGAGCCAAGCGAGTCCACCGAGGTCGGCTCACCCGCGGGAGCGGTGTTCCAGGTCACCGACTGCTCGCTCCAGGACGAATGCGCGGCACGCCGGACGGCCCCGCCCATAGTCGACGGATCAACGCAGTGCAGGCGCAGGGTCGCGCTGACGACGGTGCGCCCGGGCCCGATCCCCGAGACGGCGAACTTCAGGAGCATGTTTGCTTCCGGGGACAGGTCCACTCCCATCGAACCCTGGGTGCCAAAACTCGCATTCGGAGAGCCGGACAGGATGTACGTATCGTCCACGGGCGCGAACGTGAGGACCTCGTCGGGAGGGCCGGTCGTGACGATCGCGGTGTTCGAGAAGGGCGACCGGTTGCCCGGCTGGTCGTACGCGCGGACTTGGTAGCTGTACGTCGTGTTCGGCTGGACCGTCAGGTCCGTGTAGCTCGCCGTAGACGACGTGCCGATCAGCGTGCCGCCGCGATAGATCTCGTAGCCGATGACGGCCACGTTGTCGGTCGAAGCCGTCCACGCGAGGTTGACGCGGCTCCCTCCGACCGCGGTCGCCGTGAGATTCGTGGGCGCGCTCGGCGGCTCGTTGTCGGGGATCGGCCCGTGACAGGCGCTGGTGCCCGAGTCGGTGAAAGCCGCGCCCGCCTCGGGTTGGAAGACCCAGTCGTAGCTGTTCTCGTGCAGCGTCAGCTTGAGCACTCCGAACGTGCTGTCGTTTCGGACCTCGCTGTTCTGGGCCGTCGTCACGAACGAGGTGTGGTTTGCTCCGCCGCTGCCGACGACGAAGGAGCGGATGCCGCGCGCGTTGTCCAGAGCCCCGGTTGGCGTCTGCGGAGCGAAGCGCTCGTACGTGTGGTCGTGGCCCGCGAGGATGAGATCCGCTTCCTCGGCATAGAGCACGTTCCAGAAGCTCTGCGTGTTCGAGGAGGCTCGCCCGCCCGAGCTGAAGAGCGGGATGTGCCAGAAGGCGAGCGTGCACATGTTCTGGTGCGAGTCGAGATCCGCTTGGAGCCACTGGCCCTGCGGGCTCGAAGGGCTGCAGCCGCCTGCATCGCCGCAGCTGGAGTTGAGGGCAATCAGGTGCCACGTCCCCACGTCGAAGCTGTAATAACCCTGGCCCGGAGTCCCGGCCGCCGCCCCGTAATAGCGGAAGTGGCCGGCTGCGCCCGCGTTCGCGCTGTTGCAGTCCGTGCCGCCTGAGGTGAGGTACTCGTGGTTTCCGACCGCCGGGTGCGTGATCGACTTCACGCGGCCCCAGCTCAGGTCGTACGACTGGAGGAACGCGTTGTATCCGCCGCAGTAGTACTGGTTGTCGCCGAGCGGGAGCACCGCGGCGAGCCCGGCGTTGAAGACGAGATCCGAGGTGTACCGCTGCCGGCAGTTCTCTGAAGTGCCGTTGCCGGCGTTGAAGTTCGAGTTCGTCGGATCACAGGCGATGTCGCCGACCGCCGCGATCACCGGGTCACCGACGGCGTTCGCCACGTGAGCGCCGTCCCGGTTGCTGCCCGCGAGGCTCCAGGTGAATGCGGCGATCAGCACAGCGCAGAACACCCACCGGGCCCCCGAGACGGGGCGGGAGCTTCGCCCGAGTGTCGATTCCCGTGCTTTGAGCGGTCGTGTGGGCGGCATCATCACGTTCTCCTTACTGGGTGTCTACCACGACATCGTCGAAGGCGACGCTGAACGTCCGGCCGGATGCGTTGTCTCCGAGGTGGATACGGCCGACGGGCGTCGTTCCCAGCGAATCTGTCTTCGTGAGCGCGCTGATCTGGGTGCCGTCGAGCCAGACCTCGGTCAGGCTCAGAACACCGGCGACGACGACGTGGATTTGTAGCTGATGCCAGGTCCCCGCGGAGACCACGGTCGAGCTCGTCGTACTGATGCCCGTGAAGTCATTGCGCTCTCCGAGCTTGCCTGTGCTGCTGACGTAGGCCCCGAGAAGCGAGGAATCGGCGGCTGTCCGGAACTTCAGCAAGTTCATCGTGTTCGCGCCTTGACTCAAGATCTTGAATCGGAGCCGGTAGTACAGCTCCGACTGGGCCGAGCCAAGTTGCTTCACCGCATACGCCGCGGCACCGCTCGCGTCTGCGCGCACCGCCCAGAGCCCGCCGAAGACCTCGCTTTGCTGGGCCGTCATGCCCGTCGAGGTCGTCCAGGCAGCGAAGTTGCCGCTCTCGAAGTCGTCCTGGAAGAGAACGGCGTGCGGGGTCGTCGCCGAGGCTGGGTCGCTCTGGGGCGACTCGTTGTTTGCGGCATCGATCGCGCTCACCGTGTACGTGTAGGTGGTGGAGTGCGCGACGGTCGTGTCGCTGTAGCTTGTCGGCGTCGGACCGACGGTCGTCAAGAGGCTTCCGTCCCGGTAGATCCGATAGCCCGTGACGCCGACGTTGTCCGTCGAGTCCGTCCAGCCGAGGTCGATCTGGGCAGTCGAGACCGCGGTTGCGCCCAGGCTCGTCGGCGTCGTCGGCGGTTCCGTGTCCGGCGTAGGCGTTGTCGCCGAGGCCGGGTCGCTCTGGAGCGACTCGTTGGTCATCGCATCAATCGCACTCGCCGTGTACGTGTAGGTGGTCGACTGCGTGACGGTCGTGTCGCTGTAGGTCGTCGGCGACGGGCCGACGGTCGTCAAGAGGCTTCCGTCCCGGTAGATCCGGTAGCCCGTGACGCCGACGTTGTCGGTCGAGGCCGTCCAGCCGAGGTCGATTCGCGTCGAGGAGACCGCGGTCGCACTTAGCCCCGTCGGCGTGGTCGGCGGTTGCGTGTCCGGCCCAGTCGTCGTCGCCACGGCGACGTTGCTCGCTGGAGAGCCGTTCTCGGCCGCATCGAACGCTCGCAACTCGTACTCGTACGTCGTTCCCGGCGAGACTGTCGTGTCCGTAAAGCTCGCCTCCGTCCCGACGGTCGTGAGCAAGGAGCCGTTGCGGTAGATCTCGTAGCCGGTCACGGCGATGTTGTCAGTGGCCGCCGTCCACGCCACGTCAACTTGATTCATGCCCGCGGCCGTCGCAGTTACGTCCGTCGGCGCAGTCGGCTGCGTCGTGTCGGGGACGAAGCTCGTGTTCACCAGGATCTCGTCGAACATCGCGTCGTAGGTTCGCCCGGTCGAGCTGTCGCCCAGCTGGACTCGTCCGATCGGCGTCGAGCCGAGGGCTTCGGCCCTGCTGAGTGCGGCAACGGGCGCCCCGGCCAGCCAGACCTCCGCCTGCCCGCTGGAGCCGTTGACGACCAGGTGCGCCTGGATCTCGTACCAGACGCCTGTGTTAACGACGACAGTACTCGTGGTGGTCGTGGCCGTAACGTCGTTCCGTGCAGCGAGCTTGCCGCTCGAGTTCACCATTAGCGACCACAGCGACGAGCCGGTGGGCGTCCGAAAACGCAGGAGGTTGACGGAGTTCGCTCCGCGGCTCAGCAGCTTGAACCGGAGCCGGTAATAGAGCTCCGGCTGCGCAACGTCGAGGCTCTCGTACGCGTACGCCGCGGCCCCCGTGGTCGTCGCCCTCGCGACGTAGGCGCTGCCGCTCCCGGGGGAGAATGCTTCCTGGACGACGAGGCCCGTGGAGAACGTCCATGCGGAAAGGTTTCCGCTCCCGAACCCGTCCTCGAAGACGAATGGCGTATTCGCCGTGGCCGGGTCGCTCAGATCCGAGATGTTGTCGGCCGTGTCGCGAGCTTGAACCTCGTACACATGCGAGCTGAGCGGAGAGACCGTCGCGTCACGGTAGCTCGTGACGGTTCCGACGCTGGAAAGAAGCGTGCCGTCGCGGAAGATGTCGTAGCCGGCGACGGCGGTGTCGTCTGTCGAGGCGGTCCACGAGAGATCGACCGCGAGGCCGGAAGCAGGCGTCGCAACGAGGTCCTCCGGGATGCTCGGAGCGATCGTGTCGCCGATGAATGCCGGGTCGACGGCGATCTCGTCGAAGGCGACATCGAAGGTACGGAGCGTCGAGCTTTCGCCCAGCTCGATCCGGCTCATCGGCGTCGTTCCGAGCGACTCGGTCTTGCTGAGCGCATTGATTCGGATCCCATCGAGCCAGGTTTCGCTCTGCCCCGCGGCGCCGTTGACCAACACCCGGATCTTGAGCGTGTGCCAGACGCTCCTAGACGCGACGGTCGTGCTCGTCGTGGTCACGCCGGTCACGTCGTTCCGGTAGCCGAGCTTGCCTGTGGAGCTGAGGAAGGCCGAGAGGATCTTGCCGTTGGTCGCGGTCTTGAACCGAAGCAGGTTGACGGCGTTCGACCCCTGACTCACGATCTTGAAGCGCAGGCGGTAATACAGCTCGTTGTGGCCGGCGGTCAGCTGCTTGTACGCATACGCCGCCGCGCCGGTACTCGTCCCGCGCGCCGACCATTGGCCGGAGAAGACCTCGTTCTGCTGGACGACGAGCCCCGTCGAGTTCGTCCACCGCGACATGTTCCCCGATTCGAACGTGGAGCTGAAGAGCACGACGTCGGCCGGCGTGGTCGCCGTGGCGACGTTGCTCGGCGGGGAGACGTTCCCCGCGCCGTCTCGTGCACGCACCTCGTACTGGTAGGTTCCTTCGGGCGCGACGGTCGCATCCGAGTAGGTCCTCTGGGGGCCGATCGTCGTCAGCAGGGACCCGTTGCGATAGATCTCGTACTCCGTGACGCCGACGTTGTCGGCTGCCACCCTCCAGTTGAGGTCGATCTGCGACCGTGAGATGGCGTTAGCGTCCAACTCCTGTGGCGCCGTCGGTGGGGTCGTGTCCGCATCCGCCTCGCGGCATGGAATTGACCCGGAGTCGAGTGTGATGCGGTTAGTCGAAACGAACTGGTACGCGGCACCCTGCGGGTTGAGCTCCATCCGTAGGGCGCCGAACTGACCGCCGATGGCGTTCGCGACACGGCTGTCCGACCGGACGAACTGCTGAAGGCTGTGGCCCCCGGTGCCGACGACGAGCTGAGTGACCCCGTTCGGGTCGAGCTCGCCCGCTCCGTTCAGCGCGCTCCAGAGCTGGTAGTCGTGGTCGTGGCTGGTGAGAACGATGTCGACGCCGTTTTGCGCCATGAGCGCCCAGATCTCGTCCATGCGGGTTGCGCTTCCCTCGGGGCCGATGTTGTAGACGGGGTGGTGGAAGTACGCGACCGTGCAGGGAGCCGTATTGTCGGCGAGGTCCTCGGCGAGCCACTCGTACTGCGGCGAGCCGGGCGCCGTCTGGCCGAACTGAGCCGTCGAGTTCAGGCTGATGAAGTGCCAACCGGCCGCGGTGTAGCTGTAGTAGTCGGGAACGTTGTCCCAGTAGTCGTAGTACCCGGGCGCGCCGTCGTTCTCGTATTCGTGGTTTCCGATCGCCGGATTCGTGATCGACCGGAAGCGTTCGAAGAACGACCCGTCGTGCCCGTACCAGTTGTAGAACTCGGTCGAGGTTCCGTGCTCGTAGACGTCACCCGTGTAGAGGAAGAGGTTCGGGTTCCATGAGGCCGCGAGGTCGTTGACTGCGTCCGCGCTCGGCTCACCGCCTGCGCCGTCGCCGGTCGTTGCGAGGACGAAGGGCTCTCCCGGAGACGGCGTCGTCCCAAGACTCGGGGTGAATGTGTTCCCGTTGACCGGCGGCTCGGTAATGCCGTTGTCGAACGTGACCCCGACCTCTGCGCGCTGCGACACGAAGCCGTCGCGCATCTCGGCCTCGACCTGGATCGTCCTCGCACCGTCGACCCACTTCGTCGTCGGCAAGGTGAACTCATACGGGGAGGCGAAGTCCACGAGGAGGTCATCCAGCGCCTCGCCCGGTAGATAGAAGGCGAGGCTGCGGATCCCCGGGTTCGTGCCTGTGACGCTGACCGTGACGGAGACGGGCATCGCCCCCGTGAGCGATGCGCCGTCGGCGGGATTCGTGATACAGACCGTCGCCGCGTACGCTCCGCTTGCCGGCCCGCTCGTACTGCACACCGACCCGGTAGCCCGTGCCGTGCTGGCGATCGAGACGGCCACCGCCATCGCGAGCACGCCCAGAGCAACGACGAGTGCGATCTTGCCGCCCCGGAAGCTGGAAGCGGGCCCTCGACGTGAGTATCGGCTGCTGCTGGGCATGTCTCTACATCCCTTCTGTTGACTCGGTCTGACGGCTAACTCGCGATTCGTGAATTTCGTGCGCCGTACGCCCGTCTACGGCCTTCCGTATCTGCCTGCGCCAGAAAGCGGCGCCGACGCCTGCGAGCACTATCGCCGCGAGCCCGATCAGGAACGGCACGCCGTAGCTCACGTCGTTAGCGGGCGCGTCGCTCGAGTCGAAGTCTCCTCGCGAGACGAATCTCGCGCCGGTGAGATCGCCGAGGACGCTCAGAGCGCGGTACCCGAGCCTCGAGCTCGGCTCGAGATGGGTGTTCTCACTAAATTCGTTCCAGCTAATCAGGCCGACGGCGTCCGGCGACGAGCGCACCGCGCCGTCCATCTCTTCTCGTAGCGTGGCTCCGTCACGGCGGCGGACGACACGCTTTCCGCCGACCAGACGGGCGTCGAATCCCGGAGCTGCAGGCGCGATCCACAATCCGCCCCGCGCGTGGACGGCCTCCCCCATGTCGATCAGTTTTTGCGGATAGTGCGGGTTGGTCTCGGGGTTGACTGACGACCAGTAGTAGAGGTTGCCGTCGACGTACCGGGAAACTCGCAAGTACCCCGCGACGTTCTTCTCGGACGCAAGGATCAGGAGCCGCCCCCGGCCCGCAGCTACTACGCGCGCGACGTCCCTCTCCGAGAAGCGCCACGTGCCCGACCAGACGACGAGCGGCTTGTCGAAGAGGTCGAAGGCGCGGTCGTGGCCGAAGTTGCTGGAGAGGAAGTCGAGGTCACGCGCCACGCGTGCAGCAGGAAGCGGCTCACGCGCAAAGTCGAGCCCCTGATAGACCACGGCGAGCTTGAAATTCTCCGCATCCGCGATCTGGATGAGCCGGTCTAGGCGCCGGTTGAGGACCGGCGTCGACTTCCAGCTGACGATGAAGCCGTCGATGCCCGCCTCCTTCGCCCAGCGCACGTGCTGCCGCATGACGCGGCGTTCGTCAGTCGAGTAGCGGCCAAGGAGTGGGTAGTCCGTCTTCGCCCGGCGCCACGAGCTGTGGTCGAACCAGATGTAGTAGTGCGCCAGCAATGGGATTGGACGCCCTGACGGCCGAGCGGCCCTGGCCGAAGACGAGAGAGCCAGGACTGCTATGGCCGCCACGAGAAGGGCCGCCCACGGTTTTACTGAAGGCACGCGGAGCACGCGCGTGCGGAGGCGTGGCCGCCGCGCGAGCAAGAGGCCTCCGACGAGGAACGCCAACGCGGCGAGACCGACCCCGATGTCCAGGTAGCTCACGACTCTGAGCGGAACGTCCTGCCGCCGCGAGAGACTCACCGGGATCAGGAACGAAACCCCGTGCGCCTCGACCTTGACGTGGTAGTCCCCTCGCGGCAGCGACGGGAGCACGACCCCCCCGCGGTCGAGCGAGTACTGCTCGACCTGACCGTCGGGATAGGTCAGCTCGATTGCCGAGCCAGTCGGGAAGCCGAACAAGAGGTCCCGCACGCGGAAGCGGGCGGGATAGAAGAGCAACTGGATCTTGACACGCGGAGTTCGGCTCGGAAAGAAGCGCTGCTGCGAGATGTTCACGACGTTCGAGCCGTGGACGAGGGCGCGCTCGACCGAGTAATAGATCTCGCGCGTGCGAGGGCCAAGCGGCGTCGAGACAACGCGGACCCCGTGTAGCCATTGCCGCCTGGCGAGCTTCTGCCCGGAGATAGCCCTCTTCAGCCCGTTGCTCGAGCGGAGCGTCAGCGTCCTCACCACGCCGCCGCGAATCGGCAACCCCTCGAGGTCAATGAAGCTCGGCCTGAAGGGATAGTCGAGGTCGAAGGCCGCCTTGAGACCCCCGGGGCCCGGCCTCACTACGTTGCCGTACCAGCGGCTGAACCGCGCCCGAACCCTGCTGCCAGGCGCAGCGAAGACCCGCAGGCGCGGGACGGTCCCGAGCGCAGGCCTCCACGGCATTCGGACGATGCCTGCCCGGTCCGAGACTGCGACCACACCGCCGAGCGACAAGCGCACATTCCGAAGAGCGGGCACGGTCTGGATCTCGACGGTCTTTCCCGAGCCCGTGCTCCGTCCGGGCGGCGCAGCCGTGAGAGCGCAGACAGAGGCGATCGCCAGCGCCAGTAGGACGCGTCCAGGCACGCCGCTCACGAATCCGACCCCGCTCGCCGGCGCCGACGCCTTCGACCGACCAGTCCCGCGCCAACCAATGGCCATGCCATGAGAAGCGTTGCCGCGCCGAGTGCCGAGCCGTACCCGACATAGATGACGGCGCGGCGGGGCTCGGCGGGCTCGGCGCCTGGCCGCTCCGCCGCGAGGAAGCGCGCCGGACGAGGCCCACGGGTGAAGTCGAAAGCGCCCGCGAAGCTCTTTGCACTTCGGTCGCGCTCGGCAAGCGGCTCAAGGCGCCAGTTCTCCTCGATGAACTTCAGGATCGAGGTGAAGTCGAGCTGGGTCGAGTCGATGTAGCCTCGGCGGGCGAACGCGCTCACGAGCAGCGCCGGCGAACGGAAGCCGTAGCCCAAGCGGTCATCTGACTCTCCCTTGACCGGCGGAGGCTTGACGTGGTCGTACCAGCCTCCCCAGTCGTCGTAGGCCCAGATGAACGCCGAGCTCGACCAGGAGTCGCTCCGCATCAGGGCATTGATCAACGTCCGGACAAAGCGCTGTCCCGCCAAGATGCTGCCCGGCGGATGCTCGCTCGCCCCGGAGGGAACCATGTATGAGACCGCCGGCAGCGTCCCCCGAAGAAGATCGTCGAAGAACTCGTCGATCGGGACGATGTGGCGGAAGAGATCCGGGTTGTCGAGGTAGCGCGGGTAGGCGAGAAGCGGCGCCCAGACGACCTGCGAGGCGTGGTCTCCCGACCCGGGCGTCCGAAAGTTGATCTTGGGATCGTAGTTCTGGACGTAGAACTTCCAGGAGATCCCCTGCTCCTCGAGTCGGTCGAAGATCGTCGGCACGTTGAAGCCGCCAGCCGGGACCTTGTCCTCGGGCGTGCCCGGCGCACCCGCGATCCAGTACATGTGGTTGACAACGCTTCCCGCGGCTGCCGATGTAAAAAAGCGGTCGAACAGCACGTATTCGTCGGCGACATTCCAGTAGTAGGGAAGGTCGCGGTCGTCGTAGAAACCCATCGCAAGGCTCCCGTCGATCCCCTGTCGGCGGAAGACGTCGACGAAGCCGTCCATGCGACCTTGCCGAAACTGCTCCTCGTAGACGGTTGCGTTGTGACCGAGGTCGCGCACCG
This sequence comes from Actinomycetota bacterium, assembly GCA_038040395.1. Classification (GTDB taxonomy): domain Bacteria; phylum Actinomycetota; class Thermoleophilia; order Gaiellales; family Gaiellaceae; genus VAXT01. The sequence continues at coordinate 15,667 of JBBPIJ010000014.1, forward strand.
GCCGCCCGCCGACATGGAACGGCTTGACGCAGCCGGCCGACCGACGCGCGACGTCACGCGGCATACAGGTGCCGGGCGGTAAGCCGTCGGCGCCGGGGTAGGTGCCGAAGTAGTTGTCGAAAGTATGGTTCTCCTGCATGAGCGTGATGAGGTGACGGACGGGCGTCGTCGGCTTCCGCTCGCCTCGAGCGGTGCCGGCACAAGCGAGCGCTAGCGCAATCGCCGCGACGAGACTCACCGGCCCTCGGAGCAGTCTCACGGCCGCACCTCGTAGACGACGATCACGGGACGCTTGGCGTACTTGCCCTCCCGCGTCTTCGTGATGACCGACTCTGTATGGACAATCCGGCCGTTGTAGCGGTCTGCGTAGGCGAGCAACTTGTCGGAGAAAAAGGACGTCCGCGAGGCCGAGAACGCGTCCCAGACGAGATACTGGAGCTCGTTGCTGCGGATCGCGAGGTCCGGGTTCGTGATCGGCTCGTAAGCCGGGTTTCGACGCAAGGGGTTGGGCCCGACGGAGAGGCCGTAGGCTCTGCGATGCCCGTAGAACTGCACGATGTTGGCCATCGAAGGACCGATGGCGAGCAGTTGAGCTCCCTCGGGAACCCTGCTCTCGACCCAGTGACCGAGCTCCCGGCCGCCGGGAACACCGCCCGAGCCGGCGAGGAAGGTGCCGGACGTGGAGGGCTGGATTCGCGCGTGCGTCTCGACGGCAAGAGTAAGCGCCACCGTCACCGCGAGGACAGGGGCTACGAGGCGCGGCCAGTTGGCCCAACGGGACCCTGCTTTCGCCGGCTCAGGCTTCAAGCGGCCAATCGTTCGGCCCGCAAGGAGCGCGATCGGGATGGCCGACGGAAGGAGATACTGAAAGCCCTTGACCGGCCAGAGCTGGAAAAACAAGGCCGGGACGACGATCCACGAGAGCAACAACGTCTCTCTCCATGAAATCTGGTCACGCAGCAGCCAGAGACCGAGTAGGGCAACGAACACAAGCAGCGGGCCGATTACGGCCGGAACTGTCGCCGGATAGAACGACCACTGATGGTTCGGCCGACGGAAGAGCTGCCACGCCAGGTAGGACTCGCCCGTTTGCGCGTGCCCGGCCAGCTTCAGCGTCAGCGGAAACGGGGCGATGACGAGCACCATCACCCCGAACGAGATAGCGAGGTTCCTCATCCGCACGTGGATGTCGGGCGAGAGCGCGAAGAACGCGTAGATCGCGCCCAGCAGCAGGATGCTCGTCTCCTTCCCGAGGACCGTCAGGCCCATCGCTCCGCCTGCCGCATAGAGCCAGGCAGGCCGTTTGGTCGTGGCGTACAGGGCGAGCAGGTACAGCGTCAGCGTTGCGAAGAAGACCATCGGGCCGTCGAGCAGCACTTGGCGGCTCACGAGGACGTGATATGGCATGAGCGCAACGAAGAGGGAGGCAAGCAGTCCCGCTTTCCGCCCATACAGGAGGACACCCAGCTTGTAGACGATCACGATGGTGCCGAGCCCGAACGCCGCCGAGATCGCGCGGCCGGTGACGTCGTTGACGCCGAACTTGAAGCCAACCGCCAGGATCGACTGGAAAAGCAGCGGGTGAGCGCGGAAGATCGGAAAGAACTGCTTCAGCTCGGGATCATCGGCGAGCGACGCCGCCTGACCCGCGTAGACCGCCTCGTCGCTGTTGTAGCCGAGCTGGCCAAGGTGCCAGAAGCGCAGCACCACGCTGTAGGCGATGCCGGTGGCGAACAGCACCCAGCCGGCGATCTGCGCGTAGGCCCATGCACGCGTCCCTACGCGCCCCGCAAACGGGCGCCGGCGCGCTTCGGGCGCGTCGGTCGCCTCACTCCATCCAGCTATTTCGGTCAATCGACCGTGACCATCGGCATCGCGCCGCTCGGCACAGGGCTCACGCGGACGGACAGTTCGGGCCGGAGCTCGCTGCCGACGATCGCCGGAAGCGACTGCCACCAGTTCATCGTCTCGCTCTTGAGCAGCGTCGACGGAAGGCCCCGGAGCGCACGTTGCACGATCTCGCGCTCCTCGGCTCGCAAGTCACGTCCGTTCCCACTGTGAAGGAAGTGCTCGATCGAGGAGTACGGTGGGAAGCCGTAGCTGTCCTCGCAGTTGCTCATCAGGATGTCCAGGGCCTCGCTGTCGGACAGAGAGACTTCCTCCGAACCGCCGCGCTCGATGACGATCATCCCCGCGAGGCGTGCTTCCTCGGCGGTCTCGACGCCGGGAACCAGCCGCTCGACGTGGTACTTCGGCGGCGGAATCAGAAACTGCACGATCGCGTTGACGGTCGCCGCCGGGATCCGCATACGAGCGAGAAGTAGCCCGAACTGCCGGCCCGAGCGCGAGTGCAGGCGGCTCTGGAAAACGAGCGCGAGTCGCTCTTGCCACGTCAGCAGAGGCGTCTTGACCGCCCGCAGCGTGTGTCTGCTGATGGTCAACGGCTTTGGGTACGGAAGCACTCGCCCGTCGGGCGTGATCAGGACGAGATCGTCTGACAGAAACGAGCAACGATGCCGGTCGAGTGTCCGCAGAATCGTCGTCGTCTTGCCCGTGTCGGTCTTCGCCGTGACGAGGAAAGCCCGGTCCCCGAAGGCCACGGAGGCCGCGTGAACGAGGGCATAGCCCTTCTTGACGAACGCCCAGCGAAGGATTGGCTCGACGACGTTCGTATAGAGGACGTGGGGCGAGCGCCGCAGAAGCGGGGAGGCGACGACCTCGGTCGACTTGCCCGTGGAGATCTCGACCCCGAAGCCGAAGCGTCCAAGGCCCTCGTCGTAGCGGATGTGGCGCGTCATGAACGCAAGCGCGCTCACGAGCTCGCTCTGAGCCTTGTTGAGCTTGCCGATGCGGATCCGGATCGTGGGTTTGCCGGAGAGGCTTTCGCAGCGGAAGCGCTCGAGCTCCGGCAGCGCGACCTGTGAGGCGACCTTGATGATGCCGTGGATGTCGTAGCTATGCCAGCGCGGCTCGCGAGCGACGGCGTCCTTGTTGCCCCAGGTCCAGGAGTCCGCGAGCGGGTACCGGACGGCAACCAGCGCAACGAGGGTGATCAAGTTGGAGAGCAGGTAGTCGACCCCGAGCCCCGACGTGAGGAGAACGAGCAAGGGCGCGCGGACGACCAGCGCCGCGTTATTGACGAGCATGAAGCTCGCCAGGCGGGTCTTACGTCCCAGCTTGAGCTCCCTGTCACGGAAGACCCAGGTTTCTGTCAGGGCGAAGTTCCAGAGAGTCGAGCCCTGCGTCGCGACCACAGCGGAGGCGAGATAGAAGATGCCCGCCAGGCTCGTGAGCGCGTAGAGGAGCACCATGTTCAGCACGAGCCCAGAGGCGCCGACGAGGCCGAACTGCGCGAACCGGGTGGCGGATCCGCCGACGCGGAGGTTGGAGAGCTGACCGACGTACCGCAACCCTTCGCGCAGCGACGCCTTACTCTCGCCGGCGTGGCGCTCGCCGAACTCGAACGGCACTTCGGCCGATCTCAGGGCGGGCGTGCGGACGAGAATCTCGAGCAGGATCTTGAACCCACGCGGACGGAGCGCCTCGAGATCGAGTGCGCTGCGTCGGACAAGGAAGAAGCCGCTCATTGGGTCGCTCACGTTCCGCAGGCGCGAGGGGAACAGCGTTCTCGCGGCGGCGGTCGTGCCGCGGGAAAGGAGGGCACGGAGACGGCCGAAGCCTTTCGAGAGACGGTCGTCGCGATACCGGCTCGCAAGCACGATGTCGACGTCCCCTGACTCCGCGCGCTCGAGCAACTGCTCGATCAGCTCGGGGGGGTGCTGGAGGTCCGCGTCCATGACGCACACCCACTCGCCCCGGGCGGCGAGCATTCCCTGTACGACGGCCCCGGAGAGGCCGTCTCCGCGTTGATCGGGAGCACGGTGAATCACCCGCACACACCGTGAGCTTCGATCGGCGACGGACTGAGCGACCTCAGCCGTTGAGTCATCGCTGTCGTCGACGAAGATGATCTCGGTAGGCACCTGGGGAGCCACCGCCTGCAGCCGAGCGACGAGCAGCTCGATGTTCTCTGCTTCGTTCCTTGTCGGCAGCACCACGGAGAGCCGGGGGCGCACGCTCTTACGCCGCGTTTCCCGAGGGCGGCTGCCGTTCTCAGTGGGCCGCGTCAGCACACGGCCCTCGGTCTGGAGTTGCATCCCGTTCCTCCTTCGTGCGTGTGGTCTCGAATCGATTACGGGGCTCGGAGCGGCCTGCAGCCTCTCCGTGAACTTGGTGAAGCGTTCGACGGCCTCGGTGCGACGGCAGTCGTGGCACCGGATGGAGCCGAGGCGCGCCAACACGTCGGCGATCTCGCCGCTGCAACCGATGCACGAGCCGGGGACGAACTTTCCTCCGGCAACGGCAGCAGCGATCTCTGGTGTCTCGGTCACGAGTCGCCGTCCAGCCGGTAGAGCTCCGCGAGGAGCGCGTTGCGAATGGATTCAGGTGACCAGCCAGTGTTCTCGACCTGGCTCCAACCCGAGCGGTGCCAGGTTCGCAGCGTTCCATGCACCAGCGAGATGTGCAGCAGGGCGGCAGAGCTTTCGCTTGCAAACTCGGTGGCGCCCTCGATTCCGTCCTCGGCGTCGATCACGACCGCGTCCGGATGAACAGCCCGCAGTAGACCAACGTGGTCGGCGGCGTCGGCGGGGAACCTCCGAACCTCGGCGATGTCCTCGAGGACCTCGACCAGGGCCTCGCAGAAGATGGGCGTTCTCGAGATGATCGCGACGACCGGCTCCCGCCCCAACTTTTGGCCCAGGGCCTCCGCATGGCGGACGACGCTGGTCATGCCGTCGTCCGGGCCGACGGGGTCATCGCGCCCATCTGAACTGCCGAGCTGTAAAAAGACCCGGCCGCAAACCGCGAAGGGAGCTCGAGCTTCTCGAGGATGTTCTGGACGTGGCGCTTGACCGTGAACTCAGAGATGTAGAGCGCTGAAGCGACCTGCTTGTTCCGATGTCCGGCGGCGACCAGCTCGAGAACCTCGCGCTCGCGCGCCGAGAGCCGAGCGGCCTGCTCGAGAACGGGGCTGCTCGCGCCGAGGCCTCGAACGCCCTGCACGAGGGCGCTGGCCAGGCTCCGCGACAGTGGTGCCTCCCCGTACGAGAGGCCGCGCAACGCGCTCACAAGCCCGTGAGAGGAGATCGACTTCGTGAGATACCCGTGGGCACCGGCTCGAATTGCCGCAAGCACCATGTCCGGCGTGGGAGCGAAGCTCCAGACGATGCAGGCTGTCGAGAAGCGAGTGGCGAGCTTCTCGACAGCCAGCAGCCCGCCCGCCGGTGGAAGGTCGGCATCGATGAGCGCGAGATCCGGACATTCGTCCTCGACGACGGCGACGAGCTGGTCCAAGTCGGCGGCCGCGACGACGTCGAATCCGCCCTCCTTCGTCAGGAGGGTGCAGACACCGGAGCGGAAGATGCTCATCGGATCCGCGATGACAACCCTGGGGAGCCTCATCGGTCTCATCGGGGACTCGCTGCGGAAGCAGTGCTCGCCAGGCAGGAGCGGCCCCCAGGAGCCGGTTTCACTAGTCTCGAGAGCATCGCCTAGTCCCGAGCTGGTTTCCGCAAGAGGGCCAAGCACGCCCCCGTGGTGGCCGCAGATCGCCGCATTTTCCGTTCTCCCCTTTCCCACGTCCCCAGTAATGGGAGCCGCAGTTCAGAATGATGCGACGGCGAGCGCTACGACTCAATAGGTCGCTCGAGTAACGATGTGGACAGATTGTGGAAAAACTGTGGAAAGCCTGGCCTCCACAGTAGTTTTTAGTAGATTTTCTGCGGAAATTGGGAGTATCGAAGATGGTTCGCGGATGCCTCTAATTCCGCGTTTTTGGTGTCTCGGCGGGGGGTGTGCCGCCGTCGGCAGGCAAAAAGAACCATTGCCGGGGCGGCAAGTCCTCAAGGGGCGATCCCGCGTATAACTTGGCCATGGAGGAGCCCGCCGGCGAGCGTCGGAACGTCGCCGTCCTGATCGCCGACATCGCGGATTCGACCGCGATCGGCGAGCGGCTCGGGCCGGAGCGGTCGAAGTTCCTCTTCGACGAGGTCGTTCGCCTGATGCGCCAGGAGATCGACCGCTTCGACGGCACTGTCGCGCAGCTGACCGGCGACGGTCTGTTCGCGGTCTTCGGCGCCCCTGTCGCGCACGAGGACGATTCCGAGCGCGCCGTCCGCGCCGCGCGGGCGATCCAGGCGGCGCTCGCCCGCTACGGACGCGAGGTCGAGGAGGCCTACGAGATCACGCTCGTAGGACGGGTCGCGGTGAACACGGGCCCGGTCATGCTCCTCCGCGGCGACCTGCCCGACCAGGCGCGCTACAACGCCCTCGGCGACACCGTCAACGTCGCCGCCCGCCTGCAGTCGCTCGCAGGCGAGGGCGGGATCGCGGTCGGACCGGCGACTGCCCGCCAGATCGAGAGCCGATTCGCGCTCGAGGCGCTCGGCGAGGTCGAGCTGAAGGGCAAGAGCGCCTCCGTCCAGGCTTTTCGCGTGGTGGCGGAGCTCGACGTCGAGTCGAGCGCGGCCCTGACGCCCTTCGTTGCCCGCGCAAGCGAGCTCGAGACGCTTGCGCGCGTGCTGGACGAGCTCCTCGACGGCCGCGGTGCGATCGTCTCGGTGCTCGGAGAAGCAGGTATCGGGAAGACGAGACTCGTCGCCGAGGCGCGGGCCGAACAGACCGACGTGCGCTTCCTCGTCGGCAACGCGGTCTCCTACGCGCAGGCGATTCCCTACTGGCCGGTGCGCGAGCTGCTTCGCGACTGGCTCCAACTGGGCGTCTCCGAGCCCGAGGCACGCGTCCGGCTCGAGCTGAAGACAGGTCTCGCGGCGGCGCTCGACGGCGAGGCCGAGGAGGTCTACCCGTTCCTGGCCACGGTGCTCGGCCTGCCGCTCGAGCCCGAGGAGGCAGATCGGCTTCGACAGCTCAGCCGCGATAGCGTCCAGCGCCAGACGATCGACGGCGTCGAACGCCTCGTCCGCTCGCTTGCCCGCGAGCAGCCGCTCTGCCTCGTCCTGGAGGATCTGCATTGGGCCGACGAATCGACGCTCGAGCTGCTGGAGGAGCTCCTGCCGCTGACCGAGGAGGAGGCGATCGGCCTCTTCCTCCTCTACCGCAGCGAGCGCGAGCACCGCTCCTGGGCTCTGGGCGACCACGCGCGCCGGCGCTACCCGCACCGCAATCACGAGCTCGAGCTGGCGGCGCTCGACTCGCAAGCGAGCCGGTTGCTGGCCGGAGGCGCGGCCGGCGCCGAGCTACCGACCTCGGTCGCCGACGAGCTCGCGGACCGCGCCGGCGGCAACCCGTTCTTCCTCGAGGAGGCGCTCCGCGACCTGGTGGAACGAGGCGCGCTCCGCCGTGAGAACGGCCGCTACGAGCTCGCCGCCGGCCGGGAGGGGCTCGCCATCCCCGAGCTCGTCCAGGAGACCCTTCAGGCCCGCTTCGACCGCCTCGAAGCCGGTACGCGCGAGGTCCTGAACGTCGCGTCCGTGATCGGCCGCAACTTCGGCCTGCCGCTGCTCGAGCGCGTGGCGCCGGGCTCGAGCCTGCTTCCGGCCCTGTCGGAGCTCCAGCGCCTCGAGCTCGTCGTCGAGGAGCGGCGACGCCCGGCCCCGGAGTATCGCTTCCGCCACGGTCTCGTCCAGGAAGTCGCCTACGCGACGCTCGTCGAGCAGAGGCGTCGCGAGCTCCACGGCAGGGTCGGGCGGGCGCTCGAGGAGCTGCACCGCGACTCTCCGAGCGAGGTCTACGGCCTACTCGCCAGGCACTTCAGCGAGGCCGGCGAGGCGGAGGCGGCGGTCGAGTACCTGCTCAAGGCAGGCGATGCAGCGCGGGCTGTCTACGCCAACGAGCAAGCGCTGGAGCACTACGGGGTGGCTCTCGGCTTCATGCGCGGCACCGGCGACGCGCAGCGGGCGCGGAGCACGCTCTTCAAGGTCGCGCTGACGCACCACCTCGCGTTCGACTTCCAGTCGGCTTCCCGCGCGTGGGAGGAGGCGCTCTCGCACGCGGTCGAGCCGCAGAGGCTCGAGGCGACGGAGCGCCTCCGGCTCCTGTTCCCAGGGGTTTCGGACTTCGTCCCGGGGTACACGTACGTCTCGTACGAGAGCTGGTTCGTCCAGCACCTCTTCCGTGGGCTCGTCCGTTTCGACGACGAGCTCAACGTCGTCCCCGACCTCGCCACGGAGCTCACTGTCTCCGCCGACGGCCGCACCTACTGCTTTCGTCTCGGGCCCGCTGCACGCTGGAGCGACGGCGTGCCCGTCACCGCCGACGACTTCGTCTACGGCTGGCGGCGAACGCGCGAAGAGGGGCTCCAGTCCGGTTGGTGGCTCGAGGAAGTCGAGGCAGCGAACGCGCTCGACGACCGGACGCTCGAGGTCAAGGTCCGGGAGCCTCGCAACTACTTTCCCTACCTCCTCGCCGGACCGTGGACGTTTCCGTGGCCGCGTCACCGCTGCGAGGCTCTCGGCGACGGCTGGCGCGACCCGGCCGGGCTCGTCGGCAACGGGCCGTTCGTCCTGGCCGAGTTCGACCGCGAGCGCGCACTCCTCGTCGCGAGCCCGACCTGGTCGGGAGCGAGGGGAAATGTCGGCCGCGTCGAGGTCGCGTTCACCGCGGAGGACAAGGACAAGGTCGCGGCCTGGCAGGCCGGCGACGCCGATGTGACCGCTGTGGGTGACGCACGCGTGTTGGAGCACGGGCCGGAGACCGTCGCCGAGGTCGTGAGCGAGCTTGGAACCGGATACATCGGCTACCGGACCGACCGACGCCCCTTCGACAACGAGCTTGTCCGAAAGGCGTTCTCGCATGCCGTCGACCGGGACCGCCTGCTCGGGGGCGGCTCGTCGGTCGCGCGGCCGGCCGGGCGAGGGGGATTTCTGCCGCCGGCGATGCCGGGCCATTCGCACCGAATCTCGCCGCCCTTCGACCTGGAGCTCGCCAGACGCCTGCTCGCAGAAGCGGGCTACCCCGGCGCCGAGGGTTTGCCTGAGATCGAGCTCGCGATCCCTGAGGAGTACGCTGCCGCAGGAGGCGACGACGGACGCGATCTCGCCGCGCAATGGGGCCGGCTGGGCGCACGCGTGAAGGTGCTGTCTGCTCCGCTGCAGTCGTTCGGCGCGGCGCTCGAGGTCGCGCACGCCTGGCACGCCCTCTGGGTGGCGGATTTCCCGGATCCGGAAGGGGTCTTTCCACCCCTGCTCGCCGTGTTTCCGTTCCTTCGGGACGAGGAGATCACCGCCCTCCTCGACCAGGCTCGCGCTTTGCGCGACCAGGACGAGCGGATGCGGCTCTTCCGCGAGGTCGATCGGCTGCTGGTGGCGGAACGATGCGCGCTGCTTCCAACGACGTACAGAGCCGTCGTGCTTCTGCGCCGCCCCTGGGTGCACGGCCTGCGCTCGACGCCAGTGCTCGGACCGAGTACCCCGCTCGACCAGGTGGTCGTCCGCCGCTGACGCGGCAAATCGCGCACCCTGGCGCGACCCTGCGCGGGGCGTCGTCGTTCCTTGACTTCTGCGAGCAACGGGCGTGCGCAGGGGTGGATCGAAGATTCGAGGGTTGCCGGGGCCGATGTGGCGCTCGTCGCAGCGCCGTCCTTCTCGCCAGCGCCGGCGTTGCGCTGACGCTCGGCGTCGCGCGCTATTCGCCAGCTCGGTGCCTTCGTTCGCGCCCGCGAGGAGCTACGCAACCGGACGCTACCCTCGATCGATCGCGATCAGCCAGCGCCAGCACCGCCGAACGCGAAGAGCAGTTGGCGCTTTGAGCGGCCCGGCCGCACCGAGGGCACGTTAACCAAGGCTGCCGACTTCGGCTACCTGCGGCCAACCACCAGGTTCACCCTGGTGCCGCGTGCGAACCTCCTACGCGGCCTCGGGCTCTGAGCGATTACGCGGCCCACTCGCCTGGAGCGTGCACGGCGGATTCGACCGACAGAGCAGTGCTTCGCACGGATCCGCATGCGGGCCTTGCGGAACGTTAGGCCGATCACTCTCGGCACCACGCACTGGACGACGGGAGGCGGCGGACCCGGCGGTGGAGGCGGCGGCGGTGGTGGCGGCGGCAGCGGTGGTGGTGGCGGCAGCGGTGGTGGCGGCGGCAGCGGTGGTGGTGGCGGCAGCGGTGGTGGTGGCGGCAGCGGTGGTGGTGGCGGCAGCGGTGGAGGCGGCAGCGGTGGAGGCGGCGG
>JBBPIJ010000014.1:25952-70881 GCA_038040395.1 Actinomycetota bacterium
TGGCGGTGGCGGTGGCGGTGGCGGTGGCGGTGGCGGTGGCGGTGGCGGTGGCGGTGGCGGTTCGGCGCCATCTGTTGCCAGCGCGTCCAGGTAGATACCCTCCTGCGGGCTCTCCCATTCGACCGCTTCCTCGACTGCGGTTCCCTCGCCCCACTCGTTGAAGGTCGTCACGAACTGCCAAGGCTCCCCTGACGCGAGCATGTCGCGAATGCCTTGCCGAAAGCGGGCCGGGTCGCGGGAAAGCCTCGGGCTCGGCTCATCGGCGCGCCAGAAGCCAGGCGAGATCGAGTACGAGTACCCGGCTTGCCGGGTGAAAGGAACGTCGGGCGCGTACTGGTGCCACGAGTCGGGCTGTACGAGGCAGTTGCGGTAGCCGGGAAACACCTTGAGCACGACGTACCAGTTTCCGCCGGTTGCCTGCGCCCAGCGGTCCGCGACCTCACACGTGGTGTCATCCGCGTTGTAGACAAAGATAATCGGCTTGTCGTTTGCGTATGCGTACGCCGGCCGCGAGGAGTAGTGCTCGCTAATGTAGGCGAGGTCGGCCTGGATCGCCGCCACGCTCGGATTGCCGTGTGCCTCGGCCTCGTAGTAGAGCCCCCAGCGAAGCTGCGAGCCAAGCGCGGCTGTGCGGTCGAGCAGCAGCGACACGCGCAGCGCCTCCTGATGGGTGCCGACGCCCCACCACGAGGCGATCGACATCTGGAAGTGACCGTAGTCGAGAGCGCGCACATGCTCGTCAACCACCGTCTGAGCGGAGGAGTCGTAGTATCCGAGTGCCGGGTGGTAGAAGACATGTGCCCCGTTCACGGTCCACGTCTCGGGGTACCAGGGGTAATAGAAGGCGGCCCGAACCGGAAAGGTCAGATTCGACGAAACAGCCGACGTCTGTACGAGGCCGATCGGCCTCGCGTCTGAGAGATCGGCTCCGACAACCGACGCCACGACAGCGACAGCCAGCAATACGCGGACGCGCTTGCGTCCCGGGAACTGCCGCATAGCGAAATATTGCACGATCGACCAGGCGCCAAACATGGTCCGGACGAACCATTGCGAAGTAGCGAAGGGCCCAGAGATGCGCGCCCGAGGCCGATCAAGCTCAGTTAACGGGACCGATCATTACGTCCAAAAGGCAGCAAGGAAGGCTGAGAAGAAAGCAAGACGACGTGGTGGCAAGACGTCTCCGACTGCGCGGGCGGTTTCTCGTGGCGCGGCTCGCGGCTTGAAGAAGGGACTCCGCTGGAAGTGGTAGCCGGTTGTTCACAACCCTCCCGCCTGCCCAGCCTGCGCTCGCCTCGAGCCCTTCTTCTCACGGTTCGCTGCCACTTTCGCTGCCACCTAGCAGTCTAGGCACGTCGGCTCAACGTTCGGACGAGCCGAAAGGGCGGCGCCTAGCTGCCCTTTCCCAGTGCCGGGGGCGGGACTCGCACCCGCACGCCCCCGGAGGGACACCTGATTTAAGTCGCCCTTGCCGATCTCGGCCTATCTCGGTCGGTCTGAGGTTTTCCTGCTCACCCGGCCTATTCGCCCCTCTCATCGTCGACGGCATCTCGGCCAGTCTCGGCCGGCCTCGCTGCCACCTTGATGCCACCCTGGCTCGGCCCCTGCGCGGAGCGGTGGTCGCTCCTTGACTTCTGTGAGCAGCGAGCGTAGACCTCGTCTGCGGATCGGGGCTGCGAGGAGTGCAGGGATGGATCGAAGATTCGAGGGTTGGTCGACACGATGTGGCGCTCGTTGCTGCGCCCTCCTTCTGGCCACCATTGCCACGCTTAGCGCCTGCGGCGGTCAAACAGGTCGGGGCGGCGATCAAACAGGTCGGGGCTCCAGCTCGGCGCCATCGTTCGCCGGCGCGAGGACCTACGCAGCCGGCGGAAGCCCCCAATGGGTCGCGATCGGCGACCTGAACGGTGACGGCAAGTCCGATCTGGCGACCGCGAACTACGAGAACACCGTCTCCGTGCTCCTCAACGGGGGCGACGGCAGCTTCCGCGCCAAGCGCGTCTACGCAACCGGCAGCGGCCCTCGGTCGGTCGCGATCGGCGACCTGAACGGCGACGGCAAGCCGGAGCTGGCGACCGCGAACTGGGACGCGGACACCATCTCGGTGCTCGCCAATAGGGGCAACGGCAGCTTCCATGCCAAGCTCGATAACGCAACCGGCAGCGGCCCTAAATCGGTCGCGATCGGCGACCTGAACGGCGACGGCAAGCCGGACCTAGCCACCGCGAACTCCGCGAACACCGTGTCCGTGCTCACCAACAGGGGCGACGGCAGCTTCCAGGCCAAGCTCGACTACGCAACCGGAACCAACCCTTCGTCGGTCGCGATCGGCGACCTGAACGGCGACGGCAAGCCGGACCTGGCCACCGCGAACTCCGCGAACACCGTGTCCGTGCTCCTGAACAGGGGCGACGGCAGCTTCCAGGCCAAACTCGACTACGCAACCGGACGCGCCCCCTACTCGATCGCGATCGGCGACCTGAACGGCGACGGCAAGCCGGAGCTGGTGACCGCGAACGTCGGCACCAATACCGTCGCCGTGCACCTAAATAGCGGCGACGGCAGCTTCCGGGCCAAGCGCGACTATCGAACCGGAGACGCCCCTGAGTCGGTCGCGATCGGCGACTTGAACGGCGACGGCAAGCCGGAGCTGGCAACCGAGAACGGCGGCGCGGCCTCCGTCTCCGTGCTCGCGAACAGGGGCGACGGCAGCTTCCACGCCAAGCGTGACTACTACGGAACCGGCGACGACCTTTTCTCGGTCGCGATCGGCGACCTGAATGGCGACGGGAAGCTGGACATGGCGACCGCGGACTACGACGCTGTCTCTGTCTTCCTAAACGCGACCGGGCACTGCGTTCCACCAAACGTCGCATGGATGACGCTGCCGGCCGCGAAGCGCACGATGGCGCGGGCGGATTGCAGCGTCGGGAGGATCCGCCGCGCCTACTCGAAGACCGTCAAGAGGGGCCATGTGATCTCGCAGAACCCCAAGCCCGGCAGGGTGCTGCCGAAGCACGGTAAGGTAAACGTCGTCGTCAGCCGCGGGTCAGCAGCTCCGGCCCCACTGATGACAGGTTGAAACGGAAGCGCTAGCCGCCAATCTGCCTTCTCCTAGTGCCGGGGGCGGGACTCGAACCCGCACGCCCCCGGAGGGACACCTGATTTTAAGTCGCCCTTGCCGATCTCGGTCTATCTCGGTCGGTCTGAGCTTTTCCTGCTTACCCGGCCCATTCGCCCCTCTCATCGTCGAGGGCATCTCGGCCTGTCTCGGCTGGTCTCGCTGCCACTCTTGCTGCCACCCTGGCGACCCTGCGCGGGGCGGCGGTCGTTCCTTGACTTCTGCGAACAACAGGCGTAGACCTCGCCTGCGGATCGGGGCCGCGAGGAGCGCAGGGATGGATCGAAGATTCGAGGGTTGGTCGGGCCGATGTGGCGCTCGTGGGAGCGCGGTCCTTGTCGCCTGCGTCTGCGCCGCGCTGGCGCCCGGCGTCGTCGCGTCGTTCGCCACTTCGGCGCCTTCGCTCGCCGGCCCGAGGAACTACGCAACCGGCGGCGCTCCCAAGTCAATCGCGATCGGCGACCTGACCGGCGACGGCAAGCCTGACCTGGCGACCGCGACCTCGAGCACAGTCACCGTGCTCGCCAACAGGGGCAACGGCCGCTTCCAAGCCAAGCTCGAATATCCGACCGGACGCGGATCCTACGAGGTCGCGATTCGCGACCTGAGCGGCGATGGCAAGCCGGACCTGGCCACCGCGAACCTGGGCGCGGACACCGTTTCCGTCCTCTTGAACCTGGGCGACGGCAGGTTCCAGGCCAAGCTCGACTACCCAACCGGGCGCGGCCCTGTCTCGGTCGCGATCGGCGACCTGAACGGCGACGGCAAGCCGGACTTGGCGACCGCGAACGTCGACGCGGGCACGGTCTCCGCGCTCATCAACAGAGGCGACGGCAGCTTCCAGGCCAAGCTCGATTACAGAACCGGCCTCGACCCTCGCTCGGTCGCAATCGGCGACCTGAATGGCGACGGCAAGCCTGACCTGGCGACCGCCAACGCCGGTGCGGACACCGTCTCCGTGCTTCTGAACAGAGGCGACGGCAGCTTCCAGGCCAGGCTCGACTACGGCACTCCGGACTACCCTCACTCGATCGCGATCGGCGACCTGAACGGCGACGGTCGTCGAGACCTGGCGACCGCGAACATTTCGGACACCGTCTCTGTGCTCGCCAACAAGGGCGACGGCAGCTTCGAGGCCAGGCGCACCTACGCAACCGGAAACGGCCTGAATGCTGTCGCGATCGGCGACCTGAACGGTGACCGCAAGCCGGACCTGGTGACCGCGAACGGCTTTTCAAACACGCTCTCCCTGCTCGCGAACAAGGGCAACGGCAGCTTCCGGGCCAAGCTCGACTACGGAACCGGAAACAGCCCTAACTCGGTCGCGATCAGCGACCTGAACGGCGATCGCAAACCGGACCTAGCGACCGCGGGCGTCAGAGACACCGTCTCCGTGCACCTCGCTAACACGACCGGCGTCTGCGTTGTGCCGAACGTCAAGGGGAAGACGCTGCCGGCCGCGAAGCGCACGATCGCGCGGGCGGAGGCGGATTGCCGCGTCGGGAAGATCCGCCGCGCCTACTCGAAGACCGTCAAGAGGGGCCGCGTGGTCTCACAGACGCCTCCGCCCCGCAGGGTGCTGCCGATCCGCGGCAAGGTCAATCTCGTCGTCAGCCGCGGGCGCAAGCGCTAGCCGCGCAACGTGCCATTCTCGAGGTGCCGGGGGCGGGACTCGAACCCGCACGCCCCCGGAGGGGACACCTGATTTTAAGTCGCCCCTGCCGATCTCGGCCTATCTCGGTCGGTCTGAGGTTTTCCTGCTTACCCGGCCTATTCGCCCCTCTCATCGGCAACGGCATCTCGGCCTGTCTCGGTGGGTCTCGCTGCCACTCTTGCTGCCACCCTGGCGCGACCCTGCGCGGAGCGGCGGTCGTTCCTTGACTTCTGCGAGCAACGAGCGTAGACCTCGTCTGCGGATCGGGGCCGCGAGGAGCGCAGGGATGGATAGAAGATTCGAGGGTTGGTCGGGCCGATGTGTCGCTCGTGGCTCCGCCGTGTTTCTCGCCTACGCCGGCGTTGCGCTGACACTCGGCCTCGTAACGTCGTTCGCCAGCTCGGCGCCTTCGTTCGCCTCCGCGAGGAACTACCCAACCGGAATCGGCCCTTTCTCGGTTGCGATCGGCGACCTGAACGGCGACGGCAAGCCGGAGCTGGCGACCGCCAACTACGACGCGAACAGCGTCTCCGTGCTCGCCAACAGGGGCGACGGCAGCTTCCAGGCCAGGGTCGACTACGCGACCGGACGCTACCCCGCTTCGGTCGCGATCGGCGACCTGAACGGCGACGGCAAGCCGGAGCTGGCGATCGCGAACGACGAAGAGGACACCGTCTCCGTCCTCGCCAACAGGGGCGACGGCAGCTTCCAGGCCAAGCTCGACTACGCAACCGACAGCCTCCCTTTCTCGGTCGCAATCGGCGACCTGAACGGCGACGGCAAGCCGGAGCTGGTGACCGCGAACGGCGGCGCGAGCACCGTCTCCGTGCTCATCAACATCGGCGACGGCAGCTTCCAGACAAGGCTCTACTACGCAACCGGCGACAGCCCTCGATCGGTCGCGATCGGCGACCTGAACGGCGACGGCAAGCCGGAGCTGGCGATCGCGAACGACGAAGAGGACACCGTCTCCGTCCTCGCCAACAGGGGCGACGGCAGCTTCCAGGCCAAGCTCGACTACGCAATCGGCAGGTACCCTGCAGCGGTCGCGATCGGCGACCTGAACGGCGACGGCAAGCCGGAGCTGGCGATCGCGAACTCCGGCGCGAACACCGTCTCCGTGCTCGTGAACAGGGGCGACGGCAGCTTCCAGACCAGGCTCGACTACGCAACCGGCGACGGCCCTTTCTCGGTCGCGATCGGCGACCTGAATGGCGACGGCAAGCCGGAGCTGGCGACCGCGAACTACCGCGCGAACACCGTCTCCGTGCTCGTGAATAGGGGCGACGGCAGCTTCCAGGCAAAGCTCGACTACGCAACCGGACCCGGCCCTGACGTCGCGATCGGCGACCTGAACGGCGACGGCAAGCCGGAGCTGGCGATCGCGAACTTCGGCGCGAACACCGTCTCCGTGCTCGCCAACGCGACCGGCCTCTGCGTGGT
Source organism: Actinomycetota bacterium (assembly GCA_038040395.1). Lineage (GTDB taxonomy): Bacteria > Actinomycetota > Thermoleophilia > Gaiellales > Gaiellaceae > VAXT01. The sequence continues at coordinate 32,171 of JBBPIJ010000014.1, forward strand.
GCCGAACGTCAGGGGGAAGGCGCTGCCAGCCGCGAAGCGCACGATGACGCGGGCGGATTGCCGCGTCGGAAAGATCCGCCGCGTCTACTCGAAGACCGTCAAGCGGGGCCGCGTGATCTCGCAAAAGCCCGCGTCCGGCAGAGTGCTGCCGAAGCGCGGCAAGGTCAACCTCGTCGTCAGCCGCGGGCGCAAGCGCTAGCCGCGTAACCTGCCCTTTCTCCTAGTGCCGGGGGCGGGACTCGAACCCGCACGCCCCCGGAGGGACACCTGATTTTAAGTCGCCCTTGCCGATCTCGGCCTGTCTCGGTCGGTCTGAGGTTTTCCTGCTTACCCGGCATATCCGTCCTTCTGATCGTCGACGGCATCTCGGCCTGTCTCGGCGGGTCTCGCTGCCACTCTTGCTGCCACCCTCGAAACCGTTTCCGCCTTTGGCGATCTGCGGCCGGCCACCAGGTGCGGCCGCGATCAGCCGGTGATTTGGTTGTGGATCTGAACCTCCCTGATCTGGGGCTGTGGCGGGCCAACTTCCTGGAGCGCTTGACCGAGCCGCCCCGCGAGGAAGCGGTCGAAGTCCTCACGCGAGTTCCAGACGTCGACGACCATGAAACCGGTGTCGGTCTTGCCGGCCGCATGGAAGGTCTGACCCTCACCGAGCTTGCCCCCGCTTTTTTCGAGCTTCCGCATGACCTCGTCGTACTGCTCGAGCTCGCCCCCGGGGACGTCGATCAACAGACAAACGGCCATTACTCCTCCCGTCCTATCGCTTGATTAATGCGACGATAGCGGAGCAGGTTCGGACTCCACGATCCAGAAGGGGCCCGTCACCACATTCGACAGCGCGGGCGCCGTCACCCGGATCGGCGAGACTCGGTCTCTAATGCCGGGGGCGGGACTCGAACCCGCACGCCCCCGAGGGGGGCACCTGATTTTAAGTCGCCCTTGTTGATCTCGGCCTATCTCGGTGGGTCTGAGTTTTTCCTGCTTACCAAGCCTATTCGTCGCTCTGACCGTCTACGGCATCTCGGCCTATCTCGGCGGGTCTCGCTGCCACTTTGATGCCACCCTGGCGACCTCGTAACCACCGACGCCGGGGAACATTTCTTGGCGGTGGCAGCTTCCAGGCCAAGCTCGACCACGCGACCGGATACAGCCCCAACTCGGTCGCGATCGGCGACCCGAACGGCGACGGCAAGCTCGCCATGACGACTGCGAACGTCAACCCAAACTCCCGGGCGGTTCGCGCTTTCTGTAACGGAACCGTTACACGAGCGTGACTAGGCTGATGCAGAGAAGCAGGAGGATCGAAATGCCGAAATGAAGACTCTCCTCCCCATTCGGAACGTCCGTCGCAGGCAGGTCCTCGTGCTCGTCGGCCTGCTCGCGCTCGGCAGCTCGGTGTCCGCTGCGGCGCCCACCGGCTCGGCGCCTTCGTTTGCTCCCGCGAGGAGCTACGCAACCGGAACCAACCCCAACTCGGTCGCGATCGGCGATCTGAACGGCGACGGCAAGCCGGACGTTGCGACCTCGAACGTCAAGGCGAACAGCGTCTCCGTGCTCCTGAACCGGGGCGATGGCAGCTTCCGGCCCAAGCTCAACTACGCAACCGGACACCACCCCGACTCGGTCGCGATCGGCGATCTGAACGGCGACGGCAAGCCGGACCTGGCGACCGCGAACTACGACGCGCTCGGCGCCTCCGTTCTTCTGAACCGGGGCGACGGCAGCTTCCAGCCCAAGCTCGACTACGCAGCCGGGGGCCACCCTCTCTCGGTCGCGATCGGCGACCTGAACGGCGACGGCAAGCCCGACCTGGTGACCGCGAACGCCCGCGGCGTCTCCGTGCTCCTGAACCGGGGCGACGGCAGCTTCCAGCCCAAGCTCGACTACGCAACTGGAGAACAGCCTTTCTCGGTCGCGATCGGCGACCTGAACGGTGATGGCAAGCCCGACCTGGCGACCGCGGACTACGGCGCCTCCGGCGTCTCGGTGCTCCTGAACCGGGGCGACGGCAGCTTCAAGCCTGAGCGCGACTACGCAACTGGACGCACCCCTGAGTCGGTCGTGATCGGCGACCTGAACGGCGACGGCAAGCCCGACCTGGCGACCGCGAACGTCGACGCGGACACGGTCTCCGTGCTCCTCAACCGAGGCGACGGCAGTTTCCGGCACAAGCTCGACTACGCAACCGAAAACCAGCCTACGTCGGTCGCGATCGGCGATCTGAACGGCGACGGCAAGCCGGACCTGGCGACCGCGAACTTCAGCTTCGAAAGCGTCTCCGTGCTCGTAAACCGGGGCGACGGCAGCTTCCAGCCCAAGCTCGACTACGCAACCGCAACCGGGTGGGAGCCTCACTCGGTCGCAATCGCCGATCTGAACGGCGACCGCAAGCGGGACCTGGCGACCGCCGGACACAGCGTCTCCGTGCTCCTCAACAGGCCAGGTCTCTGCACGGTACAGGACGTCGGGCGAGAGACGGTGTCGGCTGCGAAACGCACGATCGCACGCGCTAATTGCCGCGTCGGAAAGATCCGCCGCGCCTACTTGAAGAGGGTCACGAGGGGCCGCGTGATCTCGCAGAAGCCGAACTTCGGCGCGGTGCTGCAAGGCGGCGGCAAGGTCAACCTCGTCGTCAGCCGCGGGCGCAGGCGCTAGCCGCGTCCTAGCCTCTTTGATGCCGGGGGCGGGACTCGAACCCGCACGCCCCCGGAGGGGACACCTGATTTTAAGTCAGGCGCGTATGACCAGTTTCGCCACCCCGGCGGCGGAAGGATAGCCCGGGGCTAGTTGCCGGGGCTAGGTGCCGGGCGCCATGTCGCTGACGCTCGCGAAGCGCTCTCCCGCCTTGTTGCGGTGAGCGTCGCGGAACTTCGCGAAGGTCTTCTCGTCGAACTTCGTGCACATGAGGACGTAGCCCTTGCCCGAATCCACGTTCTTGAAGTCGCCCTCCTGCTTGTACGCGGGCTCGTTCCAGGCCGTGAGCGCGAAGCGCTTACCGAGCTTGGGGTACGGCGCGACGACGAGCCCGTTCGGGTCGTCCTGGTAGAACGAACGCAGGTCGTCCAGCGCGTCCGAGCCCACGTCGCCGTACTGGATGATGATCCCGCCGTGCTCGAGGTTGTGGACGAGGATCGTCTGCTGGATCGGATCCTCGTAGATGTTCCACGCCGCGGGCGATTGGTAGTGCGGTCCGCTCGAGGGCGGGAACGAGTTGTACTTCACCTTCTCGCTGGGGCTCGATAGGTGCTTGGGCGCGAGACCCTTGTAGGAGGTCTCGCGACAATCCTTCGACGAGATCGCGCTGGACCCGTCCCCGTCCCCGTCGCCGCTCCCGACTGCGACGTACGCGATGACCGCCCCGAGCAGGACGAAGCCGGAGATCGCCGCCAGCATCAGATAGAGCAGCGTTCGGCGCTCGGCAGGGGACCGCTCAGCCGAGCGCACCTTGGGCGCCTGCACCGGTCGACGGGGAGGCGGCGGAGTCCTGGCCTTCTTCGCCAAATCGGTCCGATGGTAGCAACGGCCTATACTCGGGCTCTCAACTGAGGAGGACTGAATGGGACTCATGGACAAGATCTTGGGACGCGGGAAGAAGGCCGCAGGTGACGTCACCGGCGACGCTTCGCTCCACCACGAAGGCATGCATCAGGAGAAAGAAGGCATGGCCGAGGATCGCGCCGCGGCCGCTGAAGACACCGCGCATGAGGCGCACGAGGACGCAGCAGAGCACCGAACCGAGCGGGAGAGCTAGACCTAGACCCCAGGAGGGTTTGGCGAAACATGGCTGAGCCGCCGGGCCGCGCTGCTCGCCCCGAGGCCGGGTCCTCAGTCGCCCCGATAGTTCAACTATCGGGGCTCCCTGCGTCCGCGGCCTCGGAACGAGCATCGCACCCCGGCGACGAGCAACATTCCGCCAAACCCTCCTAGGCGTCGTCCGGCGCCCTCTCTACCGTTCTGCGGTCCTATGTGGATCGCGGTTCTCATACTGCTTTCGTTCGGCGCTCTGGCCGCAGGCGCTGTCTGGTTCGTGCGGAATCTCCGCACCGAGCTCGGCGCCCTGCGGGCGGACGCCGGCGCGCAGTTGGCCGAGCGGAGCGCCGCGGTCGACCGGCGGCTAGAGGCGATGACCTCGACGCTCGACCGGCGCCTCGAGAGCACGTCCAAGACGGCGAGCGACATCCATCACCAGCTCGGCCAGCTCGGGCGCGCGAACGAGGAGATCCTCGCGCGGGCCAACGACCTCAAGCGGCTCGAGCAGGCGCTGCGGCCTCCGAAGGCGCGCGGCGGCTTCGGCGAGCTCATGCTGGCGAACCTGCTCAGGGACCGCCTTCCGGCCGGGGCATACGAGCTCGAGTACGGGTTCCGCGGCGGCCAGCGGGTGGATGCCGTGATCAGGGTCGACCGCCTCGTCCCCGTCGACGCCAAGTTCCCGCTCGACAACTTCGAGCGGCTCGTCGAGGCAGAGGACGACGAACACCGCACGCTTGCCGAGAAGGCGTTCGCGCGCGACCTCAAGGTTCACGTCGATGCGATCGCGGAGAAGTACATCCGCCCCGACGAGGGGACGTACGACTTCGCACTGATGTACCTCCCTTCGGAGGGCGTCTATTACGAGCTCGTCTGTGGCAAGACGGGCGCTCTGCTGTCGTACGCGCACGACAAGCGGGTCTTCCCGGTCTCGCCGACGACGTTCACGTCGCAACTACAGGTGATCGCGCTCGGCCTGAAAGGGATGCAGATCGAGCATCGGGCACAGGAAGTGATGGCGTACTGCGCCCAGCTCCAGAACGACTTCGGCCGCTTCCGCGAGGACTTCCAGGTCGTCGGCAAGCACCTCGGGAACGCGCAGTCGAAGTACGCGGAGGCCGACCGGCGTCTGGATCGGGTCGAAGGCAGGCTCGAGAAGGCCGCGGACTGGGAAGAGGTCGCAGTCGAGCCTGTTGAAGCACCCGAGCTCCCGCGCGCAGTCGACGCCGCTTAGCGCGGAATCAGGTCGTACTCGTAGTTGATGACCTGCCAGCGTCCGTCCTCGTGGGCGACCCACAGGCGGTACCGGGCCTTGAGCGCCACCTCGCCCTTGATGGGCACGACCTGGCGCCCCGCGAGCCGGTAGACGAAACAGTCGCTGCCGGCATCGACGGCCGGGCTCGGAGGACAGTCGTGCCGCAGGACCCCCGGCCCGCGAAGCTCGCGGATCCCGTCCCGCCGAATCGAATCCTGGAAGTGCCGCGCCTCGCGAGTCAGAAGCGGCGCGACATCGTCGGCGACGGCCTCCCAACGCCCCGCCACGAGCTTGCGCACGAAGTCGTCGGCAAATCCCTGCGCTTGCTCGACCGGCGGCGCCCCGGTCTTCGACTTCGAGCCACCACAGCCGGCCACGAAAAGAAGCGCGGGGATCGCAAACGCGATCGCCGAGACGAGCCGAACCGTCAGGCCGCCGCCGTCTGCTCCTGCTTCAGGTAGCGGATGAGACCGCCGGCCACGACAATCTCGCGCTCACGCGGGAGCAGGTCGTGAGTGAGCGTGATCTCATCGCCCGCGTCCTTGATCTCGCAGGGAAGCTCGTCCAGCCCGTCCGCGATCTCCCGGAGGCCTGAAACGCGCCACGTCTGTCCCAGTTCGGCCTTGTCGTAGTCGGACTCATCCTTGAAGAGCAAGGGGACGATCCCCTGGGCGATCAGGTTGCGCCGGTGGATCCGCGCGAAGCTCTTCGCGATCACCGCGCGCACGCCGAGCTGAAGCGGAGCGAGCGCGGCGTGCTCGCGACTCGACCCCTGTCCGTAGTTGTGTCCGGCAACGATGAAGCCTCCACCCCACTCCTTCGCGCGGCGCGGGAACTCCGGATCGCGGAGCTGGAACGTGAACTCGGCGATCGCCGGCACGTTCGAGCGATACGCCATCACCGTCGCGCCGTCGGGCGAGAGATCGCCGGTCGAGATGTCGTCGGGAGCGACGATCAGCACCCGCAGCTCGAGCGAATCCGGGAGCTCGTCCTGCACCGGCGGCGGCTTGATGTTCGGGCCGCGCGGGATCTCGATCGACCCGGCCTCCTCCGCCGGCGCCGGCGCGAGGATGTGCGCCTGAACCACGGCCGGCCTCGCAGCCGGACGCTCGGGCATCTCGGGCACGGGCAGCTCGCGCGGGTCGGCGATCTCGCCCTTCAGCATCGACGCCGCCGCGACTGCGGGCGAGCACAGATAGACCTGGTCGTCGGCCGTCCCGCTCCGACCGGGAAAGTTCCGGTTGAACGTCCGCAGGGAGTTCGCCCCGGAAGGCGGAGCCTGCCCCATCCCAACGCACGGGCCGCACGCGGGCTCGAGCATCCGCAGGCCGGCCATCATCAGGTCGACGTACGTGCCCGACTGGGTGATCTGGTCGAGGATCTGGCGCGAGCCGGGCGTGGCCGTCGCCGAGATGAGCTTCTCCGAGATCCGGTGGCCCCGAAGGGTGGCGCCGCAGATCGCGAGGTCCTCGTACGACGAGTTGACCGACGATCCGATGCAGACCTGCGCGAGCTCGGTCCCCGCGACCTCCTCGACCGGGACGACGTTGCCCGGGCTCGAAGGCTTGGCGACGAGCGGAACCAGCGCTGCCAGGTCAATGGGCACCTCCTCGTCGAAATCGCCGGTGCCGCCGGTCTCCATCGCGACGAAGTCCTCTCCGCGCTCCTGCTCCTCGAGCCAGCGCTTCGTCTCGTCGTCGGCCGGAAAGATCGCGCCCGTCGCGCCGAGCTCGGCGATCATGTTGCAGATCGTCCCGCGCTCGGTGTAGCTCAGCGTCGCCACGCCCGGACCGGTGAACTCGAAGATCGCGCCGCGGCCGCCTCGGACGCCAAGCCGGCGCAGGAGCTCGAGGATGATGTCCTTCGCCTGGATCCAGGGCCTCTGAAGCTCGTTCTCGAGGAAGACGCCGACGATCTTCGGACACGGCAGCTCGAACGCGTGCCCCGCCATGCAGACGGCGACGTCGAGCCCTCCGGCGCCGATCGCGATCATCCCGCAGGAGCCCGACTGGGTCGTATGGCTGTCGGCTCCGATCAGCGTCTTGCCCGGCACCGCGAAGCGCTCGCAATGGATGTAGTGGCAGATCCCGTTCCCCGGGCGCGAGAACCACACGCCGTATTTGGCCGCCATCGCCTGGAGGAACCGGTGGTCGTCCGGGTTCTTGAAGTCGATCTGGAGGATGTTGTGGTCGACGTACACGACGGCTGTCTCCACCTGGACGCGATCGTGCCCGAAGAGCTCGAACTGCATCATCGCCATCGTCCCGGTGGCGTCTTGCACGAGCGTCTGGTCGACCGAGATCGCGATCTCCTGACCGGGGACGAGCTCGCCCCTGGTCAAGTGCTCTTCGAGAATCGTGCGCGCGAGAGAAGCCATTTCGCTCTCAGTATCTCAGTAGCGCGCCTATCCCCTCCACCGGGTCTAGATCTCGATGGGTGGCCAAGGCGTGGGCTGTGCCGCCGAAGGCGAGAACCTGGCGAACGGCGAGATCGAGACCGTCGTCTCGCACCTCCATCTCGGTGCCGTCAAGCGGGCAGGGGCCGCCCGCAACGGAGAGCCGTCCGCAAGCAGGGCACTGCGCCGCCTCGTGCTCGACACCCTCCTGGTAGAGCAGTGCGTCGACCCGCTCGTCCGAGGCAGCCTCGAGGGTCTGCTCCCACCCCGATGCGGCACGCTCGCCACGGCCCGCTTGCTCACGCCAGCGCTCGACGAGGTCTGCCTCTTCCTTCGCGCGAGCCCTCTCGAGAATCGGGCTCGTCAGCTCGAGGAGCTCCGGCGCGTGCGCGTGCGCCTCCGCGCTCGTCCAGCCGACGATCGCATCCTGTGCCTCCTTCGTCAGAACCTCCTCGAACTCGGCGCGCGTCTCCTCCGTCGCGACGATGATCACCCTGGGGAGGGTCGTCCGGCGCACGAGGTTCTCGAGCGCAACCGCGACGTCGCGCAGATGCTCGCCGACGAGCTTCTCGATGTGACGCTGGAAGCGCGACTGTGACCAGCCGCCCTGGTCGTGCTTGCCGGGGACCTCGTCGGTCCTGTCAACGATCTCGTCGAGGCGACCTGAGCGAAGGCGGAAGAGCTCGCCGCGCTCACGCCCGACCACGACGACGATCGCGCCTTCACCCCGGCCGACGAGCGGCACGAGCGGGGCGAGATGGAAGTTCCGGCCGACCCGAACCCGGTCGGGCACCGATTCGATCAGGGTGCCCGGCCTCCACACGTTGTCGAGGCCGGCCGAGAAGAGCACGAGCCCATGCGCCCCATCCCGGTCGAAGTCGTTCTCGAAGTAGTTGCGGATTCGCTCGAAATCGGCCTTGAGGCCGACTCGCTGGTCGTGCGTCAAGCCACCGTCGTTCGCGCCCGAGCTGCGCTCCGCTTCCGAGAGAAGGGAGTTGAAGCGTGTGTCCGCGTCACCGGCCGTGGGCACGTTGCTCGGGTCGAGATCGAGGTAGACGCTGATCGCGCAGCCCTTCTCGGCGCGAAACTCAGCCAGCTCACGGAGACCGTCCCAGCTCACTGTTTCGGCCATAAACCCTCCTTTCCCATCGAAGCGGCGATTCTATGCACGTGACGCGGGGATCTTCACCAGCACGTTCCCGACGGGCCCGGAAAGGGAAGGTTCGAGAGGTCCGATTCGTTGAATAGTCTGATGGGCCGCATGGGCCACCACACTCTGGAGCGACATGGCTGACAAGGACGTACGAGACCTGATCATCATCGGCGGCGGCCCCGCCGGCTACACGGCTGCCCTCTACGCGGCGCGTGCAAATCTCAACCCGCTCGTGATCGAAGGAATCTCCTTCGGCGGCCAGCTCATGATCACGAGCGACGTCGAGAACTACCCCGGCTATCCCGAGGGCGTTCTGGGCCCGGAGATGATGAAGGACTTCCGCGGACAGGCCGAGCGCTTCGGCGCGGAGTTCCTGACCGAGGACGTGACTGCGGTCGACTTCTCGGAACGGCCGTTCACCGTCGAGGTGGACGACGACGAGTACAGCGCGCGGACGGTGATCGTCGCGACCGGCGCGAGTGCCCGCCAGCTCGGCCTCGACTCCGAGAAGGAGCTTCAGGGCCGCGGCGTCTCGTACTGCGCAGTCTGCGACGCCGCCTTCTTCAGGGGCAAGGACGTCGTGGTCGTCGGGGGCGGAGATTCGGCGATGGAAGAGGCGATCTTCCTGACGAAGTTCGCGGACAAGGTGACAATCGTGCATCGCCGCGACGATTTCCGGGCCTCGCCGATCATGTACGACCGAGCGCGGGCGAACCCGAAGATCGAGTTCGTCACGAACGCCGTCGTCGAGGAGGTCCTCGGCGAGGAAGGCCGTGTGACCGGCGTGCGAATGCGAGACGTCAACACCGGCGAGACGCGCGAGATTCCGGCGCAGGGCCTCTTCGTCGCGGTCGGGCACGACCCGAACACGAGCCTGTTCCTCGAACAGCTCGAGCACGACGTGCCGGGGTACCTCATCACCCAGCCGGGCTCGACGGCAACGAACATCCACGGCGTCTTCGCCGCAGGTGACGTCGTCGACCACACGTACCGCCAGGCGGTGACCGCGGCGGGCACCGGCGCGATGGCGGCACTCGACGCGGAGCGACTCCTGGCGGAGGAAGAAGGGCACGAGGCCGCCGCCTCGATCGCACCTCGACCCGAGGCGGAGACCGCCGAGGTGTAGTGCCCCAGAGGCACTAGCCGAGTCGCGCAGTACCCTCGCCGCATGGCGGGAACAGCCTGGATCGACCTGCTCGACCCCGACGAGGAAGAGCTGCGGAAGCACCTTCCGGACGACATCCGTCCCGATGCGATGCAGCAGCTCCTACGACCGGCCTCGCCCGAGGGAGACCTTCGACCGTCGATCAAAAGCCACGACTCCTACATCCTCGCTCTGGCTCTCGTGGCGGTCGCCGTACCCAAGGAAAACCGGGTCTTCTACCAGGAGGTGGACTTCGTCCTCACGCGCCATCGGATCATCACGGTCCGCAAGACCCCGGGCGCGGAGCCGCCGTTCGATCCCAGCGGTGTGAGGGACCTCTGCGACGTGCATCGGGAGGAGCTGCCGCCCGGGATCATCGCGTACCACCTCGTGGACGAGATCGCGGAGCGCTACCTCGATCTGATCGACGACATCGACGAGGAGATCGACGAGCTGGAGGAGCATGTCGACGAGTGGCGCCCCGAAACGACGCGTAAGCGCATCTCGGACCTCCGGCACGACCTGCTCCACATCAGGCGGACACTCGCTCCGACCCGGGACGCTGTGCGCGAGATCGTGGACGGCCGCGTCGACCTGGAGGGTCGGACACCGTTCACGCGCGAGGCGTTTCCGAAGGAGGTCGAGCGGCTGTTCGCGACGAGTTACGACAAGCTGCTCCGAGCCACTGAGGGAATCGAGTACGCGCGTGACCTTCTGTCCGCCGTCCGCGACTACCAGCAGGCGCGGGTCGCGATCGACCAGAACGAGGTCATGAAGAGGCTCACGGCGATCGCCTCGATCGTCCTCTTTCCGACGTTCGTCGTCGGGGTGTACGGGCAGAACTTCGACCACATGCCCGAGCTGCACTGGCGGCTCGGCTACGCGTTCTCGTGGTCGGTCATCCTGGCCAGCACGATCCTCCAGCTCATCTATTTCCGCCGCAAGCGCTGGATCTAGCGGCGCCTGACTATGGCCCAACCGACCAGTCCGACGAGAGCGACCGCGAAGAGCCCGAGCGCCGCGTAGCCGGCGGTGTGGAGCACAGCGACGGCTGCCTGTCCGACGAGATAGCCGAGCAGCCCGATCGAGATCGCCCACGCGATCCCGCCCGCCGCGTTCCAGGCGAGGAACTTCGGCCAGTGCATGCGGTTTGCTCCCGCGAGCCAGGCCGCGGTGATGCGCAGAAAGGGCAGCCAGCGGCCGAGGAAGACCGTCTTCCCGCCATGACGCGCAAAAAACGCCTCGCCGCGCACGAGGAGGTCCCGGCGGCGCTCTTCGAGGCGTCCTGGACGCGTGAGTAGCCGGCGCGCACCTTTGCGGCCGAGGAGGTACCCGAAGTTGTCCCCGACAATCGCAGCGGCGGCGGCGACGGCTATCACCCCCGGGAGCGAGAGCTTTCCCTGGGAGGCGAGCACGGCTGCCGTGATCAGTGCCGTCTCTCCGGGCAGCGGGATCCCGGCCGACTCGCCGCCGACGAGCGCGGCCAGCAGGACGTACCCGAGCCCGGTCGCGGGCAGCGCGACGAGAAGAACAGTGCTCACCGTGCGAGGTTAGACCGCGTGGCTACGATCGACCGCGATGGCTTGGTTCATCTGTCCGAACTGCAAGCACAGGTCGATCGACATCGACGGCGTCGAAGGCTTCTCCGAGCAGGCGCCTGCGTGCCGGCGCTGCGGCTTTGGCTTCCTCTTCGAGCTGCTGGACGACTACTACCCCGCGCCGACGACGGGGTTCGTCGTCTGCGACGCGGAGGGGCGCGTCCTCGCCCTCGGCCGCGGAGTGTTCGAGCTCACCGGGTATCAGGAGAAGGACGTCCTGGGCCGAGAGATGATGGAGGCGTTCGGCCTGTCTGGGTTCGAGGAAGGCAAGAACCCGTCCGAGCTCGCGCGCGAATGGGGAGTGCGCCGCCTGGGCGAGCAGCTCGCAGTGCGCACGAGAAACGGGCGCGAGCAGCCGGTGATCGCCGACTTTTTCCCGGCCTATGACGACGACGGCGGCCTCATGGTCGCCCTCACGAGACGCTAGTAGACGCGGCTCGACGGGCACAGGTCGGTCAGGACGCAGTCCTCGCAACGCGGGCGGCGTGCGAGACAGACGCGGCGGCCGTGCCAGATGAGCAGGTGCGGGAAGACGCCCCAGTACTCGCGCGGGACGATCTTCATCAGGTCGCGCTCGATCTTCACGGGGTCGTCGTGCCTCGTGAGACCGAGCCGCTGGGAGAGCCGGCGCACGTGCGTGTCGACCACGATCCCCTGGGTGTGGCCGAGCTCAGAGGCGACGACGTTCGCCGTCTTCCTCGCAACGCCGGGCAGGCGCGTGAGCTCCTCGAGCGTGCGCGGCACCTTGCCGTCGAACTCCTCGGCCAGCATCTTCATCGTTCCGCGAAGCGACTTTGTCTTCTGCCGGAAGAAGCCCGTCGGGCGGATGTCGTTCTCGAGTTCCTCGACCGGCACGGCGAGATAGTCCTCCGGCCTGCGGTACTTGCGGAACAACGCCGGCGTGACGCGATTCACGTTCACGTCCGTCGTCTGCGCCGAGAGCATCACGGAGACGAGCAGCTCGAGCTCGTTCCGGAAGGTGAGCGCGATCGTCGCGTCGGCATGCTCGACCAGGAGCCGCTCGATGATCGGGGCGATTCGCGCCCGCTTCGGCCCGACGCGCCTGCGCGCCTCGGAGACGAAGCTACGCACGGAGCCGCGGGCCGGCGCAGACGAGATCGAGCGCAGGACACGTGGGGCACGCGTAGTCGCTCGGCGTCGGCCGGAACTCTCCGGCCTGAATCGTCGCGATCGCGGCCGACAGCTCCGCCTCGAGGGCAGGCACGTCCTCGACCACGAACGTGCTGCTGACCAGGTCGTCGGGGCGCTCGAGGAACTGGTACACGACCTCGACCTCGGTCGCGCCTGCTCGCAGGATCGCCAGCGCATACACGAGCCTCTGGAGCCCGTATTCGCGCTCGACGACCTCCGCGGGCGACGCATCCTCGAGCACGTTGGTCTTGTAGTCGACAACGAACGCCCGCCCGTCGGCCTCGTGGAACACGTCGATGCGACCTCGTAGAAGCACGCCGTCGTGCTCGAAGGAGAACGACCTCTCCACCGAGGCGCCGGCAAGCGCGGCGATTCGCTGGGCCAGACCGGACCGGCAGTAGTCCTCGACGAGGCCCCGGACGCGCGCGACTTCGTCGTCGGCCGCCGTCGGGTAGCGCGTGCGCACTGCTTCGGCGAGATCGACGGGTGGCTCCGGCGAGGCCAGGTCGAGCTGCTCGAGGAGGACGTGAACCGCGTCGCCGATCTCGGTCGCGGCGAGTCCCCCCTCTCCGGACCCTCGGGCCGGCTTCGTCTCTCGAAGCCCGACGATCCGCTCGGCGTAGAAACGATAGGAGCAACGCTCGTAGAGGGAGAGCGCGCTGTACGAGAGCGTCCGCACGCGGTTCTGCGGCGGCTCTGGCAGCGGCACGAGGTCGGGCAGCCTCGGCGCGTCGCTGATCGCGAGGCCTCCGCCTTCGAGCGCGAAGAGGGCGAGCTGCGGGTCCTCGTCCGCCGACGCTTCCGTCGCGACCTCGACCGGCTCGTGACCGTTGAAGCGGTCGAGCCGAAGGATCAGCCGGGCTCCGTTGCGCTCGATCTCGACAGGGGCGTCGGTCGCGTGGTCGAGCTCCTGCGCGTCGAGCCGGGCAAGCACCCAGCCGATCGGCGTCGACTCGTCGCCGGCCCGCTCCGGGTCGATCGAGCCCGACACGATGAGGCGGTCGATCGCGCGAGTCATCGCGACGTAGTAGAGGCGCCGCCGCTCCGCCTCTGAAGCTTCGTCCTCGACCTCCTTGATCTCCTGGTAGTCGGAGCTCGGGCGCCGCTTTCCCGTCGACGGATCGGCAACGCGGAAGCCGAGGCGACCGTCGGGCAGGCAGAGGATCTCGTCCGCGTTGCGCGCTGCTCCATGGCGGCCCGCGTCGGCGACGACGACCACCTTGAACTCGAGCCCCTTCGCGCCGTGAATGGTCAGCAGCCGGATGACGTCGGTGCCTTCCTCCTCCGCAACGGCTTCCAGCTCGGAGGCGCCGACGGTACCCTGCTCGCGGACGAAGCGGACGAAGCCTTCGACGTCGGGGCCGCGCAGCTCCTCGTAGGAGCGCGCCAGCCGGGCCAGCTTGCGCAGGTTCGCGTAGCGCCGCCGCCCGTCCCACTGCGCAAGCACCGCCAGGTCGTAGTCGTGGTCGGAGATGACCCGCTCGCAGAGCCGCTCGAGCGAGAGCCTCGGCGCGAGGCCGGCCAGGCGGTCGTAACGCTGCTTGAACGCACGGTGCAGGCGGGAGTCGCGATCGGAGAGCCCAGGCGGCAGCGAGCGCTCGAGCCCGACATAGAGCGGACGGCGCTCGGCAGCCCGGCGGAGATGCATGAGCGCGTCGTTCGATACGCCCACGAACGGCGAGGCGAGGACCGTCACGAGCGCCTCGTCGTCGTAGCGGTTGTGCAGCAGCCGCAGATAGGCCAGCAGGTCGACCACCTGCTGCTGGTGGTAGTAGTCGCGGCCGGTGGCCCGGAAAGTCGGCAGGCCGAGCGCACGGAGGGCCTCCTCGTAGAGCTTGGCGTCGGTTCCCGCCGCGAAGAGCAGGACGATCTCGCCCGGCGTCGCCTCGCCTGAGTCGACGAGGTCCTTGACGCGGGTTGCCACGTGCTTGGCCTCGGCGCTGCGCCAGTGGGTGCCGGTGTCCTTGTAGGCGGCCTTGTCGGTGACGAGGAGCTCGACAGCCGGGCCGAAAGCGGGGTCCGCGAAGCGGCCCGCGGCCGACAGAGGCTGGAACGAGTCGCCGAAGTCGGTCGAGAAGAGGTGGTTGATGACAGAGAGCACCTCGGGCCGCGACCGGTAGTTCTCGGTCAGCGCGAGCACACCACCCGAAGCCTCCCGGCGCTCCCGGAAGACCTCCACGTCCGCGTGCCGGAAGCGATAGATCGACTGGAACTCGTCGCCGACGAAGAAGAGATCCTCGGTCGCGAGCAAATCGACGAGCTCGCATTGGAGCCGGTTCGTATCCTGGAACTCGTCGACGAGCACCGAGCGAAAACGCCAGCTCTCCTGGTCGCGAATCGCGGGGTGGTCGCGCAGAAGGTTCCTTGCGTTCAGCTGGAGGTCTTCGAAGTCGAGCGCCGACTCGGCCTCCTTCGCTGCCGCGTAGGCGTCGGCGAAGCGCCGCAGGAGCTCCTCGAGGAGCGCGCGGTCTCGGGCCGCCAGCTCGTCGAGCGCCGCTTGCTCGACCGCCGTCCGAGCCTCCTCGTAGCTTGCGAACCGGTCACGAGGGCCACCGCGGGCGGCGAGGTCGGAAAGGTCGATCAGCCGATCGGACGCGGGCGGGCGCTCGAGGAGCTCGATTGCTCGCGCTGCGCTCTCCCTCGCCGTCGCGGCCTTGTCCATCCCGGCCGTGTCCTCGATGGCGCAGCGAGCCGCCTCGCGCAACTCTTCGATCCGCGCGTCGAGGCCGGGCCGGTCGGCGACCTCGAGCACGAGGTCGCGCCCTGCCGAGCGCAGCGTCTCGTAGACGCCGGTCAGCATCCGCCGTAGCGCCCGGGCGCCGTAGGTCGCCAGCAGCCGGATCCGCTCGGGATCCTCGGATGCGCAGAACGCGTCGAGTGCCTCCTCGAAGGCCTCACCGGCCAGCACCCGCGCCTGGTTCTCATCCAGGACGCGGAATTGCGGGTCGATGCCGGCGTCGAACGGGTGCGCTTTCAGCAGGCGATGGCAGAAGCCGTGGATCGTCGAGATCCAGGCGCCGTCGAGCTCGCGCGCAAGATCGTGCCGGCCGAGCTCGGCGAGCCGTCGTCGGATTCGTCCGCGCAGCTCGCCGGCAGCCCGCTCGGTGTACGTGATCGCGAGCACCGAGTCGATGGGCAGGCCCCGGTCGCAGATCGCGCGAACAAAGCGCTCGACGAGCACGGTCGTCTTGCCCGTCCCCGCGCCCGCCGAGACGAAGACGAGCCCGCCCGCGTCGATCGCGGCCAGCTGCTCCTCGTTCGGTGCACGCGTCTCTTCGACCACCGTCATGACCTCGCCACCCGGCACATCGACCACAGGTCGCACCACGTCGGACAGGGGAAGCCGCCCTTCGGGTCGTGCCGCACCTCACCTGAACGGATGCGCTCGACAAAGCGCAGCGCGTGCTCCTTGGCGCGCTCCGTCTGTGCCCAGAACTCCTCCTCCGGGAGGTAGTCGCGCGGCGCGAAGCCCGGGACATCCTCCTCGGTCTCGGCCCGCAGGAGCCCGCGCGCCTGCCGCTCGCCGGCGAGAGCGCGGTAGAGGCCGCCGAGCGGCTCGATCCCGACCAGGTCGCGCAGCACGAGCATGTACAGCGGAATCTGGAGCCGCAGCTCGGACTCGATCTTCGCCGCCGAGTGAACCGTCTTTCCCGACTTGTAGTCCTGGACGATTCCGCGCGCGCTGAAGGGGTCGAGGTCGATCCGGTCGATCTTCCCGGTGAGCGCGAACCCGTCGATCTGCAGGCCGCTCTGGAGCTCGGGGGCCGAGCGCTCCGAGCCGAACGAGACCTCGAACCGTCGCGGAACGAGCCCGAGCGGCGACTCCGCTTCGCTGCGCACGAAGTGCTCGAGGTCTCTCCACAGGCTCTCCTGGAGCTCGCGGCGCTGAAGATCACGGAGCTCGAGCCAGACGCCGCTGTCGATCGCCTCTGTGAGGCACTCGCGGAGAAAGAGGAGCCCGTCGTCCAGCCGCTCTGCATTGAGCCGCTCGACGCCGAGGCGCTTCGGCACCCCGGAGAAGAACTTGTAGAGCGTCTGGTGCGCGATCGAGCCCCGTAGGCGCGCGTCAACCTCGCCGTCGATCGTTCGCGGCGAGATCACGCGCTCGATGAACCAGACAGACGAGCAGTCGGCGAAGCCCTCGAGCTCGGTGACGCCGAAGGTCGCCCGTGCGCGCAGCTCGTCCAGCAGCACCGGGTCGGTGATCTCGGTGGGCCGCGAGAAGGCTCCACGCGCCCGCTCGAGTCGCCGCTCCCAGCCGTTCGCCCGCGCCAGCGCGGAAGCGTCGGCCGCATCCGTCGCCGCGAGCGCGCTCAACGACCGGAGCCGCTCGCGCTCGGTCGGCGCCTTGTCCACCGGCCACGTGAGCGCGGAGAGAGCCCGGCGCTCAGTCGCCTTGACGACGTCCGCGTCTGAATAGAGCGCGCGCACCTCGTCCCAGAACGGGCTCGGCTCCCGCGGCGAGCCCTCGTCGCTCGCAGCCTCGCGCACGAGATAGAGGCGCTTCGACGGGCGCGTGCACGCGGTGTAGAAGAAGAAGCGCTCGCGCGAGACCGGATCCGGCTTGACGAGCCGCGCGTGACGCGAGCGCTCGTCGATCGACCGGCGCTCCTCGTCCGCGATGAAGGGCGAGCCCCGGGACCGGCGCGGCAGGCTCCCCTCCTCCAGTCCGAGCAGGAACACGACCTCGGTCCGCCGCGTGCGTGCTCGAAGAAGGTCGGTGACGGCAACGCGGCCGGGCTCGTCACCACGGGCCAGCCGTAGCTCCGCGCGCTCCAGGGCGGTGAAGATCTCCTCGCGGGTGAGTGCGCCACCGAGGTCGAGCCAGTCCTGGAGCTCGTCGAGGAGCTCGGCAACCGCCTTCTCTGCACGGAGGTCCAGGATCGCCTCCTCGCCGACGGGCGGGTCCTCGAGCCCGTATGCCGCGCGCACCATCGAGCGCGCAAGCCCACGGACGGCTCTCAGCAGGTCGGCCTCCTCCCGAAAGATGTCGAGGACCCTCAGCGGCTGGCCACGCAACTTCAGCGTCTCCTCGACGACCCGGCCGGGCTCGTTGACTGCCCGCCCGCGAAGCCGTCCCTCGAGATAGTCGACGTGGGAACGCGTCAGGCCCGAGAAAGGAGACCGCAGGAACCCGTAGAGGTCGTGGCGATCTCCCGCGAGCCATTCGAAGCGCAGCAGCGAGAAGAGCGCCTTGCCAAAGGCTGTGCGGCCGATTCGGATTCGGCCTTCGATCGCATAAGGGACGCCGAGCGCGCCGAAAGCGGTCTCGACCTGGGCCCGGTGGCGATCGAGGTTGGGGCAGATGAGGAGGACCTCCTCGGCCGGCGTGCCGCTGCGGATCAGGTCGAGCACCGCCTCGGCGACGAGCTCGAGCGTGCCGCGCGCACCCGCGCCCTCGAGGAAGCGAACCGACCCGTCGAGCTCGGGGCCTGACGGCGGCTGCTCCGAGAAGAGATGGCGCTCGAGGTGCGCGAGCGCGGCAGGGGCGACCTCGTCGTAGCGCGGCGGTAGCTCTTCGATGCGACCCGCGGCGAGCGCGGTCAGATCGTCCGACGTGCGGCGAAGCGACTCGAACGCGGCCCGGTTCGGCTCGTAGGGAAGCGAGACCGTGACCTCGGCGCGCCCGGCTAGCGCCTGGAGCAGCGCCCACTCGGCTCCGGTCAGATCCTCGAAGCCGTACGCGAAGACAGGACGCCCCTCCCATGAGTCGAGCTCCGCGGCGACGCGCTCGGCCGCGTACCGTCGCTGGAGGTCGCGGTCCCACAGCTCGAGGCGGTCCAGCTCTGCGCGGTAGGCCGCGTACAGGCCGGCGAGGTCTCCCTCCAGGTCGGCCGGCTCGACGAGGCCGGACTCGAGCTCGGTGAGCGCTCCCGAAAGCGCGTCGGCGAAGCCGGCGAACCGGGCCGAGGGGCCAAGCCCGTTGAGCGCGGCGCGGGAGACCGCGGTGCGCACGATGAGCTGGCGTTGAGCGTTCGTGACCGCCGGCCGGTTCTCGCCGCCGTCGCGGGCGAGACGCTGGAACAGATCGTCGAAGGTCCCGATTCGCCCCGAGAGGAGCGCACCGCGCTTGGCCAGGAGCTCGCGCTCGATCCGCTCGACGTCCGACCCGTACGGCACGATGAGCACCGGGTCGCGGTCGAGCGCGTCCAGATAACGATCCAGGAGCAGCGCAACCTTGCCGGCGTTCGCCGGCCCTGAGAGCAGCGTCAAACCCTGCCCGGAGGCCATCGACCTATCGTAGACCTGCGGTCCGACGTCTCCCGAGCCGGGGTCAGGCTGAATGCGGAACGTGCGTCAAACGCGGGCTTGTGCCCGCCTCCTAGCGCTACTTCACGCCGGTTGCCGACTTCGGCCGGCGGCCGCGTCTTGCCGCCGCGTGGCCGGGCATCCCGCTTGCGCAGTTGTCGCAGAGGTCTGCCTGCTTCGAGCCGCGGCGGGCATCCGTGTAGTTCAGGCGCAATGTCGCGCCCTTCCCTTCGCCGACCTCACGGCCGCAGTTGTCGCAAACGAGAACGGTCTTTCGAGCCATTGGAATTGCCTCCTGAAAAGGATGAACGAAGAGAGACGACCCTATCGCAAAGGCACAAGTAATTCACGCGGCAACTCGCGCACGTCGAATTCGCCACGAGCGCAACAAACTCAACAGCGCGCGCTCTTCGCGATCGAGGCCTTTGGTGCGTGCACCGACGATACGCAAATGCCTCGGGCGAAAATCGTCGAGCGTTCGTCCGTCCAGATACTGCTCGACGACTGCGGGGCTGACGTATGACGAGCGGGCGACAGCTGGTGTATTTCCAAGTCGCTCACCGACTGTGCGCATGACTCCGGCGACGATGCGCTTCGCTTCGGTTTCGGCCTCGGTGGGGCCATGCTCTGCAAGCGCGATCGCCGCCAGGAGCGTCCCGCCCCACGTTCGGAAATCCTTCGCCGTGAATTCCTCGCCGAAGTGCTCGTTGATGTACTCGTTCAATCGCGCTCCGGTGAGATTGGCAAGCGAATCCTCGTACCGGTAACGAAAGAGCCGACGGCCGCCGGGCAGCTTGATGAGCTCCTTCATCGCGGCTGCGAGTTCCTCGTCGACGACGGCGGTTCGTACCCACACCCGATGCTTGCCGCGGTAGCGGAACGCGATACGGCTCCCGCGCACCGAGACATGGCTCTTGCGCAGCGTCGTGATCCCGAAAGTCCGGGTCGTGCGCGCGTAGCGCTCGGTGCCGACACGAAACCAGCCGAGATTGATCAGCCGAATCGCGAGGGCGCACGTCCATTCCGGATCGAAAGGCTCGCGTGCCATGTGCTCGCTCATCGCCTTCCGGAGCGCGGGGAGCCGCTCGGCGAAGCGGACGAGCCGGTCGTACTTCTCCTGCTCCTGCTGCGCCCTGAATTCCGGGTGGTAGAGGTATTGCCTCCGGCCCGCTCGGTCGAGGCCAGTCGCCTGGAGCTTCGCCTTCGACCGGGGTGAGATCCAGACGTCGCGCCAGGCGGGCGGAATCACGAGCTCCTCGATCCGCTCGAGCTTCTCAGGATCGCTGATGCGCGTTCCGCGCGAGTCGACATAGCGAAAACGCCCCTTGCGGCCTTCGCGCCGCCAGCCCCCTTTCCGTGCCATGCGAGCCGTGTACCCGAGGGCCGTAGGATCCAACCCATGGCCGAGACGACGATCGCCGTCCTCGAAGGCGACGAGACGGGGCAGGAGCTACTCGACGAGGCGCTGCGCGTTCTCGACCCCGATGTGATCGGCTTCGAGGTCGAGCTGGACCGATTCGACCTCTCGCTCGAGTCGCGGCGCGAGACGGAGAACAAGGTCGTCTACGAAGCGGCGGCGGCGATTCGCGAACACGGGCTGGGGCTAAAAGCCGCGACTGTGACGCCGGAAGGCGCGGGCGACGTCGGGTCTCCGAACCGCATCTTGCGCGAGGAGATCGGGGGCCGGGTGATCGTGCGCACCGGCCGGCGGATCCCGGGCGTCATCCCGCACGGAGGCGTGCACGCGCCGATCTCGGTTGTCCGCATGGCCGTCGGCGATGCCTACGGCGCGAAGGAGTGGCGCGAGGGTGAGGGGATGGACGAGGCGGCATTTCGCACCGAACGAATCGAGCGCCGGATCTGCCACGGGGTCGCCGAGTTCGCCTTCCAACTCGCCGAGCGGACCGGCGCGAAGGTCTTCGGCGGCCCGAAGTACACGGTCAGCCCCGTCTACGAAGGGATGCTCAAGGAGGAGATGGATGCCGCCGCCGAGCGGCACCCGGATGTCCCCTACGAGCCCCAGCTGATCGACGCGACTTTTGCGCTGCTGATCGCGACCGCCGGCGACCCGCTCGTGATCCCGTCTCTGAACCGCGACGGGGACATCCTCTCCGACCTCGTCCTCCCGCTCTTTGGGTCGATCGCGGGCGCGGAGTCGCTACTCGTCGCGTTCGGCGACGACGACCCCGAGCAGATCAGCGCCGTGATGTCCGAGGCCGCCCACGGCACGGCTCCCGCGCTCCAGGGCAAGAACGTCGCGAACCCGCTGGCGATGATCCTCGCGGCCGCCGCGGTGCTCGCTTACGCGGGCGAGCAGGGCGAGCAGGCATCACGGGCAATCCGCGAGGCCGCCCTGGAAGCCGTCGCAGATGGCACCCGTACGGCGGATCTCGGCGGCCACGCCGGCACGACCGAGTTCACGGACGAGGTCATCCGGCGCACGAAGACGAAGCTCCAGGTCTGGTCGACGCTCGCCTAGCTCGCGGCGGCTTGCCAGACGAGCAGGTCGAGCTCGCCTTCGCTCCATGCTTCCGCGAACACGCCGACGAGATCCGGGTCGAACTGCGACCCGGCGCACCGACGCAGCTCGTCGAGCGCGTCCGGCGCCTGTCTCGGCGCGCGGTACGGGCGCGTCGAGGTCATCGCGTCGAACGAGTCCGCCACTGCGAGGATCCGAGCCTCGAGCGGGATCCGCTCCCCGGCACGCCCGCGGGGATAGCCCGCGCCGTCCCAGCGCTCGTGATGGTGGAGCACGGACGGCAGGATCTCGCGGGGCGCCCCGAGCGAGCGCAGCATGCGCACCCCGGCAGCGGGATGGCGGCGAACCTGGACGAGCTCTACCTCGGTCAGCGGCCCGTGCTTCAGGAGCACAGCCGGAGGGACGGCGAGCTTCCCGACGTCGTGGAGAAGCGCCCCGAGCCGAAGCACCGAGAGCCGTTCCTTGTCGAGCTCGATCCGCCTCGCCATCGCCTGCGCAAAGACCGTGACGCGAGATGCATGACCTCTGGCGTACGGGTCACGCGCCTCGATCGCGGCCGAAAGTTGGGCCAGGCTCCCCACAGACCTCGACTGTTCAAGATTTGCGGTCCGATCCCTCCCTCCGAGGCATCGCTTGCGATGCCGCCCTCAGGCCGCGGGGCTCTGCTCCGTGGCCGTCTGCAATGACCGGTCGACCCAATTGACCTCCGACCAGACGCTCTAGGATCCGCCCTCATGCGGGTCGGCGTACCGAAGGAGACGGCGGTGGGCGAGCAGCGGGTTGCGCTCGTGCCCGAGATCGTGGCCAAGCTGGTCTCGTCCGGAATCGACGTTGTGGTCGAGCCCGGTGCCGGCGAGGCCGCCTCCTTCACCGACGATGCGTTCAAGGAGGCGGGAGCCACGCTCGGGAACCCCTGGGAGGCCGAGGTCGTCGCCAAGGTGCGCATGCCGAGTGACGACGAGCTCGCGCGCCTCAGCGAAGGGCAGGTGCTGATCGGCTTCCTGCAGCCGCTGAGCAATCCGCAGGGCATCGAGCGCCTCCGCGAGCGCGGCGTGACCGCCTTCGCGATGGAGTCGATTCCCCGGATCACCCGCGCCCAGTCGATGGACGCGCTCTCATCGCAAGCGACGGTCTCCGGGTACAAGGCCGTCGTCCTCGCGGCCGACAGGCTGCCCAAGTTCCTGCCGATGCTGATGACCGCGGCCGGCACGGTTGCCCCAGCGAAGGTGCTCGTAATCGGTGCGGGCGTCGCCGGGCTCCAGGCGATCGCGACGGCGCGGCGGCTCGGCGCAGTCGTCTCCGGCTTCGACGTGCGGCCCGTCGTGAAGGAGCAGGTCGAGAGCCTCGGGGCCACGTTCCTCGAGCTCGGCGTCGTCGGCGAGGAGACCGAGGGCGGCTACGCGCGCGAGCTCTCCGAGGAGGAGCAGCGCCGCCAGCAGGAAGCGCTCGAGGCACGGATCGGAGACTTCGACGTCGTCGTCACGACGGCTCTCATCCCTGGGCGGCCGGCGCCGAAGCTGATCCCGCAGTCCGCGATCGAGTCGATGCGGCCCGGGTCGGTGATCGTCGACCTCGCCGCCGAGGCGGGCGGCAACGCCGAGCTCACCCAGGCAGACCGTGACGTCACTCACCAGGGTGTCACGATCCTCGGCCCGACGAACCTGCCGAGCTCGATGCCCTACCACGCGAGCCAGCTCTACGCGCGCAACGTCTCGGCGCTCGTCCAACACCTCGCACCGGAAGGCGAGCTCGCACTTGACTTCGAGGACGAGATCACCGCCGGCGCCTGTGTGACGCGGAAAGAGGAGGTACCCGCGTGAGCTATCAGCTGGTCACCGAGATCACGATTCTCGTGCTGGCCGCCTTCGTCGGGTTCGAGGTGATCTCGAAGGTGCCGACGCTGCTGCACACGCCGCTCATGTCGGGCACGAACGCGATCCACGGAATCGTGATCGTCGGCGCGATCGTCGTCATGGGCGCTCCCCACCCCGGGCTCTTCATGCGCCTCGTCTCGTTCGTCGCGGTGATCCTCGCCACGGCGAACGTCGTCGGCGGCTTCGTCGTCACCGACCGGATGCTCGAGATGTTCAAGAAGCGGCCCGACGCCTCTTGAGCACGACTACAGCCAACCTGCTCTACCTGATCACGATCGCAGCGTTCATCCTCGCGCTGCGTTTCCTCTCCTCCCCGCGGCATGCGCGCTTCGGCGTTCAGATCGGAGCCGCCGGGATGGTCTGGGCGATCCTCGTCACGCTCGCCCTGGACGAGGTCGTGACCGGGTGGTGGTGGATGGCCGCCGGCGTGCTGATCGGCTCGGTGATCGGAGTCGTCGGGGCGAAGCGGGTGAAGATGACCGCGATGCCGCAGATGGTGGCGCTGTTCAACGGCGTCGGCGGCGGCGCAGCAGCCCTCATCTCGCTGGTCGAGTTCCACGGCGTCTGGGCCCACTCGAGCGACGTCGGCGTCGAGCGCGGGATCGCAACGGTGTTCTCGGCGCTCGTCGGATCGATCTCGTTCGCGGGCTCGCTCGTCGCCTTCGCGAAGCTCCAGGAGCTCGTCAGCGGACGGCCGATCACGTATCCGGCACAGCAGGTCGGGAACGCGCTGCTGTTCCTCGGGTCGATCGCCCTCGCAGTCGTCGCGATGGGGTCGGTGGAGTTCTGGCTGCTCGCGGGGGCGATCGGGGCGGCGGCACTGTTCGGGATCGTCTTCGTGCTCCCGATCGGCGGCGCCGACATGCCCGTCGTGATCTCGCTGCTGAACGCGTTCACCGGCCTGGCGGCGGCCGCGACCGGCTTCGTGCTCCACTCGAACGTCCTGATCGTGAGCGGCATGCTCGTCGGCGCTTCGGGAACGCTGCTGACGACGCTGATGGCGCGGGCGATGAACCGCTCGCTGGCGAACGTCCTCTTCGGCGCGTTCGGGAAGGTCGTGGCAACTCCTGGCGGAGGGGCCGCGGGAGGCGACGGTGCCGACGTGCGGTCGGTGACGGCCGACGACGTCGCGGTCATGCTCGCGTTCGCGCGCCGCGTCGTCTTCGTCCCGGGGTACGGCCTCGCGGTCGCCCAGGCACAGCACGACGTGCGGAACCTAGCGGAGCTGCTCGAGGAGAGAGGCGTGGACGTCCGCTACGCGATCCACCCGGTGGCGGGCCGCATGCCGGGCCACATGAACGTCCTGCTCGCAGAGGCAAACGTCCCCTACGACGAGCTTTTCGAGATGGACACGATCAACCCGGAGTTCCCGCAGACCGACGTCGTGGTCGTCGTCGGCGCGAACGACGTCGTCAACCCGGCGGCGCGCAACCAGCCCGGGAGCCCGATCTACGGGATGCCGATCCTCGACGTGGACAAGGCCCAGAACGTCGTCGTCGTGAAGCGCAGCATGTCGCCGGGGTTCGCCGGGATCGACAACCCGCTCTTCTATGACCCGAAGACCGTGATGCTCTTCGACGACGCGAAGGCGGCGATGGAGAAGCTGATCGCCGCCGTCAAGTCCGTTTGACTTCGGTTCCCTTCCTCTCCGGGCGACACGTCGATGCTGCTGTGTCGCCCGAGCGCGCACTCGAGGCCGTTCGCGATGCCTTCGTCGCCTACGCGCGCGGCGAGTGGTCGATGCCGCCGAAGGTCTACGTGCCGGCCTACCCGGCGGGGGATTTCCGCGCGATGCCTGCACTCGGCGCGGGCCATGCGTCGCTGAAGTGGGTCACGTCCTTTCCGCGCAACCCCGAGCGGGGGCTGCCGACCGTGACGGGTCTCGTCCTGCTCTCGGACGCATCGAACGGGATGTTGCGAGCCGTGCTCGACGCGGCCGCGGTCACCGCGCTGCGCACGGGTGCCGCGGCGGTGCTGGCGGCCGAGACTCTGGGCCGCGCGAATGCCCAGACCGCAGCAGTCGTTGGCACCGGAGTGAACGGACAAGCCGCGGCGCGCACGTTCCTGGCGCGAGGCCGCGACGTGGCGTTGTACGACGTCGACCCGGCGCGGGCCGAGATCGCAGTGGCCAACCTCAATACTTTGCAACAGTCTGTTGCAAAGTCGGTTGGGCTCGAGGAGGCGCTGGCCGCGGACCTGCTCGTGACGATGACGCCCGGCCACGAGATCTTGCTCCCCGAGGGCTCGCTTCGTCCCGGCCAGCACGTGAGCCTGATGGGCGCCGACGGCCCCGGGAAGGCGGAGATCGCCGTCGAGGAGCTTCTCCGCGCCCACATTTTCGCGGACGACTGGGAGCAGGCGAGCCACAACGGGGAGCTCGTCCATGCGGTCGAAGCGGGCGTATTGGAACGCGAGCAAGTGACCGAGCTTGGGCAAGTACTCACCGGCGAGGCCGCGGGCCGCGAGAGCGACGAGGAGATCACCGTCTTCGACTCGACCGGGCTCGCGATTCAGGACCTAGCGATCGCCCTCGCCGCGGTGGCGAAGGCCGACGAGATGGACGTCCCGACGATCGAACTCTCCTAGTCCCGATCAGAATGTCTATGCATGCGCCCCGCGATCGCAATCGCTCTGCTCCTCGGGGTAACGGGCTGTAGCTTCGGGCAGACGAAGCCGGCCCAGGTCGATGCGAAGATCACTGCTCGCATCGAGCGCTGCACACAGCGCTTCCTCGACCGCGTCAAGGGCTACGACAGGGCTCAGTTACGAAGCTACATCGAGACTGCGTACTGCGGGAAGTTCGCGCGCAAGGGATGGGTCTACGCCGACGGCACGCTGAGCATCAAGGCTCACGTCTGGCTGGTGAACGGCTACGCGTGCTCGGCGGGGGAGTCGACTCCGGGAGGGGGGACCAGGACGATCCCCTGCGACCCGCGCGCGGCGGCGCTGGATCCGCTCGAGTGCGGCATCCTCCACAACGTCAGGCGCCACGAAGTGCGGGCGTACATCCGGCAGCTCAAGCGCACACAGAAGGTGAGATGCGACGATGGAACACCGCTCGACAAGCTCGGTGTTACTTAACCGAGAAGTCATGCGAATCGACGGTAGGCTTTTCTCGACCCGAGGAGAGGAGCACTAATGAAGGGCAAGATCGTGCACGTGGAGATCCCGGCGGGGGACACCCAGAGGGCGATGAAGTTCTGGGGCGAGCTCACCGGCTGGAAGTTCCAGAACTACGCCGAAGGTGCCGAAGGTGCGCCCGAGTACAACATGTTCGAGGGCGAGCCGGGCGGGGCGATCTATCCGTCCCGTGATGGCGAGACCGGCATCATGGTCTACCTCGAGACCGACGACATCGACGCGGAGCTCGGGCGCATTCGCGACCTCGGCGGCAACGTCGACGAGAAGATGCCCGTCCCGAGCATGGGCTGGTTCGCGCAAGGGAAGGACACAGAGGGCAACCCGTTTGCCGTCTGGCAGGCCGACGACAGCGCCCCGGTGCCCGAAGGCATGGGCGCGCAGTCCGCTTCCTCGAACTAGCTAGGAGGGTTTGGCGGAATGTTGCTCGCCGCCGGGGCGCGATGGTCGTTCCGAGGGCGCGGACGCAGAGAGCACCCAGGCTAGTGCCTGGGTGCTCCTGAGGACCCGCCCTCGGGGCGCTGAGGCGTCGCTTGCGACGCCGACTCAAAGGCCCTGGCGGCTTTGCCGGCAGGGCCGTCTTCGACGCGCCCCGGCGGCTCAGCCATATTTCGTCAAACCCTCCTGAGCAAGCGACCGGGGTCGAATAGCTGGAGCTCTGGCGCGGGGCGACCGAGGATCGCCCCCGCCACGAGCTCGCCACAGGCGAGCCCGAGCACGTTGCCGTGCCCTGAGTAGCCGGCCGCAACCCACACGCCGTCCCGGCCGGGAACCTTCCCGGCGAGCGGCAGGCGGTCGTCGATCGCTCCGAAGATGCCTGACCAGCGGTGCGCGACCCGAGGGGGCTCGCCCAGCAGCTGCTCCGCAAAGCCCTCGAGCGCTTCCTGGACCGCATCCGTGAGCGCCTCGTCGCCCGTGTACTCGTGGTCGAGGCTGACGTCGCGGCGCCCACCGAGCACGAGATTGCCTTCCGGAGTCTGCTGCCAGTAATCGAAGCCGTGCCGCGCGTAGTGCGGGCACGGGAAGAGGATCCGATCCAGCGGCTCGGTCACGATCACCTGCCCGCGCACCGGCCGAATGACCTCGTCCAGCGCCGGCACGAGCCCGCGCGTGTATCCGTCGGTTGCGATCACGACCTGATCTGCGTCCAGCTCGTTCAGCGACTCGACCCTGCTCTCTTCGACGATCTCGGCGCCGGCCCCCACGGCTCGGGCGGCGAGCCGTCGCACCCAGCGCGCAGGCTGGAGCGCGCCGTCGGTCGGGTGGCGGATCGCACCCCGGTAGAGGTCGTCCAGCGGCGGATCGAACCGGTCGACCCACTCCGCGGCGAAGCCGTCCTCTCGTAGCGCCTCGAACTCCGCGCGCACCTCCGCCAGCTCCTCCTCGTCGGTGAGGCGCAGGCTGCCGACCCGGCGCAGCGCGTCTCCGGCGAGCTCCTCCATCCGGTCGAGATAGCGCTCGCTCAGGCGCCAGAGCTCCTTCGCGCGGTCAGGCCCGAGCTCGCGCCGAGCCACGTCGTACGGCAAGGCTCCGCCGCGGAGCGCAAAGCCTCCGTTCCGGCCGCTCGCGCCCCAGGCGACCCGCCGCGCGTCGTGCAGGCGCACGCGCAACCCGCCCTCGGCGAGGGCGAGCGCAGCCGCGCAGCCGGTGACCCCCGCTCCGACGACGGCGACGTCCACGCGCCCGTCGCGGAGCGGAGCGGCAATCGGCTCGGACGGCTCCGAGAGCCAGTACGACTCGGTCATGTCTCGATGCTAGTGCGCCCGGAACACACCTCCTGCCTCAACCGCGACACCCGCGAGCTCGAGCTCGGTGAGAGCAGAAGAGAGGGCGCCTGCCTCAAGGCCGGTCGCCCGGGCGAGCTCGTCGGCGCTCGCGGGGCCATCCCGAAGGCGGACGAGCACCGTGTCGGCAGGCTCGCTGAGGTCGACCGGCGCGGCTTCGGCCGGAGCGAGCCCGTAGAGCTCGAGAACGTCCGCTGACCCGAGGAGCGGCGTCGCACCGAGCCGCAGCAGGTCGTTCGACCCTCGAGACAGCGCAGACGTGATCTCTCCGGGCACGGCAAGTACCTCGCGGCCTTCCTCGAGCGCTAGGTCGGCGGTGATCAAGGCGCCGCTGCGTTCCCGCGCCTCGACCACGACCGCTGCCGCGCAGAGCCCGGCAATGATTCTGTTCCGCGCCGGGAACCTCCATGGCGCAGGCTCGACCCCGGGCGCGTACTCCGAGACGGCGAGCCCGGTTGCGCGTATCCCAGCCGCGAGCTGAGCGTGCGAGGCGGGGTAATCGCGATCGATCCCACAGCCGAGCACGGCCACCGTCGTTCCGCCTGCGTCGAGCGCGCCTCGATGCGCTTCGCCGTCGATTCCGCGAGCGAGGCCGCTCACGACCACGAGCCCGGCGGCGGCCAGCTCGCGGCCGAGCATCCGGGCGACCTGGGCGCCGTAGGGAGAACACGAGCGAGCGCCGACGATTCCGACCGCCGCGCGGCCGAGAAGGTCGACCTCCGCCGCTCCTCGCACGAACAGGCCCGCAGGCGGGTCGTGGATCGCGCGCAGGAGTGCCGGAAAGCGCGCGTCGGAACGGGCCAGCCACCGGACCCCTTTCGCCTTCAGACCGGCGAGATAGCCGGCCTCGTCGAACGCGCGTGCGAAGGCCCGGTAGGCGCTGTCGCGCGGCTCGCGGACGAGGTGCGCGTCACGCTCGGCCGCGAAAGCCGCCAGGGCCAGCTCCTTCATGTCGGGCCGAGCTCTCTCGGCGAGCGATAGGCGAGCGCCTCCGCCAGGTGCTCGGCGCTGACTTCTGACTTGGCGGCGAGCGCAGCGATCGTCTCCGCGACCCGGCGTGACCTGGCCCGCCCTCGCCCCGAGAGCGGCAAGCGCTCGACTGCGCGGTCGAGCAGCTCGGTGGCCTCCTTCGACCACGGCGGTCGACCGGACTCGATCCACTCGCGCGCCGATTCGACGCGTTCGCGCACCGGAGCGGAGGCCTCGCTCGGAGCGGCCGCAAGCTCGACGGCGCGCGGGCGCGGCATCGCGACGACGAGGTCGAACCGATCGAGCAGCGCCCGCGAGAGCTTGTCGCGGAACGCAGCGAGCCTCTGCGGCGAGCACTTGCACTCCGCTGCGGGATCGCCCCGCGCTCCGCACGGGCATAGGTTCATGGCGGCCACGAGCTGAAAGCGGGCCGGGAAGACCGCTCGGCCCTCGACCCGCGCGATGCTCACGACGCCGTCCTCGAGCGGCTGGCGGAGCGCCTCGAGCGCGGGCCGCTGGAACTCGGCGAACTCGTCCAGGACGAGCACTCCCCGGTGGGCGAGGCTGACCTCTCCCGGCCGCGGCCCCGAGCCCCCTCCGACGAGCGCCGCAACCGAGGCGCTGTAGTGCGGCGAGCGCAGCGGCCGCGCCGTGACGAGCGGGCGGTCGGCCGCGAGCATGCCCGCCACCGAATGGATTCGCGTCACCTCGAGGGCCTCGGTGGTCGAGAGAGGCGGCAGGATCCCGGGCAGCCGCCGGGCGAGCATGGTCTTTCCCGTGCCCGGCGGGCCGGCGAGAAGGAGGTTGTGGCCGCCCGCAGCGGCGATCTCGAGCGCGCGCCGGCCCCGCTCCTGGCCCCGGACGTCGCGGAGGTCGAGCAGTGGGTGCTCCGCGGGCGGGTGGCCGTTCCCCTCGACGTACGGTTCCGGCTCGCCCTCGCCCCGCAGGTAAGCCACGGCCTCGGCGAGATGGCGAATCGGAACCGGCTCGATGTCGGCAAGCGCCGCCTCGGGCGCCGAGCGCGCAGGGCAGAGAATTCGGGACAGGCCCGCCTGACGCGCAGCCTCGGCGAGGGCCAGCACGCCCCCGACCGGGCGCAGCCGTCCGTCGAGAGCGAGCTCGCCGACGGCGGCGTGATCGGCGAGCCGGTCACGCGGAATCTGCCCCGAAGCGGCGAGGATCGAGAGGGCGATCGGCAGGTCGAAGCCCGAGCCCACCTTGCGGAGCCCGGCCGGCGCGAGGTTGACCGTGATCCGTCGCAGGGGCCACTCGAGCTCGGCCGAGGCGATCCCGCTGCGCACTCGCTCCTTCGCCTCCTGGCAGGCGCGGTCGGCGAGCCCGACGATCGCAAACGCGGGCACGCCGCCCTGGAGGTGGGCTTCGACCTCGACGCGACGTGCGTCGAGCCCGACGAGGGCATGCGTGACCGTCCGCGCCAGCATGTGCCGAGGCTAGGCTGGTCGAGCGCACATGTCTGTCTCACAACAGCGCCGAAAATCAGCGCTCCTGGTCGCCGCCCTGGCGGCAGGCTCGATCGTCGCAACCGTCGCGCTGGCCGCCTCGACGCCGGTCCCCGTGAAGACGACACGGCACAACGAGGTCGGCCCCACCGCCGGCTCCGGATGGCTCGTCTGGTCGAAGAGCCGCGAGAAGCGGACGAGCCCGTTCGACCTCTGGGCCCAGCACGCGCCGGCGAGAGCATTCAGGCTCAACCCGAAGGACACACAGGCCTACGGCGGCGGGATCGACGGGACGAAGCTTCTCTACCAGCTGATCCGCGGCCAATTCGCGACCGAGTCCGATCTGAGGCTGTTCGACCTCGAGTCGAGGCGGCGCCAGGCGCTCCCCTCCGGAATCAACACGACGAACTGGGAGTGCTGCGGGACGATCTCGGGCGACTGGATCCTCTTCAGCCGCGGGCGCGCCTACAGCCCCGGGAGACAGCTGGTCATGCTCCGCAACCTCGTGACCGGCGAGCAGCGGGTGCTCGACAGCCTGCGCAACCGAAACGGCCTCGTCTCGGCGGGCCAGATCAACGGGAACTACGCCGTCTGGCACAAGTGCAACCCCTATCCCCAATGCGTGGTCTACCGCTATGAGCTGACGACGGCCACGGCGACCGCGTTGCCGACGGTACCCGCGAAGGTTGTCTACAGCCCGTCGGTGAACCCCTACGGGACGGTCTACTACCTGCAGAGCACGAGAGGCTGCGGCAAGTCTGTGCAGCTCATGAAACAGCGTCTCGTCGGTTTGCCGGAGGTGCTTGCCTCGTTGCCCCCGGGCCGCGACGGTGACGTCACCTACGCGGACACGGTGCCGCCGGATCCGCCGTCGGAGACCGCGACGACGCACGTCTACTTCGACCGCGTCGTCTGCCGCAAGCAGGCCTGGGACATCTACCGCGCCGACGATCTCGAGCGGCTGCCGCCTCCGAACCCCTAAGAGCGGGCGACGATCACGTCCTCGAAGAACTCGCCGGCCCGGCGGCCGGTTCGCCGGTTGACGTGCCGCCGGTAGCGCGCCTGGATCGTCAGCCCCGCGCGCTCGAGGATCTCCGGGTAGAGATCGCGCCGGTCGTTGATCACGATCACGACCGGCGCACGCGGGCGTAGAGCTCCGCGCACGTTGGCGAACGCCGTCGCGATGCCGTCGACGTAGTCACGGATCGACTTCGCACTCACCCCCTGCTCGGCCGCGCCGAGCTCGAGGTCGCGCCGGTCGTCGAGGCCGAGCAGCTCGTACGCGTAGCGGTGCTGCTCGTGGTAGTCGATCAGCCCCGGGTAGGGCGGCGACGTGACGACTCCGTCGAACGGGCCCTGAAGATCGAGGTCGCGAACGTCGCCGTGGAGCACGCCGGCCTCGCGCCCGCGCGCGCGCACGCGCGAGAACTCACGGATCCGCGCAAGCGTGTCGAGCGCGTAGCGGCGGAGGAAGTGCTCGGCGCGCTCGACAGGGCGGCAGACCTTCTTGTGCTTGTGGCACCAGTACTCGCCCACCTGTGGCTCGCGAGGGAAGTCGAGATCGAAGTGCGTCGTCCTGCGCGCCGATCGGGCCGCCCGCGCAAGCACCACCCGCAGGACATCGGCGTGCTCGTACTCGTCGACATAGGAACGGAAGAACGCCAGCTCTGCCGCGGCGCGCGGCGCGAACCACTGGCCGAGGTAGCCCGAGGGGCGCGCAGGCCGGTTTGCCTCGAAGGTCTTCAGGCGCCGCAGCGAGTCACGCAGCTCGCTCTCGAGCGCGAAGAGGTTGTACTCGGCGGTCTTGACCTGCATGAGCAGGCAGTTGAAAGCGGCGACGTCCACGCCGACCGCGTCGCGTCCGTCCTCGAGCGACTGGACGAGCGTCGTCCCCGAACCGGCGAATGGGTCGAGCACGGTCTTCGCACGCGGCAAGTGGCGGGCGAGCAGGATCTCGACAAGCTGCGGCACGTACTTGCCGAGATACGGATGCAGGCGATGGACGTGCTTCGTGCGCTCCCGCTCGGGCAGGTCGCTCTCCGACCAGGAGAGGTTGGGGTCGACGTCGAGCTCGCGGTAGAGGGCGTCCTGCGTCGGTGCCACACGCCGGGGTTCGTCACGCTCGCGGCGAGTCCTGGGTCCCCGATCTGTCACGCGCTGATAGACGATCGTCCTTCCAACAAACTGCCTATTGACCGCGTCTCCGCTTGTTGACACGATGCCGGCGTCTCGGGAGGGGGAGAAGATGCCACCCAAGTGGCATAGAAGGCACGGGGGAGTCGCGTTCTTTCTGGTTGCACTGGTCGCAGCCACGGCGCTCGCTGCCGGTCCGGTCTCGGCTTCGCCGCGGCCGACACCTCCGTCGGGCAGTTTTCGAATAGACACGACAGGCGCCTCGTGGCAGACCGATCCCGGGCTCTCGTACATCCTGCCGGGCTGGCAGATGGAGTACTTGACCTGCGCGAAGCTCCTCAACTACCCAGACGCCGAGGCGCCCGAAGGGTCACGCCTGGTACCGGAGATCGCTGCCGCGATGCCGACGATCTCTCCCGACGGGCTCACCTACACGTTCCAGATCCGCAATGACTACGCGTTCTCACCGCCGGCGACGGGGGTGGTGACTGCCCAGAGCATGAAGTTCACGTTCGAGCGGACGCTGAACCACGACCTGGCGTCCCCTGCCGGCGTGTTCTTCAGAAACATCGTGGGCGAGATCGAGTACAACGAAGGGAACGCGAGCGAGATCACCGGCATCGTCGCCCAGGGCAGCACGCTCACGATCACGTTGATCGAGCCCCAGGGTGACTTCCTCACATTCCTCGCGATGCCCTTTATCTGCGCGGTCCCGACGAGCATGCCGCCGACGGAGCAGATCGCTCCCATTCCTTCCGCGGGGCCGTACTACATCTCGTCGGGAACGGTGAACGTGCATTTCACCCTCAGCAAGAACCCCAACTACCACGGGCCGCGTGCCCAGACGTTCGACTCATACGAGTACTACTTCAACGAAAGCGAGGCGGTCATCAAGCAGGAGGTAATCGACGGCGTCTCTGACTTCGGCATGGGTGGGTTCTGGGTCGATCTCGCTGAGGAGTACGGACCTGACAGCGACGCTGCCACACGCGGTCTTCAGCAGTGGTTCGTCGGTCCGGCGTCGTGTCTCGGCTTTCTCCCGTTGAACACGGAACGGCCGCTCTTCGCAGACGTCAATATGCGGAAGGCCGTCAACTACGCGATCGACCGCATCGACCTGGCCGCGATCACCCCGTACGCTGCCTCGCCGACCGACCAGTACCTGCCGCCCGGCGCTCCGGGGTACGAGGACATCAACGTCTTTCCGAATCACGCCGACATCGAGCATGCGCGCGACCTCGCCGGCTGGCACCCCGGCGATCCGCTGCGGCCAATCACCGTCTACTACCGCTCGAGCGGAACGATCAACCCGGCGCAGTACCAGGCCGTTCGGCAGCAGCTCGAGCTGATCGGTTTCGACGTCACCGGGGTCCCCTTCGCCGGCGGCGATATTTACGACGCGATCTCAACCCGAGGAGAGCCGTTCGACCTCGCGGTAAGTGTGGGCTGGTGCCCCGACTTCTACGACCCGTGGGACACGCTTTTCCTGTTGGACGGGACAACGATCCACGACGGGGGGAACAACACCAACTGGGCGTACTTCAACGATCCGGTCTTCAACGACCGCATGCATGCGGCGGCGCAGCTCGTGGGCGACGAGCGCTACGACGCGTTCAGGCAGATCGAGCACGATCTCGTGACCGGCCCCACGCCGTGGGCGTCCTGGCGCACCTACAACAACAGCGAGTTCTTCTCGCGCCGCGTTGGTTGCCACACCTACCAGCAGGCGTACCAGTCGACCAACCTGCTGGCGTTATGCGTGCGGCCCGAGATCACGACCGACGACATGACCGTGACCGAGCCTCAGTCCGGAGCTACGACGGTCGACTTCACAGTGCGGCTGAGCAGTGAGATGGAGGACCCGGTCACGCTCGACTACGCAACCCAGGACGGGACCGCGCACGCCGGCGAGGACTACGTGGCGACCTCGGGCACGCTGACCTTCGCCCCACACGAGCGCACGCGCACCGTCAGCGTGACGGTGAACTCCGACGGCGTGATCGAGCTCGCAGAGACGTTCTCCCTCAACCTGTCGAACCAGAGCAGTGGGACGATGGTCGACGGTCAGGCGATCGGAACGATCCTGGACGGCACGCCGCCGCCCCCGCCGCCCCCGCCGCCGCCGCCTCCGCCCCCGCCCCCGCCTCCTCCACCACCACCGCCGCCGCCGCCGCCGGCGCCTCCGGTGCGCTGCGTCGTGCCGCGGGTGATCGGCATGAAGCTGCCGCAGGCCCGAACGCGGATCCGCTCCCGGCACTGCTCGGTCGGGCGCATCAAGCGAGCCCGTTCCAGGCGCGTCGGCCGCGTCCTCGCCCAGAGCCCCCGCCCGGGCGCCGTGCGCTCCCGCGGCGCGCGGGTCAACCTGGTCGTCGGTCGCCGCTAGAACGCGTTCAGGACGACTTCGAGCTTCCCATTGCGCTCGGCTGCGACGTCGAACCGGACGTCGCAGCCCGCGAGCTCCGGGCGAGCCGCGAGCCACGCCTCGGCAGCTCTCGCGAGCCGCCTTTGCTTCTCCCGCGAGACCATCTCGAGCGGATCACCACGCTCCGTCCCGCCCTTGGCCTTCACCTCGCAGAAGACGACCGTCCGGCCGCGGCGAAGGACGAGATCGAGCTCGTAACCTCCTGCCCACGCATTCGTCGCCAGGATCCGGTAGCCGCGTAGCCGGTAATGCCACAGCGCGCGTCGTTCCGCGCGCGTTCCGACGGCCCTGGTGCTAGGCCGCTGTGACTCGGGCGAGCTCTTCGTCGCTGAGATAGCAGAGCGCCTGGAAGGAGCGTCGGTGGATCTTGCACGGCCCTCGCTCGCGCACGAGGCGCGAGTGCGTCGGCGTGATGTAGCCGACATGCGAGGAGAAGCCATACCCCGGATAGAGCGAGTCGAGCCTCCGCATCGTCCGGTCGCGGACGACCTTGGCCACGATCGAGGCTGCCGCGATCGCCGCGCTTCGCTCGTCGCCGTCGACGACAGCCATGTGCTCCGGCGCGCTCGGGCCGAGCCGGAAGCCGTCGACCAGGCAGGCCTCGGCCGGCGGGGCCAGCGCATGGAGCGCTCGCCGCAGGCCCGCGAGATTCGAGCGGTGTAGACCCTCGCGATCGATCTCCGCCGGCGAGATCGTCTGCACCGAGATCCGAGTCGCGCAGGAGAGAACGGCGCGGAAGAGCTCCTCTCGCTGCTCAGGGCTCACCTGCTTGGAGTCGTTCAGGGCGTTCAGCGGCCGGACGCGATGATCGCGCAAGAGCTCGTAGTCGAGGAGCACTCCGGCGACTACGAGGGGGCCGGCGAGCGAGCCGCGTCCGGCTTCGTCAGCGCCTGCGACGAAGCGAGCGCCGAGCTTTCGGTCGAACCTCAGCAGCCTCTGTGCCGTCTTCGCCGGCTGCCACCGGCTCTTCTGCTGCTGGCTCATCCCCGACAGCTTCTTCGGCAACCGGCTCTTCGGCTGCGGGCTCTTCGGCTGCGGGCTCGTCCGCGGCAGGCTCGTCGGCGAGGGGCTCGTCGGCTCCGGCCTCCAAAGGCTGCTCTGCGGGCTCGTCGGGGGCACGCGGCGAGGATACCGCCGGTCCCTGCTGTACCTCGCGGACGCGCGCCTTCTTTCCCACTCTCTCGCGCAAGTAGTAGAGCTTCGCGCGGTTGACGTCCCCGATCGCCTGCACGTCGATCTTCTCGATCTTCGGCGAGTGAACCGGGAACGTTCGCTCGACCCCGACGCCGAACGACTGCTTGCGGACGGTGAAGGTCTCGCGCACCCCGGCGCCCTGACGCTTGATCACGACCCCTTCGAAGGCCTGGATTCGCCGGCGCTGTCCTTCGATCACCTGGAAGTGGACGCGCACGGTGTCGCCCGCCTTGAACTGCGGCAGGTCGGATCGCAGCTGTCGCTGCTCGAGAAGTTCGATCGGGTTCGTCATAGCGAAGGGCCTGGGCAGGCCTTGCGGGATGCTAGCGGATGGCCGTTATCTGAAGCCGATGCGCTTTGGCGGCCAGTAGACCGCGAACACCGGGCCAACAAGATTCCCGCGCGGAACCGGGCCCCAGCGGCGCGAGTCGCACGAAGACGAACGGTTGTCGCCCAGCATGATGTACTGGCGAGCGGGCACCGTCTTTTCCGGGATCGTGTCCTGGTCTCGGCGCTCGGGCTCGATATAGGGCTCGTTCAGCTTCTTGCCGTCGATGTAGATGAAGCCGTCCTGCTCTCGCCAACGTTCTCCCGGCAGGGCGATCAGCCGTTTGACGAAGGTCCCGCCTTCTCCGCCGCAGGCGAGCGCGGCCGCGGGCGGTGTCTTGAAGACGACGATCTCGCCCCGCTTTGGCTCGCGGAAGTGGTAGATGAACCGGTTTGCAAGGACGCGATCGGAGAAGCGCGACATGCAGCCCGACAGGGGGCGCGCGCAGTGCAGCGTCGGCTCCATCGACGAGGACGGGATCCGGTACGGATTGACGAAGTAGGCCTTGATCGCGAGCACGATCGCGACGGCGCCGAGGATCGTCACCGCCCAGTCGATCGCAATGCGCCACTGGCGCGGCAAGCCGTGCGTGAGAGCGTCGATGGGGTTTCTCAGCTGACAGTCCTCGCGCGGCTCTTGTCGCGGCGCCACGCGGCGATGCGCGCGTGGTCGCCCGAGACGAGCACCTCGGGAACGCTCCAGCCGCGGAATTCCGCGGGCCGGGTGTAGTGCGGATACTCCAGGCCGCCCTCGAGCTCGGTGGAGAAGCTCTCCTCGACGCCGGATTCTTCGCTGCCGAGGGCTCCCGGCAGACGGCGTGCGATCGCGTCGAGGAGCACCATCGCGGGCAACTCACCGCCGGAGAGCACGTAGGGGCCGATCGAGACCGCGTCCGTCGCGAGGTGCTCGACGATGCGCTCGTCGAAGCCCTCGAACCGAGCCGAGAGAAGCGTCAGCTTCTGCTCGCCCGCGAGCTCTTCGACCAGCTGCTGATCCAGCTGGCGTCCCTGGGGCGTCAGAGCGACCACCCGGTGGTCGGGGGGCCTGCTGTAAGCCGCGTCGAGCGCGGCTGCAACGACGTCGACGCGCAGGACCATGCCCGCACCGCCGCCGTAGGGCTCGTCATCGACCTGACCGGCCCTGAGCGGCGTCGTGTCACGGTAGTTGAGCAGGCGGAGCTCGAGCTCCGTGCCGAGCACGGACGCGAGCGGGCGCTGTTCGGTGAGCCAGGCAAACGCGTGTGGGATGAGCGTGAAGACATCGATGCGCAGAGCGGACGGAGGTTAGCTATCGGGCGTGAAGCCTGGCTGCACAAGGATTCGACCTGCGGCGAGATCGACCTCCTGCACGCAAGCGTCGACGAGCGGCAGGGCGAGGCCGGTGTCGAGCTCGAGGACGTCGTTCGCAGGGTTGGTGGTGATCTCGACTACGCGCCCGAGCGCGTGGCCTCCCTCTTCTCGCACTTCGAGGCCGACGAGCTGGAATGCGTAGTACGAGCCGTCCTCGGGACTGGGCAGGCTGGAGAGCTCGACCTCGATCGGGGCGCCGCGCTCAACCTCGCGATCGAGCCGGATCACCGGCCGACCTCCGGCGCGCTTCGATTCGACGACCTTGGCGGGCTGACCGCCGATGAGGAGCGTGGTTCCGACCGCGTAACGCTCCGGATCCTCGCTCCCGTGCTCGACGAAGAAGGCGCCCTTGATGCCGTGCGGCTTTCCGACGCGCCCCACGGTGACCAGTTCGGACACGTCCGCCCCCTTAACCCCCGGGGGACCCCCGGTGTACTCCCCCCGCGATCGAGCCTAGCGGCGCGCGCCGCGCGCGTGGGTGACACGTTCGCGCCGGAACCGTCACTCCATGATCTCGAGCACGACGCGGTGGTGCGAGCGCGCGCCGCTTGCACGCACGATCGCGCGCAACGCTCGGGCGATGCGACCCTGGCGGCCGATCACCTTGCCCACGTCGTCCTTCGCCACAGTCAGCTGGAGGACCGTCGTGCCCTCACGCTGCACCTCCTCGACCGAGACCGCGTCAGAATCGTCGACGAGGTGCCGGGCGAGGTGCGCGAGGAGCTCAGCCACTGACGTTCGCCTTCTTCAGAAGGCGCATGACAGTGTTCGACGGAGTCGCGCCCTTCGCGAGCCACTCCTTGACCTTCTCCTCGTTGAACTCGATCAGCGATGGATCGGTCTGCGGGTTGTAGCGCCCGACGATCTCGATGAACTTGCCGTCGCGCG
>JBBPIJ010000015.1:0-61532 GCA_038040395.1 Actinomycetota bacterium
GTGTAGTTCCTAAGCACGTTGGTTCATCCGGGCCTCCCTGGAGGCTGAGGGCTGCTAGGCACCCCAGTCCAAGGAGGACACCGGATGAAGCTTCACGGTAACGCGGCACTCAGCTGGCGTGGCAGGCGGCAGCTGGCCGAACGGGTCGTCGTCGAAGGATGGACGCTGAAGGCGGCGGCTGAGGCCGCCGGCGTCAGTGTGCGCTGCGCTCGCAAATGGGTGAACCGCTACCGGCTGGAGGGCGATCAGGGCCTGTTCGATCGCTCTTCGGCTCCGCGACGAGATCCTGGAGATGGCGCTCTCGACGGTCTCCGCCATCTTGCGCCGCCTCGGCCTGGGTCGGCTGGGGCGGATCGGGCTCGAGCCGCCCATCCGCTACGAGCGCTCGCGGCCGGGCGAGCTCGTGCACGTCGACGTCAAGCGGCTCGGGCGGATCCAGGGCGGGGCCGGCAAGCGCGTCAGAGGCGGGCTGCGCAAACACTGGAACCGCTCCCGAACCGACGCCGAGGGCCGCCGCCGGCTGACCGTCGGCTGGGAGTTCGTGCACATCGCAATCGACGACCACTCGCGGCTTGCCTATGCCGAGGTCCTGCCCGACGAGAAGGCACAGACGGCGATTGGCTTCCTGCGCCGAGCGACCGCCTTCTATGCCCGTTACGGGATCACGGTCGAGCGGCTGATGACCGACAACGGCCCCGCGTACGTCTCCGCGGTCCATGCGCTCGCCTGCCGAGCGCTCGGCATCAGGCACCTGCGCACCCGTCCCTACCGCCCGCAAACGAACGGCAAGGCCGAGCGCTTCATCCGCACGATGCTTGCCGGCTGGGCCTACGGCGCCGTCTACGGCTCGAGCGAGGAACGGACACGGGCACTTGACGGCTGGCTCTGGCACTACAACCATCGACGTCGACACTCAGCGCTCGGCCGCCAGCCGCCCGTCAGCAGAACCAACCTGCTCGGGTCCTACACCTAAGCGGGCCGGCGCTCGGCGAGCGCTTCCAGCCGGCCGCGGAGCTCCTCCTCGTCACCGCCGAGATCGTCGAGCCTCGGCAATGCCGCCAGGCTCTCTAGTCCGAAGATCCGCTCGAACAACGGCGTGACCCTGTAGCGGACGGCGCCGAGGGGCTCGCGCCCGGCCTCGGCGATCAGCCCTCGCTCGGCCAGGCCCGCGACGACCGAGTCGACCCCAACGCCGCGCAGACGCGCGATCTCCGGCCGCGAGCAGGGACCCATGTAAGCGATCACCGCGAGCGTCTCGAGCGCAGCCTGAGAGAGATTCCGCTCGACCGGGCGCTCGAACATTCGGCCGCAGGCCTCCGCCGCCTCTCGGGATGCCCTGAAAGCCCACCCGCCTGCGACCTGCTCGAGGACGATCCCGCTGCGCCCCTCGCGAAAGCGCTCGCCGAGTAGCCCGAGTGCGGTCTCCACCCGCTCCGCTTCGTCCCCAGCGGCATCCGCGAGGTCCGCGACCGAGAGCGGTTGCGACGCGACGACGAGGAGCGCCTCAATGGTCCGGGCGAGCGAGTCGACCGGGTTGGCGGCGATCAGGCGGAGCGGGCGCTCCACGCTTCCACCTCCTCAATCTGCTCCCCGGCAGCACGCGCGACCCTGATCGGCGCGAACGGCGCCGCCTGCTCGAGCGAGACCTCGCCGATCCTCCGGAGCTCGAGCAGCGCAAGAAACGCGACTGCCTGCTCGATCCGCGAGAGCCCGGCTACCTCGTGGTCGAAGTCGAACCGCTGCCGCCGGCCGAGCACGGCGCGAAACCGGTCGAGAAACTGCGACACCGGCGGGAAGCGAAGCTCCAGGTGCGCGAGCGAGACCTCCGGGGGCTCGGCCACCAGCACGCGCAGCGCCGCCACGAGCGCCTCGGGATCCTGCTGCCCGATCCGGCGCTCACCGCGGGGCGCGAGCGGCGCAGGCCCGATTCGGAAGAAGCGATCGCGCTCGCCGGCCAACCGCTCGCCGAGCCACTCGGCAGCCCCCTTGATGCGCCGGTACTCCTCCAGCCTGCGCGCGAGCTCCTCGGCGGCCTCGGACGGCTCGAGATCTTCGAGATCTGCCTCGCCCGCGAAGAGGCCCCGCGCCTTTAGCTCGAGCAACGCCGCGACGAGGACGAGGAACTCCCCGCACGCGTCCAGGTCGAGCTCCTCACGCTCCGCGAGCCGCTCGACAAAGGCGAGGACGATGCCCGCGACGTCGACCTCGACCAGCGGCAACTCTTCCTTCAAGACCAGGGTAAGCAGCAGGTCGAACGGCCCCTCGAACGCGTCGAGGTCGAGCTCGAGCTCTCGGACACTCATACGCTCAGAACCTAACGAGAGGGCCGGACGCGGCCCTTGGGGATGCTCATGCGCGGGCCTTTGCGGGGCTCGCCGTCACCGGCCTTCCGCCTTCCCGGCCAGGTACCGCCGAGAAACTGCCACCAGATGAAGAACGCGGTCGAGCACACGAAGACGACGAGCGAGACCCACGCGTTCAGGCGCAAGCCGGCGAACTCGTGCGCGGGATCGATTCGAATCAACTCCTCGAAGAACCGCCCAAAGGTGTAGAGCGAGACGTAGAGCGCGAAGAGCGCCGGCGCACGGATCCGGAAGCGCCAGTCGATCAGGAGGAGCAGGCCGACCATCGACACGTCGTAGATGAGCTCGTAGAGGAAGGTCGGTTGGAAGGTGCTGTGACCCTCGTAGCCCGGCACACGATGCTGGACGTCGATCTCCACCCCCCACGCACTGTCGGTCGACTTGCCGTACAGCTCCTGGTTGAACCAGTTTCCGATCCGGCCGATCCCCTGTGCGAGCAGGATCCCCGGCGCCGCGGCATCGGCAAACTCGCTGACGTTTCGGCCCGAGCGCTTGACGACGATCGCGCCCGCGATCGCGCCGAGCAGGATCCCGCCCCAGACGCCGAGACCGCCCTTCCAGACCTCGAAGATGCCCTTCCATTTCGGATCGGGGACGTCGCTCCAGCTCGTGACGTCGTGGTAGAGGCGCGCGCCGACGATCCCGAACGCGACGCCCCACACGGCCACCCTCAGCACAAGATCCCAGTCGCCGCCCCGGCGCACGTAGCGGAACCCGGTCAGCGCGACAGAGGCCGCGATCGCGAGCAGGAGCATCAGCCCGTACATGTGCACGACGAATGGGCCCAGGTCGATGGTGCCCGTGTTCGGTGAAGGGATCGAGGCGACCACGGTTCGTGGATTCTGCCCGCCCGCGCTCGACCCTGCCTTGATGCTCGGGCCGGGTCCGCCTCGTCGCGACGGATGCCCGGCTACTTACAGGAGGATCTCGAGAGCCAGTTCCGGGGGACAGCCACGCTCGAGAAGGTCGACCGCGGTGTGAAGGTCGACGTCGTGCCGCACCGCAATTCGACCAGCCGCGCGTGGCTCATACCCTGCGCGCTCGAGCTCTTCCGCGCGCCACCGCTCGATGCGCTCGATCTCGGTTTGATCGACCAGGTAGATATCAGTCGCCGCCACGCTGTCCTTTCTCGCCGCTTGCCCCCATGTTCGGTCAGACGCCGAAAGCAGATCTCCCTATAGAGGGTGATATCGACATTTCACAAACTCTTAACGCCCGCAGTTGGCGGCTATTCGCCGGTCGAGCGGGCGATCCGCAACGCTTGCTCCTTCGAAAGCTCGCCCTCCAGCCGCAGCGTGACGTCGCCTTGCTGCCAGAAAAGCGTCTTGCCCACGAGTCGCGCCGTGGACTCGCGGAAGTTGCCGTTGCTGTCGCGGAAGGCGACCACGTGCGGTTCCTCGAACCAGGCGCCCTCGTCGCCGACGTCAACCATTTCCACCTTCGCGCCCGGCTGGATCAGCTTGTCGACGAAGGCCTGCCCCCGGAACTCAGTCAGGAGCAGGCGCACACTCGTGGGCGTACCCCAGAGGAAGCTGACCTTGCCCTCGGGGAGGATGTCATTGACGTAGACGCGATCGGGAGTCTCGGCCGGCACGAGCAGCCAGGGTGCCCGGCGCCTCGCCTCGGCAAGCGTCACCCGACGGCCGAGGTCGAGATCGCCGCTCGCCGGGACCGTGGGTAGCTGCTCGACCCGCACGACGTGCACGCCCCGGAGGCCGAGCCAGTCGAGGAGCGCCGTTCGCGCAGCCGGTACCGCGAGCGCGGCGCCGAGCGCAACGACGAGCATGGCGAGCGCGAGCGCGACGGGACGGCGCCACGAGCGCCGCTCGCCCAGCCGCCGCCGCACGGCCGATGTGAGATCCGGGGTCGGCGGGAACCCGACGTTCCGGCCAAGCTCCCTGAGAACGACGTCGAGTTCAGGCATAGCTCTCCCGCAAGTGGCCGAGCGCACGCGAGGTGCGCGACTTCACCGTTCCGATCCGCAGGCCGAGCGCGGCGGCGGTCTCCTCCTCGGAGAGCTCCAGGAAGTAGCGGCAGGCGATCACCAGGCGCTCCTCCTCGCGCAGCGCGTTGACCGCCGCGAGCAGGCGCTCACGATCCTCGCCGGCGAGCAGAGCTCCCTCGGGGGACGGAGCCGCGCCCCCCGAGGATCCTTCCTCGCCCGCGCGCAAGATGAGGGCAGCGCGGCGGCCGGACGAGCGGCGGCGGTTGCGCGCCTCGTTCGCGACGATCTTGAGGAGCCAGGGGCGAAACGGAGAGCCCCGACGAAATCGACCCAGCGCCCGATAGGCCCTGACGAAAGCCTCTTGGGCAGCGTCCTCGGCCTCGGCGGCGTTCCCGGCCACGAGATAGGCAGTCCGGAAGGCGATCCCCTGGTGTGCGCGCACGAGTTCTCCATAGGCGTCTTCGTCGCCCCGCTTGGCCCGTTCGACGAGCTCCTGCTCTGTGGGTGGTCGGCTCACCACCACCCTTCTTACACCGATCTCGGGCTAAAAGTTCCCGCATTCCGCCCGCGAAAGCCGGTAGGGTGCGGACATGTTCGCGAGAGTCGCACGCTACGAAGTCGAGCCCGCGAAGATGGAAGAAGCAGTCGAGGCCTTCCGCGAGGCGGTGACCCAGATCGAGGGCATCCCGGGCCTCAGAGGCGGTTCGGTGCTCACCGATGCCGAGGACGGCGTGATCATGTCGATGACGTTCTGGGACAGCCGCGCCGCAATGGAGTCGAGCGAAGTGAAGGCGGCCGGCCTCCGGCAACAAGCCGCAAAGCAGGTCGACGGCGTCATCGTCTCGGTCCACTGCCTCGACGTCGTCGCCGAGATCGGCGCCGTTTCGCCCAGCCTGAGCTAGGCGTTCGTATAGTCGAAGGTCGAAAAGACGGCGTGGCGCCCGTCGAGGTCCCAGCTCATCTCCGGAAGGTCCACGTGGAACTTCTCGCCCTGCGCGATTGCGCCGTCTCGCCAGATGAAGCCGCTTTCCTTGACGATGCGCACCTTGTTCTCGTCCCCGGTCACGGGATTCGTGAGCGGCGTCATCCGGTTCTCCGTGACGCCGTCGACCGAGACCTGTGAGCGGGTGCCGTCGACCGTGATGTCGACGGTCGCACGGTCGACCGACGTCGTCTGCTCGAGCATCGAGTTGAAGATCTCGAAGAGCCCGTAGCCCTCCTCCCCGCGCCAGATCCGCGCCAGCGCCTCGTACTGCTCGTCGCTGGCGCAGTCGATGTACGCATGTCCGTGCCCGTTGCCTTCGTGGATCGCGCCCGGCCACCAGAGGGCCCACGTGGCCCTGGCGCCGACGAGATCGGTCTCGTCGGAACTGCCGCTCTCGATCACATGGCTGATCACGGCCTGACAGTTGCCCTCAGGCGAGGTCGGGAGCCCGCGGAAGTTGCAGCCGCAGCCGGGATCGCAGTTACAGAACTCGAGGTACGTGCCCGCGATTCGCCAGTGCGCCACGGCGCTCATTATTCACCTCAGGATGAGCAAAAACAACGTGATCCAGAGTGCGAAGGCTCCCGGGATGACGATAACGAGCAGTAGCGTTATCGGCGCGAATAACACATCCAGAATGTTGACTTCGCCGTCGAACTCAGTCCTGGGCTCGCGCGGGTTTCGGAGGTGAAGAACCCACGTGGCGAGGATCACGGCGGCAACAACGAGGACGAGGAACCAGAACGTCCCTAACGGCAGGTCAGGCAACAGCTGCTTCGCCGAGAAGTGACTTCACCTCGGCGAAGAAATCCGGTTCCGGCTTGACCCTGTAGTCGGGCCCGAGGGCGAGCGTCGTCTCGCCGTGCGAGGTCGAAATCGCGACGATCACCGGCGTCTCGCCCGGAAACTCCTTG
The DNA here is from genome assembly GCA_038040395.1 of Actinomycetota bacterium. Taxonomy (GTDB): domain Bacteria; phylum Actinomycetota; class Thermoleophilia; order Gaiellales; family Gaiellaceae; genus VAXT01. Next base: position 6,208 of record JBBPIJ010000015.1, read on the forward strand.
ACGACCCCGGCGAGGCTGCGGACGATTCCGGCCGCCGCCTTTCGCCCATCGACCTTCAGGCGCACCTCGCGCCGCTCCGCAGTCGCCTCGAAAGCCGAGACCTCCATTGCGAGCAGCTTAGTCTCGCCCTCCTGCTTGTGGTCGATCCGGCCCTTCACGACGAGGACGTTGTCGAGCTCGATCAGATCGCGCGCGGCACCGTAGACCGAGTTGAAGACGACGACCTCGATCGAGCCCGCCAGGTCGTCGAGCCGCATGAAGACCATCGGTTCGCCCTTCTTCGTCGTCAGCTGCTTGATCGCGCCGATGATTCCGCCGACGGTGACGACCTCGCCGTCGCGCCGCTTCTCGGCCTCCGCGAGCCCGCAGTCGGTCTTCCGCCGGAGCTGCTCGCGGATCGCCTGCAGCGGGTGCTCCGAGACGTAGACGCCGAGAGTCTCCTTCTCGAGCCGCAGCAACTCGTTCTTCTCGTACTCCCCTGCGGCGATCTGCGGGTGCTCCACCTCGAACATCGACTCCTGACCGAAGAGAAGGGCTTCCTGTCGTGCGGCACCGGACCCAAGCGCCTGCTCCAGGGCGTCGAACATGCCCTTCCTCGAGGCACCGGTCGAGTCGAAAGCCCCACACTTGACGAGGGCCTCCAGCGCCCGCTTGTTCACGGCCTGCGGATCGACGCGCTCCGTGAAGTCCCAGAGAGACACGAACGGGCCCGATTTGCGCGCCTCGACGATCTTCCGCGCGGCCGAGTCGCCGACGTTCTTGACCGCGTTCAGGCCGAAGCGGATCTTCCCCTCGACGACGGCGAAGTCGCACTCGGACTCGTTCACGTCCGGCGGCTGTACCTCGATGCCCATCTCGTGGCAGGCGTTCACGTAGATCGGAACCCGGTCCTTCGTGTTCATCACGGACGAGATCAGTGCGGCCATGTACTCGCGAGGGTGGTTCGCGCGCAGCCAGGCGGTGCGGTAGGCGATGAGTGCGTAACCGGCCGCATGGGACTTGTTGAACGAGTAGTCCTGCGACGACTCGGTGTCCTTCCACAGCTGGGTCGCGACCGCGGGCGTGACGCCGTTCTGGGCGCAGCCCTCGAGGAACTTCTCCTTGAGGGACGCCATCAGCTCGTGGATTTTCTTGCCGATCGCCTTACGGAGATCGTCGGCCTCGGCGGGCGAGAAACCAGCGAGCTGTTTTGCGATCTCCATGTAGCTCTCTTGGTAGATGCAGTTGTGAACGATCACGTTGTTAGCCACGAAGCTGTGAACGCCCTCAACGGTGATGTCGTAGACCCGCTCCTCGCCGGCGGGCTCGATCGACTTGATCTGTTGCCAGACAACACGGGCACTCCGGTCCGTGTTTGGTAGGTCGAGAACCGCTGAAGCTGACGCCATGACGTCGACCTTGATTCGTGCTGGTGCCGACGGACGGAAATGACTCTTCCCTATGACTGTGCGGTCGGAAAGCTCCGCGAGAAAAGCAGCGCGATCGACCGTTCGGCTGGAGTCTTGCGCGACTGTCGAAACATGTCGCTTCGACGTGACCATGAAGGGCTGAATCAGCTCAGCGAATCGCTGGGTTCCGCGGACTCCCACCTGGTACGCGGTCCGCTCATGGCCGTGCCCGGTTTCATAACTCGTGCGATACGCGCTCGATCGGATTCCGAGCCGCAGCAGCAGCGTCTGGAGATCGTGGGCCACGCGCGGCGAGGTTGTCTTGATTGAAGCCGCGCGCCGTTCGACATGGCCGTCGCAGTCCCAGTAAGCCGCGAGAAACCGTGCAATCTCCTCGTCCGCGAGTTCGAAAACCTCCTCTGGTATCCATTTCTCATGACTTCGAGGGCCCTTTCGGTTACTTCCCTGCGCTCGAGCGTCTGAGCGCTTCCAGCGGAGACTGAGTGCACGTAGCCATGACTCGAACGAAGAGGGTGAGTGGTACCCACCGGCCGCCACCTCATCGCGAGCCAAGTAGAGGCGCGCTACGCCGCGTTCTTGTTCGATCTGCTTGATGCTCAAATCGTCGAACCCAATGCGGGAGGTCTCGATGACGTCGGCAACGAGTGAATCGTCCGCCGAGTAGAAAGTGGGCGGCATGCTGCTGCTGAGGCAGCCGTCAGCCAAGAGATACGCCAGAAGTTTGAAACGCGCTCGCTCCCGAGGAGAGAGGACACGGCCCTCATTGACCGGTCGAAGCGCCGCAGGCGTCCCAAGGAAGTCACCCGGCCGGAGCTCCCCCAGCTCGCGCCATCCTGCTTCGGTCAGGAATTGATGATCGATCGTCGCTTTGATGCTGGCACCATTCTGCAATCGAACCGTGTAGACGGCTCGAACGCCGTTGTCCATCCAGGCAGTAACACGCGAATGGCTCGGACTGAGGTCTTCGTCGACTCCCTGGACGCGAACGTCGTCATGTCGCTCAAGCTCATCGATTCGGATGCGCCTGCCTGAGGTCGCATCAAAGACGAGCGTATCGCCCGTTAGACACGTGCCATACGTCTCCTTGAGGATGGGCTCGAGGCGGGGATCGAGATATGTCACGGGCTCCATACCGTTCTTGCGCCTCGCGTAGAGCGGGATGTACTGCATCGGCCCCGGCCTATAGAGGGCCACGAGGGCAATTAGGTCCTCGAAAGCGGTCGGCCGCACCTGCTTCAGCGCCTCGCGCATCCCCGACGACTCGAACTGGAAGACGCCCGCCGCCTCGCCGCGCGCGAGCATCTCGTAGGTCTTCTTGTCGTCGAGCGGGAGCTTGCCGAGGTCGATCCCGCCGACGAGGTCGAGTGTCTTGTCGATCACGTCGAGGTTGCGAAGCCCGAGGAAGTCCATCTTCAGCAGCCCGAGAGCCTCGACGTCCCACATGCCGAACTGAGTGACCGTCTCCTCGCCCTCGCCTTTCCGCTGCAAAGGCACGTAATCCGTGAGCGGACGGTCGCCGATGACGACGCCTGCGGCGTGGATCGAGTCCTGGCGGACGAGACCCTCGAGCGGCTTGGCGAGGTCGACGATCTCGCGCACCTGCGGGTCGCCGTCGTAGGCTGCCTTGAGCTCGGAGCCCGGCTTCAGGCACTCGTCGAGGTAGACCTTCACGCCTTCCGGGATCAGCTTCGCGATCTTGTCGACGGTGCCGTACGGGACCTCGAGCACGCGTCCCGCGTCACGCACGGCGGCGCGCGCCATCATCGTCCCGAAGGTGATGATCTGGGCCACGCGGTCACGCCCGTACTTCTCGGCGACGTAGTTGATGACGCGATCCCGACCGGCGACGGCGAAGTCGATGTCCATGTCGGGCATGGACTTGCGGCCCGGGTTGAGGAAGCGCTCGAACAGGAGGTCGTAGCGCATCGGGTCGATGTCGGTGATCTCGAGGCAGTAGGCGGCGAGCGAGCCGGCGGCGGAACCGCGACCCGGCCCAACCTGGATCCCGTTTTGCTTCGCGAAGCGGACGAAGTCCCAGACGATCAAGAAGTAGTCGGCGAAGCCCATCTCGCGGACCGTCTTCAGCTCGAACTTCATCCGCTCCTGGAGCTCGGGAGTCACGCTCTCGTACCGCTTCTGCAGACCGCTCTCGCAGAGCTCGACGAGGTAGTCGAACGCGTCACGACCCTCGGGCACGGGGAACTTCGGGAGCCGCAGCGTGCCGAGCTCGATCTCGACGTTGCAGCGCTCGGCGACCTCGAGCGTCCGCGCCAGGGCGGCCGGGTACTCGGCAAAATCGCGGGCCATCTCCTCGGGTGTCTTGAAATAGAACTGATCGGTGTCGAAGCGCCAGTGGTTCGGGTTCTTGAGCGAGTCGCCCGACTGGATGCACAGGAGCGCCTCGTGCGCGCGCGCGTCCTCGTGGCGCAGGTAGTGGACGTCGCCTGTGGCGACGAGCGGCAGGCCGGTGCCCTCCGCCATGCGAGCGAGCAGCGGGTTGATCCGAGCCTGCTGCTCGAGCCCGGCGTTCTGGATCTCGACGTAGGTCGAGTCGCGGCCGAAGACCTGGACGAGCCGGTCGAGGTCGGCCGCCGCGTCGCCCTCGCGCGATTCCTCAAGCGCCTTCGAGACGCGTCCCGAGAGGCACCCGGAGAGGGCGATCAGGCCCTTCGAGTGGGTCTCGAGCAGCGACCAGTCGACGCGGGGCTTGTAGTAATACCCCTGCAAATAGCCTGCTGAGGCGAGCTTGATGAGATTGCCGTAGCCCTCGTTCGACTCGGCGAGCAGCGTCAGGTGCGCGTAGCCCTTCTCCTGCTTCGACGCGTCGTCGCAGACGTAGACCTCGCAGCCGATGATCGGCTTCACGCCTTGCTTGGTCGCGTGCTTGTAGTGCTGCACGGCGCCCGCGAGCGACCCGTGGTCGGTGAGCCCGACGGCCGGCATCTCGAGCTCCGCCGCGCGCTCGGCGAGAGCCGGAATGCGGCAGGCCCCGTCGAGAATCGAGAACTCGGAGTGGACGTGCAGGTGAACGAAGTCGGCGGCCAACGGACGGCCCATTCTAGGTCGGCCTCAGGACGCTCCCGGATCGCGCGCCCGAAGGCCTCCCCGGACGTCCTTCCAGCGGCCTCCCGGATTCATATAGTCGGGCCCGACAATTTCCCCGGAGGAGGAACCTTGAACGAAACGCTCCTGTTCTTACACATCCTCGGCGCCTTCTTGCTCGTCGGCGGCGTCGGGATCGCCACGGCGCTCGGCATCAAGGCGTCGAAGAGCCAACACGCCAAGACGATCGCAGAGCTCTCGGGCCTCTCGGTCGTGGCCGAGCGGTACGTGATCACGCCGGGCGCGCTGCTCGCGCTCATTGCCGGAACCTTTCTCGTGCATAGAAGCGGCCACACGTTCGACGAGTCCTGGCTCATCGCCGCCTACGTTCTTTGGGCAACCGCGATCAGCATCGGCTGGCTCGTGCTTGGCCGGCACAACGCTCGCGTGCACAAGCTCGCCAAGGAGGTCGCTGCGAGCGGCGACGAGATGACAGACGAGCTGCACAAGGAAGCGGCGGCCCCCGTCGGGATGATCTTCGGCCTCCTCGAGAACGCCATCATCGTGGCGTTCCTCTACCTCATGGTCGTCCGGCCCGGAGGCGACTTCTAGCGGGTCGCGGGGTCAGGCGTCTTGTGCTTCTCGAGGTCGGGCGTCTTGTGCATCGTGGCACCCGCGTCGTTCACGACCGACGGAGGCACGGACGCGACGACGGATGGAGCCGAAGCAGGGACCGGAGTCGGCTGCGTCGTGTTGCGGTCTTCCACGAGCTGGAGGCCCGAGCGGAGGAATGAGCGGAGATTCGCGTGGAGCTCCTGCTCAACCTTCTGCAGCCGCTCGACCTCGTTCTTGAGCCGGGTCTGGTGGGCCTTCATCGCGGTCTGCGACGCCTTGCTCTTTGCGCGCGCCTGCTCCAGAAGCGCCTCGGCATCGAGCGCCGCCTGGTCGCGAATCTTGGACGCTGCACTTTCCTGCGCTGCGCTCTTCGCCTTTGCCTGCTCCAGGAGCGCCGCGGCTTCCCGTTCGGCCTGCGCGCGGATCTCGGTGGCGGCGCGCTCGGCGGTGATCAGGACGTCTCGCAGCTCGTGCTCGGCGTCTCGCAGCGGTCCGAGCTCGGCCTCGAGCTGCTCGACACGCTTGCCCAGCTGGTCGCGCTCGCGCCAGACCTGCTCGTAGCTCGCGACGACGCTCGCGAGCAGCTTCTCGACCGCCCGCCGGTTGTACCCGCGCAGGCGGCTCGTGAGCTTGTGATCCTGGACTTCCGCAGGTGCGATGAACATAGCCGCCGTCGCATTGTTACTCAGAGTCGGAAAATTTCAAAAAGGCCCGGTCAGTCGATCAGCTTCTGCTCCATCGCGTAGATCGCGATCCGCCACATGACGAGGCCGTACGCAACGAGCGCCCCCACGCGCAGCAGATCCTCCCAGCCGGCGAACCCGAAGACCGCGTCGCGCACGAGCTGCACGCAGTGGTGGAGCGGATTCACCTCGCCCAGGATCTGGGCCCACCTGGGCAGCCGGCTCAATGGGAAGAACGTCCCGGCCACGAGGAAGAGCGGCGTCAAAACGGCGCTCACGATGTAGTTGAAGTTCTCGAAGGACTTGGCGAAGCCGGCGACCGTGATCCCGAAGCAGGCCCAGCCGAAACCCGCGATCCACGCGATGAACGGGACGACGAGCATCCCCCACGACGGGTCGAGGCCGAACACCATCGCGACGAGCAGCGGCACGCAGCCGTAGATCCCGGAGCGCGTCGCCATCCAGAGCGCCTCGGCGGTGACGAGCTCCTCCGTGTCGACCGGCGCGGCGAGGATCGCGTCGTAGGTGCGCTGGAACTGGTACTTGACGAAGGTCCCGAACATGGCCGGGAAGGCCGCCGAGAAGAGGACGGCCGTGGCCACGGTCCCTGTGGCCATGAAGTCGATTGTCCGGTGGCCCTCGATCCTGCCGACCAGGGCGCCGAACCCGAAGCCGAACGCGAGCAGGTAGATCGTCGGCTCGACCGTCGACGAGAACGTGGTCGAGCGCCAGAACGACGAGAAGTTGACGACCTCGCGCACGAGGACGCCGGTGAGGGCGGGCCGCTCGAGCCGGCCGAGCCGGGCCGACGCGGCAGCCATCAGGCGATCTCCTCGCCCGTGAGCAGGACGAAGACGTCCTCGAGGTTCGCGGGACGGCGCTCCCCCTCGAACGAGTGCTCGCCGTTCCCGTCGATCCCGAGGACGGAGATGCTCGTTCCCGTGCGCCGCGTCCGGAGCCCGGCCACTCCGGCCTCGGACTCGACCTCGGCGAGCCGCGCCGGCGGGCCGTAAACCTCGAGCACCTCGTGGCCCGCATGCTTGATCACGAGCTCGGCGGGCGAGCCGGCCGCGACGGCGCTGCCGTGAGACATGATCAGCACCGTGTCGGCGAGGCGCTGCGCCTCCTCGATGTAGTGCGTCGACATGAGGATCGTCGTGCCCTCGGTGCGCAGCGCGTCGATCAGCGCCCAGAGCTCCTGGCGCACCTGCGGGTCGAGCCCGACCGTGGGCTCGTCCATCAGCACCAGGCGTGGACGGTGAACGAGCGCCCGTGCGATCAGGAGGCGCCGTCGCATCCCGCCCGAGAGCTTGTCCACGCGCGTGTCGCGACGGTCGACGAGGTTCGCCATCTTGAGAGCGCGCTCGATCGCCTCGGCGCGGTCGGCGCGGCCGATCCGGTAGAGGTGCGTGAAGACGAGCAGGTTCTGCTGCACCGTGAGCGTCATGTCGAGGTTGTCGAGTTGCGGGACGACTCCGCACTCGGCGCGGGCGGCCTTCGACTCGCCGGGAAGCTTGAAGCCGAGCACCTCGATCTCGCCCTCGTCGGCGATCGACTGCGCCGTGAGCAGGCGCATGGTCGTCGACTTCCCAGCGCCGTTCGGGCCGAGCAGGCCGACGCAGGTGCCGACCGGGACGTCGAGGTCCAGGTGGTCGACCGCGGTGATCGAGCCGTAGCGCTTGACGGCACCGCGCAGACGGATGGCGAGCTCGCCGCTCACGCCTTCAGCATGCCAGCTACCCGGCGCCTCGAGCCCGGCGCGCTACGTTCGTAGCGATGAGCCAGGATCCACAACGCCGCGCGCGCCTTTTTCGGCGTGCGCGGATCGTCGTGCTCGCGCTCGTGATCGCGTACTTCTTCCTGCCGTACGAGTGGCAGGCGGCGATCCCGGTGTGGCTGCTCTTCCTCGCCGCGCTCGGGCTCGAGGTGGACTTCTTCCTCGGCGGCTACCTCCAGGGGCGACGCGGCCGGACTGCAGCGTCGGCGCCCGACCGCGGCCCGCAGCAGCGCGACCTCTCCGACCTCGGCAGCTGGGACTGGTGGGAGGGCGACGCGGCCACCGAGCTCCCCGCCCCGCCGGCGCCCGGCCTCAACTGGCTTCATGTCGCCGAGGGGGCCGCGGTGATCGCGCTCGTCGCGGGCATCCTCTTCTACGCCTCTCGCCCCCAGGGCTGGGACGCGGTCGGGTCGGCAGACCGCGCGCGGACCGAGGCCATGCTGTCGAGCGAGGCGACGAAGATCGCCGGCCATCCTGCGGCGGTCGGCTGTGACAAGAGCGGCGCGTACGTCGGCTTCGTCCAGGACGCAGACGGCGTCGCGTTCGTCGGCGGCGACCAGGCGTACCTGACGCCGTCGATCTGCAACACGCTCTACCAGCTCGCGATGAAGCACCAAGTGCGGTCGTTCTCGCGAACGGCCCGGGCGATCGCCGTCCTCGCGCACGAGTCGTGGCACCTCCAGGGCGTGCGCAACGAGGGTCTCGCGAACTGCTACGGGTTCCAGAGCGGCGTCGAGATCGGCGTCAACCTCAGCCTCTCGAAGCAAACGGCTCGCGCGATGATGCGGGAACAACTCGCGACCAACCCGTCCGACTCAGGGTCCAACGCGCAGTACCGGGTTCCGAGCGAGTGCCGCGACGGCGGCTCCGCCGACCTGCATCCGGACGCAGCGGGTTTTCCCTAGCCGTCAGGAGATCGCGGTCTCGGCCTCGCGGCTAGGAAGGACTTGATCCACTCGTTCGAGCCAGCGCGTCGCCTTCATCCGCTCGAAGCTCGTCCGCGCCTCGTCGAGCAGCGGCGCCGCCTCCTCCGTGCGACCTGTCTGTACGAGCCAGCGACCGTAGTCGAAGAGAACCGGTCCGAGCAGTGCGGCCTTGCCGAGGTTGCGCGCCATTGCAAGTGCGAGCGCGTATTCCTCGGCTGCGGCATCGTGTTCTTCTCTCCCCGCAGCCGCGTTGGCACGGATTCGGGCGCGGCAGAGCTCGACGGCGCGAGTTCGTCGTGCGGGTGGAATCGCGTCGAGCAACGCTGCGATCGGAAGCGCGAGGCTCGAGTCCTGCAGATCGCTCGCTGCCGTCGCGGCGTCCTCGAGAACCGGGTGAGTGAATTCGACATAGTCCTGAGCGATCAGACCTTGAACAAGCTCCCCGAGAAGGGGGAGCGCATCAGCCGGCCGCCGCTCTCCGATCGCGACGACGGCGCGCCGCCACAGGGCGATGTTCTGGAGCTGCACGTCGCTTGACTTCCCGACCTCCGGCGAGAATCGCGCCAGCCAGCTCTCTGCCTGCTCCGGGTCAGAACGTTCATATGCCGCGCGGGCGAGCGAGACATACCCATGTACGTGACCGGCTACCGCCGTCTGAACCTCGAGAGGCAACTCGTCCGCGAGGGCAAACGCGCCGTCCCAATCGCCATCCGTGAGCAGTTCTCCGATCAGGCCCATGCCTAGCCCGACTGCGAACTGACGGTCCCCCCGGCTACGGGCAAGCTCGAAGCCGTCCTCGACGGCACGGCGCGCCTCCTCGTGACGGTCATCGTTCCACGCGAACACGGCGAGGTTGTTGTACGCACGCAGCGCCTGGTGAACGAGGTCGTGCTGAAGCGCGATTGCGAGCGCCTCCCGGAGCAGCGCGCGCGACTCGTTCGGCCGTCCCCGCAGGAGCAACGCCTTCGTGTTCAGCGCCTCTGAGATCACGGCCGGGAAGCCGTGTCCCTCGGCGATCTCGAGCGCGAACTCGATCCGCTCCGTGGCCGTCTCGTCGTTGCCCTGGAAGTGGTGGATTCGCCCAGCCTCAGCGGCTAGTTGGGCGACGTTCTGGTTCGGCTCGTCCTGGGCGAGCAGGGCCAGGGCGGGCTCGAGGAGATCGAGCGCCTCCTCGCCACGTCCGAGCCCCCAGAGAGCCAGGCTGAGCTGGGCGGTTGCGCGGGCGGCGTCATGCGGCAGGCCGGCACCCTCGAACCGCGCTCGCGCGTCACGCAGCGCCTCCTCCGCCGCTGCCGAATCGTTCGCGGCCAGCGCCATCTCGCCGGCGCGCTCGAGCAGCCGCGCGTGTTCGTCCTCGGTGTCCGCGAGCCCTGCGGCGCGATCGAATGCCCGCCGCGCGTCCTCGGGCGCCGCGAGAGCGGCGGCTCGTTCGCCCGCCCGGCAGAGCCACTCACGCGCCTGTGCCTTGACAGCGTCGGCGTCGTCGGCTTCGGGGTCGGCGGCGTGCGCGTCGAGGTAGTGCGCGGCGATCACCTCCGCGATCTCATCCGAGTCGAGGCCCGCCTCGCGCTCCAAGAAGCCGGCTGCCGCAAGATGCCGTGCCTTGCGATCGCGGCGCGCAAGCGTCTCGTAGGCGACACGTTGCACGAGCGCCTGGAGGAAGCCGTACTGGCCCCGTTCGGGCGAGCGCGGGTCGGTCTGGAGCGTGAGCAGCTCCTTCCGCACCAGTGCGGCAAGGATCGGCTCGAGCTCGGCCTCGGCGGTTCCAGACACCGCCGCGAGCCCACCCTGGGTGAACGTCTTGCCGAGCACGGCTGCGTCCTCGAGCACGCGGCGCTCCGGCGGCTCGAGCCCGTCGAGCCGTGCGGCGATCAGCGCGTGCAGCGTCTCCGGCACCTCGAGCGCGTCGACCGAGCCGCTGACGCGGAACGCGTCGCCGTCGCGCTCCAGCAGCCCGCGGTCGAGCAGCATCCGCACCGTCTCGACGGCATAGAGCGGGATGCCGTCGGCCCGGTCGCGGATCGTTACCCGCAGCTCCTCCGGCAGGCCCGGGACGAGCCCCTGCAGGAGCGAGTCCATCGCCGCGTCGTCGAGCGGCTCGAGCGTCAGCGCACTGGAGTTGCGGACCCGCGTGCCGAACGTCGGGTGCCGCTCGCCGAGCTCCGGCCGCGAGAGGGTGAGCACGTAGAGCGGATGGCTGCGCGACCAGTCGAGCAGGTACTCGACGAAGTCGAGCAGCGCGGCGTCGGCCCAGTGGAGGTCCTCGAAGAGCAGCACGACCGGGCCGGTCTCCGCCATCCGCTCGAAGAAGAGACGCCAGGCCGAATGGAGATCCTCCCGGTCTGGCGCGACACGGTCGGTCAGCCCGAGGACATGCTGGAGGCGCGGCTCCACCCACTCGCGCTCGTCCGCGTCGGGTACGTGCTCCTCGATCGCAGCGTGCAGCTTCGCGAGCGCCTCGTCGGGCGGATCGTCCTCCGCGATACGGGCGCGCATCCGCACCATCTCGGCGAGCGCCCAGTACGCGACTCCGTCGCCGTAGGAGAGGCAACGCCCGCGATGCCACCAGACGTTCTCGACGAGACCGTCGACGTACTTCTCGAACTCCCAGGCCAGGCGGGACTTGCCGATGCCGGCCACGCCCACCACCGCGACGAGACTTGCTCGCCGGTCATCCGCGGTTGAATGAAACAGGTCCTTGACGAGCCGGAACTCCCGGTCGCGGCCGACGAAAGGCGCCTCGAGCCCCCTCGAGCGACCCTCGCCGCGCCTCGACCCGACGACTCGCGACGCACGCCAGAGCTGGACCGACTCCGTCTTTCCTTTCAGCTCGTGCGAGCCCGCGTCCTCGTAGACGATCGCCGCCTCCGACGCCCGCTTGGTCGCTTCGCCGACGAGGACGATGCCTGGCTCCGCCGCGCTTTGCACCCGCGAAGCCGTGTTCACCAGATCGCCGGCGACCATGCCCTGTCCCTCCGCGCCGATCGATACCGCTGCCTCCCCGGTGAGCACACCGGCTCGCGCGCGCAGCTCGGGCGCGCCGACCTCTTGGCCGAGCACGGAGACCCCGGAGACCAGATCGAGAGCGGCGCGCACCGCTCGTTCGGCATCGTCCTCCTGCGCGACCGGCGCGCCCCACACGGCCATCACCGCGTCACCGATGAACTTCTCCACCGTGCCGCCGTAGCGCTCGACGATCTGTCGGGAGCTGTCGAAGTAGCGGGTTAGGACCTCACGTGTGTCCTCCGCGTCACGCCCTTCGGATGCTGTCGTGAAGCCGACCAGATCCGCGAACAACACCGACACCAGACGACGCTCGGCCACGGGCGCGGCGGCTGCTTCAGGAGCAGCTGCCACCGAAACTGCGCCAACCTCGAGTGGCGCCCCACAATCGCCACAGAACTTCTTGTCAGGCGCATTGGAGCCTCCGCAGGCTGAACAAACCGAAGCGAGCGCACTCCCGCAGTCGCCACAGAACTTCTTTTCGACAGGGTTCTCGGCGCCGCAGCTCGAGCAAACGATCACATTAGGAGCCTAACCCGCAACGACGCGCGCTAATAGCGATCCACGGCCACGGATCGCGAGGCCCCGTTATGAAGCGGGGCCTCGCCGCTTTTTAGTACGTGCTGCCGCCTGAGCTCTTCTTGGCCTTCTTCTCGGCGCGCTTTTCCTTCAGCGACTTCTGCGCGACCTTCTTGCCGAGCTTCTTCGGTTTCTCAGCGCCCTTCATCCGAACCTCCTCGTCGTGAACCTGCCTACATGGTAGGGCGCGGGGCGGTCAGTCGGGAAGCACGAAGAAAGCAACCGCCGTGTACTGGCAGGCGACCGCCGCGATCACGAGCACGTGGAAGACCTCGTGGAAGCCGAAGACCGCCGGGTAGGGGTCCGGACGCCGGAACGCGTAGACGAGGGCGCCCGCCGTGTAGGCCAGGCCTCCGGCGAGAACGAGCAGCGAGCCGCCGAGGCCGATCGTGTCGACGAGCTGCGGAACCATGACGACGCCGACCCAGCCGAGCACGATCCCGAGCGCTGCGGAAAGGCCCTTGGGAGCATCGAGCCAGACGAACCGCAGCAGGATCGCGGTCAGAGCCCCGGCCCAGACGATCCCGAGCACGACGACGCGCCAGCGGCCCTCCAACACGAGGAGGCCGAACGGCGTGTACGTGCCGGCGATGAGCCCGTAGACCCCGGTGTGGTCGATCCGCCGCAACCAGCGGCTCGGCGTCTCACGCCAGTTGAAGCAGTGGTAGACCGCGCTCGCCCCGAACATCGTCGCGACGCTCACGGCGAACACGATCGCCGCGGCGAGCCCTTTTCCGGTCTTCGCCTCGAAGACGAGGATGAGCCCGAGCGGGACCGAGGCCACAAACGACGCGGCGTGCGACAGCCCCCGCAGGCTGGGCTTGAGCTCGGGAACGATTTCGCGGGCGTGGTCGGGACGATCAACAGGATTTCGTCCCCCTCCAGACACGGCCTGGATCATAGGCGGGGAGCCAATTTCGGCCCCTAGGCAGCACTTGACGAGGGTGTTATTGTTCAGCCGAGGTCAGGAAAGGGGAGCTTTGGCTAGAAATCTGCGTCTTATCGCGCTCGTCGTCGGGCTTTTTGCCGTAGTCGGAGCGCTCGCCAGTAGCGGCTCGGCGACGGACCCGCCCGGCACTGTCGTCATGAGCGGCCTCGACAACCCGCGTGGGCTCGCCTTCGGCCCCGAAGGCGGCCTGTACGTCGCCGAGGCCGGAAGCGGAGGAGCCGGCCCGCCGTGCGAGACGATCCGCGGCCAGGTCCAGTGCGTCGGAGCAAGCGGCGCGGTCTCACGACTCTGGAAAGGCGAGCAGGAGCGAATCGCCACCGGTCTTCCGTCGTATGCACCGGCGGACGGCTCCGGTGCGACCGGCCCGCACGACATCTCGCTGCACGGTCGCGGCGGGGCCTACGTGACGATCGGCCTCCGCGGGAACCCTGACCTCAGAACCGTCTTCGGGCAAGAGTTCGGCCACCTCGTTCGCATGAAGCCGAACGGAAGCTGGAGCTTGAACGACGACATCTCGTCCTACGAGGCCGAGCACAACCCCGACGGGAGCCCGGTGCCCGACAGCGACCCGTACGGCCTCCTCGCTGAGCCGGGCGGCCGCGTCGTCGTCGACGCCGGCGCCAACGATCTCCTGCGGGTGGCTTCGAACGGCGACATCTCGACCCTCGCGGTCTTCCCGTCGAGGCCGCAGGGCCGGGCGACGGACGCCGTGCCGACCTCGGTCGCAGTCGGGCCCGACGGCGCGTACTACGTCGGCGAGCTCACCGGAGTCCCGTTCTCCGTCGACATCGCGCGCGTGTACCGCGTCGCGCCCGGCCAGGCCCCGGAGCCTTACGGGCCCGTCTTCAGCTTCATCATCGACCTCGCGTGGGGTCCCGACGGGCACCTCTACGTCCTCCAGCATGCGAACGCCGCGGGCCTTACCGGCCCCGGTGAGCTGTACCGGGTGGAGACCGACGGGACGAAGACGCGCGTCATAGCCGAGCTCGAGTACCCCGGGTCGCTGGCCTTCAGCGAGGATGCGGTCTACGTCTCGAACCGCAGCGAGAGCGCCGGCACAGGAGAGGTCCTGCGGTTCGACCTCCCGCTTCCGCCGTTGCCGCCGCCACCACCACCTCCGCCACCTCCACCTCCACCGCCTCCTCCGCCTCCACCCGTACCTCCGCCACCACCTCCGCCACCACCGCCGGCCCCTCCGGAGACCTGCACCGTCCCGAGCCTGATCGGACTGACGCTGGCGGCGGCTCTGGCCAGAATCGAAGAGTCGACCTGCTCCGTCGGCCGTGTATTGAGAGCGGGTGCCCCCAAGCGGCGCCTCGGCAAGGTGATCGGTCAGGCGCCCAAGGCAGGAGCCCGGCGCCGAATCGGCACCCGTATCAACATCGTCGTCGGTCGGCGCTTCTAGCTAGATCTCAGCCAGCAGGCTCGGACTCGACGATCCAGAGGGTCCCGTCGCCGGTCTCGACCGCGCGCGCGCCGTCCCCGGGATCGGTGAGACTCGTGCGCAGGAGCTTCACGCGCTCCCCGTCGAGCTCCGCGAACGGCCCTTCCACCGGCGACATGCCGAACGCGAGGTGCCACGCACGCACCTGGTTGTGGATCGCCCGCGCCGACTGCGACCAGTCCACGGTCGCGTAGTCCTCCTCGAAGTGCCCTGCCCAGGAGACGCCTTCGTCCGGCTGAGGGTCGCCGGGATCGCCGGCCGCGAGCCGCTCGAAGACCTTGGGCAGCAAAGCGAACGCGGCCTGGATCAGCGCCGGGCCCATCTGCTCGATCATCGTCCAGTCATCCTCGATCGGCACGGTCGCCTGGGCGAGGATCGCGCCGGTGTCGAGCTCCGCGTCCATCCGGTGCCAGGTCATGCCGAACTCCCCGTCGCCCTCGCGCATCGCCCAGGCGAGCGGAATCGGCCCGCGGTGGCGAGGTAGGAGCGCCGGGTGGTGGTTGACCGACCCGAGACGAGGCACGTCGAGCGCCTCCTGCGGCAACTTCCAGCCGAACCCCCAGCAGAGGACGAGATCCGGCTCGAGCCCGCGCAAAAGCGGCGCCACGGCGTGCTTGTCGCGCGCGAAGATGAGGCTGACCCCGTCGGGCGAGTTGGAGTCGCTGATCTCGCCCCAGGGCGGCAGCGGCCGTTGGTAGAACTCCTTCGAACGGCGAGCCATGAGCCAGGCGACGGGCTCGTGGCCGAGCTCGCGCAGGTGCGCGATCAGCGGCTCGGCGACCGGCAGCACCGCCGAGATGATCACGATGCGCCAGCCTTTCGGCGTTTCTACGTCGGGCACGGCTCGATCCTACTCACGCGAGTCTCGAAGTTAGGCTCGCACCAAGCGACCTAGGAGGAGGCACATGAAGTCGAAGCAGGAGAAGAAGGTCATGGAGGAGATGGGGCCATTCCTGGACGAGGGCGAGGAGGTGCGCGCAGTCCTGATCGCCCGGCCACGCGGGTGGACGCAGTCGATGGCCGGCGGCGTGCAGACCCTTGGAGTCGCCTCAGCGATTGGAGGGCGCAAACAGCAGCAGGCGCGAGGCGGAGCCGAGGAAGCTGGGCTCCAGCTCGCGTCACCCGGAGCGATCGTCCTCACCCAGAAGCGCCTGCTGACGGTGAAGACCGGTGAAGCACTCGGCCTGGGCGTGGGCGGATCGGTCAAGGAGGTCCTGAGCGCGGTCCCGATCACAGACGTCGACTCGATCAAGGTGAAGCGCCTGCTCCTCGGCTACGTCGTCACGCTCAAGGTGCGCGGCTCGGAGTTCAAGCTCGAAGCCAACGCCGCTGCCGGCGCGAAGCCCATGGCCGAGGCCCTCGATCGGGCGAAGGCAGAAGCCTGAGCCCGTCCCGAACGACGCGTTAGAGCGTCCGTCATACAGCCGCCTACGCGGAAGGCTGACGCAGCTCAGTGAAGCCGGCGGCCGTGAAGTCCCCGTCGAAGGCGAGCGCCTCTCGGATCTTCAGCGAGCGCATCAGCGCGAAGCTCGTCGCATCCACAAACGAGTACTCGCGCTCGTCGTGCCGCCGAAGCCATCGCAGGGCTTGCTCCTCGAACGTCTCGTTCACAAAGACGACTTCGACGAGCGCCGTCCGGGAAAGAGAATCGAGGAAGGCGACGCCCGTTCGGTGGCCGTCCCGTCGGCGGAGAAAGGTCCACGTCTCGCCGCGGACGAGATTCGAAGTCACGAGGCGCTCGTGGCGGAAGAGCTGGGACAGTGCAATCGCTTCGTCGTGATGACTGTCCTGGCGCAGTCGAGCCGCGACCCAGAACGACGTGTCGACGAAGATCAACGCGGATAGACGACGTCGTCGACGCTCTCGGAGTCGCCTGGGGAACCCTCAGACCCGCCGAAGAACTCCCACAAGGGATCCTTCTCGATCGGCGGTAGCGGCTTGACCCGCTCGCGGACGTAGCGGCGGATGAGCGCGGCCTTGGACGTACCCTCGTCGCGCGCCTGCCGCGCGAGGGCTTCGTCGAGGTCCTCGTCGATCATGATCTGCAACCTGCGCACTCGTTGATCATACATCACAGCGATGATGTATGTGTAATTGTGGCGCAGCCGGCGCGAGGCCGATGGCCGAGGCGCTCGAGCGCGCGAAGATCGAGCGTGAGCGCCCTTAAGCGTCCGAGCCGAGCCACCAGACCTGGTCGGCGAGCGCATCGTCTGCGGGCCGGTCACGAAGGAGGCTGCCAAGCAACTTGACGTAGAGCCCGATCGTCCGGGGGCCGCGCGGAAGCGATCGCGGTGAGGTGAAGACCGCTCCGGAGTGTCGTGTGCCCTCGGCTGCGGCCTCGCGGACGAGCGGCATGAAGTCGGCGACGTTCTCGGTCATGAGCGCTCGACCCTCCGCCGAGGCGAACGCCCAGAACTCGCGGTCGCCGAGACCGCGAAGGTCGTTCCGCTCCTGGGCGGAGACGACGTCGTGGCCGCGCTTGCGGAGCTCAGCGGCGATCTTCGGCGAGTAGTGCTCGTCGAGCAGAAGCCTCACGCGAGGATGGCTTGCTCACGCCGCCAGGCCTCTTCCTCGCGTTCGGCGACCGCGCGCGACCGCTCACGCCACGCTTCGACCTCGTCGCGGAAGTCGGCGTAGTAGCGAACCGCAGCACGCACGTGCTGCTCGGGAATGTCGAGGTAGTCCGCGGTCGCGTCGACCGAGTTGTCGGATTCGCGAAGCGTGTCGATCACCTGCGCGACGTCGAGCCGAGTCCCAACAAGACCAGCTCGGCGCCCTGCGGCCCCCTCGCGGAACACGATCAGCGGGTGGTCGTCCCGGCGGAGCCCCTCTTCCAGGTAGCGCTCGGCGAGAGCGTTCGCGCTCTCACCACGCTCATTTGCGCGCCCCTGGAGGGACGCGAGCAGCGTGTCGGGAAACCGAAATGAGCGAGGACGAGACATGGCTACGGTGTGTTACAGAGTAATACACCAGCGCCTCATCGTCAATCTGTTAGGACCCCCGAGTCAAAGGGAGAGACAACTGAAAGGAGGCTGACGATGAAACGTCGCCTTTCCTTCGCGGCGACATTCGCCCTACTCACCGGCATTCTGGTGCTCGCTCCAACAGTGCTGGGGAGCGCAGCCGTAGGGCCGAACGTCAAGGTGACCGACGACAACAACAACGTCGACGGCGGGATCGGGAACGTCACCCCGAGCAAGGACGCTCAGAACCGCCAGGCCAACGAGACGACGGTCGCGATCAGCACCGTCCCCTCGCCCGTCACGGGCGTGCCCGGCGACATCGTCGCCGAGTCCGCCAACGACTACCGCATGGCACCGCACTTCGGCGACACCTGGATGCCGATCTACCTCTCGTTCGACGGCGGAACGACGTGGTACGGCGCGCCGCCGGCGCTCAATGGCTACAACACCATGGTTCCGGGCTTCCCGACGGACACGTCGGCCGCGGGACAGGCGTCACCGCTCCTCGGTCTCGACGGAGCCGGCGACCCCGTGATCCGCTTCGACCGCCAGGGCAACCTGCTCGTCGGCGGGATCGCGTTCAACCGTAATCGCGACCCGGGCGAGCGTCCGCTCGACACGGTCAGCTTCGTCGCTCGCTACCACTACACGCCGGGATCGCCGGCGACCGCGAGCACCCCGACGAGCGCAGGCTCGCCGCCGCACTTCACCTACCAAGGAACGACGATCGTCGACCGCGGCGCGGTCGGCTTCGCGGTCGCGAGCGGCTTCGCGGGCAACTTCACAGACAAGCCGTGGATGGAGGTCGATCTGAACACGCCCTCCGCCAGCCCGTGCTCGGGCTACGTCTACTTCGCGGACACGAACTTCCACGGTCAGCGCGGCAGCTCACCGGTCGTCTTCATGCGATCGACCGACGGCGGCGTGACGTGGTCGTCGCCGCGGACGATCTCGACGGGCGGGCCGGGCGGTGCCTCGCACAACCAGGGCGCTGACATCGCGGTGGCGCCGAACGGGACGATCTACGTCGCGTTCGAGGCCTTCAGCTCGCAGGGAGTCGACACGATCAACCTCGTCAAGTCGACCGACTGCGGCTCGCACTGGACGCAGCCGGTGGTCGTGAGCACGATCGACTCGTCGCAGGCGCCAGGCGTCGCGTTCCGGACGCCGACGTTCGCGTTCCTCGCGACGGACACGACGAACTCGAACCTCGTCTACGCCGTCTACCAGAACCTGGTCGGCGACTACGACATCTACGCGCGGCGCTCGTTGAACGGCGGCAGCACGTGGAGTGCGGCCGTGCAGGTGAACGACGATCCCGGCGCGCGGCACCAGATCTTCCCGACGATCGAGGTGTCGCACGGGACTCTGAGTGTCGCCTGGTACGACTTCCGCAACTCGACGACGCCGATCAACGAGGCGCTGGACGTCTACTACTCGTGCACGGGCTGCAACGGCCTGAGCTGGCCGACGTTCGACGCCCCGACGCGCGTGACGCCCGTCTCGCACAACCCCGAATGCCGCATGTTCGGCGGCGGCACCGTGGCATTCCACGGCGACTACATCGAGCTCGACGCGTTCTGGAACGGGGCGACCAACATCGTCCACGTTGTGTGGGCCGACAACCGCGACGTCCCGGTGGCGCAGTGCGACCTGAGCGACGCGCCAGGCCCGGCGACGAACAACATCGGGAACCGCAACCAGAACATCTACGAGGCCAAGCTCACCGTCGCCCCGTAGGGCGGCGGTAGGCGGTTTGTGGGAGGGAGCCCGCGCGGGCTCCCTCCCGATCGGCTATGCACCTGCTGTTCCTCGACGAAAGCGGAAAGCTCGATCAGGGCGGGCTGTTCGCGCTCGGCGGCATCGCGATCAACGATGCGAGCTGGCTCGACCTGAAGGAGCTTTGGCAGGCAACGCTGCGGGAGGCCGGCTGGCCCCTCGACCGCGAGATCAAATGGCACGGCATCCGAACCGGTGAGGTCCCGCCCGCGCTCGCCGACGCGCTCTTCGAGGCGCTCGGCCGAGCCCCGTTCACCTGCTACGTGGCCGTCATGGACCTCGACCGCGGCCCGGAGGAGTTCCCGACCGACGAGTTCGCCTACTTCCGCTCACCCGAGGACGTCTACGCGACCGCGCTCATGTTCCTCGCCGAGCGGTTCGAGCACCTGCTCGACGCCGAGGACGAGCGAGGCCTGATCGTCGTCGACAGCCGCTTCCGCGAGCAGGACACGCGCCTGCGCCGCTTCTTCGGCGACCTCCAGGAGGAGGGCACGCCGTACATGAAGCTCGGGCGCATCGTCGAGGGCCTCTTTCTTGGCCCAAGCCACTACTCGATCGGCCTCCAGTGCGCCGATCTTGTCGTCGCCGCGACCGTGGCCGCCGAGCGCGGGGTTGGGCTGGCGAGCGGCTACCTGAAGAAGCTCCGGCCTCGATTCGCCGTGCATCCAGCGACGGGCGAGATCGCCGGCGTGGGCCTCAAGCGCTTTCCCGAGGCGGGTGACCGGGCACGGGAGCATCACCGGCTGTTCTAAGGACGGGACAGGTCCAGGGCGCGCCGCAAAGCATCCTCAACCTCGAGCACCTTCGGGAGGCTCAGCTCGCCGGAGTACCGCCGAAAGAGGTCGCGATCGATCGTGAAGAGGTCGTGGCAAAGCACGTAGCCGGCCTGCTCGAGACCCGCCTCACCGGACTCGAGCGGAACCGCCGTCGGGAGCGAACGTTTCTTGTCGACCGACGTGATCCGCGCGACGATCGCAGCTTTCAACGCGTCCTGAATCGGCTGCCACGAGACGATCAGCGCCGGCTTGTCGCCCACGCCTGGGATGTCAACGAACCAGACCGCGCCGCGACTGAAGCTCACTCGTCGCGCCAGCGGTCGGCAGCGGCTCCGAGCGCCCCTTTGCGAATCGCGGCCCCCTCGTCATCGGCAGACGCCCACTCCTCGTACGCACGCGTGAACTCGAGATCCTGGACCGCCTTCTCGGTGGCTTCGACGAAGAGCTCGAACGTCGACCTGAAGAGAGCGGACTGGTTCTCGAGCTCGTCGAGCGAGCGTGCACGCCGCGCAACGGCAAGACAGAAGCCGCTCATCGCGTCGCGAAGCGCCGTGCCCCCGCTGTCGTCCTCGGCGAGCAGATCGCGCCAGGCGCGAAACGCATCGCGCGTCCGGGGCGCGAGATCCTCGGTCGCTCGGAATGTGTATGTCTTCTCTTTTGTAGTCATGTCCGAATCTATTATGTATTACCTTCAACATACCACGATTTGTGGTTGGTGAGAAGGACGTGAGGGCATTCGACCCCCCTAGCTAGCCTCGCGCCACCTTGATCGATTCAACTTGATGTATGATGTATAGGCGATGAAGCGGACAAACATCTATCTCGACGACGACCAACTGGCGCTCCTTCGCGGGCTCGGCGAGTCGCGGGGTGAACCCGTCGCAGCGCTCGTCCGCGAAGCCGTCGACGCCTGGTTGAGCGCGCAGGGCGCCCGCCAGATCCCGCGTGACGAGTGGGAGAGCCGCTTCGACGCGCTGCTGACCCGGAGGGCTCGCATCGCAGAGGAGCAGGGCTTCACGGAGGAGGAAGTGGAGCGGAACGTGACGGAGGCGATCCGAGAGGTCCGGAAAGCTCGCGCTGCGCGTCGTCGTTGACACCAACGTCTGGATCTCAGGCCTGATTGTTCGCGAGAGCCCACCCGGACTGATCATCAGCGCGGTGCGACAGCGGAGAATCGAGGTCGTCGGCTCGTGGGACCTCGCTACCGAGCTCGCCGCCGTCCTTCCGAGGCCCAAGCTCCGGCGCTACGAGATCTCCGCGGAGGACATCCGCGAGCTGCTCGTCCTCGTGGGCCGCGACCTGCCCGACGTCGATGTCGAGGTCGAGCTACGCGATCTCCGCGATGCCCCGGTCGTCGCGGCGGCGATCGCAGGGCGCGCGGAAGCAATCGTCACGGGCGATCTCGATCTCCTCGACAACGAGGAGCTCCGAGCCTGGCTGACCGAACGAGGCGTCGGGCTGCTGACGCCTCGCGACCTCATCAAACAGCTCGAATGAGTCGAGATATCGACCATCTCGATTCGAGATGGTCTACGCGGCGCCTTCTACGAACAGACAGAGCGCGTTCGCCATGCGCATCTGCTCGATCGAGCGGCACCCGACTTCCAGGAGCTTCGGGCTCGCCACCACATACGCCAGACACTTCGCGCGCGACACCGCCACATTCAGGCGGTTCCGCGAGAGCAGGAACTCGAGATTGCGCGGCACATAGCCGGCGCTCGATGTCGCCATCGAGAAGAACGTGACCGGGGCCTCCTGGCCCTGGAACTTGTCGACCGTGCCGATCCGCGCCCCACGCGGGAGCGCCTCGGCCAGGCACTTCACCTGTTCGTTGTACGGCGCGACGACCAGGATGTCGTTGAGCCCCAGCGGCCTCGTGACGCCCTCCTTGTCCGTCCACTCCTCGCCCAGCAACCGCTCGAACTCCTCCCCCACCCGCGCGGCCTCCTCGGCCGACGAGCGGCGGTTGCCCTCGTGCTCAACGGCCAGGAACCGCAACCCTGTGCCGACGCTCGTCGACTGCCGCTCGCACCCCTCGGCCGGCTCGAGCCTGCTCTCGTAGAACGCGTCCGAGATGAAGCGGCACACGTCCGGGTGCATGCGGAACGAGCGCTCGAGGAAGAGGCCGCGATCCTCCGGGATCGTCTGCGCGTCTCCGAGCAGGTGCTCGAGCACCGATGCGCCCGAGCCGCCTGGGTGCGTCCCCTGCGAGACCTGGGCGAGCTGCACCGGGTCGCCGAGCAGGACGAGCGTCCGCGCGGAGGTGCCCATCGCCAGCGCATCGGCGAGAGAGACCTGTCCCGCCTCGTCAATGAAGAGGTAGTCCAGCTTCTGGTCGAACTCGGGCCGCGCGAAAAGCCACGCCGTCCCGGCCAGGAGCCGAAGCTCGGGGTCGAGAAACGGCTCGATATCGTCCGCGCTCTCGATCGGCCCGCGCTCGTACTCGGACTCCGGACCGCCGCTCGACTTCTTCAGCCCGGGCACCTTGAGGCCGGCGTCCACGATCTCGTCGAGCAGGTTGTGGATCGCCTTGTGGCTTGTCGCGGCAACCCCCACACGCTTGCCCTGGTCGAGTAGGTGCAGGATCAACCGCGCGCCCTTCCACGTCTTCCCGGAGCCCGGAGGCCCCTGGATGAAGAGGTGCCGGCCCTCCACGCGGTCGACGAGCTCCTTCATCTCGTCGAGCTCGGCGACCTGCACGCGCTCCCCGCCGAGCGGCGGCTCACGCCGCAGGACACCCTCGAGAGCCGCAAAGCGCCCGTCGCCGTCTCGCACCGAGCGGCCGAGTCGCATCAGCGCCTCGCGCTGGCGCCGCGTGTCCCAAGCGCCGCCGGGAATCAGCGCCCGCGGCAGTGGCTGCTCGTCCACCTTCGGTCCACGGCGCAGCTTGAGCTTCCCGGCGACGTCGTCCAGGTCTACGAGCGATCCCGGGCTTTTGCCCGTGTACGGGTCGACGACCTCGTCGCCGGGATCGAGCTTGTGCTGCTGGACCGGGAACAAGAACGTGTAGATGCGCGACTTCTTGTGCACCTCCGGCTCCCGGCCGTCCCACTCGAGGCCGCCGATCGACTCTGCGTCCTCGATCAGCTCCGGCACCGTCTGCTCCAGCCGCCGGAAGAACGCCCACCAGACCGGCTTCGCCTCGCGCCGGTGGTACTCGAGCAGGAGCCCCGCGAGCCGCGCCGTCTCCTCGTCGCGCGCGAGCAGCACCTCGCGCAGCTCCTCCCGCTCGGCGAGCTCCTCCTCATCCTCGGGCTTGATCTCGCGCACCTCGGGCGGCGCGCGCCAGGGGATCTCAGTCCCCCACGCCGCCAGCGCGTCGGCCTTCCGCTCGATCAACCACTCGCGGAGCAGATAGGTCGAGAGGCAGTCCTCGCGGTTGTACTCCTCGATCCCGTCGAGGATCGACTGGTCACGCTCGTCGACCCAGCGCTCATAGAGGACGATCGAGTCGCCACCAGATTGGAGCTCGGCCTCGCGCCCCATGTAGAACTGCTCGACGCTCTTGATCGAGTAGTTGGGGTGGGAGATCCGCACCCCCTGGCGCACGACCGCGAGGAGGTCGACGAGCACCTCGCCGCGGAGGAGGTCGTCGACGGCGTCCTCGCGCGTCGCGTACTCGCCCATCAGGCGCTTGAGCGTGGTCTGCTCGTAAGACGCGTAGTGGTAGACGTGCAGGTCGGGGTGGCGCTCGAGCCGCTCGCCGACGTAATCCATGAACTCCTCGAACGCGCGCCGCTCCTCGTCGCGATCATGAGCCCAGAAGGCGCGGAACCGCTCCTCGCCGTCCTCGTGCCAGAGGACGCCGAAGAGGTACTCGAGCCCGCCGGTCGGCTCCCAGTACGGGTCGCCCTCCATGTCGAAGAAAAGGTCGCCGGGAGAGGGCTTCGGGAGCAGCGCGAGGCCGCGCTCGTCCTCCGGGCGGAGCGTGTCGAAGGCGTGCTCGCCCGTGCGCCGGTGGCGGAGCTGGAGCTCGGCCTGGTGACGGATGTTCTCGAAGGATCCGACGGCGATATGCGGGACGGCGGTCTCAGGCGGTGTGTCCCCGAGCCCGGCGAGCGTCGTGATCCCGGCCTCGCCGAGGCGAACGATCTGGCCGCGGCGGATGTTGGCGACGCGGGTTAGGTGGTCGTGCTCGTCCCACCAGGCCTCGCAGAGCGGGAGGAAGTCGCACATCGAACAATGCGCGACCGGCCAGGGCTCGGTCAGCCGAGGGTTGTGAACGGCGTCGAGAAAGCGCCCGCGGACGCGCCGGTAGTAGGCGAGGAAGTCGAGGACGCGGTAGCTCTCGGTCTCGCCGGAGCCGAGCGCGATGTGCATTCGCTCGGGCAGCCGCCCCTGGACGCGCCCGATCTGCTCGGAGTAGAAGCAGAGCTGGAGCACATGCGCCGGCTTCCCGTGCCGCGCGAGCTTTGTGTCGTAGGCCTCGTAGGAGCCGTCAGGCCCGCGGATCACGAAGTCTGCGAGCCCGCGCCACTCGCCGTCGAGAAAGGCGGCCTGGTAGACGACCTCGCGTCCGGCGTGAATCGCGTCCGAGGTCTCGCGCGCGGCGCGCTCCCAGTCCCATTCGCCGTCGTCGCCGGCGATCTCGATCGTGACGACGTCGCGCCCGTCGGCGAGCAGCTGCGCGAGGTAAGCGCGCTCGTGCTCGTCCCCCTTGCGCCGGATCAGCGCGGCCTGGGCGTCCTCGACGTGCGGCTTGACGAGCTCGCCGCGCGCGACCTTCAGCTCGAGCTGGGTCAGATGCTCGCACTCAAGGTAGGCCGTCACATCGGACGGCGAGAAGGAGAGTTGGCCGTTAGCTGCTCGCACGTAGAAATGAGTCGCAATAAGGGGGATTTGGCCTTACGAGCCGCCTGCGATCACGTCGTGCGCCGCGTGTTCCGCCTCTTCGCTTTATCTTCCAGCAGGAACGGCGCAAGATTACGGACATGCGCGTACTGTGCGGGCTCGTGGGTGCTGGGGTAGGGCTAATCCTCATCAAGCAGATCCCACCTCCGAATCTCAGCCTCACAAGCTACGCGACGGGCTATGACCTCCTAACCGGACATCGCATCTCGCCTGGCGCGGATGGGTCATCGTCGCTGCGGCTCTCGCAGGCTTCTTGCTCGGGAGCAGCCTGTACCGGCGGAGCGTCCATGCGGAGGGTTCGTCACCCCCGGACGAGCCAAATTCCACGTAATGCGAAGCGAAGACTGGTGTTTTCGTCGGAGCTCTATGGCAGACGAGGACTCATAGGCCCGCGCTCGGGCTGGTAGGGGAACGCAAGATCAAGCGCCGCTGAGACGTCGGGCACCTGATCGATCGTCGGCACCCGCCAGTTCCGAGTCCTCTTATTAGCTGGTCCTGAGTGGGGTAGCTCTGCCTGACTGCTAGAGATACGAGTCCGGCACCGGCCCACCCGGGAGGGGCCCGGCGGGGCCGGTGAAAGGCGTCCACGGGGGGTTCCGGTCGTAGAAGTAGACGTTGTTCTGTTGCAGCACGCTGAAAAACGGATCAGCCGCAACCCATTGCGCAGCAGATCCCAGCCACCCTTTGATAGTTCCTTCGTAGGCCATCAGCCAATTGGGCCCGCTCATGACGTCGTTGTAGTTGATTAGCGCCTCCCACGCTGTCCTGTCTAGCGCTGCCGCCGGGAAAAGACCTCGCGAATCAGCGTCAAGCGCGAGCAGCGCGACAAAATCGTCCTCCATGGCGCTCACGGCTTCAGCTGCAGCTGTACTGAGGTTGATCTGAAAGGTGATCGCAGCCCACAATGCCCACGCAACTTCGCTCCCGTTTCGAAGAGGGGCGTGTCTCAGGATGAGCGCCTCAACTACTTCGGCCGCTCCGGCCGGATTGATGGGAACACCTACCTGCTGTGACTTGACCAAAAGAAGATCTACCGCGGTGGCCATCGTTGTGGGTTCTGAAGAGACAGCCGACCAGACCAACGCCTGGAAGGTGGGCCAGGTCAGCGCGTCGACTTGCACGTTCATGCCCTTGAGGAGCGTGTACCTCAGTGCGCCGGGCTGCTGACGGGCGATTTCGGCAGAGCGGCTGAATAGGGAGATGATGTCGTTGAGCGCTTGCCGTGAAGTAGCGGTACGAATGGGAAACGTCGAAATCTCGCGGGTCCACGTTGTCTGAAAAGGTTGGGGTAGTTCCACTACTCGCGTCTTAAATGGATTGATGACGAGCTCGAAGTCACCAAGGGCGCTTTCGAGGTGACCCTGTGCCTCCTCGGCCTCAGCCCGTGTCGGGAAAGCAGCCTCGTAGTCGTCCAGATACCGAAAGCCTCGGTAACCCTGGATTTTTTGTTTCACAAGACCATCTACGGCCGTCAGCACGATCTCTGCGACGACGAAAGAGGTGTCAGGACCGATCGGGATCCCGATGGTCTGTCCGCTTTGGCCCCCTCGTAGTTCGCGATCGATGTCATCGCCCTTTGTGTTGTTACGGTTCGCTTTAGCAAAGGGCTTCGTGTGGAGAGCCCATGGGATGGCATGGGTGTAGAGCGATGAATAGAACTGGCCCACGTCGCTAAACAAGACGTACTTTTGTCCACGCCAGAGTCTCGGGCGGAGCTTCGATTTCTCGCCGAACCTAAACCGCGGCCGAACGGCACGTTCGGCTGTACGCGTGACGACCGGCCGCGAGATCGCTATGCGCTGGCTATTGCAATGAGCCTCGATATCGGCCCAATGGGTCTCGAGCACCTGAGCCAGTCTGATGTAGCTGCGGGGGTTCGGAACCTTAAGCGGTCGTCGGAAGCCGCTCAGTCGAGCAAGGTTATGCCTTGTGCACTCAGTCGGACTGGCGGCTAAAGGCAGCGCACCCGGGTTTGCATTGAGCAGGTCCCCGAGCGGTGTGGACGTGAATGCTTGAGGCAGTTCGCGTGGGATATACCCCTTGCGGACCAGGGAGACGGCCGTCAGCACTCGGCCATTCGTAGACTAGGAGAACAGAGTCTTGACACTGTCCCGGCGATGCTCAGCTATTGCTCGCGGTCGTAAGCGTCCTTAAGAAGCTTGAACGCGTACACGAGGTCGTTGGGACCGGCGAGGTCGAAGGCCCACTGGTAGCCCCACTGATAGCTCCGGATGTCCTTGGCTCGATTGTCCGGGTCATCGATCTCATCGGGTCCTTTGAACTGGCACATAACGCCGGTCTTCTTGAACAGACACGCAGCGAAGCTCTTCGTCGTCCGGTACGTAATCTGGCTCTTCTGGTTCACCCTCTCCTCAGCGCCCTCTAGAGCAACGAGCCGGTCGCGCAGATCAAGGAAGGCGGCCCAAGCGGTTTCGTTGGTCTTCTCTCGGTGATAGTCGAGCGTGTACTCGATTTCAAGTTTAGACGCATCCCCGTCCTGTAGCTTCGGGCCGACAGGCTTCTTGCCCTTGGACGACAGCGGCTCGTTGACGGACTCGAGCACAAATGTTCCGTCGGAGTAGCGCTGATAACGCAGGAGCTCTACGTTGTCGCGCAACCGATTTACCGCATACGGATCGAACTTGGTGTAGCTCGTGGCCACGAGGATGAGCCGTGGCTCCTGCCATGAGATTTCAATGTCTGCCCCAAGGTTTTTCTGAACGGCAAGCTCATAGTCGCCACGGTGGTCGAGCAGCCAATCGAGGTAGTAGAGACCCTGATTCATCACATCCCCGACTTGCCCGAGCTTGTACTCGACAATGACCGGGTTGCCCCCCTCGTCGAGCCCCAGAGTGTCGATCCGACCTCCGTGCTTGTCGCCGGTCTGAAACTCAGTACCTACAAAACGAACACCGAGTAACTCCTCGAGGTTGGCTTCAACAAACGCTTGAAGCTCCTTTTCAGTCGCAAAGGACACCGGCGACAGCTGGGTGACCTGTCCGTTTTGCGTCTCGAAAACCGGCACGGCGGCATTTTCCCCTACAACAGGCTCAATTTTGCGAAGCCTCGCCCCAGATAGTAAGCGGCGCTTGTCACAGATTGGCTCGGATCTTGCCCAGAGTCGCCCCAGAACGCGGTGAGCACAGGCGTACTGACGGGCCGCCTTCAGCAGACTGCTTGACGGCGGGAGCTAGGCCACTGTGCTGCGGTCCCACAACCCGACCCGGCGCGCCTGCCCGTCGTGGTCCGGTTCGGCATATTCCAGGCTGGCTCGCTCAAACGATCTGAACTGGTAGATCGCGTGGTTCATGTGCTGAGCGTTGAACAGGCCCAGGTTGCTGAGCACACGAAAGTCGTCGACGGTGAGGCCAGTGACTCTCTCGAAGAGCGAAGTGTCAACCGATTCGATCACGTGCTTGAGGGCTTCCTCGCGAAAGTCAGTGACGTACATGAACACCGGGATCTTCGCGAGGAACTTCTGGAGCTTCTCGCGGATCTCCTTGCGCTGTTTGGCTGTCTCGGTCTGGGTCTCCTTCTGACCGGGGGTGAGCTTGCCGCCCTGCTCTCGTTTGGCTTTCTTCAACAGCTTCGTCGACGTGACCACTTGGTCGGCGTAGTTCACCAGGACACGGAAGTCCTCGATCTGCTCCAGCGTTTCGAGCAGGTCCGGGTGGTTGAGGATGGCGCCGAGGGTGTGCTCGTTCACATTGACCAGAAGCGGCGAATTCCAGCGCTGAGCGAGCGCGGTAGCTCCGATCCCAGCTGTCGCCCAGTCGAGCACGGCGTCGGCGTCGAGCTTCGACATCATGCCGCCGGTGAACCCGTAGATCGGCAGGTAATTGAGCAATTGGCCGATGGCCGCCGACGGGGTCATGTCCCCGGTGCTCGCTAGGCGAATCCCGTACTCGGCTACCAGCGAGAGGGCCCGGTTGGGGTCGAACTCGAAGACGTAGCACGTTGGCTTGAGAACCTTGGGTTCGCCGTTAGGGATGCGCTCGCTCCACGGCGACTGCACTCGGAACGCCGCTTGGAAGTAGGACTCGGGCGATTTCAACGAGCGGAGCATCAGGATCGCGCCCCACTCGGGCACCGTCACTCCTGTCAGGAGCTTGCCGCATGACAGGGTGATGGATCCGGACTTCGACTCCTTCGTCGCTTCCGCGATCGCGGCTACGACAGGCGGCTTTGCAGCGGCGCCCTGACCCGCGTTGTTCCCAGCGGCCACCACTACCACGTAATCCTTGAACGCGGCGTGCTCAGCAAGAAGGTCGCGCATGGCAAAACAGGAACCGACATCCGGCATGTACCAGACTGCGTGCCGGATCCCCTGACTGAAGTTGGGAGATTCGTACGGGAACGGCGCCTTCTGACCGGCGATGACCTCCAGCTTCATCTGATCGGAGAGCTTGCCTCGGAGCATGTTCAGGAACTCCGAGACCCGCGCCGGGTCCTCGAACTCGTACTCGCCGGCCGCGGACTTACCGTCGTCGATCTTCTTGGCCTTGAAGTACTCGTTCAGCGAGAAGCCGTTGAACTCGCCGTCCCCGGCCCAGTCGGCCGCCTCTTCGCCGATCCGGTAACAGTACATCTGCATGCCAGGAAGGTCGATGTACGGGTTGGGTCCCTCGGCTTCGTCCCACGTGGCCTTGGCCTCCTGCTCCTGTGGGTAGGTCCAGTTGAAGATCGCGTCCTCGGTGAACTCGCCGTTCGTGATCGCCCGAAACGGCGTGCCGGACAGATACAGGTAGTGCCTGGCCGAGAGGCCGAGATCCTCACTCGTCACCTGATCTTCGGGCTCTTCCTCTTCTGCGAGCTCCTTGTCGGCTGGGTCGTACAGGTCGCGCGCGGAGTCGCGCCATGCACCGAAGTGATACTCGTCAATGACGATGCAATCCCAGTCCAGGATGTGAATCGCCTCGTTGTGCGCCTTGACTTCACCATCAACGGTCTTGCCCGCGAGGTCCTGAAAAGAGGCGAACCAGACCAGCGGGTCATGTCCATCGGCCAGAGCGACCATCTGATCCGTCGGCGTGGCGCGATCGACGAAGTGCCAGCCCTCGAAATCGACATGGCTGATCAGGTCATCGCGCCACGAGATCTGCACGGCAGGCTTGTAGGTGAGGATCAGGACACGCTTCCAGCCCATCTCGCGAGCGAGCTGATACGTGGTGAACGTCTTGCCGAAGCGCATCTTTGCGTTCCACAGAAACTTCGGCCGGTGGTCAGGATCCTCGGCAGCCTTGGCGGCGAAATAGCCGGCTGTCAGCGCGACGGCCTCTTCCTGCTCGGGACGCATCGGGAAGTCGTGCGTCCGCGATGAACTGAACCGCTTGCCGTTGCGGACCGCAACCACTGCCGCCCTCACCTCATCGAGCGTGGCCTCGAACCATTCTCCGCCCACCCGGCGAATCCCAGCTTCCTGTAGGGCACGGTGGACGTCGTAGTCGCGGAAGTAGGTGTCGTCTTTGCGCTTCGCCGGCTCGTCGAAGTAGATCTTGACGCCCTTGAGACCGGGGTACGCGGTGCCGAGCTGCTGGTTGATGCGCGCCTTCGCGGTTTCCTTTGTGGTCTCGCCGACTTTGATGAATCCGGTGCCTCGCTGCCGGGTCGTGCCCACCGTCCGAGACCACCCCTGTGAGCTCTTGCCAGGCACCGTGTAGGCGTAGATCCGACGAGGCTTGTCCGGTGAGCCAACCGTCTCGTCAACGGCCGTATCGACGAGCGCGGGAACCGCAGCGGGGCTTGTCACGCGGCGACCGCTTCCGCATCCGTGGGCGCGTCCATCTCCTTGATCTCCGACTCGATGGCCGCGATCTCGTTGGCGCTGAGGCCGTATCGCTTATACAGCTCCTCGTCGGTCCACGTCCGATCCATAGGCAGGTCTGGGACGAACGCGAACACGCCCGGTTTGTTGTGCTGGGCCACCTTCCTGATGTGGATGAGGAACCGAGCGAACTTGGTGGCGGCGTACGCGCTGAGGTTCGCAATCTCAGCCTGGTCGGTCGAATGCCCGATCACAAGGTAGGTGTCAGTGCACGCCTCACCGGGACCGGCGATCCTGGGACGTGGGATAACGCTGGCTGGAATCCGCCCATGTCCGTCGCTGGCGGCGGGGAGCAGCGCCTTCCATTCGTCGACCCAGCTGCTGTTCTTCGTGATCTCTGACGGCTCGACATATCCGACGAGCCTTTTGCCGTGGATCTTCACCGCGCCGGGGAAGGGCGACGTCTTGTAGCGACGGAAGTTGGCCTGGAGCCCGAACGGGACGCGGCTGGCGACGCGCTGGTCGAGCGTTGGCTCGGACTTCGCACGCACCTTGCGCAGGATCGGAATCGCGGCGTTAGACCGGACGAAGATGTCGAACTCGTCGAGCGCTCGGGTCATGGACGCGCTCGCCACGCCGCCGCGGATCGTGACGACCTCGCACTCTCCTCGATGATCGCGCGACCACAGGAAGTAGGACACGCCGCCCTTGATCTCGACGCCGGGGAAGCACTCGAACAGACCGGGGTAGTCCACGACTTTCTTCATGTGCGTGTCGGCCAGAATCCGCGAGCGGTACTCGTCGAGTCCTAGGCCGCCGCTAAACCAGCGCGACGGGGTGATCATCAGCACGTGCCGAGGCTGCAGGGCCAGCGCCTGCTCGACGAAGCGGTGGTAGATCGGGATCGTCCGCGTGTTGCCGTCGCTGTCGATCTGATACGGGGGGTTCCCCACTATCACGTCGAACTTCATGTCGGCTATCTCCTCCCTTGGGTACGTGCCGTGAAGGAACGCGTAGGCGTAATTCTCACGCGCGTCTCCGCGCTCCAGATCCTCAGGCGCTCCACAGATCACGCAACGGCCGTCGACGAACGTATGGTGCGCACGCACGAACGAGAGATTCCCCTCGGACGTGTCAAACCGCACCACAGAGTGCTTGCTAGACGCGTTCCGTGAGTAGTAGAGACTCCGCCGGGAGATGTGCCCTGTCATCTCCGTGATCGAGGTTCCCCACAGCATTTGGCGGTAGATGTGTTCACGCCGCGTCTCGAAGTCGGGCTCCCGTTCGGCCAGGCCTTCGAGCAGCCGGACAGCGGACTCCCGCAGAAATACCCCCGACTTGCAGAACGGGTCGAGCCACCTGTAGTCCGGCTCAGACCACACCTCCGCTGGCAGAACGTCAAGCATCTCCCGCGCGAGCTTCGGGGGCGTCGGAACTTCGTCATTGGACAGCTGCGCCAGGCAGTCGAGGATGTCCGGCACGTGCTGGGCGGCCGTAACGGTCATACGCTCACCGCGCGTCCGTTCGAGGACATCATCACCGGCCACGGGTGAGAACCGAGCTCGGAGTAATGCACTGGGCGCTCGTCCCGCTTCGGCGTGAGAGTCGAGAAGAGGTCAAGAGCGCGGGTCTCGCTGTCGAGGAACGACCACTCGCGCGTGAACGTGCCTCCTCGCCCAGCGTGATACGCGACCAGCTCGATCGTCGCGGCCTCGGCAAGGGTGTCGCCGCAGACGATGTTGGTGTCCAGGATCATCTCTGCGGCGTCGACGAACGCTCGCGAGACGACCTGGGTGTTGAGGTCATTGTCGAGATGCGAGTTGATGACGGCCCGCAACCGATGGCGAGACTCGTGGACGTTGTCGGGGCTGATGTCGACTCCGTAGGCCGAGGCGAGACAGCGCAGGATCCGATGTTCGTAGCGCTCCCCGCGACCGTAGCGGCGCGTCGTAACGAACACCAGCTTGCGCCGCAGGATCTCCTCCAGGAAGTTCCCTGACCCGCACGCCGGCTCGAAAAACGTCCGGTCCGTGTTGGCCGGGTCGTCCGCATTCGGGAACATGTCCGGGACGAGGTCGAGCATCGCGTCGACCTCCCGCTTGTGGGTGTAAACCTCGGCAAGGTCACGCACCCGCTCGCGCGACTTGATCTGCACGGGTCTCGGATATAGCTCGTAATCTCGGACCTCAGACTCGAGCTTGCTTGCATCGACAGCGCCCACTCCTAGAGGAACGTTAGCGTCGAAGGCGGCGGGCGCTGCCACAAGTTGTCGCGGCCAGGGAGGCTCGAGCCGCGCCGTCGCCACCTCGCGAGCGCGCGGCGCGCCTTTACGGGAGGCTTCGCGTAGCAGCTCAAGCCTAGATGTTCTCCTGCCCAAGCGCTTGACTAGAGTTACCTCAGTCAAAGGAGGGTTTGATGGCGCAGCGCGCCGCGTTGTATCGAGTAAGGGTCAAAGAGAACTACAAGGACTACCAACTCCTGGGGGATATCGACACGGCCGGCACGGCCTTGATCAATGTCCTCGACGGGTACCTAGCGAACTTCGAGTCAATCTCTGCAGATACCGAGCGAGTCGTCCGCTGTGTCGAACATGCGATTGATCGAACCGAGCTCGTTGCGACTCTGCACCACGGACAGACGGGCGTCGTCGCTGACATTGTGAGCGACACCGGCACCAACCGACTTAGGCAGATTGCGACAGATAGCCAGAACCTTCGCTGTTCGTGTCTCTTCGTACTACCCCCTGAGAGAGACGCAGGTTGGCTCGCGGTCCAGGTCAACGCCGGGCGCGGCATCAAAGGCTTGTTGGAAGCTGGCTTGAGAAGTCGGTTTCAGAAGCAGTTCGATGACCTACGGCTTGAATTGAGACCGTTTGTGAATACATCGGCCCTTGAGCAGGCGGTTGATGCCGGGAGGGTGTCGAAAGTGAAACTCATCAGATACGAACGACCACACGACCGTGCGGTGGCCGCTACAAACAAATGGGTCAAAGCGAATGAGTACGGCAAACTCGAGCTTGATATTTCAATGCGAGGACGAGGACAGAAGTTGAAATCAGATCTCCTCAAAAGGTTCTTCCAGGGCGATCAGACTGCTTTTGGTGACATCATCGAATTTCAGGGTCTCGAGTTTGAGCGTGCGAAAGTTGAGGTCGATGTGGAAGGATCTACTCGCACGTTCAACATCGAGACACCCGATTCTGGTCATCCAATGACGATCGATCTTGATGGTCTGAAGTACGACGCGGACGGTGACCCGACGAGCGAGTCTGTCGTAAACGGACTACGCGGACTGGTCAAGGTTGTGACGTAGTAGCAGTGCGTCAGAGTCTGAAAGCCAGCCCTTGGTCAATCATTCGCGGCCAGCATCAGACATACGTTGATGCGCGGACCGGTCGAATCCGGTGGCAAGACTATGGAGTCTTCTACGGTCTCCCCATCCTCGTCGCTGCATTCAGTCAGTGGAGAGGTATTCGTCTCAGCGGAGCCGCAAGCATCAGTCTCCTTACGGCATCCGCCATTCTGGCTGGACTCTTTTTCGGACTGATGCTCCAGGTGTCGGAACGAGCGATGGAATGGGCTGACGAGGCGCCGGAGCCAAGCGGCGCGACAAGCGAGCATGCTCTCTATCTGCGTGAGCTCGCGGCGAATGCGGGTTATTCGTCGCTCGTTTGTGTGGCGGCCGCCATCACGTATGTCGTTACGAGCACGACTGCTCACGGGAAGCTCGAAGTTGCGTCGGCGATTGGCTTGGCACTGGGCATACATCTCGTCTTGGTCCTCTTGATGGTGATGAAGAGGGTCTTCGCACTTACTGAAGAGCGCTTGAACCGAGCGCGAACCGGCGCGGACAAGACCGTGATCCCTCATAGGCGACGCCGGTCTGGCTAGCTCTCTGTAGTAGCCGGGTCTCGGGCTGTCTTACGATCGCCTGATGAGAACTCCGCCCAGTCGACTGACACGTCTACCACAGCAGTACTTCACAGCATTGCTTGCTCGCGTTTCGGCGCACGCTGCGCTGGGAGGAGAGCCGCTCGTTGACCTCGGGCGCGGGAATCCTGAGGTTGGGCCGCCTCAGCACGTGATCGACGCGCTCGCTGCGGCCGCGAACGAGTCCTCCGCACACGGATACCCGCCCTTTCGGGGGTTGCCCGCGCTGCACGAGGCGATCGCGGCTCGCTACTCCGAGCTGTACGGCGTCGAGCTCGACCCGGACTCCGAGGTCACGATCGTGCCCGGGACGAAGACTGCGATCTGCGAGCTCGCGCTCGTGCTCGCCGAGCGCGCATCGACGATCGTCCTCCCCGACCCTACTACCCCGACTACCCCTCCGGGCGGCCGCGGTTGCCTACGCGCAGGAGACCGGCGCCGCGGTCATCCACGACTTCGAGAGGCCCTGGCGATGGATGAGGTCGAGCACCTCGCGCTGGCGACTCGGCAGGTCGGCGACGAGCCGGCCGAAGTCGTGCTCGTCCTCGACGCCCTCGTACTCGTCGCCCGCGGCAGGATCCCAGTCTTCGGGCAGCGTGTCGTCCTGCTTCGCGCCCGGGTAGAAGCCGCGAATCGTCCACTCGACGACCTTCCAGACGACGACGCGGAAGGGCACGGTGTACGTCTTGCCCCGCTTGAGCTCGTTGAGCAGGCGGAGGAGGACGGTCTGGGCCGCCTCGTCGGCGGCCTCGCGGTCGCGCAGGCGCAGGAAGCAGAGCTCGCGGACGGCGTGGAAGTAGCCGGCGAGCAGGAGCTTGTGGTCGCCGGCCTCGAGTAGTCGCTTGTCTTCGACGTCGCGCGCATCGTGCATCGAGGACAGAGTCTTTCGGGGCACGGCTCGATCTTACGCCTGATCTAAGTTTGTGAAACCGGCGTTCCAACGCCAACCTATTGCTACGCTCCGCGTATGGCCGAAACCCCGCTCGTCGAGCGCACGATCGAACACGTCGTCGCCCTCCGCCGCGCCGGCACGGCGGTCGCCGACCCGCGCGCGCGCCGCCGCCTCAAGCGGGTCGAGCGCGACCTCCAGCGAACGATCGGGGTTGGCGTGCCCAAGAGGCGCGCCGCGGCTGCGCTCGGGGTCAGCGTCACCGCGCTCGACAAGTGGATCGCCCGCGGCCGGCTGCCGATCGTCCGCCGCCCGGGGTCGAGCCGCGCGCAGATCGACGCGGACGCGCTGCTCGACCTGGCGGAGGAGGTCACGCGGCTGCGCGAGGACGGCCAAACGCGGGCGCTGCTCGCGGGCGCGTTCGAGCGACTGGCGCAGGAGGGGCGGCCGCGCCCGAAGCTCCGCCCGAACGAGCCGGCGCGCGAGCTACGGGAGCACTACCGGCGGACGACGCCCGCTGATCGCCTGAGAGAGGTCGCCGAGCTGAGCCGAGTCCTGACGGATCTGGCCGCGCGCGGCGCCAACCCGTGAGCCGCGATCCGGCAGCGCTCGACTTCTACGGGTTGCTCCGCACGCTGCTCGAGCACGACGCCGAGTTCGTGCTCATCGGAGGCTTCGCGCTCGGGTTTCACGGCGTACCGCGCGGCACGAAGGACGTGGACATCGTTCCCGACCCGAGCACCGCGAACATCACCCGGCTGTGGGGGGCGCTCGAGTCGCTCGAGGCCGCGCCGGTCGAGCACGCCGATCCCGACTTCCGGCCGGAGGAGATGCCGGTGCCCTTCACGCTCAACGGGCTCCTCGAAGGAGGGAACTGGGCCCTCCACACGCGGCTCGGCCGTCTCGACCTGATGCCGGAGGTGATCGGCGTCGAGAGCTACGAGGAGCTACGTGCGCACGCGGTGAAGGCGGAGCTCCCGGAGCTCGGCCGGCCGATCTGGATCGCCGGCCGTGACGACCTCGTCACGATGAAGCAGGAGGCGGGACGGCCGCAGGACCTGATCGACGTCCAGGCTCTGCGGATGGCCGAGGGGTTGGAGGAGTAGACGCCCGAAGGCGCGATACGAGCGGGCAGGGCTCCTTTGTTGCACTCCTGATGCATATCGTGCATCATTTGTGCATCACAATGGCGAAGCGACTGACGATCACGATCGACGACGAGCTGGAGGCGGCGATCCGGGAGGCGCCGAAGCGATTGGCCATACCACGAGACAGCTCCGACTCGGAGCGCCTGCGCGCCTACGCTCGCCTGGGCTTCGAGACCGCGCTGGAGCGAGAGATCGACGTGAAACGGCTCGAGACCTACCGGCGCTGGGCGGACGAGCCCGAGATGGGCGTCTTTCCCGAGGCCGCTCTGCGAGCATCGGTCAAAGCTGGCCTCTTCCGAGACGAGTAGCCGATGCCCGGCAAGGCCCGCTGGGGCCAGGTCTGGTGGGCCGACCTCGGCCTTGACGAGAACAAGCGCCTCGTCGTGGTCTCCGAGAACGGCTGGAACGAGATCTTCCCGAGCGTGCTCGCGGTTCGCCTCTCGGCCAGCCCGCGGCGCGACCCCGGACCCGGATTCCCGCTGGTCTCGGAGCGACCTCGCGTGATCGCGATCTGCGGCGAGGTCACGAGCCTGCACGAGAACCTGCTCGTCGAACAGGCCGGCGCGCTGACGCCGCGGCAGATGCGCGCGATCGCGATCGGCCTCCTCGAGGTGACGCAGATCCACCGGCTGCTCGGCATCGTGCACCCCGAGGTCGCCGAGCGGATCGGCGGCAGACGGCGCCGGTAGGCGAAGCGTCGGAAGCCGTCTCGTAAGACAGAGCGGGCACGCACGCGACTCCTGAATAAGCAACGAACAGGAGTCGAGATGCCCACGAAGCAGATCCAGATCCCGATCCAGCTCGGCGAGCCGATCGAGCACCGCGGCGTCGTCGTGGCGCCGCTCTTCCCCCGCGAGCGGCCTCATGCTGAATACCTGACGCTCGAGGAAGCACTGCCGCTCGGCTTTAGCGTCGCCGAGGTGGATGCGGCCGGCATGGTGCCCGAGCTCGCGGTGGTCAACCCGCTCGAGTCGAGCGTCCTGCTCTACGACGGCGAGGAGCTGCTCGGTGCGAAGCAGAACCGGATTCTGAATGTGACTGTGCTCGTCGCCGCGCAGAGTGAGACGCGCATCCCCGTCTCCTGCGTCGAACAGGGTCGCTGGCACGCCCGCAGCGCCTTCTTTGGGGCGGCGCAGCACGCTGCGTACCCCGAGCTCCGGCGCCGGAAGGCGGAGCGCCTCTCCGTTGACCCGCTTGCCCGAGGCTCCGCGCAGAGCGAGGTCTGGGACGCGCTCAGCGAGAAGGCGGCACGTCTCGATGTGCACTCGCCGACGGGTGCGCAGGCCGACGTCTTCCAGGCGCACGAGCGCGATCTCGGCACGTTGCGCGCCGCGTTCCCGCTCCAGCCCGGCCAGTCGGGCGCGATGCTCTGCCTCGACGGGCGAGTCTGTCTCGACTACCTCTCCCGGCCGGAGGCCTTCGCGCGCCTCTACCCGAAGCTGCTCGAGGGTTACCTGCTGGACGCGCTCGAGCTGCTCGATGGCAAGACGAGCGGCGATTCGGAGGGCTTCCTCTCGGCGCTGACGGACGCGCCGCGGAGTCGCGGGCCCTCGGCGGGGCTCGGCGAGGACGTTCGCGTGCGCGGCGACGGCATCGTCGGCTCGGGCCTCGAGCTCGACGGCGAGCTCGTCCAACTCTGCGCCTTCTCGACGGAAAGCGGCGGAGCAAGGACGCGCATCGCCCGGCCGAGCAGGCGTCGCTAGGACGGCCGCTCGAGCCGGTCGAGCAGCGCTCGCGGTGTTAGGACGAGCACGGGCGGGGCGACGAGGTCGGTGAGATCTCGATCGCCGGAGGCGAGCACGTCTGCCGCGGCACTCACCGCCAAGGCGAGCAAGTAGTCGTCCGCTGCGTCGCGGGTCCGTGCCTCCACCTCCTCGGGGTCGCTGACGGCAACGCCCCGCTCACGGAGCAACGCGACGAACGCCACGGCCTCCCGTTGCGTGAAGTGACGCTCGAACTTCGCGCGAACGAGGACGCGCTCGAGCTCCGAGAGCAGCGCCGGCGAGACGAGGAGATCGAGTGCGCCGTCGAGCCAGTGCCGCAGCAGACGGGCGGGCGCCCCCGTGCGCGAGATCAGCGCGGCGACCAGCACGCCAGGGTCGACGACGACTCGCGGCACCTAGGGGGCGGTCGTACGCCGCTCGGCGCGCATCGCGTGCAGCTCGTCGTACGCGAGCTCAAGAGCCTCTGCTTCGGTGAGGTCGGCCTTCTCCCAGATCCTTTGCAGCAGCGCGAGCCCGAGGTACTCGCGGAGGGCGTCTTCGACGACATCCGAGTCGCGCTTTCCCGTCCGGGCGGCCTGCACACGAGTTGCGCGCAACACGTCCGGGTCGAGGTAGACAGTTGCCTTCGACCGAGCCATCTACCTCAGTATAGCGTTATGACGTCAAAGCGTCAAAAGGCGTATTCGACGAACTGCGAGAACCGGCCCTCCAGCCGGGCCGGCCGGCGTCGGTCAGCGGCGCTCGACGTCGAGCGCATCCATAAGCGACTCATCTCGAGGCGCGGTCTCCGCGGGCTCGGCAAGGGCGTCTTGCAGCTGGGCAGCTAGGTCGCGGAGGCTTTCGAGTACGCGCTGCCTTCGCTCCTCGAGCATCTTCGCCTCCCTCCTGAGCGTCGCGTGCCGTTGGACGACGTCGCGCTGAATCTGCTCCGCCTCCGTCTGCGCCGCCTCGCGCATCTCCTTGGCCTGCTGCTCCGCCTCGGTAAGCATTCGGCCGGCCTCCTGCTCCGCGCTGCGGCGATGCTGTGTGCCGTACGAGTCGGCGGCCTCGCTGATGTCGCGCGCGTACTGGCCCGCCTCGTCGCGGAGGCGCAACGCCTCGCGTGTGAGCTCCTCGATCCGCGCGGCGGCCTGCATCTCCGCCTGCTGTAGAAGCTCGCGCGCCTCGCGGCGGGCGTCCTGGCCGATCTCCTCCGCGGCCGCCTCGGCCGCCTCGATGATCGCGTTCACCTTGCTGCCGACGTCCGCGTGGCTCCGAGAGTCACGCGGCTCCTCAGCCACTGCCCTGGCCTCTTCCTCTGGATGATCCTGCATGAGATCCCTTCGTTCGAGCCGCGGGGGCATGACTGTTATCGCATCCCGTCGTCCATCCTGCAACCGGACAGCCTACGATCGCTTGGTGCGCGCCCGCCCTCACACGCTCGAGAGACTCCCTAGCAGTACTTCATGGCGCTGCTGGCGTGCATGTCAGCTTTCGCTCGCGGGCTCGGCCTCGACCTCGAGCCAGCCGTCGGCCGCGCACAGGTTGACCCGGAAGAAACGCAGGAAGCCTTCCTGTCCGAGGAGATTGAAGGCGAACGGCCACGGATCGCAGAAGCTGACCGGAGCGTCGTAGCGGACACCGGCAATCGTGAGCGCGGCGCGTCCGTGCCGCGCCGTAGTCGTCAGTCCCCCGACGTGGAGGGTCGTTTCGGGAGCCCCGGTCAGGTCGATCCCGGTCGCCTCTGCTAACCAGGCTCCGAAACGGTTGGCGATTGAGCCCGTATCGACGAGACAGAGCTGCGGCGCTTCTTCCAAGTCCTCGACCTGGACCGGTATGACCGGACGCACAAGGGCCGGGCCCTGGCCGGGCAGCTCGAGAAACTCGAACCTCACTCGGGTGCCGCACCCTCAGCCTCTGCTGGCGAGACGGGGACCCGGAACATGCCGTAGGGCGCGCGGCGCTCGTGCCGTACGAGCCAGGCGAGTACCTCCTGAGGGCTGTCAGCCGCGACGAGTACCTCCGTCGGTCCGGCAAGCGCGACCCACTTGCCCATGTGCGGCCGGAGGGCTTCGGCCTGCCTGCCACCGCGATGGCCGGTGCCGGACGGTGCGCCCGCATGTTCCTCGTCGTGCGCCGCACGCGCGGCGACGAACCCAAGTCGTCGCAGGATTCGCCGTGCCTGATGGGTCGTGAAGTCGGCTCGATCGAGACCGGTCACAAGGGAGATGACCTGCTTCGGCGGGAAGCGCCGGCCCCTGACGACTACATAGTGCTTCTGGACCGGGTCGGGTAACAGCGTGCGTAGGCAAGCCTCGATGTTGCTCTGCTCGAGCTCGAACTCCTCGCCTGCAATCGTGAATCGTGCCATTACCTGAATCGTATTCTCTAAGGCGTCTTTATGCGAGGTCGTGGTAAATTGAGCTAAGATATCGTTTGGTGAAAAAAGAGATATCCAAACCGGACAAGACCTCGATGGCCATCGATCGGAGGAAAGTCGCCGACGCACGAGAGATCCTCGGGACAAAGACGATCGCCTCAACAGTGGACGCAGCGCTCGACCAGGTAATCCGGCTCGGGAAGCGACGGCGCCTGACGGACTACATCCGCGATCGCGGAGGCATCGGCCCGGGTCCCGAGGAGCTGCGGCGGCTCCGCACGCCGTAGGTGCCCACATACCTCGCGGACACGAGCGCATGGCACCGGCAGAGCCATGTCGCCGAGCGCTGGATCAGCCTGGTCGAGCGCGACGACCTTGTGCTCTGCACCCCGGTTGCGCTCGAGCTTCTGTACTCGGCCCGCAGCCGAACCGACTACAAAGAGATCGCCCTGGGCCTCGACGGCTTCCAGCAGCTCCCGCTCGACAGTCGCTGTGAGGCGCTCGCCATGCAGACGCAGGCACTGCTCGCCGCGAACGGCCAGCATCGCGGCCCCGCACCGGTCGACCTGTTGATCGCGGCGATCGCCGACGCGTACGGTGTCACGCTCCTCCACTACGACCGGCACTTCGACGCCATAGCGCAGGTGACCGGGCAGCCGGCTGAGTGGCTCGCTCGGCGCGGCAGCCTCGACTGAATACGATCGGCTGGTGCGGCCACGCCCCCACCGGCTCGAGCGGCTTCCCCAGCAGTACTTCACGGCGCTGCTTGCGCGCGTTTCCGAGCACGCTGCGCTCGGCGGGGAGCCGCTCGTTGATCTTGGGCGCGGGAATCCTGAGGTTGGGCCGCCTCAGCACGTCATCGACGCGCTCGCTGCGGCGGCGAACGAGCCCTCCGCGCACGGGTACCCGCCCTTTCGGGGGTTGCCCGCGCTGCGCGAGGCGATTGCGGATCG
The DNA here is from genome assembly GCA_038040395.1 of Actinomycetota bacterium. Lineage (GTDB taxonomy): Bacteria > Actinomycetota > Thermoleophilia > Gaiellales > Gaiellaceae > VAXT01. The sequence goes on from JBBPIJ010000015.1 coordinate 47,770, forward strand.
CTACTCCGCGCTCTACGGCGTGGAGCTCGACCCGCACTCCGAGGTCACGATCGTGCCGGGGACGAAGACTGCGATCTGCGAGCTCGCGCTCGTGCTCGCCGAGCGCGGGTCGACGATCGTCCTCCCCGACCCCTACTACCCCGACTACCCCTCCGGGCCCGCGCTGGCCGGTGCTCGCACCGGGTACGTGCCGCTCGATCGGGACGCCGGCTGGGCGCCCGACTTCGACGCTGCGCCTCGCGACGACGTCTCTGCCGTCTTCCTGAACTACCCCTCGAACCCCTGCGCGGTCTGCGCGCCGGAGGGGACCTTCGCGGCCGCGGTTGAGTACGCGCACGAGACCGGCGCCGCGGTCGTCCACGACTTCGCCTATGGCGACATCCTCTTCGACGGGCGCACGCCTTCCTCGTTCCTCGCCGAGCCGGGCGCGCGCGAGGTCGGCGTCGAGATGTTCTCGATGTCGAAGACCTACGGGATGGCCGGATGGCGGCTCGGCTTCGTCGTCGGGAACGCCGAGATCGTCTCCCGCCTCGACCTGCTCGCCGACCACATGCGCGTCGGGATCTTCACGCCCGTTCAGCACGCGGGGATCGCGGCGCTGACCGGGCCGCAGGAGTCGGTCACCGAGCGCGTTGAGACCTACCGGCGCCGGCGCGAGCGCGTGCGCGAGCTGCTCCCCGACCTCGAGTGCGAGGGCTCGTTCTACTTGTGGTGGGAACTGCCGGAGGGACTCACCCCGGAGAAGCTGCTCGCAGAGCACCGAGTCGCCGTCGCGCCAGGCGAAGGCTTCGGCTCGCGTGGCGCCGGGTGGGCACGGCTCTCGCTCGCGGTCACTGACGAGGTGCTCGAGACCAGCCTCGAGCGGCTCGCCGATGCTCTCGAGAGCTAAACCGCGACCAGCTCGCGAACTGGCTTCTTGGGCGGGCCGCTTTCGAAGCCGACCACGAAGCGGAGCTCAAGGGCCTCCGCGAGCCGTTGCAGGGTCGCGACCGTCGTTGGGTGTTGGCCGCTCTCAATTCGAGATATGGCTGAATGGCTCGTACCCATCCGCTCTGCGACCTCCGCTTGGGTGAGTCCAAGGGTCAGTCGGTGCTTGATGACGAGCCGGGCGATCTCCTCGTATGGCGCCAGCCGCGCCTGCTCCTGGCGGTACGCCGCGCTCCGCCGAGCGCGACGACGGCTCGCCTCGGCGACAGGAGTTCCAGCCGGAGAGTGTGGACGAGACATGCCGAACTAACCTTATCAAAAATGATAAGACGTTTCAGGCCTGGCGACACCTACCTGGTCGGGATCCCGCTCATGCGCCCGCGCGTGGCGCTCGCGTGAGTTGCTGAACGCGCTGGTGCGAGACGTTGAGCAACTCTCCAGCGTCGCGGAGCCCTAACCCGACCTCGTCGACAAGCGTGCGAGCTGCCTTCACCATCTCCTTCTGCGCCTTCTCTCGACCCCGCTGGGCGTCACGGCGGGCCGACTGAGTGCGTCCGATCGCTTGACGCACGCGAGCCGGAAGACGGACATCCTCGACTAGCTCGGCCGTTTCGGCATCCTCGGCCCAGAGGCTGAGCGCCTCCCGAATCCGGCGCCGTGCCTGCTCGAGCGTTCGCCCGTACGTATGACAACCGCGAACGCTCGGAATACGCGCGATCCAGGTGGCGCTGCCATCACGCTCGAACACGACTCGATACTTGCCTCGCCTCATCGGAGCCACTTCCTTCCTAGGCACGGCTCAAGGTCGCGTTCGATTGCTCGTAGCGTCCCGGGCGGCAGGTCCTCGCCCGCATGAACGGGAACCGTTGTCTCGCAGCGACCGCAACGCACGCGGACGTGCGAGCCTCGCTGCCTGACTTCCTCGCAGCCGAGTCGCCTGAGGCGACGGAGGACATGACGTCCGGTCACGGATTAGACGCATGGACTAAGTGTAAACATGATTAGACACTTTGCCTTGCCGCGTGCGCCGAGAATGCGTCGGCTCTGTGCCAATTTGACTAAGCCACAGACATTTGCCGGGCTAGCCGGCTTCCCAGTAGAACTCCTCCCGCGCTAGTGCTGGCGTCCCGTCGAGGAGCGGCCCCCAGGCGCTGAACGCGGCCGAGCGCGTCGGGTCGTCGACGAGGGCGCGGACAAGCTCTTCGATTCCCGAGCCCTCGAAGACGAAGATCACCGCCGTCTCGGCGAGAAAGACGCTGTGCCGCCGAAAGCCGGCGTCGCCGAGATCGTACGGCGCGCCCTGGGCGATGATCTGCATCGCCTGGTCGCGCGAGCCTGGCCGGAGCCTGGCGATCACCGCCACGCGCTCGGGCACGTGCCCGCCGAGAGGCTGTACTTGCGCTCCCTCGACCTCGTCGCTGCGATCGGTCATGGCCGGCTCCTTTCGACTCTCGGTGTCTCGAACAGCGTATGAGAGACGAAACGATCTAGTGCCGGTTCTTCGACTCGATCGAGAGGCGATTTCCTTCCGGGTCCCGCAGGTCGAAGACTCTCGTCCCGACGATGGGCTCACGGATCTCCGTCACCTCGACGCCAGCGACGGCTAGCCGCGCGCGTTCTCCGTCGGCGTCGGTGACGAGGAACGTCGGGTCGGGCTCGCCTTTGCCGGGCTCGCGCTCGTCGGTCGCATGGAGCGCGAGCGTGCACGCGCCCGTCCGGAACGTTGTCCAGTGCTCGCTCTGGAAGTCGAGCTGGAGGCCGACGGTGTCGCGGTAGAAGCGGATCGCCCGCTCCATGTCTTGCACGTAGAGGACGACCTCGACCAGTTCCACGCGGGAATCCTAAGCGGGGCCGCTCGACATCGCGTCGAGCGGATCGAAGCGCGCGAGCGGACATGCCCCCCAGAGGCCTCTCTCAGCGGCGCGAGCGCCCTCCGCTGCTTCCAAGAGGTCACTCGCGTGGCGACCGCGCCTGCCGCCGTAGAACCAGACGCCCGCCGCGCCCTCGCGGACGAGCGTCACGTTCAGGTCCTCGTCGCCCTTCCAGACGTACGCGAGCTTGCGCCCATAGCGGTCGACCTGGTCGAGGCTCGGGTCCTGCTCGATCCGCACGTGTGTCCCCGGTGGGATCAGTCGGCGCGTGACTTCGGAGGCCTCGTCTCCGTAGCACTCGTCGTGCTTTTCGGGCGTGTCGATCTGGACGAGGCGCACGCGCTGTCCGCCGAGAAGCTCGATCGTATCCCCGTCGATCACGCGGGCGACGACGGCGCCGCTCGACGAGCTGTCGTGCGTGAGCACCACGAACGCCACGAGCGCGAACGCCACGAGCGCGAAGAATGCGACGAGCTTCACGGACGGCGCGTGAGCAGCACGGCCAGGATCGCGCCCGCGGCGGCGAGCTGGGCCCAGGCGGGGATTCCGCCCTCGCGGTGCCAGCCCTCGACGCGGTGGCTCGGGAAGAGCTTGCGCCCGCTCGGGCGCGGGAGGTTGAGCACGTGCTCGATGTCGGGCGCCGAGGCTGCGATCGCGCCGATCGTCACCGGATGGAAGAGCCCGTAGCGCGCGGCGAGCGCGAGGAGCGCGGCGCCGCCGCTCCGGATCTCGAAGCTCTGCGACTCGAAGTCGTGGTGCGGGACGGCGTCGCCGAGCCCGTGGAGGGCCAGGCCGAGGAGGAACGCGCCGGTACGAGAGCCCGCAAGCGCTCCGCCGGCTGCGCCCGTTGCGACGTGGAGCGAGACGATCACGCGACGAGCTCCGACCGCGTCGCGAGCGCCGCCAGCCGGCGGTCGGCCGTAACGAGAACGGCTTCCGTCCGCTCCGCGAGCACGAGATAACACGCGTCGTAGGCGGAGATCCGGTTCCGCAGAGCGAGCTCGAGAGCGTCGACAACAAGTGTGCTGAGCGGTTCGAGAGAGACGTTCGAGTCAATCAGGACGCCTAGGGCCCAACCCGCCTGCGACGGCGTCAGCCGGTTGCTCCGGACATAGCCGCAGAGCGCGTTCGCCGTTTCGGCGAGGAGCAGTTCGGGCGCCGAGCCAGCCTCGGTATGCGACCAGACGGGGTGACCGGGGCCGGCGAGCAACCCCCGGACGGCCGCACTGGCGTCTATGACCGACTCAGTGGGAATCGCGATCTGCCCGGATCACGTCTTCGGGAGCCGGCCAGTCGGGACCGAAGTTGATCTCTTTGGAGAGTGCCTCGAGGCTCGCCATCACTTCTTCAAAGCTCCGCTTCTTGTAACGGAAGGCTTCATCGAGGATCTCGATTACTTCGGTGTTCATCGACGTGCCCCGCTCAAGGGCGCGCTCGCGAAGCCCTTCATAGACGTCCTTCGGGACGTTGCGGATATGCAGGGTGGGCACATCGATCATGCTAGCACTCTGCTAGCGCCGTTCAGGAGGCTCGAGGCTCGGAGCCGGATGACCGTTCTCGATCCGGAGGCGCTCGATCAGCTCCGACGCCGCGCCGCGCGACTCGGGGAACTCCTCGCCCATCCGCTCGCAGAGCGCCGCCGCCAGGGCGTACACCTGCCGAACCGTTGGTTTGCCCTCCTTCTGCACCGTGGCTATCGAAGCAGCAGACGGCGCACGGGACCGTGTCGAAACCGTGACACTTCGCGCATGGGGAGGCTGAGGAGGGGATACGAGGCGCTCGCACGCCGCCGCTGGGCGCTCGTGACGATCCAGTTGACTGCGGTCGGCGTTCTCGTCTTCGCCCTCGGCTGGGCGTTCCGCGGCGCGTGGCACGACGCCCGGCCCCGCCTGCGCGACGCCGATTTCTCGGACCTCGCGGTCTCGATCGCGATCCTCGCCGCCTACTATCTCCTGTTCACGGTCGGCTGGCAGCGAATGCTCAGGTCCTGGGGTCTGCGCATCCCGTACCTCGTCGCGCTCCAGGCCGAGATGGCCTCGGTGCTCGCGAAGTACGTGCCCGGAACGGTCTGGATCCCGGCGGCGCGCGTCGCCGCATTGAGGCGGGTCGGGATTCGCCGCACGTCGCTCATCGTCGCGTCCATGGTCATGGAGGCCGGCCTCTCCGCCCTCGCAGGCATCGTCGTCTTCTTCATCAGCCTGACGACCGTCGGCTTCAGTTCCGCACCGGTGCTGCCGCTGCTCGTCCTCGCGCTCGTCGTCGTCGTCGGCCTGCACCCACGCATCTTCACCCCCGGCATCCGGCGGGTCCTGCGGCCCTTCGGTGCCTCCGACCTGCCGCCTCTCCCCTACTCGGCGATGCTCGGCCTGCTCCTCTACTACTCCTTCACGTGGCTCGTCGGCGGCTCGGCGATCTTCTTCCTGCTCCGCTCGCTCGGCGGCGAGCCGTCGCTCACGGATATCCCGTACCTCGGTGGGATTGCCGCCGTCTCGGCAATCGTCGCCGTCCTCTCGTTGATCACGCCCTCCGGCCTGGGGGTGCGTGAAGCGTCGATGTACGGGCTGCTGCTCGCGATCACGTCGAACGGCGTCGCGCTCGGCGTCACGGTTTTGAACCGGCTGACGATCACGATCGTCGAGGCTGCTCTGCTGCTCCTCGGCGCGGTCGCCTGGCGTTATCTGCCGCGCGGAGAAGTGACCGGATCTGCCTCACGGTCGACCGCGAACTAAACGGGACCAAAAAAATTCGCCGAGCCGGTTGCGCTTTCGTCCACTCAACCGTCTGACTTTGGGCTTGCGCCTACAGTCCTTCGGTTCAGTTTCGATCTACTTGCGCTCCGTGCTCGGCGCAAGAGGCAACCTACGGTGCCTGGGGGTAGCTTGCAAGAGCTTCGGTAAGAAAGTTTGCGCTCTTTGCGAGATCGCAAAACTAGCCCCGAAAGAAGATTTGCGCAAAGAGCGGAGATCAGCTCTCGTCGGAATCGCCGCGACGGCGACGCCAAAACCAAAGAGCGCCTCCGACGGCAGCGAGCCCCGTCGCGATCGCGCTCTTGTTCGGCTTCTTCGAGTCGTCGACCCGACCCGGCACGGCGGCCTTCACCTTCTTCTTGGCCATGCGCTTGCCGAACTGCCAGACCGTCCACCCGAGCAGGGCATTTCTCTTGTTCATGAGTCCCATGCCCCGAGCCTACCCGTAGGCGGTTCTGGCCACACACGGCAGGACGCCGCCCCCCGAGCGGCGTCCTGTGGAGAGAGAGGGATGATCCGGGCCGGAGAGGAGGAACAGGCCCGAATCGCCCACGTACCGAAGAGATGCCGGGCCGGTCCGAAACCTACGCTCTGGTCAGCGAACGGCTCGGCGCGTCGGGTTGGGAGAATGAGGAGAGCGAGCTCGGGAGCGACACGTTGGCGAGGGCGCGAAGGGCGGCACGCTGGGCGCGCTGGCCTCGGGCGAAGGCGGTGCAGTCTCCGCAGTCGCGCACGTGGGTACGCAGGGCCCGCCGATCCGAGCGGGCGAGCAGGCCGTCGAGGTGGCGGGAGATCGCGCGCTCGGCCTCGTGGCAGGTGAGTGCGCCTTCGAGCTGCTCACGCAGGTCGCGGCGGGCGCGGAAGATAAGCGTTTCGACCCTGGCGAGCGAGACGTTCAGGATCTCGGCGATCTCCGCGTAGGAGCGGCCCTCGACCTCGCGCATGATCAACGCGGCGCGCTGGTCGAACCGGAGCTGCCCGAGGGCGCGCCGGAGGTCGGCCTTGCTCGGCGACTCCTCGTCGGGAACGGCCTCGTCGACCTGCTGTACGAGGTCGTCGAGGCGCTCGTCGTGTCTTGCGCGCTGATGGCAGAGCTCGTGCGCGATCCCGATCAGCCGGGTCCTCGGCGAGTCGAAGCGCTCGCCCTGCGCGAAGGCGCGATAGGCGTTGAAGAAGGCCGTCTGGGTGACGTCTTCGGCGTCCTCTGGGCTGCGGAGGACAACGAGGGCGTAGCGATAGACCTCGCGGACGTTCTGTTGGTAGAGCCGCTCGAATGCCCGGTCCGTGCGCGGCCGCTGCGCAAGCATGGGCGTCATCCCTTAGAAGATGCCTCCGGGGCCGCTTTCTTGCGGCCGGCTATGGAATCTGCGGCGGCGGCGGGACCGGGAGCGGCGGCACCGGCGGCACCGGAGGCGGCGGTGGGAGCTGCACCGGGAGGGGCGGGACCGGCGGGAGCTCGATCGGAGGCTGCGGGATCTGTGGGACCTGTGGAACGGCGTTGATGACCGGGATGGAAAGGAAGCTCAGCGAGAAGGCCGGCGTGGCGCGTGAGGACTACGCCTGGGTTGCTGCGCGGCGCTTGGGCGGGAGGTGGATCGGCCGGCCGAGCGCGACGAGGCCGGCTTCCTTGATCGCTTCCGAGAGCGTGGGGTGCGCGGCCATGCCGTCGGCAACCGTCTCCACCGTTGCCTCTGCGTCGAGCGCGACGACGCCAGCCTCTATGAGGTCAGTCACGTGCGGACCGACCATGACGAGCCCGAGCAGCTCGCCGTATCGCGTCTCGTGGATCGACTTCACCCAGCCGACCGTCTCGTTCTGCATCACGGCGCGCGCGTTCGCGAGCCACGGGAACATGCCGGTCGCGACGTCGTCCCCGTACTGCTCGCGGGCCTCGCCCTCGGTCAGCCCGACACCGGCGATCTCCGGATCTGTGTAGATCGGGCGCGGCACGCCGCGGTTGTCGACGACGGCGTCGTGGCCCATCGCGTTCTCGGCCGCGACCTCGCCCTCGCGGAAAGCCGTGTGCGCGAGCTGCCAGTAGCCGGCGCAGTCGCCGACCGCGTAGATATGCGGCACGGTGGTGCGCCGATGCTCGTCCGCAGCGATTCCCTTGCCCTTGTCGAGCTCGACGCCGATCTCCTCCAGCCCCAGCCCCTCGACGAGGGGACCGCGCCCGACCGACACGAGCATCAGGTCGCACTCGACGTTCTCGCCGTCTCCGAAATGGACGCGCAGGCCGTCGCCCGTCTCCTCGACCTTGGTGCACTGCTTCTCGAGGTGGAGCGTGATCCCGCGCTTCCCGAACTGCTTCGCGAGCTCGGCCGCTGCGTCGTCGTCCTCGGCCGGAATCAGCTTCGGCAGCATCTCGATGATCGTCACCTCGGAGCCGAAGCGGCGGAAGATGGATGCGAACTCACACCCGATGATGCCGCCGCCGAGCACGACGAGCCGGCGCGGCACCTGCGTCTGAGCGAGCAGGCCGGTCGAGTCGACGCAGCGCGCCGAGTCAAGGCCTTCGATCGGCGGGCGAAGCGGGAACGAGCCGGTGGCGACGACCGCGCTCTTGAACGTGACGTCCTCCCCACCTTCGACGGCGATCGTGTTCGCGTCCTTGAAGCGCCCGGTGCCCTTGACCCACTCGACGCCGTTCGCCTTGAAGAGCCCGGCGACACCCTGGGTCATCTGCTTGACGACCTGGTCCTTCCACTGGTTCGCAGTCGCGAAGTCGAGCTGTGGCGCGCCGACCTGGACGCCGAGCTTGCCGAAGGTTTCCTGCGCCTCTTTGATCGCAAACGCGGTCTGCACCCAGGCCTTCGTCGGGATGCAGCCGACGCGGAGGCACGTGCCACCCAGCTCGGGCTCCTTCTCGATGCAGACGGCCTTGGCGCCTAGCTGGGCGGCGCGAATCGCAGCCGTGTAGCCGCCGGGACCGCCGCCGAGGACGGCAACGTCACATTCCATGGCTCGATCCTATCGGCACCGAATTGGCGCAGGCTCGTGAGGGTTTCGAAGGCAGCATTGCGGCATCGCGAACGAGAGCGCTCCACGGCCGACCGAGTTCGAGATCGAGGTGCCGCCTGAGCTGGAAGGCGGTGTTTACTCGAACTTCTTCAACGCATGGCATAGCGAGCACGAGTTCACGATCGACTTTGCCTCACGACAGATACCGCTGGTCGAAGAACCAGATGAACCGGAATCGGCTGCATTCGTCCGCTGCCCCGTGGTCTCACGCGTCAAGCTCCCGGTTACACTCGCGTTCGAGTTGATCCGGAGCCTGAACGCAGTCATGACCGAGTACGAAGCGCAGTACGGCGAAATTCGTCGCCCAGGGGCTCAAGAATGAAGTGGCTTGGCCCCTTCTTCTTCTCGGATATCTGGCGGACCGAGCCGTCCGAGCTTCCCCCCAACGTCCGCTACAGACGTTCGAAGCCGTTCGAGGGCACGTCGTACAGGCTGCCGCTGCCGCCGAAGCCGAAGCGGCGCCGGAAGCGGCCTTAACCCAACTCGGCGCGCATCGAGGTCGCGCCGTCGCGCTCGTCGCGACATTCGCAAGCTGTGGCGCTCGTAGAGTGCGACTGCGGGGCTGTTCGAGGTGGCGCTGAGGGTGATCGCCGTACCGCCGTCGGCGCGTGCCGCGGGCGAGCGGGCATCCATCACTATCGCCTGAGCCACAGATCGCGCGCCGTCGTGTTACCCGCCCAGTTCCAGGCGTACACGGTCACGCGGTGGCGCCGCTCCAGCGCCGGCAGCCTCGGCGCAAGCCCGCCGGCAAGGCGATAGCGCCATTGCGCCACGCAAAACACGCGGAACGCGAAGCAGAGGTACCCGGGCGCGTGAGCGTCGGCCGTGAAGACCGTGTTCTGAAGCTCCTCGGGGAGCACGTGAGAGCCGCGGAGCGCCCACTGGAGCGGTCCGATCGGCCTGCCGCTCGGCTCGAAGAGCCGGTGGGCCAGCGCCGCGGGCGCGAGCACCGGGGTCTGGTAGCCCGTCATCTTCACGTGCGACTGCGGGTCGAATACGGAAACGAGCACGGTGCCGTCGCCGGAGACCTGGGGGCGGCCCAGCACCGGAGGCTCCTCGTCGGCCCAGGGGGCGAGCACACGGCCGTGCGGCCGGAGGGGGTTCAGATAGCGACCCGACCCGTCCACCTCGGACAGGTGAAGATGGCGCGCGTTCGGCATCACGATCCCGAGGGAGCGTCCGTAGGCCGGTATGTATTCGCCCTCGTGCATCGACAGCCCTCTGACGTGCCAGTAGATGAAGCTGCCGATCTGCACGCGCGCGTCCCCGCCGCGTGCCTGGATGATGTGCGCGCGGCCGGGCTGGATCGCATAGACGTGGGTCATCCCCACGGCCTGGATGTCGATGCCGAGGTGGAAGCCCGACGCGCGGCGCTCGTTGATTCCCGCGCGGATCGGGTGCTGCTCGTGGAACGGCCGGAGGGGCCATCCTCCGACGCCGTTTCCGGGCCGGCAGCCGACGGAGCAGCTCTGGCCGTCGGACCAGAAGGGCACGAGCTGGTCGAAGACGGTCGGCCTTCGTTCAAACGAGCTGCGGGAAAACGGGTAGGTCGACGGCGAGACGACGGTGACCCGGACCGGCATCGCAACGGCCTCGTACAGCTCCGGGTCGTTCGAGACGAACCTGACACTCGATGCATACGTTCCGGGAACCATGGCCCCACGTTCGCCTGACGAACAGGAAATGGCCGTCCGGAGCCGCCCTTGCCGTCGCCACGCGCACCATGTGGCCGTCCCGCTGCTGAAACAGCTCGAGCATGCCGGCGGTCAGAGGCAGGGTCGTGACGAGCCGGCCTTCGAAGCGGATCGTCGGCAGCTCCTGCGTCCGATGCGTGCGCCGGAGAATGGAGACGGCAATGCGGACGATCGCGATCTCGGCCGAGGACGCCGGCGTGCTCCCGAACTCGTTCGTCGCCGTCACCGCGCAGCTCAGGGCGCTGTCGACGTCGATCCCGGAGACGGCGTAGGTCGCCGTAGTCGAGCCTTCGACGGCAACGCCGCCGCGGCTCCACTGCCACGCGAAGGTCGCCGAGCTGCCCTCCCATTCGCCCGTCGAGCACGTGAGGGTGCTTCCCTTGTTCGGGCCCCGCTGATCACGGGCGGGGAGACAGCCGTCGGCGGTAAGCCCGAGCGCGAACCGGCGGCCGCGGCTTCCGCACTGCCAAGAAGGAACACCGGCGCGAGCAGGGCGGCGCATACGGCGAATCGTCCTCTCACCAGCGGGCCCTCTCTCCCCCCGAGGCCTTAACTATAGGACTGGGTGCGAACAGACCTAGGTCAGGCGAGCTCGGCGCGCATCGTGATCGCACTGTCGCCTTCGCCGACCTTCTCGAACCCGTAACGCTCGTAGAGCTGCACCGCCGGGCTTTGCTTGTCGACGCTCAGGCTGATCGCGCCATAGCCGTCGGCTCGGGCGCGGGCGAGCAGCGCGTCCATCAGCTCGCCGCCGAAGCCGTGGCCGCGCTTGCTGGGGACGACTGCGATCGAGAGCTCGGGCGTGTGCTCGTCGACGAACCCGTAGCCCTGCGCGCTCTCCTTGAAGAGGCGGTACCACGCCGCGCCGACCGGAAAGCCTTCGTCGAGGGCGACCACCGCCGCGTCGCCGGGCCGGCCCCAGTTCTCGACGTAGCGCATCGGGTGCAGGCCACTCTCATCCTCGGCGCCGCTCGCACGCCAGTAGTAGGCGTGGCGGAGCATGTCGCGGAGGAAGCGGGCGTCCTGCGGCGTTCCGGGCCGGATCACGGCCTCAGCGGCTGGACGAGCTGGAGCCGATTGCCGTCCGGATCGAAGACGTCGACGACGCGGATCTCGTCGTGCAGCTCGACGACCGTGCCGACCTCGATCCGCTCACCGCGCAGCCGTTCCGCTTCCGCCTTCACGTCCTCGACGTCGATGCTCGCAACGGGGCCTTCCTCGCCGGGCTCTCCTTCGGCGAGCGCGATCCGCATATTGCTGCGCTCGAGCTTCGCCCAGCCGTCGTCCGCCGTGAACGTCTCCTTGAAGCCGAGCTTGCCGGTGTAGAAGGCGCGCGCGTCGTCGAGGTTGCGCACCCGGTACCAGATGCAAGTCATAGGGCGAGCCCCGGCTCTTCGAGGAGCGCCTTCAGCTCTCTGAGGAGCTCGGCGGCCTTGGCGCCGTCGACGGCGCGGTGGTCGCACGTGAGCGTCATCGACATGAGCGGCCGGACGACGACCTCGCCGTCCTCAGCCACGGGCTTCTCTTCGATCGCGCCCACCGCGAGAATCGCCGCCTGGGGCGGGTTGAGGACGGCGATGAACTGCTCGACGCCGTACATGCCGAGGTTCGAGATCGTGAATGTTCCGCCCTCGAGGTCATCGGTGGAGAGCTTGGCCTCCCGCGCGCGGGAGACGAGGGCGCCTCGGTCGGCTGCGATCTGGACGAGCGACTTGCGCTCGCAATCCCGAATGACGGGGACGACGAGACCGCGCTCGGTTGCGACGGCGAGCCCGATGTTCGCGCTGGGGAAGATCCGGATCTCGTCGTCGACGAAGTGGGCGTTCACCTCGCGGTGGCGCAGGAGCGCGATCGCGGCGAGCTTCGTCAGCACGTCGGTGACCGTCACCTTCTCGTCGCGCAGCCGCTCACGAAGCGCGAGGGAGCGCGTCATGTCCGCCGACATCGAGATCTGGAAGGCGGGGGCCTCCCACGCTTTCGTCAGTCGCTTTGCGATCGTGCGCCGGATCGAGGTGAGCGGCACGACCTCGGCCTCGAGCGGCGCGGCGCCGGCCGTCGCATGCGCGGGCGTCGTGGCGGCGCGCTCGACGTCCTCGGCGACGACGCGGCCGTCCGGCCCGGTTCCGGTCAGGCTCGCGAGGTCGATCCCGCGCTCGCGGGCGATGCGGCGGGCAAGCGGCGAGGCCTTGACGCGGCCGTTGGAGCTGGCCGGCTCTTTTGTCTCCGGCGGCTCGTCGTCGGCCGAGGTCTCTCGTCCGCGCTCCCGCTCCTCGTCGCGCGCAGGACCGGGAGAGCCCTCTTCCCGCGGATCCTCGTCGACCTCCTCGGCGGCCTCCGCGTCGGGCACGTCCTCGCCCTGCTCGCCAATGACGGCGATCCGCTTGCCGACCTCGATCTCGGCGCCCTCTTGCGCGAGGATCTTGAGCAGGATCCCGCTCGCTTCGGCCTCGACCTCCTGGGTCACCTTGTCGGTGTCGAGCTCGTAGAGCGCCTCGCCCTTCTCGACCTTGTCGCCCTCCGACTTCAGCCAGCGGACGATCGTCCCGGCCTCCATGCCCTGGCCGAGCCGCGGAAGGCTGACCTCAACTGCCATTGCGTCCCACGGTGCGCATGATCGCCTCGTACACGTCGGCCTGGTGCGGGACGACGAACTCTTCCATCACGGGAGCGAACGGGATCGGCACGAACTTCGCGCCCACGCGCTCGATCGGCGCGTCGAGCCAGTCGAAGGCCTGGTGCTGGACGATCGCCGCGACCTCTGCGCCAAAGCCCATCTTCGTCACGGCCTCGTGCGCGACGACGGCTCGGTTCGTCTTCTTCACGGAGTCGACGATCGTCTGCTCGTCGAGCGGCTGGAGTGTGCGGGGATCGACGACCTCGACCGAGACGCCCTCCTTCTCGGCCTCCTCGGCGGCGGCGAGCGACTCGTGGACGAGCCGCCCGGTCGCGACGACGGTCACGTCCTCGCCCTCACGGTGAACCCGCGCCTTGCCGATTGGGATCGGCTCGAGCGCGTCGGGCACGTCCTCCTTGATCCCGTAGAGCGTGCGGTGCTCGAAGAAGACGACCGGGTTGTCGTCGTAGATCGCTGACCAGAGGAGGCCGCGCACGTCGGTCGGTGTGGACGGGAAGAGAACCTTGAGGCCGGGGATGTGCACGAACCAGGCCTCGAGCTGCTGCGCGTGCTGGGCACCGGGCGACCAGCCGGCCCCGCCCTGCGTACGGATGGTGATCGGCACCTTCAGCTGTCCACCGGACATGTAGCGGTGCTTTGCCGCCTGATTGACGACCTGCTCCGCCGCGAGTGTCAGGAAGTCCTCGTACATGACCTCGACGACGGGCCGCATGCCCTGCATCGCCGCTCCGATCCCCGCGCCGACGAGCGCCATCTCCGAGATCGGCGTGTTGCGGACGCGGTCGGGGCCGAACTCGTCGAGCATCCCCTGCGTGACGCCCATCGAGCCGCCCATCTCGGCGATGTCCTCGCCCATGATGAAGACGTC
>JBBPIJ010000016.1:0-30305 GCA_038040395.1 Actinomycetota bacterium
CACCAGATGTGCGTGTAGTCGGCGATGCAGCCGGTCTTCTCGAGCTGGCCGACGATCTCCGCGTAGTCGTTGTAATCGCGGAAGCGCGGCGGGGGGCCCGAGCGCGGGAACGCCGCAAACACCATCTGCCGCGTCGAGGCGAGGCCGGTCGGCTCGCCGCGCCAGAAGGGCGAGTTGGCCGACAGGGCGAGCAGCGGCGGCAGCTCGACGAGGAGGCCGTTCACGACCTGGACGGCCTTCTCCGGGTCGTCGACGGCGACGTGGACGTGCAGCCCGAAGATGAGCTCACGGCGCGCGACGTACTGGAGCTGGTCGACGAGCGCGCGGTAGCGGTCGCGTGCCGTGATCCGCTGGCGCTCGAAGAGGCTGAAGGGATGCGTTCCCGAGGAGCCGACCCGAAGCGAGTTGGCCTGGGCGACCGAGGTCACGTATTCGCGCAGCTTCCGCAGCTCCTGATCGACCTCCGCGGCGGTCCGGCAGACCGGTGTCGCGATCTCGAGCACCGACTGCATGAGCTCGGCCTTCATCTGCGCCTCGAGCTCGTGGCCGACGACCGTGGCGAGAAACGTGTCGATGTGCTGAACGAGGTCGAAGCTCTCCGGGTCGAGGAGCATGTACTCCTCCTCGACTCCCAGCGTGTACTGCTCCCCCTTGCCGAACGCGTGGTCGAGGACGCTGCCGCCCTCGGCGAAGCCTCCGGCCGTGATGCTCGAGGGGAAGATCTGCTTCATGGGACCCGTAGTATCGAGCGGCTCTGGAAGCGCTTCAACTAATCGACTCATGGCCCGCGGAGAACGTCGCAGTCTCCGCGCTCGCGCCGGACGGTGAACTGGGGCAGCGAGGTGACGCCTCGCGCGTCTTTCGCTGGGCCTCGCTGACGAAGCCGGTCGTCGCTCTCGCCGCGCTCGTCGCAGCCGAAGAGGGGACGATCGACCTCGACGAGCCGGCGGGGCCGCCCGGCTCGACGATGCGCCATCTGCTCGCACACGCTTCGGGATTGCCGTTCGACGAAGGCCCTCCGATTGCCAAGCCGGGCGCGCGCAGGATCTACTCCAACAGCGGTTTCGAGGCTGCCGCCGAGCGGATCGCGGCGAACGCCGAGATGCCGTTTACCGAGTACCTCTCGAAGGCCGTCCTCAACCCGCTCGGGATGCAGGCGGCGTTGCGCGGCTCGCCCGCTGCGGGTCTCCACGGAACGCTCGACGACCTCGTGAAGATCGGACGCGAGCTCCTCAACCCGACGCTGATAGCGCCGGAGACGTTCGCGGAGGCAACGAGCGTGCAGTTCCCCGGCCTGGCCGGCGTCATTCCCGACCTGGGGCGCTTCGACCCGAATGATTGGGGACTGGGCTTCGAGCTGAAGGACGGGAAGGAACCACACTTCTCCGGCACCCGGACTTCGCCGCGAACCTTCGGCCACTGGGGCGGGAGCGGCACCTTTTTCTGGGTCGATCCAGAGCGAGACCTCGCTCTTCTCACCCTGACCGACCTGGAGTTCGGCGAGTGGGCGAAGCAGGCATGGCCGCCCTTCAGCGACGCCGTTCTGAGCGAGATCGAGGCGTAAGGATCGTGTAAGGGGTGGGGGAAAGGGAGAAAACGAGGCTTGGTGCCACTAGGCTTGGGGAAGCAGATCTCTATGGCAACCACTGAACCCAACGGCGCGCGCTCGCCCAGTGCGGCCCAGGATCCTCCCACCGGACCCGTCTTCAGTTCTGATGGCGACCGGCGTGAGCGTGTTCTGCGCGCAGTCGGGCGTCTGGTCGCTGTCGTCGTCGGGATCTGGCTGCTTGCGCTCCTCGCGGGCGCGGTCGGGTTCGGACACCTTCCCGGCCTTCCTGGTGCCGGTCTGGTCGACCGAGCGACCGGACGGGAGAAAGCTCCAGCGAAAACTCCGCCGGCGAGCCCCGCCGCCGAGGACGGGAGCCTGGCGACGAACATAACCGGTTCGCGCGGAGCTCAGCGTCCGGCCGGCTCTCCGGTGAGCAAACGACGGACTCCGGCGAAGCCGACTCACCCTGGCGCCCAGCAGCCTCCTCGCGCTCCGCAGGTCCCCCCTGCGGTCACGCCTCCGTCGCCCGGAAATCCACAGGGTCGTGCGGTTCGGCGGCACGGAGTTCAGCCGCCTGCGCCGCCGCCACCGGCTCAGGGGAACGCAAAGGGTCAGAACGTGGTGAACCCGGGGCGCCTGAGGAAGACCCTCCCGCCGCCGCCACCGCCACCGCCCAAGAAGCCGTAGCCCAATGACGAGCCGTCGCTTCGCGCGGCCTCCGGCGCGCTGGCTCCTTCTCGGCTTCATGCTCGGGGCGATGGCGATCCTGCTGGGCGCTCAGGGTCTCTCGACCCGCACGACGGGACCGAGCAGCACGCCGGACGTTGCTCACGCAGGGCCGCTTGCGGGGGAGGGCCCACTGATGCGTTACGACCGCGGGAGGCTCCGCTCGATCGAGGAAGCGCCGGGCCGGCGGGTCGCGCTCACCTTCGATGACGGCCCCGATCCACGCTGGACTCCGCGGATCGCCAGGACGTTGCGCTCGCTGAACGTCCCCGCGACCTTTTTCGTCGTCGGGAGCCAGGTCGTCAAGCACCCCGATGTCGTCCGCAACCTCCACCGTCAGGGATTCGAGCTCGGCAACCACACGTTCACGCACGTGGAGCTCTCGAAGCTCCCCGCCTGGGAGCGCTCGTTCCAGATCTCGCTCACGGAGAACGCTGTTGCCGGCGCCACCGGTGTGCGTCCGCGGATGATCCGGCCTCCGTACTCCTCCGTGCCGGCCGCGCTCACGTCTAAACAGGCGAAGGCGCTGGCCGGGCTCGCCAAGCAGGGTTATTTGATCGCCGTTTCGGATTTCGACGGCGAGGATTGGCGCAGGCCGGGCCGGGATCAGATCGTCCGGGGTGCTACGCCGACGGGCTCCAGAGGTGGCGTCATCCTCCTCCATGACGGAGGCGGCGACCGCTCGCAGACGATCGTGGCGATCGAGAAGCTCGTCCCGGACCTCCAGGCGCGCGGGTTCCGGTTCGTGCGCGTCTCCGAGCTGGCGGGGCTCACGCCCGAGACCGCCGAGCTCCCTGTCGGCCGGTGGGAACGGCTGCGTGGTCAGGCGCTCATCTCGACGCTCTCGGTCGCACGTTGGGCGACGTGGGTGCTCAGCGTCTTCCTCGTGCTCGTCTCCATCCTGTTCCTGATCAGGATCGTCGTGCTGCTCGGCTTCGCCCGCGGTCACGCGCGCCGATATCGCGGCCGGGACAAGCCAGCGTTCGCGCCTCCGGCCTCGATCATCGTGCCGGCCTTCAACGAAGCCGTGGGCATCGAGCGCTCCGTCCGGTCACTGGCCGCGAGCGACTATCCCGAGCTCGAGGTGATCGTCGTCGACGACGGGTCGACCGACGGGACCGCCTCGCTCGTGGAGAAGCTCGGGCTATCCAAAGTCCAGGTGCTGCGCCAGGAGAACGCGGGCAAGCCCGCCGCCCTCAACCACGGGATCCTGGCGGCTGCGCACGACGTCATCGTCATGGTCGATGCGGACACGGTCTTCGAGCCCGAGACGCTCGGCCTGCTCGTCCGCGACCTCCACGACCCGACGGTCGGCGCCGTCTCCGGAAACACGAAGGTCGGCAACCGCAAGGGTTTCCTCGGCCGCTGGCAGCACATCGAGTACGTCATGGGCTTCAACCTCGACCGGCGGCTCTACGACGTCCTTCAGTGCATGCCGACCGTCCCGGGCGCGATCGGTGCGTTTCGCCGGGAAGCGCTCGTGCAGGTCGGCGGCGTGCCGGGAGAGACGCTCGCCGAGGACACGGACCTGACGATCGCGATCGGTCGGGCTGGCTGGCGCGTCGTTTACGTAGAGGAGGCCCGCGCGTGGACGGAAGCGCCCGCGTCGCTCGCGCAACTCTGGCGACAGCGGTATCGGTGGTCGTACGGCACGCTGCAGGCGGTCTGGAAGCACAAGGCAGCTCTCTGGCGCCGGGACGAAAGTCGACGAGTGGGACGGCTGGGAATCCCGTACCTGATCCTCTTCCAGATCGCCCTGCCGCTCTTTGCCCCGCTCGTCGACGTCTTCTCCGTTTACGGGTTCGTCTTCCTCGATCCGCTCGTCATCGTCGCCTTCTGGCTCGTGTTCACGAGCCTGCAACTCTTCCTGGGCTGGTACGCGTTCCTCCTCGATCGTGAGTCGCCGAGAGTGCTCTGGGCGATGCCGCTGCAGCAGTTCGTCTACCGCCAGCTGATGTACCTCGTCGTCGTCGAGTCGTTCCTCAGCGCCCTTCGCGGCGCGCGGCTCCGCTGGCGGCCGATCACGCGAAGCGGCGAGATCGAAGTGGCGTCCTAATAGGAGGTTGGCGCAAAACGGACCTTCGCGATTCCTGCGAACGTATCCGGATGATGCGCCTGCTCCTTTTGCTTCCGCTTGTGATTGCTTATCTCGCGGCTTGCGCGAGCGGCGGTGGCGACGGCCCTTCGCTAGACGCTTTCAGCGAGCCGGATGGGGTTCTCCACGTCAATGGGAGCGGCTGGAAGGGTTGTCGCCGTGTGGCGGTGAGGTTGCCGGAACCATGGACGGGTTCAAAGACGACAGTCGGCGGAAACGGGAGGTTTTCGCTGATGTATGCACACCCCGAGGTCGAGCCCTACCACGGTGCAGTAACAGCTACCTGCGTCGAGTCGCCGGAGCGAGCGGAGACAACAGAGATACGTGTAGGCGACTCCCGTTCTCAGTAGCTGATTGGCTAGGGGTGTTTGGGAATGCCTCGCGTATGTGCGCGTCGCTAATCAACCGCACCTCTAGCGATCGTGGCAAGGGCGAGCCCGTCGGGGTGTCGTTCCTTGGGAGGCGTGCCCTCAGTCGCGGAAAGTGCGAAGCACTTTCCGCGAGTCCCGGGCCCGTGGCCCGGGACCTTTAGCGGCGCCGAACTCGAAGGGTCGCGTGCATCCCGCGTGCGGCATGGTCGGCCAGCGAGCACGAGAGGCGGTAGAGGCCCGGCTTCATGCGGAGGTTGAGGATTCGCCGCTGGCCGGGGAGCGCCTTGGGAAGCCGGTAGACCGTCGAGCTGCCGACGCGCTGGAGCGTGAGGTCGTGCTCGTCCTGACCGAAGTTCGCGAGCTCGATCCGGACGGGGCCGGCAGGAACCCGGACCCGCGAGAGCCGGTAGTGGAACTCGAGTGCGACCACCTGAACGCGAGACAGAGGCGCCGCGGCCTGGGCCGGCATCGCGCCTGCGAAAGCCAAGCCCACGAGTAGGAGCGGAAGTCGTCTCATCGGAGTAGCGGCACCCGCCCGAAGGACGACGCGTGCGGGACGATCGGGGCGGCGTCCGTGCCCAGCCACTGCTCGAGCACGGAGCAGTAAATGCTGCGGTAGTCGACGGTCGCCTTGAGATTTCCGTCGTCGTCGAGGCCGTTCTTGAGGCCGGGGAACTCACCGATCATCGTCCCGCGCACCCGGGTGCCCATCAGGAAGCCGATCCCGGCTGCGCCGTGGTCGGTACCCGCGGAGCCGTTCTCCTCGGCCCGCCGGCCGAACTCCGACCAGACGAGGGTCAGGACTCGATCGGCGAGTCCGCGGGCCTCGAGGTCGCGTTGGAAGGCGAGCAGCGTGTCGCTCGTCAGCTTCAGCCCCTCGGAGAGGGTGTCGGCCTGGTCCGAATGCGTGTCGTACATGCCGTAGGCGCTGAGAGCGACGCAGTGCAGAGGCAGACCGGCGGCGAGCATCGCCGCGAGCCCCGCGAGCTGATCGGGAAAGCCGCTCTCGGAGGTGGGATACGGAACCGGGCTGTGGAACCCCCCGCCCTCGTTGAAAGGCTGGAGCTGCTGCCGTAGGCGGTGCGACTGGTACGTGACGGCTCTCGCGCTGGCAAGGGCCGGGTCGCGGCCGCGTGTCGCGCCGAGGGTTCCGACTGCATCGAGCATCCGCTCCTCCACCTGGCCCCAGACTCCGGGCGCCCAGAAGGAGTAGTCGCCCGCGCCGCTCAGCGCTGCGACGGGCTTCTTCGCCGTCGCGAGTGATGGGGAGAGGTCGCCGTCGAGGCTGACTCCCTGCAGCGGGTTGTCCGGCGTGCCCACTCGGTCGAGGTAGCGGCCGAGCCAGCCCGTCTGGAGCCGCGAGTCGGTGTCGCCCACCTCCCAGTAGTGGCGGGAGGTGAAATGAGACTGGTCGGCGTTCGTGTAGCCGACCGCGGGGAGCACCGAGAGCTTGCCCTCCCCGTGGAGGGTGTGGAGCGACGCCGCGGACGGGTGCCAGCGCAGCCGTGTGTCCTCGGGAAAGACGAGGCCCGAGTCCGGCAACGCGAGCTGCGGGCGCAGCTTGCGGTACTCGGGATCACCGTGGGGGAAGAGCAGCGAGAGGGAATCGGCGCCGCCGTCCATGAAGAGCGAGACGAGAACCGTGTCCGACGGCCCGGCCGCGAGAGCCTTGGCGATCCCCTCGTCGAACATCCGTGGCGTGAGCGAGCTTGCCCCGTAGACGGCGAGCGCGAGCCCGGCCGTGCGTGAAAGGAAGCTTCGGCGGTCGAGACCCGTTCCCGCGGGGAGCGGCATCCCCGGCTCGATCGCGGGCAGGCCCGCCCCCGCCTCGGCCACGGCCTTCCGTAGGAGGGCGGAACGGGAGAACTCGTTGCAGCAATCTCTCATGAGGTTCTCGCGCGTCGCTTGCGATGCGCGTTCAGGACGCGCGGGCTTCGCCCGTGCGTCCGTCGGAAATGACCGGTCGACACAATCGAATTCATCACGACGTCTGTAAGTCCGGAGAGATGGCGACGAGGTGCCGAAGCGCGTTCTCGATCAGCGCGGGGTACTGCGCCTTCTTCCAGCGCTGGTCCGCGTCCGCGACGGCGCGGGTCGCGAACAACTTGAGCGCGCGCAGGGTCGTCGAGGTCAACGGCGGCTTGCCCCAGAACTCGAGAGCGCGCTCGACGAGCTTGTCGGGGTCGAGTGGGCCCTTCTCCGAGGTCTCGATGACGGCCGGCCGAAGGACGCGCCCCGCGATGTTCCAGCGGGCGAGGAACGAGGCCGTGTCGAGCCACCGGTCGTCGTCCCAGCCGGAGACGTTCGGGGGATAGAAGAGCTGCTGGCCGGCCTGGTTCGCGAGCCACGTCCATGCCTCGGTGTCGATCCCGCGCTTCGTCGCGCGGAGCATCCCCGCGAGATAGACGACGGGCGGCTTGACCATTCGCGGGCCTGTGTAGAGGCGAGGGTGGCTGAGGATCGCCTCCACGACGGGCCGGACGGCAAACTCGTTTGCCACGTAAACGCGCTCCAGCTCGCGCCTGGTCGCAGCTGAGGGAGCGACCGGGATGAAGTAGCTCCACAGCTTGGTGACGAAGAACGAGCGATGCTTGGGGTGGTGGATCGCGAGGCGACAGGAGTCCTTCCAGTCGAAACGGCCGCGCTTCCCGAACACTCTTTTCAGGCCGGGATCGTGGCGCTCGGGGTCGTAGCGGAAGTTGACCGGGCCCTTGTCGTCGTCCCAGTCGTTGCGGAAGCCCGTCAGCGCGCGAGCCTGCTCCCGCACGTCGCGCTCCGAGTAGCCGCGACTCGCACCGAGCGTGAAGAGCTCCATCATCTCGCGGCCGTAGTTCTCGTTCGGCGAGCCCTTCTCGTTGTCCGTGCCGGAGAGCCAGAGCAGCATGGCCGGGTCCTTCGTGACCGCGAGCAGCAGTTGCTCGAACGAGCCGAGCCCGCGGCTGCGAAAGAGGTTGTTCTGGCGCAGCATCAGTCTCTGTGAGCCGACGCCCTCGTTCGACGTTGCGAACCAGTCGTGCCAGACGAGCGACATCCGCTCGACGAGCGGCCGGCTCGTGCGAACCATCCGGTCGAGCCACCAGAGATGGTCGTGGCCCCACGCGTCGATCGGAGCGATGCGGTTCTTGTCGTCGTCGACTGGCGCAGGCCCGACCAGCCGCTCGCGCTTCGGGTGGGTCAGGGAGCGGACGGCGCCGTGCAGGCCTTTCTTTGCAAGTCTCTTAGCCTCGCCCGGGCGCGGGCCGAAACCGGCACGCCAGAGCAGGCGCTCGGCCTCAGCTGGGCCAAAGCGGCCGTGGTAGACGGGAACGTGGTGTCCGGCAGACAACGGGAGAACCGCTGTCTCCATCGGAAAAAGCCGGGCTTAGCTCAACCCTCGGAGGGGTCGTCGTCCGCAAAGAGCGGGCGCACGTACTTGTCGAACGTCGCCTTGTCGCAACTGGCGAGTGTTGTCGGCGTAAGCGCCGTCACCGAGGCCGTGCGCGGTATGTCCATGGCGAGTGCGACCTCACCGAAGTAGTCGCCGGGCCGCAGCATCCGACGTGGGCCGAGACCGTCGCTGTTCACGGCGAGGAGTCCCCGGAGGACGACGTAGAAGCGATCTCCCTGGTCGCCCTCGAACATGACCGGGCTTCCGCCCGAGACGTCGTGGCGCTCCATGTTCTGCGCGAGCTTCGCGAGCACTTCTCCGGCGAGTGCCTGGAAGAGGCCGACCCGCGACAGTTCGGTGACCGTGGCCGTGGCAAACCTGGGCATACGCCATATTGTGCCGACGTGGCCGCACTCGCCGAATGGAGGCACTGCCCCCGCTGCGCGGCGGAGATCGAGGTCGAGGAAGGAAAGGCCGAGTGCGCGGCCTGCGGATTCCGTGCGTACGCGAGCTCCAAGCCGACGGCCAGCGCGGTCTGCGTGGACGAAGAGGGGCGCCTGCTCCTCTCGCGGCGGGGAGTCGATCCGTTCAAGGGCATGTGGGACTTCCCCGGCGGGTTCCTCGACGAGGAGGAACATCCACTCGAGTGCATCCGCCGCGAGTTGATGGAGGAAGCCGGCGTCGAGGTCGAGCCGATCGAGTTCCTCGGGGTGTGGCTCGACCGCTACGGCGGCGACGCCTCGGCCCAGGTGACGCTCAACCTCTACTGGACCGCGCGCATCGTCGAAGGGATGCCGGAGCCGGCCGACGACGTCGCGGAGCTTCGCTGGTTCGCCCCCGACGAGATTCCCGACGAGGAGATCGCGTTCCCGCACACGCGTGAAGTGATTTCAGCCTGGCGGGACGAGAACGCGTAGCGCGCCGGGCTCGATCGCAAAGCGCAGGGGCGTCTCGAGATCCTCGGGCTCGCCGTCGATTGCCGCGCGCAGCCGGCCTGCGCGTGCGTCGATCTCGAAGGTCGCTCCACTTCGCCCCTCCCAGTTCCGGGGAAGCCAGCCGTGGGCCACGTACAGGTGAAGCTTGCCCTCGTCGATGCGGTCGCGCTCTCCGATTGAGAAGAGGTCGAGCTTGTAGTCGTTGTTCGCGACGAGGACGATTCTCGCGTGGGCGGGCTTGCCGTCGATGGTCACCCCGAGCGAGCCCGGGCGCCCGAGGAGCAGGCCGAGCGCCCGCAGACGTGCGAGTCCGTCGCGCCGCCGGCGGTGGCCCTCGCGCCGATGAACGAGTCGCGCGTAGAGGCCCAGCGAGACGTTGTTCAGGAACAGCCGGTTGTTGACGCGGCCGACGTCGATCCTCTGCTCGCGACCCTCGAACGCTGCGAGGGCCGCGATCGGATCGTCGCGATCGAGCCCGATGTCTCGGGCAAAGTGGTTCCGAGTTCCAAAAGGGACGGCGACGAATGGCAGGTCGCGATCAAGGGCGACCTGCGCAACTGCGGCGAGCGAGCCGTCACCACCCGCCATTCCGAGCGGCCCTTCCGGCGCTGCTCGCGCAAGCTCCGCCGGATCGTCGTCGGGCTGGAGCAGGTGCGTCTCGATTCCCCGCTGCCGAGCCTCGTCGCGAAGCTCCTCCGCGCTGTGCTCCCCGCTCCCGGACCGCGGGTTGATGACGAGGAAGCCGCCCATCCAGTTAGCATCGCGTACGAAGACACCGCAAGCGACGCCTCAGCTACGAAAGGAGCCCAGGTGGATCTGATCCAGAGACTCGATGCAGTACGTGAGAGGTGGAACTTGCTCGAGCATCCCTTCTACCGGCGGTGGAGCTGCGGCGAGCTGCGCAGGGACGAGCTCGCGCATTACGCGGGCGAGTACCGGCACGCCGTCGTCGCGCTCGCGGAGACCGCGGCCCGCAGCGGCAATCCCGAGCATGCCCAGGAGGAAGCCGACCACGTCGCGCTCTGGGACGAGTTCGCGGCGGCCTTCGAGGCGGATACGTCGCGCGAACCGTCCTCCCAGACGGCCGAGTGCGTGATCGCCTGGACCGCTCCGGGCGACCGGCTCGAGGCGCTCGCGGTCATGTACGCGATCGAGGCCGGTCAGCCGGCAGTCTCCAAGGCGAAGCTCGACGGACTGCGCGAGCACTACGGTGTCGCCGGGGACGAGCCGGGGGCGCAGTACTTCGCACTCCATTCGGATCTCGACCACGAGCACGCCGCCGAGTCGCGCCGCGTCCTCGAGTCGGATGCGACAGCGGCCGACACCGATCGGCTCGTCGAGAAGGCCGAGGCCGCGCTGAAGGGCAACTGGACCCTCCTCGACGGAGTCGAAGCCAGGAGGTAGCGATGAAGTTCCTGCTGCGGGGCGTAGCGGGCCATCCGCTGCACCCGCCCCTGACCGACATAACGATCGGGGCCTACACGTTCGCGGCGGCGATGGCAGTTCTGTCGAGGCTCGGAGTCAGCGACCACAACACCGCCACAGCCTGGTGGCTGGCCCTGATAGCGGGCCTGATCGTTACCGGCCCGACCGCGCTCACGGGCTTCGTCGACTGGCTCGACATCTCGCGCGGGACGCCGCTCTGGCGAACGGCCACGGCCCACCTGAGCGTGATGCTGTCGGCGACGATCTTGTTCGCGATCGCGGCCGGCGCGGGGCATGCCGACTACGTGGACGGCGTCGTCGGTGGGGGCTCCCTCGTGCTGACGCTTGCGGGCTTCCTCGTTCTGACCGTGGGTGGCTGGCTCGGCGGAGCGATCGTGTTCGTGCACGGGATGCGCGTGCTCAACCTCGTGGACGAGCCGACCTCACGAGCGGTCTCGCCAATGCCGCACCCCGAGAAGGAGGAAGCGGAAGGCTAGACCGGCTCGGTGCCGTTCGTCGCCGGGCTGCTGCCGGTCTCGGCCTCGCCGAGCCCCAGCTGCTTCTCGATCGCTCCCTTCGGCTGAGCGCCGATGGCAGCGGCGGCCGGTTCTCCGTCCTTGAAGAGGACGATCGTCGGGATCGAGGCGATCCCGTAGCGCTCCGCGAGCCCCTGCTCCTCGTCGATGTTCACCTTGACGAGCTTGAGCTCGTCGGCGCGCTCCTCGGCGATCTTGTCGAGGACCGGGGAGACCGCGTGGCACGGCCCACACCACTCCGCCCAGAAGTCGACGATCACGGGCTTGTCGCTCGAGAGGACCTCCTGTTCGAAGGTGGACTCGGTCACGGCAGTCGACATGCGGATCCTTTCGTCAATTTCCAGATAGGGATACCCGGCGGGCGCAAAACCTACCTACAGCACCAAACGGCGCCCGGCCGCCTCGTATTCCTAATCGTAGAATCGCTTGATGCGATTCGAGCCGCTCCCAGCCGTTCCCGACCACTCTGCCCTCGAGCACGAGGTCCTCGCGTGGTGGGAGCGGGAGGGCATCTTCGACAAGCTCCGTGAGCAGAACCGCGGCGCCGAGCGCTTCAGCTTCCTCGACGGCCCGATCACGGCGAACAACCCGATGGGCGTCCACCACGCCTGGGGCCGCACGCTAAAGGACGTCTTCCAGCGCTACAAGGCGCTGCGCGGCTTCGACCAGCGCTACCAGAACGGGTTCGACTGCCAGGGACTCTGGGTCGAGGTCGAGGTCGAGAAGGCGCTCGGCTTGAACTCGAAGCGCGACATCGAGGAGTACGGCATCGGCGAGTTCGCCGAGCGCTGCAAGGAGCGCGTCGCTCACTACACCGAGGTGATCACGGACCAGGACCGCCGGCTCGGCCGCTGGATGGACTGGGACAACGACTACTACACGTTCTCGGACACGAACATCGAGTACATCTGGCGGTTCCTGAAGGCCGTGCACGAGCGCGGATGGCTGTACAAGGGGCACCGCTCGACGCAGTGGTGCCCGCGCTGCGGCACGTCTCTCTCGCAGCACGAGCAGGCCGGTGAGGAGAACTACAGGGAGCTCGAGCACCCGTCGCTGTACGTGCGCTTCCCGCTGAAGGAGCGTGACGGCGAGTCGCTCGTCGTCTGGACGACGACGCCGTGGACGCTGCCGGCCAACGTGGCGGCCGCTGTGAAGCCTGACGCGGAATACGGTCTGCGCGAGGGCGGCTGGACGCTGAAGATCGACGACGAGGACTACGAAAGAGTGGTCGTGGGCGAGGAGCTCGTCGGACTTCACTATCAGGGGCCGTTCGACGACCTGCCTGCCCAGGACGGCATCGCCCACCGCGTCATCGCCTGGGACGGGGTGTCGCTCACGGAGGGCACAGGCATCGTCCACATCGCGCCCGGCTGCGGCGCCGAGGACTTCGAGCTGTCGCGCGAGCACGGCTTGCCCGTGATCGTCCCGATTGACGAGTCGGGCCGGATGCTCCCGGGTTTCGGCGCGCTGGAAGGCTTCTCGACCGACGAGGTAGAGGAGATCGTCATCGAGGACCTTCGCGAGCGCGAGCTGCTGGTCGAGGCGGGCCGGATCACGCACCGCTACCCGATCTGCTGGCGCTGCAAGACGCCGCTCGTCTTCCGCGTCGTCGACGACTGGTTCATCTCAGCGGACGAGATCAGGCAGCCCCTCCTCGACGCGAACGCGACCGTCGAGTGGACGCCGCCCTTCTACTCGAAGCGGATGGACGACTGGCTGCGCAACATGGGCGACTGGAACATCTCGCGCAAGCGCTACTTCGGGCTGCCGCTGCCGATCTATCCGTGCGAATGCGGACAGCTGAACGTGATCGGCTCCCGCGCCGAGCTCGAGGAGCTGGCGACCGAAGGCCTGGATCAGCTTCAAGAGCTCCACAGGCCCTGGATCGACGAGGTGCCCATTCGGTGCGACGCCTGCGGCAAGGAGGTGCGGCGCATCCCCGAGGTCGGCGACGCCTGGCTCGACGCGGGCATCGTCCCGTTCTCCACTTTGGGCTGGCAGAACCCGGAGTGGATCCCGGGTGGTTACGCGACAGGCGCGTCGCAGGGGTTGTCCGGCGCGGATCTGCCCGACCACGCCTACTGGGAGCAATGGTTCCCCGCTGAATGGGTCTCGGAGAGCCGGGAGCAGATCCGGCTCTGGTTCTACTCGATGTCGTTCATGTCGGTCACGCTCGTCGGCCGCTCACCGTACGAGCGGGTGCTCACATACGAGCGCGTCCTCGACGAGACCGGTCGCGAGATGCACAAGTCGACGGGCAACGCGATCGAGGCGAACGAGGCGATCGAGCGGATGGGCGCCGACGTGATGCGCTGGATGTACAGCGAGCAGGTTCCGAGCCAGAACCTGAACTTCGGCTACGGGCCGGCACACGAGATCAGGCGGCGGCTGCTCACGCTCTGGAACTCCGTCAAGTTCTTCGTGGACTACGCGAACGTCGTCCCGGACTGGAAGCCCGGTGAGGGTCATCACGTCGAGCCGCTCGACCGCTGGCTTCTCTCACGCGTCGAGCAATTGGTTGCGGAGACAGCCGATGCGTACGAGCGGTACTGGACGCCCGACGTCATCGCCTCGTTCGAGGCCTTCGTCGACGATCTCTCCAACTGGTACATCCGCCGGTCTCGCAGGCGGTTCTGGAACAGCGATCCGGCAGCGCTCGAGACTCTCTGGACCGCCCTCGTGCGAGCGGTCGTCGTGATCGCGCCCGTGATGCCATTTCTTGCGGAGCATCTGTGGCGGACCCTGCGTTCCGATGACGATCCGGAGTCAGTGTTCCTCGTCGGCTGGGAGGAGGCGGGCGAGCGAGACGAGCAGCTCCTGGCCGAGGTGGCCGCAACCCGTCGCGTCGTCGACCTCGGCCGGCAGGCGCGCGCTGCTTCCGGTCTCAAGCTGCGGCAGCCGCTGCGACGGCTCGTGGTCGAGGGGGCGCCGCTCGTCAGCGGTCACGTCGACGAGATTCGCGACGAGCTCCGGGTGAAGGAGGTCGAGCTCGGCGACGTGCAGGCGACCGAGCTTCGCGTCAAGCCGAACCTGCCGGTGCTGGGGCCGAAGCTCGGCAAGGAGCTGGGCGCGGTCCGCGCGGCTCTCGAGTCCGGCGAGTTCGCAGAGGTTTCCGGCGGCGGCTTCCGGGCGGCGGGTCACGACCTCACGCCCGAGGAGGTGCTTGTCGAGCGCATCGGCAAGGAGGGCTGGGCGGTTGCGGGCGCCGACGGCGTCACCGTCGCGCTCGACACCGCTCTCGATGCCGAGCTCGAGCTCGAGGGCCGGGTGCTCGACCTGATCCACGAGCTGAACTCGATGCGCAAGGAGGCCGGTCTCGAGCTGACCGACCGGATCGTCGTCACGCTTCCGCAGTCGGCGTCTGACCTCCTCAAGCACGAGGGCTGGATCAAGGAAGAAGTGCTCGCCGTCGAGATCCGAGCCGACGGCGGCTCCGGCAAGCCCGAGATCGCCAAGGCGTGACCCGGTGCCAGTGGGTCCCGGAGGCCGATCCCGCGTACGTGGCGTACCACGACGAGGAGTGGGGAGTGCCTTCCCACGACGAGCGGCACCTGTTCGAGATGCTCACGCTCGAGGGCGCCCAGGCTGGGTTGTCCTGGGCAACGATCCTCCGCAAGCGCGACGGCTACCGCAGCGCCTTCGCGAACTTCGACGCGGAGAAGGTCGCAGGCTTCACGAAGCGTGACGTCGAGCGGCTGCTCGACGATCCCGGCATCGTCCGGAACCGGCTCAAGGTCGAGTCGACGGTCGAGAACGCGAAGCGCGTGCTCGAGCTCGACAGCCTGGACGCGTATCTGTGGGGCTTCGTCGGCGGCGAGCCGATCGTGAACCGATGGCGCTCGCTCGGTGAGATCCCGGCAGAGACGGCTGAGTCGAAGGCAATGAGCAAGGACATGAAGAAACGCGGCTTCCGCTTCGTCGGGCCGACGGTCTGCTACGCGTTCATGCAGGCGACCGGGCTCGTCAACGACCACGTCGTCGGGTGCTTCCGCTTTGTCGAGTTGACGCGGACCTAGCTTCCCGCCCGCGCGGGCGTCATGATCGCGCCATGACAGAGGGCCACACGGGTCCCGAGCGGCGATCGGGCAAGGACAGGCGTGCGGCCGAGGAGCGCCGTAAGAAGCGCGAAGCCGGCCAGGGCGACGACCGACGGTCCGGCAAGGACCGCCGTTCCGGCGACGAGCGCCGCGGCGACGAGAAGCGCTCGTAACGCTTTTGTAACGACCGGCGCACCCCCACGGTGCCCGTGCTTTCATAGAGAGCGATGAGCAGCCGGACCAGGATCGCCCTTGGTCTACTCGGGTCGGCGCTCTTTCTGGGGCTCCTCGGCGACGCGTTGTTGCGAGTGACCCCGTTGGGGCTGAACGCCCTGCTCTGGGTTGGGGCGGTCGCCGCCGTGCTTCTCGCCCTCAGCCGTTGGCATCGCGCCCCGCTCACCGCTGGTCGGAAGTGGATGCTGCTCGTGCTCGTCGCCTTTGCAGGTCTCATCGTCTGGCGCGACTCGCCGTGGCTCGTGTCGCTGAACGTCTTCGCGCTCGTCGTTGCGTTGACGCTTGGTTCGTTACGTACGCCGCGCCCGGTGCACCGGGCGGGCCTCGTCGACTACGTCGTCGGGCTCGGGTACGCGAGTGCAGCCGTGGGAGGACGCACGGTCACGCTCATGCAGGAGGACATCGACTGGCAGGAGCTTCCCAAGGGGCCACAGGCCAAGCAGGCGGTGGCCGTCGGTCGTGGGCTCATGCTCGCCGCGCCGCTGCTCCTGCTGTTCGGCGCACTCTTCGTGGCGGCGGATTCCGTTTTCCAGGGCTACGTGTCGGGCGCCGTCCCCGATGCTCAGGACCTGCTCACGCACGTTCTTCTCGTCGCACTCTTCGGGTGGGTCAGCGCGGGCGTGCTCCGCGAATACCTCGTCAGGCCCAGGCTTCGCGAGCTCGACGTCGAGCCCAAACGCACGCTCGGAAGGACGGAGCTCACGGTTGTGTTGGCCCTGCTCGACCTGCTCTTTCTCGCCTTCGTGCTCGTTCAGCTCCGCTACCTGTTCGGAGGACAGTCTCTGGTCGAGGCGCGCACGAGCCTGACGTACGCGGAGTACGCCCGGCACGGATTCTTCGAGCTGGTCGCAGTCGCTGCGCTCGTCTTGCCTCTCGTTCTGGTCGCGGATTGGCTGCGCAGGCGAGACCGGGGCCGGCAAGACGTGCTCTTCCGCGTCCTGGCCGGGGTGCTGATCCTCCTGCTCTTCCTCGTCATGGCCTCGGCACTCCAGCGCATGCGGCTCTATCAGCGGGAGTACGGGCTCACCGAGCTGCGGTTCTACGTGACCGGAGTGATGATCTGGCTCGCCGTCGTCTTTCTCTGGTTTGCTGCCACTGTCCTGCGCGAGCGGCGTGAGCTTTTCGCAGTCGGCGCGCTCGTGAGCGGCTTCGCGGCGATCTTCGCCGTCAACGTCGTCAACCCCGATGCGCTCATCGCGCGCACGAACCTCGATCGTCCGAGGCTCGATCTTCCGTATGTCATGAATCTCAGCGACGACGCGACGCCGGAGCTCGTGAAGGCACTGCCGACACTCGAGCCTCGGCTGCGAATGGAGCTGGCCGCGGAGCTCGCAGCACGGCGGCAGAGCTCGGACTGGCGGACCTGGAACTGGAGCCGGTACCGAGCCCAGCAAGAGCTTCGAAACGTGACGCCTTAACTCTGGTTCTCGGCGAGCGCAAGCTCGCGGCGGAGCTCGACCGGGAGCCGGAACTCGACGTCCTCGTCGACCAGCCGGTGGGCGGAGATGTCGTGGACGCCTCGGGCGCGGAACCAGTCGCAGACCCGGTCGACGAGCTTCTCGGGCGCCGAGGCTCCCGACGTCAGGCCGACCGTCTCGACGTCGTCGAGCCACGCCGTGTCGATGTCGGTCTCGTCGTCGATCAGATGCGCCTGGACGCCGTTTGCCCGGGCGACCTCGACGAGCCGGTTCGAGT
This sequence comes from Actinomycetota bacterium, assembly GCA_038040395.1. Lineage (GTDB taxonomy): Bacteria > Actinomycetota > Thermoleophilia > Gaiellales > Gaiellaceae > VAXT01. The sequence continues at coordinate 16,971 of JBBPIJ010000016.1, forward strand.
TCGACGAGTTGCGTGACCCGATCACGAGCAGTAGGTCGACCTCTCCGAGCAAGTCCTTCACGGCCCACTGCCGGTTGGTGGTCGCGTAACAGATGTCTTCTTTCTTCGGCGCGTAGATCTGCGGGAACCGGCCGCGAAGCGCGGTGATGATCTCGCCGGTCTCGTCGACCGACAGGGTCGTCTGCGTGATGTAGGCGACCCTCGCGTCTGACGGAAGGTCCAGCGCTTCGGCGTCCGCAACCGACTGGACGAGGATTGTCGAGTCGGGCGCCTCCCCGGTCGTGCCCACGACCTCCTCGTGGCCCTCGTGGCCGATGAGCAGCACCGTGTAGCCGTCGGCGGCGTACCGGCGCGCCTGGACGTGCACCTTCGTCACGAGCGGGCAGGTGGCGTCGATCGTGTTCAGCCCGCGCGCCTCCGCGTTGCGATAGACCTCGGGCGCCACGCCGTGCGCGGAGAGGACGACAGTCTCGCCCTCGGGCACCTCGCGCTCGTCCTCGACGAAGATCGCACCGCGCGCCTCGAGGTCGCGGACGACGTGAGCGTTGTGGACGATCTGCTTGCGAACGTAGACGGGTGGTCCGTGCAAGTCGAGCAGCTTCTCGACCGTGTCCACGGCCCGCTCAACCCCGGCGCAGTAGCCGCGGGGAGAAGCCAGAAGGACGCGCTTGACCATGAAAGCCAGTGTAGACCGAGGTGTCTCAGGGGTCCCTCGGAGGGGCGTTCTTTCTCGGCTCTGAGCCGTCGCTCGGCGTGCGTAGGCCGGCGGGACAGTGTTCGGCACACGGCCCGTCGGCTGGAGCGCGGCGAGCGGCGGCAGCTCGCTGCGGAGCGCGGCTCCGCCGCGCGGAAGCAGCGAGCGGTCAGGGCCGAGAAAGCAGGAAGCCCGTCGCTCGGGGGGGTCAGTGCGACGGGCCTCCCAGATTGCTCACCGCGGCCTTTGGTGGCCAGGTACGCATAAACCGCGGTTTGCATCGCCCAGTGGCAGGAAGGTAGCGCCGTTGCCTACTCTTGTGAATAGGCCGGACGGCCTATCTTTTGAAGGCGTATAGCGGATTCTAGATCTGCCGGGCGACCCTGGCGGGAGCTCCCGCAGCGACCTATCATCCCTAGCCCCCAGTGACCCTCAAAGTGGCGTAATGAAGCTCTTTCGCCGAAGCCGTCCAGCGGCGGCTCCAGCGCCGCGTCCAGCCGCGCCGGATCCGGTCGAATCGCCGCCGGCGCGGGACGACCAATTCACGGCCATCGCCTCCCTCTCGAGCGCACTGGCGCGAGCGCGAGACGAGCTCGCCGTGGCCCGGACGCTGCTCGAAGAGTGCCGCTCGCTTCTCGGCGTCGAGTTCGCAGCTCTCGCCGTGATCGCCGATGACGGCAAGCACGCCTCGGGCCTGCTCGCCCTTGCGAGCAACGGGGACACCGATTGGTGGCAGGACATCACTCTCGATTTCGAGCAGGAGCCCTCCGGGATCGCGAGCGCGGCATTCGAAGGGGGACCGGTGGTCGTCTACGACGTCGCCGGCTCGCCGCAGGTGAACCGCCGGCTCGCCGAGAAAGTGGGAGCCAAGAGCGCCGTCTTCGTCCCGCTGGTCACCGACGAGAAGGTGCCCGCCGTGCTCGTCATCGCAACGACCCGGGAGCCGCGGGTCTTCACGGGCGACGAGCTCGCGCTCCTCCAGGCGCTCGCCGCCGAGGCTGCGCTCGCGCTCGATCGCGCGCGCGCCGCCGCTGCGCTCGAGGAGGCGCTCGAGCGTGAGCGAGTGGTCGCGTCGATCGGCCGCAAGGTGCGCTCCGAGCTCGACCTCGAGGCCGTGCTCCGGGTGGCGGTTGAGGAGACGGGCGTGGCCGCGCACGTCTCGCGCTGCTTCCTCCGCCTGGGCGAGCCGGGCGAGTCGATGCCGATCCGGGCCGAGTGGGATGCGGACGGCTTCGTCCCGATTGGCGCTGCGGCCCAGAAGCTCGTCGTCTCGAACCTCGCAGCCCTCGAGCGCCGCACCGTGGCGGTCGGCGACATCCGCGAGGAGCCGGCTCTGGAGGATCCGAAGCTCGGCGGAATCCAGACCCTGTTGGAGCTCGACACGCTCGCCGTGCTTGCGACACCCGTCCTCGTCTTCGACCGGATGATCGGCGTCTTCGTCTTCCACCGCTCGGAGCCGGCCGAGTGGTCGGACGCCGAGATCTCGCTCGCCGAAGCGGTCGCACGCGAGCTCGGGATCGCAATCCACGCTGCGCAGCTCCTCGAGGAGAACGCGCGGCGCCTCGAGCATCAGACGGCGCTCCTGAAGGCGGCGCAGGTCGTGACGAGCGAGCTACGCCTCGAGACCGTGCTCCAGCGGCTCGTGGTCGAGGTGACGAAGCTGCTCGAGGCCGATGCAGCCGACTGCTACCTGTACGACGCCGAGCGCTCGGTGCTTCGGTGCGCAGCCGTCTACGGGCTCGACCCGGAGTTGCTGGAGTTCGAGTTCCCGGCGGAGAGCGAGATCGCGGGCCGGTTCAGCGAGCCGGTCCCCCACCAGGCGTATGACGGGTTCGCAAGCGCAATCGCGGCTCCGATGACGTGGTCGGGCGAGCGCCGGGGAATGCTCGGCGTCGCGACGAAGGACGCGGACCGGCGCTTCGGGAAGCTCGACTCGAACCTCCTGGAGACGTTTGCGGGACTTGCCTCGCTGGCTGTCCGGAACGCGGCGAGCTTCGAGCAGAGCATGCGCCAGGCTCGCGTCCAGCGAGGGTTCTACGGGATCGCGTCGGCACTCGCCGAGCCGCTCTCGCAGTCGGCGACGCTCGACGCGGTCGCACAGGCTGCGAGCGAGGCGCTCGGAGGCTCGTTCGCCGCGGTACTGATGCCGGGAGCGCGTGGCCTCGAGCTCGCGGCCTCGCACGAGTTGCCGGACGATCTCGCCCAGTCGTTCGTCGGTGGAGTTCCCGAGCCGGCGTCGGTGCTCACGGACGCCGCACGCGACCGGCGCCTTCTCTCGGCTTCCTCGCTGGACGACGACGATCGCTTCGGGAGCGACTGGCGGCGGCTGCCCGGCGTTCGATCGCTTCTCGCCATCCCGGTCGACCCGCCGCGCCGCGAGGAGGGCGGCCTCGTCGTCGTCTTCTTCGCCGAGCAGCATTCGTTCAGCGACGACGACCTCGAGCTCGGCAGGCGGCTCGCGGGCGCGGCCCGCGGCGGGCTCGAGCGGAGCGAGCTCTACGAGAGCGAGCGCACCTCGCGTGCGCTCTCCCAGCAGCTCGCCCGGATGGGAGGCCTCCTGGCGACCCAGCTCGACCCAGGGGCGATCCTGGACGAGGTGGCCGATCAGGCGCCTGCACTCCTGGGCGCAGACGCGTGCGTGATCCAGGTCGTCGAGGGCGAGGAGCTCGTCGTCAGCGCCGTTGGCGGCAAGACCGTGCCGAGTGTCGTGGGCTCGAGGCTCCCGGCGACGGCCCGGCCCTCCGGAGACGTCGTGCAGTCGCGGTCGCCCGTGGTCTTCGCGGACGCGGCTGACGACGGGCGATTGCTCGCGGACGATCCGGTGCTCGCCGCAGGACATTCGGCGTATCTGGGTGTGCCACTCGTCGGGCTCGAAGGCGGGTTCCAGGGCGTGCTCGCCGTGTACTCGCAGCGCCCCCGCGTCTGGCGCGAGGAGGAGATCGAAGCGCTGGCCGCGCTGGCCGGCAACGCGTCGGCCGTGCTCTCGAATGCGGAGCTCTACCAGCGCGTCGCGATGGAACGAGAGCGCAGCTACGCGATCCTCGCGAACATCGCCGACGGGATCGTGGCCGTCGATCGTGAGGGCAAGGTCGTCCTCTGGAATCGGGCCGCCGAGCAGATCACGGGAGTGCCGTCGGCTGCCGCGCTGGGCCGGACGCCGGTCGAGGTTCTCCAGCGGGAGCTCGCTTCCGGCGACGAGGGCCTACCCGGCGAGCGGCTCGTCTCCGTGCAGCGCGGAGGCGAGGAAGCGTGGCTGTCACTCACGGAGGCCGTCATGCGCGACCCGGTTGGCGCGGTCTCCGGCCGGATCTACGCGTTCCGCGACGTCTCGGCGGAGCGGATCGTGGAGCAGATGAAGTCGGACTTCGTCTCCACCGTCTCGCACGAGCTCCGTGCGCCGCTCACGTCGATCTACGGCTTCGCGGAGACGCTGCTGCGCCGGGACGTGCTTTTCGGCGAGGCCGAGCGCCAGACGTTCCTCGGCTACATCGCCTCCGAGGCGCAGCGACTGACGTCGATCGTCGACACGCTGCTCAGCGTCGCAAGGCTCGATGCCGGAGACCTCCAGGTCGACCTCGTGCCGACCGACCTCCGCACGGTCGTCTCAGAGGTCGTCACGAGCGTGCGGCAGACCTCCAACGTGAACGGGCACAACTTCGTCCTGCACCTGCCAGACGAGCCCCTGGCCGCCTCGGCCGATCGCGAGAAGCTGAGCCAGATCCTGACGAACCTGCTCGACAACGCGGTCAAGTTCTCGCCCGACGGCGGCACCGTCACCGTCGAGGCGCACCGCCGTAGCGCGCACGTCGAAGTGCGCGTCGTCGACGAGGGGCAGGGAATTCCCGACGCAGAGCGCGAGCGCATCTTCTCGAAGTTCCACCGGGCGGAGAGCGTCCGGGGCCCCGGCGGCGCCGGGCTCGGGCTCTTCATCGCGCGCGGCCTCGTGACCGCGATGGGCGGTCGAATCTGGGTCGACTCTGTCGAGGGCGGTGGCTCGAGCTTCGCCTTCGAGCTCCCTCTGGCCCGCGAGCAGGTGCCCGAGAAGACTGAGCCGCCGTCTGGGCGGGTATAGGGAGCGAGACGTGGCGCGCGTTCTCGTGATCGACGACGAAGCTCCGATCAGGCTCCTCTGTCGGGTGAACCTCGAGGCCGCCGGGATGGAGGTGCGCGAGGCCGAGGACGGAATCGCCGGTCTGGCCGCCGCGCGCGAGGAGCCGCCGGACGTGATCCTGCTCGACGTGATGATGCCCGGCCTGGACGGCTGGCAGGTCCTTGAGCAGCTGCTCCAGGACGAGGGCACGAAGGACATCCCGATCGTCTTCCTGACGGCTCGGGCGGAGCTGCGAGACCAGGCTCGAGGGCTCGAGCTCGGGGGCGTCGACTATGTCACGAAGCCGTTCAACCCGCTCGATCTAGCGCCGCTCGTCGAGGACCTGATGGCCCGCGGTTCGCGCGGAGAGGGTCAGGGTCTCAGGCAAGAGCGTTTAGCGGAGCTACGCGACATGTTGGTCGGCGACTAGCTCTCGCTTCCCTGACCGGCGTGCCCTCCCGCCCCGGCGGAGCCGGGGCTCCGGACACGCCTCGCGCCGCTGAGCACCCTCCAGCCGGCGGGCCGTGTGTCCAACACTGTCCCCCCGGCCTACGGGCACTCAGCGACGCGTCAGGAAACCGAGAGCCGGTGACTGCCTAGCGGCCGGCGAAGTCTGCTGTGACGAGCTTCGTCGAGCCGCCGGCCACCCCGACGCCGACGCGCCGGAAGCTCCGGTCGAGGAGGTTCTGCCGGTGCGGGGGGCTCTGGATCCACATCTGGACGATTGCGCCGGCGGTCAGAGGCGACGCTCCGTAGGCGAGGTTCTCCCCGACGTACGGCGCGCGCACGCCGAAGCTCCGGAGGCGCTGAACGAATGCGCCATGGTCGAAGTAGCCCCTGCGGGCCATGTCGATCGAGTGTGCGCGCGCGGCGCGGGTGAGCGCTCTCCCCACCCGAAGCGGAGGAGCGCCGTTCCGAGCGCGGACGGCGTTCAACGCGCGGACGATCGCGTACTCGCCGGGGGTCGGGGCAGTCGTCCCGACGGACGTGAGTGGCGGCGGCGGCGTGATGGTGTTCGCGCCCGCCCCCGCGCCAAAGGTGAGCGCGAGCCCGAGCAGGGTCACCATGACGCTGAGAATGCGGCGGTTCCCAGTCATCAGGAGGTCAGCGCGGGAGGGTAGTCAGCCGACTGGACAGCGTCTACCTCCTCGGCGGCAACTTTGCACACCTTGCAGTAACTAACGCTGTCTTTGCGTTTTGCGGATTTCGCCGCAGTTTGCGAGCACTATCGAGCTGTCTGCGCGAGCAGGATGCCGGTCAGCACGATCGCGCCGCCGGCTAGCTGGACGGTCGAGAGCGACTCTCCAAGCCATGCGTAGGCGACGAGCGCGCCGGCCACCGGCTCGAACATCGCAGTCACGCCGACGCGCGTTGCCGAAATGTGGCGAAGGGCACCGACGAGCAGCAGAAACGGGAGGATCGTGCCGACGACGATCATCGTCAACATGAGCAGCCACACCGGGCTCGTCGTAGCCAGGAGCGCTCCGTCGAGCGTCACGCGGTCGTCGACGAGGCCGGTCGGGAACGACCACCAGGGTTGGACGACGGCCCAGAAGACCGCGGCCGCGGCGAAGCCCAGGCAGAGAAGCGAGACCGGGTCCCTGCGCTGCACGCCGCGCTCCGCGAGCAGGATGTAGAAGGCAAAGGTGAGCGCCGACCCGAGCGAGGCGGCCACGCCGAGCGTGTCGAGGGTGAAGCCGTGCCGAAGGTCGACGACGAGCGACAGGCCGCCGAGGGAGAGGATGAGCGCCGCCCAGATGCGCCGCCGCACGGCCTCCTTTCCGACGAACCGTGCCCAGAGAGCGATCAGCACGGGCGCGAGGTACTGGATGAGGAGGGCGATCCCGATCTGGAGCCGGTGGATCGCGAAGAAGTAGAACCACTGGACGAGCGCAAGCCCGAAGATCCCGAACGCGCCGAGGAACAGGAGCTCATTCCGCCGAACGCGGAGCCTCCAGGGCTGTGAGACGGCAAGCGCGACTGCGAGTGCGATCGCGGCTCCGGTCGATCGCACCTCCGTCAGCCGCGGCGACGAGAGCCCGGCGCCGAGGATCGCCTTCGAGACCGTCCCGTTGACGCCCCACATGCCGGTTGCCGCGAGCACCATCGCGTAGCCGAGAAGGGGACGCCGGACGCGCGGCTCCTCGCTCGCGGACAGGATCGGCTCGGCCACCGCGCCGAGCCTAGCCTCTTGCTTCAAGCCGAGGAGACATGTCCAATGTTGACAAGTCGGACAACGATCCGTCCAGGCCCGAATCTAAAGTCCACGGCGTGAAGCACTGCGGTAGCTGCAAGACGTTGAAGCCGCTCGCCGAGTTTCATCGGCGCGGACGGAGCCACCAGACGTGGTGCAAGTCCTGCCGTCGTAAGTACGACCGGGCGTACCACAGACGAACCAGGCCGACACGCCTTGCGCAGAAGCGCGCGCAACACCGACGCATCGCGGAGTGGTACCGCGAGTTGAAGTCAAGAACCCCGTGTGCAGATTGCGGTGGAACCTTCCATCACGCGGCGATGTCCTGGGATCACTTGCCGCAATACGAGAAGCTCGATGACGTCAGTTCCCTGGTTAGTCGGCACAACAAGTCGTTGATCTCGCCGAGATTGCCAAGTGCGAACTTGTCTGCGCGAACTGCCACGCTGTACGCTCTTTTGAGAGACGGGGTGTAGCTCAGTCTGGTTAGAGTGCTGCGTTTGGGACGCAGAAGTCGCCGGTTCGAATCCGGCCACCCCGACTGAGGGCTCAGCGAATGACCGCGGCCCGCGTGGGCTGCTTCTCTGGCCGCGGGGGCGGGTTCGCGTCCACGAGCACAGCCGCGACGAGTAGCACGGCCATCGCGACCGCGCTCTCGCCGAGCAGGCTCCGGGAGATCGCGCGCGAGCCCGTCCCGCGTCCCTGCTGGAGCGCGGGTCGGACGACGAAGTGGTGCAGCGCGCCCCACGAGAGCGCCAACGCGACAAGGCCGCTCTTCAGCAGCAGCACCTTGCCGTAGCGCTCCTGCCACAGGTCTGAGGCCTGCGGCAGCCGAACGTAAGCCAGGTAGGCGCCTGCCACGACCATCAGCCCGACGACTCCGCCCGCGAGCTGCGAGAAGCGAAGGAAGGCCTCGCGTCTGAGCGCGGGCGCTGCCGGCCAGACGACGAACGCGAGCTGCGCGAGCCCTCCGACCCAGATGCAGGCCGCCGAGAGGTGCACCCAGTCGGCGAGCTCCGTGCGCCAGGAGGAGCCGGTTTCCACGGCCGAATGGCCGGACAGCGAGAGGCCGGAGATGAGGAAGAGCCCGAAAGCGAGCGCGGGCCAGAGCAGAACAGGGCGATCCGTCAGCCAGGCGAGGAAGAGGATCGCCGCGATGAGCGCGAACCCGAGCGTCATGAAGATGAACGCGGTCCCGAAGCGGGTGCCCTGCGCGAGCGGCGAGAGGTCGCCGTACACGAGGCGGCCCAGCGGAAGCTGGAACGCATCACGCGCCCGCAGGAGGAAGCCGAGGATCCCCAGCTCGATGCTCGCGACCACCCCCACCGTCGCAACGAGGTAGAACCGGCGGTCGACGGCGGGTGTCGAGCGCCGGCCCACGACGAGCAGGCGGAAGGCCAGGCCGCCGACGACCAGGGCCAGGCCCAGGAAGTACCCCCATTTGACGATGTACTCGAAGGTCGTCGGCCCCGCCGACCCGTAGGCCTCGGTCGGGGGCGGCGGAACGACCCTGACGCCGAAGGTGTAGACGCCTGAGAGCACGTGGCCCTCGAACGACGTCACGTGCCAGCGCACCGTGTAGGCGCCCTTCGGGAGTCGTTGGAGCGGAACTGTTGCCACCTGCTTGCCGTCGACCGCGTGCGCCGGGCCTGCGCTTACGAGCTTCCCCGTCGAGCTTCGGACCTGGATCGAGTCCGAGAAGACGTCGACTCCCTGGTCGAATCGAAGCGAGACCGCGGGCGGGCTCGAGGCGAGTCGCGCGCTGAAGTTCGGCACCCGCTGGAGCAGGTTCGCGTGCGCGAGGGCAGTGGCCGGCAGCGCCAGCGCGACGATGGCCGCGGCAGCGAGCGCCCTCGGTCTCATCGCCCGCCGGCGAGCGGGGACAGGTGGCCAAAGATCGGCGCCACGTTCCGGTCGCAGAAGAGGAGCGTCGCCACGGCAAGGAAGATGAGCGCGAACCCGGTGTTGAAGACCGGTGAGCGCGGACGGACGAACCGGGCGATCGTGATCAGCGCGCCGGCCAAGGCCGTCCATCCGAGCGCGTGATGGAGAAAAGCCGCTCGCGAGAAAAGCCAGGGGTTCTGCTCGTGGATGAGGAATGCGGCGCCGGAAACGGCGAACGCGAGCGGCATCGTCAGCTCCCAGAGCGAGCTCCGCAGCTTGCCGCGCACGAGCCCGAGCTGCGCGGCTCCCGCGATCATCATCGCCTGGGCCCAGACGCCGTGGGCGAGCATGTGGATTGCCGAGCTCGTGTAGAAGACCATCACCGGCCACATGGCGATGCCCATCAGGAACGCGACCGCCGGCCAGACGTACGCGCGCCAGCTCCGCCGTCGCCAGACCTCGTGGCCGACGATCGTCTCGGCGAGTAGGCAGAGGCCGAGGAAGACGAACCCCGTGCCGAACAGCCAATGGACGACTTCGGCCGGAGGCTCCATCTAGTCCACGCGCTCCCGCTCGGCCTCTTCGAGATCCGCGACCAGGCCGGGAACGACCCAGAAATGAAAGATCGCCCCGACGAGGATGACGAGCAGCGGCGGTTGGACCACGAGGTACCAGAACCCGTGCTTGTCGGGATCCAGCATCGTCACGCGGTAGGGCTGCGCGAGCGCCCAGACGAGACCGGCGAGCGCGGTCAGCGGACCGAGCGCCGAGACGGCCGTATCCCGCCGCGAGTGACGGGTGCCGACTCGAGCGCCCTCGCGGACAAGCTCAGCGTCCATCCCTCATCTCCCGGCGTGATTGTATGACGATCGGTCGAGATTTCGGTAGGTGTCGGCGCGTCCTTCGCCGCCCAGGAACCGCAGGAAGAAGTACGAGCTGGCGACGAAGAGGACGGCCGCCTGCTCGAGCGCCATCGCCGCTCCTCCGATCTGCTGATCCGTGAGCGGGGAGAGCCCCCAGAGACGAGGCGCGTGGATGTAGAAGTGGTAGACCGCTCTCGGGATCAGCGCGAGCAAGAGCCCGAGCGGGCTGGCCAGGACGAATGCGGCAAACAGGTAGACGGCTTTGGCGCCGCCGGAGAGCCGGTGCGGCTCGTTCTGGAGGGCCGGCCACCAGAAGAGGAGGCCCGTCACGAAGTAGCAGGCGTGCTCGACATGGATCAGGCTCGATGGGTGCCGCAGCGCCGCGTCGTAAGCGGCCGGGACGTGCCAGGCGAAGTACGTTCCGAGCCAGAGTGGCAGGGCCACGAACGGGTGCGTGATGAACCTAACGGTGGCCGCTCTGCCTGCCGCGGAGAGCGCGGGCGGTAGTCCCAGGACGCAGAGCGCGGGCGCCCACTCGGCGAGGACGACGTTCTGGAGGAGGTGGGCCGAGAGCAGGTAGTGCAGCGAGAGCATGTGGAGCGGGGAGACGAACGCCGCAAGAATCAACAGCAGGCCCGCGGCGAAGCAGGCGACGCGCCAGCGCGGGGCGGGGAAGCGCCGGGTTGCGAGGAGGTAGCCGATCGCGAGCGCGGGCACGAGCCCGAGCGCCTCGAAATCGAGCGTCCACGCGTAGGGATCGTGCACTTTCGGGACGCTACGCTATGACTCTCGCGGGCGTAGCTTAATGGGAAAGCCGGGCGCTTCCAACGCTCAGACGCGGGTTCGATTCCCGCCGCCCGCTTCATCCGACAGCGCCGCTAAAGTGTTGTCGGATATGAAAACAGTCGAGCGAGAGCAAGCACGGAAATTGCGCCGTGAGCAGGGGGCGTCAGTGAAGGAGCTGGCGCGACTGCTTGGCGTCTCGCAGTCGTCGGTCAGCCTCTGGGTGCGCGACATCGAACTCACCGAAGCACAGCACTCTGCGCTTCGGCAGCGAATGGGCGGTCGAGCAGAGCGAAATCGAAGGGTTTTGGCTCGAACTGCTCCAACTTCCCCCGACCTGTTTGCGCAAATCGACTATCAACACGTATTCCAAATACAGCAAGAAGAAGCGTCGCAACAAGCTCCCGTACGGAACCTGTCGCCTCACCGTCTCCGACACGCGCCTCGTCCAGCACATCTACGGCGCGATCCAGGAGTACGCCGGCTTCGAGCGCGAGGAGTGGGTCATGTAGCCGCGGGAGTCGTCCGACGCAGCCGCAATGCTGCGGCGACGTGGAGGAGCGAGTCGTCCGTTTCCGGGCCTCGACGATCCTTGCGGTGCTCGGGATCGCGATCGCGGTCGTGGTCTTCCTCGAGGTCGTGTGGATCGCGCGCCAGGTCCTGACCTGGATCCTGATCGCGCTCTTTCTTACGCTCGCTCTGAACCCCGCGGTCGACTGGTTCCAGCGCCACGGTGTCGCTCGGCGAGGGCTCGCGGCCGGGCTCACCTTCCTGCTCGCCCTGGCCTCGATCGCCGCCCTGGGAGCGCTGTTCATCCCGACGCTCGTGGACGAGGTGAACGGCTTCGTTCAGGCGCTGCCCAACTACGTCGACGACATCACGCACCGGCAGGGACGGCTCGGGTTCCTCGAATCGAGGTACCACGTGACCGAGCGCGTCCGGGACGCGGTCAACACCGGGGGCGCATCCTCGCTTCTTGGCTTGACGGGCACGGCGGTCGCGATCACGAAAGGGATCATCACGGCGATCGTGGCCACGGTCACGATCACGTTCATGACCTTCTTCATGCTGCTCGAGGGGCCCGTGTGGATGGAGCGCTTCTACACGCTGCTTCCCACTGACTCGCGGGACCGGTGGCGCGGTATCGGCGACAAGATCTATCGAACCGTCGGCGGCTACGTCACCGGCAACCTCTTCATCAGCGTGATCGCAGGGGTGGCCTCGACTCTCGTGCTGCTCATCCTCGGCGTCCCATATGCGGTCGCGCTCGGCCTGCTCGTGGCGATCCTCGACCTGATTCCGCTCGCGGGGGCGACGATCGCCGCGATCATCGTCGTCACGGTCGGCTTCCTGCATTCATATCCGGCGGGGATCGTTCTGCTCATCTTCTTCGTCATCTACCAGCAGCTCGAGAACCACGTGATTCAGCCGATCATCTACAGCAGAACGGTGCAGCTCTCTCCGCTCGCCGTTCTCATCTCCGTCCTGATCGGCGCTCAGCTGGCCGGGGTCCTCGGCGCGCTGGCCGCGATCCCGGTCGCAGGGACGTTCCAGGTGCTGATGCTCGCGTGGCTCGAAGAGCGGCGCAAACGCCGCACCCACCCCGCGACGGTCTAACCCGGCCATATCCCCCTTTTGGGTGAGGGCTGCCGTGAGCAGGAGCCGATCTCAATGGCATGCGCAGGCTTGCCACACTCGGCGTTCTGTCCGTGCTGGTCCTCGGGTTCGCCCCGAACGCAGTCGCAGGCTCCAAGAAGCCTTTGCGGCTCGAGCGTAGCGGCCACGTTCGTACAGCACAGACCGCGTTCCAGCGGGCTACCTCGATGCTCGCCAAGGCCGCGGCCTTCCGTGGCATCGCGACCCGACCATCGGGCACCGCGACGCCGAAGGCCGGGCTCAGCGCGCTCGAGGTCGACATCGTCGGCCGCATCAACGCCCAGCGGGGTGCCCGCGGCCTTCGGCCACTTCGGGTCTCTCGTGGCCTGACAGCCGCTGCGAACTATCACTCTCACCAGATGGGCCTCTTCGGCTTCTTCGAGCACGAGTCCCGGAACGGCGCGCCGTTCTGGCGCCGGATCGAGCGCTTCTATCCCTCGGGTCGGGGCTACTGGTCCGTCGGCGAGAACATCTTCTGGGAGTCGCCCGACACGAGCGGCTCGAGCGCTGTCCGTGAGTGGATGCAGAGCTCGCCTCACCGGCGGAACATCCTCACGGGCGAGTGGCGCGAAGTCGGCGTCGCCGCGGTGCACTTCCCCACGGCGCGCGGTGCGTTCGGCGGCAGGTCGGTCACGATCGTGACCGCCGATTTCGGCGTCAGACGCTAGCCCTCGCTTCCCTGACCGGCGTCCCGCTCCCGCCCGGCGGAGCCGGGCTCCGCGGGACGCCTCGCGCCGCTCAACCCCCTCCTGCGAGCGGCCCGTGCGACCCAGCACTGTTCCACTCGCATACGGGGTCTGAGCGACGCGTCAGGAAACCGAGGGAACGGAGATCGGCAAGGGGCTACCCTGTAACCGGGCGCCTGTAGCTCAGCGGAAGAGCGGCGGCCTTCTAAGCCGCGGGTCGGGGGTTCGACTCCCTCCAGGCGCACTCTCGCTTCCCTGACCGGCGTCCCGCTCCCGCCCGGCGGAGCCGGGCTCCGCGGGACGCCTCGCGCCGCTGAGCGCCCTCCGGCCGGCGGGCCGTGTGATCTAACACTGTCCCACCGGCCTACGGGCACTCAGCGCCACGTCAGGAAACCGAGAGAGGAGACTGCCTCTCAGGAGACCCCACCAACTCGCTTCCCTGACCGGCGTCCCGCTCCCGCCCGGCGGAGCCGGGCTCCGCGGGA
>JBBPIJ010000016.1:30405-45265 GCA_038040395.1 Actinomycetota bacterium
TCCGCGGGACGCCTCGCGCCGCTGAGCGCCCTCCGGCCGGCGGGCCGTGTGATCTGACACTGTCCCACCGGCCTACGGCACTCAGCGGCACGTCAGGAGACCGAGAGCGAGAAAGTCTCTCTCTCGGGACCCACCAGCTCGCTTCCCCTGCCGGCGCCCTCCACCCGGTGCTTATTCGATGAGCTCGGCTCGTCCTTCCGGATGAGCCGCTCGCCACGCTTCGATGAGGAGGTCCAGCTCCAGCCGGATGAAGTCGTGCCTGACTGAGGAGACTCTCGAGACCTCGATCGTATTCGGGCCGATCTCGTCCGCTAGGTAGTCCCGCTCCTTGAGGAACGCGACGAGACTGTTCAGGTCTCCTGCTTCGTGGACTCGAATTTTCATGCGGGGCCGTCACCCTGGGTATCGGCACCGTGGCCCGCCGACCACAGCCTGCTTGCGAGGGATTTCCCGACGTGTGTGGCGGCTAAAGCAGCACTCGAAATCGACTGCAGAGCGGGTCGCAAGATGGCTGATCTGAGGGGTAGAAAGTCGCGTTTCTTGCCACCGACAGCCCGGACGACATCCCCGCGGAGACGCTGCTCGGATAGGCATTAACCCGCTACGAGCAGGATATTTGGCTCCGAATCGGGTCTTTTCCCGCGCTGGCACCGGATCGCCTATACGGTGGGTCGGAGCAGCGAGAAGAACGGCTTTCATCTTCGCGTCGATTCGACTGCGCGCCGCGCCTCTCTCTTTTCTTTGTCGGGACTCCCTTCGGGGAATCCGCCATCTCTTCCTAACGGTTAGGAGCTAGCTATGCATGCCACCATTCGTCGTTACGAGGGTGTTGACCAGAACCGCACCGATGAGCTGACCAAGAAGGTCGGCGAGTCACTCGTGCCCAAGCTGAGCAAGCTCGAAGGCTTCAGCGAGTACTACCTCATCGAGGCCGGCAACGGCGTCATGACGTCGGTCGGGATCTTCGACACGCCGACCCACGCTTCCGAGTCGACCCGCGTCGCGGCCGACTGGATCCGCGAGGAGAACCTCGAGAGCGCACTTCCGAATCCGCCCAAGGTCACCGAGGGCGAGATCATCGCGCACCAGAACAGCGCGTCGGTCCTCGTTTAACCCGGACCACGAAGAGCACCACGGAAGGCCCGTTCGCGGGCCTTCCGTCTTTCTGGCGTCATTCGCGGGAGCAGAGGACGGCTATTCTCAGGGTGCGCGGTGGCGGTAGCTCAGTTGGTAGAGCCCCGGGTTGTGGTCCCGGTGGTCGCGGGTTCGAGTCCCGTCCGCCACCCCTTTCGCTCTCCGCTCTACTCTGTGTGATCGCGGCCCCGTAGCTCAGTGGATAGAGCAACGGACTTCGAATCCGTGTGCGCTGGTTCGATTCCAGCCGGGGCCATCTCTCGCGTCCCTGACCGGCTGCGGGCTGCCGCCGGGCCAAGGGAGCGCGAGTTCATCTCGCGCGACCGCTCCTGCTTCTGCGGCTCCGCCGCCGCCGGTCAGGGAAGCGAGAGAGGGGATCGGGTGGTCACGAAGACGGGAGGACATCCCGTCTAGGGCACAACGAGTGACGGACCTTCGAGCCGCCGAGCGGTGTATTACAGGCATCGTGAGAGCGTTTCTTGTAGGCCTCATCGCCGCATCGGCTCTGCTCGTCCTGACGTCGGCGAGCGCGAAGAACTTCGGCCCCGGGGATCTGCGCGTGTGCAATGCGACGACCTGTGTCGCGATCGTGAACCCCAACGTGCTTCCGCAGATCGGCTCCTTCTACGGCGGTCCATCCCCCGCGCGCGTCGTCCGCGCTCCGAAGCTCGGAGCGCCCTATTACGAGTTGCGCTTCCGGAATAACTACGTCACCGGCATCGTCGCCACGCGACGGCTCGATCGTTTCCTCAGCTACGGCGTCCACCTTCAGCGGTTCACTCCCGACAAGTGGTACCCGTTCCCCCGCCAGTTGTCGGAGGAGCTTCGTCGGCTGACGGATGGTTTGTGCCCGTTCCGCGTCACCCGCGCAGCTCTCGCAAAGTCGCGCTGACCAGGTGGGTCGCAAGTAAGGCGTCCCTCGATCGAGGGACGCCTAGTGCCTTTCTATGATTCAGTCCCTCGATCGAGGGGCCGAAGAGGAAAGCATGGAGCAAGCACAGATCCAGCGGCCCCGCTCGAGCGAGCAAGAACGCGTACTCGACTGGCGCTTCGACGTGCTGGAGGCCGGCGGCTACAACCCAGTTGCGGCTCTCGCGCTCGCCAATTCACCAGGCATCGATCTCCACCGTGCGGTTGGCTTACTGTCCAGCGGTTGTTCGCAGGACACGGCTCTCAGAATCCTCCTCTAGATCTGGCGTTCGACAGGGTTCCTGAAGAGCTCGCCCTCGACGGGGCGCCCTCGGTTTCCTGACGCGTCGCTGGGCGTGCGTAGGCCGGGGGGACAGTGTTAGCCACACGGCCCGCCGGCCGGAGCGCGGCCAGCGGCGCGAGGCGGCGGCGGAGCCGGGCTTCGCCCGGCGGGAAGCCGACGCCGCTCAGGGAAGCGATGCGGGCGAGAGGACTTGAACCTCCAAGGGCTTTCGGCCCACCGGGTCCTAAACCCGACGCGTCTACCAATTCCGCCACGCCCGCGCGATTCAAGGATAGAGACCTGGGGTAGGTATCCCGCATGACAGACAAAGAACAGCGTGAACGCGAAAGCCGCGAGAGCGACGTGACGAAGTTCGACGAGCTGGCGGAAGAAGTGAGCGACGACCAGAAGGAAGCCGCGCACCGGATCGCCGAGCCGCTCGAGCCGCAGGACGACGAGTCTTAGGCGGCTGTCGCTACCTGATTCGGTAGGGGGCGCAGGACTTCGCGCGGTTCGACGCCTTGTCCCAGGCGGTGACACAGGCGAGGTAGCGGCCTGCCGGCAATCCGCGGGGTAGCGGCCCTCTCGTGTAGAAGGTGGCGCGGCCGCTCCAGGTCGTCTTGACGAAACCGAAGTCGACCCACATCGCGAGGCGCCGGCCGTAGGTGAAGGAGACGCGGAAGCGGACGAAGTCGCGATCGTCCGCCACCCGGAAGTGCAAGAAGGCTCTCCGGCCGCGCACGGCGCCGCCTGGATAGACCTTGACCCGCGGCTGCACCTTGTCGGCCTGGCAGGCGTCGCCCTTGCCGTCCCGGTTCGAGTCGCGCTGATCTGCGTTGGGAACCGTCGGACAGTTGTCCCGTGCGTCCTCGATCCCGTCACGGTCCGCGTCGGGCGGCCTCGTGGCCACGAACAGCCACGTCGCGCTGTAGGCGGGCCCCGTCGAGGTCGTCAGCCCGACGCGCCAGTACCAGATCGTGCTGGAGGGGCCGGGATCTGGAAGCTGGACCTGCAAGGTCGTCCAGCAGTTGGGATCCGCGGCCGTGCAGGAGCGAGTCTCCTGGGTGACGTTCGCGGCGAACGTCGGGTCGGTGGAACGCTGCAGCATGACGGTCGTGTTCTCCGGCGTCGCCCAGTCGACGTGCCAGGTGAACGTCGTGAACGTCGTCGGTGTGCTGACGATCGTCGAGCCGTTGGCGGGGGCGATCAGCGTGACCGAAGGCGCCGCGGCGCTCGCAACGGATGGGCTCGCCAGGAGCGCGGCGGCGGCAACGGCGACTGCGAGGGCGGCTCGCGGCATGCGGTCCCTATCGGCCGTCGGCGACGGCGATCCCATGCCTCGTTCGGACAAATCCCGGCTCTGCTGGCCGAGCCGCCCCCGGTGAGCCACCCGGGGGCTGGCAGAATGGGCCCACGGTGAAAACGAAGGTCGAGGAGCTGCCCGAGAACCGCGTCCGCCTGGAAGTCGAGGTTCCGAGCGCGCACATGAAGCACGCCGTCGAGCACGCATCCTCGGACCTGGCCGCGACCGCGAAGATTCCCGGCTTCCGCAAAGGCAAGGTCCCGCAGAAGGTGCTGGAGGCGCGGGTCGGGCGCGACAAGATCTTCAGCGAGGCCGTCGAGAGCCATATCTCCGGGTGGTTTTGGAACGCGGCCGAGGACGCGAATGTGCGGCCCGTCTCGCCGCCCAAGCTCGACTACGACGTGCCGACCTCCGAGGAAGAGCCGTTCAGCTTCACGGCCGAGGTCGCTGTCCAGCCGCCCCCCGAGGTGGCCGACTGGAGCGGGCTCGAGGTGCCCGCGCCCGAGCCCGAGGTGCCCCAGGAGCTCGTCGAGCGCGAGCTCGAGGCGTTGCGCGCATCGGTCGCGGAGCTCGTTCCCGTCGAGGGCCGCCCGGCCAAGGACGGCGATGTCCTCGTCGTCGACCTCGTCGATGAGACTGGCGAAGCGCAGCGCGACTACGTGGTCCAGCTCGGCGCGGGCCGGCTCGTCGAGGAGATCGAGCGGGGCCTGCGCGCGATGAGCCCCGGCGAGACGAAGAAGATCACCTACTCCGCTCCTGACGGACCTCAGAAGGAAGCCGAGGCGACGCTCAAGGAGATCAAGGAGCCGGTTCTGCCGCCGCTCGACGACGAGCTCGCCCGATCGACGAGCGAGTTCGAGACGCTCGACGAGCTTCGCGGCGAGATCGAGTCGCGGCTCCACGAGGCGATCCAGGCCGAGCTCGAGGCCGACTTCCGGGCCGCCGCGATCGACAAGCTCATCGAGGCGTCGAAGGTCGACGTCTCCGACTCGCTCGTCGAATCGCGCGCCGCCGACCTGCTGAACGCGATGCTGCGCTCGCTACAGAGTCGGGGGCTCGACGCGGAGACCTACCTGCGCGTCACCGGCCAGTCGGCCGAGCAGCTGCGCGACACGCTGCGGGCTGAGGCACGACGCGCGATCTCACGCGAGCTCGTGCTCGAGGCCGTCGCCGACACGCTCGGGGTCGAAGTGAGCGACGAAGAGCTGAAGGACCTCGTCCGCGAACAGGCCGAAGCCGCCGAGGAGGATCCCGACGCGGTCATCGAAGAGCTCTGGCAGACCGGGCGCCACGAGCGCCTGCGCGCCGACCTCCGCCTGAAGAAAGCCCTCGACCGTATCGTCGAGGACGTCAAGCCAATCCCCGTCGAGCTCGCGCGTGCGCGCGAGAGCATCTGGACACCCGAGAAGGAAAAACCCGAGACCGCTGCGAAGTTGTGGACCCCTGGCAGCAGCAAGGAGCCCGTATGAGATACGACCCCCAAATGAGCCCACTCGTCCCGATGGTCGTCGAGCAGACCTCGCGCGGAGAGCGCGCGTTCGACATCTACTCGCGACTCCTGAACGAGCGAATCGTCTTCCTGGGCACACCAGTCGACGATCAGATCGCGAACCTGATCATCGCCCAGCTCCTCCATCTCGAGTCGGAGGACCCGGACAAGGACATCGCGCTCTACATCAACTCGCCCGGGGGCTCCGTGTACCACGGGCTCGCCGTCTACGACACGATGCAGTTCATCAAGCCAGACGTGCAGACGATCTGCGTCGGCATCGCGATGTCGATGGGAGCGCTGCTCCTGGCAGGCGGCGCGAAAGGAAAGCGTATGGCGCTGCCGAACGCCAAGATTCTGATCCATCAGGTCTGGGGCGGCTTCCAGGGTCAGGCAACCGACATCGAGATTCACGCACGCGAGACGATTGCCCTGAAGCGAAAACTGGAAGAGATCATGGGACACCACACAGGCCAGGATCTCGACAAGGTGTCGAAAGACATGGAGCGCGATTTCTTCATGACTGCTGAGGAAGCCACGAAGTACGGCATCATCGACACCGTCATCGAGCATCGCTAGGTCGAGGGGTATCCACAGAGGCCATTTGGATGTACAACGTGACGGAGGGTTCGGGTAGCTAGATGACAGAGGGATTGGGTGGCTAGAGCAAGCGAAGGAAACGAGCAGCTTCTCTGCAGCTTCTGCGGGAAGTCGCAGCGCCAGGTCAAGAAACTGATCGCCGGACCGGGCGTCTACATCTGCGATGAGTGCATCGATCTCTGCAACGAGATCATCGACGAGGAGCTGACCGCTCCCGCGCAGCTCGACCTGGAGAACCTGCCGCGGCCGAAGGACATCTACGCCGTCCTGAACGACTACGTCGTCAGCCAGGAAGACTCGAAGCGCACGCTCGCTGTCGCGGTCTACAACCACTACAAGCGCGTGCAGATGGGCACCGAAGAAGGTGACGTCGAGCTCCAGAAGTCGAACATCCTCCTGCTCGGTCCGACCGGCTGCGGCAAGACGCTCCTCGCGCAGACGCTCGCGCGGATCCTGAACGTCCCGTTCGCGATCGCCGACGCGACCGCGCTGACCGAGGCCGGCTACGTGGGCGAGGACGTCGAGAACATCCTCCTGAAGCTGATCCAGGCTGCGGACTTCGACATCAAGAAGGCCGAGACCGGGATCATCTACATCGACGAGGTCGACAAGATCGCGCGCAAGGCGGACAACCCGTCGATCACGCGCGACGTGTCCGGGGAAGGGGTCCAGCAGGCGCTCCTGAAGATTCTCGAGGGCACCGTCGCCTCGGTTCCGCCGCAGGGCGGGCGCAAGCATCCGCACCAGGAGTTCCTCTCGATCGACACGACGAACGTCTTGTTCATCTGCGGCGGGGCGTTCTCCGGGCTCGAGAAGATCATCGGCAAGCGCACCGGCAAGAACGCGATCGGCTTCGGCGCGGACATCCGCTCGAGCAACGACTCGAAGAGCTCGGAGCTGCTCTCCGACGTGATGCCGGAGGATCTCCTCTCGTACGGGTTGATCCCCGAGTTCATCGGCCGGCTGCCCGTCGTCTCGGCGGTGCACCAGCTCCAGCGTGAGGATCTCGTCCAGATCCTGACCGAGCCGAAGAACGCACTCGTCAAGCAGTACCAGCGCTTCTTCGCCTACGACGACATCGAGCTCGTGTTCACCGAGGACGCGCTCTGGGAGATCGCCGACAAGGCTCTGGAGCGAGAGACCGGCGCGCGGGGCCTGCGCTCGATCATCGAGCACGCGCTCCTCGACGTCATGTTCGAGCTTCCGTCACGCACCGACGTCTCCAAGTGCGCGATCACGAAGGAGACGATCGCGAACGACCTCAAGCCCACGCTCGTCACCACCGGTGGCGGCGAGTCCGACGAGCACGAAGAGCTTGCCGAAGAATCCGCCTGAGCAGGCTTGCGCCAGCCGCCTGCTCGCAGCAATACTGAGCGCATAGTCGCTGCCTGACCGCATCCGACGAACGCCGACGGGCTCCGCAAGTCCGCGGCCTTACGATGCGCCGATGGAGCCGCTCTACAAGCCACAAGGGGTAGAAGAGCGCTGGCAGGGCACCTGGGAGGCGGAGGGCCTCTACAACGCGGAGCCGGGAAGTGGCCGCGAGACCTTTGTGGTCGCGCACCCTCCCCCGAACGTGACCGGCGCGTTGCATACAGGGCATGCGCTCCAGATCTCGCTCGCCGACTCCCTCGTGCGCTGGCATCGGATGCGGGGCTTCGAGACCGCGTTTCTGACCGGCTACGACCACGCGGGGATCTCGACGCAGAACGCGGTCGAGAAGCATTTGGCCTCGCAGGGCAAGACGCGAGGGGATTACGGGCGCGATGCCTTCGTGGAGCTCGTCTGGGATTGGCTCCGCGAGTACGGCGGCACGATCATGCATCAGTTCCGCCGCATGGGCGCCTCGATGGACTACCGCCGGGAGCGCTTCACGATGGACGACGCGTACGTGCGGGCAGTGATGCGCTTCTTCGTGCACCTGCATCGCAAGGGGTGGATCTACCGAGCGAACCGGATCATCAACTGGTGCCCCTTCCACGAGACGGCGCTCTCGGACCTCGAGCTCGTGCACGAGGACGTCGACGACGCGTTGACCTACGTGCGCTATCCGTTCGTGGACGATCTCGCGAGCGGTGTGACGATCGCGACGGCGCGAGTGGCGACGATCCTCGGAGACGTCGCTGTGGCTGTGAATCCGAACGACGAGCGTTGGCGTGACGCGATCGGGCGCGAGGTCCTCGTGCCCTTCGTCGAGCGTGCGGTGTCCGTGATCGCGGACGAACGCGTCGATCCGGAGTTTGGGACCGGCGCGCTCAAGGTCACCCCGGCGCACGACCCGCTCGACTTCGAGATCGGTCGCGACCACGGCCTTCCAGAGCCGTCGGTGATCGGGCCGGACGGTCGAATGAGTGAGGAGGCCGGCGAGCTCGCGGGTCTCAGCCAGGAGGAGGCCGAAAGGCGCATTCTCGACTGGATCAAGGAGCGCGGCTGGCTCGAGCGCCGTGAGGCTTACCGCCACACGATCGCACTCTGTGAGCGCTGCAAGACGAGGATCGAGCCGCTCATTTCCCTCCAATGGTGGTGCTCGATGGAGGAGCTGAAGAAGCCCGCGCTCGAGGCGCTGCGCTCAGAGCGAGTCCGGTACCACCCCGAGTCGCAGCACCGCTTCGCGATCGAGTCTCTCGAGAACGCGCCTGACTGGAACATCTCTCGGCAGATCTGGTGGGGTCACCAGCTCCCGGTGTGGGAGTGCCCCGAGGGTCATGAGACGGTCGAGGAGGCGGAGCCCGAACGCTGCTCGGAGTGCGGCTCGACGGAGCTAGTGCGGAGTGAGGACGTGCTCGACACCTGGTTCTCGTCGGCGCTCTGGCCGTTTGCGATCCTCGGGTGGCCCGAAGAGACCCCGGAGCTCGACGCCTGGTATCCGGGGACCCTGAACACGACTGCCCGCGAGATCATCCGGCTCTGGGAAAACCGGATGATCTTCAGCGGCCTCGAGCTGATGAGCGAGATCCCGTTCAGCCACGTGATCATCCACACCACGGTGCTCGCGCCCGACGGCCGGCGCATGTCGAAGAGCCTCGGGACCGGGATGGACCCGCTCGACCTCGTCGACGAGCACGGCGCGGACGCGACTCGTTACGGGTTGCTGAAGATCTCCTCGAGCCAGGATGTCCGCTTCTCGCTGACGGCGGTCGAGGAAGGGCGAAAGCTCGCGAACAAGCTCTGGAACGTGTCGCGCCTGATCCTGGCCAACGTCGGCGACGCGCAACCGGAGGCGCGGCCGAAGAGCCTCGAGGAGGAATGGATGATTGCCCGACTCGACTCGGCCCACGCCACGATCACGGAACGCTTCGACGAGTTCGACTTCGCCGGCGTGGCCCGCCGTCTGTACCACTTGACGTTCGACGAGTTCTGCGACTGGTACGCAGAAGCGATCAAGCCGCGGCTCTACGAGGGCGATGCCGACGCGCAGCCGACAGCCCTCGCCCTGCTCGAGCGGCTGCTCAAGTACCTCCACCCTGTGATGCCGCACGTCACGGAGGAAATTTGGTCACATCTCCCGCATCGCACCGAGCGTTTGATCGTGAGTGCCTGGCCCGAGTGGGACGGGCGCTATGCGGATCGGCAGCCTGTCTTCGAGCAGATTCGGACGGCTGCCGAGGTCTTTCGCCGCAGCGGAGTCATGCCTGCTCTGACCGAGGATCAGCGCCGTATCTTCGAGGCCGTCGTCAGACCGGAACGCGTGAAAGCAGACAGCGATGCACCTGCCGAGATAGCGCGGTTGGAAGAAGAGGTCGCCCGAGCCGAGGGGATGCTCGCGAACGAGCGCTTCACCTCGAAGGCGCCGTCCGAGGTCGTCCAGGCGGAGCGCGAGAAGCTCGAGCGCTACCGTCGTGAGCTCGATGCCCTCCGCAACTAGGCCGTCGAGTGCGACCGAGTGGGTCGCCTCGCTCAGCCCGTGGCCCGAAGAGTTCGGCCTCGGCCGCATGCAGCAACTCCTCGCCGCCCTGGGAGATCCGCAGCGCGAGTTCCCGTCGGTCCACGTCGTCGGGACGAACGGCAAGTCCACCGCGACCCGAACGATCGCCGCGCTCCTGCGGGCCGAGGGACTACGCGCAGGGGCCTACACGTCGCCGCACGTCTCGGGCTGGCACGAGCGATTGGATTGTGATCCAGAATCGTTCGAGCGGGCCGTCGCGCGGATTCGCGAGGCCGCGGAGACGCTCGGCGCGACCCAGTTCGAAGCGCTGACCGCTGCGGCGTTGACCGAGTTCGCGCAGGCGGGCGTGGACGTGGCGGTCGTCGAGGCGGGTCTCGGCGGGCGACTCGATGCGACGAACGTCGTGGATGCTCCGGTCGTCCTGCTCACCAACGTCGCCCTCGAGCATACGGAGGTGCTCGGCGAGACGCGCGAGGAGATCGCGAAGGAGAAGCTTGCAGTTGCGCACGCGGCAAGAGTAGTTGTCATGTCGGACAACACGTACGGCGACCTCGTTCCTCCGGACGCCGGCGTCGTGATCGGCGGCGCCCGCGAGGCTGCCGAGGCGCACCTTGGCCGTCCCGTCGAGAACGACGTCGAGGTCGCGCTCCCGGGGCGCCTCGAGCGCCGGGGCGACGAGGTCTGGGACGGAGCGCACACGCCCGAGGCGGTCGACTGGCTGCTCGCGCGCCTGCCCGCCCGCGAGTACGTCCTCTGTGTCTCCATCCTCGGCGACAAGCGGGTCGACGAGCTCCTCGCACGACTCGGCCGAGCAGGCCGCAAGCTCGTCGCGACCCGCTCGACGAACGAACGGGCTCTTCCCGAGAACGAGCTGGCGGCGCACGCAGAACCGCACTTCGAGCAGGTCGAGGCGATCGCCGACCCGCATGCCGCCATCGCCCGCGCGCGTGAGCTCGGGAGCCCCGTGCTCGTCACCGGCTCGCTCTACCTGCTCGCGGATCTCCACGCATGAGAGGAAGAAGGCGCAAAACGACGAAAGCTGGCGAACGGCTGAGCGTCTTCGTGTTCGCCGGCGTCGTCGTCCTGACGATCGTCGGGCTCGCGTTTGCCGTCGGCTACGTCGTCGGTCAACTTCTCCTATAACGGGGAAAGAAGAGAAGAATGTTTCTGGCAGCGAGTGATTCAGGGTTCTTCGGGACACTGCACGACTTCTTCGGGTCGGGCACGTGGCCGGTCTTCCGAAATCTGCTGATCTTCTTGCTCGTCGTCTTCTGGCTCGCGGTCGGCTACTGGGTCTACAAGGACGCGCGGCGGCGGGTCGAGGACCCCTGGCTCGTGGGCGCGGCCACGGTGCTCGGGCTGATCCCGCCCTTCATCGGCGCGCTCATCTACATGCTCTTCCGGCCTCCCGAGTATCTCGAGGACGTGCGCGAGCGCGAGCTCGAGATCAAGGCGATGGAGGAGAGCCTCGGCCGTGGCACACGCCAGCACTGCCCGGTGTGCCGTGCAGAGATCGACGAGAACTTCCTCGTCTGCCCCGTGTGCACGACGCGCCTACGCCAGTCGTGCACGACCTGCAAGGCGCCGCTGGAGCCGCTCTGGCAGGTCTGTCCGTACTGCGAGACGCCGATCACGTCGCCCGCGACGATCCACTTCCCTCCACTGGAGCCCCGGAGCGAAACCGGGTCCGAGTAGAGTCCGCCGCCGATGGCGGCTGAGCGAACACTCGTCCTGATCAAGCCCGACGCGATGCGTCGCAGGCTCGCCGGTGAGATCCTGGGCCGGCTCGAGCAGCGTGGGTTGGAGGTGCGCGAGGCGAGGCTCGTCCAAGTCGACGACGCGCTTGCGAAGGAGCATTACGCCGAGCACGCGGAGAAGCCGTTCTTCGGCGAGCTCGTCGAGTTCATCACCTCGGCGCCGACGCTTGCGCTCGTGCTCGAGGGCGAAGGTGCGATTGCGACCGTGCGCTTGACGATGGGGGCGACGAACCCCGCCGACGCAACTCCCGGCTCGATTCGGGGCGACCTCGCGCTGTCGATGCCCGACAATCTCGTCCACGGCTCCGACTCGTCCGAGTCCGCCGCGCGCGAGATCGCGCTCTGGTTTGACTGATTACGTCGCCAAGAACCGCGAGGCGTGGACGAAGACGAACGCCGAGTACACGGACGCACGCGCGCGCGAGGCGTGGGCTCAGGACGAGATCACCTGGGGCATGTTCAGCGTGCCGGAGCCGGAGCTCGGCGTTCTCGGCGACGTGACCGGCAAGGACGTGCTCGAGCTGGGTTGCGGAACGGCCTACTTCTCGGCGTGGCTCGCTAAACGCGGCGCCAAAGTGACGGGCCTCGACATCACGCCGGCCCAGCTGGAGACCGCGCGGCGCTGTCAGCGGGAGACCGGGATCGAGTTCCGGCTCGTCGAGGCAAGCGCTGAGGACGTGCCGCTGCCTGATGCTTCGTTCGACCTCGTCCATTCCGAGTACGGGGCCTCGATCTGGTGTGACCCGTATCGGTGGATCCCGGAGGCCGCTAGGCTGCTCCGCCCCGGCGGCGAGCTCGTTTTCCTGCGGAACTCGACGCTCGTCATCCTCTGCCAGCCCGACGTAGGCCGGGCCAAGGAGCGGCTCGTGCGGCCGCAGTTCGGGCTGCATCGGATCGAATGGCCCGAGGAAGGCGAAGGCGTCGAGTTCCACCTCGGGCACGGCGAGTGGATCCGCCTCCTGCGGGAGAACGCGTTCGAGATCGAGGCGCTCTACGAGCTGCAGGCGCCTGATAAGGCGGACGATCACGTGTATTACGACGCCGTCTCGGCCGATTGGGCCCGGAAGTGGCCCGCCGAGGAGATCTGGAAAGCCCGCAAGCGCGGGTGAGCGTCCCGCCGGCGCCGCCGCTCGTCCTTGCGTCCGAGTCGCCTCAGCGGCGGGCGATCCTGGAGCAGCTCGACCTTCCGTTCATCGTCGTTTCCCCGCGGTACGAGGAACACGACTCGCCGGACGCCGATCCCGTGGAGCTCGTTCGCGAGCATGCGCGCGGGAAGGCGCGGTCGGTCGGACGGCACGAAGACTGTCCGGTGCTCGGCGTGGATACGGCGGTCGTCGTCGACGGCCAGTCGCTCGGAAAGCCCGGTGACGCGGCCGAGGCCGAGGCGATGCTCGAGCGGCTGTCGGGGCGAACGCACGAGGTCGTCTCGGGGCTCTGCCTCGTCACGCCGGGCTGGGAGGAGCTCCACCACGAAGTGACGACGGTCACGTTCCGTGCGCTGACGGCGCGCGACCTGGCCCATTACGTCGGCAGCGGCGAGTGGGAAGGCCGAGCCGGCGGCTATGCGATCCAGGGCCTGGGCGCCGCGCTCGTCGAACAGATCGAGGGCGATTACCTAAACGTCGTAGGCCTTCCAGCGTCACTCCTCGTCCGCCTCCTAGTAGAACGCTTCCCAGGCACGTACGGCCTCGGCTAATCCAGCCCTGTCCGTGCCTGGCACCGGCCGTGTCCCCTTGGGCGGGGTCAACGGTCGAACAGGAAGCTACGCTCGACTCTGTAGAAGCTGCTCCACGGCCAGTCCCGCGGATGTGCGCAGAGACCAGCCTTAACGGGATTGAACGCGATGTACCGGAGCGCATCCGCCAGATATTCCTCGGTGTCGATAAGGCGGGATTCGAACCGACGATCGAAAAGATGCCCATCGACCGAATGGCGTTCGTTGAAGTACTTCGCATACTCACCGTTCAACCGATGCATGCCGAGCGACAGATTAGGAGCCGGCGTCTCGATTAGCAGGTGAAAGTGGTTAGTCATCAGGCAGTAGGCGAGTGTGCGCCATTCGCAGCGACGAACGACCTGGTCACGCAGTGCGAGGAACTGCCTCCGGTCGTGATCGTCGTGGTAGATGGACTGGCGGCGATTGCCGCGCGATGTGAGGTGGTACGTGGCTCCGGCGATCTGCAATCGGTGTGGTCGTCCCATGCGACGAAGTTAGAGCTCGGCAAATGACAGGCCACCGCGGGCGGCATTTTTCTCACACTGCTGACACGAATCCGTGGACATGTCTGGTGCCTGGCACCAGACATGGCGGCTCGGGCTACCGATTCGGCGGTTTTCCACAGAATCACTAGACTCGGGACGGGAGAGCATGGGTCTGATGGGTTACTTCAATGGCTTCGGCGGCCGCGACATGGCCGTGGACTTGGGCACCGCCAACACGCTCGTCTACGTCCGTGGACGCGGGATCGTCCTTTCCGAGCCGTCCGTGGTCGCGATCGACCAGCGCAGCGGCGAAGTCCACGCCGTCGGCGTCGAGGCGAAGCGAATGCTCGGCCGCACCCCCGGCACGATCTCTGCGATCCGCCCGCTCAAGGACGGCGTCATCGCCGACTTCGACGTCACCGAGCAGATGCTCCGCCACTTCATCCAGAAGGTCCACCAGCACCGCTTCGCGCATCCGCGCGTCGTCGTCTGCGTGCCCTCAGGAGTCACCGGAGTCGAGAAGCGCGCCGTCGAGGAAGCCACGCTCTCCGCAGGAGCAAGAGAAGCTCACCTGATCGAAGAGCCGATGGCCGCCGCGATCGGCGCCGGGCTCCCCGTCAGCGAGCCGACCGGAAACATGATCGTCGACGTCGGCGGCGGCACCACGGAAGTCGCCGTCATCTCGCTCGGCGGGATCGTCGTCTCCCAATCCCTCCGCGTCGGCGGCGACGAGATGGACGAGGCGATCATCAGCCACATCAAGAAGGAGTACAAGCTCCTGATCGGCCAGCAAACGGCCGAGGAGGTCAAGCTCGAGATCGGCTCCGCCTTCCAGCTCCGCGAGGAGGTGCAGGCCGAGGTCCGAGGCCGAGACATGCTCACCGGCCTCCCGAAGACGATCATCATCAGCTCCGAGGAGGTCAGGCAAGCCCTCGAGGAGCCCGTCGGCCAGATCCTGGACGCGATCCGCTCGACGCTCGACAAGACTCCGCCCGAGCTCGCCGCGGACATCATGGACCGCGGGATCGTCCTCGCCGGCGGCGGGGCCCTGCTCTCGGGCCTCGACGAACGCCTCCGCCACGAGACGCAGATGCCGGCCCAGCTCGCCGAATCGCCGCTCACCTGCGTCGCCGTCGGCTCCGGCCGCAGCCTGGAAGTGCTCGAGGTCATGCACAAGGCCGCGAAGTCCCGGCACCGGAGCCGGAACGGCTACAGGCGTTAGTCCTCGCCGCCCGCGAAGGCGCCGCCTCGGCGGCGCCGACCAGAAGAGCCCGCGGCGGCTTGGCCGGTGCGGGCG
>JBBPIJ010000016.1:45365-60729 GCA_038040395.1 Actinomycetota bacterium
AGCCGCCTCGGCGGCGCCGACCAGAAGAGCCCGCGGCGGCTTGGCCGGTGCGGGCGCTTAACAGCCGCCTCGGCGGCGCCGACCAGAAGAGCCCGCGGCGGCTTGGCCGGTGCGGGCTCTTAACTAACTCTCTTGGATCGCATCCATCCCGCCCCACTGACCGAACGCATGGGCTACTTCGCTAACCTCAAAGCCCGTGCCTAGGAATCGCAGCGCGCGGGTGGCGGCGCTGGGCTCTCCCGTTCGGCGCGCGGTCGCCCCCCGGTACTCCTCGCGGACGCAAGGCCCCCTGCGAAGGCGGCTCGTCGTCGGCCTGCTCGTCCTCGCCTCGCTGGCGATGATCACCGTCTACTTCCGCGAGTCCCCGAACGGCGGCCTGCACGGCTTCCAGAGCACGGGCGCGAGCGTGCTGCGGCCCTTCGAGATCGCCGCGGACCGCATCGCGCGCCCGTTCGAGGACGCCTACCACTGGACGGCCGACCTCTTCAACGCGCGCGCCGAGAACAAAGAGCTCCGCAAGCAGCTGAGCAGGGCGCGACAGGATGCGATCGGCAAGGCGAGCGCCGTCGAAGAGCTGAGGAAGCTCCGAGACATCCTTAACTACCAGCGCGGCGACACCTACCCGGAGGACTTCCCGAACGCGGTCACCGCGAGCGTCATCTCGAACCCCGCGAGCCAGTTCGACCAGACGGTGGTCATCTCCGCCGGCCGCAACAAACACATCCGCGTCTACGACGCCGTCGTCACGGACCTCGGCCTCGTCGGGCGCGTGACGAAGGTGACCCGCGACGAGGCCAAGGTGACCCTCCTCACCGACAAGGAGAGCGCCGTCACGGCGAAGGACTTCCAGACCGGCGCGATTGGCACCGCGCGCCACAGCCAGGGCGCAGAGGACGTCCTCTTCCTCGACCGGGTCGCAAAGAGCAAGCAGGTCAAGGAGGGCGACCTCATCGTCACCGCCGGCCTCCAGCAGGGGAGACTGCCCTCCTTCTACCCGAAGGGGATCCCGATCGGGCTTGTGACGAAGGTCGGCCAGACCGACATCGACGCCTTCCAGAACGTCCAGATGATGCCGATCGTCGACTTCAGTTCGCTCGACGTCGTGGTCGTCCTCGTCAGCGACAAGCCGAGGCCCCAGATGCCGTGATGGTCCTCCCGGCAACATTCACCGGCGCCTGGCCCGCTATCACGCGGCGCCATGCGGCGTCCTCAGTCGCGCCCGGGCTGACTAGCCCGAGCGCTCCCTGCGTCCTTGCCTGGCTTGGTGCTAGCGACCCAGGCATCCGGCAATGTCACCGGGAGGACCATTGACCGCGGCGATCGCGAAATCGACCGCGCTCTTCTTCTTCGCCGTCGTCGTGCAGGTGACGATCGTCGCCTCGATCGGGATCCTCGGCGGCTCGCCCGACCTCGTCCTCGTCATCCTCGTCGCCGTCGCGCTCGCCAACGGCTCGATCTTCGGCGCGATCTCCGGCTTCTGGGCGGGCCTCGTGCTCGACGTCGCGCAGATCGGCACGCTCGGGTTCACGTCGCTCCTGCTCACCCTCGCCGGCTTCTGGATCGGCCGCTACGGGGAGACGACCGGACGCGACCGCGCGCACGCGCCGCTGCTCTCGGTCGCCGTCGTCACCGTCCTCTACTCGGTCGGCTCCCTCATCCTCCACTACCTGCTCCGAGAGCCCGCGTCCGCGAGCGTCGCGCTCGTCCACGTGCTCCCCGGAAGCGTCCTACTGAACCTCCTCCTGGCCTTCCCCGTCTTCGCGCTCGTCCGGCGCCTCTTCCACCCGCCGGAGCGCCGGCCGGAGGTCGAGTTCGTTGGCTAGCCGCGCGGGCGCCTACCGGCCGGGCCGCTTCCTCCCGCGCGATCCCCGCGCCGAGGCCCCGTACCGCCTCACGCCGCAGATCGTCTTCCGGATCGGGATCCTCGGCTTCCTCGTCCTTGCCGCGTTCGCGGTCCTCTTCTTCCGGCTCTGGGCGCTCCAGGTCCTCTCTGGGAACCAGTTCCTCCAGGCCGCCGAGAACAACCAGCTGCGACTCCTGCGCCAGGAAGCGCCGCGCGGCCCGATCAAGGACCGCTTCGGCGCCATCCTCGTCGACAACAAGAGCGGGACGGCCGTCCGCGTCTGGCCGGCGGACCTTCCCAAGCACGGGGCCTACCAGGAGCTGCGGCGCCTCGCGCACATCCTGAAGGTCCCGCTGGCGGACGTCACGCGCGAGATCGACAAGCGCCGCAACGACCCGGTCACCCCGGTGACCGTCAAGCAGTTCGCGGGCGAGCACGAGATCCGGTACCTCTACGAGCACCAGACTGAGTTCCCGGGCGTGCAGATCGCGAACACGTATGTCCGGCAGTACCGCCAAGGCGACCTCGCGGCTCAGCTCATGGGCTATGTCGGCGAGATCTCCGAGGAGCAACTCAAGCAGCTCCGCGGCTACGCGCTCGGCGACAAGATCGGCCAGGGCGGGATCGAGGCCTCGTTCGACAAGGTGCTCCGCGGCCAGACCGGCTTGAACCAGCTCCGCGTCGACTCGCTCGGGCGCCCGACGAGCCCCGTCGAGGTCAAGGAGCGCCCGAACGGCGGCTATGCGGTCCGGCTCACGCTCGACGCGAAGCTCCAGCGGGCCGCGCAGCAGGCGGTGATCGACGGCATCAACCTCGCCCAGGGGAACCACAACTGGTACGCGACCGCGGGCGCCATCGTCGCGCTCGATCCACGCGACGGGTCGGTTCGGGCGCTCGCGTCCTACCCGACATACGACCCGAGCATCTTCACGACGCGCAAGAAGAGCCAGCTCGCGCCGGTGATCGGTCTACCCCCGACCGCGGCGAAAGAGGCGGATTTCCCCGCGCTGAACCGCGCCATCGCCGGCACGTATCCGCCCGGCTCGACGTTCAAGCCGGTCACCGCGCTCGCCGCGATGCAGGAGCACATCCTCTCGCCCTACGACACCAAGCCTTGCACCGGCTCGCTCATCATCGACGGGCACAAGTTCAACAACTGGGATCCGAACGCGAACCAGGCGATGAACCTGCCGACGGCGATCGCCCAGTCCTGCGACACCTACTTCTACCAGGTGGGGAAGGCCTTCTACGACCTCCCGGAGAACCGCGGGCAGCCGCTCCAGAAGTGGGCCACGACATTCGGCTTCGGGCAGCCGACAGGGCTCGACGTCGGCCCGGAGGAGGCGGGGCTCGTGCCGACCATCAAGTGGCGCCAGGACACCTATACGAAGAAGACGGATCCGACGAACTGGCAGGTCGACCGGCTCTGGAAGTCGGGCGACTCGGTCCAGCTCGCGATCGGCCAGAAGGACATCCAGGTGACGCCGCTCCAGATGGCGCGCTTCTACGCGCTCGTGGCGAACGGGGGCAAGCTCGTGACCCCGCACCTCGTCGCGGCCGTCGAGCAAGCCGGAGCCGGCAGCGGCCCGAGCGCGCAGTCGCTCGTGCTCCGCAGCTTCCACCCGCCGGTGAAAGAGCTGAATCTCGACCCCGGCGCACTCGCGGCCCTGAGAGCAGGCCTCTACGACGCGACGCACTCGGCGTTCGGCACCTCGTCCAGCGTCTTCGGCCACTTCCCGGTCCCGATCGCAGGCAAAACCGGGACCGCCGAGAAGGTCGTCAACGGCCAGCTCACCGACACGTCCTGGTGGTGCGGCTACGGGCCTGTCGAATCAGCGAGCCTCGTCGTCTGCGCGGTGATCGAGAACGGCGGCTTCGGTGGCGAGGCGGCGGCTCCTGCGGCGCTCCAGGTCTTCGAGAGCTACTTCGGCAAGGAAGCAGTCGAGTTCAGCACGGCGAGCACCGACTGATGGCCGACTACGCGGCCACGCAGCGAATCTCGACGAGGCCACGCGCCCGCGCGCGCGACAGCTCGTTCCTGCGCAACGTGGACTGGCTGCTGCTGCTCGCGGCCGGCGGGATCGTCGCGTACGGGCTCTGGGTGATCTCCGGGATCACGAAGGACGACGTCGCGGGCGACCCCAACTACTACGTCGTGCGCCAGGCGGTCTTCGCGCTCATCGGGGCCGCGGGAATGGTCGGCATGACGCTCCTCGAGCCCGGCTTCTGGCGCAAGCACGCAAGCATCGTCTACGGCGTGACGATCGCCGTGCTCATCCTGACTCCGTTGCTGGGGACGAGCGTCCGTAACACGCGCCGCTGGATCGACCTCGGCCCGTTTCGCTTCCAGCCTTCCGAGTTCGGGAAGCTCCTGCTGGTGCTGTTCCTGGCCGCGTTCCTCGCGGACAAGGGCAAGGCGATCTACGACCGGCAGACGACGTTGACCGCCGTGGGCCTCGCCTCGCTGCCGATCGTGCTCGTCTTCCTCCAGCCGGACTTCGGGACGGCGATCGTCTACGCGACGATCCTGGGAGCGACGCTCTTCATTGCGGGCACACGCTGGTCGCAGGTCTCGGCGCTGCTCGTGCTCGGCGCGTTCGCGGCGACGTTCGTCCTCTGGCTCGGCCCGGCGATCGGCGTCGACATCCTGAAGCCGTACCAGCGTGAGCGGATCACCGGCTTCACGAACCCGTCCAAGGACCCGAGCGGCTCGACGTACAACATCACGCAGGCCCAGATCGCCGTGGGCGCGGGCGGCGTACGGGGGCGCGGCGAGGACGGCGCGACGCAGACGAACTACAACTATCTCCCCGAGCACGCGACCGACTTCGTGTTCGCCTCGACCGCCGAGCAGCGCGGGTTCCTCGGCGTGACGATCCTGCTACTGCTCTACCTGCTCGTGATCTGGCGCGCGATCAAGGTGATCACGCTCGCGCGCGACGCCTTCGCAGCGATCGCGGCCGGCGGCATCGCGTTCATGCTCCTGATCCAGATCTTCATCAACGTGGGAATGACGATCGGAATGGCGCCGATCACCGGGATTCCCCTGCCGTTCGTCAGCGTGGGCGGCTCGTCGATGGTCGCGAACCTTCTCGCCATCGGCGTTCTCCAGTCGATCTGTGTCAGACGTCGCTAAGTCCTAGGACCTACGGACGGCTCCGTCCGGTCCAGGACCTAGCATCGTCACGCATCAGCGAGGAAAGGGATTCCCTGGTGCCGACGACACGACGAGAAGCGCACGAGCTGCTGCTGATCGAGGAAGCCGACGCCTGGTTCGAGTACCTCGCCGCGACGAGGGGTCAGTCGGTGCAGCGCTACAAGGAAGTGGAACCGTGGGCGTGGGCCCGGCTCAGCCAGCGCCTCCGGGCGATCAGGACGAAGCGCCAGAAGCTCAGGCCCGCCCGCGCGGCCTAGCCGACGGCGCGACGTCAGCCCTGGGTGAGGCCCCGCAGGCGCGCTCCAAGCCGAGCCGCGTGGTCCGCGGCGGCTGGAAGGTTCCTGGCGTCGGCCGCTGATCGGAGGCCGCGAAGCCGGGAGTTGATCTCGCTACGCCCGGCGGGGTCGAGGGTATGTGCGATCCGGTCGCGTATCCACTCGAGCACGGCCACGTCGCCGGTCACCCCAGCCAGGTTCTTTGCCGCCGCGTCGACGCGCAGCTGCTGCGTCCAGAGGTGGAAGCGGGCTGCGTCGATCTGCACAGGAGGGCGGTAGCGCAGTTCGAGGTCGAGGACGGACTGCGCGACGTCGATCGCCTTCTGCGCCGTCTGCCCGGGCTTGTGGGCCCTGACCGAACGCGCCAGAGCGCCCAGGCCGTCACTCAGCTGGGCAGCGACCATCGGCGGTGGGTTACCGGCGCGCAGGGTCTCCCAGTCCGCGGTCATACGCTTGATCGTGGCCGCCGCGCCTTCCCAGTTCCCGATCCGGGCCGCCTCGAGGATCCCTTCCGCGCTCTCCGACATCGACGCGAGCTCGGCCGGCATCGGTCCGTCGAGCGCATCTGTCGGCACGGCGAGAGCCAGCGCCTCGAGGTCGCCGCCGCCCTCGGTCCGGAACTCGCCGTAGCCGGGGGCGAAGACCTTGTCTTCCCTGGTCCCGTCGGAATGCAGCTCCGCGGCGACCATCCCACCCTCGACCGGGCCTCTGGGGCCTGCCACGGTGTTGCCGACCGTCTTGACCGTGACCTCTTCGAAGACGATCCCGGGCGCATTCTCCGTCCGGTACGCGTCGCCGACCTTCGGCTCGGCGGGCATGATCATCGCGGCGGCCGGGCCTTCGCGGCCGGCGAGCCACGTCCCCTCCGTGAAGGCAATCGCGCCGTTGCGGTAGTCGAAGACGTCCTCGCCCAGGTACCAGACCGAACCGTCGTCGGCCTGCGCATACCGGTCGAGGGCGACCTCCTCGAGGCGCCCGTCGAGGTAGGCCATGTACTGGGAGACGAGCACGGAGATCTGCTCGCCGTTCCAGGTGACGGTTCTCGTGCCCGGGAGGAGCGTCGTCTCCGTCCGGAACGGCTTGTCGTCGACGTGGCCGAGCAGGAGAGCAGACTGGAGGCGGCTGATCGGAAAGAGCGGGTTGGTGATGTTGGTCGAGTCCGAGAACGAGGGTCTCTCGAGATCGACACGCTCGCTTGCGGCGCGCAGCCGCGCCCGCTGTACGTGCCGCATGCGGTCGATGCGAAAGGGGTCGAGCCCGGCGAGCTAGACGACTTGTTCCCGTTTTCACACGCGCTGAGCGCGAGTGCCACCGAAAAACCTAGGGCCAGCGTGAGGAAACGCACGCGAGGCAGCTTAGGCGGGCTAGATGAGAGGCCCGTGAGCGCGGCCGAGGACGAGAGAAAGGAGCGAGGCCCGCCTCGCCTGCCACAGGGCGAAACGGGCCTCTGCTGCCAGCCACAGAGCTGGGCCCTACGGGGTGGGATCCTTGGCGTGCTGGGAGACGCACTTGCCGAAGGCATTGCGGTTACCGCCGTACTTCGCACGGAACTCGGCCACGCCCAGGCTACGTTCCGCCTTGCACGCCTTGGCCGCGTTCACAGTGTTCTGCTGGGCCTCTTCCGAGGCGGCCTTCGCCTTCGAGGAGACGCACCTGCCGAACGCGTTGCGATGCTGCGGACCGGTTCCGTAGAACTCGGCGAAGGTCTTGCCGTCGTGCGAGGCGGCGAAGTTGGCATCGCTCCGCTCGGTGTTGCAAGCCGATCGCGCGCTGATCCGGGCCTGGTGCTCGGAGCGGGCCCACATCGAGACGCAGCGGCCAAAGGCGTTCTGACGGTTGCTCTGCACCGTGCCATACGTCATCCGGAAGATCTCCGGGGTCATCGAGGCGCGGAGAGCGCGACATGCGCGGGCGCCGTTTGCGCGGTCCTGTCCGTTCGGAGGGCCTGCGAAGGACGCGGCCGGAACGACCAGGACGGCGAGAGCTGCGGCAATGAGAATTCGTGACTTCATGGGGGTGGGGCCTCCTTGTGTTGGTCTTCTCACAAGATCGCGAAGGATGTAAGAAATTCCGCCCTGCTTTGTAAGGATCCTGCAAATCACCCTTTCCGGGCGCTCATCGTGGTTCAAGCTGCCCAGCGGCCGAACCGATAAGGGTCGAATGCATCGTGCGGCCCTGCTCGCGGTGATCGCCCTGGCAGCCACTCTCCTGGCTCCCAGCGCTGCGCAGGCTTGCTCGCGCGACGACGGCGTCTTCTACGAGACCTTCATCGACGCCACCTGTCTCGAGGCGCCGCTGACGAACACGACCCTCGACGCGCTCGGGGGCCTGCGCCTGACAACCAACGGCGCGCCCTCCGTCACGCCGTGGGACACCGACACCGACTTCGACACCGGTGTCACCTACCAGAGCGTCCTGTTCCCGCCCTTCGGCGTCCGCACGCTCGCCCGCGGCGGCACCGGCGCGGCCGCGACCCTGAGCCTGCCGACGACCCTCCTTCCGCTTGGCCTCGATTCCGCGAACCCCGTGCTCCGCCCGACTGCGGCCGCCGTGCTCGACAGCGACAACGTCGACGACCCTGCGCTGGCCAAGGTCGGCGTGACGTATGTGATGTGGTACTCCGGCACCTCTGAAGACGGCGCACGCTCGGCGATCTTCATGGCGACCTCGGCCGACGGCG
This sequence comes from Actinomycetota bacterium, assembly GCA_038040395.1. Classification (GTDB taxonomy): domain Bacteria; phylum Actinomycetota; class Thermoleophilia; order Gaiellales; family Gaiellaceae; genus VAXT01. The sequence goes on from JBBPIJ010000016.1 coordinate 53,321, forward strand.
TCACGTGGGCGCGGGCCAACGGCGGCGCGCCGGTCATGGTCGGAACACCGGCCTCGTTCGACGCCGACGGCGTGTACGGGCCGGACGTCGTCTATGACCCTGCCGATGCCGCCACGCCCTACCGCATGTGGTACTCGGGACGCTCCGGCGTCTTCGGCGCGATCGGCTACGCGACCTCGTTCGACGGCGTCACGTGGACGAAGTACCCGAGCTTCGGCCCGCTTCCGCTTCCGGTTCTCTCACACGGGGCCGCCGGCTCGGCCGACAGTTTCAGCGCCGCTGATCCGACCGTGCTGAAGGACGGCTCCACGTGGAAGATGTGGTACACGGGCGACGACTCGAGCAAGAAGCGCGTCGCCTACGCGACCTCGGCCGACGGCATCACGTGGGCCAAGGGCGGCAAGGTGATCGCTCCCGAGGATCCCGGCGTGAGCGCGAACATCGCGTTCGGCGCCTTCGCGCCGACGGTCTGGAAGACGCCGAGCGGCTTCTCGATGCTGCTCACCGGCCGCAAGCTCGTCGGCGGCGGCGTGTTCCAGACGAAGATCATGGACACGAGCTCGACCGACGGCGTCACGTGGACAGGCCCGAGCCCCGCGGTGAACCCCTCCGGGTCGAACACGAACTTCGACTACTCGAACCTGAACTCCCCCGAGCTGCTTCAGGACTCGGGCGCGGCCACCCCCTACAAGCTCTACTACTCCGGCAACACGATCGACGCGAACGGAAACTTCCACACCCGCATCGGTCTCGCCACCTCGAGCAACGGAAGCTCCTTCAACAAGGTGAACGGCTCGCAGTCGGGCGGCTCCGTGCTCGACGTCGGCACGCTCGGAACCGCTTTCGACGGACGCCAGGCATCCGGGATCGCCGCAGTGGCTCCCGCCGGTACGGCGCCGAAGCTCGCCGGCTTCTACTGGGGCACACGCGGCAGCGACTTCAAGCCACGGCTCGGCGAGGCCACCTCCCCCGACGGAACGACGTGGACGAAGGTCCCCGTCTCCGCACCGAACGGAGGCGCGCTCTTCCCGCTCGGCAACCCCGCATCGTTCGACAACGGCGGCGAGCGCGACCCGACTCCGCTCTACGACGCTGCCACGTACTACCTCTATTTCACGGGCCTGAGCTCGGGCGGCACGGCCTCGATCGGCTACGCCTCGACACCCGAGGACGCCGTCTCGAAGCAGCCGAACAACGCTTCCTGGTCGGCCCGTAACCAGCTGCTCGCCGGCGACGGTTCCGGCTTCGATGCGAGCGCCGTCAGCCATCCGTCCGTGATCAAGGACGGGGCAACCTATGTCATGTACTACGCGGGGCTCGACTCCGGCGGGACGACGAGGATCGGTCGCGCGACAGCGGCCACGCCGGGCGGAGCCCTCACGCGAGGAGCCTCTGCCGTTCTCGATCTCGGAACCGCGAGCGAGTTCGACGCGAGCTCGGTCAAGGACCCGGTCGTCGTCAAGGCCGGAGCAGGTGACTACCGGATGCTCTACACCGGTGTCGAGACGCTCGACGGCAAGCCGATCGAGCGAGTCGGTTACGCGACGTCGGCCGACGGCATCGCCTGGACGAAGCGCGGCGTCGTCCTCGGCCCGAGCCTCACCGCGTACGCGGCCGACGAGACCGGCGTCGAGCCCACCGGCATGCTCGTCGACGGCTCCGCGCTTCATGTCTGGACGAGCGGGGTCGACCGAACCGGTCGCACGCGAGGCAACCACGCGACGACCGCGTACCCGACTCCGGGCAGCCCGCAGCCGGGCATTCCGAGCGGCTGGGCGACTTACCAGCTCGGCAACTCGTCCACCAGCGTGCGCGATTTTCGCCAGCTCGTGCGCACCTCGAGCGGAAGCTCCGTCGCCCTCTGGCTCAGCTTCCTCCAGCCCTACTCGTCGAGCGGAGACGAGTTCTGGTCCGACTACTTCCCGGTCACGGTCTCGAGCCCGACCGAAGCGCTCAACTTCCTGCTCACCGTCCACGGCGTCCGCTGGCAGGCGCGTCTCTCCAACCCTGGGACGAGCCCCGTGCTCGACAAGGTCGAGCTGACCCACGCGCCGGTGAGCTTCTCGCCTACGGGCAGCGCGTCGTCGACGGCGATCACCCCTTCCGCGGGGCGAAGCGTGTCGGCCTGGCGCTCGTTCACCGCGACGATGAGCATCTTCTCGCCGACGGGCGGCGGAACCGGCACGGCGACGGCGCGCCTGCTCGATGCAACCACGGGCGAGCAAGTCGCGACCGCTCCGCTCGGTACCGGCGACACGACGCTCGACCTGACCGCTGTCGCTGCTGCCGCTCACCAGTCTCTGAGGGTCGTCTTCGACCTCCAGTCGGCGGACGGGTCGGCGACGCCGCGGGTCCAGGCGTTCAAGGTTCTCTACGACAGCGTCCTCGCGCCGACGATGACCTTCGCGGCCGCGCCGACCACGATCGTCTTCGGCAAGACCGTGACCCTCACCGGGTCGGTTGTCGTGGGCGGCGTTCCGGTCGCGGGTGCGGTCGTCGCGCTCTCGGCGCAGCCGGTCGGGACGACCGTGTTCACACCGCTGCCGCCGGCCACCACCGACGCCGCAGGAGTCTTCCGGGCGCTCGTCAAGCCGACCAAGCGGACGACCTACAAAGCGGCCTACACGGGCGTGACGCCGGACCCGACCCTCACCGTGCTCGTGAAGCACGCGATCACGCTCAAGGCCTCTCGCAGGGCCGGCAAGCTCTACCTTCGCGGCACGATCGGGCCGAAGCACGTGCGCCGCCTCGTGCTGATCCAGAAGCGCAAGGGAACGCGCTGGGTGACGATCGCGAGGGTGCGGACGTCGCGCAAGTCGACCTTCAAGCTGGTTCGGAAGGCCGCGGCGAAGCGAGCGAAGTTCCGAGCCCGCATCGCGGCCGACACCGAGCACCTCGCGAACATCAGCCGCACCGTCCGCGGCTAGCGCCGCTAGCGAGCAGGCCCGGGAGATAATCCCGGGGTGACCCGGACCCTCAGCGTCCTCGCCGGCACCGTGATCGCCGTCGCCGGCCTCGATCTCGCTTACACGGCAGTCGCCGTCGTAGAGCGTGGCGGGGTCGTCCTAGCGCACGACCGCTCGGCGCTCTACGTAGCGGGCGTCACGGCAGCATCGGTCGCGTGGGCGGCCGCGGTCGCGCTGACGCGCTCGAGCACAATCGCCGTCGCGAGCGGCGTGATTCTCGGCGGAGCAGCGGGAAACCTCGCCTCGATCGCGCTCTGGCCGTCGCTCCCGGGCGTGCCCGATCCGATCGTCGCCGGCGGCGTCGCGTTCAACCTCGCGGATATCGCCGTCGGGGTCGGCTTCGTCCTGCTGCTCCCAGCGACCGCCGTCTTCGCCGTGCAAAACCGGAGGCGGCTGCTCGAGCCGGTCTAAATGCGAGAAAGTCGTCGTTGCGGACCTGTTTCGTTCTAAGGTGAGCCCCTATGGCGGTCATGGTCGATCTCGGCTGGCCGTGGTGGGTCATGACGCTCATCGCAGCCGGTGTAGCGCTCCTTGCGGCCTTCGCCTTCCTCAGGACGCGTCGAGCAACGATCCGGGCAGTGGCTGCCCTCTTCCTGCTCGAGGCGATCGCGATCGCGGTCATCGCCCCTTTCGTAATGGACTCCAACGAGACAAGCGTCGGGCCCGCGATGAGCTCAGGCTCGGTGGGTGACGCCGACTACGCACAGCGAGCCGACGCGAATTGCCAGAAGTTCAGCCAGTTCGCAGCCACGCTTGGCAACCCAAAGACGCCGGCCGGGATCGAGCGGCAGATGGATCGCTTGCTGCCGAGTTTCTGGCGGAGCTACGTCGATCAGCAAGATCTCCGGCCTCCTGCAGATCAGCAAGAGACCGCCCAGCAGTGGATGCATGCGATGGCGGCGTTCGGCGGAGACTACGAAGCCCTCCGCGCCGCGGCTGCACGCGCGGACACGAACGGCATGGCGCGTGCGAACGCGAGCGCGGGCACCCATGCGACAGACGCGTCCCGACTGTCGAGGGAGCTCGGGATGCGCGTCTGCTTCCAGTAGCTCAGGAGAGGATGCCGTACGCAGCGATCGGCACCTGCTTGCCCTTGAGCTCGAGCTCGTAGCGCTCCGCGCCCGGATACCGGCTGGCGACGGCCTCGAACGTCTCGGCATCGACGAGCACCTCGCCGGCCTGAGCTTTTGCGGTGAGCCGGGCCGCGAGGTTCGTCACGTCCCCGACTGCCGCGAAGTCCTTGTAGCCCCCGCCGCCGACGTTGCCGACGAACTCCTCGCCGCTCGCGATTCCCACGCCGACCTCGAGCGCGAGCTCGCTCCCTGGCCCGACCGCCTGCAGGAGAGCCCGGCCGCCCTCGACGGCGTTGCTCCTGTAGCCCTTTCCCGCGAAACCCGGTACGAAGAGGGACATGACGTTGTCCCCTTCGATCTGACCCAGGAGACCCTCGTGCGAGAGCAGGGCTTTAGAGGTGGTCTCGTAGAACCGGTTGACGAGCGCCGGCACCTCGGCCGGCGAGAGTCCCTCTGTTAGTTTCGTGTAGCCGCGCACGTCGGCGAAGAGCACACTGAGCGGGACGACAGCCCCGCCCTTCGGTGCCCACTCAATTCAGCGCGCGCATACGTTGGGGTTCTTCGCCGAGGGCGAGTAGCCGATCCACTTGAGGACCCCCGAGGAAGGGCCGCTGAACGGGGCGTTGCAGAACTTGCAGCGCCAAGGGCTCGGGATGAGCGCGAACATCCCGCGGTAGAGTCGCTGCAGGCGCGCAAGCGACGACTCCCCGCGCAGGATCCGCTCCCAGCGCGGATGCATGTGCACGATGCCGGGCGCGACTTCGGGCGGTGGCTTTCGAAAGGGCATGGTCACCTCCTCTCGCGAGTACGGCTGGAGACATCGGGGCATAGTCTCACGCGTTCGAGCGTCGTAGACTCGACTCGTGACCACCGAGGTCCGGAAGACGGTCACCGTCATCTTCTCCGACGTCACCGGTTCGACGAGCATCGGTGAGCGCGAGCAACTGAGCGGGGCGGCGCCGCGGTGAGCAAGCGTCGTACAGGGATTGCGGCGATCCTCGCCGGTGCGCTGATCTTCGCGGGACAGGCCGGAGAGCTCGTTTTCGGGTCCTCGGACGCCAAGGCTGCGGTCTTTGTCACGCTCTGGGGACTGGGGGCTGCCGCTCTTGTCACGGCGATCTGGCGCCTGGGCGACCTCGTCAGCACGAGGGTCGGCCGGATCGGCTGGCGCTTCTCGGTCGCCGGTGTCGCGTTTCTCGGACTCTTCGGCGTGCAGGCGCTCATCACAGTGGCCCTGACGGGCGACATCCCCGGGAACTTCGTGTTGTTCGCGATCGGCTTTCTGCTGCTCTTCGTCGGTCACCTGCTGATCGCGCCCGGGCTCCGCGACAGCCTCGGCCGCGCGTGGCTGCTCCCGCTCGTCGGAGCGGCGGGCATCCTCGTCGCGATCACCCTCGATGTCGATCCGATCCACGACATCGGGCTCTTCGTCTTCGAAGGCGCGTGGGTCGCGCTCGGCGTCGCGCTGCTCAGAGGAGTAGAGTAGATCCACTGGCCCTGTGGCCAGAACCCCGGCCAAAGCCCGAAGGCAGCCGACGCGCGTTCAGCGCGCGAGGCGAGGAGCCCAGGCGAACAGAGTTCGACTTGCAGGGCCAGTACCTCTGGAAAGGCCCATGCGAAACCGGGAACGGCGCTTCGAGCCCGTCTAGCCGGAGTGTGTCGACTTTGCTCTAAATCGCCGGGACGCGGAGGTACAGTGTCAGCGGCAGCCGCGCGCGGGGTGGCTCCCCGCTTCACCCGGCTCGACCCGCCACTCCTGGCGGGTCGATGTCTTTCTAGGAACGCGACGCGGCCCAGGCGATTGTCCGGTTCGCAACGCGAGCTACGGGCTCAACCGAAACGGCGGGTACTCGTCGGTCACGAGCACGAACGCGTAGGCGACGACGCGGTTCTCCCAACGCATCACACCCTCGACGAAATCGAACAAGCCGCGCGGGTAGCGGCCCGTGAAGAGGATCGCGAACCAGGCGAAGATCCCCAGGAGGATCGCCGCGATCCACAAGAAGACGAGCACGATGTAGTGCGGAATCGCCAGGAACCACTTGACGAGCGGAAGCCAGCGATTCAAGTCGCGCGCAGCGTCGGGGTAGGGGAAGTCGAGCGTGACGCCCTGGCGCTCGTCGGTGGACGGGTAACGGTCGTCCATCAGTGCGAGATAGACGCCGATCCGGTTCGAGAACCTCATCAGCTCGATGTTCCAGTCGAACCACCAGCGCGGGTACTTCTGGCGGAAGACGATCATCAGGAGCGCCGGCAGGAAGAGGATCCCGCCTGCGCCGACCGCGGCCGTCCACGTTTGGAACCCAGCGCTGCCCGAGATCGTTGCGGCGACGATCACGATCGGAATGGCCCAGAGGATCCTGAATGCCGTCGTCAGCCGGTTGAGGTCGCGGTCCGGATACTCGACCGAGAACTCGACCGGGTAGCGCTCGTTTATCTGGCTGCCTGGCTCCATGGCTTGGACCTCCTGGTTCGCTTGAGTACCCGATCCTCTCAGCAAGCGTCCCGCGGGTGCGCTGCTCCTGCCCATCGCTGCGACTTCAACTCTCCGGGGAGACGGGAATCGAACGCGCGTCCAATCGAGGCCGCATTCCCAAGGTTCATGCCTCCGCGAAAGACAGCCGATAGCTCTAATGGCAGCGACACCACCTGCTGCTAGCCTAGGACCCGAAGTTTTTATGAGTTTTTCCACTTACCCACGCTGCGCGCGCACCGCTTCGAAGGCCGGCCACGCCGGCAAAGCCGGCATGGCCTCTTATGCGGCGTCCCAAGGGGCCGCCTCGGTGTCGTCTGCGCGCGCGCCACAGAAGGAGATTTCGTTTGCTGAAGTTGTTTCGACGCAAGCTACGTCCGGAGAGGGCGCCCAGTGAGACTGCCCCTCCCACACCACCACCAGCAGTAACCCAGCCGCCCGCGCAGGGCGCACAATCCACTCGACCACGACGCTCACGCGGATCCCGCGGCGGCCGCAACCGGCGCAAGCCTGGCGGCTCGACTACTGGCACGGCCGGTCAAACCGCGACCAAGGACGCTACGCCGGCCGCTGAGAAGAAGCCCGACCGCAAGCCGGCCCAGCGCCAGCGCAGCGGCAGCCGTCCCCAGCAGCAGCGCCGCCGCCAGCAAGAGCGCCGCCCGCCGCTCCCGAAGGCCAAGCGCGAGCTCCTCGTCTCCGTCGACGTCGGCGAACAGCGCGTCGCCGTGATCGAGGACGACCGTCCCGCCGAGGTCTACCTCGAGCGCCCCGAGCGCCGCTCGATCGCGGGCAACATCTACAAGGGCACCGTCGACAACGTCCTCCCGGGCATGGAGGCCGCGTTCGTCGAGATCGGCCTCGAGAAGAACGGCTTCCTCTACGTCGACGAGATCGTCG
>JBBPIJ010000017.1:0-47345 GCA_038040395.1 Actinomycetota bacterium
ACAGGGGCGGCAGGACTCGAACCTGCAACCCCCGGTTTTGGAGACCGGTGCTCTGCCAATTGAGCTACGCCCCTAGGTTCGGATCACCGATTGTACTGCGGCCCTTCGCGGCCAGTAGAGTCGCGCCCGTGGCCGGTGGTCAGCGTCGTGCGCTCGGGGCGCTCTTTCTCTTTCTTGCCGTTCTCTTCGCCGGCATCGGGTACGCGGCACTGCTGGCGGGGGTCTGGGTGATCGCGGCGGCGGGCGTCGCGCTCGCGCTCTGGATCGGCAGCTTCGGCCTCCGGGCGCTCCTGGTGAGACGTGCTCGCTGAGGATTCGGCCGCGAAGCGCCGTATTCTCTAAGGCGTGGCGCAGACCGACGACACCCAGGGGCTGTGGCAGGAGTTCATCAGGTCTCACGACCAGGCGGTGCGCGACCGGCTGATCCTCACGTACGCGCCGCTTGTCAAGTACGTCGCCGGGCGACTCGGCAGCGGGCTCCCCGCGCATGTGGACGAGGGCGACCTTGTCTCCTACGGCCTCCTGGGGCTCATCGGCGCGATCGAGCGCTACGACCCGGATCGCGATGTGAAGTTCGAGACGTTTGCGATCGCGCGGATCAAGGGCGCGATCATCGACGAGCTGCGCGCGCTGGACTGGGTGCCGCGATCGGTGCGGGCGCGAGCCCGACAGATCGAGCGCGCGATCGCGGATCTCGAGGCAAGGCTCCACCGTGCGCCCACCGATGACGAGATCGCGGGCAAGCTCGGGATTGCCACCGAGGAGCTCGAGGAGAGCCTGACCGAGATCTCACGCTCGTCGATCGGCGCGCTCGACGAGCTCTGGACGATCTCCTCCTCGGGGGGTGACCAGGTCGCTCTGATCGACACGATCGAGGACACCCACGGGCCGGAGCCGCAGACGGCCCTCGCTCAGACGGAGCTCAAGGAAGCCCTCGGCGAGGCGATCGCCCGTCTGCCCGAGCGGGAGAAGCTCGTCGTGACGCTCTACTACTACGAGGAGCTGACCTTGCGCGAGATCGGCGAGGTGCTCGGCGTGACCGAGTCGCGGGTCTCGCAGCTGCACACGAAGGCGGTCCTCCGCCTCAAAGCGCACCTCGGCGGCGTGCCGGCGCGCGACTCCGCCCCGTAGCCCACTCTTTAAGGCGCGCCCGGCCTCCTCCCCGCTGCGAGCGTAGCGAGGAGAAGCGCACGCGTGGGTCACGGGTTGGCGCCGGAACCGTGACGTTCTTTCCACGTCGATGCCTCGCTAAGATCGACTGAACCAAGGCCAGGAGGAGCATTCGCATGCCCGCAGTCGAGCCCGGAAAGATCCGCAACGTCGCTGTCGTCGGTCACCGCGGCACCGGCAAGACCTCGCTCGTCGAGGCGATGCTCTTCCAGGCAGGCGCAACGAACCGGCTCGGTGTCGTCGAGCAGGGCACGACCGTCTCGGACTGGGACGAGGACGAGCAGAACAGGGAGATGTCGATCTCGGCCTCGCTCTGCCACCTCGAGTGGCAGGGCCGAAAGATCAACCTCATCGACACGCCCGGCGAGGCGAGCTTCCAGGGCGACGCGATCTCATCGCTGCACGTCGTCGAAGGGGCGCTCGTCACCGTCAGCGGGGTCATGGGCGTCGAGGTCCAGACCGCGCGCAACTGGCGCCGCGCCGAAGAGCTCGGCATCGCGCGCGTCGTCGTCGTGAACATGCTCGACCGGGAGCGTGCCGACTTCTACCGCACCCTGGAGCAGCTTCGCGCGCAGCTCGGCTCTCAGTGCGTTGCGATCCACTTGCCGATCGGATCCGAGCACGAGGTGAGCGGCATCGTCGACCTCCTGCACATGACCGCGTACACGAGCCCCGAGGGAGACCGTGAGGGGAGCCCGGGAGAGATCGCCGCCGAGCTCGCCGACCAGGTCGAGCAGTACCGAACCCAGCTCCTCGACTCCGTCGTCGAGACGGACGAGGGCCTGATGGAGCGCTACCTCGACGGGCAGGAGCTCTCGCCCGAGGAGGTCGCTTCCGCCATGAAGACGGCCGTGACCCGCGGGGAGCTCTTCCCGGTCGCGTGCGGAGTTGCGACGAAGAACCTCGGCACGACGGCCGTGCTCGACCTGCTCGTCGAGGGCATCCCGTCGCCCGCCAAGAAGGGAGCGCCGATCGAGATCGAGGGCGCCGAGAACGCAGCCTTTGTCTTCAAGACCGTCGCCGACCCCTTCGCGGGCCGCATCAACATCTTCCGTGTGCTCACCGGCAGGATCGGGTCGGACTCGACCGTCACCAACGTGCGCACACACGACAAGGAGCGCGTCGGCCAGTTGCTGACGCTCCAGGGCAAGGAGCACGAGCCGGCCCAGGAGTTCGGCGAGGGCGACCTCGGTGCGGTCTCCAAGCTGAAGGACGTGCGGACGGGCGACCTCCTGCTGGACGCCGACCGCGACGTCGAGCTGCCGAGCCTCGATTTCCCGGAGCCCGTCATGAGCTTCGCGATCACGCCGAAGGCCAAGGGCGACGAGGAGAAGGTCGCGACCTCGCTGCGCCGCCTGAGCGAGGAGGACCCGACTCTGCACCTCCAGCGCGACCCGCAGACCGGGGAGCAGCTGCTTTCGGGCATGACGCAGATGCATGTCGAGGTCGCCGTCGACCGGCTCAAGCGCCGCTTCGGCGTCGAGGTCGACCTGCGTCAGCCGCGCGTTCCCTATCTCGAGACGATCCGGAGAGAAGCAAAGGGGCACGGGCGCTACAAGAAGCAGACCGGCGGCCGCGGCCAGTTCGGCGACTGCCACATCGTGCTGGAGCCCCTCGAAGGGCACACCGGCTACGAGTTCGAGGACAAGATCGTCGGGGGAGTCATTCCTCAGAGCTTCCGGCCCGCCGTGGACAAGGGCATCCAGGAAGCGATGCAGCAGGGCGAATTGGCGGGGGCGCCGGTGCAAGGAGTGCGGGTGCGGCTCGTGGACGGCTCGTACCACACGGTCGACTCGTCGGAGATGGCGTTCAAGATCGCCGGCTCGATGGCGTTCAAGCAAGCCTACGAGGCGGCGGACCCCGTGCTGCTCGAGCCGATCATGGAGGTGGACGTGACCGTCCCCGACGACACGGTCGGCGCGGTGAATGGGGATCTCAACTCACGGCGGGGGCGACTGCAGGGAATGGAGCCGACCGGCGGAATGACCCACATCAAGGCCGAGGCGCCGATGGCCGAGATGCTCACCTACGGCCAGGCGCTGACGTCGATGACCGGCGGCCGCGGCGATTATCACATGCAGTTCCTGCGCTACGACGAGGTGCCGAGCCATGTTGCGGAGAAACTGATCGCGGAGACGAAGAAGGAGCGAGAAGAGGCGAAAGTCTAGGTCTTGGAAGTCCTCCGCCTCTCGCTCCCGGCTTCTAGACCTTGACCGGCTCCGGCTGATCCTTCTTTAGCCGGCCGATCAGGTCTGCGACGTCTGCGAGCTCTTGCTCGAGGTCGCGCTGGTACTCCTCTAGCCGCTCGAGAACGCGCTCGGGCTCATAAAAGCGATGGCCCACGCCGCGGCGGGAGAAACGCCGGTGTCGTTGGTGGTGCATGGTCACCCCCTTCCCTCTGCGTAGCGCTTGGAAAAAACGGAGATTTGCTGCTCGATCTTCTTGAAGGCCTCGACCCACTGTGCGAGCACTCGGCGGCCCGACTGAGTGATGACGTAGACGCGTTTCGCGGGGCCAGGGGCTTCCTCGTCCCAGGTCGACGTGACGAGGCCCTCCTGCTCGAGCGAACGGAGGATGCGGTACAGGTTGCCCATGTCGATTCGTTCGTTCGGCATCAGCGTCTGTAGCTCCACGAGAAGCTCGTAGCCGTGGCCGGGCGTGTCGCGGAGGACGAGGAGCACGGCAGGCTCGGTGAAACGCTCGAGCCGCGCACGCACGCGCCAGCGCCCCGGCCCGACGCGACGGCGCGACCGGACGCCTCTCGGGAGCTGCATGCGCCCCGTCACGTTCCCTCCTCGTGAATTACAGTGTAAAACACAGTTAGCGGAGCCTAGCAGCGCGAGGAGACGCTGACGAGCGGGCTATATAGTCGAGGCCATGCGGTCTTCACGAATGGCAATCGCGCAGGTCTGCGCGATCTGCGACCGGTCGCTCCTCGTCGGCGAGCGAACGACGCGGTTCTCCCCCGAGGGCGAGGACTTCGTCGACGTCTGTCCGCTCTGCCAGGAGATCGCGGCCGAACAGGGCTGGCTGAAGGAAGGCAGCCCGACCACGCCGACGTTCGAGGAGGAGCCGCGCCGGAAGAAGTTCAGCCTCGGCACCTTCCTCGATCCCCGCCGCGCCGCTCCCGAGGAGACGCTCGCCCCCGAACCGATCCTGCGGCGCCTGTCCGAACCGGAGCGAGCGATGGTCGAAGCGGCCGACCTCTTCAACGCGAGCCCGTACCGGCGCACCGTCGGTGGGATCGGGAAGAGCCTGGGGAAGCCGCACGCGAGCGTCGTGCCGCTCTCGGGTGTGAACACCGAGGTCGTGGTCACGGTCGCCTGGGACATCTCGTGGTACCAGTACCGCGTCCTCTTCGATTCCGCGCAACCGGTCCGGCTCGCCGAGCGCGGCCATGAGCTGAACGAGCTCGAGCCCTCCTTCAGGACCTGGAACGCCCGGGTCGATCCGGACGGCCGCGTCGTCCCGGAGATCGCACGCCTGTAGCCGGGAAGCCAACCTACACTTAGATCGATGATCTATTGCGTGATCCCGCGAGAGCTCGAGGACGAGCTCTTCACCAAGATGGTCGAGTACTACAAGGACAACCCGAATGTGACGGTCATCCTCGAACGCCGTGAAGGCCCCGATCGTCGCACGGGCCGCGAGAGCGGAGGCAAGCGCGAGCTACGCGACCGGCGCCGTCCACGCATCCCGGGCACGTTCCTCGACGCCGAGGGCTCGGAAGCCGGCGATGAGGAGAGTTCGGCGAAACGTGGCTGAGTCGCCGGGCCGCGCTGAAGACGGCCCTGTCGGCAAAGCCGCCAGGGCCTTTGAGTCGGCGTCGCAAGCGACGCCTCAGCGCCCCGATGCCGGGTCCTCAGTCGCCCCGATAGTTCGACTATCGGGGCTCCCTGCGTCCGCGTCCTCGGAACGAGCATCGCACCCCGGCAACGAGCAACGTTCCACCGAACTCTCCTAGTATCCGCGCCGTGGCAATCCTGGGCGCGAAGACCTTCCAGAACTACATCGCCGGCGAGTGGGTGGATGCCGCCTCCGGCGAGACCTTCGCGAGCGCGAGTCCCGCCAACGGCGAGACCGTCGGCGTCTTCCCGCGCTCGGGGCCCGAGGACGTCGACCGGGCAGTCGCGGCTGCGAAAGAGACGTACGAGGACTGGCGGCTCGTGCCGGCGCCGAAGCGCGGCGAGATCCTCTTTCGCTTCGCGCAGCTCCTGAGCGAGAACAAGGAGGAGCTCGCGCAGCTGATGACGCGCGAGATGGGCAAGGTTCTGCCCGAGGCCCGGGGAGACGTGCAGGAGGCCGTCGACATGGCCTACTACATGGGCGGCGAGGGCCGGCGCCTCTTCGGGCAGACGACTCCCTCCGAGCTCCGCGACAAGTTCAACATGAGCGTGCGCCAGCCGATTGGTGTCGTCGGCGTGATCACGCCGTGGAACTTCCCGATCGCGATCCCCTCCTGGAAGATCCTGCCGGCGCTGGTCTGCGGCAACACAGTCGTCTTCAAGCCGGCGACCGACACTCCGGCGCTCGGCGAGCGCTTCGTCGAGCTTTTGAACGAGTCCGGAGTTCCCGCGGGCGTCGTCAACATCGTCCACGGGGGTGGGGGAGAGGTCGGTAACGCGATCGTCACGCACCCGGACGTTCCGGTGATCACGCTGACGGGCTCGCGCGAGACAGGCGTCCAGGTGACGAAGGATGCGGCCGACCGTCTGAAGCACGTCCACCTCGAGCTCGGCGGCAAGAACGCGATCATCGTCCTCGACGACGCCGACCTCGACCTGGCGGTTGACGGAATCATCTGGTCCGGGTTCGGCACCTCGGGTCAGCGCTGCACCGCCGCGAGCCGCGTGATCGCACACGAGGCGGTCTACGACGAGCTCGTCTCACGGTTCGTCGCGCAGGCCGAGAAGCTCCGGCTCGGAGTTGGCTGGGATGAGGACACCGACGTGGGCCCGGTGATCAACCAGTCTGCGCTCGACAAGATTCACTCGTACACGACGATCGGCAAGGACGAGGGCGCGACACTGCTGACCGGCGGCGAGGTGGCGTCCGGCAACGGGCTCGACAAGGGCTTCTACTACCGGCCGACGATCTTCGGCGACGTCGATCCCGAGATGCGGATCGCCCAGGAGGAGATCTTCGGGCCGACAGTCGCCGTGATCAAGGTTCGCGACCTGGACGAGGCGATTCGTGTGTCGAATGGGATCAAGTACGGGCTCTCGTCCTCGATCTTCACCGACGACGTGAACAAGGCGTTCCGAGCCATGCGGGACCTGAAGGCCGGCATCACGTACATCAACGCCGGGACGATTGGAGCCGAGGTTCACTTGCCCTTCGGCGGCGTCAAGGACACGGGCAACGGCCACCGCGAGGCGGGGCAGGCTGCGCTCGACTTCTTCACCGAGTGGAAGTCGATCTACGTCGATTACTCGGGAAAACTCCAACGGGCTCAGATCGACACCGCGGAGTAACAGCATGGCGGGCCGGCCCCGCAAGATCGTCGTCATCGGCACGACCTGCTCCGGGAAGTCGTCGCTCGCCCGACGTCTCGCCGAGCACGAAGGAAGACCGTACGTCGAGCTCGATGCCCTCCACTGGGGGCCGAACTGGTCCGCGCCCTCGGATGTCGAGTTCAAGGCCCTCGTCCTCCCGGCAATCGACTCGGATGCCTGGGTCGTCGACGGGAGCTACCACGGCAAGCTCGGAGACCTCGTGCTCGAGCAGGCCGACCTCGTTGTTTGGCTCGACCTACCCCTGCGGACGATCCTTCCCCGCCTCCTGAGCCGCACGCTTGATCGAGTCCGCACGGGCGTCGAGCTCTGGAACGGAAACCGCGAGACCTGGCGCGGCGCGTTCTTGAGTCGCGACTCCCTGTTCCTCTGGGTGCTGACGACGCACCGGGACCGGCGCCGAAGGTACGAAGCCCGTCTCGCCCGGTACAACATGGTCCGTCTGCGTTCGTCACGCGAGGCGGAAGCCTGGCTCGAGCGTGAGCTCTCCGCGCCGACCGCTACTTAGGTACAGCCAACCTCCTCCCGAGGCGAGCGTATCGGCGCGCGGCGTACGCGTGGGTCACAGCTCTGTGTCGAATGTGTCCGCTATGCCTGAGTCGCCCTCGCCGAGTGTTGAGCCATCCTCTTCATCCTTTTCGACGGTGTGTGAGAGTGCGACCGTGACCGAGCCCAGCGCGAATCGCAAGCTCGTCGTCTTCGTCCCCGCCCAAGCGCTCGACGCCGTGCGCGACGCCGTCTTTGCGGCAGGAGCAGGTCGAATCGGCGACTACGAGCGCTGCTCCTGGTACACGGAGGGGACCGGGACGTTCCTCGCCGGAGAGGGCGCCGAGCCCACCATCGGTGAAAGCGGACGCGAGGAGCATGTCCCCGAGCTGCGCCTGGAGACGGTCTATCCGGCCGAACGCGAGGCTGAGGTCGTCCAAGCGCTTCGGGGCGCGCATCCGTACGAGGAGCCGGCCTTCGATCTCTACCCACTTCAGTGAAGGCGCGCCTGTCCACCGATGGAGGCTCGCGCGGGAATCCAGGCCCCGCCGCCTACGGTTACGTGCTCGAGACCGACGACGGCACCGTGCTGGCCGCCCACGGGGAGTCGATCGGCGTCGCGACGAACAACGTGGCCGAGTACCGCGCACTCGTCGAGGGGCTGAAGAAGGCCGCCGAGCTCGAGGTGGACGAGCTCGAGGTCGTCTCCGACTCCGAGCTCCTCGTCCATCAGATGCGTGGCGACTACAAGGTGAAGAACGAGGCCCTGAGGC
Organism: Actinomycetota bacterium; assembly: GCA_038040395.1. Taxonomy (GTDB): domain Bacteria; phylum Actinomycetota; class Thermoleophilia; order Gaiellales; family Gaiellaceae; genus VAXT01. Next base: position 7,943 of record JBBPIJ010000017.1, read on the forward strand.
AGCTTTGGGACGAGGCGAACGACCTCGAGCGCCGGGTCGGCAAGGTCACCTACACGGCCGTCCGCCGCGAACACAACGAGCTCGCCGACAGCCTCGTGAACGAGGCCCTCGACGCAAGTGGTGCCTGAAAAGCGTGGCTATACTCGGTTGACTCGCGGATGTAGCTCAGTTGGTAGAGCGTCTGCTTGCCATGCAGAAGGTCGAGGGTTCGAGCCCCTTCATCCGCTCTTTCTGGAGAGTTCCACTCTCTCTGAAAGTCCCTGCTCGCACGGAGGCAACTAGGGCCGTCCCGAGCCGCCGCGCGAGCAGACGGCATCCGGAGCCGCGACAGTTCGTTTCGCCCGAGTGGCCAGGCACGAGGACGGAATTTGTCGCTTGGCACCGTGTGCTGAACGTGCCATGCTGTTGCCGATCCGCTGCCGTGCAGACTCGACGGGCTGGCACTCGGCCGAAGGGGGAGACGGTTGACCGGTTCGGGTTCGGCATCGCGACCGCATAGCTCACCGGTGGAGGCTCTGTCGAGTGAGCTCGCGCAGCTGCGCGAGCAACAGGTGGCCACGAACGAGGTGCTGCTTGCGGTGGGTCGGTCTGACTTCGAGCTCCAGCCGATCTTCGAAACGGTGGTTGAGCATGCGATACGTCTGTGTCATGCGGACGCCGGGCAGATCTTTGTCAAGGAGGGCGACCACTTTCGGCTCGCCCGCGCCTCAGGCGGCTCCGAGGAGTACCGATCGTTGATCGGAGAGCGTGAGCTCCCGCTTGGCCCAGGCACGCTTGTCGGCCGTGTCGCGCTCGAGCGCCGACCGGTGATGTCGGCGGACATCGCTCATGATCGCGATTACGACACCGAGGAGCAGCACCTCCGGCAGCGGCTCGGAGGCTTCCGAACCATCGTTGGCGTTCCAATCCAAGGCGAAGATGAGGTCATCGCGGTTATCTCGCTTTGGCGACGCGAGGTCAACCCGTTCACGGAGCGCGAGATCGAGCTCGCGACGACGTTCGCCGCTCAGGGCGCAATTGCGATCCGGAACGCGAGTTTGATGCAACAACTCGATCAACGGACGCAAGAACTCGGGCGCTCCGTCGACGAGCTAAACGGGCTGAGCGAGGTTGCGCAGGCCGTGAGCTCGAGTCTTGATCCAGAGGAGGTGCTGTCGACGATAGTGAAGCACGCAGTCGAGCTTTCCGGTACTGAAGGAGGCTCGATCTTCGAGTTCGACGACGCGTTGCAGGAGTTCCAGATTCGCACGGCGTACGGCACGAGCGAAGAGTTGCTCGAAGCGCTTCGCGCCACAAAGGTCGGGCTTCACGACACGCTTGTCGGCCGCGCAGCCTCGACCGGCACCTCGCTTGCCGTCCCCGATATCGGCCGAGCTCCGCCGGACAATCATCTGAGTCAACTCACTCAGGCCGGCTGGTGCTCGATGCTCGCGGTTCCACTCGTCCGTGAAAATCGAATTCTCGGCGCGCTTGTCGTCCGCCGCCGCCGTACAGGCGAGTTCTCCACGGAGATCACCGAGTTGCTCGAGACATTCGCGAGCCAATCGGCGCTCGCGATCCACAACGCCCGGCTCTTCCAGACGATCCGGAAGCAGGCAGCCGAGCTAGCTGAGTGGAATCGCGAGCTCGAATCTCGGGTCGAGGAGCAGGTCGCGCAGATCGACCGCATGGGACGGCTGAAGCGATTCTTGTCGCCGCAGCTCGCGGAGCTGATCGTCTCGTCGGGCGACGAGTCCTTCCTCGAAAGCCACCGTCGCGAGATTACGGTCGTTTTCTGCGACTTGCGCGGCTTCACCGCATTTGCCGAGACCACGGAGCCCGAGGAGACGATGACGGTTCTGCGTCAGTATCACGAGGCTCTGGGAGAGCTCGTTTTTCGCTTCGAAGGGACGCTCGAGCGTTTCACCGGGGACGGACTGATGGTGTTCTTCAATGATCCCATGCCGTGTTCGGACGCCGCTATTCGCTCGGTTCGTATGGGGGTCGCGATGCGGAAGGATGTTGCGGACCTTGTCGAGGGCTGGCGCCGCAGCGGACACGATCTCGGCTTCTCCGTCGGCATTGCGCAGGGGTACGCAACACTTGGGCGAGTCGGGTTCGAGGGACGGTTCGACTACGCCGCGATCGGAACCGTGACGAACCTGGCGGCTCGCCTCTGCGATGCGGCCGATGCTGGGAAGATGCTGGTCAGCCAGCGTGTCCACGCCGGCGTCGAGGATCTCGTCAGCGCGACCGAGGTGAGGGACCTGAAGCTGAAGGGTTTCTCGCGACCGATCACCGCATACGAGATCGTCGGGCTCAACGCGGCTCAGGTGCGCACATGAGTGACAGGCGCGGCTGCATCTGAGGGTTGCCCTCGCGTTGGCCTATTGGGGCTCTCGGTGGCCGACGCGGCGGCCGGCCAGCTTATGCGCGCGGCGCGTCTCGTCGGAGCAGCGAACGCCGCGTTCGAAGACTTCGGAACTGCGCCGGACTTGTCGTGTGGACGCACGGGCTCTACGCAAACTTCTATGCCCCACCGGGCCTCCAAGTTACTCGCGCGCTTGCTCGAATCGGTATCGCCACGGTCATTGGCAAAAATCGCGGCCATGAACACATTCGGCTGCTGGTCCGGGAAGATCACGCGGCGCGTAGGGGCCCTTCACGGTCGCGAACAGGCGCACCTCGGCCCACGGTCGAGGAAGTCGTTCGGCGCGCGTGTACACGTACTGTCGCCAGCCGCGTAACCGCAAGCTGCGCATGCTCTCTGACGGCTCGTTGATCCTTTTTGGCTCAAAGAGCAAGGGACGATTCGTGCTCGACACCGCCTTTGTAGTCGCTGAGAGCGTGAGCCATACCGCCGGCGACTACGCGGTGACGGCAGGGCCTCGAGTGAACCGCGTGTTCCGGGAGACAACACTTGACCCGATGTATCAGCAAGGCACACGCGGCGCCCGGCTCTACCTCGGCGCAACAGCGAGCAACCCTGCCGGTGGGATGTTTAGCTTCGTGCCGTGTCTGCCCGGACGCGAACAGCGAACGTTCGCACGCCCGGTGATCGACCTCGGCGAGCCCTGGATCAAACCGAATCGGACCCAGCAGGCGGGGACGATCCTGGTCGAAAGCGGCGATGAGCTGCACGAGCTCTGGCAACGCGTCGTAGCCGCGGTCGTCGAGCATGGGTGCGCCCTCGGTGTGCGGGTCGACCTGCCGGGGGTGCGGCGCCGGTGAAGGACGGAGAATGGGGTAGTGGGGCGGATCGCTGACTCTCCTGCGGCCCGGAGGGCTCCGAGAAGGCGCTTCCAGCACCGCTGAGCAGCGGAATTAGTGACCGTCTACGCTGCACGCATTGGTGTGAAACTCGCCAAGACGGGCCGGGCTAAGGTTTTATTAGAACTCCCGCGTGTTTTTGGAACTCGCCCTTCGTCGAGATCCGTGATGCCAGTGGTGAACGACATCCACTCGCAGCTGAACGAGGTGCGAGTGGCCGAGATCGTCGCGGTCGACTCGCTGGACGGGATCAAGAGAGCGATACGTGGTGCTCGAGAACGCGGCTTGCCGGTTGCAATCGCGGGAGGACGGCACGCGATGGGCGGCCAACAGTTCTGCGAGGGCGGCCTTCTGATCGACACCCGTGCAATCGACCGGGTGCTCGGATTCGACTCGCAACGGGGACTCATCGACGTCGAGGCTGGGATCCAGTGGCCTGCACTGCTTGCGTATCTCAGCGAGCACCAGGGCGGGGCGGGTCGGGCCTGGGGCATAGCTCAGAAGCAAACCGGCGCGGACAGGCTGTCTCTCGGCGGCGCGATCGCGGCGAACGCGCACGGCCGTGGGCTCTCGATGCAACCGATCGTCATCGACATCGACGAGCTGATGCTCGTCGACTCGAGCGGCGAGATGCTTCGTTGTAGCCGCTCCCAGAATGCCGAGCTCTTCGGGCTCGTGTGCGGCGGCTACGGGCTTTTCGGAGTCATCTACTCGGCGAAGCTCCGTCTCGTCCCGTTGCAGAAGCTCGAGCGGGTTGTCGAGGTCAGGGACATCGACGGGATCGTCGACGCCCTCGAGCAGCGGATCGAGCAAGGCTTCCTGTACGGCGACTTCCAGTTCGCGATCGACCCGATGAGCCCCGGCTTCCTGGAGCGCGGTGTCTTCTCGTGTTACCGGCCGGTCGCGGACGAGACTCCTCTTCCCGAAGGCCAGCGCGTCCTCACGCGCGACGACTGGCAGAACCTCCTCTACCTGACCCATGCCGACAAAGCTCGCGCGTTCGAGCTGTACTCGACCCACTACCTCGCGACGAACGGCCAGATCTACATGTCCGACGCGCATCAGTTTGCCGACTACGAGGATGACTACCACGCGTGGCTCGACGAGCGTCTGGGCGCCTCGGACCGAGCAACGGAGATGATCACGGAGATCTACGTCCCGCGCGATCGGCTCACGGACTTCATCGAGGAGGTAGCCGCCGACTTCGCGGCTTCCGGCGTCGACGTCATCTACGGGACCGTTCGGCTGATCGAGCGCGACGACGACGCATTTCTTACCTGGGCACGCGATCGCTGGGCGTGCGTGATCTTCAACATCCACACCATCCACACCCCTGCGGGGCTCGAGCACGCCGCCTCGGCCTTCCGCCGGCTCATCGACTACGCCGTTACCCGTGGCGGGAGCTACTTCCTCACCTACCACCGCTGGGCGACGCCCGAGCAGCTCGAGGCGGCCCACCCGAAAATTCGGGAGTTCTTCGCCTTGAAGCGGACGTACGACCCCGACGAGGTCTTCCAGAGCGAGTGGTACAGGCACTACCGCGAGGCCCTTGCCTAGCCGCCTCCGTGCACTGATCCTGATCGCGACGGTCCTCGACCTGCGCCGACTGGGCCGGCTTGTTCGCGCGATCACGAAGGAGCCTCATTTTGAGGAGGTCGAGCTCGCCGGGGTGCCGGTCGAGATCGTGCGGCCCGGCGGTGAAGGCCCGTGGCCCGCCTGGGTGTTCATCAACGGCGCTCATCCGGAGCGGCGCCGCGAGCCCATGGTCACGCGTCTCTCCCGAGGACTTGCGCGCGCCGGGTACATCGTGTTCGTCCCGGACGTGCCGGGCCTCGGCGAGGGGACGATCACCACGCAGACGCTCGAGGCCGCGTGCGCGGTGACGAAGGCTGCGAGCGAGCACCCCGAGGTCGTGCGAGGGCGAGTGGCGCTCATCGGGGCATCGACCGGCGCTGCTCTCGCGCTTCTGACTGCTGGGGAGGATGGCCTGCGGGAGCGCATCTCAGTCGTTGCAGCCGTCGCTCCGTTCGCTGATCTGACGCGCATGGTCTGCCTGGCGACGACGCGGTCCTACGAGGAGAACGAAGGGTTCGTCGCCTACCCTGTGACCCCGCTACACAGGCGCGTGGTCGCTCGGTCGCTGGCTGCGACGGTCACGAACGACGTCGACCGGCGGCGCCTGCTCCACTCCCTTGCAAAGGAGGACGACGATCAAGACCCGATTGCCCTCATGCCCTCGGACCTCGAGACGCCGGAGGGCAAGGCAGTCGTCGCCGTTCTCCGCAACGAGCATCCGGACCGGTTCGCCGAGTCGTGCGAGGCTCTGCACGCAGGGGCGAAGGAGCTCCTGGAGAGGCTTTCGCCCCTCGGAGCCTGCCCGAATGTAACCGCGCCCGTCGAGATCGTCGTCCCCCCAAACGACGTCTACTTCCCGCTGGGAGAGGCGCAGGCTCTCGCGGCTGCCCTTCCACACGCACACCTCACGGTCACGGCAACCCTCGACCACACGAGGCCACAGCTCTCGATCGCACATCTGAGGAGCCTCGCTCGCTTTGACCGATTTGTCGTTCGCGGATTGCGCGCGGCAAAGGCATGAACATGGCGCGTACGAGATGTTCGCCGCAGGATCCTTCTTCCGCTTGACAGTGGCTGCGAGACTCGCACCTGCCACTCGAGCACTCGGTTCTTTTTCCCAGCGACTCGCCCTCAGGCGCTCGGCGCGACCGTGTCCTTCTCCGCAGGAGCTCGCCGCGGCGCCGGCACCCTCGACCAGGGTGCGAACGGGTTCTTGACGCCATCGAGCGCCTGCTCGAGTTGCGGGAAGTGTCGGAGCAGGACCGAGCGCATGTCGTTGCGGGCGACCCAATCGAGCCCGGCCTGCGTGTAGACCTCGGGCCGATAGTCGTCCGTGAAGAAGCGGTCGCTCTTCAGGCGCCTCGAGGCCATCAGGATGAAGACGCGGAAGGCGGTGTCGCTGAAGCCGAAACCCTTCGGGAACGGCTCCGCGTAGAGGCCGACCATGAGATCGACCTCGTCGATATCGCCGTTGTACACCTTCCGGATTCCCTCGGCCCACTCGGGATTGTCGGTCAGCTCCTCGAACGTGCGAACGGGCCGCATGTGCATCAGCTCGCGGAACTTCGTGTAGCGCGGCACGCCCCGCTCGCGGCTACGGAGGATGTCCGTGGCGGCGAGATCCATCTTGAAGCCGTCGGGCCGGTCGAAGTGCTGGAGGAAGCGTGGATAGTTCTCGAGGGTGATCGCCCCCGGGTTCGCAACGCCGAGCGAGTAGAGAGCGTTCGGCATCGTGATCTCGCTGAGCCGGTCGTGTGAGTGGAGCGCGTTCAGCTCCGGGAAGGTGAGCTCACTGATGACCTGGTCGTCCAGCGAGCGGAAGGTGAACTCGTCGGGCAAAAGCGGGTGCATGCGGTAGACGGCGACGAACTCCTCGGTCAGCGAATACGGCACCCCGTGATAGTCGAGCGGTGATCCGGGAATGCCGCTGATCTCTTCGCTCGAGCTGATCCGCCCGATGTGGCTGGAGAACCACTTTCCGGCGATTCCCCACCAATTGGCTTTCATCGCCACCTTCATCGTGGGGTGGGCGATGATCGCGGGCGTCCAGTCGAGCGTGTGGATCTTGGCGATCAGGGCACCGGTTACGAGCCTCGCCTTGTCGTAGAGCTGCTGGTCCGACCACGACGGATACTCGGCGCGAAGTCGATCGCAGATCGCGTTGTGCTCCAGCGTGAAGAGCGTGTGCAAGACGGCGAGGCCGACCCAGTGCGTTCCCGGCACGTCCGCGTAGTCGGCGCCCTCCTCGAGGTCGCCCGGAAGCATCCCATCCGGATCGACCCGCATCCTGCCGCCCTCCCCGGTGCGCGCCCTCTCGGCGATCTCCTCGGTACGGCCGTAGATCTGCGAGCTGTCCCACCAGTGTGTCTCGGCAGTTCGCCAGGTCTGGGCCGAGCCGGGGTCGCAGGTCGTGTCGCGCGGCGTCCGCCGGATGATCATCGGCCGTTCGTGCCACTCGTCCCCGTCCTCGAGGGAGATCTCGTACGGCTCGTCGAGATCGTTGGGCCCGTGGCTGAACCAGTCGTGGACCTCGAACTGGATCCAGGCCGCTGCGAGCACGTTCAGCGTCTCCGCCGGTAGGAATTCCTTTCTCGTCATCAGCTCGAGGCTGACCGTGCGCGGGCTCGGTGTCGAGAGCCGCGGCTCCTGCTCGGGGAAGGTGAATTCGAGCGGGACGTTTCGCCCGAACCGCGTTCCCGCGCTGCCCATCAACGGGTTGTCGAGATCCGTGAACGTCCCGTCGATCGTGCGGGAGGTCAGGTATCGAGGCTCGGCGTCGCCGTTGGTCTCGGGCACCGGCAGGCCCGCCGGCTGGCCTGTGTCGTAGAGGTTCCGCTCACGTAGGCGCTCGCGCATGGCCGCGAGGATGGGAAGCGCAAGCGGCAGCGGTAGCCGATGCCAGCCGACGCGCCGGTCGACGCGGTGTGCGAGCTCGATCAAGCCTTCCTTTAGCTTCGTCACGGCTGCGTTCCATCAAAGCAGGGTCCTGGAAAGCGGTCAACAAGTCCCACGTTGCTTCGGAAGCGGCTTCCGCACTAGAGTCGGAAGCCGTGCGAACGCGGACCCATGCCCATGACCTCTCCGTCTTCCAGGGCTTGCCCGCGGATGTGCTGGCGCGCCTTCTGGAAGACCTCGAGCGCCGGAGCTATCCGGCCGGAACGGTCCTCGTTGGCGAAGGAGACAGGATGCACGAGATCTACATCGCTCAGTCAGGAACCGCGGAGGTGGTCATTTCCGATGTGGATGGAACCGAACATCGCGTCGGCACCATCGTTCCCGGCGGCTCCGTCGGCGAGATTTCGCTCCTGACCGGTCAGCCTGCGGTGGCGACCGTGCGCGCGAGCGTCGACCTGGAAGTTCTGGTCATGAGCGAGAGCGAGTTTGCGCGAGTCGCTCAGAGCTACCCAGAGGTCTATCGCAACCTCGGAGCGGTACTCGCGGAGCGGCTTGCTCGCACTGACCGCCTCGTCGTGGGGCGAAAAGAGGGCAGGCTCGCGCTGCTACTCAGCGACGGCGAGCCGCCGTTGCTCGGCTACGCGCTCGCGTGCAGCGTCGCCTGGCATACACGGGGGCGAACGCTCCTGGTCGTGATCGACGACGACGCGCCGGCGGAGCTGGCGGAGTTGGCGACGACGAGCGCCCAGCCGCCTTGGCGCTCAGGTCGATCGACGGAGGAGGTCGGTGCGGACCTAATGGTCGCAGCGCCGGAGGGGGCCTTCGCGCAGGAGTCGATTCCGGCGACAGTCGAAGCCTTGTTCGGAGTCTTTCCCAACATCCTCATCCAGGCGCGCAGTGACCGTGCGCCTGACGTTCCCGGCGCTCGGTCGGTGAGGCTCACGGGAGCGATGCCTTCGGCATCCAGTGCGCCAGACGGAGTGCTCCACGTCTGGGGATGGGCAGCGGACACCGCGGCTTCACGACCGGGCTTCGACGCAATCGTCAACGTCCCCACGCTCAAGGACGAGGCCCTGCGTGAGCTGCGGGCGGGAACGCTCTCCGTGGAGTCGGGCGCCGGGCGCGAGCTTGGCTGGGCGGCACGCGATCTCGCCGGCATGAAGGTCGGTCTCGCCCTCGGTGCGGGGAGCCTCCGCGGATATGCGCACGTGGGCGTCCTCGAGGCGCTCAAACGCGAAGGCATCCCGCTCGATTACGTCGCCGGCACGAGTGTCGGCGCTGCGATAGCCGCCCTCGCCGTCGGCGGTTATGAGCCGGCTCAAATAGGCGATGTCCTCGATGAGCTCAGCAACCGCATTTTACGCTTGACGGTGCCCTTCCGGAGCTTCATCTCGAACCGAGGCCTGCGCAGTCACATTCAGGAGCTGGCCGGAGACACGAGGATCGAGGACCTGCCGGTCCCGCTCGCTCTCATCGCCGCCGATATCAACACCCAACAAGAGCTGGTTCTGCGCCGCGGCCTCGCCTGGCAGGCGATCCTGGCGAGCGTTTCCATTCCCGGCGTCTTCCCGGCGCAGAGAATCGGCCCCCATATCGCTGTAGACGGGGGCGTGCTCAACCCTGTTCCTGGCAACATCGTGGCCGAGATGGGGGCAGATGTGGTCCTTGCCGTGAAGCTCGGGGGAGGATCGATACCGCCTGAGCACGAGCTCGACGTCATGGCCGCCTCGGGAAAGCCCCCGTCCGCGATCGCGGTCCTGATGCGCGCGATCGAGACCATGCAGAGTCGGATCGCGGTCGAGCCCGCTGAGAATGCGACCACCATCACGATCGTGCCCAAGATGGACCTCGAAGGGACAAAGCTCCGAAAGTTCATCGAGGGCCGTCGTTACATCGCAGACGGCGAAGCTGCTGTCGAGGCGGCTCTGCCGCGGATCGTCGCGTCATTGCCGTGGGTGCAGCGTTGAGGCGCGCGCGAGCGTGCTAAGGGCCGAGCCAGGCTCGTAACGATTCAGCGCTCCGCGCGCGCGAGCGCTGCGAGCAGCGTGTTGGCGCTCGAGACCAACACGGCCTTCGCGGCGCCCCGGGCCGGAAGCTGCCCGGTCACGCCGGCGATCGCAGCGGCAATGGTGTCGGCGGCGTGCACGAAGGGGGCGACCCGCACGGCACGTCCGCGCGCCCCGTCGTCAGGCCCTAGGAGCTGGGCGCCGATGAGGACGGTGCGGACCCCGAAGAGCCGGAGCGAATAGGCCGCTGCCCGGTCGTTTGGTGGATCGAGGCCCAGGCCGCGGGCAAAGGCGCCGGGAGCGACAAGCGCCACGGTCCCGTTCGCGAGCCTGACGCACCCGAGGGCGATTCGCGCGTAATCGCCGGCCTTCATCGTGCCGCCCTCGCACTAAGCTCTCGTCGATGGCGAGTCCTCCGCATGTGCTCATCCTAGGCGGCGGCTTCGTGGCCAAGTCGGTCGCGACGACTCTGGGGAAGCCGATCAAGCGCGGCGAGCTGACGGCGACGGTCGTCGATCGCGACAACTTCCTCACCTTTCACGGGCTGATCGGCGAGATGGTCACGGGCCGCATCGCTCCGGGCAACATCCTCAGCCCCGCCCGCCGCAGCTTCGCGCCCGCACACGTCCACGTGGGCGAGATCGAGTCGATCGACATCGAGGCGAAGCGGGTCGTGACGAGCCGGCGTCTCGACGGAGCGCGTTTCGAGCTCGAGTACGACCACCTCGTCGTCGGGATCGGGAGCAGCGAGAACCTCGAGCTCTACCCAGGTCTTGCCGAGCACGCGTTTCGGCTCAAGAGCTTCGAGGACAGCTTCCGCTTGAAGAACCACATCGTCGAGATGTTCGAACTCGCCGACATCGAGCACGATGCCGAGGAGCGACGCCGGCTGCTCACGTTCTTCGTCGCGGGCGGCGGTTTCTCCGGCACGGAGCTGGCAGGAGAGCTCGCAGACTTCGTCGCCCGGATGACCAAGCGAGAGTACCCGCGAATCGCCCGGGAGGATTGCCGAGTCGTCATCGTGCATCCCGGGAAGACGCTTCTGCCGGAGCTCTATGGATCGCAGAGCACAGAGCGCCCGGGGAAGAGCTTCCCAAAGCTCGTCGACTACGCGATGAGGCACGCGCGCAAGCTCGGCGTCGAGCTGATGCTCGAGACGAAAGTCGTCGGCGCGACGCCGAACGAGGTCTATCTCTCGAACGGCGAGCACATCCCGACCCGGACGATCGTCAGCTCGGTCGGCTCGAAGCCGTCGCCGCTCCTGGACGAGATTCCCGGCCCGCGCGACGAGCGCGGCCGTCTGGAGACGGACGAGTTTCTACGCGTCGACGGACGGACCGACCTCTGGGCCGGCGGAGACTGCGGCGCAGTCCCGCACCCACACGGCGGCACCTGCCCACCGGTTGCGATGTTTGCGAAGAAGCACGGCGAGCACATCGGGCGCAACATCCTCCGGACGCTGGCCGGGCGGCCGCTAAGGCCCTTCCGTTCGACGATCGTGGGACAGGCCGTTTCGCTCGGTGGGCGGACGGCGGTCGCTGACATGAAGGGGCTTCCGCTGAAGGGATTACCGGCCTGGCTCGGCTGGCGATCGGTCCTCTGGAGAGTCGTTCCCTCCGCGGACCGCCGGCTCCGGTTGCTCGCAGACTGGGCGATCTGGCCGATCGTCGGTCGGGACATCATTCAGATGGGGCCCTCCGAGGCGGCTGTCTACGACGTGCGGCACCACGTCTATCAGGCCGGCGAGACGATTGCGGAGAGCGCGCGGCCCGTCCGCTTCGTGCACGTGATCGTCGAGGGCGACGTCGAGCTCGTCCGCAGCCGGGACGGATCCGATGAGGTGCTGGAGTCGATCGGGCCCGGCGATCACTTCGGCCGGAAGCTGCTCGAGTTCAAGCAGGCGGACGCAGCCCGCGCGAAGTCGCTCGTGCGCACGCTCGCCCTGCGCGAGGAGCAGGCGAACCAACTACAGGACGTGTTTCTTTCGACCGGCCGGATCGTCGCGAGGACTGAGCTGCTCCCGACGATCGACGTCGAGGCGCTGAAGCAGTCCCGAGGTGAGTGAGGCGTGTCTAACTAGGCGAAGGCGTTCAACCTCGGACCCAGCAGTCCGCCCACCACTGGGCGTGCGGCATTCCGGACTCGAGACTGAGCGCGAGGAAGGCGTCGACGTCGAAATCGGTGCGGCGTAGGTCCAGGCTCAGCCGGCCGTCGTTCCCGCTTAGGATTCCGTACTCGGCCCACGGGGAGATGCGGACCGGCCGCGGCCACCACTCGCGGAACGGAAGGCCGACGCTGCCCGGATTGACGATCACCGCCTCGTCGAAGCGGCGGATCATCTGCAGATGGGTATGCCCGCCGACCAGGACGGGCATCTCGAAACCGTCGAACATCGCCCGCAGCTCCTCGTCGGGCGTCGTCGAGAAGATCCAGTCGTCGTAGGAGTGGGGCGAGCCGTGGAAGAAGACAGCGTCCCTGCCGTCGAGCTCGAGCTCGAACGTCGGCACGAAGCTCTGCATGAACTCGCGATCGGCGGGGGAGAGGAACTTCGCCCACCACTCGCCGATCTCGACGAGTTTCTTCCCGACTTCGTCCTTCGGCGCCGGCATGTCGCCGAGGAAGGCCGCGTCCCAGTTCCCCATCACGACCGGACATCCGAGCTCGCGGATCCGGGCGAGTGTCTCCCCGGGTTGCGGCCCGACGGCGACGTCGCCCAGGCAGACGATCTGATCGACCCCCTCGCGCTCGAGCTCGTTCAGGACAGCGTCGAGCGCGATCCTGTTTCCGTGGACGTCCGAGATCAGTCCGACGCGCACCTAATCGCTCCTCATACCTCTATTTCGCTCAGGTCGAACGTTCCTCCGCAAGCACGGACCTCCATAGGCCTCCTAGGCGGGGATCCCGGCTGCGATTGCGCGCAGCGCGGTGATGCCCGGTTGGAAAAGGTACTCACCGCCCCTGACGCGGACGAAGGCGGGCTGCGGGGAGAGGAAGCGCGGGGGATCGCCCTGAATCGTCAGCTTCCCGGCCGGGTCCTCGCCGCCGATCAGGAAGTCTTTGTCGGCCCCGAGCCCGAACACGTTGCCGTCATTGATCCAGATTGCCTGGACGGTTTCGAACTGCCGCTCGATGCTCGCGACGAAGCACGTGAAGACGAGCCCGCGGTCGATGCCGTCGTCGACGCCCGGATCGGCGGGGGGCGGGCCGTACGAGACCCCGCGCCGGATCATGCGATGCCGCAACGATAGGGCTCCGTGCCAGCCGAGGGCGTCTCGTGGGTTTGCCCGTCGAATGTGCGCGCCGATTGGGCACCGCAGCCCTTCGGGGTCGGTCCCGTACCGGAAGTCGTTCACACGGTCTGGATCGGCCGCAAGCTCCGGGTCGGGACGATCGGGCGAGAGGACGAGCGGCGTGCCGTCACGCCAGCGGCCCATGATCTTGGCGGCCACGAGTTCCTCGTCGCCGCCGGTGAGCCGCGCGGCCTCGCGTATGGAGCTCGTGAACCGCGCGACGTCCATGAAGAACTTGCGGTACACCATGAACGTGCCGTTGCGACCGAGTGGTTCCTCCGGTGCGTCCGGCAACTCGTTGTCCTCGTCCTCGTAGCCGAGGACGAACTCACCGGGTTTCAGGGCTCGCCACGCGTCTCGGCGCTCGGGGACTCCCTCCCCACGATGTCTCGGGACGCGGGTGCCGAGAACCCCCACGGCACCGGCTCCCTCCACGTAGCCGAAGTGGTTGCGGCCGGAGGGCAGGAAAGCCGACGCCTGCTCGTTCACGACCTCGCCGACTCCTTCGACGCTGCGGCGCAGGTGGTCGATCTCACGCTCGTGTGGCTCGCGCTTCTGCGCGTCGATGCGAAGCAGCACATGCGCCTCGCCGGTGCCGAGCCCTTCCTCCCAGTCCTCGGGGCTGTTCGGCCCGACGTCTCCGAGGATCGCGGCTCGCGCCGCCATGCCGTCGCGGAAGTCGTCTGGAAAGCTCGCGAGCAACCGGTCGGGGACCCCGAGTGCCACCAGCCCCTCGTACGTCAGCCTGATATTGAGCGTCATCATGGGCTTGCCCTCTTCCCACGGCTCAGCGCTCGTCACGGCAGCGGTGCGCTCCGCCAGCCACCGGCGCCCGGCATCGGCATCATCGATTCGGACGAAGAGGAAGGCGACGTGCTCGAAACCGTTGGGGCGAAGGACGTTCCCCTGAATATCTCCGAGCTCGAGCTGAGGCTCGGCGTCGGTTCGGCGCGGCCGTGCAAAGGAGATCCCCATTCAGCCACTGAACGTAACAACGCCCAGGAAGGCGGTCAAACCATCGACGCAAGCCGCCAGCGCGCGGATCTTGACCCATCCGAGAGGCTCCTCTAGCCTGACCGCGATGGGACTTGGGGTGAGTGAACGCGGTGCGATGGTCGCCCAGACCGGGCTCCGCAACCAGTGCGGACGCGCCGTCGCGATGACGGTGGCGAACCCGATCAGGCCGGGCCGGAGCGTGATGCTGCGCTTCAACTTCTGGCTTAGCCGGCGGGTTCCGGCGCTCGCCGCGCGGTTGAGGAAACTGTCCTTCATCCACTTCGCGCGCTGGACGATCGTCAACGAGTTCCCGTACAACGGCGCGCCGCAGGAAAGGGAAACCCTCAAGTACAAGTACCTCTTCTTCATCAGCAACTACAACGGCTACTTCATGCAGTACATAGACGCCTTCTGTCACGTCGTACGATTCCAGATGGACTGGATCTGGGGCAACACCTACTTCTGGACAAAGGGGGCTCCGGCAGGCGCGACGAAGCGCACGACCCGGCGCCTCGAGTTCGTTGCGAGCCATTACTACGGGGCCTATCCGGAGGCATCGGCGACGATGATCCTGTCGGCGCTCGCGCTAAAGCCTCGATTCGACGCTTTTCACGCCAGTGTCGATGGGGGCAGCGCCGAAGACTTTCACCGGGCCTATCAACGCTTCGTCACCGACGTGCAGAAATACCTATGAACGGCGCCGGGGCACCGCTGGAACAATGCCGAACGGCGTAGGTCAGGCATACGCATTCATGACGCTGACGGCGATCGCCTCAGGACGCTCCGCGCCGCTACGCACCTATCTCGAGTCCCTACCGGTTGGAAGCGACAGCCCGTTCGCACGGCTCGAGCAGACGCATTTCGCACGCTGCGTGCTCATTCCTCAGCTCATCGACCTAGGCCCGCCTCCGGAGGAGGCCGACACACTGAAGAACGAGTACCTGCTGTTCTCTGCCGACTTCGACGGACCGCTCCTTCGTTTCTTGGATGCGTTGTGTGACGCGATGCCGGTTGAGACCGACGCCATCTGGGGACACTGCGTTGGGTATCCAGGCATCGCCGATCCGGCAGAGTTCGCCCGATACATGCGCCACAATCAGATCGACACGACCTTTCCTTTCGCCGCTTACCCCGACGCGAGTGTCGCCGAAGTGCGCGAAGCGCTGCAACTGAGGAGCCAACTCATCGATTTCGCGATTCGGGCGCAGGCAATGGATCCGGCGAGACTCCGGGAGACGTACCGACAGGAATTCGCGTCCTGACGCGAACGATGGCGCAGTCGGCGGCTCCCACATCCCTCGAGATGGATCGCTGGCAGCGCGTGATGGGACTGCTGCTGTGGGCGCCGATGAAGCTCGCGTACCGCCTGCGGGCTGAGGGAATGGAGAACCTACCGTCCGGCGGACACGTGCTCGCCTCCAATCACCTGTCCAATTTCGACCCCTGGATCGTGGCCTACCCGCTCTGGCCCAAGCGCCGGATCAGATCGATGGCGAAAGCCGAGCTCTTCAACCCGCTGCTGAGGGGGATTCTGAAAGCCTCCGGTGCATTCCCGATCCATCGCGACCGACCCGATGCGGAGGCCTTCAAGACCGCGATCGAGATCGTCCAGTCGGGCGAGGCGCTTCTCATCTTCCCCGAGGGTGTGCGGCGCAACAAAGGACGGTGGAAGCGCAGGAGGCGGAAGCCCCGTCCGCACAGCGGGGCGGCCCGCATCGCGCTTGCGGCGAAGGTCCCCTTGGTACCCGTGGCGATCATCGGCACCGACCGACTCACTCGGCTCGGTCCGGTCAGGATGTCGGTCGGGCCCCCGATCCCCACCGACGATCTCGAGGGCCGGAGTCAGCGCGAGGCCGCGAAACTTGCGACGGAGCGGCTCATGGAGGAAATCGGCCGCCTCGAGACCGGACTCCGAGAGCGGTAGTCGAGCTTTCTAGCCGGTCGTTTGCGACGCGGACTCGCGTGCCCTGCGCGCCGCGCGCTGAGCCTCGTCCGGATACTTCACTCCCCAGACGAGCCCGAGCCGCCCGAAAGCGCGAATCGTCAGCCCGCCCAGGTCGAACTGGCGCCGGTCGAGGCCGAAGATGGCAGAGCTCGGGAACGCGTGGTGGTTGTGGTGCCAGGCCTCGCCGAAGCTGGGTATTGCGAGCAGCCAGTTGTTTCGGCTCTGGTCGCGCACTCGGTACGGCCGCGTTCCGAACATGTGGCAGATGGAGTTGATGCTCCACGTGATGTGGTGGCCGAGGAAGATGCGAATGAGCCCGCCCCAGACGAGCGTTTCGAAACCAGCAGCCGCGGTGCCGCCGACCGCGTACCCGATGGCGAACGGAATGCCGAACGTCAAGATGACCCAGACGAGGTAGAGCCGATCGACCATTCGGATGACCGGATCGGCGTCGAGGTCGCGCCGGAACCGCTGTTCCGCCTCCGCAATCCCCTTCGTGGTGAAGAACCAGCCCATGTGCGCGTGCCAGGCCCCCCGGATCCGCTCGATCACGCCTTCGCCACGACCGACATGCGGCGAGTGCGGGTCGCCCTCCACGTCCGCATATGCGTGGTGCTTGCGATGCTCGCAGGCCCAGCCGATCACGCCGCCTTCGAGGGCGAGGCTCCCGAGGATCGCAAGCACGGCGCGCATCGGGGCGGATGTCTCGAAACTCCGGTGCGTGAAGAAGCGGTGATAACCGACGCTGATCCCAACCCCTGTCGCGGCGTAGAAGGCCACGAGCACGATCACGTCGACGGGTTGAGCCGCGACACCCCAGAGCAGGCCGAGCGCGGAGAGAACGCCGAGCGGTGGCACGAGGACGGCGATCGCTGTGATCACCCGCTTCAGGTTCCGCAGGCGGATGGGTGGGACGACTTCGGGAATCGAAGGCCCGAACTCGTACTCGGTCCGGACGTTCGTGGGGGTCACTACCACGCCTGCATCCTAGCCAGCCGTTCCGCTGGACTCACGCGGGGCCTCTTGGCCCGGAGGGAGCGGAAGCCGGTCAGGGACGCAAGAGAGGCGCCGACCAGAATCGAACTGGTGTGCGAGGCTTTGCAGGCCTCTGCCTAACCACTCGGCCACGGCGCCCGAAGGTCGAATGGTATCCGGGGTTCCGGGGTACTCGATCGCGCGACCGCTCCTGCTCCTGCGGCCCGCTCACGGCCTCGCGCCGCCGGTGAAACTGGGCTATTGCCGGGTCTGGTTTGCTTCGAGCGCCGTTGGACAGCGCCAGATGTCTCGGTCCGCTGCGTGGCTTGCTCTCGCGCACGAGCCGCGGGACAGGCCCGGCGTTCCCGTGAGCTTTCCTGAACGGCACTCGTGCCAGAAGCCTGTCTGGCCGACCGGCGTAGCGATCTGCGTGCAGTAGCCGGTCAGGTGCGCGTTCTGCAGGACTTGCTTTTGCTGCGCGACGCCGAGTGCCGTGGCGATGACTGCGGCGAAGATTGCGAAGCGAAGGAGCATGCACTTTGTATCGGCTCCTACGAGCTCTTTCCGTAGCCATTTGCAGGTCTTTGGCTTGGATAGAGGACCTGCAGAGGCTGTTCGCGATTTCGGGCTAGCCCTCCTCCAGCCTGCGCTGCCAGGCCTCGCCGATCGCCCGCCCTTCGGAAGTGACGAGAAAATGCTCGAGCGGAACGTGGACGAAAGCAAGTCGCGCCTCGCTGAGTAGCTCGTCGCCGTCCCAGAGCTCGCCGCGCACGTAGACGCGCCGGCCCTTCTCCGCCTCGATCCAGGCCCGCACCGACAACGGGTGGTTGATCGGCACCGGCCGGCGGTACCGGAGGAAGATCCGGCCGGTCACGGTGGGAAAGCGGTACCACGTCGCGACAAGCCCGCAGGCCTCGTCGACGAGCGCCGCAACGAGACCACCGTGCGCGAGGCCCGGCCCGCCCTGGTGGCGCTCGTCGAAGGAGAAGGTGGTCTCGTAGCGGTCAGCGCCCTCGGTGTCGGGCTGTGGGAGGTGGAGGCCGATCGGGTTGTCGCCGCACCCGAAGCAGGCCGGGTCGTGCTGCGGCGGGATCTTCAGCGCAGGCCGCCCCGTTCAAAGTGGGCCTTGAAGAAGTTCTCCGAGCCCGATGTGGCCATCGCAGCGGACGCGGAGATCTCGAGCGCGAGCGTTGCCGCAGCGACGATTTGCGCGAAGCGGTACACCTTGCCCGGCCCGGCGCAGTCCATCAGCCCAAGCCAGGCGCGGGCATACGGGAGCGTCGTTCCCCCGCCGACGGTACCGACCTCGAGCCCGGGCAGCCTGATCCCCGCATTGAGCCCGCCTTCGACGCGCTTGCCGGTGCCGTGGGCCATCGAGCTCGTCCCGACCATGCCGAGGTCTTGGCCGGTCGCCGCGAAGACCGCTGCGATCGCCGTTGCCGGCGTGAACGCGACCGACTGCATCCCCGAGGCGACGGCTCCGTGCGTTCCCGCCCAGGAGAGCTCCAGCAGGTCGTCGATCGTGGTTCGCAACACGCGTCGAACCGCCTCCTCGGTGAGCGTCACCTCTGCGATCACGGTCTTGCCGTGGCCGCCACGCTCGAAGTAGCGGTGCGACGGCTTCTTGTCTCCGCCCATGTTCGCCTCGAGAATTGCGCGCTCGGGCTTCAGCGGTGCGTGCTCCATGACGTAGCCCATGTTCAGCGCATAGGCGTTGCGGGTCATCATGTTGGGGCCACACGCGTCGCCGGTCGTGAACGACCACATGACATGGCAGAGCGGGCCCGCGACGTAGGTCTCGACCTCTCGCAGCTTCGCGTACCGCGAGATCCATGCGTCATCGCGCTCGGCCAACCAGTCGCGCATCCTCGGCAGCTCGGCCTCGATCCAGCGTGCAAGCACGGCGGCGTCCTCGGCCGAGTTGCAAGCGAACGCGGAGGCCCGGGTCATCCGATCGCGGAGGACCTCGGTGCGGAAGCCGCCAGATTCGGCCGCGGCTCGGGCGCCGCGATAAAGCGAGTCCGAGAGCGACCCCTCGGTGTGCGCAAGCGGGACGTACACCTCGTCGGTCTTGCGACCGGTCTCGGCGAGCGTGCCGTCGGGCTCGCTCAGCTCATACTCGCCCAGTGAGATAGGCATCGGGCCGATCACCGCGGTCGGGATCACCGAGAGGCCCGTCAGCGCCTCTTGGGCCTCGACCCAGGGAGTCAGGTCTTGCTCGAAGACCTCGGTGTCGATCCGGCCGTCGAGTGCTCCCTGTCGCGCCGCGATCGATCCCGGATCGTTCTTGCGCGGCCATTTCCTGAGTTCCACGACGGGGACGATAGTGTGCGCTCGATGGCCACTGAGCAATTCGTCGAGGAAGCGCAGAGGGATCGGAGCGCATACGCGGGCGTCCTGCGCTTCTACGAACTCGCGAAGAAGCAGGAATGGCAGGTGCGGGACCTGCCGTGGGGCGAGATCCCGCCGGTTCCGGAAGGGAAGGGAACTCCACAGCGAAAGGCTCGTCGCCAGGACATGTGGCGGTCGGTGCTGACGCAGCAGCTTCAGGCTGACGAGCTCGCTTGCGAGATGGCCTCCCAGCTACTGAACGTTGCGCCCGATCCCGAGGCGAAGCTCTACTACTCGACGATGGTGCAGGACGAGTCGCGCCACACGGAAGCGTGGTTGAAGCTGATCGGCCAGGTAGGAGGGGCGGCCGAGCAGGATCCGTACCTCGACGAGCTTGCGCACATGACGCTCGAGGCCGACACGCTCGAGGAGAAGGTCTTCCAGATGCAGGTCTTCTACGAGCGCCTGATCATCTCGCGCTTCCGTCTGATTGCGCGGGCTTCGCGCGGAACGGTGCTCGAGGAGCTCTGTAACAGGCTCGCGACGGACGATGGGATCCACCACGGCGCAGGGATGGCGTACGAGAAGGTCCTGCTGCAGAACGCATCGCAGAAGACGAAGCAGAAGCTCGTCGATGCAGCGAACCGCCTCCTTCCGATCTTCGTGAAGCATGCGATGTGGCGACCGAAGGAGCGTGCAGTCATCGGTCGGCTCATGTACGAGCGCGATGTGCAGCGTCTACGCGAGGACATCCTGGAAGGCGTGAAGCTGGCCGAGTCCCTCGGCCTCGACGCCAGCGACATCCAGCTGCCGACCTAGTGCCCGCGCGTCTGATGGACGGCAGGGCACTCGCCGAGCGAATTCGCGCCGAGGTGGCCGAGGAGGTGCGTGAGCTCGGGGAGGTCGGCCTCGCCACGGTCCTCGTCGGGGACGACCCTGCGTCGGATACCTACATCCGCCTGAAGCACAGAGCCGCCGGAGAGATCGGCATCAACGCACGGGACATCCGGCTCGCCTCTCAGACGACCGAGGAGGAGCTGCTCCAGGAGGTCGAACAGCTGAACGGGTCTGACGCGATCGACGGCGTCCTCGTCCAGCTCCCGCTTCCGGCTCACATCGAAGAGGCGCGCATCATCCGCGCCATCGACCCGCGAAAGGACGTCGACGGGCTGCATCCGGTCAACGCGGGACAGCTTCTGCTCAGACACCCTGCGCACGTGGGCGCCACCCCCACCGGCGTGCTGGCGCTCCTCGAGGAGTACGAGGTGCCGATCGAAGGAGCCAAGGCCGTGGTCGTGGGGCGGAGCGACATCGTCGGCAAGCCGGCCGCGCTTCTCCTGTTGCATGCGAACGCGACGGTGACGGTCTGCCATTCGCGCACGATTGATCTGGCCGCCCACGCGCGCGAGGCCGACATCCTGGTCGTCGCGGTGGGGCAGGCGGGCGTGATCGGACCGCAAGACGTGAAGGAGGGCGCGACGGTGATCGACGTGGGCATGAACCGCGGCGAAGAGGGGGTCGTCGGCGACGTCGATCCCGCAGTGGCCGAGCGCGCCGGGCTGATCACCCCGGTGCCCGGGGGAGTCGGACCGATGACGATCGCGATGCTCTTGCGGAGCGCGGTTCGCGCCGCTCGCTACCGGCGCGGGCTCCTTGCGTTCCCCGGTGCGTGACGTTATCTTTTTGCCGCTTCGGCGGCTCGGACCTGGGCCGTGATTTTTGTAGAAGGAGGAACGTTGGCTACTGGCAAAGTCAAGTGGTTCTCGAACGAGAAGGGCTTCGGATTCATCGAGCGTGACGATGGAGACGACGTGTTCGTCCATCACAGCGCGATCCAGATGGACGGTTACAGGTCGCTGACCGAGGGTCAGGACGTGCAGTTCGAGGTCGTCGAGGGCGACAAGGGCCTTCAGGCCTCGAACGTCACCGCCGCGTAGGGACTTCCGGACTCGAGACAAACGCGGGCTCCGGAAGGGGCCCGCTTCTATTTGCTAGGCATCGCTTGCGATGCCGCCCTCAGGACGGCGAGCTCAGCTCGACGTCCGTCTGAAATGACCGGTCGATGCAAACGAAGTCGACATCAACCGCTCTAGGATTTAGGTGTGGCGATCACAACCGATGAGGTGCTGCACGTTGCGCGGCTCGCCCGGCTCGCGCTGACCGACGACGAGGTCGAGCGCCTCGGTGCGCAGTTGAACGCGATCCTCGAGGCAGTCGGGAAGGTCGCCGAGCTCGACCTCGAGGGAGTCGAGCCGACGGCTCACCCGCTGGAGCTCTTGAACGTGTGGGCAGACGACGAGCCGCGACCCTCGCTGCCCGTCGAAGAGGCTCTCGCCAACGCGCCCGACCGCGAGGCCGGTTTCTTCAGGGTTCCGCCGGCGTGAGCAGCCTCCTGGACAGGGCCAATTTCGGCACAGACCTGACACCCACGCGTGCGCTTTTCCTGAGTAGGCTCGCGGTGGGGAGGAGGTTGGCTGTGCCGTATAAAGAGGCGCGTCGGCGATGATCGACACGCTTCGGCTCACGGCGGAGGAAGCGGCGGGGCTGATCGAGCGTGGCGAGGCATCCGCCGCCGAGCTCCACCGCGCCTACCTCGATGCCATCGACGAGCGCGACGAGGAACTGCACGCCTACCTGACGACCGTTGACGAGGCGGACGGCGAAGGCGTGCCGATCGCGCTCAAGGATGTGATCTCGACGAAAGGGGTCGAGACGACCGCCGGCTCGAAGATCCTCGCCGGATACATCCCGGTGGCGGACTCCACCGTCGCTGCCCGATGCCGTGCGGCGGGCCTCCCGCTGATCGGCAAGACCAACCTCGACGAGTTCGCGATGGGCTCGTCGACCGAAAACTCCGCGTACGGCCCGACGCGCAATCCGTGGGATCCGGAACGCGTCCCCGGCGGCTCGTCCGGCGGCTCCGCGGCCGCCGTCGCCGGCGGGCTGGCGCCGTGGGCTCTCGGTTCGGACACCGGCGGCTCGATCAAGCAGCCCGCCGCCCTCTGCGGGCTCGTCGGCCTGCGCCCGACCTACGGCACGGTCAGCCGCGCCGGGATCGTCGCCTTTGCATCGAGCCTCGATCAGGTCGGCCCGATTACGAAGACCGTCCGCGACTGCGCGCGGCTCTACGAGATCATCGCGGGCCGCGACCCGAACGACTCGACGACCGTCGAGCTGCCCGAGGCCGTCGCGATTCCGCTGGCGGAAGACCTGAAGGGCCTCAGAGTCGGCGTCCCCAAGGAGCTGAACGAGGCCGATGGCATCGAGCCCGGCGTGAGCGACGCGGTGAACCGCGCGATCGAGCTCTGCCGCGAGCTCGGCGCGGAGGTGGGGGAGACGACGCTTCCGCGCTCGGTCGAGTACGGGTTGCCCTGCTACTACCTGATCGCCCCCTCCGAGGCCTCGTCCAACCTCGCCCGGTACGACGGGGTCCGGTACGGGCTACGCGTCGGCAACGGGGACATCCGGTCGATGTACGAGCGCACGCGCGACGAAGGCTTCGGTGACGAGCCCAAGCGGCGGATCATGCTCGGCACGTACGCACTCTCGGCCGGCTATTACGACGCCTACTACGGACAGGCCCAGAAGGTGCGGACAATCATCCGCGAGGAGTTCGCGGCGGCACTGGAGCAGTTCGACCTCCTCGTCAGCCCGACCTCGCCGACGGTTGCCTTCCCCCTCGGTGCGAAGACCGACAACCCGCTCGCCATGTACCTCTCCGACGTGCTGGCGATCCCGCCGAACATGGCGGGGCTGCCGGGCCTTTCGATCCCATGCGGACTTTCCGAGAGCCTGCCCGTCGGCCTCCAGCTGATCGGCCCGCAGTTCTCCGAGAACCTGCTCTTTCGGGCCGGCCATGCGCTGGAACGCGCGCTCGGCTTCGACTACGTCCCGGAGCGCCTGCGATGAACTGGCAACCAGTCATCGGCCTCGAGATCCACGTCCATCTGAAGACGCGCACGAAGATGTTCTGCCGCTGCGAGCTCGAGTACGGCGCTCCCGAGAACTCGCGCACCTGCCCTGTCTGTCTCGCGCATCCCGGAGCGCTGCCCGTGCCGAACGGGCGAGCGATCGAGATGACGATGCTGCTCGGCCTCGGCCTCGGCTGTGAGATCGCCGAGCGAGCGGTCTTCCACCGGAAGCATTACTTCTACCCCGACCTGCCGAAGGGGTACCAGATCTCGCAGTACGACGAGCCGCTGTGCGTGGGCGGGAAGATGACCCTCGCGACGGCAGAAGGCGACCTGGAAGTCGGCATCGTGCGCGCGCACCTCGAGGAGGACGCGGCGAAGAACGTGCACATGGGCGGGGCCGAAGGCCGCATCTCCGGCGCCGACCGAACGCTCGTCGACGTCAACCGAGCCGGCACGCCTCTCGTCGAGATCGTCACCGCGCCGGACATCCACTCCGCGGAGCACGCGAAGCGCTTCCTCCAACTGCTGCGCCAAACCGTCGTCGAGCTCGGGATCTCGGACGCCGAGATGGAGAAAGGCTCGCTGCGCTTCGACGTCAACGTGTCGGTGCGGCCGGAAGGCTCGGGCGAGCTGCGCACGCGGACGGAGCTCAAGAACATGAACTCGTTCAACTTCGCGGCCAAGGGAATCGAGCGCGAGATCCTGCGCCAGATCGAGATCTACGAGTCGGAGGGAGAGGTGGTGCAGGAGACGATGCACTTCGACCCCGGCAACGAGTCGGCTCCGCCTCTTCGCTCCAAGGAGGAGGCACAGGACTACCGCTATCTACCGGAGCCCGATCTCGTGCCGCTGGAACCTCCGCGTGACCTCGTCGAGCGCCTTCGCACGGAGCTGCCGGAGCTCCCGGCTGCTCGCATCAAGCGGCTCGCCGACGAGGTCGGCTTCGAGACCGCGGAAGGGCTCGTCACGAGTGGCCGCGACCGTCTCTACGAGAGGGTCGGCGGCGATCGGCGCGAGGTCGCCAACGTGCTCATGAACCAGTTCGCGGCAACCGGGATCGATCCGACGGCCGTGAATGCCGACGAGCTCGCGAAGCTGATCGAGGCTCGCGAGCGCATTCCGCGGCAGGCGTTTACCGAGGCACTCGCGGCGAGCGGCGACGAGAACTTCTCCGCGGAGCGCTTCCTCGGCGACGGGCAGATCAGCGAGGCAGGCGACCTCGAGCCCCTCGTCGACCAGGTGCTGGCCGCGAACCCAGGCCAGGTGGAGGCGTATCGCTCCGGCAAGGAAGGGCTACTCGGCTTCTTCGTCGGGCAGGTGATGAAGGAGACCGAGGGCCGCGCAAACCCGAAGCTCGTGAACGAGCTACTGCGAAGCAAGCTGAAGGCCTAACGGCCCGCGCCGGCGGGCTACTTGGACTTCTCGGCCGGCTTGGCCTTCGCGGCCTTCTTGGGCTTCTTCGGCTTCTCGGGCTTTTCGGCCTTCGGGGCCTTGGCGGCCTTCGCGGTCTTTGCAGTCCTGGCGGCCTTCGGCGCAGGCTTGGCCTTTGCTTTCTGAGGCTCCTCGGGCTTCTCGACCGCTTCAGGCTCCTCGGCTGCCACAGGCTCCGCTACGGCCTCAGTCGCAGCCTCAGGTTCCGCTACTGCCTCAGGCTCTACAACAGCCTCGGCGGGCTCGGCCTCCGCTATCGGCTCGGGCTTCTCGGCCGGCTCGGGCGTGGTGGCTGCCTCGACCTTCTCCGGGGGCTTGGCCCTCTCAACCGGCTTGGGCCGCGCGGGGCTCCGGCGGCGCGCAGGTGCTGAGGAGCCCGCCGTCGCGACAGCAGCAGTCTGCCGCCTGTCGCGCTCCTTCTTCTTGCGCTGGCGGTCGGCCTTCCAGCGTCGAATAGGTCTCGAGCCTCGTCCCACAGTTCCATACCTTAGGCGGTGGTAACGATCCTGGCGGATCGACCGGTCATTTCCGACGGCCGCCCGAGCAAAGCTCGGACGGCCTGAGGGCGGCACCGCAAGCGGCGCCTTAGATAAGTCCGCAGTAGCGCGCGGTGTTGGGCCACGGGTAGTAGCCGCGGCCGCTTCGGTGGGCTCGTTCGGCCACCCACATCTGCTCGAGCGGCGTCCAGTGGTCGGCCGTGCCCTTGCGCCGGAGCAGCTCGCGTCCGTACGCGCGCTGGAAGCTGAGGTCCATCTGAAGCCCGCCGTAGTACGGCGCGTTGGGATCAGTCCAGGAACCTTCGTAGCGATGGATGCAGAGCCAGCCCGGGCGGTGCGGTGGGCGAGCCGCCTTGCGCCGCGCTCGGATCGCCCGATGCTTCCAGAGATTGCGAGCCCAGATCCTGAAGGCGCGCGCGTCGCTGTCGGATGTCTCCGCCGTGCGAGCGGTTGGCGTCCTTCGCACCCCCATGAGCGTTTGCCAGCGCCACGTTTCGTGGCGGTAGCGATGGATCTGCCTGATGACTGCTCGATCCGCCGGATAGAGCTTGGTCTTCTCGCCTTCGGCCGCTGCCTGCCGCGGGCCGCTCAATGCGACAACGGCCAGACATGCGAGTACGAGCGCGGGCAAAAGCCGCAGTAGTTGTCGGTACAAGAGAACCCCCTCTTGTCCGGAGCCACGCGCTCACCGGAGAGACTGTGCCGCAGTCATCCGAGCGAGCTCCCTGGGCAGGCCCCGGGATTGATTTCAACTCTTAGACCCTGACCGTAGCGATTGGTTAGTGCCTTGTGGGGCTAGAAGCTGTAAAGCCTCCGTAAAGAAGAAGTGCTGCAATTGCCACAAAAACAGCCGTCTTCGCCGCACCCAAGCCGGATAGCGCGGTTCCTGCGGCGGCAACACCGACACCGGCCAGGACGAGCGTGTTGCCGAGCGGCCGGCGCCTGATCGTGGCAATTGCCACAGCAACGACGGCCGCGGTGCCGGCGATATTGCCCACCATCGCGACGAGCCTCGCCGGGAAGAAATCGAGGTGGTCCTGCGCTGCTGGGATGCTTGATCCCCAGACCCCGTCTACAGGCACGGCGATCGCGACTCCAATTGCCAAGCCGGCGTAGACGAGAGCCGGCCAGAGCGCCCACCGGCGGCGCTTAACCAAGAGTGACCCGAGCCCGAGGAGCGGTGCCGTCAGCAAGCCGCCGAAGAGGTAGTAGACGCGGAAAGACGGGGTGTCCCACCCGGCTGCGGCTCCCCAGGCGAGCGCGGCAGAAGCGACGGCATAGGTGACGAGTGCGGCCGACCAGGCGGCGAGCTCCGGAGCTCGTCGCGCCCGCCAGCGCGCCGCGAGCATGCCTCCCAAGCGCAGCGCGAGAAGCGCCGCCGCGAACGCAAAAAGGGCTTCCACGACGACAGCCTAAGTCGCCATGAGTGCAGGGGACTTTGCGAACCCGGGCCGGCAGCCAGGACCATCGACCGTGGCATGGGCGGGCCCGTCGAAGTGTTGTTCCTCGGCTTGCGTGCTTTTAGTCGCGGAAAGTGCAAAGCACTTTGCGCGAGTCCCGGGCCCGTGGCCCGGGACCACCTGAGCTAGGCTCACAGGGCTTGGCCGAGAAGCGCTATCTGATGACCCCGGGGCCGACGCCGGTGCCTCCGGAGGTGCTGGCCGCGATGGCGCTTCCGATCGTTCATCACAGGAGCCCCGACTTCCGGCCGATCTACAAGCAGTGCCTCGAGCGGCTACAAGAGGTCTTCCGCACCAAGGGCGACGTCCTTCTGTACACGGCATCCGGGACCGCGGGGCTCGAGTCCGTGGTCTCCAATCTGACCTCTCCGGGCGACCGCGTCGTCGTCGTCTCCGCCGGCTACTTCGGCGAGCGCTGGGCCGACATCGCTGCGGTCTACGGCTGCGATGTGGAGCACATCCGGTACGAGTGGGGCGAGACGCCTACCGCCGACGACCTTTCGGCCCGTCTCGCCGAGCTCGGTGGGGCCAAAGCCGTCCTCGTCACGCAGTCCGAGACCTCGACCGGCGTCGTCGCCGATGTCCGAGCTTTCGCGGCAGCCGCCAAGGAGGCCGGTTCGCTCATCGGAGTGGACGCGATCTCGAGTCTCGGCGCTATCCCCTGCGAGACCGACGCATGGTCGCTCGACTCGGTCGTCTCCGGCTCTCAGAAGGCGCTCATGGCTCCGCCTGGGCTGGCAATGGTCTCGGTCTCGACCGATTCCTGGGATGCTCGCAAGGACGCGCAGGCTCCCCGGTTCTATCTCGACTGGGAGCGGACGCGCGAGGCGCAGGAGAGCCTCGACGCCGCGTTCACGCCGGCGGTCTCGATCGTGATCGGGCTCAACGTCGCGCTCAGCATGATCCTCGAGCGCGGGCTCGAGGCGGCGTTCGAGCACCACGTGCGTCTCGGCCGCGCATGCCGTGAGGGCATCAAGGCAATGGGCCTCGAGCTCTTCTCGCCGGACGACGACACCTCGGCCGTCGTGACGACGGTGAAGGTCCCGGAGCCGGTCGACGGCACGCAGTTCCTGCTCGACCTCCGCGACCGGATGGGGATCACGCTTGCGCCTGGCCAAGGCCCGCTGAAAGGGCGCGTCTTCCGCATCGGGCACATCGGCTTCTTCGACGTCTTCGACATCACGACGGCGCTCGCCGGGATCGAGCTCGCCCTGGCCGAGGCCGGCGCAGACATCGAGCGCGGGGTCGCCGTCACGCGCGCGCTCGAGACATACGAGCACCTTCCCGCGTGAAAGTACTCATCCGAGAGCCGATTGCCGAGGCCGGGATCGAGCTACTGCGAAAGCAGTTCGACGTCGACGTGGACCTGAACGGAGACCTCGCCGGCAAGATCGGAGACTACGACGCGATCGTCATTCGCTCGGCCACCAAGCTCGACGCCGACCTGATCGGGCGGGCGGAGCGCCTGAAGGTGATCGGGCGGGCCGGAGTCGGAGTCGACAACGTCGACGTCGAGGCGGCGACCCGGAGAGGCATCGTCGTCGCGAACGCTCCAGAGTCAACGGTCATCTCCGCTGCGGAGCACACGGTCGGGCTGCTGCTTGCGCTCTCCCGGAACATCCCCCAGGCACACGCGGCGCTCAAACAAGGCCGCTGGGAGCGCTCCAAATACGGTGGCCTCGAGCTTGCCGGCAAGACTCTGGGCGTGCTCGGCTTCGGGCGGATCGGCCAGCAGGTCGCCCGCCGTGCGCTTGGCCTGGAGATGCGGGTGGTCGCGCACGACCCGTTCGTCGCAAAGGAGCGTTTCCGCGAGCTCGGGGTCGAGCGTGCCGAGACGCGGGACGAGGTGCTTGCGGCCGCCGAGTTCGTCACCATCCACCTCCCGTTGACGGCAGAGACTCGCCGCTCGATCGATGCGAACGCCATGGAGGCGATGCGCGACGGCGTGCGGATCGTCAACGCGGCGCGCGGGGAGCTTCTCGACGAGGCGGCGCTCCTCGACGCCCTGCAATCCGGGAAGGTCGCGGCCGCCGCGCTCGACGTGTTCGACACGGAGCCGTACTCGGGCCCGTTGCTCGAGCTCGACAACGTCATCGTGACGCCGCACCTGGCGGCCTCGACCGAGGAGGCGCAGGACCGCGCGGGCGTGATCGTGGCCGAGCAGGTCGTCGCTGCGCTCGAGGGGTCGCTCGTCACGAACGCGGTCAACATTCCCTCGATCGGCGCGGAGGATCTCGAGATCCTCGGGCCGTTCATCCCACTCGCCGCGACGCTCGGACGGCTGGCGATGGAGCTCGCCGGCGGGCGGGCCGAACGGATCGAGCTCGCGTACTACGGGTCGCTCTCTGGCTATGACACGCGCCTGCTCACCGTGGCGGCGCTGAACGGCGCGTTCCAGGGGCGCTCCGACCAGCCGGTCAATTACGTCAACGCACCTGTGATTGCCGCGGAGCGAGGCATCGAGGTTGTCGAGGAGCGCCGCCGCGCCTCACGTGACTTCACCAACCTCGTTCGCGTCTCGCTGAAGTCGAACGGCGACGAGTTGCGGGTGGCCGGGACGACGATCGGCCGAGAGCATCGCCGCTGGCTCGTGAGCGCGCTCGGCTTCGAGCTGGAGATGGAGCTCGCGCCCCTGATGGCGATCTTCCGGTACGACGACCTTCCCGGTGTGATCGGCCGTGTCGGGACGCTCTTCGGCGAGGCCGGCGTCAACATCGCGAACATGGCGGTCTCCAGGACGCGGAAGGGGGAGAAGGCGCTCATGGCGCTTTCTCTCGACAGCCCTGCTCCGCCGGAGCTGATCGACGCGCTGAGCGCCGCCGGCCTCGACGACGCGTTCTTCATCGCGCTCGCCGATTAATGGTCCCAGGCCACGGGCCTGGGACTCGCGCAAAGTGCTTTGCACTTTCCGCGACTAAAAGCACACATGCCGAGGAAGGACGCTTCGACCCGCCCGCCCATGCCACGGTCGGAGACGCTGAGTGCGCGGAACTACGTTTCGGCGCGGCGGGGGTTCAGGCGATGCGCGAGGGCGCCGACGCCTTTGAGCTTCTGGATCACGCGGAAGCCGGGGCGGGTCTTCACGATCCGCTCGTGCTCCTGTTCCTCGTGGCCCGGCGCGACGAGGAAGTGCGAGCCGTCGGCTCGCGTCTTCTCGTAGTCCTCGAGCGGCGCCGCGATCCGCTCCCCGCACTCCGGGTCCGCGCACTCGCAGACGAGCTCGGCTTCGGTGTCGCCGATCCGCTCGGCGGTTTCCGCGATCCGCTCGTTGACGTCACGGAAGCGCGATTCGGTCTTCGCGATGTGGAGTTCTTCGCTTCTCATCAGGGGCCATGAGAAGAAACGGAGGAACGCTGCAAAAAGTTTCGCCACCCGGCCGTGGCATGAGCAGGCTCGTCGAAGAGCCGTTCCTCGGCTTGCGTGCTGTTAGTCGCGGAAAGTGCGCAGCACTTTGTGCGAGTCCCGGGCCCGTGGCCCGGGACCATTAACCTGAATGCGTGGTTCGCCCCTGGCCGGAAGCCGTCGAGCGCGTCTCCTCCTTTTTGCGGCAGACAGGCGCCGAGGCGCGCATCGAGGAGTTCGAGACGGGCACACCGACCGCGGTCGATGCGGCTCGCGCAGCCGGATGCAAGCTGGGCCAGATCGTGAAGTCGCTCGTCTTCGACTGCGAGGGGCGCTGGGTGGTCGCGCTCGTGCCGGGCGACCGCCGCGCCGACCCGGCCAAGATCGCGGCAGCAGCGGGCGTGGCCAAAGCGCGGATCGCGTCAGCGGAGCAGGTGGAGCGCGCTACGGGCTTCGTCGCCGGGGCCGTCGCGCCGTTCCCGCTCCCGGCTGTGGATCGCGTCTTCGTGGATCACGGACTGCTCGCTCACAAGCGCGTCTGGGTCGGCGCCGGGTCGCCCAGCCACATGGCGGTCCTCTCGCCGACCGACCTCATGCGCCTCGCCAGAGCACAACCTATGGACGCCGTCGAGGCGGCCACGTAACCTTTGACCGACTTCGCCAAGGAGGCAGGCGCGTGCGCGAGACCGACAAGATCTGGATGAACGGCGAGCTCGTCGACTGGGCCGATGCGACGGTCCACGTCGGCACTCACGGGCTTCACTACGGCACCGGTGTCTTCGAAGGCATTCGCTGCTACGAGACTGAGAAGGGTCCGGCCGTCTTCCGGCTGACCGACCACCTCCAACGCCTGCACAACTCGGCGAAGCTCCTGTACATGGAGCTCCCGTACTCGGTCGAGGATCTCCACGCCGCGTGCATGGAGCTGATCGGCGTGAACGGGCTGCCCGAGTGCTACCTGCGGCCGATTGCGTTCTCCGGCTACGGAGAGCTCGGCGTGTCCACGGCCGGGAACCCGGTCGACGTCGTGATCATGAGCTGGCCCTGGGGCGCTTACCTCGGCGACGAAGGGCTGAAGAACGGGATTCGCGTGAAGATCTCGTCCTGGCAGCGCGTCGGGCCGAACACGATCCCGCACGCCTCCAAGGCGACGGGCATCTACCTCAACTCGATGCTCGCGGTCACCGAGGCGAACCGAGCCGGCTACGACGAGGCGATCCTGCTCACCGCCGAGGGGTTCATCGCGGACGGCTCCGGCGAGAACGTGTTCGTCGTCAAGGACGGCAAGATCGCGACGCCTCCGCTCTCGACGTCGATCCTGCCGGGCATCACCCGCGACTCGCTGATCCAGATCGCGCAGGACCTGGGGTACACGGTTGAGGAGAAAAACCTCATCCGCTCGGACCTCGTGTCTGCCGACGAGATCTTCATGACCGGGACCGCCGCCGAGGTGACGCCGATTCGCGAGGTCGACGACCGCGAGATCGGGCCGCCAGGGCCGGTGACCAAGGCGCTCCAGACGGCGTACCTCGACACCTGTCGGGGCAAGAGCGAGCGGTGGGCTCAGTGGCTCGAGTACGCCAAGATCGGGAACGCGGCGCCCGCGGAGGCATGAGGACCGAGCTCCAGGTTCCGCTCAGCCGCCCGTACATGGACGAACGCGAGGAGGAGCTCGTCCTCGACGTGCTCCGCTCCGGCCGGCTCTCGCTCGGGCCGGCGATCGAACGCTTCGAGGAGCTTTTCGCCGAGCGGGTCGGCGCGCCGTACGCGGCAGCGGTCTCGAGCGGGACCGCGGCGCTCCACATGCTCTGTCACATCGCGGGCGTGGGGGAGGGCGATGAGGTGGTCACGTCGCCCGTCTCGTTCGTCGCGACGGCGAACTGCTTCATCTTCGAGGGCGGCCGGCCGGTGTTCGCAGACGTCGACTCCGAGACCCTCAACCTCGACCCCGAGGCGGTGGAGGCGGCGATCACCGAGCACACGAAGGGGATCGTCGCGGTCGACATGTTCGGCTATCCCTGCGAGCTGGACGAGCTGCGGGCGATTGCCGAGCGCCACGGGCTCTGGGTCATCGACGACTCGTGCGAGGCGCTCGGCGCGGAGTACAAGGGCCGGCCGATCGGCTCACATGGCCTCTCAGGTGCGTTCGGCTTCTACCCGAACAAGCAGATCACTACGGGCGAGGGCGGGATGGTGACGACGCACTCCGAGGACGAGGCGGAGCTCCTGAAGAGCCTCCGCAACCAGGGCCGGTCCTACGACTCGCGCTGGTTCCATCACGTCCGGCTTGGGTTCAACTACCGGTTCACCGACCTCCAGGCGGCGGTTGGGATCGCCCAGCTGGAGAAGCTCGACCGACTTCTCGCGATGCGAAGCGAAGCAGCTGCTCGCTACAACGACCTGCTGCGAGACGTCGAAGGGGTCGAGCCCCCGGCTGTGGACGATGAAGACCATCGCCGCTCGTGGTTCGTCTACGTGGCGAAGGTCGCGAAGGGCGTCGACCGTGACGGGGTCCTCGAGAGGCTCGCCGCCCAGGGCATCGAGGCGGGCCACTACGTCCCCGCAGTCCACCTCCAGCCGTACATGCGCGAGCGCTACGGCTTCCTCGAGGGCATGTGCCCGGTCGCAGAAGATGCGTGCGACCGAACCCTCGCACTGCCGTTCTTCCCCCAGCTCGAGGCCGAGGACCAGGAGCGAGTCGTCGAGAGCCTGCGCGCCGCGATCGCCTGACGTTTGGGAGCGAGGGCTCCGGGGCAAATCCCAGGCAATGCTCGGCGATCGACCCCTCGCCAGCGAAGACCGTTCAGCTGCGGCTCTCTACGTGCCGGCCATCCTCGCCGGGCTCGCTGCCGCGATCGCCGGCGGCATCGCCTGGGGCCTGATCGTCAAGTCGACCGACTACGAGATCGGCTTCGCGGCCTGGGGTCTCGGCTTCCTGACCGGGGCCGCTGTGCTGACGGCGACCCGCGGCGCCCGCGGACTGCCCCTCCAAGCAATCGCCATCGTCTGCGCGTTGCTCGGCATCCTCCTCGGCAAGTACCTCGCCTTTGTCTGGGTCCTCCAAGACAGCGCGGAGGATCTGAACGTCTCGGTCTTTTCGAGTAAGACCTTCGACCTCTTCCGCGACAACCTCGACATCGTCTTCGACTGGATCGACCTGCTCTGGGTCGGGTTCGCCGTCTATACCGCCTGGCGCGCGCTCCAGCCCGAAGGACCGAAGCCTGTCGAGACGCGGACCGAGGCCGAACCGCCCGCCGCCGAACCGCCCGCCGCCTAGGCCATAATCCGCCCATGGCGGACGGCTCGGGGCGGATGATCTTTCTGGGCTTCGGCAAGTACGCGCGCGCCGACAAGATCTACGCGGTCGAGCCGATCACGGGCAAGGACCGCGGCGGCGGTCACCGCACACGCGTGTGGATCGAGGGTGTGCCTGACCCGATCATCGCGGGCCGCACGGAGCGAACGATCCTCCACGACATGGGAGAGGACGCAGCGATGGGTGCGCCGATCATCGACGAGGCCGTCAAGCTCGCCGAGCGGATCGTCGCCGACGCCGACAAGGGCCGCGTCGATCTGAACGACCTCGGCCGCCGCGCGCGGCGCCTGCTCGAGAAGACCTCGCGACCCGACGACGGCGAGAAGCTCTTCTAACGAGTGGATCCGTTTGGTCCGCCGGTCGAGGACCCGGCCGGCGAATCCGAACGCCCGGGCCGGCTCGCGTTCCTGCGCGGGGTCACGATCGACCTGACGCCGCTTCGCCGTTCGCGCGACTTCAGGCGGCTGTGGTTCGGGAATGCGATCTCCCTGCTCGGGAGCATGCTCACGACGGTCGCGATCCCGTACCAGGTCTACCAACTCACGGGCTCGACCCTCGCCGTCGGTCTGCTCGGCATCGCCGCGCTCGTTCCGCTCCTCACGATCTCCTTCCTCGGCGGGGCGATCGCGGACGCGGTCGACCGTCGGCTGCTGCTGATCGTCTCCGACCTCGGCCTGGCAGCCATCTCGGGGCTCCTCGTCGCGAACTCCGCGATCGAGCACCCGCGCCTCTGGGCTCTCTACAGCGCCGAAGCGCTGGGGACGGCGTTCTACGCGATCCAGCGGCCCGCCATGGACGCGCTCGTGCCCCGTCTCGTCGGTGACGAGAACATCGCGTCGGCAGCAGCCGTCCAGGGGATCTACTCGTCGTTCGGTCACGTAGGCGGCCCGGCGCTCGGCGGGATCCTCATCGCCTCGGTCGGACTGACGGCGACGTACGCGATCGACGTCGTGACCTTCACAGCCTCGCTCATCGCGGCGTCGCTCCTTCCCAAGATGCCACCGCTGGCTGCTGTCGCGCGCCCTGGGCTCAAGGCGATCGCCGAAGGCTTCAGATTCGTTCGTTCAAAGCCTGAGCTGAAGGGGATCTTCGCGGTCGACACGGTCGCGATGGTCTTTGGGATGCCTAGCGCGCTCTTCCCGGCCTTCGGGGAGCACTTCGGCGGCGGTGCGCGCACGGTCGGGTTCCTCTACGCGGCGCCGTATGCCGGCGCGCTAC
The DNA here is from genome assembly GCA_038040395.1 of Actinomycetota bacterium. Classification (GTDB taxonomy): domain Bacteria; phylum Actinomycetota; class Thermoleophilia; order Gaiellales; family Gaiellaceae; genus VAXT01. The sequence continues at coordinate 42,383 of JBBPIJ010000017.1, forward strand.
TGGCGACGCTTCTCTCCGGCTGGGTTACGCGCGCCCGCAGGCAGGGGCTCGGCGTCTGCGTCGCGGCATCGGTGTGGGGGGCGGCAATCGTCGGTTTCGGGCTTGCACCCAGCCTCTGGCCGGCTCTCGTGTTCCTTGCAATCGCAGGCGCCGCCGACGACTGGAGCGCAATCCTTCGCTCCACGATCCTGCTCACGGTCACCCCCGACCACATGCGGGGCCGGCTCTCGGGAATCGAGCTCGCGCAGGTGGCGAGCGCTCCGACGCTGGGCAACGTCGAGGCCGGAGCGCTCGCGTCGTTCACGAGTCTCCGGTTCTCGGTGGTCTCGGGCGGGCTCGCGTGCATCGCCGGCTGCTGGCTGTTCGTCGCAGCGGTCCCTGCTCTTCTCCGTTACGACTCCCAGCGAGCGACGCGTGAAGCTGCGTAAGAGCTTCTTCGCCCGCAGCGTCCACGACGTGGCGCCCGAGCTCGTCGGAGCGACGCTGCTTGTCGACGGGATCGGGGGCCGAATCGTCGAGGTCGAGGCGTACGACCACGAGGACCCGGCCGCACACAGCTACCGCGGGAAGACCGAGCGGAATGCCTCGATGTTCGGCTCGCCGGGCCGGGCGTACGTCTACCGCTCGTACGGGATCCACTGGTGCCTGAACTTCGTCTGCGCGGACGCGAGCGCCGTCCTGATCCGCGCGCTCGAGCCGACGCACGGGCTCGAGACCATGGCCTCCCGCCGCGGAACCTCCAAACCGCGGCTTCTTGCTGCGGGGCCGGGCCGCTTGGCGCAGGCGCTCGGCGTCACGAAGGAGCACGACGGGCTACCTCTCGACCGGCCGCCGTTCGAGCTCTATCCGAGCGAGGAAGTCGAGATCGAGGTGGGGCCGCGCGTCGGGATCACGAAGGCAGCCGAGCGGCCGTGGCGCTACGGCGAGGCGGGCTCGAAGTTCCTCAGCCGACGGATCAGGCCGCGACAGCGATCCTGATGAGCATGCCGGGCGCCGCGGCGACACCGGCGCGCGGCAGTTGGAAGACGACCCGTCCCGGCCGGCCCTTCGCAGCGGGCTCCACTTCGTACTTCAGCCCGCGCCGCTCGAGCTTGTGCTGCGCCACGCTCACTCGCAGACCGACGATCTGCGGCACGACGCCGTGCGTCGGCTTCGCGACGATCAACCGCACCCTGTCGTAGGCCGAGAGCCGGCCGCGCTTCGGCACCTGGCCGAGCACGACGTTCACGCGCTCGCCCGGCTTCGCCACGCGGTAGACGAGCTCCGGAGTCAGCGGCTGCGCTACGAGCCGGGCGCGGGCGGCCTGCACGCTCTGGCCGACGAGGTCGGGGACATCGACCTCGTTCGGCTTGCAGTTCGCAGTCTGGCGCGGCTGCCGGTCGAAGAAGAGGACGAGCTTGGGCGAGTGGCAGTTGCCGTTGTCGACCTGGATCCGGCCGTCGCGGAACACGACCTCGCTCGGCGTTCCGTACGGCGCATACGTCGAGGGGAAGGACTGCGGCTCTGGGTGCTTGAGGGAGGGAATGGCCGCCTTCATGAACGTGTTCCAGATCTCCGCCGGATAGGTGCCGCCCGCAACCGGATCGCCGTGGAACTCCGTCTCCATTGACCTCAGCTCGCTCGGATAGCCCACCCAGACCGCGACGGTGAGCTGCGGGACATAGCCCACGAACCACGCGTCGCCGTAGTTCTCCGTCGTGCCGGTCTTTCCGGCGACCGGCCGGTCCGGAAGAGCGGCGCGGCGCCCGGTTCCCTGCGTGACGACCTTCTGGAGGATCGAGTTGAGAATCGCCGTCTTGGTCGGACTGAGAACTCGATGCGGGACCGCGCTGTTGTCCTTCCTGTTCCTTCCTGTCCCGATCTGGGTCACGGCCCGCGGCACGTTGCCGAGGATCGATCCGTCGATCCGGTTCCCACCGTTCGCGAAGGTCGAGAACGCGCGCGCCATCTCGAGCGGGTTGGCCGCCTCCGCGCCGAGCCCGATCGCGAAGTAGCTGTTCAGCTTGCTCGTGATCCCCGCGTTCCGCGCGATGCGAGCGACGTTCTGCGGGCCGACGAGCTGGGTCAGCTGCGCGTACACCGAGTTGTCCGAATGGATCGTGGCGGTCTCGAGGTCGATGTCGCCAAGGTAGGAGCCCTCGTAGTTGTTCACCTGCCAGAGCCTGTCGCCGAGCGGGATCACGACCGGATGCGACTCGAAGTGCGTCGCCGGCGAGATCCCGGCATCCAGCGCGGCTCCGAGAACGAACGGCTTGAACGCCGAGCCCGGCTGCCTTTCGCCTTGCACCGCCAGGTTGAACTGGCTCTCGCGGTAGTTCGATCCGCCGACCATCGCGAGCACCTCGCCGGTGCTCGGCTCGATCGCCACGAGCGCCGCCTGGGGCCCATCGGGATCCGAGAGCACCTTCGAGATCGCGGCGCGCGCCTTCTTCTGGAGGCCTAGGTCGAGCGTCGTCTTCACGCGGAGCCCGCCGCCGAACACGCTTGCGGCGCCGTACGCGTCGTTGTTGATGAGCTGTTCCTTCACGTAGTTGATGAAGTACTGGCCCTCGCGCTCCCCTGTGCCGGGTAGCCGAACCTCGTCGGGCGGAGGTAGCGCCGCGCTGCGCGCCAGCTGGAATTCGTCGCGGGCGATCACGCCCTGGGCGAGCATCTGGTCAAGCACGAGCCGACGCCGCTCCTTCGCCGCCTTCGGGTTCGTGACCGGGTCGTACCGCGCCGGATCTCGCGGGATCCCGGCGAGGAGGGCCGCCTCCGGAAGCGTGACGTGGCTCGCGTGCTTGTGGAAGTACGTGAGCGCCGCCTGCTCGATCCCGTATGCGCCGTTCCCGAAGTAGATCGTGTTCAGGTACGCGGTGAGGATCCAGTCCTTCGACTTCCGTTGCTCGAGCTGCCACGCGAGCGCTGCCTCTTTCAGCTTGCGCGCAACGGATCGGTTGTCCTTCACGTACGAGTTCTTGATGAACTGCTGGGTGATCGTCGAGCCGCCTTGGACGACGCCCTGGTTCTGGATGTCGGCCCAGAAAGCACGGCCGATCGCCCGCATGTCGACGCCCCGGTGATCGTAGAAGCGCTTGTCCTCGATCGCGACGATCGCCTGCTTCATGATCGGGTTGATCTGGTCCGAGAGCAGGAGCACGCGGCTCTCGCGGCCGCGAAGCACCGTGAGCAGCTTCCCGTTCCGGTCGTACATGAAGCCGTCGTGCGCGATCTTCTGCTGGTGCGCGGGGTCGTACTGCGGAAGCTGGCTCGCGATCGCGGTCATGAGCCCGAAGAAGAACGACGCCGACGAGAGCAGGCCGAGCACCGCGATGAGCGCGAAGAGGCGGAGCTTGCGGATTCGGCGGCCGGTCTTCTTTTCCGGCGGGGGTCTGCGGCGTAGACGCAAGGTCCTGAGTCTAGACTCGCCCGCGTGAGTCTCGACGACCTCACCCGCAACGCGGTTCACATTGCTCCCGAGGGCGGTCTCGAGGCGAAGCTGAAGCTCGGCCGGCTGTTGCGTGTAAAGCTCGGGATCGACGTTACGACGCCCGACGTCACGCTGGGCCACGGCGTCCCGCTTCAGCGCATGGCGGCCTTCCAACGGGAGGGCCACATCGGTGTCCTGATCGTCGGCGACTACACGACGCGGATCGGCGACCCGTCCGGCCGGTCGGCGGCGCGACCGATCCTCTCCGACGAAGAAATCGACCGCAACGCGAAGCTGTACTTCGAGCAAGCGTCGGCGATCATCGACCCGGAGCGAACGGAGCTCCGCTTCAACAGCGAATGGCTGGGAAAGCTCGATTACGCGGAGATCGTTCGGCTGGCGAGGACCGCGACGGTGGCACGCCTCCTAGAGCGCGACGATTTCGCGAAGCGATTCGCCGCGCAAGAGCCAATCTCGATCTCCGAGCTCCTCTACCCGATCATGCAGGGCTACGACTCGGTTGCGGTCGAGGCGGACATCGAGCTCGGGGGAACCGACCAGCTCTACAACCTCCTCATGGGGCGCGACGTGCAGCAGAGCTACGGCCTCGAGCCTCAGGTCGCGCTCACCGTCGAGCTCCTCCTATCTTGGGACGACCAGCTGATGAGCCAGTCGAAGGGGAACTACATCGGGCTCGCGGAGGCGCCTGAACAGCAGTTCGGCAAGACCATGCGGATCCCAGACACGGTGCTCCCGCAGTGGTACCGACTCGTGATGGAGTCGACTGACGACCCGCTAGCCGGTGACCCGCTCGAGGCAAAGCTCGGACTGGCGCGCTTCATAGTGACGCGGTCGCATGGGGAGGAGGCGGCGAAGAAGGCCGAGGACCACTTCACGCGCGTGGTCCGTGAAGGAGAGGCTCCGGAGGACGTCGACGAGGCCGCCCTGCCTGCCGGCGAGACGGTGCATCTGCCGGCGCTTCTCGTCGAGCATCTGGCGATCGGCTCGACGAGCGAGGCGCGCCGGATGATCGCCCAGGGCGGGGTCAAGGTGAACGGCGAAGTGGTCAAGGATCTCGACCTGCCGCGGGACGCGCTCGACGGGGCGCTCGTACAGGCCGGAAAGCGTCGTTTCATGCGCTTTCGCGCAGCTTGACACACCCCCGCCTGCTGGTACCATTCGCAAGCCGCCTCGACGGGTGGCGTAAGGAACGTCCCTGTAACTCGACATTGGAGCGCCTTCGGACGCAATCGGATACGACGCAAGTAACCGAGAACTCTGGAGGCCTCTGGCGCGAGTCGGAGGCTTTTTTACGTCCCTCGCACGGCAACGGTCTTTGAAAACTCAACAGCGTGAAACGTCGAGAGCCTCGAGGCAGTCACACCTGCCGCGAGGTCATTAACTCGTCACACCTTCCTAGTACTGGAAGGTGCGACCTTTGAGCTCCAAGCTCATCGAGAAGTAGATGTCGAGCCGGCTACATGCCGGACTGACAACCATCTTCACGGAGAGTTTGATCCTGGCTCAGGACGAACGCTGGCGGCGCGCTTAACA
>JBBPIJ010000018.1:0-47247 GCA_038040395.1 Actinomycetota bacterium
CGCTTCAACCCGATGAAGCGAAACCGCGGCGGCGAGCGCGACCTCGACCACATCATCATGGCCGCCGTCCGCGGCCTCGACCGGGCGAGCCTCGAGTATCCGCAAGTCCGCGCCGGCCTGATCCTGATGATGGACCGCACGTTTTCCGAGCGCCAGAACTCGATCATCGTCGAGAAGGCGATCCGCTACGCGCCTCGAGGGATCGTCGGCATCGACATCGCCGGCCCGCGTCCCTCGAGCGACGGCCCCTACCCCTATCGCGACCTCGCGCCGCTCGTCGAGGAGGCGAGATCCGCAGGCCTCGGCGTGACGATCCACGTCGGCGAGGAGGGCGGCAAGCATGGGATCGCTGAGATCCGCGAGGTCGTCGGCTCCCTCCGACCGGACCGGATCGGGCACGGCATCCTCGCCGCACAGGACCCCGAGCTGATGACCCAGATTCGCGATGCCGAGATCACACTCGAGATCTGCCCGACGTCGAATCTGCTGACGAAGGCGCTCGCCGGAGAGGATGCGGTGCGCGACACGATCCGCGCTTTCAAGGAGGCGGGCGTCCCGTTCACGATCGCCACAGATGGCCCGGAGATGATGAGGACCCACCTGCGGGACGAGTTCGAGCTCCTGCTCCGGATCGGGGCACTCGAGGAGGCCGAGCTCGCAGAGGCGAACCGGCGCGGGCACGAGAAGGCCTTCGTACGCCCTTCGGAGTAGCCGGCCAAATACGTCGTTCGGCCAATGTTCGGGAGCTCGAGGCGCTGTTAGCTTCGAGGACATGACACAGGTGCTGAGCGGGCGGCCCCTCAAGATCACCGACAGGCAGCGCGAGGTGGTGGAGCTGATCGCCGCCGGCCTGTCGAACGATGAGGTCGGCCATCGGCTCGGCATCTCGCCGAGAACGGCAAAGGCGCATTGCGACGTCCTTCGCCAGAAGCTCGGTGTCTGAGTAGAACGGCTCTGCTGAGCGGCAGGGCCGTTCTTTCTACCGAAGGTTTCTACCGAGCGAAGTCGTTAGGGTTCACAGGGGGGCACCGGATTCCGCCGAACCAGCGCGGATTCTAGGGACGGCGGCGGTGGTCGCTATGCTCAAGTCCGCCGTGGGCGCCGACGACATACGCACGTCTAGAGGCTCCGTTTCGGTGCCGTTCGAAAGGCGCCAGGAGCTTGCCGATCGCCTAGAGGCGGCGGGCCACAAGGACGCAGCGGAGGAGCTACGCGCACACCGCCCGTTCTCCGAGAGTCGGAAGCCGCTCGTGGTCGAAGTGCTTCACGCTTGGGCGATAGAGGAGGACATCGGCGATGAGTTGAGGGATCTTCAGACCTTGCTCTGGGACGATGTTCGCACCGACCTTCCCGCGTGACGCCGGCTGAGCCAGAGACCGTCGCGCTCGATCTCACTTGTGCCGAGTGTGCACGCTCGCCTCGCCCCGGTCGCGACCTCACCGACGTCGGCGAAGTAGAGACGCCAAAGAGAGTTCGAGCGACGGGGTGAGTGAGAACATCGGCCCCGAGGGCCCCTCCCGGTCGGCGCGCTCTCGACAACTGACGCTGAGGCTCGTCGCCGCGCGGATCGGTGCGGGCCGCGCAACGCCAGCCGTCTACTTCGACGAGTTCAACGCTGTGATGCGCGAGGTGGCTGGGGATGCCGAAACCTTCGGCCACATGATTAACGAGCTCACTGAAATTGCCTGGTCGCTTCTCTGCTTCGTACTGGAGCCCGAGGACGAAGGGATCGACCTAGCGTGGTTTCGTGAACAAGATGAAGCAACGATCATGGCGCTCGTGGAGAACTGGCTCGATCGTCCCGAGCGGCATTCCTGACTAAGCGGCCCGTTCTTCGAGCATCCGCACGATGGCGCGCCCCTGGTCGGGCCGAAGGCCGAACTCGCCAACGATCTCCGCGACGATCTCTTTCGGGATGAAGGCACCTGTCTCTGGAACGCCGCGCTCACGGCAGCGGGCGACGATCGCTAGCCCGAACTCTTCGAGCATGTGGGGGGAGGGCCGGTAAGAGCCCATGGTTCGCGGCCGTCGCTTCGCCACCTAGGAGGGTCTAGCGAAACGCTCTAGGTGTCTATCCATGCGGCTCTCAGGCTACTTGGGAAGGCGGCTACCCCAAGATCGAGCGGGCTTTACCCCATGCGCTGCGATGAGCCTTGGCTGTTCCGCTCGCGGCGTAGGTCGCGCATGTTGCAAATACGGGTCGGCTCACCGTAGACTCGGCGCGCTCCTAACGAAAGGATCACGTGTCGATTCTCTGGATCATCGTCATCGTCATCGTTGTGTTGGCCCTTCTTGGCTTCTTTGGCCGGGGACGCTTCTCTAGGTAGCCGCGCCCGCTGGTTAGTCGTTTCGCTAGTCGTTTCGCTAGACCCTCCTAGGTTCCGAACGCCGGCCGGCCGTTCCGGCGCTGGAACTTCGCATCGAGCTCTTGGAGATACGCGAGGAACTTTGCGTCCTGCACGACCGGGCCGTTGTAGTGGTGGTTGTGGATGACCCTGGCACCCCCGCCGTTCGGGATGATCGTGCCGCTGGACTGAGGCACGAACCACTCGGGGCCGCGCTCGCCGACGATGTAGGAACTGCCGCCCATAACGGGACCACCGTCGGCCTTCTTCTTCCCATACCTGGCTTTGCCGCCAGAGATCCGCTGGACAAGTCCCCCACCGGGAGCATCCGGCCAGTCGATGTCTACAACGACCTTCCAGACCTTGCTGGTGATCTTGATCAGCCAGTCCCAGATGTCTTTCAGCGCACCGAGGAACGTGCCGAGCGGACCACTCTTGAAAGCATCCGCTATGAACTTGGCGATCTTGGGCGCCCACTCGCCAAGCCACGCCGCCACCCCCTTGATGATGCCCCAGAACCCTGAGAGAACGTCCTTGATATGGCCAACGTCCTTGCTGTTGAAGCCATCCGCAATCCAGCGACCGATCTTGGGTAGCCACTCACCGATCCAGGAGCCGACAGCCTTCAGAACGCCCCAGAGAAAGTTCACGGCCGCGCGAAATGTCTCGGACTTGTTGTAGGCGATGACGAGGCCCGCCGCGAGGCCGGCGATGGCAAAGGCGATGCCGGCGACTGCGGCAATCCAGGGCGAAAGGGCGAGGGTCGCGGCGGCCGAGGCGAACGAGATCGCGAGGAATCCAGATGCAACTGCGAACAGGCCAGCTGCGAACGCTGCGGCGAAGTTCGGATGGCTACCTAGGAAGTCGACGAACTGCGAGACCTTCTCCAAGACACTGGTGAGTGCCGGGAGCATCTTCGCGACCAGGTTCGCGGATACATTGTCGAAGGCGTTCCTCATCTTCGCCAGTTGCCCCGGCAGGGTGTTCCCGGCAGCCTCGGCCGAGCCTCCGAACTCCTTGTTGAGCTCGCGAAGGATCACCTTCTGAGCCTTGAGCGTATGCCCGGACGCAACCAGCGCGGCAATCTGCTTCCTCTGGGCGTCGGTGAAGGTAACGCCCACCCGTTGCAGCGCCGTGATGCCCTTGATCGGATCGTTGAGCGCCTTTCCGAGTTGGATCGCGGACTTGTTCATGTCGGTTCCCAGGGCAACGGACATGTCGGCCAGGATCCGCGTCGACTGGTTGAAGATGTCGTTACCCCTGCCGGCTTCGTTGTGGATGTTCGTGAACGTGAGGAGCATGTTCTCTCCGGCCTGGATCACCTCATCGTCGATGCCCGTCAGCCTCGAGAGTGAGCCAGCGAGATTCGAGATGCTCGCCGCGGTGACGTGGGCTGTGCCACCCGTCGACTTCAGGACGGCCTCGGTCTGAGCCATCACCAGCTGGGAGTCCGCGAGCTCGTCGAAGCCCCGTTTGGCGGTAACGGCCAGGCCGGCGAAGATCGCAGCACCCATGACTCCCGCGACCTTGCCGACCGCGCCCATCTTGTTATGCGAGCGGTCCATGGCCTTGTCGAACTGGCCGGTTTGGGCGTTCAGTATCGCTTCGAGCTTCGCAACGGTGACCATTAGCCGAAACTCCGCTGCGGCCCTGAGCGCTTCATACGAGAATCAGCTCGCGTGCGTCATAGACGCTGCCAGCCGGCTCGACGCTTGCGGCATGCACGGCCAGCGACAGCGCCACGCAAACGTCGATCGGCCGCGTGCGGTCGAGCTTGCGGATCCGCCGCGGGTCGCCGTTGTCGAAGCGGTCGACTGCGGCCGCTGAGATCTGCTCCGTGACAGCCGGGTCGCCGTCGTGGCGTAGCGTCCCCTCGAGCACTGCGCGCTCGAAGGCGCCGAGCGCCTGCCGGTGCGATCCCGAGTAGGGCTCGACCGGGGCAACGCCGGCGTCGATCCGCCCGGCCAGTGCGTCCATCACCGGTTGCAGGTAGCGAGGGTCGTAGCGGATCTCAGCAACCTCGAAGCGCGAGCAGAGCTCGAGCAGGAAGCCCTCCACGTCGCCGAAGTCGATCGTTCCGCCCGGATGCAGTACATGGTGGGGAACTTCGTCGCGGACTGAGAAGACACGGCAGCCGACGTCGATCCGCCCATCCTCTGCCCGGTGAGCCCAGGCGACTGCGGTCGTGTCGTAGGAGCGCGAACCGTCGGCGCCGACATAGACGGTCGAGCCGTCAGCGATCCGCGACTCGGCATCGGCGAGCTCGTCCCACTTGCCTGAGTCGATCCAGCGGTCGACGTCGGCGGCGCACCACACGTTCATATGCAGCCGCTTGAAGGTGGCCGGCGCCATCGAGGGCGACTGGCGCTGCCGGCGCAACTCGCGCCGCGTCACCCAGGACGCCGGGTTGACGGCGGCAGCGAGAACCTCGTCATCGGCGTCGGCATCATCGGGGGCGCCGTACCAGTGCATGAGAACTCCGTTGAACTCGTCGCGGCCGGTGCGAAGGCCCGGGCTCACCTGCTCAGTCTCCAGGCGCTCCAGGAGCTCCAGATAGAGCTTCCCGAGCAGCGAGCCCTTGTCAGAGCCGGCGGTCGTCAGTGCGAGCCAGAAGGCGTCCGGGCGCTTATGTACCGCCGTGTCCATCGCCTCGAACAGCTCGAGCTGCTTGTCTGTTCGCCAGATGTGCAGCTCGTCGAGCACGATCGCCGACGGGTTCAAGCCGTGCGCCACGTAGCCGTCAGCAGAGACGGTGCGCAGAACGCCGCCGTTCGCGCGGCAGCGGATCTCATGACGGCCGACGTCCAGCACGTCCGCCAGGGGCCCCGACTCGGCGAAGCCGCGCGCATACTGGTACGCAACTCGGGCCTGGTCGCGTGAGCCGGCCGCGAGAATGACGTCAGGCTCGTCACCCGGCTGCACGAGCTCGCGCAGCGCCAGCCCGGCCGCCAGCGGGCTCTTGCCGTTCCCGCGCGGGATCGCGAGCAGTGCCCGCTTGAAAACCCGCCGCCCCTCCTTGTCTCGCTGGTCGAACTCTTCGACGAACTCCCGCTGCCAGCGCTCGAGCCGGAACGGCTTGCCTGCCGCCGGCCCCTTCACGTGCTGGAAGAAGGCCGGGAAGAACTTCGCCACCGGCATCGACACGTCGACCGGCTTCGCCGCCGTGACGGCGCCGGTGCCGGGCACCGTCGCCTGGTATTCGAGCGCCAGTGCTCGCCGCACGCTCTCCCGGTCGGCCTCGCGGTAGCGGCGCTGGAGATCACGCAGCGGCTTCGGGCCTACCAGCGGGCCGGTCAGCAACCCCGCATGTCGGCGAGCGAGAAAGCTTCCGTCTCTTGCCCGTTCGGCGAGACTCTTCGTCGGTCTAGCCACGAGATCCCCGGGTAGCGCCGAAGCTGGACGAAACGCGAATGGGGCTGGGGGCGGGTACGCGGGGCTCGATCTCTAAAAAAGCGGGCTTCACCTTCGCGCTCCCTTTGCCGAGTTGTGTGAGCGACAACGCGTCACCGCGTTCGACGAGAGCTGCTCGCCCCCGTGTTGAAGTGGCACGAGGTAGTCGAGCGTCAGGTCCTCGATCGAGTCGCAGTCGACGCAGGCATGCCCGTCGCGGAGGAAGACGTAGGCACGGAGCGCTCGGTGGCGCGCGGTGCGGTGGGCTCGGCGGTGCGGTTGTGCGTTGCGCTCTGACTGGTGGGTGCGTTCGCAGGCAGGGCAGCGGCCTCGACCCGGGTGAAGCCGGGAGCAGCCCGGGCAGATCGTGGCGAGCGGCACCGCTCAGTCCTCGAGCATGCGTGTCATGCGGGGTAGTGGCCCGTCTCGCGCTTGAAACGTTCGAGCGCCTCGCGCTTCTCCGCACGCTCACGCTCGAGCGCCTCGGGCGGGAAGCGGTTGAAGCAGCCGTTGCAGAGCTTGACGTGCAACGGCTCTCAGTCCGTCTCTCCCCAGTCAGAAACCCGCATGCCTGCAACGCCGCCCGTGGCAAGCTCGAACCGCGGTTGCGGCTCCCGGTTGTCGCGAGGGGTGTCGGCAAGCGTGGCCAGGTGCTCGCAGTCGCCGCGCAGTTCCTCGATCGCCCGGGAGAAAGCGATTACGGGCCGCTCGGCGGCGCTCTCAACCCGCCTCAGGCCACCCAGGGCATCGTTCGCGGCGTCGCATACATCACCGCTGTCGAGCCAACTGAGTAGGGTCGCTGCGCCGTTCAGCCCTTCGCGAGCCGCCTCGAGCTCGCTGATCGCGTTCTCGTACCTGGCTCGTGCTTCCCCGAGCTCCTGCGTCCCCCGACGCCGCCATGCGACCTTGTTCTCTTTGACGAGTGCGGGTATCCGCTGTCGCGCCACCGAGACGGCGTCATGGAGCGCTTCGACCCGCAACTCCTGCTGGACGATCTCCGCTCGGATCGCCTCCGCTTTGCCCTCCGGTTCGCTCTTGTCATCGACGAGCGCTGCCGCGAGCGCTGTGCGATCACTGCCCACCGCCTGGGGGAGCTCGCCGCGCAGTTCCTCGAGGCGAGCGGTCGCCTTGGCTAGTGCCGCCTCCGTCTTTACGATCTCTGCTTCCGCCTTCCGGATTTCCCGGAAGCGGCCGGCTGCGATGTCCTGCGGGTTCATTCGCGTTCCTCCCTTTCCAGCATGTGGGTGAAGATGGCGAGCTGGTTCCGTGCCCGTTCGAGGCGGGCGTGGCACTTACGACGCCGGCGACGCCGGTCAGCCTCGCCGAGCGCTCGTCTCGCGGCGATCTCTTGCGCCGCCCAGACCGCGGCCTGAAGGTTCATCGTTCCTCTATCCCCTGCGCGCTGCGCCCGGGCTCAACTGCCCGCGAGGGTTCCGGGTCCCGGGACGTGCGCAGCAGGGATCTGCGGGCGGGAAGGTAAGCGCCCGCTCTCGACGGAGCTGTCATTGACCCACCGCCTGTTCAGCGGAGCTGCCATGGCCCACCGCCGATGCCTCGTAGACCTTTTCGAGAGCGCTGCGAGGAATACGCAGCGCGGCCGACTCGCCGCCAAGGCGAATGGACGGAATCTCGCCGGCAGCAACCTTGCGATAGATCGTGCCGCGATGCTGCCGCCACTCGCGGGCGAGCTCGTCCACCGTCAAAAACTCGTCGCGCCCTTGTGGGTTCGTTCTCATGACTGCGTCTTGTTGTACGGCTAGCCGAATAGAGACCGAGCACAGGAAGCGACTTGTCAGCCGGGCAGAGGTGCCTCCTCTGAAAGAAAAAGAGCGCTCTTTGCGTCACTTTGGTCGGGTCTGCGGCACTTTGGGACCACGGCTAGCCGTGCAACCAAACCATGAGGCACTCAACGACAGAGCGTCCTGCCCTTCTCAATCAGCGCGAGGCAGCTGGGATTCTTGGCGTCTCGCGTCAGACGATGCAGCGACTTCGAGAGGCTGGCACCTTGGTGCCGGTTCGAATCCCAGGCCTAGGCCGGCCGCGCTACCGCCGTGCTGACATCGAAGCGCTCGTCGAGGAAGGCCGGGACCCATGAACGCCGAACGGCCCCTCGCGGAGCCGCCCGAACTGCCACCGATGATTGTAGCCCTGCCGCGAGACGGCTCGCCTCGGGCGCTCGTAAACCTCAGCGACGAAGACTTCATGCGCCTCGTGCGCGGCGTCGTCCAAGTCGACCGCGCAGTCGCGGGCTACCGCAAGAAGAAAGCCGCATGAGCTGGGAGCCCCTCGACCTCCGCTTCCTCGAAGAGCGCCCCGCGCTCGAGCCGACGCTTGGGGGGCTCGGCCTCGTCTATCCGGGGAAGCGGCACGTCTTCTCGGGACCCCCCGAATCCCTGAAGACGATCGGCGCCTATGCGATCGCGCTTGCCGTAATCCGGCAAGGCGGCTCGGTCGTTCTCATCGACTTAGAAATGGGGCCGCACGATGCGCGCGACCGATTCCGCGACCTCGGGGCTTCCGACGCCGACCTCGAGCGCCTTGACTACATCGAGCCTGACTCGCCGGCAACCGAGGAGATCATCGGCGGACTGATCGCGTTGGCTCCGTCGCTCGTCGTCATCGACGCGTCGGCGGGGGCCTTCGACCTGCAGGGGCTCGATGCCAACTCGCGCGAGGACGTCGAGCGCTTCGCCGGGATCTACGTCCGCGCCTTCTGGCTGCACGGGATCGCCACCATCCTGATCGACCACGTTGTCAAGAACGCCGACAACCGCGGCAAGTTCGCGATCGGCTCCGAGCGCAAGATCGGAAGCGCTGACGTTCATCTCGGCTTCGAGACGATCCGCCCGATCGCCCGCGGAGGCAGCGGCCTCTATCGGTTGATGACGCACAAGGACCGCTTCGGCCACCTATCCCGGCCCCGCGCAGCCGAGCTCGAGCTGCGCAGCGACCCTGAGACGGGAGCGATCGCCTGGGCCTTTACGAAGCCGCAGGAAGCGCAGGAGGAGTTCCGCCCGACGATCCTCATGGAGCGCGTCTCCCGCTACCTGGAAAGCCAGGAGGAGCCCGTCAGCCGCAACGCGATCGAGGAGGCCGTGACGGGCAAGCGCGATGCCCTTCGACTGGCGATCAACTGTCTCGTTGGCGACGAGTACGCGAGCGAGAATCCAGGCCCGCGCGGAGGGCGCCTGATCGCGTCCGTTTGCCCCTTCCGCGAGGACGACCTCGCCCCGACCTCGCCCCCGAACGAGGGAGCTGACCTCGCCCCGACCTCGCCCCGAGCAGAATCGCTTAACGAAGCCGAAGAGACGACCTCGCCCCACCTCGCCCCGACCTCGCCCCTCGCCCCGGAAACGACCTCGCCCCAGATCGCGCTCTCCCCTACAGGGGAGCGCGACTGGCGGGGCGAGGTCGGAAACGTCAGCGAAGAAGACGTTGAACGACTCGCCGAGCGCATGAGGGAAGCAGCACCGTGAGCGTGAGCGAGCGTCCTCGCCCGACTCGCGAATCCGTCGCGACCAAGGGCCGTCGCTACCTCGTCGAAGGACGCCTAATCGTCGAGCGCGTCGGCAACGGGTTCATCGTCGCGAGTTGTCGCGGCGATCAGGGCGACGTTTACGCGCTCGGATACGACCCGGCTAAGCGTCAGTGGCGCTGCACCTGCCCGGCGCTTCGGCGGTGCTCGCACCTCGTCGCGCTGCAACTCGTCGCGGAGCGGCCGGCGTGAGCGAAAACGGACACGACCGCCTGCTCGACGCGACCGAGGCCGCGGAGATCCTGAACGTCAAGGTGTCCTGGGTCCGTGAGGCAACGCGAGACGGCCGGCTGCCCTGCGTCGAGCTCGGCCGCTATCGCCGCTACCGCCGCAAACGATTGCTCGAATGGATCGAGCGGCAGGAGCGCACTTCACATTGACCGGGCAGAGGCGTAGAGTGGGACTCGCGTGATGATGGCACGCATCCTCCTCACTCGTTACGTTGCGCTTGGCCTCCGGGCCGGCGCCATCATCGCCGTGCTCGGGGGCCTTTGCGCGGAAGGAGCTATGTCGGCATGACGACCAAGACCATGGTCCCGTCCATCCCGACGTCCGAGGAGCTACGCGAGGCTGAGTCGGCCGCGTATTCCGGTTGGGACGACGTCGAGAAGATCATTCGCCGCGTGAAGATGATTCACGAGGAGCAGATCGCGAACCGTCCGCCAACGCGGGCCGACATCGGCAACCTCTTCATCTTCGCCGCGGGCATCCGTCTGACGGGCAATCAGCTCATCGATGCAGCCGACGCGATCGTGGAGCGGATCTTGCATTTCGACGACGTTCCGGGCCTCGACGATGTATAGCCCCGACGACGACAGACCAGATCTCGAAGCCCTCTCACGATTCCTCGAAGGGCTCAAGGATTACCTCCACGAGATCGAGCGGAACCTCGAGCGGCGGGAAGCAGTGCTCGTGTCTGCCTCTGCGCAAAAACAGGCCGCGATCCGTCGCCAGCGGCTACACATCGTGGGAGGCGACGATGGCTAGCGGCTCAGTCCTCCTCTACAACGGCAAGCGGGGCACGTCCTGGCGCATCAAGTACCGGGACGCCGAAGGCCGGCAGGTCATGGAAACGGTCGGCTCCGAGAGGAACGGCATCACGGAGAAAAAGGCCCAGGCCGAGCTCCGCGAGCGGCTAGTCCGTGTCGAGCGGAAGGGCTACCGCCGCCCGCAGGCGCTCACGTTCGCGGCCTATGCCGATTCATGGTTCGAGGAAGGGAAGACACGACGCGACTGGAAGCCGCTCACCGTTCGGGCCTACCGCGTGACGCTGAGGCATCTGAAAGCGCACTTTGGCCCGACGCGTCTCGGCTCAATCCGGCCGCGCGACGTAGCCGGCTACACCCGCGAAGCGCTAGAGCGGTTTGCACCGCGCACCGTGAATCGCCACCTCAACGTCTTTTCTGACGTGATGAAGACGGCGAAGGCCGAGGAGCTCGTGGAGTCGAACCCGGTCGAAGGCGCTGAGCGGCCGAAAGTGAGACGACGGCGCTGGCGCATCCTCGAGCCCGTCGAGGTAGCCCGCGTCCTGCGCGAGTTCGAAGACGAGCAGGCACGAGCGATCTTCCTGACGCTGATGCTGACGGGGATGCGCCGCTTCGAGCTTCAAGCCCTCCGCTGGCGTGACGTCGACCTCGTCGAGAGCGTGGTTCGCATTCGGGAGTCCAAGACCGAGGTGGGGGAGCGAACGATCGCGCTCTCCCCCACACTCGCTGAGGCTCTCTGGCAGCACCGCCGCCGCTCGCCATTCAACGGCGACGACGAGTGGGTTTTCTGCCATCCAAAGCGGGGCTCGATGATCGGCCACGAGTGGTACGCGGCCGAGTTCCGCAAGGCGCTCAAGCGGGCCAGCATCACGGACTACGTTCGGCCCTTCCACGACGCCCGCCACGCTTCACTGACGAACGGTGCCGCGGCGGGCGAAGCGCCGATCGCTCTCATGGCTCGGGCCGGCCACCGCTCGATGGCGACAACGAACCTCTACCTCCACCTCGCAGGCGTCGTCTTCCGCGATGAGGCGAACGCGCTCGAGGCTCGGTTACTCGGCACGAGCGGTAGAAGTTTCTACCGACCTAGCCTGACCTCAGATGATCTCAGCGACTCTGAGGCGGCTGAAACAGCGGCTTCGGCCCCGTAGCGACCACCCGCGCCAGATGCTCGGTGTCTCGCGCCGGCGGCAGATTCCGATCGCCTATCGCCTGCTGACAGGCGAGGACCCGCTCCTACAAAGCCTCGGATCGGAACACTCCAGCTCCGGGGACTGACGGCTCCGTACCTGCGGTCCTAGGCCGTAGGTACGGGGCGCCCTTGTGGTTCTGTACCTACTCGACGGAAGTGAGAACGAGCTCGTACCGGGTGCCGTCGGCGGTGTTCATGAGCGTGACCTTCTTGCCCTTCGTGAGGGTGGCGGTCGAGTCACCGGTCGACAGGGAGCCTCCGGCGATGCCGATCTTGGCCGTCGTTTTCGTCAGCGAGACGAGGCGGAAGACCGGGTCCGACGAGGGGAAGGTCGACCCGATGCCCACCAATTCGCTCGTGCCGTTGACCGAGATCCTGGCGAGCGTCGGCCGCGACACCGGCTGCTTGGAAGCTGCAGGCGTCGAGTCCTTGGCCGGCGGCTGGGTTGCCTTCGGCGCAGCGGCCGTACGCGGCGTCGCGGCCGTGCACGTGGGTGCCTCGCCGGAGGTCGGAGCGGTATCGCAGACCTCGGCGTCCACCTGCTGAATGAACGGGTCCTTGCTGGAGAATCGGTCGAACGACAGGAGCTGACCGCTCCCGGCCAGCGCGGCCGGATCCGAATCGGAGAGGACAGTCGCCACAGGTGCGGTGACGGGAGACGTGATCACTGGGCCGCCCGCCACGGGCGCGCCGGCTGTCGGAGCGGGGGTCGCCGCGGCGACAGGCGCCGGAGGCTTCTTGTTCAGCGTCTTCATCAGCGACGGCACCTCGTAGGCGAGCACGCCGAGAAGCAGGACACCGAGCACCGCAGCGATGATCTTCTGTTTCTTTGCCTTTGCCTTTGCGTCGAATTTCCTCGCCATTTACTGAGTCTCCGGGGCCGCGCTCGCGCCCTCAGGCGGGGTGTTGGGCGATGGCGTCGTCGTGGTGGGCTCGGTCGTCGTGGCAGTGGTCGTGGTCGCAGTCGTAGTCGTAGTCGTAGTGGGCGCCTCCGTGGTCGGAGCGGCCGTCACTGAGATGTCGCCGAAGACGAAGGCTTTGACTGTCAGGGTCGCCTTGATCTGCGGAAAGGAGTGCGGGCTCTCGCCGAAGCCGATCGAGTCGACGACGAAGAGGCGCCCCTGAGCATCCAGACGGCCCCCCTCCACGCGCACGAGATTGCGAAGCCGGAACAGGAAGTCGGACAGCTCGTAGTAGTTCCCGTCGAACTCGAGCGCGATCGGAACGGCCGAGTAGCCGGACACAGGCGCGGCTCCCTGCGGGGTGATCGACTCGAACTGGATGCCGCTTTCGCGCGCGACGTGGCTGAGCTCGAGGATGAGACCGGCCATGTCCACGCTGTCGGGCATCGCCTTTGTCAGCCGGAACAGCTCGGCGACGCGGATGGGCGGGGTCGCCTGGGCCTGCGCCGCAAGCACGCGGTACTGATCGATCTGTTGCTGGGCGGTCTCGGTCTCTCGCTTGAGATCGGCGGCTTTGCCGCGCTGCGGAGAGACGAGCAGGAAGTAGCCGACCAACCCGTACACGATCAAGCCGACCACGACACCCGCGATGACGACGCCTGCAGGCTTGGTCCGCATCAGGCTGTCCCCGCGGCTTTCACGGTCGCGTTGATCGAGAACTCGACCAGCTTTCGTCCTGTCTCGCTCGTCGCGAGCGAGCTGTGCTGAAGCTGGACGTTCGCGAGTTGCGGGACGACGGAGAGACGCGCGAGTAGGCGCGCAACGCCGTCGTGGGAATAGGTCCGGCCGTTGATCGAGAAGCCGGCGGTGGTCGTCGTGGCTCCGGCAACCGGCGCGGTCGCGGACAGGCTCGTGAGCCAGACATCGTCGGGCAGAACGAGCGAGACTTCACGAAGCACGCGATCCCAGGCGAGTCGCCCGGCGAGGGCAGCCGAAAGCGCCCCGATCCGCGTGTTCCTCTCCTGTTCGAGCTCCGAGGCTCCGGGAGTGGTCGGCTTGGGAACGGGAGTTGCGGCGAGCTCCGCCTGCACGGCATCGTGGCGCCTCTGGTTGTCGGCGACGCCCGTGCTCGCGTTCAGGAACAGGGCTGCGAGCAGAGCGGTCAGGAGCACGCTCCCGACCACCCCGCCGATGACCAGCGGGTTGTCGCGGAAGGATGGGCCACGCTGCCGCCCGTCGTCCTTTGGAAGCAGGTTGACAGCTCTCATGCCTCCATCCCCAGTCCGATCGCGACCGCAAGCGATGCGGCCTCGATGTCCGCGCCGACCTTCTTGCCGAGCGTCACGCGGGAAAGAGGATCACCCAGGCGAACCTTCACGCCGAGCAGGCGCCCGAGCTCTGCGTCGAGTCCCGGGAGCTGGGCGGTGCCGCCGGTCAGGACGACCTCACCGATGCCGAGCGAGCCCGGCTGTCCCTGGTAGAACTGGAGCGAGGAAATGAGCTCGCGCGCGAGCAGCTGGAGCTCCTCGTGGACAGCGGTGCGAACCTTGGCCGCCCGCTCCGGGTCCAGCGCCATGTCCTCGGCCGGCTGGAGGAGCGACAGGGAAAGCTTCACCGGCTCTGCCTCGCCGGGCGTTACGTCCATGGCCCGCGCGATGGCGATGTTCAAGCTCTGTCCGCCCCAGTCGATGACGCGTGTGAACTCGCAGGTCTCGCCGTTCGACACGGCGAGCGTCGAGCGCTCGGAGCCGATCGACACGACGACGATTGCGGCGTTAGCCGCGTCGGCCTGACGGTCGCCGAGGGCCCGCAGGAGTGCGAACGCCTCGAGATCGATGCCGGCGAGCTTGATGCCCGCCTTCTTGCAGGCCGCGACGTAGCGGTCGACGAGGTCACGGTAGGCGACCACGAGCAGGATGCGGTGGGTCTGGGCACCCTCTTCGTCGACACCCTGGCTGAGGACTTGCCAGTCGAGAACCGCCTCTTCGAGCGGAATCGGCAATGTCTCCTGGGCGCGAAAGCGAATGGCGTTCTCGAGCTGCTTCGGATCCGTGATGCCGCCGATATCGAACGTTCGAACCCCGATGCGATTGCTCGCGATGCCGAGCCTCACGCCCTGTTTCGGAAGCTTGTTGGTCTTGAAGAAGAGCTTGAGCGCCTCGACCAGGGACTCGGACTCGCGCAGTTCGCCGCCGACGATGATTCCCGGGTCGAGACCCTGCCGCGCGACCTGGACGAGCTCGGAGGAGCCGTTGTTCACGACGCGTGCCGCCGCGAGCTGAGACGCGCCGATCTTGAGGCCGACGAGCTTCTTGTGCCGAGTCGGCTTCCGCTCGCGCTTGACTTCGCCGGCTTTCTTCGGCTGCTTCTGCTTCTTCTCGCGAGGCTTCTTCTCGGTGCCTTCCGCGGAAGCCTTGGCCTTGCGCGCGAACGGCATGGTCCGCTTCGCCTTGGCCGGCTTCTCCTCGGCACCCGTGGCGCCGGTCGACGAGGCCTTGCGCTTCGGCAGCAGGTCCTTGAGCTTGATCTCTTTCTTGAAGTCCATGGCCTACGCCTCGGCGACCCTGAGGGGTGCTGCTTCTCCGCCCTGACCGGCGGCCCGACCGAGGAGGCCGAGCAGCATCTCGGGGCGGCTCGAGCGGGCGAGGGCGACCTCCTGCGTGATGATCCCGCGGAGGACGAGCTCGACGAGAGCCTGCTCCATCGTGTGCATGCCCTTCTTGCCGCCGGTCTGCATGATCGAGTAGACCTGCTCGATCTTGGCCTGGCGGATGAGGTTTCGCACTGCATCGTCCGGCGCGAGCACCTCGACCGCGGCGACACGACCCTGGCCGTCGGCGGTCGGGAGCAGCGTCTGCGCGATGACGCCCTCGAGCGTCCCGGCGAGCTGCGTCCGGATCTGGCCCTGCTGACCCGCCGGGAACACGTCGATCACGCGATCGACCGTGGAGGCGGCGTCCTGGGTGTGGAGCGTTGCAAAGACTAGGTGGCCGGTCTCGGCCGCGGTCAGCGCGGTCGAGATCGTCTCGAGGTCGCGCATCTCGCCGAGGAGGATCACGTCCGGGTCCTGGCGGAGCGCGCCGCGGAGGGCTTCGGCAAATGTCGTGGCGTCGGGCCCCAGCTCGCGCTGGTTGACGATGCAGCGCTTGTGCCGGTGGAGGAACTCGATCGGATCCTCGATCGTGATGATGTGCTCGGCGCGGGTACGGTTGATCTCGTCGATCAATGCCGCGAGGGTCGTCGACTTACCGGAGCCCGTAGGCCCGGTCACGAGAACGAGACCGCGCGGCTTGCGGCACACCTCGTAGAGGTCGGTCGGGAGGCCCAGCTCCTCGAGGCTCTTCAGCTCGGCCGGGATCATGCGGAAGGCGCCGGCCAGGCTCTCGCGCTGCGAGTAGATGTTGACTCGGAAGCGTGCAAGGCCAGGGATCGAATAGGAGAGGTCGAGCTGCCTGTCGACCTCGAGGCGCTTCTGCTGCTCGCTCGAGATGATCCGGTAAAGAAGCTGACGGGTTCCGTCCGCGGTCATGTCCGGAAACGCGTCGAGGCGCTCCAGCTGGCCGCGCACGCGCAGCGCCGGCTTGGAGCCGACGGTGATGTGCAGATCGGAGGCGTTGTGCGCCACCATCTGCTCCAACAGCGTGTCGATGGAGAATGAGTTTTCAGGCATGGCAGTCCCTCGAATGAGCTATCGGCAGGGCAAGCCGGGTTCTTGAATCGCTCCGTCGCGCCGGACGGTATGTAGGAGTTGGACGGAATCCGGACCGCGAGGAGCCCCGCATTCGGAGCGCCGCAGGCTCTGCCGAGGCGGTCGCTCGGACAGCCGCGCTCACGCCGTCTCGTCCGCAGAGCCCGGCGGCGAGAGCTCTTGCTCGGGTGCTGCCGAGCAGCCGGAGTGGCCGGGGACGAACTGGGGCACGCCGGCCTTCACGCTGACGGGGCGCTCGCCGACGAAGCCGCGCATCTTCGAGCGGATGCCCGTCAACCAGGGTCCGTGGGAGCAGACGGGGAGGCGGACGGTCGTCGAGCCGTCGCCCGCGACCCGCGCGTGGAGGACGCGGCCGTCGGGAAGCCGGAAGTGGACCGTTGTCGGTCCGAGCGGAGTAGGCGACTCGAGGTCGAGGACGAGTGTGCCCTCGAGGCGGTCGCTGCCCGGCCGGGGCCAGAGGTTGATCGACCCCCGGTCTCCCATCCAGCCGTCGTCGTAGCGGGCGAGGAAGAAGAGCGAGAGCCGAGGCTGCCCGACCGGTCGGTAGAGCGAGTACCCCGGAGCCGAGGCGACCTTGACGGCCCCCGAGAACAGGGTCGTGACCGCATGCTCGTCGACGAGCAGCGCGCCCGTCAGCGGGCGCTTCCCGACCATCAACGAGCCGTCGTCGGCGACGTGGACCCGGTCTGCACGGAACGCATCGATCTCGGGTGCGCCGGGCATCAGCAGCAACTCCTTCACCGAGCGGTTCCAGAAGAGCTGCTGGAACGCGCCGCCACGGACACCCGCGATGTTGCGAAGAAGCGCGACGTGCCCGAGGTGCGCGTGATCGACCCACGAGGGATCGTCGGGCAGGAAGGACTGTCGCACGGAGCGCGCGTTCTCCTGGTCGAAGACGATGCCGGCGGCCGCGAGCCCGCTCGAGCACAGGATGGCCAGTGCGATTCCGGCCGCCGCCGCCGTGCGCGTGCGAATCGAGCAGACGACGAGCACCGCGAGCGCGACGGTGCCGCCCAAAGCGAGCGCGATCGAGCCGTTGCCCGGCGTGCCGAGCCACTCCTCGATGCGGAAGACGCCGTAGAGAAGCGCGGAGTGGGCCTTCTCGTCGCTCGCGGCGTACCCGGCGAGCGGCACGACAGCCGCCACGGTGACGACCCCGGCCGCGACGAGCGCGTGGTAGAGCCGCCAGGGCCAGCCTCGAGCCGCGTAGAGCGCGAAGCAGAGGGCGACGAGAGGCAGGAAGTAGAAGACGTAGCGCTCCTGGGCCTGCTCGAATGCTCCGAAGAGCCCGGCCTCGAGAAGCAGGAAGCCGGCGAGGAAGAGCGTCATCGCTCCGAAGACGAGCTCCCCGCGCGTGCGCGGACGCGAGAGCAGGAGGACGAGCCCGAGGACCGCGCCCGGCACGAGCACGAATCCCGATGAGTAGAGCAGCACGAGAAGGTTCACGCCCGTGCGCTCCAGGAGGGCCAGGGGGTCGATCCCGACGTGCACGACGCCCTTGTAGTAGGCGAGCACGCGGGACGGCCCGACCGCGAGGGTCGCGAGCACCGGCAACGCGAACAGCGCCAGCGGCAACACCTGTTCCCTGAGCGCTGAACGCAGCCGCCGCTCGCGCAGGCCGGCGAGGATGATCGCTCCCAGGAAGCAGGCGGGCAGGATCACGAACTGGATCCGCGCGAACGAGGCCAGAGCGGCGAAGGCGACAAAGGCGAGCTGCGAACGTCGCGAGGGCCGCTCGAGCGCCGCCACGCCCGCCGCGACAGAGGCGAGAACAAGGGGGTAGGCAAACGGCTCGGCGACGATCCACGACGCGTAGACGAGATCCGGGAGCACGAGCGAGAAAGCCGAGATCCCGAGAGCGATGCCAGCCGTCAGCCCGAGCCGCCTCGCGAGCCAGTACACGGGAACAGCCGCGAGCGACATGGCCAGAACTCCGATCGTCTGCGCCAGGTGATAGGCAATGCCGACGTCACTCACGAGCCAGGCCGGCGCGGTGAGCAAAGGCTCGAGGAGCGCTGGGAAATGCGCCGCCTGACCGCGGACGAGAGGACGGCCGGTCTCGGCGAGTGAACGGCCGAGGGACGAGTACAGGTACTCGTCGCCGAAGTAGACGGGCGTCGAGCGAAGCCAGGCGAGCGCTACGCGCACGGCGAAGCTGAGCCCGATGATGCCGGCGAGGAGGTGGGCGGCAGTGAGGCCGCTGCGCGCGACTACCTTTGCAGGCACCGTCGGAAGGGTTCGAATGGGTCCAGCCGCCGCCAGCGGCGTCGCCTTCAGGATGGGCGGGCTCTGACCGCTCATACGCTTTCCGCAGCGAGTGACACAAGCGGTCTATCGGCCGGCGCTGACCCGGTCTTGACCAGAACGCAGAAGAGGGCGCCGGAGCGCCCTCTTCTGAACGTGCTAACCGTGTTGTTTACGGGCAGGCGCCGGTGACGATGTCAGCACCGGGGCCGGACTTCTTCCACGTCTCCGCGCCCACTGTGCTCTGGATGCAGTAGGTCGTCGAGTCCGAAGACTGGATGACGATGTTCTTGACGCCCTGGTCGTAGGTCGTCTGCAGGTACGTGAGCGTCACGCCGGCGTACGTGTTGTTGTCGGCGTAATACGCCTCGACTGCCGGGATCGATGCGCGCACGTTGGCCTGAGCGGCCGACTTGTTCGCACGATCGCGGAACTTGAGGTACGACGGGATCGCGATAGCGAGCAGGATCCCGATGATGATGATCACGACAAGGAGCTCGATCAGGGTGAAACCGCCCTGACCTTCGCTCTTGTGGATCCTCTTACTAAGCCGTGCAAGCATTCTCTAACTCCTCCTTGATGGGACAAGGTCTGGTGACTCTCGAGGCAGGTATCGGCCGCAACGCGTATCCCCCAGCACCCCCTTTCGGGGGGGATGCGGTCACGCGCCGCTCACCCGCTCGGTGACCCACGTGCGCGCGCGACGCGTGTAAAGCCACGCCCATTCGCTGCCGATAGCCGGGGTATGAGCTCAACACCACGTATTCGTGTCATGGGAATCGCAGGTGGCCTTGCGGTCTTCGCGCTGGCGGCAGGTTTCTTCCTGTTGAGCCGGGGCCAAGCGTCGAGCGCCGCCGCGACCCACACCGTCGTCCCGCTCTCGAAGCGGACGAGCGGAAAGGTCGGCAAGCACGCAGTGAAGCCGGCTACCCACAAGCCGGCGGTTCGCAAGCCGGCGGTTCGCAAACCTGTCCGCAAGCCCGCCGAAACGGTGAACGGCATGCCCGCCGCTCTTGCCGCAGCCCTGGCGCGGAACAAAGTCGTCGTCGTCTCGCTTTACGCACCGAATGTGGAGCTCGACGATGTCGCGCTGCGCGAGGCGAGGGCTGGAGCCGCCGCCGCGGGGGTCGGTTTCGTCGCCATCAACGTGGTCAACGAGGGCCAGTCCAGAGCCCTCACGAAGATGCTCGGGATCCTCGAGGATCCTGCGGTTCTCGTCTTCCGCCGACCCGGCGAGCTCGTCGTGCGCTTCTCAGGCTTTGCCGACATGCAGACAGTCCTCCAGGCCGCACGGAACGCGGGCCTGTGAGCACCCCGGAAGCCGAGCCTCAGACGCCGGCGACCGCGACCCCGGTCGGGGGCCGCGCGGTCGACGACGACTTCGCGCGCACGGCGCGCAAGGACGGCCGCCAGGTCGTCACGCTCAGGCGCCTGGCGCTGGGCAATCAATTCATCGTCGAGAGCGACGTCTATCCCGTCGGGACGATGAGGATCGACCCTGTACGCCCCGGCCCGTATGTCTTCGGCACCCGGGAAGAGGCGAGCGCTTTCATCGAAGAGACGACACTCGCCCTCGAGTACCTGGGCTGCGAGATCTCTTAGGTCCCGGGCCACGGGCCCGGGACTCGCGCAAAGTGCTTCGCACTTTGCGCGACTAAAAGCACAACTGCCGAGGGAGAACGCCTGGATCGGCCCGCTCATGCCACGGTCGGGTGGTGGATCAGTTTCAGCCTCAGCTCTAAGCTCTTGGCGTGGCGATTTTGATTCGGTTGGGTGATCCAGCTGATGTCGATGCCGCGGTTTCGGTCTACGAGCAGTCGAATCTCGCCCGCCGTCAGGGTATTTGGCCCAACCGATCGGCCAGGGTTGAGCAAGTCAGGGCCCACTTGCGCGACCCCGCCTCGTGGTTTCTCTTGGCGAACGAGGGACCGGTAGCGGTCGGGATGGCCTCCGCCGAGGCTCTGCGTGGCGAGGACGGGGCGGGTCCGGTCGTACCCGGCGGCTGTTTCCTCAACCTGCTCTTCGTTCTTCCCGAGCGATGGGGCGAGGGAATCGGCGGAGTCATCCTGGACGCTGCTCTCGCGGAGGCAAAGCGCCGACACTACTCGCGAGTACACCTCTGGACGCACGAAGACAACGTGCGGTCGCACCGTCTGTACCGCAGCCGCGGCTTCTCGCCAACGGGCCGAACCGTGGAAGGTGAAGGCGAGTGGTCACGCGAAATCTGATGGGCGCAACTACGAGCGCCGCCCCTAGTCCGCCTCGTCGCCGCCCAAGAGCAGCACGAAAAGGAAGTACACGAGAGCAACAAAGGCTGGGAGGCCGACCATGACGCCGAACACGGCTGCAATGACGACCTTGGCGCTCAGGTCGAGACGTCTGAACCAAGCCGCGGCGCGACCTGTATCGTCGTCCACCTCGATAACGTAATCAAACCAGGAGCGGAACAGCCTGCCCTCTAGCCGACCGTGGCATGGGCGGGTGCCTCGAGGCGTCCTCCCTCGGCAGGCGTGCTTTTAGTCGCACAAAGTGCGCAGCACTTTGCGCGAGTCCGGGCCCCGTGGGCCCGGACCTACTCGTTGCCCCAGCGCGTGCGCATTGAGGAGCCCAGCCACTTGTCAGCCTGCTCCTCGATCAGGTCGATCGACACGATCGTGTCGGGCCTGAGGTAGCGGTCGCCGAAGAAGGGCCAGCCGGCTTCGCCTTCGGCCATGGTGATCTGCCGGACGACGTCCTGCGCGCATGTCGAGGCCTCGGCAGCCGACTCGAAAGTGCCGATTTCGAGGACCTCGCCGCCTGCCAGGCGGAGAACCACGGCGTGGATCGCAGTTGTGCTCTCGGCCGGCGGTTCGACGGGCGCGACAAGCGGCGCAGGTGGGACGACCTCTCCCGGCGACACAGGTGCGCTCTCGACCGGATGCTCGGCCACGGGAGGGGTGAGAACAGGATCCGGCGGCGCCTCCGGGGCAGGCTGAGGCTCGACGGCCTCGACCCGCTGGAGAGGCGCAACCAGCGGCAGCGGCTCGACGGGAGCCGGCTCAGTAGCGACAGTCGGGGGAGTGAGGGGCGTGATCGCTTCCGGAACGACAACAGGCTCTGGCTGCGAGACAGGCGATTGGAGCAGCGGAGCAGGAGTCTCGTCCGGCGTCGGCGCCGGGAGCGTCATCGGCTCGACGGTCGAGGGGTGCTCGTTCGTCTCTGCGGCAGGCTCGATCGCAGCGGGCTGGAGGAGAGGAGCGGCCACCGGCTCGATACTCCGCGTCTCCATGGGCGGAACGACTGTCGGCAGCGGCGCCACGATCGGAGCAGGCGTGAGTTGTTCAGGGACGAGAGTCCCCGCTTGCTCGAAGGTCGGTTCCTGCTGGAACGTCGGCTCAGGCGCAAGGGTGGGCTCGGGCGGAAGAGTCGGCTCTGGCAAAGGATGTGTCTCCTGAGTAAGGGTTGGCTCCTGCGAAAGGGTTGGCTCCTGCGTGAGGATCGGCTCCGGCGCGGGGGTTGGCTCCTGCGCAAGGGTCGGCTCGGGCGCCAGGGTTGGCTCCTCGACGGCGACGCCGCCATAGGCCTCGCCGATTGCACGGATCAGCTCGGTCTGGGGGGCTACGACGAGCCGGGGCTCGGACCCGAGCGTCCGGCGGAGGTTCTCGAGCACGAGCTCGTTCGAGGGGTCGGCCACCGCGACGACGAGCTGTCCGTCTTCATGACGAAGCGGAAGCGCGTTCTGCATGCGAGCCTTCTCCTCGGGGAGCATCTGGAGAGCATCCGCCTCGGCATCCGAACCGCGAACCTCGACGAACGGAAGGCCCTTCTGGCCCGCGAGCAAGCGTCCGAGATCACGCTCATGCAGCCATCCGCGCTCGAGCAGGACCTCTCCGAGGCGCTTCCCGTTTCGCATGCCCTCCTGAAGCGCATCCTCGAGCTGCTCCTCGGCGAGGAGCCCGGCTCGGAAGATGAGCGTGCCCAGTGGGACGTCGCGCATGGGAGCGGTTCCCGAGTCGGCAGGCAAAGCGGCCGCGGCAGGCTGAGGCGGCGCATCCACAGACGAAGCAGCGGGAGCAGGCACAAGCGACGCGGCAGGTTCGACTGCAGCTACCAGGGGGCTCGGCTCCACGGGAGCCGTGGGATCGAACGGTGGAGGCGCAGGCTGCGCCGGATCGACGAAAAACGTGCCGTTCGATGGTTCGCTGGAAGACATTGCCGCCTCTCGATCGTGGATTTGCCGCTGCGCCTTGGCGAGCTCGGGGTCGACGAGTGCCAACTCCGGCGTGAGCACTTCGCTACCGGTCCCGCTCAAGGACAATCCTTTGCTTCGATATCGGCGCACCCTGCCGGCACGCCATCACTCGAAAGGGGTACGCCTCGCGGCTCAGACGAGGACACGACCAAGCTCCTCGAGCGAGGTGACTCCAGAGACGACTTTCGCAAGGCCGTCATCCCATAGAGAGCGCATGCCCTGCTCCGTTGCCTTGGCCTCGAGCTCCTCACGGGTCGCTCTCTTCACCGCAAGCGTCTCGATCTCCTCGCTCATCAGGAGGAGCTGGTAGATGCCGATCCTGCCCTTGTAGCCGGTCTGGCTGCAACGCGGGCAGCCCTTCTTGCGGTAGAAGGCCATCCCGTCGGAAGCAGCCATCACCTCCGGCGAGACGCGGTTTCGCAGCAGCTCGTCGGACGAGGGGTTGTACATCTCGCAGCAGTGCGAGCAGAGCTTTCGGGCCAGGCGCTGGGCGAGCACGGCAGTGACCGCTGAGCCGGTCAGGAAAGGCTCGACGCCCATCTCGTTCAGTCGTGTGATCGCGCCCGGTGCGTCGTTCGTATGCAGCGTCGAGAGGACGAGGTGGCCCGTCAGCGCGGCCTCGACCGAGATCTTCGCGGTCTCGGCGTCACGAATCTCGCCCACCATCACCACGTCCGGGTCTGAGCGGAGGATCGAACGAAGCGCCGAGGCAAACGTGAGTCCCGCCTTGAGGTTGATCTGAATCTGGTTGACGCCGGCAAGCCGATACTCGACCGGGTCCTCGATCGTCACGATGTTGATCTCCATCCTGTTGATCTCGGAGAGCGCGGCGTAGAGCGACGTCGACTTACCGGACCCCGTCGGTCCCGTGACGAGCAGAGCGCCGGTCGGGCGGCGGATGATCTCGCTCAGGCTGGAGCGCATGTCGTCCGGTAGGCCGAGCTCTTCGAGCGTCGGTGCCTTCTTCGACTTGTCGAGGAGCCTCATCGACAGCTTTTCGCCGTCCACCGTGGGAAGCGTTGCGACGCGGATGTCGAGCATTCGTCCCGCTGTACGTGCGTTCAACGAGATTCGGCCGTCCTGAGGCTTGCGGCGCTCGGCGATGTCGAGCTTCGCCAGCACCTTCAGGCGCGTGGTGACGCCGGCCATCATCCGCTTGGGGATCCGCTGAACCTCGTGGAGCACGCCGTCGATGCGAAACCGAACGACGATCCCGTCCTTCTGGGGCTCGAAGTGCATGTCGCTCGCCCCGTCCTCGGCTGCCTGGAAGATCAGCGAGTTGACGAGACGCACGAGTGGCGCGTCTGAGATGCCGTCGTCGGCCTCGAGGTCGTCCTCTTCGTCCTCGCCCTCGTCGTACTCCTCGTCCTCCTCGAGCATCGCGCGGGCGCCGAACGCCTCCGCGGCTCGTGAGAGCCGCCGGATCTCGACCTCGATGTCCTCTCTTGTCGCGACTGCGATTTCGAGCTGGTACCTGGTCGCTAGCCGAAGCTCGTCGATTGCGTGCACGTTCTGCGGGTCCGACACCGCGATCAGAAGCTTGTCGCCGTCGATCGCGTACGGGATGGCGCAGACGCGCTCGAGGACATGCAGCGGGATGAGCTCCGCGGCCTCCGGCGAGACTCCCGTCTCGACGATGTCGACGACCTGGAGGTTGTGACGCATCGCGACCGAACGGGCGATGGTCGATCCCTCCGCGAGCCCTTCCTCGACGAGCGCCTGGGCGAACGAGCCCGTTCGGGCGCGATCACGAACGAAGGCGATCTTGTCCGCGGCCAGGATGCCCGTTGCCTCGATGACGTCGGCGACGAGCTCCGCCAGCGGATTGACTTCGAACGCACCCTGGAGTGGAGCCGCGCTTTCCTGCGCTGCGCCTTCTGCACCGGATACTGTCCTCAACATGGGTGGCCGCTCGGGATCCATACCTCGATTGAGGTATCGGCGGCAGCGGGAGCCCGCTTAAGCGCCCAGCAGCTTCAAGTACGCGTCAAGCACCCATTTCCCCGCAAAGAGGGCAACAATCGAGCCCAGGGCCAGGAATGGCGCGAACGGGATGGCCATCTTCCGGGCCGCCTGTCCGTGGCGTACGAGCAGGTAGAGAGCCGGCAGGAGGGCCGCGATCATCCCCAGCATCAGAGCGACGGCGACGAGCTTGCCGAGTGCTGCCCCCATCAGAAGCGCAAGCTTGACGTCGCCCATGCCCATTCCTGCCGGATACGCGAGCACGGCGAGGAAGAGGAAGAGCGAGGCGCCTAGCGCGCAAAGAAGCCATACGAGGCTGGGCGCGCGCGCAGTTTGCGCGACGAGCACGAGCACCGTCGCGGGAAGCACGATGCGGTCGGGCACGATCCGGTGCTCGAGATCTACGGCCGAGATCGCAACCAGGACACAGCAGAAGAAGGCCGCGATCGCGGCGCGGGGCGTCAATCCGTACGCGAGCACGCAGCCCGAGACGAGCAGGGCCGAGATGAGCTCGACAGCCGGATAGATGAGCCCGATCCGGGTTGCGCAGTGCCGGCAGCGTCCCCGCAGGATGAGGAAGGAGAGCACCGGAACGTTGTCGTACCAAGCAATCGGCGCCGAGCAGGACATGCAGGCAGAGCCGGGGCTCACGAGCGACCGCCGAAGCGGCACGCGAGCGGCAACGACGTTGAGGAAACTCCCAACAGCCAAGCCGGGAGCAAGCGCAAGTGCAGCGAATGCAGGATTCATCGCTCGTTCTATCGGCCGTCGAGCCGCCCGGGTTGAGACTAGCCCCGAACCGACCCTTTTTGAAGCCGACCGTGGCATGGGCAAGACCGTCGAGGAGCCGTCCCGTGGCTGGCGTGTTCTTCGTCGCGAAAAGTGCGAAGCACTTTGCGCGAGTCCCGGGCCCGTGGCCCGGGACCTAGCCCCAAGAGGCTGCTTCGTTGACGATCGAGATCGCTTCGGTCGAGGTCTGGGGTTGCCCGCCGAGGAGCGTCCCGAGCGGCACGTAATGGTTCGTCGTGTTGTTCGACAGCGAGACCTGCCGCGCGACGATCGGGCCCCAGATGTCGGAGCCTGTCTGCTCGGAATAGTCGTTGACGGCGTAGATCGCGCCCTGGAAGACCGAGCTGTTCTGGATCGAGAAGCCCACGGTGTCGGTTGAGCTGCCCGCGACGAAGGCGAGCAGGTTCTGCGTCGGGTCCCAGGTCGCGTCGCAATTCGCGGCGCCGCACAACTTGCTCGAGTTGTTGATGCTGATCGTGCCAGCTGCGTAGATCGTCGCCCGCCCCACGTAGACGGCGTAGGCCGAGTTCTGGAACGAGATGTTGCCGTCGAAGAAGATCGTGCCCGAGATCGTCAGCGTTCCGGGGCTACCCGGCGTCCAGGCGATGCGCCCGAGCAGGTCCCCCGCGGCGTCCCTGACCTGACAGTCGTACGCAAGCGCCGGCGTGAGGTCGACCGCGACCGCGAGGCTGCGGTTCAGCACGGTATCGGTGTCGAACGCCGGCGGCGTGCCGCTCTGGGTCGTGCAGGCCTGCTTGGGACCCGGCTTTGCGTTCGCGTGCCAGTAGGGGAGGTCGACGGCAGGCTTCACGAACGCGGGCGTGATTGCATCCGGCGGTGTCTTGGAAAAGACGGCGTCGGCAGTCCCGCACGGGCTGTGGAGCGTGCCGTTGCCGAGCTTGCAGCCGCCCGCGACGTGCACTTCCGCGAGAGGAGCCGCGGCGGTAGCGACGTGCGCCGAATTGCTCACCGTCAGCGTCCCACCGACGTGGAGAACGGTGTTCACCCCGCTGACCTGCGCGGTGTTCTGGAGGCAGAGGTCGCCCCTGACGTAGAAGGGAACGTTCACGTTCACCGAGTTGGCGAGGGTCGTGCACGCCGTGGTCGAGTCGGCGTAGATGTAATTCCAGATGGCGTTGTTCGCCGTGCCGACGGCCATGCTCTGAATGCTCGCGCGGCCGCGAACGACGCGGATGATGGGCATGCCGCCCGCCGGGCTCGGGACGGCTCCGCGGCCCGTGAGCGTCCAGCGGTTCGTTGCGGTGTCGAGCGTGCCCCACCACGTGATCGTGCTGTTACCAACCTGCTCGCTGCGGGTCGGCACGGCGCCGGGCATCGTCGGATCAGGCGCGTTGTGGAGCGTCGCGTAGGCGTAGTTGAGCCCCGCCTCGGCGAGCGAGAACGAGTCCTCGTCGGCCTTGGACGTGGATGCCCCGCGGGCGTTCTCCGTCGAGTAGATCATCGCCGTTGTGCCCGTGATGCCGAGCACGAGCGACATCCCGATCACGACGACCAGGACGAAGCCCTCCTGGCGGGCCAGGCGGCGGCGGAGACGACAGATGAGGTCGTTCGTTCGAGACAAGAAGTGTGCGACGCCCCTTCCGGGCAGCAGAAGCTGGAGCCTGCATGACTAGCGTCGGCGCTCGGCTGGACTAGGGTGATCCCTGGAAATAGCGTCACTCCTTCGAGAGCGCAGCATTCGCGGCTCTCGGCGGCCAAGAGAAGTGACTAGGTCGCGCTAACCCGCGAAGAGCTGCGGCGGGTTGGGCTGCGCGTAGACAGTCTCTTCTCCGGGCAAGCCGACCGGTACCGTCTCCACGGTCGGGAAGGAGTCGGAAGTGACCGCGTTGTTGATGATGATCGTGCTCGCGATGATTGGGCCGTCGACCGTGACGTTGTTGTTCAGGTAGACGTTGTTCGTCGCAAAGAGCGCGCCCTGGAAGGCGGAGCTGGCGTTGATGTAGATGCTGTTGCTGAGCCCATCGTTGCCGTTTGCAGCGATGGTAAGCATCTCGGAGTTCGGGTTCCAGCTCGAGAAGTTGCACGTCGACCCGGAGACGGAGGCGCAGAGCTTCGTCGAGGAGTCCATGACGAAGGTCCCGGAGAGGTACAGCGTTCCCTGGCCGTTGTACGAGTTGACCTGGCCGTTCGTCGCGCGGATGCTGCCGTCGATGTAGATCGTCCCCTTCACGGTGAGACTCCTCGCGGTCGCGTTCCAGGAGATCTCCCCGCTCGGCGACACGTCGTCCCGGAGGATGCTCGAGCTCGCAACGTGCGTCGCAGCTGTCGTCCCGTTGACGCCGCGCGTCACCGTCCAGGTCGTCGTCGCGAACCCTCCCGTGACGTTCATCTGCTCGTCGTCGATCCTGATCCGAAAGGCCGACGTCGGAAACCCACTGGCGGAGGCCACCGTGACCGTGGTCTGGGCGGCCGTGAGGGCGCCGGGATTTGTGGTCGAGGCCCCCGGGCCGACGCGACAGGTGTACGAGCTCGCAGCCGTGAGCTCGAAGACCGGCACGCTGCCGTCGCGAGCCGGGTAGTTCGTGTCGAAGACTGGAGGGGTGCCGCTCGCGGTCGTGCAGCTTTGCGAGGGGCCGGGAATCGCGTTCTCGTACCACTGCGCAAAGTTTGCGACCGGCTCAGGGATGAACAGCGCGGTGTTGTTCACGCCGATGACGTAGCTCGGCGGATCCCGCTTCGCGTAGATCTGCCGCGAGTCCTGGTTGCCTGTGCACGGGATCGCCCAGGCGCCGCTCAGGCGGCGGCAGTTGCCTCCGACGTAGGTCTCCACCCGCGTGGACATGCTCGTTGGAGCCCCGACGCTCGCGTCTTTGTGCGTCATGTCGAGGTTGCCGCGAACAATCAGCGGCCCGTTTGCGATGTTGGCCCCGTTGTGCACGCAGAGATTGCCCACGACATAGAGACGAGAAGAGCCGCTGATCGAATTGTTGAGCGTCATGTCGCAGGCGTTGCCAGTCCGCCGCGCATACATCCAGTTCCACGCGGGGTTGATGTCCGCCGCCTGCGTATAGACAGGCACCACGGGAACCCTGGCGGTCAGCGTGCGCACAACAGGGGCGGCGGCGGGGCCGGTCGGGTTGTTATAGATGCCGCGCCCGGTGACTGTCCAGACCGCCGTCGCGCGGTCGAGCACTCCCCACCATTTCGCGGTGCCGTTCTCGTACGTTGCCGAGGACGCCGTTGCTTCGGTCGAAGGCAGCGTGTCAGGGTCGAGCGCGTTGTTCGGCGGGTTCGTAAGGACCGACATCGCGTTGTTGAGGGCCGCCTCGGACAGCGAGAACGACTCCTCGTCGACCTTGCTCCGGCCCGCGTTTTTCGTGTTCGAGCTCGTATAGAACATCATCGTCGAGCCCGCGATCGTCAGGACCAGGAGCATGCCGATCACCATGATCATGGCGATCCCGTCCTGCTTGGAAAGTAGCTGCCGCATTCTCATTTTGGCGAGGAAAGTGCCCTCGGACACACTCTCATCGGGGTGCGCGAGCCTCGCGCCCCCCTTTGGGGTTACCTCGATCAAGGGCATGGCTAGCGGGTCGTGTTGCGGAGGACCATGTCCGCGACCAGTCGCCATTCCCTGCCGTTAGTCGGCTTGGCGTTGATCGGGAGCGTGACTCTCAACTTGCCGAGGCTCGATCCGCTCACCGGACCGGTGTAGTTGAACGTGTTCTGAAGGGTTACGTAGTCGGCGAGCTTGACGCCGTTGCGGCGAAGCTGGTAGCGCGTTCCGGAGCCGGTCATGGCGTAGGTGACGGTGGTCGGCGCCCCGCCCGGGATACCGCCTACGCTCGGGCACTGGGACGGGAGAGTGACGCTGATCGAGGCTGCAGCGCCCGTGGGCGTGATCGCGCTGGCGCAATGGACCTCGCGCCGCATTTTGTCTACGGCGATGCGGGCCTCTTGCTGGGCCTGGAACCGCCGGTTCGACTCGAACTCGGCATTGGTCGCCCGGACGAAGAGGGTGGTGAGCGCGCCCACGACGGTCCCGAGGATCGCCAGAACACAGATCAGCTCGATCAGCGAGTAGCCGGCCTGGCCGGGGAGGCGTCGCCTCAGCTTGCGTAGAACGCTCATCGGGACTTCTTGCGAACTTCCGCGCGAGCCGCAAGGGCTACTCGTTCGCTTCGGCTGCCGATCCCCCAGTAGCGCTGGATCCTGCGGTCGACCGCGATCAAAGTCTCGAGCGCCTGAGCACTGTGCCACCAGCCCAGCTTGGCGCCCGTGACGATCCACGCGTGCTGGTAGAGCCAGTAACGGACGTTGTCGTTGCTCATCGTCTGGTGGGCGGACAGCCACGAATCGAGGCTACGAGCCCTGACCGTGAGCGGGACCTCGTCGAGCGGCTCCGCCTTCGCGCCCGGGACGAGGAAAGCGGGAGGACGCGCGGGCTTGGCCTTCGGCTTCGGCGTTGGCTTCGGCTTCGGCTTGGTCACCGGCTTCGCCTTGGGCTTGGGCTTCGCCTTGGGCTTGGTCACCGGCTTGATCTTGGTTTTCTTGGGCTTCGCCTTGGCCTTGACCGCGCCGACGAGCTGGACCGTCGTGCCAGGGAACGACGAGACGTTCTCCGGCGAACCGGCCTGCGGATAGCGCGTGTTCATCTTGAGACCGAGAGTGATCGTCGGCGAGCCGGTGTCGTACACGCGGCTGCCGGGCGCCGGCGACTGGCTGGCGACGAGGTTGGCCGAGTAGCCCTGGACGCTTCCGGTCACGCGCCAGGCAAATCCGCCCTCCTCGAGCGTGCTCTTCGCGAAGACGTAGGCCTGGCCGCGGACGTCCGGTACGAGCAGGATCGGCTTCGCGGCCGACTGCGCCGGTGGGGCGACGGCTGGGCCGCCGCGCGTTTCCGCGGCGAACGTGATCGTTGTGGTCGCGAGCAGCGCAACCACGACGAAGACAAAAATCCTGGGGAGGATGGTTTTGAGCCGCAACACCATAGTTCGCTCTTCGGCAGGGACGGACAAGGAGTTAAGGCCTCTCGGCGGTGAACGTGATCACCGCGGGAGCCGCGGGATCGTCTGACGGGGCAGCAGATCCGCCTTCGACGACCGCGAAGACAGGCCCCATGTCCATCGTCGGAGCGTCCTGCCAGCGAAAGGCGCTGCCCGCGAAGGACTCGAACCACGGCTCGACCTGCGGATACGAGCCCGCCGGCTGAAGCTGGAGATGGAGATGCGGCCCGGTCGAGTGTCCCGTCGAGCCGACGAGCCCGACGGGCTGTCCCGCCGAGACGGCGACCCCCGGCTGGATCCCGGGCTCCTCGTAGGACATGTGGCAATACGTCCATTCGCGCCCGTCGAGAGCCGCGCGCAAGGTCAGGCCGATCCCGCAGTTCCCGTTCGAGATGTGCCAGGCATCGACGATGAAGCCGTCGCTCAACGCATAGAGAGGTGCGCCTTCGGGCGCGGCGATATCGGCGGCCGGATAGTCGTGGTGGAGGTGGCCGACCGAGACGACCGACGGCCCGCCACCGACCGGAAAGACGTAGTCGCCTCGGTAGATCGGGGCGGCCAGGAGACTGGCGGCACCCGCCGAGAACGAGCTCGTCAGGGCGCTCGCCCGGGCCTCCTCGAGCTTTGCCTCCGCAGCCTTCAGCTTCCTCTTTGCCGCGGCAACCGACGCCGCCGCGGCGGCGCGTCTCACGTCGATCTGGAAGGCGCGCTTCTGGAGCGTGAGCCGATTGGAAAGGAGTGGAGCCGCGTCGGCCGCCGCAAATGCCACCTGGGCTCGCCGGGCGAGCCTGCGCTCTTCGAGCGTGGAGCGGACGACGATGCGGTTCTGCTTTGCAATCGCCGTCTCCGCGGCCTGGAGGTTGACCTGGAGCCGGTCGTACGTGAACGGGACGTCGACGCCGTTTTGCCCGTAGAGCCGGGCCAGGCTCAGGATCTCGTCCACGTACCACTGCGCGTGGTTGTAGGCGAAGACCCCGCGAGAGATGTCCGTGCGCCCTCCCGCCGCGGCGAGGTAGCGGGCCGCGGAGAAGATCGCGTCCTCGGGGTCCCACGGGTCGGCTACGCCGTCTCCGTCGGCATCCGTTCCCCAGCGGAGCCAGGTCGACGGCATGAACTGCATCCAGCCGATCGCGCCGGCCGAGCTCGGGCCCATGTTGCGCCCGAAGTTGGACTCGACCTTGTTGATCGCCGCAAGTACCTGCCACGGGATCCCGTAGGTCGCGGCTGCCTGCTGCCACAGACCGTGCAGGACGGGAAACGGCAGGCCTGCGGATTCCCGGCGCGTGAGATACGAGGGAGGCAGCGCAAGGCCGCCTCCGTTCGGCGTCTCGGCGCTCGCGAACGTCGCGATCGTGGGCGTGGCGGGAACGATGCTGAAGACCGGGCCGGGGGCACCGGCGGCAGACGCGGTCCCTGCGAGCGCCACGATGACGATCGCCAGGGAGGGTAGGAGCCGCCTCATCCGGTCTCGGCCCTGCGAATCATCCCTAGCTCGGGCTCTTCGGCGGCCGCCTCGGCTTCGACGGCCTCGCGCGCGGTCGCGTCCTTGTGCTTGAGGGCGTGCTCGAGCGTGACGAGGAAGTCGTGCTTGTTGGTGGCGGCGTTCGCCGCTGTCTCGCGGTCGATCTCGCCCGAGACGGTGAGCGCGATCAGCGCCTGCTGGAACGTCTGCATGTGGAAGAACGAGCCTTCCTCGATCGCATCGTGCATCTCGTCCGCCTTGTCGTCGCGGATCAGATCCGCGATCCGGGCGTTCACGACCATCACCTCGAACGCCCCGACGCGCCCGCCGGCTGTGCGCGGCAGGAGACGCTGGCTGACGACCCCGCGCAGGACGCCGGCGAGGATCGAACGAGTCGCCTGCTGTTTGATCCCCGGGAAGAATTCGATTATGCGGCCGATCGTCTCGGACGCATCCACGGTGTGCATGGTCGAGAGGACGAGATGGCCCGACTCCGCAGCCTGCATGGCAGTCTCGGCCGACTCCGCGTCGCGGAGCTCGCCGATCAGGATCACGTCGGGGTCCTGCCGTAGCGCGCGCCTGAGCGCCTGCGAGAACGAGTCCGTGTCGAGGCCGACCTCGCGCTGGTTGACGATGCAGCCGTGATCGGCATGCAGGAACTCGATCGGATCCTCGATCGTGACGATGTGCTGGCGGCGCGTGCGGTTGATGTGGTCGATCATCGACGCGAGGGTCGTCGACTTCCCGGAGCCGGTCGCGCCCGTAACGAGAATGAGCCCGCGGTTCTCCGCGGCTAGACGGCGGACTCCCTCGGGCAGCCGAAGGTCGTCGAACCCGGGCACTTCGCTGGGGATGACCCGGAAGGCGAAGGACGTCGTTCCGCGCTGCTTGAAGCCGTTGACCCGGAAGCGCGCGAGATCGGGTGCCATGTACGAGGTGTCGAGCTCACCCTTCTCGCGGAAGCCTTCGAGCCGATGTGGTGTCCTCGCGGTGACGGTTTGCAGCACCGTCTCGAGGTCGGCCTCGCTGAGCGGGTTCCAGCCTTCGAGCGCGCCGAGCTCACCGTCGCAGCGGATGACCGGAGGCAGGCCGAGCTTGAGGTGCACGTCCGTCGCACCGCTGTCGACGACTGCATTGAGAAGTGTGTTGAGGTCCATGGCTGGGCACG
Source organism: Actinomycetota bacterium (assembly GCA_038040395.1). Taxonomy (GTDB): domain Bacteria; phylum Actinomycetota; class Thermoleophilia; order Gaiellales; family Gaiellaceae; genus VAXT01. The sequence continues at coordinate 32,883 of JBBPIJ010000018.1, forward strand.
GTGACCATCGGCACGGTTAGGGACGCTCTTTAGGTTTGCGCAGTGTTCGTCAGGTTTGCGCAGCCCGGTAAGCACGCCCGGGATCGCCGGCGACACGCGCGATCGCCTCGACGATGCGGAGCGAGGCTCGGCGGGGCCCGCGCATCGCGCTCGGGCTGGGAACCTCGCCGCCGATCAGCGACACGACTGCCTTCCACAGGTACGGGGTGCGCACGGCCGCGTACGTCAAGCGCGGGAACCGGTCGAGCGCGACCTTGGCGCCCCAGGCCGCGGCGAGCTGCGAAGAGAGCGCCCGCCGCAGTTCGCGGTCGTAGCCCGTGAGGTCCTCCTGTTCGCCCGCGAGCACCCCGAGCGCTTCGTCAGCGGCGAGCTTGGCCGAGAGGAACGCTTCGTAGATCCCGTCCCCGGAGAGCGGGTCGACGAGCCCCGCCGCGTCGCCGAGGAGAGCGAGGCGCCCCGTTGCGAGTCTGGCGCGCGCGTGAAGAAGAGGCAACCGGTAGCCCCGTAGTGCCTCGAGGCTGGACTCGGGGATCGAGTACTCGCGGCAGAAGCGGGCGAGATGGTCCCGCAGGCGTGGCCCTTCGCGCTCCCAGCCGCCCACTCCGACGTTGACGTGGTCGCCCTTCGGGAAGACCCAGCCGTAGCCGCCGGGCACATTCGCGAGCTCGAGGCAGAGGCGACCCTGGTAGCGCTCGCGGGAGACGACGCCGTAGGGCACATTTGCCTCGAGCGCGACTCCATAGTCGCGGCCCTCGTCGAGCCCGGCCGCACGGGCGCCGACACCGTTCACGCCGTCTGCACAAAGTACAGTATTTGCAGCGATTTTATCGCCGTTTACCAGTGCCTTGACGCCTGACGCGGTCAGCTCGAGCTCGGTCACCTTCGTGCCGTCGCGGAAGTCGGCACCTGCATTCGCCGCCTGTTCAGCCAAGAACGAGTCGAGGCGCTTGCGCTGGGTCATCAGGACGAGTGGCTCGTGCGTGCGCCGCTCGAAGCGGGAACCGAAGTCGAGGCCGAACTCGACGACGCTCGCGCGGTCCTCGACGACGGGGTCGACCGAGAACGGCAGCAGTCGCACCGCACGCATCGTCAGCCCCCCGCCACACGGTTTGTCCCGCGGAAAACGGGCGCGATCGGCGAGGAGCACGGACGCGCCCTCGCGGGCCAGCCGGTAGGCGGCGGTCGACCCCGCCGGGCCGGCGCCGACGACGAGTACGTCGAAGCGCTCCACTGCGTTCATCCTAAGGCGCTCGCTTGCGACGCCGATACAATGGCGCGTCCTCCGGGGGAGTTCCCGAGTGGCCAAAGGGGACGGGCTGTAAACCCGTTGGCTCAGCCTTCAGAGGTTCGAATCCTCTCTCCCCCATCTCTCGCTTCCCTGACCGGCGGGTCGCTCCCGCCGGGCGGAGCCCGGCTCCGCGCCCCGCCTCGCGCCGCTGAGCGCCCTCCAGCCGGCGGCCCGTGCGGTCTAGCACTGTTCCCCCGGCCTACGGGCGCTCAGCGACACGTCAGGAAACCGAGTGAGGGGGCACGTCTTCGGGTGCAGACACCTTCAGATTGTGTTGGGCACTGGGTCTGCGCAAAAAAAGAGGGGCGCCGATTGGCGCCCCTCTCGTTCGTCTTGTCTTCTTTGTTGCCTAGCGCCGGCCGACGACCAGCTTGACCGGGAACCCGCGCCGCTTGATCGTGCCGGGCCTCGGGTTCTGCGCGATGACGCGGCCTACGCGCCTCGAGCGAGACCTGCGGATGCGGCCGACCGAGCAGTGCGCCCTCCGGATCCGGGCCTTCGCCGGGGCGAGCCTCAGCCCGATCACCCTCGGCACGCGGCAGCGCACCGGTGGTGGAGGCGGAGGTGGAGGTGGTGGCGGAGGCGGAGGTGGCGGCGGTGGCGGTGGAACCGGCGGTGGTGGCGGAGGCGGAGGTGGCCCCGGTGGTGGTGGTGGCGGCGGCGGAGGAGGCGGCGGTGGTGGTGGAGGCGGTGGCGGAGGTGGAGGCGGTGGTGGCGGCCCGGCGACAACGAGCTTCTCCACGCTGGCCAGCGAGGTCTGCACGTCGGAGCGCCCGCCCGCAGCGATCACCGTGTTGCCGACAGCCACGCTCGCCGTGAACGAGCGCGGTGCGAGCAGCGGCGGCGCCGCCGACCAGGTGTTCGTCGCAGCGTCGTACTTGGACACGTCGTTCAGCCCGTCGAACGTCGCGACATTTGTGCCGCCGATCGCATACAGCTGCCCCTGGACGACTGCACGACCGGGGGTGTTCTTCGCCATCGGCATGTCGGCCAGCTGGTCGAGGGTCGTCCACGCGTTCGTTGCGATGTCGTAGGCCCAGGTGTTGCTGAGGACCTCATCGGGGTTCGTGCGGCCACCCGACATGTAGAGCTTGCCGTTGATGACCCCCGAGGTGGTGCCGCCCTGGAGCGCCGGGCTCGGCTGCTTGACGGTGAACGTGTTCGTCACCGGGTCGTACTCGAAGGTCTCCCCGGAGACGGTGTTGATGCCGCTCTCCGCATAACCGCCGTTCAGGTAGATCTTGCCGTTGACCGGGTTGTAGCCGGAGGCCATCTGGCTGCGCGGGCCCGGCATGGTCGCCCCCATGGTCCACGTGTTCGTCGCGATGTCGTAGATCCGCGTCACGTCGTAGGTGACGAGAGGGTCTGGGGTGCGCGTCGACCCACCGAAGACGAAGATCTTGTTCGTCGGCGGGTAGTAGACGGCCGAGGGGACGAGCGCCCGACTCGGCATCGGGGCCGTCGTCGAGAGCGTCGTCCATGTGTCGGTGGCGATGTTGTAGCGGTAGACGGTGTCCAGCGTCGAATCCAGGGCCGCGGGGAAGTGGTAGCCCCCGAAGACGTAGACATAGGTGCCGTCGGTCGCCGCTGCGCCGCCGAACACGGACTGCGGGAGCGGGGCGACGTTCGTCCACGCGCCCGGTGGCGGTGGCGGTGGCGGAGGTGGTGGCGGTGGCGGGCCGCCGCCGCCGTTGTAGGCCGCAATCGCGTCGACGAGTCCCGCGCCGAAGTGGTTGTTCGGGACATGGTCGATGCCGCCGCACTGGGTCCCGTTGCTCACCGTGATGATGGTCGGGTTGGCGGTGCTCATCAGGCGTGCCTTCGTCGCGGCGATGTCCCGCACGAGCTCGGGACGCGCCGACCAGAGGAGCGCGACGACGCCCACCACGTGCGGGCCGGCCATCGACGTGCCTTGGAAGTTCGCGTACGCGGTATCGCTCGCGTTCGTCGCGGAGCGAACGTTTACGCCTGGTGCGGCGATGTCGGGCTTGATGCGATTCGAGGCGTCGATCGTCACCGGGCCGCGGCTGCTGAAGCTGGCCAGGGCATTGGTGGCGCTGCTCATCGCCCCGGTCGAGAAGGAAGCGGCGTAGTGAGCAGGAGGATCGACGACGGTGCTGCAGTTCGGACCCCCGTTGCCGGCTGAGGCCTCGACGAAGATGCCGACCGCCTGCGTGTTCTCGATGATCGTCCGGAGCGTGTCCTGAGCGCAGAGCTCGCTCGGTGGGCAGCCCCAGCTGTTGTTCATCACGTGCGGCCGCAACGCCGGGTTGGGGTTGTTCCCGGCCAGGTCGGTCGGCGCGATGAAGAACTGGAAGCACTCCGTGTAGGACTCGGGCCTCCCGTTCCCCTGATCCATGTTGCGACAGCCGATCCACTTGGCCCCGGGGGCAACGCCGATCTGATTGCCCGCGCCGTCGTCACCTGCCGTGGTGCCCGTCGTGTGGGTGCCGTGGGAGTGGTCGTCGCAGGGCGCGACGGCGTTGTACCCGCATGGGTTCGGCGAAGGAGACGGCGGGATGTTGGCGTGGATCGAGTCGTGCCAGTTGTAGTTGTGGTCTGCACTCGAGCCGTTCCAGCCTCGGTAGTGCGGCTTGAGCGTGTTGTGCGTCCAGCGCATACCGGTGTCCTGGTTGCCGATGACGATTCCCTGGCCGGTAAACCCGAGCGCCCACACGTCGGTGGCGTGGACCTTGATGATGCCGGGCTCGACGGTGTCGGGCGAGTCGGCCGCCTTCAGTGACCCGGAGTCGACGCCGCCCTCGATCCAGTTAGACGGCGCATTCGACTCGATCGAGCCCACGTCCGATCGCGCGGCGAGGCTGTTGACGAGCGAGCGGTCGCCGCTGGCGAAGATAACGTTGGCGACCCAAAAAGACCTGTAGGAAACGCCCCGCGAGGCGAGCATGGAGCGAACCGGTGCCTGCGTTCGCGCTGCTTCCTTCTTGAGCGTCCGATAGACGTACCAGCCGCGCGCGTCCTGGTTTTTCATCGTGTAGGCAGCGCGCAGATCGGCCTGGTCCTTCATGTAGATGACGAACGAGGCCTGTTTGCCGTTCGCCGTATCACTCAGGACCCTGCTATCGATCTTCGACTCATTACTGCTGGCCGCAGTCCCGCCGTAGAGCGCGGCGACCCCAACGACCGAGACCGCAAGCGCGGTCGCAAGCTTGACTCCCCTACTCATTGGTCCTCCCCTCGATGACAAACCCACGTGCACTCTTGCATAGTTGCGACTCGATTCAAAGCACTAAAACGGCCGCGGAGCGAGGGAAATGACCTTGCTAACGTGAATCTGTGCCTGGCTTGGACGCCTCTGACCTCCTACCAGTCAGGGTCGAGGTAGGCAGCGCCACCGTCATCCCGAACCACCATCGTCTGACCAGTGCCGTCGAGCTTGACCGTACCGATCCGCCTCTTCGGGTTCTCGGACACGAAAGCGACGCGGGCTCCGTCCGGCGACCAGGCAAGACGGGTCGTGTCGAGGCTGTCGAGCCGCCGCAGCCAGCGGAGACCGCTGCCGTCGGCGTGGACGACCCCGGCCGAAGTCGATGCGAAGCGGCCGTCGTCGCAGACGACGGCGAAGACGAGTCGTCTTCCGTCCGGTGACCAGTCGGGCCCTGCGATCGAGATCTCGTAGATCCCCTCCGCGCACGCGGATGTGACGTCCACGATCGTCCGTTCCACCTTGGTGTCTAGATCGACAGCGCGGAGGCTCGTACCTCGGACGAAGGCGATCTCGGCACCACTCGGAGACCACGCAGGGCCGTAACCCTGTGCGACCGGTGCTGTCGTCCCGCCGCTGATGCTCCGCGTGCTTACCGCGCCCCCCTTCGTGAACGCCAGCTGCGAGCCGCTGGGAGACCATGAAGGCTCCCTCCCGGCGAAAAGGCGCCGCCTGCCGGTTCCGTCTGCGGCCATGAGCCAGATCGCTCCCCGCCGGACGAAGGCGATCCTGCGCCGCACCGGCGACCACGCCGGGCTCCAGTCCTGAACCGAATTGTGCGTCAGCTGGCGGAGGCCCGAACCATCGGCCCTCGCCACGTAGATCTCGAAGTCGGTCTCGATGAGGGTCGCTGCGTACACGAGCGTCGTCCCGTCCGGCGACCACACCGGGCCATCGCTGAAGTCGAGCCCACGCTCGGTCCGTACCCGCCGGACGCGAGAGCCGTCCGCGTTCATGATGTAGATGGCCGAGCCGACGGTGAAGGCGATTCGGCGCCCGTCGGGCGACCACGTGGGCCAGTCGCCGCGGCGGCGGAGACGGGTCGCGCGGCGGTCCCGGACGCGCGCGACATAGATGCTGGAGTTCGCCTCGAAGAGGAGCAACCGGCCGGAAGGCGACCACTGGGGATCCCGGCCCATCGTCACGCCTCGCGTTCCCCCGAAGAGACGTCGCAACCCGCCACCGCGGGCGGGCACGAGCTGGAGCGACTGGGAGGTGCCGTTCGCGTCCGACCGTACGAAGGCGATCGTCCTACCGTCAGGGGACCACGCCGGTGCCCCGTCGTTGGGGCCTCGGGTGAGCCGTCGAACGGCACCGCCGGCCGCGGGGACGACCGCGATCCGTCCGGCGTCAGAGAACGCGATCCGGTCCCCGCGAGGCGACCACAGCGGGCCGACGCCGCCGGCGGCGAGAAACCGAAGGCGCGTCCCGTCCGAGCGAATCGCCCAGATCCCGCGCCGGGATCCCCTGTCGGCAGAGAAAGCGATGCTGGTCCCGTCGGGCGCCCAGCTCGGCGGGTCGAAGTCTCTTGCGACTTGGAGATTGCGGGGCGTGACCAGGCGCAGCCCACGGCCGTCTGCGCGCATGACGTAGAGGCCGTGGACGAGCCTGCCGGCGACGGTGCGCTCGCTCGAGAACGCGATCTGGGTCCCGTCCGGAGACCACCGGGCGCCGCCGTCCGGCCCGGCGGGGTTGGGGCTGAGCGCACGTCGCCCGGAGCCGTCGAGGCGCACCGAGTAGAGCTCGCTGTTCTCGAGGGTCGACCCGCGCTCGCTGGCAAAGACGATCCGGCCTGCGACGCGAGGCTGGGCAGCGTCCCCAGCGGCGACGAAAGCCGCCGAGAGCGCAAGAAAGGCTGCGAGAACGAGCCGCACGGCCCGTCCGAAGGTACTGGCCGGCCATGATCATCGCGCTACGAATCGGTAAGGAAACGATGCGGAGCCCCCGGCTACACTGGGCCCCACTGCCCTCTTAGCTCAGTTGGTAGAGCACCTCCATGGTAAGGAGGGGGTCGACGGTTCGAGTCCGTCAGAGGGCTTCGACTAAATGCCTGCTAATCGGCATTTTTAGTCGCCCGCCCATGCAACACGCGGGTACGTCGCGGGTACATTTCTGGTAAGCGCGACGCTTCTTGATCACTCGCGACGCCTCCCGGCACAGCTTTTCGGGATCGCATCGACGCGGGCGCCTCGACGAAAGTCCTGCAACTGCCTCTCATCTGTTGTCTCGATGGGCTAGAACATGACCCCCTCCCCGCAGGGAGGGGGTCATGCGCGCACTTCGGCCAGCTCGTTGGCGCGTCTGCGGAGCGAGATACTTGGCCATGCGTTCCCTTCGTAACGCCGCTCGCGGAAACTAGGGACGCGGACGATGAGAGTCTGCGTCGTCGGAGCGTCCGGGAAGCTCGCCCGGTACTTGGTCCAGCATGCGCTGGATCGTGGCTACGAGGCGGCGCGAACCGGCGGCTACGAGCTCCCGATCCGGTAGATCGTGGTGCCCGAGCGCGAGAAGACGACCGCCCCGAGCCGGCCGAACTTCGTCCCATCGATGGCGGGGTAGCGGCCTCGTTCCAGCGCGCCCACGACGACGTATCGGATGCGGTACCGCGCGAGCAGGGTCCGCGCGCGGTCGAGGTCGTGTGTCTCGTACAGCGCCTCCACGTCGGAGCTCCGGGCACGCGGATCGTGTCCCCATTGCAGCTCGTGGCCGCCCCAACCGAGCACGGCGGGTAGGCCCGTGAAGGTGGAGATTCGTCCGTAGCCCTCGGGGCTGAAGTCATTTCCGACCGCCTCGAGAATCGCCGCATCGCCGTGAACGTTTCCCCGCAGCCAGGAAATCGCCGCGACGTCTCCCGGCTCGCGCGTGCCGAGCCAGCGCAGGCCGTCCAGCGTCGGCGGCTGCGAGAACCCGCCAGAGTGGGCGTACGACGCCGCGACCGGGTAAATCGCCAGCAACGCGACCGCCGCGACGACGCCGGCTCGCCACACGCCGACGACCCGCCTCCGCAGCCAGCCGCTGTACCAGAACGCTCCGCACGTCGCCGCGATCGTGAGCAGGAACCAGGCCTGGTAGCCGGTCTTGAAAACGGTGTTGAAGCGATAGCTCGGAGTGTTCTCGAACGTGTCGCGGAGGTAGACCACGTCGCCGAGCGCGAGGAGGCCGAGGCCGATCGTGAGGAGCAGCCAGAAGAAGCGAACCGCCTGGTCGAGCCTCGTGTCGAGAACGGCGTGGAGGCAGGCCGCCACGACTGCCAGGAGGAGAACGGGGCCCGCCAGCCGGTCCGGAGCCAGCAAAACGAGCACCACCAGGAGCGCGACGCCGCCCCACCAGAAGTAGCGAATCGGCACTGCCAGACGGGTCGCGAGCGCGGCCACCACCGTCCAGAGCGGAAAGAGGTAGATCAACCAGAGGTCGGAGACGAAGCGGGTAAATGGCTCGTGGTGACGCACGAGGGCGATGCCTTTCGCAGCGGGTGAGTAGCCGGCGACGAACGGGGTGAAGAGCAGGATCCCGACGGCGACGAGGGCCGCCACGTAGGCGGCTGCGGCGAGCTCGAGCTGCGCCGAGGGCCGGTTGAGCCAGAGGAATACCCCGCCTCCGAGGAGCACGACCGCGGTCGGGAAGTCGAGAGTGTTGATCGCGTAGAGGGAGCCCAGGGCGAGCGCCGCGAGGAGGAGCTCACCGCATGCGCCCGCCCGCCCGCCCCGGCGGGGCAGCCGCGGGCCCTGCAGCGCAAGCTGGAGCGAGTAGGCGACGACCACGAGCGCGAACGGCGTTGCCATCACGTGCGCGTGCAAGTCGCCTAGCATGAAGCTGAAGAAGGGAAACTCGTTCGCGGTGCCGTCGATCACCCGCGACGGCGCCCACCAGTCGTAGCGGCCGAGCGGCTGGAGATGGCGGAAGAGCTGGACGGCGCCGGCGAGGTTGCCGAGCAGCATCGTCAAGCCGACCGCGGCGAGCCCCGTCATCAGCGCCTTGCGCCCGGCTCGGACCCGGTCCTTGAAGCCCGCGCAGGCGAGTGTCGAGGCGACGGCGAAAACGCTGGACGCACAGAGGGCGAAGAAGAGCGCCACGGCGAGGTTGAAGCCGACGGCCGGGTCGATCCCGATGAGGCGGATCAGGAAGGCGACCAGGTAGTGCCCGAAGTAGTAGTAGTTCAGCTGCGATCCCGCGAGCCAGGGATCGTGGGGCGGAAACCAGTCCGAACGGTTGATCGCGTTGATGAACGCCATGTCCATTGGCTTCTCCGTGTTCCAGACGTCGGGACTGAAGCTCCGCAGGAGCACCCAGCCGAAGAAACCGAGCGTGAAGACGACCTCGCCCCCGAGCCACAGACGCAGGGCGAGCCCGCGCGGGCGCTTCCGTCCGGTCCGGCTCCAGGCCCCGACCGCCACCGCCGCGAGCACGCACAGCGAGGCGACGGCGGTCTCACGCCGGTACGGAACGAGATGCAGGCTCGCGAGCAGCCAGAGGGGATAGGCGAGGAGCAGCAGGCCGAGCGGCCGAGCCAGCGCGAGACCATGACCCGGCAGGCGCGCGAAGAGGAACGCAGCCGCGGGCAGCGCCAGAATCCCCACTACCTCCACGAGCAGCCAGATTTCGAAGGCGTCGAGCACGGTCTTCCGTACCTTGACACGCGGAACTCCGCCCAGCAGGCTCGGGAGAATGAAAAGCGGAAGGCATGCCGGCCGGATCGCGATCATCGGCGGCGGACCGTGCGGGCTCGCCTGCGGCCGGGAGCTCGCACGCCTCGGTTACGACGACTGGACGATCTTCGAGCGGAACGGGGAGGCCGGAGGACACGCTTCGTCGCTCGTCGACCCTGCTGGGTTCACGTGGGACCTGGGCGGCCACGTCGTATTCAGCCACTTCGGCGAGTTCGACCTCTTGCTCGAGGAGGTCATGGGCGACGACCTCGTCGAGCACGAGCGTGCGTCGTACGTGAGCTTCGCCGGCCGCTGGGTGCCCTTCCCCTTTCAAAATAACCTCCGCTATCTTCCGGCGGACGCCGCCTACGAGTGCCTGCTGGGGCTAATCGAGGCGCCCGGTGCCGACGGGGCGGTCGACTTTGCCACGTGGATCGAGCGCACCTTCGGAAGCGGCATCACGCGGCACTTCATGCGTCCCTACAACAGCAAGGTCTGGGCGGTCCCGCTGGAGCGGATGTCAGCCACGTGGATCGCCGACCGGGTCAGCGTGCTCGACTTCCGCCGCGCGCTGCGCAACGTCGTCTTCGGGCAGGACGACGTGGGCTGGGGCCACAACAACAGGTTCAAGTTCCCGACCGCCGGCGGCACCGGCGAGATCTACCGCCGCCTCGCGAAGCGCCTCGGGGGACACGTCGAGTACGGGCACGAGCTCGCCTCCGTCGACCTCGCGCGGCGACGCCTGAGCTTCGCAAACAGCAGGGAAGAGGAGTTCGACACGCTCGTCTCGACGATGCCGCTCGACCGCTTCGTGTCCTCGATCGCCGGGCCTCCGAGCGAAGTGCGCCGGGCCGCGGCCGAGCTCGAGCACACCGGTGTTTGGATGGTCGGCGTCGGCTACGAGCGTGCGCTCGCCGACGACAGATGCTGGATGTACTTCCCGCAGGCGGACGTTCCCTTCTACCGGGTTACGAACTTCGCCAAGTACGCGGCCGCAAACGTCCCGCGCGCGGATACCGGCCGCTACTCGTCCTACCTGACGGAGACGTCGTACTCGCCCTACCGCCCGGTCTCCGCGGGGTCGCTTACGGAGCGGGTCCCGCAGGCGTTGCGCGAGGTCGCCCTGGTCGACGGCGCCGAGGCAGTCTCGGTGCACGCCGTCGACATCGAGTACGCGTATCCGATCCCGAGCTTGACGCGCGATGCTGCGCTCGCGGTCGTCCAGCCGTGGCTGATGGAGAGAGGCATCTACTCGCGGGGCAGGTTCGGATCGTGGCGGTACGAGATCGGGAACATGGACCACGCGGTCAAGATGGGACTCGACGTGGCGCGCCTGATCCTCGAAGGGCGGCCGGAGGAACTGTGGACGCAGTGACGGAGAGGCTCTCGATCGTCATGCCCGCCTGGAACGAGGAGGCGATGATCGCCTCGCTCCTCGACACGCTCGAGCACGAGCTGGGCGGGCGCTTCGAGAGCGCCGAGATCGTAGTCGTCGACGACGCGTCCACCGATCGCACGGCGGAGGTGCTGGCCGAGCTGGCGCGCTCGAGTGGGCGGCTCCGGGTCCTACGGGGCGAGCGCAATCTCGGCCACGGCCCCTCCGTTCTCCGCGGGCTGCGCGCGGCGACGGGGGAGTGGATCTTCCAGCTCGACTCGGACGGTCAATTCGTGATCGCCGAGTTCTGGGACCTGTGGGCGAGGCACGAGGAAGCCGACCTCGTCCTCGGCGTGCGCGTCGACCGCAAGGATCCGCGCCACCGTCTGCTGCTCTCCCGCGTGGTCGCGGCGGTCGTGTCGCTGCTCGCCGGACGACGGCTGCGCGACCCGAACGTTCCCTTCCGGCTGTTCCGCCGCGCCCTGCTCGACGACATCGAGTCGCTGCTCGCGGAGGACGCCCTCGCCCCGTCGATCCTGATGACCCTGGCAGCGGCGGTGCGCGGCTGGCAGATCGTCGAGGTGCCGGTCTCTCACCTGGCGAACGAGAGGCGAGCCTCGCACCTCCACTCAGGGCAGATCATTCGCTTCAGCCTGCGAGGCCTGCGCGAGCTGCTTCGCTTCCGCCTGGCGCTGGCGCACGCACCGGCGAGGGCCGAGGCGTGAGGGACCGGGCTGCGGCCTGGGTGCCGCCGCTCGAGATCCGGCGGGTCTACGCGCTGCCGGCGTGGAGCGCAGACGTGCTCCCGTACGCAGGCATCTTCGTCGCGGCGCTCGTCCTGCGCGTCGTCGATCTCCAGAACCGGCCGCTCCACCACGACGAAAGCTCGCATGCCTGGCTCTCGTGGCTCTTCTTGACGGGCAAGGGCTACCACTACGACCCCGCCTTCCACGGCCCTCTGCAGTTCTACGTGGGCGCGCTGATGTACCTGCTCGCCGGCGTAGGCGATACGGCGATGCGGCTCGGACCTGCGCTCGTCGGGGCCGCGATAACGTTCCTGCCGTTCTTCCTGCGGCGGCAGCTCGGCTCCGTTGCCACTCTCGCCGCTTCGGCGATCCTCTGCATCAGTCCGAGCTACCTCTACTACTCGCGCTTCTCGCGCGAGGACATCTACTTCGCGTTCCTGACGCTCGCGTTCGTCGTCGTCCTGCTTCGCTTCCTGGACGAGCCGCAGCGTTGGCATCCGTCGGCGATGCTCGCCCTGCTGGCTGCGAGCTTCGCGACGAAGGAAACGACCTACATCACAGCCTTCGTCGTTGTGACCTTTGTCGCGGCGACGGTCGTGTGGCAGCTCCTGCAGGGCCGCCGCGTGGGTCAGCCCGCGGCCGCGGCGCCGGTCGTCCGCACCCTCCGCTCGGTCGGCTGGGACGCGTGGATCTCCGGGGTGGCGAGCTTCGCCTTCATCTACACGCTCCTCTTCACGACCTTCCTGTTCAGGCCGGAGGGACTGCGCAGCGGGATCTACGACGGCCTCCGGTACTGGCTCTCGCAGCAGCCGGTGAACCGCGGCGGCCAGCCGTGGTTCTACTACCTCTTCCTGCTGCCCCTGTACGAGCTGCCCGTGCTCGTTCTCGCCGTGATCGGCGTGGTCGTCTCGCTGCGCCGCCCGACGCTGCTCCGGCTGTTCCTCGTCTGGGACGCCGCGCTCAGTCTCGTCGTCTATTCGTGGGCGAGCGAGCGGATGCCGTGGCTAGGCCTACACGTCCTCCTGCCGCTCGTCCTGCTCGCCGGCATCGGCGCGCACACGGTGTGGGCAGCCCGCGGCCGCCCAGCACGCGTGTCGGTCCTCGCGGGGGCCGCGCTCGGCGCCGTCGTGCTCGGCTACGGCGCAGTGCAGGTCGTCTACGTCCACCCCGCCGACCCGGCGGAGCCGCTGGTCTTCACCCAGACCTCGGAGCAGTTCGCGCCGATTCGCGACCGACTCGACCTCCTCATCCGCCGGGTCCGCGCGGGCGGACGGCAACCGACCATCTACGTCGACGACTGGGGCGGGACGGGCTGGCCGTGGAACTGGTACCTGCGCGACAGCCTAGTCCGCTACGGCGACATGAGCACTGGGCTCCCGATCCGCGCAGACGCGGTGATCGTCGACGACCTCAACCGCGGGCGAGTGCAAGCCGCGCTGAGGGGGTATCGAGGCGAGCGCTTCCACCTCCGCGAGTGGTGGGTGATCGACTACGGCTCGATCTCCCCCGGCACGCTCTGGCGCTGGTACTTGCACCGCGAGCCGTGGAGCCCGCAGGGGTACGTCGACCAGTGGCTGTACGTGCCCGCGCGCGGCTGACACCCGCATCGGCAAGCACCCGCGGAAGGGGCGGCGCCCCCCGCGTCGTGCTTCGTCTAGCGGTTGCTGTCGGTTAGCGGTTCGGGCCCCTCCCGACCACCAGGTTGACCCGGTGCCCGGCGGCGAAGCGCCTGCCGGGGCGCGGGGCCTGGTGGATCACCCGTCCGCGCAGCCGTTCGCTCGAGACGCGCCTGGTGACGCGCCCGACGCGGCAGTGGCGGGCCACGATCCGGCGCCTGGCGGCGGGGAGCCTGAGGCCGATCACGCGCGGGACGACGCACCTGCGCGGAGGCGGTGGCGGAGGCGGCGGTGGCGGCGGTGGTGGAGGCGGGGGCGGTGGCGGTGGCGGTGGCGGAAGGGGAGGTGGCGGCGGTGGATCACCCAATACCTGGTAGACGTGATCCGGAAGGAGGGTGAAGGCTGGAGTCAGGCCGCCTGTCGACCAGATCTCTCCACCCCCACGACCGGTGCTGAAGAAACCGGCCTGGTTCGCCTGACGCGCGGACGGGAGATCGACCGACGCACTCCAGGCGCCCGCCGGTCACGTGGCGGTATCGAGCTGGCTCGACAGAGACGTGCCATCGAAGTACGTTCCGCCGCTCGAGTCGCCTCCGAGGGCGTAGAGCGTCGTGCCCGAGGCGGCCAGGCCGAAGTCGGCCCGTGCCGGTGTCCAGGTCGGGCCTGTGCTCCAGGTGTTGGTCGCCATGTCGAGGCGCATCGACACCGATGAGTTCGCGGCCGGGCTCGAGCCGTAGCTGCCGATCAGGTACAGGGACTGGCCGATCTGGTGATAGCCGCCGAGCACGTACGGCGACGGAGCCGCAGGCCCAGCGCTCCAGGTGTTCGTCGCAATGTCGTAGATCGATGTCGTGGTGGAGGGCCCCGCGGTGCCACCGCCAACGACATACACCTTGCGACCTCAGACGAGACAGCGCCGGCGCATCAAGACGTTGATCGGTTTCCACTCGAGTTCCTCGTGATTTTCGCCTGGAATGAAGGTTTGCGCTCGTACTGCGGAAATGAAGGTCGCCGTCTTGCGCCGGCGCCCTCGTTACATGGTCGTTGTTGGTTGGTGTCGCCCTACCTGCGGCCGACCACCATCTTGACCGGGAAGCCGACGGGCTTGATCTTGCCGGCCCTCGGGTTCTGCGCGATCACGCGACCGACTCGCCGCGAGCGAGACCTGACGATACGGCCGACCGAGCAGTGCCTCGCCCGGATCAGGGCCTTCGCCGGCCTGAGCCTCAGACCGATAACCCGCGGCACGCGGCAGCGGATCGGTGGTGGCGGTGGTGGTGGAGGCGGCGGAGGTGGCGGTGGTGGAGGCGGCGGAGGTGGCGGTGGTGGCGGTGGCGGTGGCGGAGGCGGAGGCGGCGGCGGCGGAGGTGGCGGTGGAGGCGGCGGTGGAGGTGGAGGTGGAGGCGGTCCCGCGGCCGTGATGCAGAGGCTCCAGCCGCCCTGGAACTGCCCGGAGTCGCCGGCGAGG
>JBBPIJ010000019.1:0-31802 GCA_038040395.1 Actinomycetota bacterium
CTCCTCTACCACGTCCTCGACGACCTCTTCGACTACTGCTTCCCGATCCTGGACAAGATCGGGCACAAGCTCGACTCGATCGAGGACGACATCGACGATCTCCGTTTCGAGGAGATCGTGCGCGACATCTCCCGGGCGAAGCAGGAGATCATCTCGTTCCGCAAGATCATCAAGCCCCAGCGCCCCACGCTGCGTCTCCTCGAGCGCAAGATCGAGCGGTTCCTGCCCGAGGAGCTCGACCTCTATTTCGACGACATCGTCGACGCGTCGGAGCGAATCTGGGACCTGCTGGACAACTACAAGGAGGTCGTCGAGGCGCTCGAGAGCACGAACGAGTCGGCGATCTCGCACCGGCAGAACGACGTCTTGCGGCTGCTGACGCTGATCAGCGTGACGATGCTGCCGCTGACCGTGATCACCGGGGTCTTCGGGATGAACGTCCTCTTCCCGGGCGAGGGGACGCACACGGCGTTCTGGATCATCCTCGGCGTGATGGTCGCCGCCCTGGTCGCGATGGTTGGCTTCTTCCGCTACAAGCGCTGGATCTGAGCAGAACGGCCCTGCTAAGCGGCGGGGCCGTTCTTTCTACCGGGAGTTTCTACCCGCGTGGGAAACACAACGAGCAGTAGCAGTAGCTCTCGGCCCGCCATCATCATCGGCGCGACCTTTCGTCGTAGTAGCGGTGCGCGTTCTCCATGTCGTCGTTGACGGCGAAATAGCTCTTGAGCGGGCACGAGAGGCAGGGACGACGAGCTCGAGATATTTCAAGCGCCACGGATAAACGACGCAGGCACCGGCGGCGGCGAGGGCCTCAGCCTCCAGGAGCTTGGCATCGATTTCGGCGGCCAGCCGGAAGCCAACGGCGGCGACGGCGACGGAAAGCCCCGAGACGCCGTCGAGGCCGAGAAAGTTCCGGAGGTCGATTCACCCTTAGACGGGGAGTAATCGCACGGACAGTTGCGCCGGCCCGAAACCGTGAGCGGGTCGGCCCGTCCCCGCCCGTGACCCCCGGGACCTATCCCCACGGCAACGCATTCCAGTCGTCCGGCCGTGCGAGCTGCCACTCCGGAGCCCCGGCCTTGGCCGGCGAGCTCGTCTCGGTCTCGACACCCACGCCGTAGCGGAGCGCGAGGTCGGAGCGCGGGTAGACGACCCCTCGCCCCGGCCATCCAGGCGCACGCGCGCCCACCATCAGGATCACGCACGGGCCGTCCCCCGTGGCGACGAAGGCGTGCTCTGTGCCGGGCGGGCAGTGTGCGAAGTCCCACGCATGAAGCGGGCGCTCCTCACCCTCGATCAGCAAGAGACATTCACCGACGAGCACAAGGAAGTCCTCCTGGTTCTGCTCGGCGTGGTACAGCCATTTCGACCGCCCGGGCGAGAGCACGCGCAGATTGATCCCGAGCTCGGCAAAAGGCGCGTCGGCGCCTTCGAAGAAGCCCTCGAAGAAGCAAGCGGCTCCCAACTTGCTCGTCACCCACGCCGTCTCTCGGACGTTGACGACGAACCAGCCGTCCGTCGCGGGTGCCAAGCCGGAGGCCAACTCTTCAAGGTGCGCTTCCTCGACCAGTTCTGCTCCTCTCCTTGCCCAGCCGCCGTCTCGCCCGCCTATGCCCGATCGACCGCCGCGAGGGCGAGCTCGTCGAGCAGCCGTACTGGCAGCGAGAATCTCATTACCGGACCCAGAGTTGGCCGAACAGCGTGCCCCAGAGAGGGTGGTACTGGTAGTTGCCCACCCGCTTTGAGACGAAATCCGCGCTGTACAGCGTGTAGAGGAAGCCCCAGGGTGCCTGATCGGTGACCTCGCGATCGATCGCGGCCCACGACTCGCTCGCGGCGGCGGGATCGCGCTCCTGGAGCCGCAGCGCGCGGCGGATCGTGGCGTCGATCTCCCGGTCGCAGAAGTCGCCGTGGTTCTCGGGGTGCGAGCACGAGGCAAGCGTGATGAAGCTCGAGGCGGCGGGGTAGTCAGCTGCCCAGGCGCTGCCGGCGATCTGCCACGAGGCCCCCGGCCTCGCGAGCGCCGAGAAGTAGGGGCCCGGATCGTCTGAGACGGGGCGGAGGCGAGCGCGGTAGCCGAGCGAGTCGAGCAGCGCCTCGAAGTAGCGGCCCAGGCCCGACCCCTCGCCGAAGAACCGCGGCCACCAGAGCTCGACGGGGGCCCCTGCCGTTCCGGACGCCGCGACGAGCCTCCTCGCCTTTGCCACGTCGGGCGCCGTCCAGCCCGACCCGGCGCTCGGATCCAGCGTGTAGGGGCAATAGCCGCGGTAGCCGGGGAAGTTCGGCGGCAGCACTTGGCAGGTGGGCCTCGCCGCGTCAGATCCTCCGGCGAGCCGGACGAGCTTCGCCCGGTCGAGTGCGTAGTTGACGGCCCGGCGGGCGCGGACGTCGTCGAAGGGCGGCCGCGTCACATCGAAGACGAGGTAGTGCATCGCCGGAAGTGGCTGGACGTGGAGCTGCGGCCGGAAGACGGGCGGGACGGGGAGCGGCGCGCCCACGGCCGACGTCAAGTCCGCCTTTCCCTTGGCGACGCGCCGCGTCCGTTGCGCCGCGCTTCCCCCGAGGTCGACGACGATCTCGTCGGGGTAGCCGGCCGGCTGCGCTGCGGGCGACCACTCCCGGAAGCGCTCGTTGCGGACGAGCCTGAGCGATCGATTCCGAGCCACGCTGGCCAGCCGGTACGGGCCCGTGGCGGGCAGCGGCCGCTTGACGGCCTTGCGCAGCGACGTTCCTCTCGGCAGGACGTAGGCGAACGGCAGCGCGAGCTTGACGCGGAACTCAGGATCGGGCGCCGAGAGGTGGAAGGTCACGGTCCCGGCGCGGTCGTCCGTCACGATTCCGCGCGAGAGGTCGCACCGAGCCGGTCGAGCGCTGCAGCGATCCGCCCCGACGATCGCCCGATAGGAGTCGGCGGCCGAGGGATTGGGCATGGGCCTCAGCTTGTAGACGCGCTCGAACGAGTAGCGGAAATCGCTCGCCTTGACGAGGCGACCATCCGAGTAGCGGATGCCGCCTCGCAGCTGGAAGTTGTACGTGCGCCGATCGTCGGAGACCGAAGGCAGCGAGACCGCCAGGTCGGGCACGAGCTCGACGCCCGGCTGTCCGCCGACGCGCTTCCAGCCTACGAGCCCGTCGTTCGTCAGGGCGAGGATCCTCCACGCAGACGCCAAGAACGCATGCGCGGTATCGATCTGGGTCGGGTCGACACCTCGGAGGGCGACCCTGAGGGTGCCGCCGACGTGGGCGGCGCCGCTCGGACGGAGCCCGACGTAGAGGGCGCCATTCCCTGCGGCCAGCGCAGTCGCGTGGTCGCCGACGTCGATGGTGGTCACGCGCCCGCCCCGCGGGTCGATGCGCGAAACCGTCCCGGCGAATCCGTTGGCAACCCACACGTCTCCTCCCGCGAACGCGACCGCATCGGCGCTCGACCCGACCTCTACGGTTCGCACTTCTCTTGTGCGGGGATCGATCCGGGAGACTATGCCCGAGAGACTGTGTGCAACCCAGACCGAGCCCGCGCCGACCGCGATCCCGGCGGGCCCGGCGCCGACGGGAATCCGGTCCAGGATCTCACCGCTGCTCGGGCTGAGCTTGACGAGGGCGCCGGCCAGCTTGCTCGCGACCCAGATCGCGCCTTCGCCGAACGCGACTGCTCCGGGGTCCAGCCCGGCGGCGACCGTCTCGAGCACTTTTCCGTCGGTCGCGCGGAGCTTGGTGACGGTGTGGTCGCTCGTGTTCGCGACCCATACGTACCCGTTACCGGCGGCGATTCCCGTGGGCCCGTTGCCGACTTTGATGGTCTGAACGATGGCGAGCGTTTCCGGGCTGATCTGAGAGACGGTGCCGGTCAGGCTGTTCGTCACCCAGACCCAGCGGCCGCCGATCGCGATGCCGCTCGGACCGCTCTCGACCGGAATCGTGTCGCGCACCGTGTTCGTATTCGGATCGACGACGATGACCGCGCTCGAGTCGGCGCTCACCGTCCAGACGTAGCCGAGGCCGGCCGCCATCGCCGTCGGCGGCGCGGGCGCCTCGACGATGCCTCTTACGGCGCCGGAGGTCGAATCGAGCACGGCGACGGCGTTGCCCTCTGCATCGCCGACATTCACTCGACTCGGTCCGCCGCCGCCGAGCACGAGGACCGGAACTGCGATGGCGGCGGCGATGACGCCGGCGAGCGCCCCGACGAGGATCGTGGGGCGCCGGCGGTAGCGGGGCGCTGCCGCCGGAGCGGGCGCCTCGGCGCGAAGCGCAGGGAAGTCCGTCCGCAGCCCCGGGGCGGTCACCTGGAAAAGACGCACCGGCCGATCGAGGTCCTTCAGCCGCTGCTCTCCGAGGTCGCGGAGCTCGAAGCCCGGAAGCTCCTGCTCTTCGTCCTCGAGTAGGTTGTGCGTCGTCTGCGAGACGAGGACCTGACCGCCGTGCCCCGCGGCCGCGATGCGCGCGGCGCGATGGACGGCAAGGCCGTGGTAGCGCTCGTCGGTCGCCGCGGCCTGGCCGGTGTGGATCCCCATCCGTACGCGGACGGCAGCTCCCTGCGGCCAGTCGTGCTCGGCGAGCGAGCGCTGCGCCTCGACGGCCGCGAGCACCGCCGCGCGCCCACTCGCAAAGGCGATGAAGAACGAGTCGCCCTGCGTGTCGACGACGCGACCGCCGTGCCGGGCGGAAGCCTCCCGCAGGAGCCGCCCATGCTCTGTGAGCACCTCGCCGTAGCGATCGCGTAGCTGCTTCAGCAGCCGCGTCGACCCCTCCACGTCGGTGAAGAGGAAGGTGACGGCTCCGCTCGGCAGCTCTGACACTAAGGTGACCAGATCGAGGTTGACACACCCCCGCTCGCTTTTCTAGCAGCGCCCTGCCCACACTACCCGCCGGTGCCGGCCGCGTCGTCGATCCTTTCGACGTCGGAGGCAAGCGGCGGAAGAGCACGTCGAGCCCAACCGCGGCGAGCGTCTGAGGGGAAGCTGGCTCTCGCTTTTAAGAGCCTCACCGAGCGGGGCAGGGCTACAACCTGACCTGATCTCAGACGATCTCAGCGAAGCCGAGGCCCTTGAACTAGCGGCTTCGGCACCGTAGCAACGGCCAGCGTTAGAAGCGCTGGATCTAGACCGAGAGTCTCAGGGGCAGCGGCGCTTGCGCTCGGCCTTGCAGACGTCTCGACCGCCACCCCCGTCGGCGGAGTCTCGGCCGGTCCCGCCGTCGAGGCGGTCGCGCCCAGCCCCACCGGCGAGCTGGTCGTTGCCCTGCTCGCCGAGGAGCATGTCATTGCCTCCGCCGCCGGTGATCAGGTCGCTGCCCTTGTGGCCGTTCAAGAGGTTCGGGCCACCGTTTCCGATCAGCGCGTCCGACTTCTGCGAGCCGTGCAGGTCCTCGATCGCGCGCAACGTGTCGGTTCCCCACCCGCGGCCCCTGTGCGATGCGAGGCTCGCGGTCACGCCGCTCGGCGAGTAGTCGTAGAAGACGAGGTCTACGCCAGGCCCGCCGTCGAGGATGTCGTTCCCGGCGTCCCCGTCCAGGCCGTCCGAGCCCGCGCCGCCGAGGAGTGTGTCGTTGCCCGACCGTCCGTCGAGGAGGTTGTCGGTCGCATCGCCGGTCAAGAAGTCGTCGTTGAGCGAGCCGACGAGGCCCTCGAAGTTGGCAAGCGCGTCGGTTCCCCAGCCGGTGGCGGTGTTCGTCGAGAGGTCGGCCGTCACGCTCGCCGGCGACCAGTAGTAGAAGGCGATGTCGAATCCCTCGCCCCCGTTCACGTTGTCGTCTCCTGCGTCGCCCGAGATCGAGTCGTCGCCCGCGCCGCCCACGATCGTGTCGTTGCCGTCCTCGCCGCAGATGATGTCATCGCCACCGCCGCCGTCGATCGTGTCGTCGCCGGACCCAGCCTTGATCACGTCGTTCTCGGGAGTGCCCGTCAGGATGTCGTTCGCGGGGGTCCCGATCATCGTCTCGGTCTGACCGAAGCATTCATGCAGCGGGTCGTGCCACGCCTGCACGGCGGAGGCGCCTCCGAGGGCGATGAGCGCGGCTGCGAGAAGGGCGAGCCCTGCGCGAGTCACAGCCGACACGCTACCTGCAGATCCTGATAGAAGCGCCCTCGTGACCCGCCCGCTCTGGGCCCCCTGGAGGCTCGAATACGTCGGCAGCGCCGACGAGCAAGAGGGGTGCATCTTCTGCCTCGCCCGCGACGGCGCCGACGAGGAGGGCCTCGTGGTACGCCGTGGGGCTCGAGCCCTCGTCCTGCTGAACAAGTTCCCCTATGCGTCCGGACACCTGCTGATCGCACCCGCGCGTCATCTCGGAGAGTTCGCGGAGCTCGACGACGAGGAGACACTCGAGATCCACCGGCTCGCCACGCAGGGCATGGGCGCACTCGCCGAGGTCTACGGGCCACAGGGATTCAACCTCGGGTGGAACCTCGGCCGAATCGCGGGTGCCGGCATCATCGACCACGTTCATCTTCACGTCGTCCCGCGCTGGGCCGGGGACACGAACTTCATGCCCGTCCTCGCCGACGTGAAAGTGCTTCCCGAGCATCTGGCCGAGACTCGTCGCAAACTGGCCGACGCCTGGCCCTCCTGAGGAGAAAGAGCGGACGACGGGGATCGAACCCGCGACCCTCAGCTTGGGAAGCTGATGCTCTACCAACTGAGCTACGTCCGCGAAGTCTTTCCAGGATAGATAATCCCGGCAGACGATTTAGGAGGAGAGACCATGGCGACCATGACCGAGACAAGCCTGGAGTCGATCGCGAGAGCGCTCGTCGCCGAAGGGAAGGGCATCCTGGCGGCGGACGAGAGTAGCGGGACGATCAAGAAGCGCTTCGACTCGATCAACGTCGAGTCGACCGAAGAGACTCGGCGCGGCTACCGCGAGCTCCTCTTCACCACGCCCGGGATCGAGGAGTTCATCAGCGGCGTGATCCTCTACGACGAGACGCTCCGCCAGTCCGCGTCCGACGGAACGCCGTTCCCGGAGCTTCTTGCGAGCCGCGGGATCATTCCCGGGATCAAGGTCGATCTGGGCGCGAAGCCTCTGGCAGGCGCGCCCGGCGAAACCGTGACCGAGGGCCTCGATGGGCTACGCGAGCGGCTCCAGGAGTACTACGAGCTCGGCGCGCGCTTCACGAAGTGGCGCGCGGTCATCTCGATCGGCTCCGGAATCCCGAGCGACTACTGCATCTGGGTCAACGCGCACGCCCTCGCCCGCTACGCCGCGCTCTCGCAGGAGGTCGGGCTCGTGCCGATCGTCGAGCCCGAGGTGCTGATGGACGGCGACCACACGATCGACACGAGCTACCACGTCACCGTGCGGACGCAGCAGGCCGTCTTCACCGAGCTCTTCGACCAGCGTGTCGAGCGCGAAGGGATGCTGCTCAAGCCGAACATGGTCCTCTCGGGCTACGAGTGCCCGGACCAGGCCGACGACGACACGGTCGCAGAGCAGACGATCAGGTGCCTGACGAACGCCGTGCCCCCCGCGGTTCCCGGGATCGTCTTCCTCTCCGGTGGACAGAGCGACGAAGACGCGACGGCGCGCCTGAACGCGATGAACCAGCGCGGGCCTCATCCATGGCAGCTCTCGTTCTCGTACGGGCGCGCGCTCCAGGCGCCGGCGCTGAAGGCCTGGGGCGGCGACCCGAGCAAAGTGGAAGATGCGCAAAAGGCGTTCTACCGGCGGGCGAAGTTCAACGGCGCCGCGCGGTCGGGCTCCTATGCGCCCGAATGGGAGACAGCCGAAGTCGCTTAGCGAAGAAATTCTCCGGTCGCACGTCGAGCGCTTCAACGAAGGCGTGCGCTCGGGTGATTTCGGGCCGATGCTCGAGCAGTTCGCCGAAGACGCCGAGCTCGCGTTCGAGGGCGTCCCGGTTGGACCATTCCGTGGCAAGCCCGCGATCTCGCAGGCGTACGTCGACCAGCCGCCGGATGACGAGATCCTGATCCTGCGCACCAACGAGTCGGGGGAAGACCTCATCGTTGCCGACTACGCGTGGCGTGCAGAGCCGTCTGCGCGGGCCGGCACGCTCATCCTGCGCCTGCGAGACGCCGAGATCTCCCGGCTCCTCGTCACGTTCGGCTGAGACCGAAGCGCTAGCGCAGTCGAACGACGAACCAGCCGTTTACATCGTCGCAGAGCACCTGCTCGGGCGCCTCGTGCGCGTACGAGTAGACGGGAAGCCCACGGTGGGTCACCTGCAGGCGTCCGCTCGGGCGCCGGATGACGCCGAAGCGGCCCGGGATGCCCGCGATGCGGGTAGGAACCTGCGACCGGGTGCGGACGAGCAGCGGCGGCCAGGCCGCAGCGCACGCGCCCCTGCACCGGATCTTCCCGCCGGCGCGCTTCTCGACGTTCCACCAGTAGAGAGCCTTCTTCTTCGGCGTCGCGAGGATCGCCCCGAACTGATCGTCCTGGTACTTGATGACCGGCGCACGGGCTGCGGACTCGGTCATCGCCGAGGGCGCGAGGGCCAGCGCGGAAAGGACGACAAGCGAGAACAGAAAGAGCCTCATGCGCACACAGTCACCCTAGAGCTCAGGGTGTTACAAAGCGGTTAACCGTTTCAAACGGTCAGGTCGGTGCCGGTCTGAAAGCGGCGACCCGAGAGCGCCTCGAGCTTCCCGAACGAATGGTGCGCTTCGATGCGGCGAACAGTGCCGGATTTCGAGCGCATCACGATCGAGTCCGTAACGGCTCCTTCCGGCGTGTAGCGGACTCCGCGGAGAAGCGCGCCCGTCGTCACTCCCGTTGCAGCGAAGAAGACTTCGTTGCCGCCGACGAGGTCGTCGGTCGACAACACCCGGTCGAGGTCGAAGCCGGCGTCGATGAGACTCTGGCGCTCCTCGTCGTTCCGCGGCCAAAGCTTTCCAAGCAGCACTCCCCCGACGCACTTCAGCGCCGATGCGGAGAGGACACCTTCGGGCGTCCCGCCGATTCCCATCACCAGGTCGATGTCCGTGCCGGTCTGCGCGGCGGCGATCGAAGGGGCGACGTCGCCATGCGGGATCAGGAGCACCTGCGCCTCGACCGAGCGCAGCTCGGCGATCAGGTCTTTGTGCCGGTCGCGCTCGAGAACGACAACCGTCACGTCACTCGGCTTGATTCCCTTCGCCTTGGCGACCCGCTTCACGTTCTCGGCCGGCGGTGCCTCGATGTCCACCTCGTCGGCGCCTTCGGGGCCGCAAGCGATCTTGTTCATGTAGACCGCTGCGCCCGGGAAGAACATCGTCCCGCGCTCAGCCGCGGACATCGTGGCGATCGCGTTCGGCTGGCCATTCGCGCAGAGCGTCGTGCCCTCGAGCGGGTCGACGGCGACGTCCACCTCGGGCCCGTTGCCGGAGCCGATCTCCTCGCCGTTGTAGAGCATCGGCGCCTCGTCCTTCTCCCCCTCGCCGATGACGACGACGCCGGCCATGCTCGTCGTGTCGAGCATGTGCCGCATGCCGTCGACTGCTGCCTGGTCGGCGGCGATCTTGTCGCCGCGCCCGATCCAGCGTCCACAGCCCAAGGCAGCCGACTCGGTCACGCGCACGAGCTCGAGCGCGAGGTTGCGGTCGGGAGTCAGGCCGGAGGTCCCTGCCGGCGCGCCGGTTTCGGCAGCCTGGGTCACGCGGTCATCCTACTCCCCTGGAGCCTGGGGCACCTCGGCGGGAGCGAGACGCATAAAAGCGACTAGGTGACCCAGCGCACCGAGCAAGAGAAGCACGCCCACGGGTATGGCAATCCAGGCACCGTAGGCCAATGAATGGTCGGGATGGAGTAACGCCGTTGTCCGCGCATCGAGGACCCCTGCAAGTGCAATCCCTCCGGTAATCCCCGCAATGACCGCCGCGCCGACATGACGCCATCGTTTGATGCGAGCGGACAAGGCGATCCGAACGTCCCACAGCAGGAGCATGCTCGCGGTGACGACGCTGATTGGAACCGGCCATGCGCGCGTTCCGGCCCATGTGCCGAGCGAGGTGCCTTCGTACTTCAAAGGGATCCAAGGCAAGAAGACGTCGATGAGGTATGCGAGCGCGACGGCTGCCACCCCAGCCGAGAACAGACGATGGTTCACATCCGATCCGGCGCTTCGACCCCGACGAGGTCGAGCGAGCGCGCGATCACAGCCTGGGTCGCGCGGACGAGGGCGAGTCGAAACGCCTGGGCATCGCTCTCGAGGACGCGGTGCTCGTGGTAGAAGCGATGGAAGTCGTCGGCGACGCGGATCGCGTAGTTCGGGAGCGCGTGCGGGCCCCTTCGGGCGACTGCTTCCTCCATCACCTCAGGGAACTCCGCCAGCCGCTTGATCAGATCCTTCTCCTCGGGAGCCAACTCCTCGGGACTTTGCAACAGACTGTTGCTAAGGCCCTCGGGGGCGTTCCGCAGGATGCCCGCGATCCGGGCGTGGGCGTACTGGACGTAGTAGACGGGGTTCTTCTGCGTCTTCTCCGCGGCGAGGTCGACGTCGATGTCGATCGTCTGGTCGGGCCCCCGGTTGACGAGGTACCACCGCGCGGCGTCGATTCCGACCTGGTCGACGAACTCATCGAGGAACACGACGTCGCCGCGTCGCTTCGAGACCTTCTTCTGCCGGCCGCCTTCCGTGAGATGAACGAGTTGGTAGAGGAGCACCTCGACGCGATCTGGGTCGTAGCCGAGCATGCGCGCGATCGCGCCGTACCAGCGATGCGTACCGTGATGGTCGGCGCCGAGGACGTAAATCGCCCGGTCGAAGCCCCGCTCGAGCTTGTCCACGAGGTAGACGACATCGGCGGCGCGGTACGTCGGTTCGCCCCCTTTTTCGGCAGAGCGGATGAGGACGCGGTCGTCCTCGTCGCCGTACGCGGACGACCGCGCCCAGACGGCTCCGTCCTTCTCATAGGTGTCCAGCCGAGGGAGCAGTTCAGGCAAGCGCTCTGCGAGCTCGCTCTGGAGCGCCCAGGAGTCGAAATGAACCCGGAAGCGCTCGAGCGTCTGCTCGATCCCCTCGAGCATCGTCGGAACGGGATCGCCTTCGACCGCGGCCAGGTCAGCGATGTAGGCGCCCTGGTAGCCATCCTCGGGGGCCTGCTCTCCTCGCCGAACGGCCTCCACCGAGGCCCGGAAACGCTCCACCTGCACACCCGCGTCGTTGTAGTAGTACTCGCGCTCGACCGTATGCCCGGCGTGCGCCAGCACCCGCGCCAGCGAGTCGCCGTAGGCGGCGTTCCGAGCGGCGGAGACTAGGATTGGCCCGGTCGGGTTCGCGGAGACCATCTCGACCTGCACGCGCTCCGCGGGGTCCGCGAACCCGCCGCCGTAGCTCTCCCCCGCCTCGAGGATCTCGCCGAGAGCCTCCTCGTACCAGGAAGGCGCGAGCCAGAAGTTGACGAAGCCCGGGCCGGCGACCTCCGCGCGCTCCACGATGTCGAGCCCGACGGCCTGCTCGGCAAGCTCCTGCGCGATCTCTCGCGGAGGGCGTTTCCGCTCCGGAGCGAGCTGGAGCGCCGCGTTCGTCGCATAGTCCCCGTGCTCCGAGCTCGACGGCCGCTCGAGAGCGATCGGCGCTCCTGCGACGCGGCCCAACTCTTCGGCCAGCTTGGTAACAGAACGATTCACGGGTATATCGTAGGAGCGTGGACGACGAAGCCCAGCAGCGACAGCTCAACATCCACATGGATCCGGACGTGATGGCAGGCGTCTACGCGAACTTCGCCAACATCAGCTTCTCGAACTATGAGTTCACGCTGACGTTCGCGCGCATCGACCACGAGGTCGAGGAGGGCGACGTGCCCGGCGTCGTCGTCGCGCGCGTGAACCTCTCCAACCGCTTCATGAGCGAGTTGCTCGAGGCGATGAACGACGCGTATTCGAAGTGGCACAGCCGCGAGGGGATCCGGAACCTGCCGGAGACCACCGACGGCGAAGACTCATAGCTAACCATGGGGCCCGACCTTTTCCTGCCGCGCCCAGGCGGCGGTCATCGCGATCCGCTGCATGAGCGTCGGGTGCGTCTCGAAGAAGACGTACGACCAGGTGGGCGGGTTCGGCTGCGCAAGGCTCGTCTCCTGGAACTTCTCGAACAGGCCAATACCGGAGTCGGGGTCGCGTGTCGTCTGGAGCGCCACCCAGTCGGCCTCGGCCTCCACGTGCCGTGAGACGAGGTTCTGCGCCGGCGTGAAGGCCACCTGGAGCAACACGAGCACGAGGACGCCGTAGGGCAGCACCCCTGGGTCACCGAGCCCACCGCGTCGCCTCGTGACCTGGGCGAGCGCGAACGCGAGTGGGAACGCAAACAGGGCCGCCCAGCCAATGCCTTTCCAGAGGTGACCGCGCGCGACGTGTCCGAACTCGTGCGCGAGGACGAACCGGATCTCGCCTCGGTCGAAGCGACCGTCCAGCAGCGTGTCCCAGATCACGACGCGAGTGGTCGGCCCGAGACCGGCCGCGAAGGCATTCGCCTGGGTCGTGAGGTTGCTCACCTTCTCCACGTCCACCGGCGTCCCCGAGATCCCCTCGCGGCGCTCGAGGGTCTGAACGTCCTGGCGCAGCTCCGGGCTTTTCGGGGGAGTGACCGAGAAGGCGAACAGGTAGGGCGAGACGAAGAGCGCGAGGGTTGCGAGGCCGAGGAAGATCGGAGTCACAGGCAGCCACCAGTGGCGGCGGTAGCGGCGGGCGAACAGCATCACGATCGCGATCTGGAGCATCACGAAAACGACCTCGCCGCCGAGCTGCGCCCACGGCTCGATCAACCAGTCGGCCCAGGATCCCTTCGCGAGCCCGTGCCGCTCCTCCCACCAACGCGCGGCCACCGCGAACGGCAGGTTCGCCGCCCAAACGACGGCGAGCGTGATCATCCCGACGATCATCCCGGCGCCGATCGGGCCGAGCCCGGTTCCCCGAGCAAGGCGTGGAGCGCGCCGGACGAGGACGACGAGAGCGGCGATCGTGGCGACGAGGGAGAGCGCGATGTCGATCCTCAGGAACCGTTCGTAGCGCTCGGCCTGGGACAGCTCGGAGGCGCTGAAGTAGTCGCTCGGATCGAGGCTCGGCAGCTGCAAATCTCCCGGCACCCGGGAGCGCCAAAGGAGCGGCGCGGCGACTAGCCACGCCAGCGCCATCAGCACCAGGGATATCGTTGTCCAACGCGAGGACAAGCCATTGCGCGTAGCCGTTATCTCCGACATCCACGCGAACTTACACGCGCTCGAAGCAGTCCTCGAGGCGATCGACGCCGACGCCCCGGACGAGATCTGGTGCCTGGGCGACCTGGCCGGCTACGGGCCGCGCCCGAACGAGGTGATCGCGCTCGTGCGGGAGCGGGCCAAGATCAGCCTCGTCGGCAATCACGATCTCGGAGTTCTGAGGAGCCTCGACCTCGACGAGTTCTCGCCGGACGCTGCGGCCAGCGCCCGCTGGACGGACACCGTTCTTCTCGACGAGCACCGCGCGTACCTCGAGAGCCTCTCCCCCGAGGCGAAGGTCGAGGGGGCCGAGCTCTACCACGCGAGCCCGAGGGATCCGGTCTGGGAGTACGTGATCACCGAAGAGACTGCGCGCGCGGCTCTCGAGTCGACGGTGGCGCCGGTCGTGCTCGTCGGGCACAGCCACATCGCGCTCGCGATCACGCTCGTGGAGGGGCGCCTCCAGGGCGATCTCGCTCCGGGCGGGTCAGAGGCCGAGCTGTCGGACGGTCGCTGGTTGCTGAACCCCGGTTCGGTCGGCCAGCCGCGCGACGGCGACCCGAGGGCTGCCTGGCTCGACCTCGACCTGCCGTCCGGAAAGGCGCGGTTCCGGCGCGTTCACTACGACATCGCGCGCACCCAGGCCGAGATCCGGGAGCGAGAGCTGCCCGAATCGCTCGCGGAGCGCCTCGTGCACGGCGCTTAGCTTAAGGCGCCGCTTACGGCGCCGACCATCAGGACGGGTGGCTTTGCCGCCCGTCCGTCGGAAACGACCGGTCGATCCAATCGAACTTTGACCGAAAACGCCCTAGGAGCTAGCCGACGGTCAGGCCGGCGGGGACGCGCTTCTCCTCGCCGAAGGTGATGCCCTCGCGGGCAAGCGCGATCTGGACCTCTTCCCGCGCCTTGTAGATGCGCCACTTGACCGTGGCGAGCGTGATCTCGAGCGAGTCGGCGATCTCGGTGTACGAGAGGCCGACGACATCGCGCAGGAGAAGGGCCATCTTGAGGTCGACGGTCAGGTCCCCGACCGAGCGCCAGACGGCGTCTACGGCCTCGCCTCGCTCGAAGGGAGCGTCGACGACCTCGAGCGGCGGGACGTCCTCGAGCGCCACGGTTCGGAGCGGCCGGCGCTCGTTCGCGCGCAACTCGTCGAGGACACGGTTCTTCGTCACCTGGAAGAGCCAGGTCGTGAACTTCGAGCGCAGAGAGAACTTCGGGAGCCCCTGGAAGACGCGGAGAAAGACCTCCTGCGTCAGATCTTCCGCGAGCGAGCGGTCGCCGCCGACAAGGCGGAGGACGTAGTTGAAAACGGGGACCTCGTACGCGCGGACGATGAGGGTGAAAGCCCGCTCGTCACCGCGCTGGGCCTTCCTCAATACGCCGAAATCAGGTTGCTGAAGGGGCATCTAAGGGGTGCCGGAGTATAGCCCGCTAGTCGTTCTCAACAATCAGATTATGCCCAGACATCTGTAAAGGTTTTGCGAGGCCTAGCAGGGAAATCGCTGTCGGCACGAGGTCACTAAGTTCCCCGCCCTCTCGTAAGGAAACATTGCGGTCGGACACGACTAGTGGTACGGGGTTTGACGTATGTGCGGTTTGCGGCTTGCCATCGGCGTCGAGCATCTGCTCCGCGTTTCCGTGATCCGCTGTCACGAGTGCCGTCCCTCCCTCGCGCTCTACCGCCGCCAGGATTCTTCCCAGCGCGGCGTCGGCGGCCTCGACCGCTTTGACGGCGGCTGGGATCGACCCGGTGTGTCCGACCATGTCCGGGTTCGCGATGTTGACGACTGCGAAGCCGTAGCCGTCCTCCGCCAGCGCGCGGTCGAACTCGTGAGCGACTTGCGCAGCGGACATCTCGGGCTTGTGGTCGTAGCTCGGGACGTCGCGCGGGGAAGGCACGAGGATGCGGCGCTCGCCGGACCACTCGTCCTCGCGGCCGCCGTTGAAGAAGTACGTGACGTGGGCGTACTTCTCGGTCTCGGCCACGTGCAACTGGCGGATGCCGTGCTCGGCGCAGATCTCGGCCATGGTCTCGTGGATCTCTTGTTCCTGAAAGACGACCGGACAATCGAAGTCGTCCCGGTAGCGCGTCATCGTCGTCACATCGAGCCGTGCGGCGAGCAGGCGCTCCGTCAGCTGCCTCGCTCGGTCGGGCCGGAAGTTGAAGAAGATCGCCGAGTCCCCCGGGCGAAGCCGCGGTCGTCCCTCGAACGCCATGGGGACGATGAACTCGTCGGTCACCCCGCTCTCGTAACTCCTTAACACCTCGTTAACGGGGTCAGACCCCGTTAAGTTCACGGGGTCAGACCCTGTTAAGGAAACGATGGCTTCGAAGGCCTTGTCGGTTCGGTCCCAGTGCTTGTCGCGGTCCATCGCGTAGTAGCGGCCGGCGACAGTGGCGATCCGGTCGGCAGGCAGCTCGGCGAGATCGCGGACGGCCGAGTTCGGCGAGACATCGCGTCCATCCGTGAACGCGTGGATCCAGGTCTTCTCGGGCGCGAACTGCAGGAGCGCTTGCAAGTGGCTCATGTGCGAATGAACCCCGCCGTAGGAGACGAGGCCCAAAAGATGGACGTTCTCGCCGCGCTCGAAGGCGGAGACGAGCGCCGGGCTCTCGAAGAACGAGCCGTCCTCGATCGCCTTGTTCACCCGCATCAGGTCCTGGAAGAGGATGCGACCGGAGCCGATCGTCAGATGGCCGACCTCGGAGTTCCCCATCTGACCGGGCGGGAGACCGACCGCCTCCCCGGAGGCCTCGAGCGTCGTGTGCGGGTACTCGGCCCACAGGCGGTCGAAGACCGGCGTGTCGGCGAGCTCGACCGCATTCCCGGGCCCGGGCGGGGCGAGGCCCCAACCATCGAGGATGACAAGAGCTACGAGCGGGACGCGGCCAGACAAATTGCGCCGAACGATTCCACGTCGAGCGAGGCGCCGCCGACCAGTGCGCCGTCCACAGCCGGCTGAGCGAGGATCTCCGCCGCGTTCTCGGGCTTCACGGAGCCGCCGTAGAGGACGGGCACGTCGAGCACGCTCTTGATCAGCGTGTGCGCTTCCTGGGCCATTTCCGGGGTCGCCGTCTTCCCGGTCCCGATCGCCCAGACCGGCTCGTAGGCGATGACGAGGTTGTCCTCGGCCTCGAGCACGGAGACCTGCCGCCGCAGGACGTCCTCGGTCTCCCCCGCCTCCCGCTCTGCCTCGGTCTCGCCCACGCATGCGATCACCGACAGGCCGGCGTCGAGGGCGGCCTTCGCGCGCTTCGCAGTCGTCTCGTCGGTCTCCCCGAAGAACTGGCGCCGCTCCGAGTGCCCGACGATCGCGCCGTAGACCCCGAGCTCGCGCAGCATCGAAGCCGAGACCTCGCCCGTGAACGCGCCCTCGGCCTCCCAGTGGACGTTTTGAGCCGCGACCGCGATCTCCGTGCCGGCCAGGATCTGGACGGCGACCGCGAGCGAGGTGAACGGCGGACACACGGCCACGTCGATCCCCTCGAGCGCGGGGACCTGCCGCTTCAGCTCGATGCAGAACTCGGCCGTCTCGGCCTGGCCCTTGTACATCTTCCAGTTGCCTGCGATCAGCACGCTATTCCTCCGGGATTGCGGTTACGCCAGGCAATTCTTTCCCTTCCAGGAGCTCGAGGGCGGCGCCACCGCCCGTCGAGGCCCAGTCGACGTCGTCCACGAGCCCCATCTCCGTGAGCGCTCGGATCGAATCGGCACCGCCGACGACCGTGTATCCGTCTACCCTCGCGACCGCTTCGGCGACCGCCTTCGTTCCCTCCGCGAAGCGTGGCCACTCGAAGACGCCCATCGGCCCGTTCCAGAAGACCGTTTTCGCCCCCGCGATCCTCGCAGCGAAAGCCTCGCGAGTCTCGGGGCCGATGTCGAGCCCGAGCCAGCCCTCCGGCAGCGCGTCGTACGGCACGACCTTCGCCTCGGCATCCTCGCTGAACTCGGAGGCGGCGACGACGTCGGTCGGGAGCCGAACCTCGAACTCGAGCGGGTTCTCTCCGCGGAGTTGCTCGGCCATCTTCCCCCCGATCACCACCTCGTCTGCACGGCCGCCGAGGTTTCGCAGCACCCCGAGCTTGTCGTCCACTTTCGCGCCTCCGGAGATGAGCACGAACGGGTGCTCCACCTCACGCAGGAGCTTGCCGAGCTGCTCCAGCTCGCGCTCGAGCAGCAGGCCGGCGTAGGCGGGCAGGATCTCGGCGACGCCAACCGTGGAGGCATGGGCACGATGGGCGGAGCCGAAGGCGTCGTTTACGTAGAGGTCGAGGTCGTCGGCGAGCTCGCGGGCGAACTCCGGGTCGTTGCTCGTCTCGCCCGGGTTGAAGCGCGTGTTCTCGAGGACGCGGATGCGCTCGTCGGGCAGCAGCTCGCGTAGCCGCGCTTCGACCGGCTTCATCGAGAAAGCGGGGTCATCTCCTTTCGGCCGCCCGAGGTGCGAACAGACGACGATCTCGGCGGCACTGCGCTCCAGTAGGAGCTCGACGGTCGGCAGCGAGGCGCGAATCCGCGTGTCGTCGGCGACCTTGCCGTCCTCGAGCGGAACGTTCAGGTCGGCGCGGAGGAGGACGCGCTTGCCGGCGACGTCAGCGTCGCGGACCGACCGGGGGCGCCGCAAACCTAGAGCAGGCGGTCGATGAGATCAACGAGCCGGCACGAATAGCCCCACTCGTTGTCGTACCAGCCGATCACCTTCACCTGGTTTCCGTGCGCCATCGTGGAGAGGCCGTCGATGATGCACGAGGCCGGGTTGCCGATGATGTCGGCCGAGACGATCGGGTCCTCCGTGTACTCGAGGAGGCCGGCCCAGTGGTCCGTGGCCGCCGCCGAGCGGAATGCCTCGTTCACATCGTCGGCGGTCGCCTCGCGTCCGAGCACCGCGACGAGGTCGGTGACGCTCCCATCGGGCACCGGAACGCGCATCGCCATCCCGTCCAGCTTTCCCTTCAGCTCCGGAATCACCTCGCCGATCGCCTTTGCCGCTCCGGTCGAGGCGGGGATGATGCTCTGGGGCGCGGAGCGCATGCGCCGCAGGTCGGCCTTCCCCTTGCGGGTCACCGCGATCTGGTCCTGAAGCTGCTGCTCGGTCGTGTAGGCGTGGATCGTCGTCATGAAGCCCGACTCGAGCCCGAACGTGTCGAGCAGGATCTTCGCCATCGGCCCGACCGAGTTCGTCGTGCATGAGGCATTCGAGATGAGATGGTGCTGTTCCGGGTCGTACTTGTCGTCGTTCACGCCGAGCACGATCGTGATGTCGGGGTCGGTGGCAGGCGCCGAGATGACGACCTTCGTCGCGCCGGCGGTGAGGTGCTGCGAGGCGCCTTCGCGGTCGGTGAAGAGACCCGTCGACTCGACGACGACCTCGACGCCCATGTCCTTCCACGGGAGCGCCGCCGCGTCGCGCTCCGAGAGCACGCGGAACGACTTGCCGTCGACGGAGATCGCGTCCTCCGAGTGGCTGATCTCGCCCTTCAGCACGCCGTGGTTCGAGTCGTACTTGAGCATGTGGGCGAGCACGTCCGGGGGCGCGAGGTCGTTGACGGCGACGAGCTCGAAACCAGGGGTCTTCGCCATGTACGCGCGGTAGAAGTTCCGCCCGATCCGGCCGAAGCCGTTGATGCCCACCTTGGTCGCCATCGTCCTCGGTCGAGTCTAACCGCCCGTTCGGGGGATAGCCCCCGCCTCATTGCCGTCGAGGAATGAGGACGGATGAAGCGTCTTGCCGTCACCTTTGCTCTCGCCTGCGCGGGATTCGCGCTCGCGAGCCCGGCTCAGGCTGCCATCACCGTGGGTGTCACCGACGGCCACCCGATCGGCCAGCCGGACGGCGGCGCAGCCTTCTTTGCCCTCATGAACGACGTGGGCCTCCAGGAAGTTCGTTTCAGCGTGCCGTGGGACGCGACCCAGCCGCTGACGATCCCGAATCAATCGCAGATCGAGAGCGTTCTCCCTGTCGCGACGCTTCGCGGGATCAAGGTCGTCTTCTCCGTGGCGCCCGCCAAAGCACGCTCCATCACCGTGCCCGGGGCTTCGGCGCAGTTCGTCGCTTATCTCGACCTCGTCGCGCGCACCTTCCCGACGGTCAAGGACATCGTCGTCGGCAACGAGCCCAACCAGCCCCGGTTCTGGCAGCCGCAGTTCGACCTCAACGGCAGAGGCGTCTCCGGCGCCGCGTACGAAGCGCTGCTCGCGCAGAGCTACGACGCGCTGAAGGCGGTCGATCCGACGATCAACGTCATCGGCGTCGGGCTCTCGCCACGAGGGAACGACAACCCGCGCGCCTCCGGGAACGTCTCGACCTCGCCGGTCAAGTTTCTCCAGGGAATGGGAACCGCGTATCGCGCGAGTGGTCGCACGAAGCCGTTGATGGACGAGCTCGCGTACCACCCGTATCCGAGGACGGACAGGAGCTCGCTCATCGAGGGGTATGTCTGGCCGAACGCAGGCGTCACGAACTTCGATCGGATCAAGCAGGCGTTCTGGGATGCCTTCGGCGGCACGGGCCAGAAGACGTTCGAGCAGGGCCTGCGCGTGAAGTTCGACGAGGTCGGCTGGCAGGTCGCGGTCGCCCCCGAGTCACTCCCAGCCTATTTCGGCGTCGAGAACATCGTGCCGACCACCGAGGCGGCGCAGGCTTCGATCTACGCCGGCCTGATCCGCTACGTCGCCTGCGACCCCGCCACCGACTCCGTGCTCTTCTTCGGTCTCCGCGACGAGCCGAACCTCGACCGCTGGCAGGCCGCGCTCATGCGCGCCGACGGCTCCACCCGCCCCTCGTACGACGCCGTGCGCTCGACGATCGCGGAGACCGGCGGGAACTGCGCCGGGGCCATGCGCTCGTGGCGCCACTCGACGGCGGTCGACGGCGCAACCGCGACGTTCCGGAGGGACCGTCGGCTTCCAAGCCGCGTGGACTCCTGGGCATTTCTCGCCTCAGCGCGCGAAGACGCGCTCTTCGACGCAGGGATCTATCGCGTGACCCGCGCACGGCCCACGCTCACTTCGAGGACGCTCGGCCGGACCGGCCGCCTGGACGCCCACCTGACTCGCTACGTGCGCTTCCCCACGCGGCGACTGAGGCCCGGGACGTACGTCTACTCGATCCGCTTCCGCGCCGAGGCGAACCTGAGCCGCTCGACGCGCCGCACGAGCCGCCCGTTCGTCATCTACCGAGCGCGGTAGCCAAAACTCCAGGCGTTGCCCTGGCACGCGCCTGCGTGACTGGTAGAGCCGTCCAGTCGGCCTAGTTGTAAACGCCGCCACGAGTGCGCAATACTTGTTTTGCGGCGGGTCTGTGCTCGTCCGGCGACGGATTCAGACCCCGTCCGTCGTCAAGGTCCGGAGCGCGGTTCAACGGGAGGAGGAGGTCGTCCTCGGAGCTTCTCCTCCGGCCCGCCGCACTATTTTCCCTCGAGTGTTTTGAGGGGTGGCGGCTCGACCAAATGCCGCCACCCCTCAGCGCTCCGCGAGATGGACGATCCTCGCGAGCCGCCGTTGTACCGCTGATTTCGTGGCCGGCGGGCTGCACTTGAGCGCGAGCTCGCGCAAGGACAGCGACGGATGCCGAAGGCGGAGACGAGCGATCTCAGCAAGCTTCGACGGCAGCTTGTCCAGGCC
Organism: Actinomycetota bacterium; assembly: GCA_038040395.1. GTDB lineage: Bacteria > Actinomycetota > Thermoleophilia > Gaiellales > Gaiellaceae > VAXT01. Next base: position 20,759 of record JBBPIJ010000019.1, read on the forward strand.
GCGCCGCTCGAGGCGCTTGACCGCTCTGATCTGAGCCTGCGCCGCTCGGCTCGTCCTGACGAGATTCGCGTGATCGGCGTTCGCCAGCCGGTTCGCCCGCGCCTTCGTCGCCCCCATGACGCCCTGCTCCTCGAAGGCCAGGACGGCATCGCTCGCTCCCGCCGCCGCCAGCGCATCCGCGATCGGGCCCAGCCCCTTCGCGTAGGCGATCGCGTGCCGGCCCCGCTCCAGCACAGTCAGCGTCACACCCACCTGCTCCGCCACGGAGGCCACGAACTTGGCACCCTCACGCGTGGCGCTCCGCACCTCCAGGTGGGGTGAGCGCGGACCGGAGAGCGTGCCGCTGCCGAGAAGCGCTCCGCGCAGGTACGCCCCGCGGCAGCACGCGCGGGCGACGACCCGCTTCGGCGGACGCTCGAGCGGCGCAAGGCCGGAGCTGACGATGCCCGCTTCACGCAGCACCTGGTGTGCGCGGTCCTCGCCGGCGACGTGAAGCTGATAGCGCGTCTCTCGCCCGAACGCGTGGCGCTGATACGTGCGGATCTCGGACGTCACGCCCAACTCTCGGAGCAAGCTGAACGCACGGCGCGCCGCAGCGGGGCTCGCGAGGTCGAAGTGCAGAGCGATCTCTCCGCGGCCGCGCAGATGCAAGGACCCCGCGGTGTGCGCGAGGCCGGAGAGCTCCGCGAGCCGGTCGCAGTCCCTGCGCGGCGCGATCCCGGCCAGCTCGTTTCGGAGGTCTTCAGACAGCGACACCCTCGAGCTCCAGTAGCCGGCGCTTGTACTCGACTCCCAGAGAGCCGTACGAGCCCAGCCCGTCCGCTGCCACGACGCGATGGCACGGGACAACAAGCCCGAAACGGTTGTGAGCGCACACCGAGCCGACCGCACGCTGCGCGTTCAAGTGCCCAGCGAGCGCCGCAACTTCGCCGTAGGTGGCCGTCTCTCCGTACGGAATCGCGCGTATCGCGTCCAGCGCCGAGCGCTGGAACCCCGTACACCACTCGAGGTCGAGCTCGACGTCGGCGAAAGAGTCTTGGGCACCGGCGAAGAACGCAACGATCCGCTCCACCAGCGAGTCACTCGCCTTCGCAACGTCGTCCCGGAACTCCGGGCTCGGCAGCTCGTGCCACGCCAGCAGCTCGTCCTCGAAGATGAGCTCGCCCATACCCCAGCCCTCGGCCTCGTACGCCACGCGTCGAACCGGCACCACCCGAATGTAGCGGCCCGCGCCCTTCCAGCCTCACGCGGGCCGCTCTGCGATCTAGGTATCCGTATTCTCGATCTCGGTGTGAACGACCTCACCGTCGCGGGTCGTGTACGTCAGCTCGATCTCCCGGTACACGAACGTGAGGGTTTCGAGTGGGATCGCGGCTCCACTCGCTCCCTGCTGGACCGAACTGATGATGACGTCGGTCAGCTTGTACTCCATGTACAGCCGGCCAGACCCACCGGGCCGATCGACTGTGAGCACCACCTGCTGGATGTGCTGCCCCTCGGCGCACTTCTCGGCGAGTTTCGGCGAGGCCTTGTCGACCGTCTTCACAATCGACAGCTCCTGCAGGTCTGCCCTGCCGGTACCTCCGCCCCCGCCGCCGCCAGCAGTGGCTGTGCTGCTCACGCCCCACGACCAAGACTCGACGGCGATCGAGTTGCTACCCGGGTCCCCGCCCTGGATGCCCTGGATGACGACGTGGCCGGAGGTGCGGTCGGCCGGGAGGTCGCCGCCGCTTACGGCGAATGCAGCGGCTGCCGCAACGACCGCGGCAACAGCCGCGATCAGCCCAACCAACATGATCTTGCGCTTCATGGCGTCTCCTTCGGTCGGTCGCGGGCGTGGGCGGTGGACGATCCCACTTCCCTAGAATCCAAGACCGTGAGCAGCCCCGGCATCTTCCGTCCCCCGAAGCCGGTCAACGAGCCGGTCAAGGACTACGCGCCCGGCTCGCCCGAGCGCGAAGAGCTGCGACGGCGCCTCGACCAGATGCAGAACGAGCGGGTCGAGATACCGCTCGTCATCGGCGGCGAGGACGTCGAGACGGGAAAGACTGCCGAAGTCGTGATGCCGCACCGGAAGAGCCATGTCCTCGCCGACGTCCACCAGGGCGGCGCTCCCGAGGTCGAGCGTGCGATCGAAGCCGCCGCCGAGGCCTGGGAGGACTGGTCGCGCATGGCCTGGGAGGAGCGCGCGGCGATCTTCCTGCGCGCGGCCGAGCTGCTCGCCGGCCCGTGGCGCTCGACGCTCAACGCGTCGACGATGCTCGGCCAGTCGAAGACCGCGCACCAGGCCGAGATCGATGCCGCCTGCGAGGTGATCGACTTCTACCGCTTCAACGTCGAGTTCATGACGCGCATCTACGAGGAGCAGCCCATCTCCTCGCAGGGAGTCTGGAACCGCATGGAGTACCGGCCGCTGGAGGGCTTCGTCTTCGCCGTCTCGCCGTTCAATTTCACCGCCATCGGCGCCAACCTCCCGGCGAGTGCCGCGCTGATGGGCAACACCGTCCTCTGGAAGCCCGCCGGCACCGCCGCCTACTCGGCGCACTTCCTGATGCGCCTGCTCCAGGAGGCGGGCCTCCCGCCGGGTGTGATCAACCTCGTCTACGGGCCGGGCGCGACGATCGGAGACGCCGCGCTCGCGAGCCCGGACCTCGCCGGCGTCCACTTCACCGGCTCGACCGGAGTGTTCAACTCGATGTGGAACACGATCGGCTCCAACGTCGCCAAGTACCGAAACTACCCGCGGATCGTCGGCGAGACGGGCGGAAAGGACTTCATCGTCGCGCATCCCTCCGCCGACGTGGACGCACTCGCGACCGCGATCGTCCGGGGCTCATTCGAGTACCAGGGGCAGAAGTGCTCGGCCGCTTCCCGTGTCTACGCGCCGGCGAACCTCTGGCCCGAGCTGCGCGAACGGCTCGCCGAGCAGGTTGGACAGATCAAGATGGGTGACGTCGCCGATTTCGAGAACTTCATGGGCGCCGTCATCGACTCCGCCTCGCTGAAGACGCAATCGGAGGCAATCGAGGAAGCTCGGGCGCACAAGCAGACCGAGGTGCTGGTCGGGGGCGGCGTGAACGACGAGGAGGGCTACTTCGTCGAACCGACCGTGATCGAGACGAAGGATCCAGACTTCCGGCTCCTGCGCGACGAGCTCTTCGGGCCGGTCGTCACCGCGTACGTGTATCCCGAGGCCAAGTGGAGCGAGACGCTCGAGCTCGTCGACCGGACTGCGGCGTACGCGCTCACCGGCGCAGTCTTCGCAGACGACCGCAGCGCAGTCGTCGAGGCGAAGGACGCGCTCCGCCACACGGCGGGCAACTTCTACGTGAACGACAAGCCGACCGGCGCGGTCGTCGGTCAGCAGCCCTTTGGCGGCGGGCGGGCCTCGGGAACCAACGACAAGGCGGGCTCGATGTGGAACCTCATCAGGTGGGTCAGCCCCCGCACGATCAAGGAGACCTTCGTCCCGCCAACGGACTACCGCTACCCGTTCATGGCGCCGGATACGGACGGCTCAGGCCCCGACAGGTCCTAGCACGCTGCCGCGCGTCGATCGGCAAGAGCTCGAGGCTCACGTCATGGCGTTGCTGACCATGTTCGGGGCTTCGGGCTTCTCGGTCCTGTATCCAGACCTCTACGAAGGCGGGCTCAGAAGCCCCCAGGATGCAGCGGAGCTTCTGTTCGGCCTCGAAGATCAAGGCTGGCTGAGAGTGCTCACCTGGGCCGAACGGAAAGACCAGTTTCGACCTGCTACGAAGCGCTCCAGGAAGGACTTCCTGACGGCACACGAGAACGTCAAGCCGAGGTGGGATCCCGACGTGGATTACGGCGAGACGAACCTTCACTTCGACCTCACGGTCGAAGGCAAGGCCGAGTACCTGCGGCGTGAAGGCGAGACAAAGGACGAAGATGCCTGGAAAGGTCAGCTCGAGGACCGCGAGGTCGTTGTGTGGGCCACGAGCGAGGCGAACACTCGACGCGTCGCTCGCCGACTGGTCCGCCAGTCCTACGTCGCGCCAGAAGGGCAGCGCATGGCGTTTCGACGGCATGCGGTCGAGCCGGCAACGTTCGAGCTCAAGACAGAGGAGCAGTTCAACGGGGTGCGCGTGACCTATGGGCTCCGGCTCGCTAAAGCGGGCGCCAACTGATCCACTCGATCTGGCACGCCGTCGGGGTCTTCTGGGACCACCTGGCGGATCTCGGTTGGGGGGCGCTCGGCGTGGGCGTCTTCCTCCACCTGCTCCGCCTCCTGTGCGTCAGCACGGCCTGGCGAAACATCATCCAGGCCGCGTATCCGAAGACACCGGTGCCACGGCGTTCAATCGTGGGCGCGGTCTTCGCCGGCGTCGGCGTCAACGCGATCATCCCGGCCCGCGGCGGCGACGCCGTGCGCGTCTTCCTCGCCAAGCGCTCGGTTCCAGAGAGCACGTACACGACGATCACCTCGACCCTCATCCTGCTCAGCCTCTTCGACTTCTGCGTCGCGGGCTCCCTCGTGCTCTGGGCAGCGGCGAGCGGCTACCTGCCGGGCTCCGACGTGCTCGGGCCCTCGTTCGACTTCGGCTGGGCGATTCGCAATCCGATCACGTTCCTGAAGGTGATCGGCCTGATTCTCGTCGTCCTGCTCGTGATCGTGCTCTGGTTCGCGGAGCAGATCGGAGACTTCCGGCGGCGGCTCGCCCAGGGCTTGTCGATCCTCAAAGACACGCAGGCGTACCTTCGCCGCGTGGTCCTCTGGCAGGTGGCCGACTGGCTCCTGCGCTTCGCGGCTGTCCTGTTCTTCCTGCACGCGTTCGGGCTCCCCGGCACGTTGCACAACGCCCTGCTGGTCCAGGTCTCGGCGGCTCTCGCCTCCTTGCTCCCGATCAGCCCCTCGGGGATCGGCACCGAGCAGGCGTTCCTGCTCTACCTGTTCGGCGGGCAGATCGCGGGCGCGTCGCTCGTCGCCTTCAGCGTCGGCATGCGGGTCACCCTCATTGCCGTGAACACCGCGCTCGGCTTCGCAACGCTGCTCGTCACCTTGCGCACCGTTCGCTGGCGGACGGCGCACGGCGCACGGGCTCGCTGAGGGCTACTCGACCTCGTAGATCGCCACCTCGTAGCGCTCGACAGTCGGCTCGCCCGTAGCGCCCAGGTTTCCCGCAGCCTCGCTGCGTAGCCGATTGGCCTCCTCCTCGCTCGCCTGGAGTGCCCCCTCGCTCTCCCACAGCGTGACGGTCAAGCCCTTGCCGGTCTGACGGTCGACAAGGCTGACGATGCCCTTGAAGCCCTCGATCTCCTTGATAGCCGGCAACGTCGTGCCGCGGATCCTGTCGATGCCTTGCTCGACCTGATCGGTCGCGCCCTGAATCGTCGAAACCCGTGCGTACATGACTCCACCTCCCGGTCGACCTCTACGGAACGCGAGACTACTCCCGCCGGGGAACCGCCGCGCCGCTACGCTCTCCCTGCCTTGTGGAGCTGCGCGTAGATCGAGCGCGCCGTTTTCTCGGGCATCCCGGGTACGCCCTCAAGCTCCTCCTGGGACGCGGCGAGGAAGCGCTCCGCCGAGCCGAAGTGGCGCAGCAGCGCCCGCCTGCGCGCGGGGCCGACCCCCTGGAGGGTGTCGAAGATCGACTCCCTCGCCTTCGTGTCGCGGCGCTGCCGGTGAAAACCGAGGGCGAACCGGTGCGCCTCGTCGCGGACGCGCTGCAGCAATTGGAGCCCGGGCGAGTGCCGGTCGAGCACGATCGGCTCGGAACGGTCGGGAACGAAGACCTCCTCGGCCCGCTTCGCGAGCGAGACGACGGCCACGCGCGGCAGGTCGTAGGCCTGCATCGCGGCCAGCACGGCCGAGAGCTGGCCCTTGCCGCCGTCGACGAGGACGAGGTTCGGCGTCGAGGAGAAGGACTCGTCGTACTCCTCGTCGGCCACGTCTCTCATCCGGGCGAAGCGGCGCGAGATGACCTCCGCCAGCCCCGCGAAGTCGTCCTGCCCCACTTTGCCCTTGATCCCGAACTTCCGGTAATGCGCCTTCTTCGGCACGGCGTCCTGGAAGACGACCATCGAGCCGACCGGTGACGCCTCCTGGATGTTCGAGATGTCGTAGCACTCGATCCGCAGCGGGAGGCTCTCGAGGTTGAGCGCCTCGCGCAGCTCCTCGAGCGCCTCGACCCTCCGCAGTCGGGTCTGCTCCGCGGCGACGCCCTCGGAGTCCAGGGCGAGCCGCGCGTTCTGCGTCGCGAGCTCCTGAAGCCGGCGCTTCTCGCCTCGCTCCGGCGCCCGTACCTCGACGCGCGACCCACGACGCTGAGTGAGGAACTCGGCCAGGGCCGAGACATCCCCCACGTCCCTGGGCACGACGATCTGCGGCGGCACGCTCGGGGCGGAGCCGTAGTACTCGAGGACGAACGCCTCCAGGATCGTCTCGGTGTCCTGGCCGGCCACGTTCTCGAGATGGAAGCTGTAGCGATCGATCAGCTTGCCGTCCCGCAGCGGGAAGATCTGGACGACAGCCCGGTCCTCCTCGCTCGCGATCCCGATCACGTCGATCGTCCCCACGGCGGCCTTGTCGGCTCCCTGTCGCTCCGCGAGGTGCTGCACCGAGAAGAGCCGGTTGCGGTAGCGCGCCGCCTCCTCGAAGCGCTCCTCGTCGGCTGCTTCGCGCATCTTCTCCTCGAGCTGGCGCACGATCGGCTTCGTGTCGCCGGAGAGGAACTCGATCACGCCGTCGATCACCTTCCGGTAGTCCTCCTTCGAGACGTATCCGACGCAGGGCGCAAGGCAGCGCTCGATGTGGTAATCGAGGCACGGAATTCCCGAGTGACGCCCCGGCTTTGGCCCCTCGCATGGCCGGTACGGGAAGACCCGGTTGAGGACGTCGAGGGTCTCACGCACCTTCTTCGCGTTCGCGTACGGGCCGAAGTAGACGACCCCGCGCCGGTGCCGCTCCCGCGTGAACATGACTCTCGGGTACTCGTCGCCGACCGTGACGGCGATGTACGGGAACGACTTGTCATCCCGCAGGCGGACGTTGAACGGCGGCCGGTGCCGCTTGACGAGGTTCTGCTCGAGGTGAAGCGCCTCGACCTCCGTGTCGGTGACGATCACCTCCAGGTCGGCGATCCGCTCGGGCAACTGAGTGACCGTGGCGCTCTTCTGGAAGTAGCTCCGGACACGCGGGCGAAGCGACTTCGCCTTGCCGACGTACAGCACCTGACCGCCGTCGTCGCGGAACATGTAGACGCCCGGCTTCGTCGGCAGCGCCTTCAGCTTGTCCTCTAGTTTCGAGACACGTCTTGCCACGGCAATCTAGGGTAGTGGCCGTGACCAGGGTGCTGCTCGCCGCCGCGTTGGCGGCCGCCGTCGCGGTGGGGGTATGGGCTCTCTTCCTGCGCTCCTCCGACTCCGGAGGACATCCGCTGCTCGTGGGCGCCCTCGAGGACGCGGTCAAGCTGCCGGACCCGAAGCTCGACGATCAGCGGGTCGGGCTCGCTACCCAGACCGGCCTGAACATGCTCAACATCACGACGCTGTGGACGCCCGGCCTCACTCAGCCCGATCCCGGCGAGCTCAGGATTCTGCGCGGCGTCGCAGCCGCGACGGAACGCCGAAAGATGCGGCTCCTGATCACGGTGTTCGCTCCACGGCCACGCTACGCGCCGCTCGAGGATGCGCAGCAGGAGGAGTTCGCGGCGTTCACGGCGACGCTCGCCCGCGACCTTCCGAGCGTCCGCGACTTCGCCGTCTGGAACGAGCCGAACCTGAACGGCTTCTGGCTCTACCAGTTCGACGAGGCGGGCAAGGACGTCGCCGCGCGCGCCTACACTTCGCTGCTCGCGCGGTCGTACGACGCGCTCAAGGAGGTCTCGCCGAAGGTCCGCGTCTACGGCGGCTCGCTCGCTCCTCGGGGCGACGACAATCCCAAGGCGCCGCGGCACACCCAGTCTCCGACCGCGTTCATTCGCAATATGGGGCGCGCGTATCGGGCCAGCGGGCGGGCGGAGCCGATCATGGACGTTTTCGCGCTCCATCCCTACCTCGCGCGCTCCGCCCTGCCGCCGAGCACGGAGCATCCCGTCGGGACGTCGATCGGCATCGCCGACTACGACAAGCTCGTCGACCTCCTCGGGGATGCCTTCGACGGCACCGCGCAGCCGGGCTCGAAGCTCCCCATCGCGTACACGGAGTTCGGCGTTCAGACGAAGATCCCCGAGAGCGCCCAGGCCCCCTACACGAACCTCCAGTCACCGCTAGGGAAAGACGCTGTCGACGAGCCAACCCAGGGGCGCTACTACCGCGAGGCGCTCGAGCTCACCGCGTGCCAGCCGACGGTCATCGCGCTTCTGTTCTTCCACCTGATCGACGAGCCCGACCTGAACCGGTGGCAGTCGGGGCCTTACTACGTCGACCTGCGGCCCAAGTCGAGCCTCCCGGCGATCAGGGACGCCGCAATCGAGGCCCGCAAGGGAGAGCTCGCCTCTTGTTCGTAAGATTTGGGGTATGACCGGTCAGTACGTCGCATACGGCTTCTACCGGGTCGACCCGGCGTGGAGGCGCCTCCCGGTCGAGGAGCGGGCCGCGGGGAAGGACGCATTCGCCGAGGTGGTCGAGGACTGGGCAGGGCGCATGGACACGCTGCGGGCCTACACGGTGACCGGCGTGCGGCCGGACAGCGACTTCTTCCTCTGGAAGATCACCGAGCGCTACGAGGATCTCGGCGAGCTCGGGGCAGCACTGAACGGGACTCCGCTCGCAGGCTGGCTGGAGACGCCGTACTCGTACCTCGCGACGATGAAGGCCTCGGAGTACACGCAGGCGCGCAAGCCCCGCAAGATCGTCCCCAAGGGGTCGCCGTATCTCGTCGTCTATCCGTTCGTGAAGCTGCGCTCCTGGTACTCGCTGCCGGCGGAGGAGCGCCAGCGCGCGATGGACGAGCACATGCGCGTCGGGCACGAGTTCAAGACGATCACGAACCACACGACCTACTCGTTCGGGATCGACGACCAGGAGTTCATGACCGCCTTCGAGTGCGAGGAGCCGGCCGACTTCATGCACCTGATGCTCACGCTGCGCGAGAGCGAGGCCAGCCGCTACACGGAGCGAGACACGCCGATCTTCGTCGGCCAGCACGTGGACGTTCGCACCGCGCTCGATGCCCTTGACGGCGCCGGGTCTCGGGTCGAGGCCTAGACTCGGCCTCTACCGGGCCCCAGTTCCTAATAGCCGTACGTGTGCTGGTCGCGCCAGGCCCGCCACATGGCAAAGCCGGAGAGCCCGATTACGAAGACCAGCGCGAGCGCGTCGAGGCCGACCGCCCCCCGCAGGAAGTAGACGGCAAGCGCGACGACGATCAAGAGCGCGCCGCCGTAGAACGCGATCTTCGAGTGGCCCGGCCACGTCGCGATTTCCTGCCGGCGATCCCGCCAGAGGAGGTACACGAAGAACGCGATCGCGAGCAGGAAGGCGATCCGCGCGAGCACGAACAGCGAGGCGAGGGCGACGTACAGGTTCAGGACCATCACCGTCAGCGCGATCAGCGCGATCACGATGAAGCCGCGCACGGTTGGGTTGATCCGAGACCAGTAGCGGCCCATCATGCGGTCGTGTAGGCGCGGACGGCGAGAGCTGCGGCGACCAGGGTGGCGCCCGAGAACCACGCGAGCCGGCGCCGCGGCTCCTTCGGCGCATAGAACCAGGGTGTGAGCACGGCGAGCAGCGCGAACGTCCCGTAGGCGTAGTGGAGCTCCGCGCTCGCCCGCCGGTCGTCGGAAAGGAGCAGCAGCCCGAGCCCGACCTGGGCGACGAGCAACGTCTGGCTCAGCGTCAGAAGATGCGCCAGGACGCCACCGGCCGTGCCGGCGCGGAAGTACGCCACTCCGCCCCACAGGGCGGCGCAGAGGGTCACGCCCAGCACGAGGAATGCGAGCGTGTGGTGGGCCGTTAGCATCGAGACAACTCTACGGGGGAGGACTGATGGTCGAGGAAGGCAAGCCGGCACCTGAGTTCGAGGCGACGACGGACGCAGGCGAGCGCGTGAAGCTCTCCGATTTCCGAGGGAAGCCGGTAGTCCTCTACTTCTATCCCAAGGACGACACGCCCGGCTGCACCGTCGAGGCGTGCGGTTTCCGGGACGCCTACCCGAAGTTCGAGCAGCGGGGCGCCGTCGTGCTCGGCGTCAGCCCCGACGACGAGGCCTCACACGTCCGCTTCAAAGAGAAGTTCGAGCTCCCGTTCCCGCTCCTCGCCGATCCCGAGCATGCCGTCGCCGAGCAGTACGGCGTCTGGGTCGAGAAGAACTACGCCGGCAAGAAGTACATGGGCGTGAGCCGCTCGACGTTCGTGATCGACGCGGACGGCAACCTCGTCAAGGCGATGCACAACGTCAAGCCCGACGGCCACGCCCAGAAGGTGCTCGAGGCTCTACCCTAGCCCGGATTCCCCTCCGCGATCTCCTCGGCCTCTCCGAACTTGTCGACCACGAGATAGCCCTCGCCCTCTTCGACGACCTTCTCGATGTCCTCGCTCTCATGTCCTCGGAGGACTACGAACCGGTCAGCCTGGGAGTGAACGCCCTCGTAAGTGCCGATGGTCAAACGGATCAGGCCGCTGCACCCCTCCCTGCCGCACTCGCACAGGACTTCGATGAGCTTGTCCGCGCCGCCACCTGCTTCCTCCTCGGCACGCTCGATCTCCCGGTTGGCCGCGCGGAACACCGTTTCGTTCTTGGCGATTCGCTCCTGACGCTCGTCCATCCCGGCCGAGTCTACGCAGGTCTTTATGCGGATGAGAGGACTTGAACCTCCACGGGGTTTCCCCCACACGGCCCTGAACCGTGCGCGTCTACCAATTCCGCCACATCCGCGCAGCAGAGCCGATTCTAGCCGCGACTCTGCGTGGAAGCCGGTGGCGGAGCCGGGCTTTGCCCGAGCGCAGCCAACGTTGCGGATCGACACTGAGGGACCCTCCTCTTCAAGTTAAGGCCGAAGGCCAGACTTGAAGAGGCGACTCCACGGGGTTTCCCCCACACGGCCCTGAACCGTGCGCGTCTACCAATTCCGCC
>JBBPIJ010000019.1:31902-46056 GCA_038040395.1 Actinomycetota bacterium
ACATCCGCCTGGCTGACCAATTCTAGCCCCGGTCGTCTTGGTAACTACCATGTCCACTCTGACGCGGGTCGTTCTTCTCTCGACGCTCTTGCTCGTCTTGCTTCCGGCCATGGCCGGTGCGGTTCCGCAAGCCGGCGTTCCTCAAGGCGAATTCGTGGAGGTCGTCGTCACGCTCGACGCTCCGCCGCTTGCCCTCGCCACGCGGAGCGCCGATCTGGGCGCTCCATACATGCGTCAGCTTTCCTCCACACAGCGCGCCCTCGCGGCACAGCTCCGCGACGAGATTCCGGGGCTGACGATCCGGCGCCGCTACTCGGTCGTCCTCGACGGCTTCGCGGTCACTGTGCCCGAGAGCGAGCTCGATCGGCTCGGCGACGCCGACGGGGTCGCCCGGGTCTACCCGAGCGTCTCCTACCGCGCGACGAGGTCGTCGAGCCCGGGCTTCATCGGAGCGCCGGCGCTCTGGGGCCCGAAGCTACAAACGGCCGGCGGCGGGATGAAGATCGGGATCATCGACGACGGCCTCGACCGCACCCACCCGTATTTCAACCCGAAGGGCTACCGCATGCCTCGGGGCTTCCCAAAGGGCCAGAAACGCTTCACGACCACCAAGGTGATCGTCGCGCGCGCATTCGCGCCCAGCAATGCGACGTGGCGGTACGCGCGCAGGCCGTTCGACCCGCTCAAGTCCGCGCACGCGACTCACGTCGCCGGGATCGCCGCCGGCAACCATCGCACCAAGGCAAGGGGAACACGCATCTCGGGCGTGGCGCCAAAGGCGTATCTCGGCAATTACAAGGTCCTGACGATCCCGACCCCCGGCTTCGGGCTCAACGGCAACTCGCCCGAGATCGTGGCCGCCATCGAGGCCGCCGTTCGAGACGGGATGGACGTGATCAATCTGTCCATCGGAGAGGCAGAGATCGAGCCTGCCCGTGACATCGTGGCCGCCGCCCTCGACGGGGCCGCCGCTGCCGGAGTCGTCCCCGTGGTCGCCGCGGGCAACTCCTTCAACGAGCTCGGCCCCGGCTCGGTCAGCTCACCCGGCACGTCGAGTCGAGCGATCACCGTCGCGGCCGAGACGGAGTCGGGCCCAGAGATCGCGACCTTCTCATCCGGCGGCCCCACGCCGCTCTCGCTCCGGATGAAGCCGGATGTGACTGCACCCGGCGTCAGCGTCCTCTCGTCCGTTCCCCGGCGCGAGGGAACGTGGGCATTCTTCAGCGGAACGAGCATGGCGGCACCGCACGTGGCCGGTGCCGCGGCGCTGCTGCGACAGCGACATCGGAGCTGGACCGTCGCGCAACTCAAGTCGGCTCTCGTCCAGACAAGTGAGCCCGTCTTCCTCAATGCGCCCCAGGTCGAGGCCGACTCGACGCGTGAGGGCGGCGGGACGGTGAAGCTCGTGCGGGCGAACTCGCCGCTGCTCTTCGCTTCGCCGAGCGGCGCTGCGTTCGGCTTCGTCGCTCCCGCAAGCTCCGTGGCGCGCAGCGTCGCTCTCACGGACGCCGGCGGCGGAGCCGGTGCCTGGACCGTAGACGTGACGCCGCAACAGCCGCCCGCGGGCTCGACACTGACCACCCCCGCCGTCGTCAGCGTTCCCGGCGAGCTCGTGCTCACCGCCGTCGCCGAGCCCGGCGCCGCGCAGGCCGAGCACACCGGGTTCGTCATCCTGTCGCGCGGGGCAGACCGGAGGCGGATCCCGTACTGGTTCCGCGTCGCCGCGCCAGCCCTGGGAGCCGCCCATGCCACTGCGCTCACGCAGACCGGCACCTACAACGGCGATACCAGGGGCCACCCCGCGCTCGTCGACTCGTACCGGTATCCGGAGGACCCCCGCGAGCTGGGCGTGCCGCGCACCCTTCTCGGACCGGAGCAGGTCTTCCGCGTGTCGCTGAGCAAGCCGGTTGCGAACTTCGGAGTAGCCGTCACGGGCGGCGGCAGTCTCATCCAGCCGCGCGTCGTCCGCGCCGGCGACGAGAACCGGCTCGTCGGCGAGGTTGGGCTCCCCTACAACCTGAACCCCTATCTGCCCGGCTACGGTGTCCCGAAGCTCGTGGTGGGCGCCGCCCTCCCCGGCGCCGGCGCCTACGACATCGTCTTCGACAGCCCCACTGCATCGGGAGCCGGGCCCTTCAAGTTCCGGTTCTGGATCGGCGACACGACGCCGCCGAGCGTTCGGCTCCTCTCCGCTCGAGGAGGATCGCTGCGCATCTCGGTCCGGGATACCGGCTCGGGAATCGACCCCGCCAGGATCCACGTCTCGGTCGACGGTCGCGGTCGTTCCCCCCGCTACGACGCGGGACGCGGCCTCCTCCTCCCCTCGATTCGCGGCCTACGGCGCGGCCGACACACGCTCCAGGTTCGCGTCTCGGACTACCAGGAGTCGAAGAACATGGAGAACGTGCGCCGGATCCTTCCGAACACGCGGCGCTTCAGCACCACGTTCGTCGTTCGCTAGGTTCGATCCCTGTCGTTCGTCGTCGGAAGCTGGGCGAGGTCTCGCTCGACGCTTGCCGCGAACTCGTCGCTGTCGTCCTCCACTTCGGGCTTCAGGAGGCGCAATTCACCCTTCCGCCGCGCGCGGTAGCGGGCGCGTCTCCCCTCCCAACCGAAGCGGGTCGTCAGTCGAGGCCACTCCGCAGCTGCGAGGACGGCGACAGCGCAGGCGAGCAAAACGATCCAGAGCCAGCCCACGAATCGATTCTAGCTACGCCTCCCCGAAGGGTCAGACCGGGAGGACTGGGATGTCCCAGGCGTACGCCGCGGTCACCGCGGCTGACGCGACGAGCGCGCCGAGGAGCACGAGGATCGCCTGCTGCGCACGGCTCGCGCGCTTGACCCTGTCCGTTGCCTCGCCCATCTGGTCGATCGTCCGCTCGAGCACGCGCTCGGCCCAGACGAATTCGAGCGCGAGCAGCGCGAGCCCTGCGGCCACGACGAGCAGGCCCGGCCCCGGCAAGGGGATCATCGCCAGGCCCACAAGTACGACCACGAATCCGGCCAGCACCACCGCGGCGCGCACGACCTTGCTGCGCTCGCGATGCCGCTCGCGGCGCTCCTTCACCCCATCGAGAAATCGGCGGCGCGGACGCGACTCCATCCGCTGAAGCCTAGTCGGGGCTAGGTCGTGGGCTTGGGCTTGCTGACGACCAGCGTCACGGCCGTGCCGCGAGCGACGACCTTACCCGGATTTGGCCGTTGGGCAATCACGAGACCGGCATTTTAGGACCTTGGTCCTGAGACCTCAAGCGGATAGGCGCGACCGGACCACCAGGAGGGGTCAGAATGCCTTCGACACTCGGGAGGTCATTTGATGCGATGCCGTAGGAAGCACGCGGGGCTGACGGTCAACGCAATTGCCGGCACGCACGTCGTCTTCTTCGGGCTCGATCTGACGAAGAGCAAGCGCCCCGGATTCCGGGGCTTCGGCTTCAAGCGGTTCGACCACGTCGAGGGGGACACGATCTGGCTCCAGGGGCTGAAGACGTTCCAGGAGACCGAGCCGTACCCGACGATCGGCGAACGCTTCTCCACTCTGTACCAGCCGATCCAATCGTTCCAGTGGGCTGACTACAGCGCGAAGCCCGGCACTCCGTACACGTACACGGTCGTCGCGCTCTACGGCGATCCCGCGAGCCTCGAGCCCCGGATCGAGCTCGAGCTCGACGTTGCGACGGAATCGGAGACCGGATCGGTCCATTCGGCGTTCTTCAATCGCGGCTCGGTCGCGACCCAGGAGTACGCGCGCCGCTTCCAGAACAAGCCGCCGGACGAGGCAGGGCCGGGCGCGTACCAGTGGCTCTCGCGCGGTTTACTCGAAGCGCTCGTCTCGTTCCTCGGGCAAGCCGGGCAGGGCTGGGAGGTGCACGGCGCGGTCTACGAGTTTCAGTGGCCGGAGGCACTGGCCGCGATCAGGCAGGCTCACCTGCGCGGGGCGAAGGTGACCGTGCTCTACGACGACATTGAGGGCTTCGACAGCGACGGAAAGCCCACCGGCCCCTTCTTGAAGAATCGCAAGGCGATCGACACGGCGAACATCATGGGTCTGTGTAAGAGCCGAGCGCACGGCAAGCTGATGCACAACAAGTTCTTCGTCCTCAGCGAAAACGGCCAGCCGAAGGCTGTCTGGACAGGCTCGACGAACCTGACGAAGAACGGAATCTTCGGCCACTCGAACGTCGGCCACATCGTCGAGGACCCCTCCATCGCGCAGGCGTTCCGCGACTATTGGGACCGGCTCAGGGCCGACCCGGACGTCGGCAAGATCTACCGGGACGCGAACGTGACGACAAGCCCGGCGCCGCCGACTCCGTGGAACGCCGTCACGACGGCGGTCTTCTCGCCGCGCGGAACCAATCTCGACGCGCTCGAGTGGTACGCGAAGATCGCGGCCGGCGCGAAGCACGGCCTCTTCATGACGTTCGCCTTCGGCATGCACGAGAAGTTCAAGACCGTCTACCGAACCGACGACTCGGTTCTGCGCATGGCGCTGATGGAGAAGGACTGGGGCAACCCGCGCAAGATCGCCCAGGATCGGCTGGACATCCAGCTGATCCGCAATCGCCCGAACGTGGTCGTCGCGATCGGGAACCGGATCGTCACCAACAGTTTCGACCGCTGGCTCGCCGAGCTGTCCCGGATCGACCCAGGCGTCCACGTCTACTGGATCCACACGAAGTACATGCTGGTCGACCCGCTCGGCCCAGCCCCGACGGTGGTGACGGGCAGCGCGAACTTCAGCAAGGCGAGCACCGACACGAACGACGAGAACATGCTCGTCATCCGCGGCGACAAGCGGATCGCGGACATCTACTTCGGTGAGTACCTGCGGCTCTACACGCACTACGCCTTCCGCGAGGCGGTGAAGTTCTTCATGGAGAAGCAAGCGGCCGGCCACCCGGAGGACTGGAAACCCCAGTTCCTCGTCGACGACGACAAGTGGATGGATCCGTACTTCGACCCGTCCGACAGGACCGCTCGCAACTCGAGGCGCGCCTACTTCGCGGGACCGATGTCGGTATGAACGCGCTTCGCCTCGACCAGGAGTCGTAGTGGCGGAGTTCACGAGCCGGCTGGCGGTCCCGGCTGATGCCCCAGCGCTGAGCGTGCTGATGGATGCCGCGATCGCTGAGCTGCAGCGAGCCTTCCTCGACCCGGACCAGATCGAGTCCAGCCGCGCGATCATGGGCATCGACAACCAACTGATCGACGACGGGACGTACTTCGTCGTCGAGGCGGGCAGCGACATCGCCGGGTGCGGCGGCTGGAGCCGTCGTGCGACGCTCTACGGCGGTAACCAGACACCGGGCCGTGACAGCCACCTGCTCGACCCGAAGGTCGACGCGGCGCGCGTGCGGGCCATGTACACCAATCCGGCCTATGCCCGACGCGGCGTTGGCCGCCTGGTCCTGTCCCTCTGCGAGGCCGCCGCCGCAGCCGAGGGGTTCACGCGACTCGAGCTGATGTCCACGCTCTCCGGAGAGCCGCTCTACACGGCGTACGGGTTCCGACCACTCGAGCGGATAGAAGACGCCACCGGCGGGACCCCGGTTCCAATGGTCCGGATGGAGAAGGCGGTCGAACCGAGTCTCCTCAGCTGACTCGCCCGAGGCCGGGATCGGTTCAGTCTGCAGCTCCCCGGGTTGGACTCGAACCAACAACCCTCCGGTTAACAGCCGGATGCTCTGCCAATTGAGCTACCGGGGAACGGTGCTCGGCGAGGGCGAATTGTAGCGGTGCCTAGACCAGCTCTCCGACTGCGGCTCGGACTTTCTCGAGCGCTTCCTGGAGCTCCTTCATGTGCTCTGGGGCGGCGGCCGAGAGCTCGCGGCGCAGGTGCCGTTCGCGCAGGCGCAAAAGGAGCTCCGTGCCCGTCGCCTCGTCGATCGCCTCCGCGGCCGCGCGGGCGTCGAGCTCGGCGATCAGCGGCACGAGGTCGGCGTCGGCCTCACCCTCCTCGACGAGGTTCTGTCTCAGCCGACGGTGCAGGTCGCTGTCGAAGTGGTCAGGGGTCATCTCGGCGAGCAGTCGCACGAGCTCGGGATGCGCGATGCAACCGGCCAGAGCCTCGCGCTCGAGCCTGTCCCCCGCGTCGATCATCCTCGGCGAGGCCGCCGCGTCTGCCCCGGCCGCACTCCCGGCCGCGCGCAGCTGAATCGTGAGGCCGAGCCGGTCGTTCGCGAGCCGCCAGGCGTCGTGGCGCTCGGGCGACTCGGGAATGCCGTTGAGGACGTCCTGAACGCGGAGATACGCGTGCTGCTTGTCGCGCGCGCGGTCGAGCTCGAGCCGGACGCGATGGACGGCATAGGGCTCGGCTTCTTCGAGCCGGGACCCGAAGCCGGCGGGATCGTCGGCGGGGTCCTTTCCCTTCGGGAGGGCGACGACGCGGATCTCGAAGCCCTCGCGTAGCGCGAGCTCCATCCCGCGAAGCGTTGCCTCCTCGCCCGCCGCGTCGGAGTCGAAGCAGAGGAACACGCGCCGGGTCAACCGCGAGAGCTCTTTCAGCTGGCGCTCGGTGAGCGCGGTGCCCATCGAGGCGACCACCGGATGCAAACCTGACTGGCGCAGGGCGATCACGTCCGTGTTGCCCTCGACGACCACCGCCCGCTCCTCCTTCGTGATCGCCGCGCGCGCGAGGTTCAAGCCGTAGAGCACGTTCGACTTGTGGAAGAGCTCGCTCTCGGGCGAGTTGACGTACTTGCCGCGCAACGGGTCGTCGTCTTGCAGCTTCCGGGCCTGGAAACCGATGATTCGCCCCCGCGCGTCGGCGAGAGGGAACATCAGGCGGCGCTGAAAGTAGTCGCTGCCGCGCTTCGAGAGGAGCCCCGCGGCGGTCAGCTCGTCGTTCGTAAATCCCTTCTCGCGCGCTTTTTTGGCCAGCGAGCCTCCCGACGAGAGCCCGAGACGGAACTCACGGCACGCGTTCTCTTCCAGGCCACGCGACGCGAGGTACTCCTGCACGGCCTTGCCCGACTCGGACCAAAGCACGCGCACGTAGAACGACGCCGCCTGGTCGAGCAGCGCGTAGAGACGCTCCTTGCGCTTCCGCTGCGCATCCGCCTCCGGGGTGGAATCCTCGTACTCGAGGGGGACCGAGAAGCGGTCGGCCAGCCACTCGATCGCGCCGACGAAGTCGAGCCCTTCGATCTCGCGCACGAACGAGATGGCGTCCCCGCCGGCGTGACAGCCGAAGCAGTAGTAGGTGCCTCGATCCGGGGAGACAGAAAAGGACGGGGTCTTCTCCTGGTGGAACGGGCAGAGCCCCGTGTAGCGGCCGCCGACCTTGCGCAGGCGCGTGCGCGCTTCGACGAGGTCGACGATGTTCGCCGTCACCTTGACCGCCTCGACCGAGGTGTCCTTGATGCGCGCCACTACAAGCCGGCCGCGTACTCGAGGGCGAAGCGGTCGGTCATACCCGACAGATAGTCCACGATCTCCGGCGGCGAGTCTCCTCGGTCCGCGAGCTGGTCGAAGATCCGCCGCACGGTTTCGCGCGCGCGCGCGTGCTCCTCGGCCGTGTGCGGTCCGAGATAGACGCGCTCGAACATGAAACGCCGTAGCGAGAGCATCGCCGAGCCCACGTCGTCGCTCTGGACGATGTCGCCCGCGGCCGCCGACGACTCGACGAGGTCGTGGACGAGCGTGTCGATGCGCTTCGACCCGGTCGGGCCGAGGAGCGCGACCTCGTCTTCAGGCAGGTCCTCGACGCGCAGGATCTCGTGGCGAATCGCGTCGTCGATGTCGTGGTTGATGTAGGCGACGCGGTCGACGATGCGAACGATCTTTCCCTCGAGCGTCTCGGGCTCGACCTGACCCGTGTGTTTGAGGATGCCGTCGCGCACCTCCCAGGTGAGGTTCAGGGTCTCGGCGATCCGGTGGGACTGCTCGTTGTGGCGAAAGCCGAGCTCGAATCGCTCGCGGAGGCACTCGTCGAGCGCCTCTTCCCCGACGTGGCCGAAGGGCGTGTGGCCCATGTCGTGGCCAAGGCCGATCGCCTCGGTGAGGTCCTCGTTCAGCCCGAGAGCCCGGGCGACCCCGCGGGCGATCCCGGTCGTCTCGAGCGTGTGCGTCATGCGCGTGCGAAAGTGATCGCCGGCCGGATCGATGAAGACCTGGGTCTTCCCCTTCAGCCGCCGGAACGCCTTCGAGTGCAGGATCCGGTCGCGATCGCGCTGGAATGGCGTGCGCACCCGGCACTCGGCTTCCTCGCGCGCGCGCCCGCGCGACTCATAGGACCTGACTGCGAGCGGGGACAGCCAGGACTCCTCGTGCTCGCGAATCCGAGCCTCGAAGCCGTCCGCCACTCTCCCTTTCACCTCGGGCATCTATTCCGCCACGTTAGATGATGATCGGGACGGTTCCGCCGTCGGCGCTCCACGCCGAACCTGTCACGTAGTTGGCACGGTCCGAGCACAAAAAGACGATCACGGCGGCGATCTCGTCGGGCTGCGCGAGCCGCCCCAGCGGGCGACCCTTCGCGACCGCGTCGAGAACCTCGTCTCTTGGCTTTCCTGTCCGCCTCGCCTGCTGGTCGGCGAGCCCGCCCGGCGCAAGCCACGCCTCCGTCGCGGTCGGTCCGGGAGCGATCGCATTCGACCGGATGCCGTCCTTTGCGTACAGGTCTGCGACGAGCCGCGAGAGCGAGAGCACGGCGGCTTTCGTCACCGAGTAGTTCGGCATCGACGTCGATGGCCGCTTGGCCGACGTGGACGCGACGTTGACGATCACGCCACGCCCGCGCTCGCGCATGCCGGGCAAGACGGCCCGGATCGAGCGCACGAAGCTCATCACGTTCAGCTGCCACATCTCGTCCCATTGGTCGTCCGAGAGCTCGTCGAAGTCGGCCTGGTAGGCGAGACCGACGTTGTTGACAAGGCAGTCGACGCGGCCGAGCGCGCGCGTCGCCTCGCCGATCAGCTGTTCCGGCGCGCCCGGCTCCGTCAGGTCGCAGGTAACCCCGAGCGCGGCGCCCGTGCCCGCTCGAGCGAGCTCGACACGACCGGAGTCACGGCCGCAAACGACCACCTGCGCACCCTCGGCGGTGAGCATCTGGGCGGCGGCGAGCCCGATCCCGCTCGTCGAGCCGGTGACTACGCAAACTCGGTCGGCGAGCCCCAGATCCAAGGGTGGTTAGCGTACAGACCGTGACCACGATCCTTCTCGCCCGGCACGGGGAAACTGATTGGAACGCCGAGCGACGCGTCCAGGGCCACACCGACCGGCCGCTGAACGACGTCGGCGTGGCACAGGCCCAGGCACTCGTGAAAGAGCTTTCAGCTGAGCGCCTCGATGCCGTCTATGCGAGCGACCTCGCACGCGCCCTCGACACTGCGCGCGCCGTCGCCGAGCCGCGCGGTCTTTCGGTCGTGCCTCTTCCGGAACTGCGCGAGCGGAACTTCGGCACGTGGGAAGGTCTCCTCGACCACGAGATTCTC
This sequence comes from Actinomycetota bacterium, assembly GCA_038040395.1. Classification (GTDB taxonomy): domain Bacteria; phylum Actinomycetota; class Thermoleophilia; order Gaiellales; family Gaiellaceae; genus VAXT01. The sequence continues at coordinate 41,340 of JBBPIJ010000019.1, forward strand.
GAGCGATTCCCGCAGGCTCACACGGGCCCCTGGGGCGACGACGAGACGCCCGAGCAGCTCGATGAGCGGGTAGTGGCGGCGTTATTCGGAATAGCTGCGCGCCATCCCGGCGGCCAGGTTCTCGTCGTCTCGCACGGCGGGCCGCTCAGGGCGGTGCTTCGGCGATGCGGGCTTCCATCGGAACGAATCGCGAATTGCCAGGTGGCCCGGCTCGCTGTCGAGGACGGCACCCTCCGGCAACTAGACTGAGCCGCCGTGGACGACTACACGAGCAAGTACAAGGGCGAGCAGGTCGAGATTGCCCTCTTCGGTGGCGACTACCACGAGGGCGTCCTGACTGCCTACTGCGCCGTCGACGAGGTGCCGCACATCGAGCTGAGCGGGCACATCCTCATCCCGCTCCAGAACATCGCCTCGCTGCATTGCACGAGCCGCTGCGACGCCCCCGAGCCTGACTGGCCTCCGCGCGGCTTCGCCGAGGACGAGCGCGACAGCTAGACGTGGGTTTCCTCCCGACGGCGAGGAACCTGCTCAAGGCGTGGTTTCTGCTCCTCGGTTTCTGTGCCCTGATCGGCGGCCTCGGCTGGGTGGCGGGCGGCTACCGGACCGCGTCCATCTCGGTCTTCTGCACGCTGCTGGCTGCTGCCGCGCTCTACTGGTACCTCGACCGGGTCGCACCGGGAATGGTCGGCGCCCGCGAATTGGCTGCAGCCGAGGCTCCCCTCTTCCGGTCGACCGTCGAGCGATTGGCGGCGCGTGTCGGCGTCCCGCGGCCACGTCTGTATCTGCTCACCGATGCACATCCGCGAGCGTTTGCCGCGGGCCGCGGTCCGAACGGCGCGTCGCTTGCGGTCAGCGCCGGGCTCCTGGCGGCGGCTCATCCCGCGGAGCTCGAGGGGATCGTCGCCCACGAGCTGGTTCACATCCGAAACCGTGACGTCCTCGTTCAGACGACCGTGTCAGTGCTCGCCGGCTTCCTGATCGAGTCCAGCCGGCTAGGAGGATGGCTCCAGCGTTCGCTGCTCTTCGTGCTGGCGCCGATCGCCGCCGCCTTCACGCATCTGCTGCTCTCACCGGGGCGGGAGTTCGCAGCCGACCGCGCAGCCGCCAAGATCTGCGAATCGCCGCACGGGCTCGCCGACGGGCTCCTCCGGCTGGAGGCGGCGGGCTCGTTCGTCGAGTTCCGCGCCAGCCCCGCGACGGAGCCGCTCTACACCGTGAACCCGTTTGCCGAGGAAGGCATCGCGGCCATGTTCGTCACCCATCCCCCGCTCGACAGGCGCGTGCAGCGCCTGCGTGAGCTCGATCCCGAATGGCGCGACAAGGCGCGCGCGGCCTAGTCGACTTCGTTCGGGAGGAGCGACTAGATGACCGAGTCCCGGCGCCCTTCGGCGAATGCCGTGTGCGCGCGAAGAATCCCCTCGCGAGTGAAGCCGGCCTTCTCGGCAACACGCTGCGAAGCGATGTTGGTCGGATCTGTCATGAGCTGGAGTCTCTGGACGCCGCCGTCTTTGAGGGCCCACCGAGACAGAAGCCTCGTCGCCCGAGTTGCGATCCCCCGCCCTCGAGCCTCTTTCGCTATCCAGTAGCCGATTGCCCCGATCTCGCCGAGCCGGACGCCGATCGCCCCGAGCAAGTCGCCACCGGCCGCGTTGACGATGAGAAAGTCTCTGGACGCCTCGCTGCTGTTGCACGAGGCGATCCATTCGCGAGCATCTTGATCGCGATACGGGCTCGGGAATCGAGGAAGGAAGCGAACGAGCTCTTCGTCCTGGCATGCAGCCGTGACCGCCGGAATGTCCGCCTCGGTCGGCGGGCGTAGCAACACGTCGTCGTCGCGAAGCTCCATGAACGCGATCGTATCCCCAAAGAAAAATGGCCCGAAGTCGAAGACTCCGGGCCATAAGGTAATTCGGCGGCGACCTACTCTCCCGGGAGGTTGCCCTCCGAGTACCATCGGCGCTGGCGGGCTTAACTTCTCTGTTCGGAATGGGAAGAGGTGTACCCCCGCCGCTATGACCGCCGAAAGGTTGTTGCATTCCGGTGCCAGACTTTAGTCTGGCTTCGGCGCGCAATTCCTTTCAAAAGTTTTCAGCTCGACGTATGAGCATCGGTGCTTGCGCACCTTCAAAACTCCATAGTGACTAACACGTGTTCTAAATCAAGACCTCGGGCAATTAGTACGGGTCCGCTGAACGGATTGCTCCGCTTACACGTCCCGCCTATCAACGTGGTGGTCTCCCACGGCCCTTACTCCCTCTAGGGGATGGGAAGCCTCATCTCGAGGTGGGCTTCCCGCTTAGATGCTTTCAGCGGTTATCCCATCCAGACGTAGCTAATCAGCAGCGCCGTTGGCACGACGACTGATACACCAGCGGTCTGTTCGTCTCGGTCCTCTCGTACTAGAGACGACTCCTCTCAAGCTTCCAGCGCCCATGGTGGATAGGGACCGAACTGTCTCACGACGTTCTGAACCCAGCTCGCGTACCGCTTTAATGGGCGAACAGCCCAACCCTTGGGACCTACTCCAGCCCCAGGATGCGACGAGCCGACATCGAGGTGCCAAACCCTTCCGTCGATGTGGACTCTTGGGAAGGATAAGCCTGTTATCCCCGGCGTACCTTTTATCCGTTGAGCGACGGCAATTCCACTCTTAACCGCCGGATCACTAAGGCCTGCTTTCGCACCTGCTCGACTTGTCAGTCTCACAGTCAAGCTCCCTTATGCCTTTACACTCTACGCACGATTTCCAACCGTGCTGAGGGAACCTTTGCGCGCCTCCGTTACATTTTAGGAGGCGACCGCCCCAGTCAAACTGCCCACCTGACGCTGTTCCCGACCCGGATTACGGCATCGGGTTAGAAGCCCAGAACATGAAGGGTGGTATCCCAAGGTTGCCTCCACGAGCGCTGGCGCGCCCGCTTCACAGCCTCCCACCTATCCTGGACAACGTATCCCAGACTCCAACATCAAGCTGCAGTAAAGGTGCACGGGGTCTTTCCGTCCAACCACGGGTACTCGGTATCTTCACCGAGACTACAATTTCACCGGATCCCTCGTTGAGACAGCGCCCAAGTCGTTACGCCATTCGTGCAGGTCGGAACTTACCCGACAAGGAATTTCGCTCTAGGTCTTATCTAGAAACAATTCTTTCTAGACGGACATCATCTCCTTTGGAATGACGTCCCTGCATGTCGCCATGCAGAGGGGACCATCTCATCATCCTGTGTCCAGGACATCTGGCGTATGGTCTCTGAGGATTCTGATCAAGTCTTGCCTGGACTTGCGCCGGTTCATGGTCTGAGTTATCTCCGCGATCTCGATGAGTCCGTCCGTCGTCAAATGACGGCCGGCCGAGATCAAGTGGACGCATAGTGCGAATTTCTCAAAGTCGTGTTGCTTTGAGGAAAGCATCGGATACCGCTCGAAGAATGGAATGACCGTTTCGAGAAGATCCGTGCGTCTCCGCACGACGTAGCGATACAGATCTTCGCGGTGATTGTCCCGCCGCCTGTTCGCCACGACTTGGCCCACACCGAAGAACTCGTTGAGCTCGTGTAGACACGAGACGCTTCGCGCGCCCTGTGTTACCACGAACTCGTGCGCCACTTGCCAGCCAGTCTTGTAGCCGTTTCGACTTCTCCCACCCTCTTGGCGGACGAAACCGATCGAGAAGCATCCTTCTCCGTCTACAAAACCAACAATCCAGCCAATCCTGACCAGTCTTTCCTGCTGATTGTCCGCACCCGTCACGTTGTCACTATCGTAAACGCCCGATCGGACGTCACGAGTAGTAGTGCGGGATACTCGGAGTTTCCAGCATTTGGCCAGATGCACACCGCGTAGTTACCTACGCGGGGGGCAGCGAATTTCTACCTTAGGACGGTTATAGTTACCGCCGCCGTTTACCGGGGCTTGATTTCAAGGCTTCGCCCCGAAGGACTAACCTCTCCACTTGACCTTCCGGCACCGGGCAGGCGTCAGCCCCTATACGTCGTCTTACGACTTCGCAGAGACCTGTGTTTTTGGTAAACAGTCGCTTGGGCCGTTTCACTGCGGCCCCCTCGAGCTAGACCCGAATGGGCTTCACTCTACCGGGGCGCCCCTTCTCCCGAAGTTACGGGGCCATTTTGCCGAGTTCCTTAACGAGGGTTCTTCCGATCACCTTGGTATTCTCTACCTGCCTACCTGTGTCGGTTTTGGTACGGGCACGCTCCATCTCCCTAGAGGCTTTTCTAGGAGGCATGGCTTCAAGAGCTTCGCTCCTTTCAGAGCTCGGCATCCCGTCTCAGACTTAATGGCCGGCGGATTTACCTACCGACCGTCCTACGCGGTTACCCCAGGACAACCATCGCCTGGGACTCCTTAGCCTACCTCGTCCCCCCATCGGTGATAACGATGGATACGTGGTACTGGAATATCAACCAGTTGGCCATCGCCTACGCCTTTCGGCCTCGGCTTAGGTCCCGACTAACCCTGAGTAGATTAGCTTTACTCAGGAACCCTTAGGCATTCGGTGGAGGAGTTTCTCACTCCTCTTTCGTTACTCATGCCAGCATTCTCACTTCCCAGCTCTCCACAAAGGCTTACGCCTCTGCTTCGCAGACCTGGGAACGCTCCCCTACCACTCCGCAAAGCGAAGTCCGTGGCTTCGGCTCCTGACTTGAGCCCCGTTACATTGTCCGCGCCCGATCACTTGACCAGTGAGCTGTTACGC
>JBBPIJ010000020.1:0-43233 GCA_038040395.1 Actinomycetota bacterium
TGCATCTCGATCTTGATCGTCCCGTCGCCCTTGCAGGTCTCGCAGCGTCCGCCGCGCACGTTGAACGAGAAGCGACCCGGCTTGTAGCCGCGCACCTTGGCCTCGGGCGTCAGCGAGTAGAGCTCGCGCATGTGGTCGAAGAGCTTCGTGTAGGTCGCCGGGTTCGACCGCGGCGTGCGTCCAATCGGCGACTGGTCGATGTCGATCACCTTGTCGAAGACCTCGATCCCTTCGACCGAGTCGTGCTCGCCAGGCTTCACGCGCACCCGATGCAGGCGGTTGGCGAGAGCCTTGAACACCGTCTCGTTCACAAGCGTCGACTTGCCGGAGCCGGAGACTCCCGTGACGGTGATGAACTTGCCGACGGGGAACTCGACGTCGATCCCCTTCAGGTTGTGCTGCGAGGCTCCGCGCACCGAGAACGAGCCGAGATCCTCGGTACGCCTGTCCGGAACCGCGATCTCGCGCTTCCCGGAGAGGAATTGCCCGGTGACCGACTTCGGGTTCTGCTCGACCTGCGCGGCCGTTCCTTCGGCGACGACGTGGCCTCCGTGCTCACCCGCGCCGGGGCCCATGTCCACGAGGTGGTCGGCCGCGCGCATCATCTGCTCGTCGTGCTCGACCACGAGCACCGTGTTCCCGATATCGCGCAGCCGCTCCAGCGTTCCGATCAGCTTCCCGTTGTCGCGCTGGTGAAGCCCGATCGAGGGCTCGTCGAGGATGTAGAGAACCCCGACTAGCTGCGAGCCGATCTGGGTCGCCAGCCTAAGCCGCTGGGCCTCACCCCCGGAGAGCGTCCCCGCGGCGCGGTCGAGCTGGAGGTAGCCGACCCCGACGTTGTCGAGGAAGGTCAGCCGCTCGCGGATCTCTTTGATGATCCGCACGCCGATCAGCTGCTCTGTCTCGGTCAACTCCAGCGAGTCGAGAAACTCGATCGCGCGGGCGACCGACGCCTTCGAGAACTCGTGGATGTTCTTGTCGCCGACGGTGACGGCGAGTACCTCGGGCTTCAGGCGCGCGCCCCCGCACTCCGGGCACGGGCGCAAGCTCATGTACTCCTCGATGCGCTCGCGCTGCTGCGCCGAGTCCGTCTCGCGGTAGCGGCGCTCGAGGTTCTTGGCGATGCCCTCGAAGGCGAGCATGTACGAGCGCTTGCGGCCCATGCGGTTCCGGTAACGGACGTAGATGCGCTCACCGTCGGTGCCGTAGAGGAAGAGGTCCTGCTGCTCGGCCGGCAGGTCCTGCCAGGGCTTCTCGAGGTCGAGCTCCCACTTGTCGGCGATGCCCTGGATCACTGCCTCGTAGAACGCCGAGCCACCCATCGACCACGGGACGAGAGCGCCCTCGCCGATCGACAGGGTCGGGTCGGGAACGAGCAGGTCGGGGTCGATCTCCTGCTGGGCGCCGAGCCCGTGGCAGCGCGGGCACGCTCCGTGCGGCGAGTTGAACGAGAAGATGCGCGGCTGGAGCTCCGGGAGCCCGACTCCGTGCTCGGGGCACGCGAAGCGCTCGCTGAAAGTGAGCTCCTCGCCGTCGAGCACGTCGATCACGACGAGGCCGTCGGTCAGAGACGTCGCCGTCTCGATCGACTGCCAGAGGCGGGTGCGCAGGTCCGGCTTCATGACGAGCCGGTCGACGACGACGTCGATCGTGTGCTTGAACTTCTTGTCGAGGACGATCTCGTCCTCGAGCATCCGTACCTCGCCGTCGACCTTCACCCGCGTGAAGCCGTCGGCACGGAGCTCCTCGAAGACGTCCTTGTACTCGCCCTTCCGGTCGCGCACGACCGGGGCGTTGACCGTGAACTTCGTGCCCTCCGGGAGACGGAGGACCTGGTCGACGATCGCCTCGATCGACTGGCCCGCTATCGGACGCCCACAAACCGGGCAGTGCGGCCGCCCGACCCGCGCGTAGAGCAGGCGCAGGTAGTCGTAGATCTCGGTCACCGTGCCGACAGTCGAGCGCGGGTTGCGCGACGTCGTCTTCTGGTCGATCGAAATCGCCGGCGAGAGGCCTTCGATCGAGTCCACGTCCGGCTTCTCCATCATCTGGAGGAACTGACGTGCGTACGCGGAGAGCGACTCGACGTAGCGCCGCTGCCCCTCTGCGTAGATCGTGTCGAAAGCGAGCGAGGACTTGCCGGAGCCCGAAAGACCGGTGATCGTGGTCAGCTTGTTCCGCGGCAGGCGGACGTCGATGTCCTTGAGGTTGTGCTCACGGGCACCGTGAATTACCAGTTCTTCCGAGGCCATAACCGACCCAGTTTAGCCATCGGGGTCGGACGAACAAGTGTTCGCTTTTGGGCTAGGTGGCGAGCTCTTCGACGAGAGCGCAGACCTGCTTCGGCTCGGACACGTGGCCGACCGTCAGCGGGCCGACGACGACGGTTCCGTAGCCCAGAAGCTGGCCGAGAAGGGATTGGTCGAGCTCGACGGCGTCGACGGCCCGTAACTTCACAGCCTTAGTTCGCCGGTGCAGCGTTCCGTTGACGACGTAGAGCTTCTCGGTCGTCACGACGATCCGCGTCCGCTCCCATTGCCAGACGGCGCGGAGCGTGAAGGCTGCCGCGATCGCGATCAGCGCCGCTCCGATCCCCGCCGCTGCGGCCCAAGGAAGGGTCAGGATGAAGATCCCGGCGATTGCGACCCCGCCCGAGCGGGTGAGCGGCCGCGCGAGGACCGCGCCGTGACGGCGCATCTCCAGGCAGACGTGTTCGTCCCGTTCGGGGGTCACGCTCGCCGCTTCGTCGGGCCCGCCGGCTTTCCTGCCGTTTGCGCCCCGGCGTCCTAGGCCACAATGAGGTGTGGCCGATACCGCGCGCCGTGTGTTCGTCGCAACGCTGATCGTCGTCGGCGTCGTCGTCTTCTTCCTCGCACTGTGGAAGCTGAAGGTGCTGATCGCCCTCCTCTTCCTGGCGTTCATAGTCGCGGCGGCCATGCGCCCAGGCATCGACGCCCTCGCGCGCCGCCGCGTGCCTCGGGGGCTCGGAGTCGCGATCCACTACCTAGCGCTCGGCGGGCTCGTTGCGCTGCTTCTGTGGCTCGCCGTTCCTCGAGCGGTCGACCAGGTTCAGGCTGCTGTCGGCAACGGTGCCCTCAAGACGGAAGCGCGGGGGGAGACCGGCTGGAGACACGACGCGCTCGTGGCGCTCGACCGCTGGCTGAGGGAGCTGCCAAGCACGGGCAACCTCGTGAACCACGCGCTCGACGCGACGCTCATCGGTTTCGAGATCTTCATCGGAATCTTTTTCGTGCTCGCCTGCGCGGCTTACTGGATCTTCGAGCGTGAGCGGGCCGTACAGCTCGTGACGTCGCTGGTTCCGCGGCCTAAGAGAAAAGTCGTGCGCGACACGTGGGATCTGATCGATCTCAAGCTCGGCGCCTACGTTCGCGGCCAGCTGCTCCTGATTGCGGCGGTTGCGACGGTGCTCTCGCTGGCCTTCTGGGCGATTGGCCTTCCGTATTGGATCCTCGTCGGCACCTTCGCCGGGCTCGTGGAGATCGTCCCGGTGATCGGCCCGCTCAGCGCGGGTGCAGTTGCCATCGGAGTTGGGCTCACCGTGTCGTGGCAACTCGCGGTCGCGGCGGGGGTAACCGTCCTCGTGGTGCGCTTGCTGGAGGATTACCTGGTAATCCCGAAGGTCCTTGGAGATGCGGTGGGCCTCTCTCCTCTGCTCGTGCTCGTCTCGGTGACCGCGGTCGCAATTCTCTTCGGCGGCTTCGCCGTGCTGCTCGCGATCCCGCTCGCCGCGGTGGTCGCCACGCTAATCGGCGTCATCGTGCTCGACAAGGACCCGGCCGAGGAGGAGGTTCCGACCGTGATCTTCTCGGCACAAGACGCCGAAACTTGATCAGGCCTTGCGCCAGCGGCCGAACACCAGGCCGCCGAGGGTGAATCCCAATCCGAATGTCCCGATGGCGAAAGCCCCGATCGTCGCCGCCTTGCGTGCGCCCGAGAGCGACTCCCAGCGGCCGAGCGCTTCTTCCTCCTCCATCGTCAGCGGCTCGCCGCGTCGCCTCTTTCGCATGGCGCCGCCCGCTCGCAGGCCCAGATAGAGGTCGTCGAAGATCTCGGTAGGCTCGTCCACCATCGGCATGAGTGTACCCAGTGATTCGGCTCTCCCAACCCGCCTCCTGCACATTTCGGACCTCCACGTCGGGACTCGCGAGGCCCCGAGGCTCGAGGGCAGTCTCGCGGCGCTCATCGAGCGAACGGCGCCCGAGCTCGTAGTCGCCAGCGGCGACCTGACCCACCGCGGGCGCCCCGAGCAGCACGAGGCCGCCGCCTCTTTCCTGCGCTCGCTCGGCCCGCCGGTGCTCGCGATCCCCGGAAACCACGACATCCCGTACACCTTCCCGGCCCGGTTCACGCGCACGTTCGCCGAGTTCGAGCGACATTGGGAGACGACCGAGCCGCTCTTCCGCTCGCGCGCGCTTCACGTCGTCGGGCTGAACTCGGTCCGCCCCTGGCGCCACCAGTCGGGGGGTATCCGCGAGAGCCAGCTCGCGCGGGCCCGGGAGCTGCTCGCGGAGGCACCGGACGGCGCGCTGCGAGTCGTCACGCTCCACCATCATCTGATCGGAGCTCCCTGGCGCTCACGCAAGAAGCCGGTCTCACGCCGCTCGCACGTGCTCGCATCGCTCGTCGACTCCGGTGCCGAGCTCATCCTCGCCGGTCACATCCACCAGGGCGCCGTCAGCGAGCGCCACGAGTTCGAGGTGATCAGGGGCGACGTGCGAGGGGTGACCGTCTCGATCGCGCCCGGCCTCGGCCAGCCCCGCCCGCAACGACGAGGCGAGGCGCGCGGCCTCCACGTCTACGAGTGCGGCGAGAGCTCGATCGTCGTCCAGACCTACGTCTGGCGCGACGACGACTGGGGGCTCACGGCCGTGCGACGGTTCGCGCGCGGCCGCGAGCCCCTGGCAGTCGAGACGACGGACTAGAGCGCGGGCCCGGGCCTGCGCTGGCGGCCGGTCACTGCGCGGTAGATGAGCAGCAGGACGATCGAGCCGATGATCGCCGTGATCCACGTGCTCACGTCGAAGAACTCGTCGAGTGGATCGGCGTCGAAGATCACGCCTGCCAGGAAACCGCCCAGCAGCGCGCCGGCGATGCCGATGATCGCCGTGACGATGAAGCCTCCCGGATCCTCACCGGGAAGGATCGCCTTGGCGATGGCACCGGCGAGCAATCCCAGGATGATGAACGCGATGATTCCCATTTACTGCCTCCTTTTCGGGGTTCGTCCCGTGTCGGTTCCCCGCACCACCGGAGGTTTAACCTGGGTAAAAACCGAGTTCGCTAGCGGCGCAGGCCCCACCCGCGCGTCGGGCGCGCTCTCGCCTCGGGCCCGGTGATCCCACGCTTCTGCACGAAGCGGCGATACAAGATCACGAGCAGCACGGCGCCTACGTATCCGAACAGGAAGCCGCCGGGCCTGCCGAGCAGGGCATACGCGACCAGGCCGCCGAGGATCGAGCCGCCGATTCCGATCGCAATCGTCAGCCAGATGGGCATCGGATCAGGCCCCGGGACAGGGAGCCGGGCCAGTCCTCCGATCAGGAAGCCCCCGAGGATCAGGCCGATCAGGAGTGCGAGCACCGCGTGAGCTTACGCCGTGGGCTGCGCCGCCAGTAGCTCGCGGCGAAGGTCCTTGATCTCATCCCGGAGCTTGGCCGCGTACTCGAAGCGAAGCTCCTCGGCGGCGGCGAACATCTCCTCCTCGAGCGTGACCGCCAGGCGCTCGATCTCGGCCGCGCTCATGCCCTCGACCTCGCGGGCGCCCTTTCGCCGCCGGCGCGGGACGTGCGGGGCCTCCAGTGACAGGAACTCGGCGATGTCCGAAACGCCCTTCTGGATCGACTCGGGCGTGATCCCGTGCTCCTCGTTGTACGCGAGCTGCACAGAGCGGCGGCGGTTCGTCTCCTCGAGGGCGCCCTTGATCGCCTCGGTCATCTTGTCCGCGTACATCAGCACTTTTCCGTTCGTGTTCCGCGCGGCCCGGCCGATCGTCTGGATGAGCGCCGTCTTCCCGCGCAGGAAGCCTTCCTTGTCGGCGTCGAGCACCGCGACGAGCGAGACCTCGGGCAGGTCGAGCCCCTCGCGGAGGAGATTCACTCCGACGAGGACGTCGTATTCGCCGAGCCGCAGCTCGCGGATGATCTGGATCCGGTCGAGCGTGTCCACCTCGGAGTGGAGGTAGCGCGCCTTGACTCCAGACTCGAGCAGGTAGTCGGTCAGGTCTTCGGACATCTTCTTGGTCAGCGTCGTGACGAGGGTGCGCTCGCCCAGCTCCTCGCGCCGGCGGATCTCGTTCAGCAGGTCGTCGATCTGGTTCTTCGTCGCGCGCAGCTCGACCTCGGGGTCGACGATTCCGGTCGGGCGGACGAGCTGTTCGGCGACGACGGTCGAATGCCGTATCTCGAACGCTCCCGGCGTCGCCGAGACGAAGACGATCTGCGGCACCTTGCCGAGGAACTCGTCGAACCGAAGCGGGCGGTTGTCGAGCGCGGAGGGCAGCCGGAAGCCGAAGTCGACGAGGGTCTGCTTGCGGGAGCGGTCACCCTCGTACATGCCGCCGATCTGGGGCACTGACTGATGCGACTCGTCGAGGAAGACGATGAAGTCGGACGGGAAGTAGTCGATCAGCGTGTACGGGGCCGAGCCGGGCGGACGGCCGTCGAGGATCCGCGAGTAGTTCTCGATCCCGTTGCAGAAGCCGAGCTCCCGCATCATCTCGAGGTCGTATTCCGTGCGCTGCCGGATCCGGTGCGCCTCGAGCATCCGCCCCTCCGACTCGAACTTCTTCACCTGCTGCTCCAGTTCCAGCTTGATCTCGTCGTGCGCGCGCTCGATCGTCGGCTTGGAGGTCACGTACTGGGTCGCCGGGAAGATGTTCAGGTACTCGAGCTTTCCGTAGACCTCGCCGGTCATCGGGTGGAAGTGCGTGATCTGCTCGATCTCGTCGCCGAACATCGAGATCCGGTACGCGGACTCCTCGTGCGCCGGCTGGATCTCGATCACGTCGCCCTTGACGCGGAACTTCCCCCGCCCGAGCAGCGTGTCGTTGCGCGCGTAGTTGATGTCGACGAGCTTGCGGAGGACGAGATCGCGGTCCTGCTCCTCGCCGACGTGCAGCATGACAACGCGTTTCTCGTACTCCTCGGGGGAGCCGAGGCCATAGATCGCCGAGACCGACGCGACGATGACCGCGTCCTTGCGCGACAGCAGGCTCGACGTCGCCGAGTGGCGGAGCCGGTCGATGTCGTCGTTCCGGGACGAGTCCTTCTCGATGTAGAGATCCGCCTGCGGGACGTATGCCTCGGGCTGGTAGTAGTCGTAATAGGAGACGAAGTACTCGACCGCGTTCTCGGGGAAGAACTCGCGGAACTCGTTGCACAGCTGTGCTGCGAGCGTCTTGTTGTGGGCGATCACGAGCGCGGGGCGCTGAAGCTCCTCGATGATCCAGGCCATCGTCGCCGTCTTGCCGGTGCCCGTGGCGCCGAGCAGGCTCTGGTACTGAGCTCCTGCTCTCAGGCTCTCGGAGAGCTCCGCGATCGCCTGCGGCTGGTCGCCGGTCGGCTTGTATTCGACTGCTGTCTTGAAGGGGGGCATCGCGACAGGGTATCCGGCAGACAACGCGCTGAGCCTGCCCGAAGCTCAAGCGTTCCGCCCTCGTTCTAGTGGCAGATCCCGGAGCCGGAGTCGGTGAACTGGGAGCCCTCCACCGGCACGAATTCCCAGTCGTACGCTGAGGGAGTGAGCGTGAGCTTCAGCACGCCGAACGTCCGGTTTTCGCGAGCCTCGCTGTGCGGCGAGATCACGCTCCACTGGCCGAAGTTGCTTCCTCCCGTGCCGACGACGAACTCGCGGATCCCCCGGGCGGAGTCAAGGAAGCCCGAGGGCAACTGCGGCGCGAAACGCTCGTAATCATGATCGTGGCCGTTGAGGATCAGGTCCGCGCCCGCCTCGTGGAGCGCGTCCCAGAACGGCCGCACGAGCTCATGTCCGCCGGACACGCCGGAGGAAAAAAGCGGCTGATGCCACAGCGCGAGCGTGCAGCGGTTCGTGTGGGCGGCCAGGTCCGCTCTCAGCCACGTCTCCTGACGCGACCCCTTCCGACAAGGGGCGATCACGCAATTCCCGTTGAGCACGACGAGGTGCCAGGCACCGAGGTCCAAGCTGTAGTAGCCCTTGCCCGGAGGGCCGGCAGCGCGACCGAAGTAGCCGAAGTATCCGTTCGCCCGCGGTGAGAGGTACTCGTGGTTACCGATGATCGGTCGGGTGATGGCCTTGACTCGCCCCCAGGTAGGGTCGTAGGAAGCGGCGAAGGCCTCGGGCGCCCCGTAGGAGTACTGGGTATCGCCGAGCGGGAGGACGGCGTCGAAGCCCCGCCCCGCCAGCAGATCGGACGTGGCCAGCATGCGGCAGGCGCGCGGCGAGCCCTGTCCTCCGTTGAACGCCGGATTCTCCGGGTCGCAGGCGATATCTCCCGCAGCCGCCACGACGGCCGGCCGGTCAGGAAGCCGGGTGCACTCGTTGCTCCGAAACTCGAGCGAGGGCCGGAGTTGGAGCCCGTTCCGCGTGGCGAAAGGGCCTACGGGCGGGCCGAAGAAGCCAACCCCGGCGATCTGCGCGCCCCCCCGCAAGCGGGCGTAGTGCGTGTCGGGAGGCACGCCGCAGGCGGTGAGCAGGCGATCTCGAGCGCTCCGCGCTGCGGTTATCTGCCCCAGCCGGGTCCCTGCTGCGCAGGCGGGGTCGGCGAATCCGACGACCATGCGCTGCCCGGTGCGAGAGTCGGCTACGACGAGCTCGATCTCGCCCGTCCTCGATTGGCCGGCGCCGAGCCGCATCGAGACGAGCTTGACCCTGACCCGGAAGATCCGACGCTCGGGACCCTTGAGACGAGGTGTTGCGGCATGGACCTTCGGGGGCCTGCTGAGGGAGGCGAGGCGCGAGACGGGCACCGCGGTGAGGCTCCGCCTCACCTTATTCGCCGAGGGGTCGTTCAGCGTCCGGACGCTCTGCCGATAGAGCCGTGCACACGACCCCTGCTCACGCACGGCGATGTTCGGCCGATTGTCGACCCCGGATGAGGCGACGTAGCCGGACGCGACGAGCACGGTCCCGCCGATGAGGAGAGCGCTCCGCAGCACGCGGAAATCGTAGTCGGCGCCCCGTACGCCTCAGCGAGGTCGACCGGAGCGCAAGTACCCGCCCTCGTAGCGAAGCTCGGAGGCGACGTCGCCGCGCAGGGCCAGGATCCGCAGCCGGTACCCCTGCCCCCACGCCGGCAGGAGCCGCTTCGGCAGCTCGGCGCGGAAGCCGGTCTTCTGAATGCCATAGCGGTCCTCGATGGTCTGCTGGCGGAGGTAAACCGGCAACACGAGGACCGACCGTCCGTCGAGAAAGACGGCGACCGAGTCGGCCGCCTGCTGTCCATCCAGGTCGGCGGCCCACCCGCCCAAGATCACACTCTCCCCAGGAGTCACGGCGTGAACCTTCCCGCTCAGGGCGCCGCTCACGATGCCGAGCCCCGCGCCCTCGTCGGTTTCGATCACTTCGCGCCCATCCCGCTTGAGGATGACGAGCGTCGAACTGCTCGCTCGCAACCGCTGGAGCACGGGTCTTTCGTTCGTGCCGCTCACGCCGAAGAGATCGACGGGGTTCGACCCTGTGTGCAGCATCCGCTCGGGGACGAGCGCTGCGAACCGCTCCTCGCCGGAGTCGTCGTACGTACGCGTCGTGGCCACGATCGTGCCGTTCAGCGCCACAGCGAGGTTCTCGCCCTGTCCAGAACCGCCCTGGATCCGACCCGTCACGTAGGCAGGGATGATCTCGGAGCGAAGATCCACGGTGTTGAGCAGCTGGGCTTGGTCGATCTCGACGCGAAGGTCCGTGGGCTCGGCGGCAAGCCCGAGCACGCGCTTCCCGAGCAGGCGCCGATAGGGGCCGATCCGGTACAGGCGCTCCCGAGAGCCCGTGCCGAAGACCGCGATCTGCCGGGCGAGGGCGGCCCTCCGCTCCGTCAGCAGGGTCGAAAGCGGCACCGAGACCGGCTTTCCGTCTTTGTCCACGAGCGAGACCTGTCCGTCGGGAGCGAGCGATGGGCGCAGCGGCCGTCCGTCGACCCGCCATGGGATCCGAGTGTGGGCGGCGCGAGCAATCGTGGGCAGGATGTCGATCGTCCGCGCGTAGCCGTCCACCACCTGCCCCTGCTTCTGGCCCGGAAGCTTCACGAACAGCGGGACGAACGCGACGTCCACGAGGTTCCCCCGCGTGGCGTGGCGCCGGGGCTCACCCGATCGAAAGCTCAGCCCATGGTCAGCGGTGACGACGACTACGGTGCGGTCGTAGAGGCCCTCCGAGCGCAACCGGTCGAGCACGAGGCCCAACTCGCGGTCGGTGTAGGCAAGCTGAAGCAGGTAGCGCTGGTAGGCCTGGACCGTCAGCCAGTAGTCCCGCCGCCAAATTTCCTCGGCGCCCGGGATCTCTCGCACCCTGCCCGTGTAGCGCTTGCCCGACGGAAGATACGTCCACGGCACGTGAGGCAGCAGCGTGTGAACGAGGTAGAGCGACGGCCCCGAGTCCCGCCTCAGCGCCCGGATGAAGTCGCAGAGCCCTCGAGCGCACTCCAGGCCGCCGCTCGTCGACGCGCTCTTCTGCCTGAGCCCGCGGAAGTTCCCCCACGCTTCGCCGATGGGAGCAACGCGGTGCTCCAAACCCCTCGGCAGCAGTAGATGCAGGTAGACGACGGAGACGTCGCTGACGAGGGACTTCGTGCCGCCCTGAACCGCTGAGGATGCCTGTGGCGCGCCCGTCGACTTTCTGCACAGCGACCGCGGGCAGAGCCGGGTCAACGACTCGAAGACGTGGAGCCGGTGGTCCCCTCCGAAGAGGGTGAAGATGTTGTTCGGGTGGTCGGCGAACGTCGGCAGGAGCCCTTTCTCGGGAAGTTGCCCGGTCAAGATCGCCGGGACAGCGGACTCCGAGTGCGTGTGGACTCCGGTCGCCGAGCGGTACCAGATTGCCCCCTGGGCCAGGGCGGCGAAGTTCGGGTAGCGCTCGCGGTCGATCTGCTGCTTTTCGTTCATGAGCGCGATCGTGCTGAACTCATCGAAGATGACGACCACAACGGGGGTCTGGGAGCCTGTCTTGACGGTCCGGACCTGCTCTTCCTGTTGGGAGATGAGCTTGGAGACGTCCGAGGTCCCGAGGAAGAGCGCGAGAAACAGCAGAGGAGCAGGGGAGAGCACGGCGAGGAAGGTGTGCACAGCGCGAGCTTCCGCGTAGAGCAGTAAAGCCACGGCCCCGAGCAGTGCCGAGACGACGAGCAGTGGGGTCGACCCGGAGAGCAGGCCGAGCTTCTTCAGCGCCTGAAGAGCGACGAGCATGACCAGCGCGCCGATGAAGAAGAGGTGCAACCCGTGCGCCAGCCTGGGGCTGACGAGCCCCGCTCCAAGCTCGGCCAGGATCAGGACGAGCGTCGGCAGAAACGTCAAGGCGAGCGCGAGGAGGACGATCTCCAAACCCGTTGACCTGCGGGCCACGAAGAAGGTCGCGTTCCGGCCGAGGATGTCGAACAGAGGCTGCGCGAGCGCGAACCCCGTCAGGACCGTGAGCTGAGCACTCCGACGAAGAAGCGGCGGAAAACGAAGGCGTCGACGCGAGCGGGCTGCGCGACGGTCATGAGCGCGGGCGGCCATGGAAGTCAGGGATTCAGATAACGCTCGCGCTCGACGGGTGTGAACGTGCGACCAGTGTGTGCCAGGCGAGCGTTGGCCAGGCGAACGAGCTGGTCCAGCGTTCCGCAGAAGTCACAGAGCCACTCGCGAACCTTGCCGTCGCGCGCGAGGGTCACGATCCGCCTGTCGCCGTCGAATCTCGCCACTATGGGGCGCTCCGTGTTGCGCATGTACGTGTGGATCGAGTCTGAGTCCGACCGCCAGAGCCCGGCCGAGATCGGCCCCGCGGTCACGACCCACCGGCCGTCCGGGCTGAACTCGGCGTCGTTCACGACGTTGAAGTGGCCGCGAAGGACGTGCAGATTCGCTCCAGTCCTGGCGTCCCAGATCCGGGCGTCGCGATCTTCGCTCGAGGTTACGAGGCGCTTGCCGGAGCCGTCGAAGTGCACCGACGTGACTGGCGCCGAATGGCCCACAAGCGGGATCACCTTCCCAGTCCGCACGTCTCTGACGAGCACCCTCTCGCCGTCCACCGTCGCACGCTTGCCTTGTGCTTCGGCTACGAGCGGCGGTCGCCGAGGCGGCTCTGCGCTCGGAACGACGCTCATCTGGGGCTCCGGCTCAGGATCCCAGAGCCGTCGAGTTCCGTCCGCGCTGACCGTCACGATGCGGCGCCCGTCGGGCGTGAACATGAGGCGGGTGACGCTCTCTCGGTGGCCGCGGAGCACCAGAGGGAGGCGTGCGAGCGCCGTCTGCCAGACGCGAACGGTGCGGTCGAGGCTCCCCGTCGCCACGAGATCGCTGCGCGGATTGAACGCCACGGTCGTGACGGAGCCTGTGTGCCCGACCAGGGGGCCGAGAAACAAGCCGTCCTTCGCACTCCACAACCGCCCTGAGCCGTCAGATGCTCCGGTCGCCAGGAGCTTGCCGTCAGGGCTGAACGCGACCGCGATGACCTGTCCGAAGTGGCCTGTCAGCACCTTAAGTAGGCGCCCCGTTCTCGCCGACCACAGGCGAGCCATATGGTCGCGGTGACCGGTCGCGACGAGCCGACCGTCCGGGCTGAAAGCGACCGCCGCGACCCCGCTGCGAGGGAGGTTGAGCGTCTGCCCGAGGCGAGAGACCTCTCCAGGCGTCGGCGCCAGCCGAGCGATATCAGAAACCTTCTGCACATCGCGCATGCGTGAAGCCTCGAGCGCCTGGCTGAGCACGTCCTGGGTCTGCCCCGTCCGCTCGATGGCGGCCGCTCTCAGTCCCAGGAGGAGGCTCAACTGCGGATCGACGTCGAGCTGATGCAGGGCCTCGGCCAGGAGTGCGCGGGCCTGCGCGCGCTCGCTGGCCTGCCGGGCGTTGGCTCGCTGGCTGAACGCGTAGATCGCAACAGCGGTCATCGCCGCCAGCGCGATGAGCGCACCCACTGCGATCGTGAAAAGACGTCGCTGACGGCTCGTCGCGGCTCGGCGCTCTCGCTCCAGCTCGCGCTCCCTGCGCCAGGCGAGCACGGCTTCACCGAGGACGTCGTGAAAGATCTCGTAGCGACTTCCGCCCCCCTCTGCACCGTCGACAGGTCGGACGATCCGCTCCCGCCCCAGCGTGGAGAGCACGGGCAGCAAGCGCTGCTCGTCGACGGACGCGTACTCCGCGAGATCGCCGACTCCGTGTGCAATCTTGGTGCCCGAGGGCGTAACGAGGTAGCGAAAGACGTCTGCAGCAACGTCCTTCTCGTCGGCCGAGAGCTCCTCAACGGCGCGGTGCAGGTGAGTACGTACGATCGACTCCGCGCCTCCGAGCCGCGCGAGAGTTTTGGCCCGGAGGCGACTCGATCCCTCCGCGCGTTCCTCCTCCCAGATCCGCTCGAGGACGAGCTGAAGGTAGGGCGCCTCGATGCGGCCCTCATCGGTCTCCCCGGCGGCTAGCCCTCGACCGGCGTCGCCAAGGTCGACCTTGCCCGCCGCTGTCTGGTCCAGGACGGACTCGATCAGAGCCGGCTCGACCACGATCGATTCGCCAGTGGCTTCGTTGTAACGCTCGACCGGCCTCGTGATCGCGTCGCGTGCGGAGCTCCGGTCGAGATGATCGAGCCGCAGGTAGTTCGCGAACAGGTTCGGAATCTGCCCCTTGAACCGGTCAAGCTTCGCGAGCGCGTCGTCGCGTAGGGCGAGCAGCACGCGCACTCGCAACCCGGGCCTCGTGACAAGCTCTGGCAGTTCCCGGGCAAAACCGGTCTCCTCGGCGTCGTAGAGGAAATACTCCTCGGCCTGGTCAAGCACAAGCAGGAGATCGCAGGCAAGTGCCTCCGTCCAGCGGCCAAGAGTGTCTGAGAGCGACTCACCCTCGACCTCGTCCAGGAGCGCCGATCCGGACTGATCAGCCAACTCCTCGCGAACCGCGGTTCGCAGGCTGACGACCGGGTCCTCGCTCCACCCGTCGAAGACGACGATCGCGAACTCAGGCTGTCCGCGCTCCTCGATGTTGACGCGCGCCTGCCGACGAAGCTGGTGCGCGGCACCTGCTCGCAGCACCGAGCTTTTGCCCACCCCGCTCGGGCCGTAGAGCACGGTCAGCCTCGCGGCGAGGAGGTTGGCCGCGATGATCTTGCTCTCGCGCTCGCGTCCGAAGAAAAGGAATGCGTCGAGCTCGTTGTCCTCGAACGGAACAAGCCCCTTGTAGGGACTGTCGGGGTTCACGCCGGCGCAACCTCCAGCCGCCGCTCGAGGTCTGCGACAAAGTCCTCGAGCGCCATGTCAAAGAGATCGACGCCACGCTGCCGCCAGAACTCGTTCTGAATCGGCTTTGCCCCGGGAAGCACCGCCCACGACCGATAGCTGATCGGCTGGTCGCTGAACACGCGGTGCAGGAAGACCCGCAGACTCCACTCGACGACCGGGTAGGCGATGAAGAGCAGATGGCTACGCCGCAGCTTCGCGGCGAGCGTGACGGGAAGGACGTTAGCCAGCTCGCTCTGCGCGAGATAGCCGATGTAGTCGTCCTCGCTGACGACGAAGCTCTCGCGCCCACGGTCTGGTAGCGGATCGACGCCTCCGTGGATCTTGAGGATCACGGGACGCTCGGCCAACGAGAGCTCCGCGTAGGCGTTCGGAACGGCGACGACCATTTCCGACCCGTCCGGAGATCGGTGCAGAAACCTACCGCGGTCGGGACCCAGCGCCACGAAAGAGACAATGTCAACGTCTTCCCGGCGCTCCTCGAATGCTCGCTCCAGAGCATGCCCGTAGCCGGTCGTGACGAGCAGTTGGTGATCGACGCCGTGGGAACGTGCAACCTCAGGCAGCCCGGCGAGAAAGCGCTCGATGGGCCCCGGATCGTGGTCCTCCGCGAACAGATCGTGTAGCCGGTCATACAGGGGGCCTACGCCCTGAGTGACGGCTACGTACTGCGAGACCCTGGTGAGATCACCACGGTGCTCCTCAGGACAGTCGAACTCCTCGGCAAGGCGGCTCGCGAGATTCCCCCCGTTGTCGGAAGTCGACCCGGGGCCCAGGACCGGCACGAGCCGTCCCGAGAGGAGTGCGCGAGCGACCTCTCCGATCCGGTCTTCGCCCGCCTCCGCCACGGCCTGTAGTTGCAGCGCGGACTCCTGGCGCAGGATCGATGCGTGGAGCTGCTGGAGCGCGGGGCTTGGCTCGATTCCCAGCTCGTCGACAAGCGAGCGACGGGCGTCCTGGTACGCGCGAAGCGCCTCGGCTTGGCGCCCCGAGCGGTAGAGGGCGAGCATCAGGTGGCCGCGGAGTCGCTCGCGGAGCGGATTGAGCTTGACGAGCCCCTCCAGCTCACCGACGAGCTCGGCTGCCGCACCACCTTCGAGATCGGCTTCGAGGCGATCCTCGAGTGCAGCTGATCGAAGCTCTTCGAGGCGAACGATCTCCGTGCCGGCGAACGACTCGAACGTGAAATCTGCAAGCGGAGCTCCACGCCAAAGGGCGAGTCCCTCACGGAGCTGCTCGGCTCGGGCCTCGGGCTCGAGCGAGCGCGACTCCGTCACGAGTCGCTCGAACTGATTGAGGTCGATTTGCTCGGCGGCGACATTGAGGAGATAGCCGGGTGCCTTGGTGACAACGACGGTCGCGCCGACCGCCTTGCGAAGCTGAGAGATGAAGTTTTGGAGTGAGGTGGCCGCGGTCTTCGGCGGCTGCTCACCCCAGAGCATGTCAATGAAACGGTCCGTCGAGACCACTCGACCTGCGTTCAGGGCGAGGATCGCGAGAACCGCACGCTGTTTCTGCCCTCCGATCTGAAGTGGGCGGCCCCCTTTCCCGACTTCGAAGCTCCCGAGGAGCCGAAAGCTGAGGTCGTCTGCGGGCGTCCGCGCCCGCTTCGACTCTTCGACGCCTCGGAGCGGCGGGAATCGCTCATCCATGCCAGGCGCCACGAGTTGATAGAGGCGTACCGGCCGGTCGAAGTCCTTGATCAAGTGGTCGCCGAGATCCGAGTAGGAGAGGTCGGGAATGAGCGCCTCGACGTCTTCGACCATGGTCTGGGTCGATTGTGAGAGCACGATCTGTCCACCGTGCGCCGCCGCCGAAATGCGGGCGGCCCGACTAACCGCTACGCCGCGGTAGTTGTTGCCCGAAACGGTCACCTCGCCGGTGTGGATGCCCATCCGAACCCTGACCGGCGCCCCGGGCCACGCCTCAGCGGCAAGGGCTCGCTGAGCTTCGACGGCGACGGCGACGGCGTTACGCGCGCGCGCAAACACGACGAAGAAGCCGTCACCGGCTGAGTCGACCTCGGTGCCGCCGTGGGCGGAGAACGAATCACGAAGAATTCGGTTGTGAACTTCGAGAACTTCCTCGAAGCGATCGCCGAGCGTGCGCGCGAGTTGCGTCGATCCCTCGATGTCCGTGAACAGAAGCGTCAGAGGACCGCTTGGCAACGCTGTCATCGCAGCCAATAGCGTGACACCGAACGCGTCGGCACGCGAGTCGCCGAGGGAGAGACACGCCGGCGCTAGCTGTAGGCAGCGGCCGTTAGCCGGTCGTTAGGGCCCCGTGACGGAGCGATTGGGGCCCCGCCGGACGGTGGCGGCATGCAAACCGTCACCGCACACATCAGCAGGCGTTGCAGGCCGATTCTCGCCTCCGCCGTCCTCGTCCCCGCAGTGCTCCTCGCCCTCGCTTCGCACACCGCGTCCGCCTCCGGCCGCGAGGCACCGGGCGCCGAGTTCACGGAGACTCGCACCGTCGCCCACCGCCCAGCTGTTCGCGCCTCGTACGGATGGCCGGTCAAACCCTTCAACCGGCAGCACCCGGTTCGTGGATACCTGAACGACCCACGCAATGGAAACCACTCGAAGAACTTCCATTTCGGGATCGACATCTCGGCCGCCGACGGCACCGCGGTCTACGCGGTCGAGGCGGGACAAGTCTTCCGCGATGATGACCGCCACGCGATCGCCGTCAGGGGGGCCGCACGCACGTTCAGCTATTGGCACATCGAGCCAGCGGTTCGCAACCTGCAGAGAGTCCGCCTTCACCAACTGCTCGGTCACGTGTCCGCCAACGCGGGGCACGTCCACTTCGCAGAGTACGTGCGGGGTGTACACGTGAATCCGCTGCGCGCCGGCGGCATCGGCCCTTACGTCGACCGGACGCCGCCGACCGTGTTCTCGGTCGAGTTCTTGCGCAAGGGCCGGAAGCTTGACGCCAAGGCCCTCACGGGCCGATTCGACATCGTTGTCGAGGCTTTCGACACGACGCCCATGCTCGTGCCGGAGCCCTGGTCGCGACTGCCGGTGACTCCGGTGCGGATCCGCTGGAGCCTCTCACACGGGCCACGCCCCATCGTTCGTCCGCAGACGGCGGTGGATTTCAGCCGCCAGCTTCCATCCGAGCGTTATGACTCGATCTACGCCCCGGGTACCTTCCAGAACCGCCTGGGCCATCCCGGTCACTACCGCTTCTATCTCGCACACGGCTTCCGCGCCTCGCAGCTTCTGACCGGGGTAGGCCGTCTGCGGATTGTGGCCTCCGACACGCGGGGGAACTGGGTTGTCGCGAATGTGAAGGTCGCGGCCGCCGGGAGGTAGACAAAGGTTTACCCCAGGGGGGAGTGGATATGCCCTGAGGCGATGGCGACACGAGCCAAAAGCCCGCCTTACACCAGTTACGCGGCGATCATGGCCACCTTCGCGGGTGGCCTCGCCGCGGCGGGCGCGATCGCGCGTGGAGTGCGGCGTGACCCGCAGTGCCACACGCCGTTTGACTTCGCAGTGCTCTCCATGGCGAGCTTCAAGGCAGCCCGGACGCTCTCGCGGGACCCGGTGACGAGCTTCCTACGTGAGCCGTTCGTGGAGGGACACGCCGGTGCGGTCGAGGACGAGGTCCCCGTCCACAGGGGAGGCATGGAGCAGGCGATGGGTGAACTCGTGACCTGCACGCGCTGCGTCGGCACGTGGGCCGCCGCGGGCCTCGCCGCGACGCAGATCATCACGCCCCGGTTCGGGCGCCTCCTCACGTGGTCGCTCGGCGCAGCGGCCGCCAATGACTTCCTCCAGGCGGCCTTTTCCGCGCTGACGGCTAAGTCGAACCAACTGGAAGAGCGGGTGTAGCCGAGACCTGCCGCGCGCGCAGCGACGTCACGGCGACCCCGAGCATGCAGACGCTCTGCACCGCGGCGAAACCGATCAAGACAGGGCCGGTGCCCCAGGCCGAGAGAGCCGGCCCGGCCGCGACGAGACCGAGCGGCATTCCGAGGCCCCAGATCGTGCTGCTTGCAGCCATGGCCTTCGGACGGATCGCAGAGGGCATGCGCAGCGTCCAGATCGAATGGATCGACGGGTTGCAGATGCCGTTCGCGACGCCGCTCACGAGAACCGCGACGAACAGTGTGGATGCACCCACGTCCAGCGGCAGCAACCACAACGGAGCGGCCTGGAACGGCACGGAGAGCGCGATCAACCGGAGGCCGTCAACGCGCTGCGCCAGAAAACGGAAGGAGAGGATGTTGCCGCTCAAGGCGCCTGCTCCGAACGCCGCAAAGAGCGCTCCCGCGATCTTGGCGTCAGCTCCGAAGCGCTCGACGACGAGCACCGGAACAGCCGCGAAGAACGCCTGCCAAGCGGCGTCGCCTGCGACGAACAAGGGAATCCAGACGCGAAGGAGCGGCTCGCGCACGAGGAAGCGCAGCCCGGCAAGCACTCCCCGCGAGTCCTCGGCCTCCGGCGTGGCGGCCCCCCGGGGCACGAAGAGCACCACGAGGATGAACGAGACGACGTAGGTCGCGGCGTCCACGACGAGCACGTTCGCGGCTCCCATCACTCCGATGAGGACGCCCCCGATGGGAGCGCCGAGCAGCATCGTCGAGCGGATCGCCCCCTGGAACAGCGCATTCGCCTGGCTCATCGTCTGCTCGTCCTCGCCGATCAGCTCCGGGAGGATCACCTTCTGCGCCGTGAAGTACGGCGCTCCGAACACGCCGAGCAAGATCGCGAGCACGACGAGCGGGGCCAGCGAGAGGTGGCCCGTCCAGTGGAGTACGGGCACGAGCATCATCAGCGGAGCGCGTATGGCATCCGCGCCGAGCATCGAGCGCCTCGCGCCGAGCCTCTGCACCAGCGTCCCGGCAGGAATGCCCGCGATGGCGAAGCCCGCAAGCTCGCCCATCATCACGAGCGTCATCCGCGCCGGGGATCCCGTCGTCGTGAGCACGAACCACGGGAGAGCGAGCCAGGTCATCTGCGCGCCGGTCGTGGAGATGACCTCCGCGACGAGC
This sequence comes from Actinomycetota bacterium, assembly GCA_038040395.1. GTDB lineage: Bacteria > Actinomycetota > Thermoleophilia > Gaiellales > Gaiellaceae > VAXT01. The sequence continues at coordinate 19,416 of JBBPIJ010000020.1, forward strand.
AGCGCGCGCAGCGGGCGGTGCCGAAGGATCTCGGCGCGGCTCACGCGAGGTCCGCCATCATGCGCGGCGGATCGCGATATCCCCGCTCATGGCGGTTGCCCGGATCTCGACCAGCGGCCCGTCGCCCTCGGGAGCCGAGTCGCCGACTTCGAGATCCGATGTCGTCTCGCCGCTCATCGAGCGAGCGTCGATCCAGACCTTCGATCCAGGCTTCACGCCCACCTCGATGTCGCCGGAGGCGGTCTGTAGCGTGACGTCGCCCTCTCGAACGCTTCCGACCTCGACGTCGCCTGAGGCGGTCTGCACCTTGAGCGCCGCGTCGGCCTCGTCGATCGAGATGTCGCCCGAGGCGGCGCGGACTTTGCCCTCGCCCTGCAACTGGCCGATGTCGAGGTCGCCGGAAGCCGTGTCGACCGTCATCCGGCCTTCGACGTGCCTGAGATTGACGTCGCCGCTGGCCGAGTTCACCTGTGCCTCCCCGCCGACATGCTCGACGGTGACATCGCCCGACGCGGTGTTCACCTGGAGGGCGCCGAACCTTCCGCGCCCATCGACGTCCGCCGACGTAGTCGACACTTCGACGTCGGCGCCCGCGGGAAGCGTCACGCGCAGGCGCACCTCGTCCCGGCTGCGCTTGAGAAACCCCCAGCGCTCCTCGACGACGACCGTCACCTCATGGCCGTCACCGCGCGGGCGGACCTCGATTCGTGCCTCTTCCTCGAGCTCGGGGTTGGCCTCGAGCTCGACCACGGTCTCGCTTCCTTCTGCCGCTTCGAGGTCGATTCGGCCCGATGCAACGCGCACGTTGAGGAGCAGCGGCCCCGGGGTCTCGAATGTCTCGCGCCTCATCGGGTCCTCCTCGGACGCGGCGGCCGAGCGGGGCGCCGGTCGACGCGAATCTCGATGTGGCCGACGGGTAGTGGATAGAACTTCTTCATCTGGCTCTCCTCCTTCTCAGCTCTGGGCAAAGCCCCGGAGCCTCTTGCCGGATCGCTGGACTGGGCCCGCGCCCGCAATGCCTCTCGAAAGCGCGCGCACGAGCCAGCTGTTCACGGACACGCCCTCGCGGGCTGCCGCCGCCTCGATCGAGGCCTTGAGGGCCTCGGGCAGGCGGAGCGTGATTCGCGAGGTCAGCCCGTCCTCGACCGTCGGCTCGGGAGGCGCTTCCTCCTCGCCGACGTACACGAACGCCGGGTCCTGGCCCGCAAGCCGCACCTCGACGTGCCCTGACGGCAATTGAGCGTTGAGCTCCATTGACGCCTCGCCGAGCGCGTCGAGCAGGCGGAGCCCGGCAGAGCCGCGAATCGCCTGGAGGACGCGTTCGGCTGCTGCTCTCGTCTGATCGTCTCCAACCGCGGCAACCGCGGCGAGATCGGACTCGAGCGATTCGATGAACCTTGCCATCTCCATGGCGTCATTATGACATCACTTCGATGTCTGTCAAGTGTCTTTATGACATCTGAGGCGCGAACCTAGACTCCAGCGCATGCCGACCTGCCCGCAGTGCGGCCAGGAGAACCCCGAGGGCTTCAAGTTCTGCGGGTCTTGCGGCGCGGTCTTGGCCGAAGCGCCGGCCCCACGCGACGTGCGCAAGACCGTCACGATCGTCTTCTCGGACGTCACAGGCTCCACGGCTCTCGGCGAGCGGCTCGACCCGGAGTCGCTGCGGCGGGTGATGGGCCGCTACTTCGACGAGATGCGAGCGGTCGTCGAGGCCCACGAGGGGACCGTCGAGAAGTTCATCGGCGACGCGGTGATGGCCGTGTTCGGAATCCCCGTCCTCCACGAGGACGACGCCGTTCGCGCGGTCCGAGCCGCAGCCGAGATGCGCGAGCGGCTCGCCGGACTGAACGAGGAGCTCGAGCGCGACTGGGGAGTCACGATCGCCGTGCGGACGGGCGTGAACACGGGCGAGGTCGTTGCGGGAGACGCGAGCAGCGGGGGCCAGCGCTTCGCGACAGGCGACGCCGTCAACGTCGCCAAGCGCCTCGAGGAGGCTGCGCCCGCGAACGAGATCCTGCTGGGCGAAACGACGCACAGGCTCGTTCGTGATGCCGTCGAGGTCGAAGCGGTCGAGCCGCTCGAGCTCAAGGGCAAAGGCGAGCCGGTCAGCGCCTACCGATTGCTCTCCATCGAGCCGGGAGCGGAGGGTCGCGCCCGCCGACTCGACTCGCCGATGGTCGGGCGCGAGCGGGAGCGAGCGCTGCTCGATCGTGCGTACGAGCGCGCAGCCAGCGAGCGCGGATGCCACCTGTTCACCGTTCTCGGAGCGGCCGGTGTCGGCAAGTCGCGTCTGCTCGCGGAGTTCCTCAAAGGGCTCGGCGACAGCGCGACGATCGTGGGCGGGCGTTGCCTGCCCTACGGTGAGGGAATCACGTTCTGGCCGCTGCTGGAGGTAGTCCGGAAGCTCTACGGCGAGGACCTCCTCTCGGAGATCGCCACCGGCCTGGCAGGTGACGAGAACGCGGAGTTGATCGCAAGTCGCATCGGAGCTGCCATCGGGCTCGCCGAGAGCGGAGGCCCCGCCGAGGAGACGTTCTGGGCGGTGCGCAAGCTGCTCGAGGCGCAGGCCCGCGAGGGGCCGCTCGTCGTCGTCTTCGACGACCTTCAGTGGGGCCAGCCGACCTTCCTCGATCTCGTCGAGCACGTAGCCGACTGGTCTCGCGACGCGCCGATCCTGCTGATGTGCCTCGCTCGACCGGAGTTCCTGGACGACCGGCCCGGGTGGGGCGGCGGCAAGTTCAATGCGACATCGGTCTTGTTGGACCGCCTCAGCGACGACGAGTCTTCCGAACTCGTCCACAACCTCCTCGGTCGAGCGGGCCTCGCCGACGACGTGCGGGGCCGGATCACGGATGCAGCTGAGGGCAACCCGCTGTTCGTCGAGGAGATGCTCGCGATGCTCATCGACGACGGGCTCCTCGAACGCTCGAACGGCGACTGGGTGCCCTCCGGCGACTTCGAGTCGATCGCCGTTCCGCCGACGATTCAAGCGCTTCTCTCCGCGCGGCTCGACCGTTTGGGCGCAGACGAGCGATCGGTCATCGAGCGAGCCTCGGTCGAGGGCAAGCTGTTCCACCGCGGCGGAGTGGTCGAGCTCTCGCCAACTGAGGCGCGCGAGGCTGTCGGCGGTCATCTCCAGGCCCTCGTCCGCAAGGAGCTCGTCCGTCCGGACGCGGCTGAGCTCCCGGGCGAGGACGCCTTCAGGTTCCGTCACCTGCTGATCCGCGACGCCGCGTACGAAGGGATGCCGAAGGAATTGCGCGCCGAGCTCCACGAGAGATTCGCCGGATGGCTCGAGCGCACGGCAGGGAGCCGGCGCGTGGAATACGAGGAGATCCTCGGCTACCACCTCGAGCAGGCCTACGGCTACCGAGCGGAGCTTGCTCCGGTCGACGACGCCGTGCGTGAGCTCGGACAGCGTGCCGCAGGGCATCTCGAGTCGGCCGGGCGGAGGGCGCTAGTCCGGGGAGACCGGCCGGCGACGACGAACCTGCTCGGCAGGGCGCAGGCGCTGCTGCCGCCCGGAGATCCTCGCCTGCCTGCTCTGCTCGTCGAGCGCGGAGCCGCGCTCCAGGAGCAGGGGGAGCTCGACAACGCCGACCGGCTCTTCGCCGAAGCGGCGGACGCCGCTCGGGTCCTGGGGTACCGCTCGCTCGAGCTTCGCGCCGAGCTCGAGCGAGCGTCCCTGCGACAAATGATCGACCCCGAAGGCATCGTTTCGTTAATGCGCGAGCTCACCGAAACGGCGATTCCCGAGCTCGAGAGCCTCGGAGACGAGCACGGCCTGTCACTCGCCTGGCGCATGATTGCGTACGGTCATCTCCTAGAGATGCGACAGGCCGACATGGAGCAGGCGCTGCGGCGCTCGATCGGGCACGCGGGTCGTGCGGGCGACCGGAGAGCCGAGCTGGAAGGGCTGATCTGGCTCATCCGGCTCCAGTGGTTTGGCCCGGAGCCCGTGGACGCGGGCATCCGCGTGTGCGAGCAGACGCTTGCGGAAGCCGACGCGGAGCCCGAGCTCGCGGCGCAGGCCATGCACGTGCTCGGGGGGCTGTACGGGCTGCGCGGCGAGTTCGACCGCGGGCGGACATTACTCGCGCAGGCTCGGGCGATTTACCTCGAGCTCGGGATGGAGATCACTCGAGCGGCGGGGGAGATGCTGAGCGCGGAGCTCGAGCTGCTGGCGCAGGACTATGCAGCGGCGGAGGGCTTGCTGCGACCAGCCATCGAGGTCCTTCGCCGGGCCGGGGAGAAGGGCTACCTTTCCACCGCCATCGGCCATCTGGCCCAGGTCTCCTATGCGCAGGGTTCCTACGACGAGGCCGAAGAGCTTGCGCGACAGGCCGAACAGGCTGGAGGAGCCGATGACTTCGCGACACGTTACCTTTCGCTCGCCGTGAGAGCCAAAGTCCTTGCCCGACGAGGCGAGACGGCCGAGGCCGAGTCTCTTGCGCGGGCAGCTGTCGAACTCATCGCGACGAGCGATTCGCTCCTGAGCCAGGCGGAGGTCATGCTCGACCTGGCCGAAGTGCTGGAACTGGCCGGGCGTCCCGACGAAGCTAGCGCCGCAGCCCGAGACGCCGCCCGGCTCTACGCGGCGAAGGGCGCCGAGGCAGGGGTTCGACTCGCAGAGGCCCGAGTCGCCGAGCTCGACGCCTAGAGGTCGTACGCGTCGCGATAGATCTCTTTCAGTTCCTCGACGCGGTCGACGTACTCACGCGTCTCAGAGAACTGGATCCCCTTGCCCTCCGCCCGCCATCTGTCGACGTTGTGCTGGCCCGCGTTGTAGGCGGCGAGCGCAAGCTTCTCGTCGTCGTACTTGTTCAGCAGGTGGCGGAGGTACCACGAGCCGTAGCGCACGTTGATCTCCGCGTTGTAGAGGTCCGAGGTCGTGAATCGGCTTCCCCCGGTGCGGATCGCGATCCCTTTTGCCGTCTCCGGGCGAAGCTGCATGAGGCCGATCGCGCCGGAGCTGGACTTGGCGTCGGCGCGAAACCTGCTCTCCTGGTAGATGACGGCGGCCACGAGGGCCGGGTCGAGCCGATAGTTGCGGGCATGCCCGCGGACGATCTGCTCGTAGCGGAGTGGGTAGCGAAGCCGCTGGAACCAGGCCGGCTCGCCCGTACGCAGGAAGGTGAAGCTGGCGGCGATCGCAACGATCAGGAGCGTGCTGGCCGCGAGCCGTCTCATCGACCGGTCAGCGTACGCACGACACCGGCGACGAAGGCGTCGAGCTCCTCGAGCGACCCGTCGTTGACGTACGCGAAGGCCGCGCGCTCGAGCTTCTCTTCATCCGGGAGCAGGCGCTGCTCCCGCTCGTCGACGCGCACTCCTGCTCGTTCAACGCGCAGCTCTCGCGGTGCCGTGATCACGACGACGGCGTCGAAGCGACCCTCTGCTCCCGCCTCGTAGAGGAGTGGCACCTCGTTGACGGCGAGAGCCGGAGGATCCGGCAAGCGCCCGAGCTCCTCCCGCCAGGCCTGGGTGCGCGCCAGCACGCGCGGGTGCAGGAGCGCCTCGAGCCAGATCAACGCTTCGCGATCGGCCACGACCTGCTTGCTGACCGCGCGCCTGTCGCTCGTGCCGAAGCGCTCTCGGAGAGCGGCCTCGACCTCCTCGTCCCGGTAGAGCTCGTGCACGACCTCGTCGCTGGAGATCGTGGCGGCACCGTGCCGCGCGAATGCGGCGAGCGCCTCGCTCTTCCCCGCTCCGAGACCGCCGGTGACGGCGACCGCAAGCGGCTTAGCTCGGTTCGTCAGCCTCGTCTGGGGACGCCGGGGACTCGCCCTCGGAGTCGCCGGGGCCCTGCTCCTCGGGAGCGACCGCGTCAGCCTCGATGCTGGCGTCGGTCGCCTCGGAGGGCAGCTCGGGCTCGGCGGCCGGCTCTTCGGGCTCGGCGGCCGGCTCTTCGGGCTCCGACTCGGCGACAGGAGTCTCGGCCATGGCCTCGTCCGTCGCCTCCTCTTCGCTTCTCTCCTCCACAGGCTCTCCACCCTCGGGGAAGACGTCCTCGGAGAGGTCGAGGCGAGGCGGCGCCGGCGTCTCGAGCGGCTCGCCGTCTGCTCGCGGCTGCACCTCGTCGGCCTCCTCGACCCGCTTGATCGAGAGCGAGAGTCTTCGCCGGTCGGCGTCCACCTCGATGATCTTCACGTTCACGACGTCGCCCTGCGAGACGATCTCCCGGGGATTCTCGACGTGATGCTGCGCGAGCTCGGAGATGTGCACGAGCCCTTCGACGCCGGGCATGATCTCGACGAAGGCGCCGAACGTCACGACCTTCGTCACCTTCCCCTGGACGACGTCCTCTTCGTTGTAGGCCTCGACGACCTGCTGCCACGGATCCGACTGTGTCTGCTTGAGCCCGAGCGAGATCCGCTGGCGGTCGCGATCGATGTCGAGCACCTTCACCTGGACGTCCTGGCCGATCTCGAGCACCTCGGACGGATGATTGACGTGGCTCCACGAAAGCTCCGAGATGTGGATGAGGCCGTCCATCCCGTCGAGGTCGACGAAGGCGCCGAAGTCGACGATGTTCGAGATTTGGCCCTCGACCACGTCGCCGGGTGAGAGCCGGTCGAGGATCGCCGTGCGCATCTCCTTGCGCTCGTCCTCGAGCACCGCACGCCGCGAAAGGACGACGTTGTTGCGCGAGCGGTTGAGCTCGATCACCTTGCAGCGAAGCTCCTGGCCGAGAAACTCGTCGAGGTCCTGGACGCGGCGGATGTCGACGAGCGACGCCGGCAAGAAGCCGCGGACGCCGAGGTCGAGGATCAGACCGCCCTTTACGACCTCGATCACCTTGCCGTCCACCGGTTCACCACTTTCGGCGGCCGCCTCGATCGACTTCCACGCGATCTCGAAGCGCGCGCGCTTCTTGGACAGGATCAGACGGCCGTCCGCGTCCTCCTTCGTGAGCACGAGCGCGTCGATCTCGTCACCGAGCTTGACCTCGTCCTCGGGGTTGACGGAGCGGCGAATCGAGAGCTCCGCGACCGGAATGACCCCCTCGGACTTGTAGCCGATGTCGACGAGCACCTCGTCCTTGTCCACGCGGACGACCTGGCCGTGGACGACCTCGCCCTCGTTGATCGTCGGGAACGTCGCCTCGTAATTCGGGATCTGCTCGCCGTCGGGCCCGGTGGTCCAGACGTTCTCGTCGGTGAGCGTCGAGGTCGTGCTCGTGGCAAGTGTTTCGTTGGTCATATGGCGCGCGGAGTATATCCGCGGTCCGCGGCATCGCTTTCAGGGCGTAAAAGCAGGGTCAGCCGCACTTCGCGCTTGCGCTTGCCGGCGGGCCGGCCTGGATCAGCGTGCTGTTGCCCGGGGGATCGCCGTCGAGCGAGGCGACCTTTGCCGACCAGAGGCGGTAACCGCCGCCGAGGGTGATCGGCCCGACATCGAGGCTCATGCCGGACGCCTTGAACGTCTTCCGGTAGGCGCCCTCGATTCCGGTGCCGCTGGCCATGATCAGGGCCGGCGCGCCGAGGTACTGATCGGCGTGGTAGTCCGGCTTCCACGTGAAGCGGATGTACATGAGGCAACCGCGGACCTGGACTTTGGGAGCCCTCGCCTGGAGGTAGAAGAGGTTCGTATAGTCGGAAGTGCTCGAAGCCGTGGTCGAGGCCTTCTTCCCTCCTCCTTGCACGACCGCAAAGACGACTCCGGCAGCGACGAGCGCGACGACCACGAGGGCGGCCGCGAGCACCCGTTTGAGGCCAATCCTCTCGAGGAAGAGCCTCAGGCGTATCACGACTTCGCCTCGTGCCAGTCGTCGCCTGTCCCGATGTCGACGGCGAGCGGCGGGTCGAGGTCGAACGCGCCGACCATCTCCTCTCGTACGAGATCCTTGATCGACGAGAGTTCTGCGTCCGGTACTTCCAGCAAGAGCTCGTCGTGAACCTGGAGGACGAGGCGGGCGCCTCTCCCCTCCGCCCGCAGCCGGTCGTGGATGCGCACCATCGCCACCTTGATGATGTCCGCGTTCGAGCCCTGCATGACGAAGTTGACCGCCAGCCGCTCGCCGAGCGAGCGCGTCTGCCGGTTCGAGGCCTTCAGCTCGGGCACCGGCCTGCGCCGGCCGAGCAGGCTCGTCGCATAGCCATCGCGAGCCGACTCTTCGATCGTCCGCGCGATGAAGTCCTGGACGTGCGGGAAGCGCGCGAGATACGCGTCGATGTAGGTCTGCGCCTCTTCCCGCGGGATCTCCAGGTTTTCGGAGAGACCAAAGGCCGAGATCCCGTAGACGATCCCGAAGTTGATCATCTTCGCGATCGATCGCTGGCCTGTCGTCAGCTCGGCGGGGTCGACGCCCAGGACCTCGGACCCCGTCGCCGTATGGATGTCCTCTCCGCGCGCGAAGGCCTCGCGCAGCTTCGGCTCACCGGAGACGTGCGCCAGGATGCGCAGCTCGATCTGCGAGTAGTCGGCGGAGAGCAGCTTGTGCCCGGGCTCTGCGACGAAGGCCGAGCGGATCTCCCGGCCCAGCTCGGTACGGATCGGGATCGCCTGGAGATTCGGATTCGTCGTCGAGAGCCTGCCCGTCGCCGCGACTGCCTGGTTGATCGTCGTGTGCAGGCGCCCGTCCTCGCCGAGCATGCTCGGAAGCGGCCCGAGATACGTGTTGAGAAGCTTCGAGTACTCGCGCCACTCCTCGATCACCGCAACGACCTCGTGCTCGCCGCGGATCGACCGGAGGACGCGCGTGTCGGTCGAGAAGCCCGTCTTGCCTTTGCGCCCGGGCGTGAGCTCGAGCTTCTCGAAGAGGATGCGGCCAACCTGCTGCGTCGATCCGATCACGAACTCCTCGCCGGCCAGCTCGTAGGCGCGGGCTTCCAGCTCCTCCACGCGCTCCCGTAGCCGCGCGGTGATCTCGCCCATCCGGTACTCGTCGATCTTGATCCCCGCCAGCTCCATCGCCGCCAGCACCGGGGAGAGCGGAAGCTCGATCTCGCGGTAGAGCGTCTCCATGCCGCGTTCGCGGACGCGCGCGAGGAGCGGCTCGGCAAGGCGAGCAGTTGCGGCAGCGCGGCGCACGAGCCCCTCGGTCTCTTCTTCCGCGGCCGGCTCGGGCCTGAGCTCGAGGCCGTACTCGGCGGCAAGCTCGTCGACCGGGTACTGCGGTCGGGAAGGCTCGATCAGGTACGCAAGCAGGAGCGTGTCCTCCTCCGCAGCGACGCGCTCGGCCTTGGCGTCGTGGACGACGAAGGCCCGATCCGTTCGATCCAGGGGAGGCGAAACGACGACCTGGTCCGCGCTGGCCAGCGCGACGCGCTCTCCATCGCTCGCGTACGCCAACGACCCTGAACTTTGCAACAGACTGTTGCTTAGTTCCTCGCGCCAGGGCACCGGTGTCTGCTCGAGCTCCATGGGCGCCGCCGGGACGGCCAGGTCGAGCTCGTCCACGCGGCCGAGCAGGTTGCGGAACTCGAAGCGCCGGAACATCTCCTTGAGCTGCGAGCGGTCCGGCGGCGAGAGAACGAGCTGCGTCACGTCGCAGTCGAGCTCGAGGTCGCGGCGCATGGTCGCGAGCTCCTTGGATTGCCGCGCCTGGTCCGCGTGCTCGGTGATGTTCTTGCGGCGCGCCGGGGACAGCTCGTCGGCGTGCGCGATCACCTCCTCGAGCGAGCCGTATTGGCCGATCAGCTGCCCGGCGGTCTTGTCGCCGATGCCCGGGATACCGGGGATGTTGTCCGAGGTGTCGCCCTTGAGACCGATGAAATCCGGCACCTGCTCGGGCCGGATCCCATATCGCGCCTCGACGCGCTCCGGCGTGTACACGTGGACGTCGGAGACGCCGCGCGGGGTCATCATCAGCGCGACGTTCTCCGAGACGAGCTGGAACGCGTCGCGATCTGTCGAGACGACGGTCGTCTTGATTCCCGCCTCGTCCGCCTCGGTCGCGAGGGTCGCGATGACGTCGTCCGCCTCCCAGCCCTCGAACTCGAGGTTGCGATAGCCGAATGCCTCGACGATCGGCCGGAAGTACGGGAACTGCTCCCGTAGGAGATCCGGCATGGGCTTTCGCTCCGACTTGTAGTCCTCCGACACGGCGGCTCTGTGCACCGGGCGGGTGTCCCAGGCCACGGCGACGCCCTTCGGCTTGTAGTCGGCCAGAAGCTTGAAGAGCATGTTCGTGAACCCGAGGAGCGCGTTCGTCGAGAACCCCTCACTCGTTGCGAGCTCCTCGGGAAGCGCAAAGAACGCGCGGTAAGCGAGGTTGTTCCCGTCCACGAGGAAGAGCTCGCTGTCGCGCACCGGCGCGTCGTCGACCTGGAGCTCGGCGCCGGTCAGGGTCTTCGGCATGGGGCAACGGTATCGTCCGAACCCCATGCGCGGAGTGGAGATTCAGGCGTTTTCGGACGAGCACGTGGATGCGGCCGCCGGCCTCCTCAAGGCCCGACATGCAGCTCACCTCGATGCTGAGCCGCTGCTCCCCGCAAACGTCGACTATCGAGCCGAAGTCGAGGCCCTTTGGAAGGGCGAAGCGGTCTCGGGAGTGGTCGCAACGCGCGGCGGAGAGGTTGTCGGCTATCTCCTGGGCGTCCGTCGCGACGACGCGATCTGGGGGCCCAACATCTGGGTCGAGCTCGCCGGGCACGCCGCAATCGAGCCCGAGATCGTCCGCGACCTCTACGGGGCCGCTTCCGCGGACTGGGTCGAGGCGGGTCGGCATCGGCACTATGCGCTGGTCCCGGCAACCGACAAGCCCCTCGTCGACGCCTGGTTCCGACTCTCGTTTGGAGCCCAGCAGGCGATGGCAATCCAGGAGACTCCCGAGGCGCCGGATTCGCTGCCGAGCGAAATTGATGTGCGCCGGGCCGGGCCGGCCGACCTGGAGGCGGCAATGACGCTCGGCGGGGTTCTGCCCGAGCACCAGGAGCAGTCGCCCGTCTTCGCAGGGTATTTGACGCAGACCGATGAGGAGGAGCGCGCCGAGGTCGCCGAAGAGCTCGCTGACCCCGAAGTCGCGACGTTCATCGCCGAGCGCGAGGGGCGGCCGCTCGGTTTGCTGATCATCGCTCCGGCCGACAAGTCCCCCACGCACGCCGGCCTCGCGCGGCCCGAGCGCGCCGCACTGCTCGGGTTCGCCGCGACGATCCCGGAGGCTCGCGGCTCGGGGGCGGGCCTGGCTCTGACCGCCGCGGGGCTGGTCTGGGCTCGCGAGAACGGGCATCCGATTGTGGTCGTCGACTGGCGGGAGACGAACCTGCTCGCCTCCAGGTTCTGGCCTGCCCGCGGCTTCCGCCGAACCTTCCTCCGGCTGTACCGCTCGATCCCGTGATCGTTCGCCGCGCCGAAGCAGATGACGTGGAGGCCGTGCTAGCCTTGATGGCGGGTCTCGGCCGGCCGGAAGTGGCGCGCGATCCGGGCAGGCAGGCTGACGTCTTCCGGGCGCACGTGGAAGACCCCCAGGCCGAAGTCTTCGTCGCCGAGTTGGACGGTGTCGTCGCCGGGGCGGTGAGCCTCTCGTTTCGGCCTCGCCTGAACTGGACGACTCCCGAGGCGTGGGTACCCGACCTGTACGTCGATCCGCGCTTCCGCAGGCGAGGAGCGGCCCGCGCGTTGCTCGACGCGTGCGTCGAAGCCGCCCGTGAGCGCGGCTGCCATCGGCTCATCCTCGAGTCGGGCCACGAGCGCGCCGAGGCACATCAGCTCTATGAGGGCTACGGGTTCGTCCACAGCGGCCGCGCCTACACGCTGGCGCTCACTTGAGCAGGCTGCCTCTGCCGTACGGCTCGCGGCTCGCCGTGGTGGACGCCGGCGAGGACGCCGTCGTGCTCGCTCCACCGCCTCCGGTCGACCCGATCGCCGACATCGCGGCTGCCGTCCGCGACGCGCTCCGCTTCCCGCTCACCGGCCAGCCGATCGAGACGCTGGTTCCCCGGGGCGGCCGTGCGACGATCGTCGTCGAGCCGCCGGGGCTTCCGATCCCTGGATCGCCCAACGACCCTCGTCGCACCGCGATTGCCGCGACGATGATGGAGCTCGACCGCGCCGGTGCCTCTCTCGAGAAGCAGACGCTGCTGGTTGCCGGAGGGCTTGCCCGGCGTGCCGGACACCGTGAGCTGGAGCTGCTCGTCCACCCCGAGTTCGCTCGACGCTTCCACGGGCGCGTGGAAGTGCACGATGCCGAGGGCTCGGACCTGGTGGACGTGGGCGAGGCCGGCGGGCGGCCTTTCCACGTTCATCGCGCGCTGGCCGAGGCGGACATCGTCGTCCCTGTCAGCGCCGCGGAAACGGTCGTCAACGGCGGAGCGGCGACGCTCCTGGCTGCGGGCAGCCCGGAGGACATGCGAGCCGCCGACGCGTACTCCCTACTCGAGACGTCCACTTCGGGGGGTTGGAAGCTGGCGGTCGAGCTCGAACGCGCGCTGTCCAGGCGGGTGCCGCTCCTGGGCGTCTCGCTGACTCTGAACACGCCGGCCCTCGGCGGCGTGCTCCACGGCTACCCGCACGACCCGGAGGCGGTGGAACGGATCGCCAACTTCCCGCTCCGCGGCCTGTTCGGGCTTCTGCCGGGCGCGATCCGGCGGGGCGTCCTCCGGCGCCTGCCGACCGAGCTCTCTGCGCTCGCGGTCTTCGCTGGGCCGCCCTCCGTCGCCCACGCCGAGGCTCTGCTCCGAGGGGTCAACTCGAAGTCGGCGATGCTCGGCGAGCGGCTCGACACGATCTGCATCGGAATTCCGGACGTGACCCCGCACTTACCGAGAGAGGCGCCCAATCCAGCCCTCGCCGCCTACCTCGGCCTAGGGCTCGCCCTCCGCCTCTGGCGTGACGGTTTCCCTCTCGTCGAAGGAGGCACGGCGATCCTCGTCGGCCGCTTCCGCCGCCGCTTTCACCACCCGACCCAACAGCCGTACCGAGCCCTGTTTCAGGCACTGAGGTCGAGCGGCGCGCGCGAACCGGAAGAGCTCACCCAGGCAGAGCGCGAGGCGGCCATGGACAGCCGAGCGCTCGACGCCTACCGCGCGGGGCGCGCGTGCCATCCCCTGTTGCCGTTCCTGGAATGGTCGGCCTGCCAGCCAGCGATCGGCCGGCTGGGCGCGGTGCTCGTTGCGGGCTGCCGGGATGCCGCCGCGGCACGGCAGCTCGGCTTTGTCCCCACGCACGGGATCGGCGCCGCGCTCGCGATGGCGCACGGCCGAGCGGACCGCCCGCCCCGCATCGGCTTCCTGCTCTCCCCGCCGTACTTCCCTCTTCGGTCCCCGCCGGGCTAGTCCAGCCCGAGGTAGGCCTTCTTGACCTGATCGTTCTCGCTCAGGGCCTTCGCGTCGTCGGTCAGCGCGATCGTCCCTGTCTCCATGACGTACCCGCGATCCGCCGCGTCGAGGGCCATCAGTGCGTTCTGCTCGACGAGGAGGATCGTCGTCCCCTGCTCGTTGATCTCATGGATGATCTCGAAGATCTTCTCGACGAAGATCGGCGCGAGCCCCATCGACGGCTCGTCCAGCATCAGCAGCTTGGGCCGTGCCATCAGCGCCCGGCCGATCGCGCACATCTGCTGCTCGCCGCCGGACATCGTCCCCGCCCGCTGGCTCTTGCGCTCGGCGAGGCGCGGGAAGAGCGAGTACACGCGGTCGAGGTCCTCCTTGATTCCTGATCGGTCCTTGCGCTGGAAGGCCCCCATCTCGAGGTTCTCGAGCACTGTCATGTGCGGAAAGAGACGCCGTCCCTCCGGCGACTGCGCGATGCCCATCTCGACGATGTCGTGGGGGCCGCGCCGAGTGATGTCCTTGCCGTTGAAGACGATCGTGCCCTGCTTCGGCTGGTTGAGGCCGTGGATCGAGCGCAGGGTCGTGGACTTGCCCGCCCCGTTCGCCCCGATCAGCGTCACGATCTCGCCCTCGCGCACCTCCAGCGAGATGCCCTTCAGGGCCTCGATCGACCCGTAGAACGTGTGGACGTCCTCTAGCCGGAGGACGACCTCGGGCCTGCCTTCGTTCGCAGTGGCGCTCACGCTGTCGCCGCCCTTCCAAGGTAGGCCTCGATCACGCGCTCGTCCTTCTGGATCTCGCCCGGCGTCCCTTCGGCGATCTTCTCGCCGTAGTCGAGCACCGTCACCCTCTCGGAGATTCCCATCACGACCTTCATGTCGTGCTCGATGAGCAGGATCGCGATCGGGCGATCCTCGCGGAGCTTCGAGACGAAGCCCATGAAGACGGAGGTCTCCTGCGGGTTCATCCCAGCCGTCGGCTCGTCGAGCAGCAGGAGCTTCGGCTCGGTCGCAAGCGCGCGCGCCACCTCAAGCCGCCTCTGATCGCCGTAGGCGAGGCTTTCCGCCAGCTCGTCGTCGACCTGGCGCAGGCCGGAGTAGCGAAGGAGTTCGCGCGCCCGCTCGCGCGCCTCGCGCTCCTCCCGTCGCACACGTGGCGTCCCGAGGATCGAGCCGAGGATCCCGCCCTTGAGCCTTGAGTGCATCCCGACGAGCACGTTCTCGAGCGCCGTCATCTGCGGGAAGAGCCGGATGTTCTGGAACGTCCGGCCGACGCCGAGCTTCGTGATCGCGTGCGGCGGCTTGTCGGTCACGTCGTGGCCGTCGAAGACGATCGTCCCCGAGGTCGCCCGGTAGAGGCCGGTCAGCATGTTGAAGAAGGTCGTCTTGCCGGCGCCGTTCGGCCCGATCAAGCTGACGATCGAGCGCTGCGGGATCGTGAAGTCGAGGTCGCTCACCGCCGTCAACCCCCCGAACTCCTTGCGCACGGTCTCGGCGACGAGAAGGTCTGGCTCTGCCATCAGTCTTTCGCTCCTCCGGTCGCCTCGTCGATCAGCCCTTTGCCGGCACCCTCCTCGATCTCCCGTTTCCTGCGCCGCTCCGGGATCAGCCCCGTCGGGCGGAAGAGCATCATCAGCACGATGATGGTCCCGTAGATGCCGAATGAGTACTTCGGGACCTCGATCTGCTGCCCCGGCGGGAACACGTTGTTGTTGAGCCACGCGCCGATGTTCGCTAGGCCCTCGACGTTCAGCCATGAGAGGATGATTCCCGCGACGACGACGCCCCACAGGCTGCCCATCCCGCCCAGGATGACCATGCAGAGCAGGAAGACCGAGATGTTGAAGTCGAACTGGCTCGGGAAGGCGCCCTGGTTGAAGCTGGCGATGTAGGCGCCGGCGATGCCGCCGAAGAAGGCGCCGATCGCGTAGGCCCAGGTCTTCGTCCGCATCAGTGGAATGCCCATCGCGCCGGCCGCCGTCTCGTCCTCGCGGATCGCGATCCAGGCCCGCCCCAGTCGAGAGTCCCGGAGCCGCAGCGAGCAGAAGACGGTTACCAGCAGAACGACGAGGACGGTCCAGAAGAAGAGCCGATCGGCCGTGAACGACTGCTGGTACACGACCGGCAGGCCGACGGCATCGTGCAGGCCCTTGCCGAATCCCGGCGAGTCGATCGGCTGAATCCCGAACGTGCCGCCGGTGAGGTTGAACCCGATCCCCTCCTTGTCCGCGTTGCGGACGGCCTGCGGGATGATCTCCCCGAAGCCGAGGGTGACAATGGCGAGGTAGTCCCCGCGCAGGCGCAGGGTCGGCAGCCCGATCAGGATGCCCCCGATCGCGGTGATGACGCCGGCGATCAGGAAGACCAGCCAGATCGAGATGTGGATACCTGCCGCGTCGCGCGAGAGCCCGACCGACCCGAAATGGAAGTTGACCTGCTGGAACTGGCCGGAGGCGAACCACCCCGCGCTATAGGCGCCGATCGCGTAGAACGCGACGTAGCCGAGATCCAGCAGCCCTGCGTAACCGACGACGATGTTCAGTCCCACCGCCATCGTCACGAAGACGAGGATCGTGACGGCGGAGTGGACGCTCGGAAACTCGTTGATCAGCGGGACGTTCGTCGGCAGATTGGCGACGTAGTACGGGTACGTCACCGCCAGCGAGAGCAAGATGATCAGCGGCACGGCACCGCGCAGGCGAGGCGGCAGCCTCTGCCACTCAGCACCAACCCGGTCAAGGCGGATGGTTCGAGCGAGCTCGTCGCGGAACGCGCGCACCCGGTTCACTATGCGCCCTCCGGAGTGCGCTCGCCGAGCAGGCCCTCGGGGCGGAAGACCAGGATCGCGATCAGGATCGCGAAGACGATCGAACGCGTCCAGTCGGCTCCCGGCGTGTACCACGACAGCCCCTCGTTGAAGGCCTGGATCAGGCCGATCAGGATCGCGCCGAGGACGGCGCCGGTCAGGTTCCCGATCCCGCCGAGCACCGCCGCCGTGAAGGCGATCAGGCCGAGCTGGAAGCCCGTGTCGTACCGGATGTTGAACTCGACCAGGAAGAGAACGGCTCCGATCCCGGCGAGGCCGCCCGCCAGCGCGAAGGTGAACGAGATCGTCCGGTTGACGTCGATGCCCATGATCGCGGCCGCCTCCGGGTCCTGAGAGGTCGCCCGCATCGCCTTCCCCTGGCGTGTTGACTTCACGAGCCAGGTCAGGAGGACAAGCACGGGCGCCGTCACAAGCAGGACGAAGAGCTCGTCCCACCCGTAGTGGACGCCCCTGTACTCGAAGACGTTTCCGGGCGAGATCAGCGGCGGCACGCTCCGGAAGTTCACGTCGTAGATCGCCAGCGAGATGTTCTGGACGATGAAGGACATGCCGACCGCGGTGATCAGCACAGCCAGCCGAGGCGCCGAGCGGAGACGACGGTAGGCGACGAACTCGATCGTCGAGTTGACGAGCGCGCCGAACACCATTGCGATCACGAACGTGGCGAAGAGGCCGCCGACGATCGCGATCGTGGCGGAGCGCTCGTCGAGCCCGAAGAGAGACACGATGAACGTGCTCGATAACAGCCCGCTCAATGCGAAGACGTCGCCGTGGGCGAAGTTGATCAGCTGGAGGATCCCGTAGACGAGCGTGTAGCCGAGCGCCACAAGCGCGTAGAGCGAGCCGTTCGTCAGCCCGATCAGGAACACGTTGAAGAAGTCGGCCTTGTCCTCGAGGTGACGGACGTTCTGAACCAGCCACGCCGCCAGGAGCACGATGAAGAAGACCCCGAGGATCGACGTGGCGGCTGGTCGCTGCCGGTTCCCCGGAAATCCCAGCCAACCATTCGCGGTGCGTGCTCGAGCTGCGATCTTCGGGATTCTAGAACGATCCGGAGGAGGGCCGCGCGGCCCTCCTCCGGATTTTCAGCGACGCGGTCAGTTCTAGCCGGCTGCCGCCTTCCTCGCCGCGTCGACGAGGTCGGGCTCCGGGGCCGTCGTCAGGAGCGTTGTCAGCTTGTCCGTTCCTATGTAGATCGTGTAGAGGACGGCTGCACCGCTGGCCCCGCTGAGGTCACCGTTCTCGTTCAGCGAGAAGTCGCCGATCAAGCCACCCGTGATCTTGGTCTTGTAGATCTCGTCGATGACGCTCGAGCGGGTGCCATCGGACCTCTCGATCGCGTCGAGCAGGACCTGCGCGGCCTGCGCGCCGAGGATCGAATACGGCTCGACCGGCTTCCCCCCGATCAGCGACTTGAACCCGTTCATGAACGTCACCGCCCCGCCCTTGTACTTGTCGATGCCGACGCCGGCGACGCTGAAGTACCCGCCCTTCGCGCTCGGCGTCCCGCCCTCCGCGCGCTGGAAGACCGCATCGGTCGTGAACCCGTCGGGCATGAACAGCATCACGCCCTTGCTCGGGCTGTCGGTGTTCGGCCCGAGGATCTGGACCTTGTCGTTGATCAGCTGACCGCTGTTCTCGTCTTGCAGGCCCCCAATGAAGATCCCGTCAGGGTTGGTCGCCTTGATCTTCGTGAAGGTCGCCTGGAAGTTGGCCTGCTTCGGGTCGTACGAATCGAAGCCGAGGACCTTGATCCCCAGCGCCTCAGCCGCACCCTTCAGGTTCTTGGCGACGCCGAGCCCGTAGGCCTCCTTGTCGTTGAGGATGTAGACGCTCTTGACGCCCTTCGACTGCATGAACTTCGCCAGGACCGCGGCCTGGTTCGGGTCGCTCGGCGCGACACGCGCGTACGTCCGCTTGCCGCTCGGGTAGTACTTCTCAGGCTCGTTGCCCGCGCACGGCTCGGTGAGACAGCCGTACGTGTTCAGCGGCGAGATCAGCATCAGCCCTCCACCTGGAGCCTGGTTCAGGATCGGGATCTCGATCGCGGCGCAGCTCGAGTTGTACGTGCCGATGACGCCGATCAGGCTCGTGTTCGCCGCATACGCGTGTGCATTTGCGTTGCACTTGCTCGGGTCCCACTTGCCGAGCTGGGCCGACGAGTCGTCGCAGGCCTGGAACGCGATCTTCTTGTCGCCCGCCTTCCAGTCCTGTAGGTCGAGCGCGTAGACGATCGCCTTGTTGACCTGGGTCGATTGCACACGGGATCCGCCCTGCAGCGGCAGGTCGGACGCGATCAGGTAATCGGGCTTGCCCTCGCCCTTGTACTGCATCGCGCCGCAGGAGGCCGCCGGCAGAGCCGTCACCTCACCGCCGCCGCCGCCGGCGCCGCCGTCTCCGTCGCCTCCGCCACAGCCCGCAGCCACGAGGGCCAACGCACCGAAAACGAGAGCGAGCAAGCTGAACAATCCGTATTTTCTCACGCTGCTCCTCCTCCGTAGATGAATCATGGTCTGCGTAGCGACGGCCGCTGGTAAGCGGCTTCCGCCCAACGAGAAGCCAAGTATCGAGGCATCGGCCTGAGCTTTCAACTCCGATCACGCCGGATACCATGTTCCAAGCGCCGAAGTGGCGGAACTGGTAGACGCGCCGGACTCAAAATCCGGTGGGGTTCACGCCCCGTGTGGGTTCGAGTCCCACCTTCGGCATCGTGAAAGTTGGCGTCCTAACCGGCGGGGGCGACTGCCCCGGGCTGAACGCGGTCATCCGCGCTGTCGCTCGGCGCTCCCTCGACCGTGGCTACGAGGTCGTCGGCGTGCGCGCGGGCTGGCGCGGGCTGGTTGAGGGTCTGTTCGAACCGCTTGGTCCGCGGGAGATCTCGGGTCTTCTGCCCCGCGGCGGGACGATCCTCGGCACCTCGCGGACGAACCCCTACAAGCTAGAAGCAGGCGTCGACCGCGTGCTGGCCCACTTCCGCGAGGAGGGGCTCGATGCGCTCGTTGCGATCGGAGGCGAGGACACGCTTGGAGTCGCGGCGAAGCTCCACGAGGAGCACGGCTTCCCCGTGGTCGGGGTGCCGAAGACCATCGACAACGACCTCTCGGCAACCGATTACACGTTCGGCTTCGACACGGCTGTCTCGATCTGTACCGAAGCGATCGACCGCCTCCATACGACGGCCGAGTCGCACAACCGCGTCATGGTTGTCGAGGTGATGGGTCGGCACACGGGATGGATCGCGGTCATGAGCGGCATCGCGGGCGGGGCGGACGTGATCCTCATCCCCGAGCAGCCGATCACGGTCGAGCAGGCGTGCGGCGAGATCAAGCGGCGTCACGAGCGGGGCAAGGACTTCTCGATCGTCGTCGTCAGCGAGGGATACGAGCTCACCTACCAGACCGGCGAGCGCCGGCAGGTGGCGCAGGAAACGGCAGCCGACGAGTTCGGCCACGTCAGGCTTGGCGGGATCGGCCACGAGCTGGCGCGAGAGATCGAGGAGCGGACGGGCTTCGAGACGCGCGTGACCGTCCTCGGCCATGTCCAGCGCGGCGGCAGCCCCACGCCCCGGGACCGCGTGCTTGCGACTCGCTACGGTCTCAAGGCCGCCGACCTCGTGCACGAGGGGCGCTTCGGACTGATGGCGGCTCTGCACGGAGACAACATCGTCGAGGTCTCGCTCGCGGACGCGACAGCGAGCCTGAAGACGGTGCCCGAGGACTGGTACGCCGTCGCGAAGGCGTTCTTCGGCTAGTACTAGAGGCGGTAGACCTCGACCCACGGTCCACCGAGCTCGCCGCGTGGGTGAACCGAATAGACCCGCTTCTGCCGTTTGAGGTCGCGATAGAAGCTCGTCTCCTGGGGATAGTGATCGGAGGCGGCGAGAACCCGGTCCTCGATCGCACCGGTGACCACGACGTAGCGGACGCCGAGGTCGCGAAGCCTAGCCACGTCTCGTTTCGGGTCGGGCGGCTCGCCCGGCCTGGGCAGCTCGAGCTCCACGACGCGGAAGCCTTCGAAGCGGGGCGTCGATGGATCGGCCGCAATAGTCGCTCCGCGCGGGAGGTTCCGCTCGACCCAGCCGTGGGCGACGACGCGGGCGTCCGTGCGCGTCAGGTCGCGTGCGTCCCGAACAGCCCAGGTCAGCGGGATGACGAGCATGAGGATGGTCACGGGCGCGAACGCCTTGAACCGGCCGGCGAGCGCTCCCAACGCAGGCACAAGCGGCAGCACGTAGCGGTCGAAGTGCGCGTGGAGCATCAGCAGGTCCGCGAAGTAGACGAGGACGAAGACGGCGAGCACGAGGTCGGTCCGTCGACGGCGCACGAGCGCGACCACGAGCCCGGCTGCTGCGATCACGAGCACGGGGCCGAGCCCGTCCCAGAGCCGCGCGGCGAAGGCGATCGGCGCCGCCTGGTCGTGCTCTAACCCGAGCCAGCCCGCACGGGCGGCCTGCTGGACGCGCCACACGTCTCCGGCGGCCTCGCCGAGATGGAGGATCACGTACGGGCTCGTCGCGGCAAACGCGGCCAGAGCGAGGAACGCACCGATTGCCAGCCGCCGCCATGTCCCCCAGCCCGCGGCCACAAGGGGTGCGAGCAGCAGGATCCCCGGATACTTGGCGCTCGCCGCGAGGCCGACCGCGAGGCCTGCGAGCTCGATCCGGCCGGAGATCATGAGAGCGAGTGCGACGGTCACCCCGAGCGTCAGCGGCACGTCCGTGACCGCCATCCGCGAATAGGCGACGTGGGTCGTCTCCACGGCCGTCACGGCAGCGGCGACGAAGCCCGCCATGGGCCCGTAGGCGCGTTGTCCCAGCCACCATGCGGCCGCGATCCCACCCACCGCGATCACGACCATGGTCAGCCGCGCCGCGAGGTACGAGGGCTCGTCCTGCCACGCCTGGAACGGCGCCAGCACGTACATCACGAGGCTCGGATAGTCGAACCAATGCGGGTCGAGCCCGCCGCCGTGAACCATCGACCAGGCGCGCGGGACGATGTTCCGCTCGTCCGGGTTCAGGAGCGGAAACGGAAGCCCATACTGGATCCCGACGAGGCGCAGCGCGCCGGCGAGCCCGAGGATCGCGGCGAAGGCAACCGGCGGGCCGCCCCACCGGCTCTCGGGTGACTCAGACCTCGGGCGGTGCGGCACGAACCAGGCCGGCGATGCTCTGGACGCCAACGATCACGGCGTCCACCCCAGCGCGCTCGAGCTCCTCGATCTCCTCGGGGCTCGTGACCTCTACGTCCGCGATCGCGAGCTTGCCGGCCGGGATGTCCGGGAGGAGGTCGAGCACGTGTTCCAGCGCTTCTTCTCCGCGTCCGCGGCCCGGCGGCGAAAGGAGGAAGATCTCCGGATCGAGTCGCTCGAGCGCCTGCTCGAGCTCGTCAGGGTCGCGCACTTCGACGACGCAGTCGAGCCCGAGGTCGAGTGCCTCGGCATAGCGGCGCTCGATCCGATCGCCGTCGTCGTCGATCGCCTCGGCCGAGACGAGGCACGCATCGGCTCCCAGGGAGAGCGCCTCCGCCGGTGAGCCCTCCGCACGCCACAGGATCGGCAGGCGGGTCGCGTCGCGCAGGCCGACGAGCTCCCGGTCGACGATCACTCCCTCAGCGCCCTGCGCTTCGGCCGTTCGTGCAGCCTCCGCATCGGCGGCGGGCACGATCAGCGAGATCCCGTCCCCCTCGGAGATCGCCTGGCTCAAGCGGCGCTGGCCGGTCATCGACCGACCATGCTAACCAGGAGGCTTGTCAGGAGGGTTCGGCGGAACATGGCTGAGCCGCCGGGCCGCGCTGCTCGCCCCGATGCCGGGTCCTCAGTCGCCCCGATAGTGACGACTATCGGAGCTCCCTGCGTCCGCGGCCTCGAAACGAGCATCGCACCCCGACGACGAGCAATGTCCCGCCGAACCCTCCTAGACGCCGATCGGATGCCAGACGGTCTTCAGCTCGAGGAAGGAGGCGATCTCCCACGGGCTCTGTCCGTCCGGCGACCCATGGACGACGCGCTTCACGTTGTCGGCGGCGAGACGCTCCAGCTCTTCGACGTGCCCATCGGCGCCGGCCAGGTCGATCGCGTTCACGTCCATGTGGCCGGCGATGATCGGCGCGAGTTCGTCGCGAGGGCCGGTGATGAGGTTCACGACGCCACCCGGCACGTCGGACGTGGCCAGCACCTCGGCGAGCTCGACGGCGGCGAGCGGTGAGCCCTCCGAGGCGAGGACGACCGTGGTGTTGCCACCGACGATCGCCGGCGCGATACGCGAGACGAGCCCAGCAAGTGGAGGCTCCTCCGGAGCGAGAATGCCGACGACCCCCGTCGGCTCCGGGAGCGTGAAATTGAAGTACGGCCCCGCGACCGGGTTCGAGGAGCCGAGCACCTGGGTGAGCTTGTCCGCCCAGCCGGCGTACCAGACGAGGCGGTCGATCGAGCGCTCGACCTCCTCGGGCCCCGTCGAGAGCTCCGCGAACTCTGCGCGGCGAGCCTCGAGCATCTCCGCGATCCGGTAGACGACCTGGCCCCGGTTGTACGCCGTCATCCCTGCCCACTTCGGGAAAGCAGCCCGGGCGGCGCGAACCGCGTCGCGAACGTCCTTCCGCGATCCGCGCGCCACGTTCGCGCCCTCCGCCTCGTAGGTACGACCCGATTCCGAGCGGGGAAACTCGCCCCCGATGTACAGCTTGTACGTCTTGCGGACGGGCAGCCTGCTCATTCGAACTCCAGGTAGGCCTCGAGCCCATGGCGTCCGCCCTCGCGGCCGAAGCCCGACTCCTTGTAGCCGCCGAACGGCGAGGCGGGGTCGAAGCGGTTGTAGGTGTTCGCCCAGATGACGCCGGCCCGCAACTGCTGCGCCATCGCGAGAATCCGGGAGCCCTTCTCGGTCCAGACGCCGGCGGCAAGCCCGTACGGCGTGTTGTTGGCCTTCTCGACGGCTTCGTCAGGCGTTCGAAAGGTCAAGACGGAGAGCACCGGCCCGAAGATCTCCTCCTGCGCGATGCGGTAGCTCTGCGCGACGTTCGTGAAGACCGTCGGCGCGAACCAGTAGCCCTTCTCGGGGAGGCGGCAAGGTGGCTGGTAGATCTCGGCGCCCTCCTCCTCGCCTGCCGCTACGAGCTCCTTGATCTTGTCGAGCTGCTGGCGCGAGTTGATCGCGCCGACGTCGGTGTTCTTGTCGAGCGGGTCGCCGACGCGCAGGGTCGCGAGTCGCCGCTTCAGCTTTCCGATCAGCGGTTCGTAGATCGACTCCTGAACGAGCAGCCGCGAGCCCGCGCAGCAGACATGGCCCTGGTTGAAGTAGATCCCGTTGACGATTCCCTCGACGGCCTGGTCGAGCGCCGCGTCGTCGAAGATCACGTTCGCCGCCTTGCCGCCGAGCTCGAGCGTCAGCCGCTTGCCTGTGCCGGCCAGCTCGCGCTGGATCGACTTCCCGACGTCGGTCGAGCCGGTGAAGGCGATCTTGTCCACGCCGGGATGCTTCACGAGCGATGCTCCCGTGCGTCCGTCGCCGGTGACGATGTTGACGACCCCGGGTGGGAGCTCTGCCTGACGGAGCACGTCGGCGAAGAGCAGAGCGGAGAGCGGCGTCGTCTCGGCGGGCTTGAGGACGACCGTGTTGCCCGTCGCGAGTGCGGGCGCGATCTTCCACGAGAGCATGAGCAACGGAAAATTCCAGGGGACGATCTGGCCGGCGACGCCGATTGGACGAGGCGTGCGGTTCGGGAACGCGTACTCGAGCTTGTCCGCCCAGCCCGCGTAGTAGAAGAAGTGCGCGGCCG
>JBBPIJ010000021.1:0-41071 GCA_038040395.1 Actinomycetota bacterium
CGATGCGGCCTGTGGCTGTTGTAATGGTCGACGTAGACGCGGAGCACCTGCTCGAGGTGTCGCCGGCTGGCGATCAGGATCCAGTCGAGGCAGTCGCGCCGGACGGTGCCGACCCAGCGCTCGGCGAACGCGTTCGCCTTCGGGGCGCGAAACGGCGTGCGGATGATCTCGACGCCCTCGTTTCGGAAAACCTCGTCGAAGGCTTTGCTGAACTTGCTGTCGCGATCGTGGATCAGGAAGCGGACCGGTGTCAGCCGTTCCGAGAGTGACCAGGCGAGCTGGCGTGCCTGCTGGTGCGGCGAAGAACCGCAAGCTCGTGTCGGAGCACGACGATCTCGAGCTCCTTGAACTCACGCGAACGCAGACGCAGCGCAACCACCGCGAGCGCCCGCCGAAACAACAGATACCAGCGACACGAGCAAGGGCCGACTCCCTCCGCCAGGAATATGGACGAGGCGCGACTCTGCGGCCGCGAAGTCACCTCCGACGCCCCCTCGAGCTACCCGACGGATTTACGCACCCCACAGGGGTGGCCGCTTCGGCGGCCGCCTCCAGGTTAGGAGCAGGCTCGGCGCCGCGCCTTCGGAAGCAGAACGGCCGGCCGCCAGGCTGGGTCGACGGCGCCGTAGCCTCGCGCGCCGACGACGACGCGCTCACCTGCTGCCGTCGGCCGGAGAGGCGATCAGCCGCGAAGCCGCTCGGACTCAATGATGTCGAGCCCGATCATCTCGCCCGACGCGTTCTTGCGACCGTTCCTTGATGACTACTCGGCGCGCAATCAGTAGTTTCGGCCGCCCGGATCCGCGAAACCACCGATGACGGTGTCCCTTCCATTCGTGAGAGTGACAGTCAGCGAAAGGAGGGCGATGAACATACTCTTCACAGTCATTGTGTTCGCATTTGTCTTCGCGGTGCTGGCCATCGTCGCGTACGCGCTCTTTGAGGTGAGCCCGTTCGCTCATCACGTTGATCAGTTCCGCGATCCCCGGACTGGGAAGCGGCGCGGGGAAAGCCCGCGTCTGGACTGACAAGACGCTGATGGTCTTGAACATGACAGTCTCCTTTCTGACAGTCTCTTTTCGGAGCCGCAGCCCCGTCATTTACGCCGCAGAAGCGACCCGGTCGGCCACCGTTCGAACGATGAGCACGGGACGCTTCGCCTCATGAAGCACGCTCCGCGAGACGCTTCCGAGCAACGCGCCCGCGATCGTGCCGTGGCCGCGTGAGCCGACGACAATGAGGTCGGCGTCGACGGACTCGGCGTAGGCGACAATTGCGTGGGCGGGATTGCCGCGCACAAGCTCTGCCTTCGCTTCGAGCCCCTTCTTTGCTGCCAGCTCGACAGCCTCCTCGAGCGACTCGCGGTCGTGCTCGTCGAGCTCGTGTGGCGCCGACGCGGGAACTCCCATGCCGAAGCCGACGACCGGGAGCACATCGGTGGCCGGGGCGACGTGGACGAAGATCGGCTGAGCGTCCTGTTCGGCGGCGAGCTCGAGCCCGTACTCCACAGCCTCGAGCGCGGACGGCGAACCATCCGTTGCGATGACGATCGTCTTCATCGTTGGCTCCTCTCTACTCCAGTAGTAGGTCTCGTGCGCCACTCGCGGCGACTCCGCGAGCACCGATGCCCAGGCGCCGAAGGCGGCCGCCCGAACGGGATCGTTGACGAGCTTCGTGAGCCGTCGATCGAGGTCGTCCCCTTCGAAGAGGAACACGACCAGACCGTTCCCTACGAAGACAGAGTGCCGCTCTAGCCCGGCAGCGCTCAGGTCGAACGGCGGGCCGGCATCGATCAGCTTCCTGGCCTTGGCTTCAGCTTCGTCACGCAGGTGCGCGATGACTGCGACTCGTTGCATGACTTGATCGTGCGTGTTGCCCGAATCCGGGGCATCGGGCTTCTCGCCGATCACGCGAGTGGAGAAATACTGATTCGACGAGCAGTTCCTCTCGAAGTTGCATGCGTTCTACCTTTCGCCCGAGGTCGAAACGTCTCACTCCAAGGGTTCGGATGGACGCCTCGGAACGTCGATGACCTAGCCGATGCGGTGGCAGTTGAAGGGTCGTCGCCGCATCTCTTCTGACTGCGGGCCGTCTGCAAGGCGGCTTGCGGGAAACCCGAAGCCCGATCAGGCCCGGCACCGATGCGTCCGACCCCCCCGCGAAGCACAGTCGGAGCGACGAAACAACTGGAGGTTCCGATGAGCATCACCAAGGACTATCGCTACAAGGTCGGCGTTGCCTGGGAGGGGGACCGGATGACGAACGTCTCCTCGGCAGGCAAGCCGGAGCTCGAGGTCGCCACGCCGCCGGAGTTCAAGGGTGGCGTGCCGAACGTGTGGAGCCCGGAGGACCTGCTCGTCGCTTCGGTCGCATCGTGTTACGCCGTCACGCTGGTTGCTGTCGCAGAGAAGCGAGACCTGCCGCTCCACGATCTGCACGTGAGCGGCACGGGGCACCTGACGGGCCGGGACGACGGTCGCTTCGGCTTTGTCGCAATCGAGCTAACGGTTGCCGTGAAAACTGAGGAGCTATCCGTCGACGCTCTGGAAAGGGTCGCCCGGTACGCCGAGCGCGGCTGCCTCGTCGCGATGGCCCTCGATATCCCGGTTCACGTCGAGGTTGTCGTCCGGCCGGTTTCTCGCGCGCTGGAGATCGTCGCGTAAGGCACGGGGTCGGGCTCGTCTGAGCTCAGGCGAGCCCGACGACCCGGCCCTCGAGGTCGAGATCCATCCTCTCGGCCGCCGAGTGCGCAGGCAAGCCCGGCATCGTCTGCGTATCGCCGCACACGGCGACGATCCAGCCGGCGCCGGTGTAGGGGCGAAGCTCGCGGACCGGGAGCACGAAGTCACTCGGCGCACCGGCTAGCTCGGGATTGTGTGAGAGCGAGAGGTGCGTCTTCGCCACGCAAACGGGAAGCCGGTGCAGCTCCGCAGGCAGCCGCTCAAGAGTCTCGCGCGCCTTGGGCGAGAGCTCGGCTCCCGTTCCGCCGTAGATGTGTCGGGCGAGCGCATTGAGCTTGGCCTCGATCGGATCGTCTAGCTCGTAGGCAAATTGGGCGTGCGCGTTCCGGCCGGCCGCCTCCACGACGATCTCCGCGAGGGCGCTGGCCCCAAAGCCGCCATGCTCGTACCCGTCGTTGACAGCGGCGCCGAAAGCGCCTCGCTCGAGTGCCAGTGCCGAAACGGCCTCGACCTCGAGCTGGGAGTCTCCGGGAAAGCGGTTTACTGCGACGACGGCGTCGAAACCGAGCTCCTTGACGATTCGCAGGTGGGCGGCGAGGTTCTCCGCACCTCGCTCGATCGCCGCGAGGCCGCCGTCGGGATCGCCGCCGTGCCTCTTCAGCGCCTGTGTCGTCGCGACGAGGACGACCGCGGCCGGCGACAGGCCGCCGGAGCGGCACACGATGTCGACGAACTTCTCGAAGCCGAGGTCGCTGCCGAAGCCGCCTTCGGTGACGGCTTCGACATCATCGCGGCCTCCGAGGTGATGGCCCTGCTCGCGATGGCCCGCGACCGCGAAGACCTCCGGCGCCGTCTGGGCTCGATCACCGTGGCCACGACCTTCGACGGCGTGCCCGTCACGGCCGAGGACGTCGACGTCGCCGGGGCGATGGCAGTCCTCCTCAAGGATGCGCTGAAGCCGCGAAGAAGAAGACCTCGCGCGGGAAGTAAGCCGCGCGGAAGCTTCTCTTCTCCGCGCTCGACCCTAACTCGGTGTAAACGGCCCGAGCGTGGGAGACTCCTGACCGTCCTCGCACGCGTTCTCTGGACTGACCAATCCCAATCTTGGAAGTTTGTTGGGCGCGCGAGCCCACCGCCGAGCGTCAGTCGTCGTGCTGGTGCTTCCAGAAGAACCAGCACACGGCCGTCAGGATCGCGAGTGGAATCACGATCGACCCGAGGATGACGAACGCCGTCGCCTGATCGCCGACGGCGGCAACAACATCCGCAGCTCGCCCCACGAGGTCATCTTGCATCGCTGCGTTCCTCCGGCGCCTAACGACGATTCGTCGTCTGCGGTCCGGCCTCTCGGAGGTTCCACCGTTCGTTTTGGGGGTCTCGCGGTTGGAGCTTTCCAGCCCACTCGTCAGCCGGCCGAGGCCGACGGCTGGTGTGAGCAGGCTGATCCCTCGTCTATGGCCGCGCGGTCGCACGGATCGTCTTGCTGATGCGCCTGTCGTCGAACCCGTAGCTTTAGTGGGATCAGCGCCAGAGAGGGAGCGTGTCGGGGTTCCGCCAAACCGCGACAGCAGCTTCCTAAAGCCCGAAACGCCCGCTTTTCGGGGCCGGTTGTCGGCTCGGTTGTCGGCGTCGCGGAGGTTGTGTAGTGGGCCGCGATCCCTCTAAGCATCAGGCTCCAGCGAGCCGCGTGGCTCCGCGTTGTCGCGTTGTCGCGTTATCGGGCGCCGACACGAAGAAGACGGCGGTGCGCAGGGCTGGAAGAGAATCCCCGGGCCTACTCCCTACACCGGCGGAGGCTGCGCCTGCTCGAGCACGTCGTTGTCGAGCGCTCGCTTGAGGATCGCTGGATCGATCAGGCGATGGACGTTCTCGCGGGTGCGCAAGCCGGTGGCATCGATCACGGCCTGCATTCCTCCCCCTGCAGCGACGACACGGGCAGCCGTCTCGTCGCTCTGGCTATGCAGATCGGCCCGAGTGAGGGCCCGGCGTGCATCGTGCTCGTCGAGCCAGGCCTCGTAGGGGCTGCGTGCACGGCGTCGGCGGGAAGTGCGCTCGGCCAGCGGGCGCGGCGCGCCTGCTCGCGCTCGGCCCCGCAGCTGCTTCGCAGCCTGCCTGAGCTGCTTCGCGACCTCCGGCCGCTCGAAATAGCGGCCGAGCGTCGGGTCTACTGCCGCTACGCCGACTCGATCCGGGGCGCGGACGTCTTCATCCTCCAGTCGGGCTCGCCCCCGGTGAACGACCACCTGGTCGAGCTGCTCGTGATGATCGACGCCGCGCGGCTCGCCTCGGCACACCGCATCACCGCCGTGATGCCGCTCTACCCCTATGCGCGCCAGGACAAGAAGTCGGCGCCGCGGGAGCCCGTCAGTGCGCGGCTCGTCGCCGATCTGCTCCAGACGGCCGGGGCCGACCGCATTCTCGCCATGGACCTGCATGCCGGGCAGATCCAGGGTTTCTTCACGATCCCCGTCGATCACCTGACCGCACTGCCGCTCTTCGCCCGCCTCTACCGGCAGCGGGGCCTTCACGGCGAGGAGGTCGTCTCGGTCTCACCCGACCTCGGGCGCGTGAAAGCGGCGCGGCGCTTCGCAATGATGCTCAAAGCCGACTTTGCGATCGTGACGAAGGTGCGGCCTGCGCATGAGCGGGCGATCGTGGCCGAGGTGATCGGCGACGTCCGTGACAAGCTTGCGCTCCTCGGCGACGACATGGTCGTTACGGGCGGCACTTTGGTCGCCGCCACCGACGCGCTGCTGCGGGCCGGCGCCCGCGAGGTGCGTGCCTTCGCCACCCACGCGCTCTGGACGCCGGGTGCGCTCGAGGGCCTCGGGCGCAGCCAGCTCGCCGAGATCGCGGTCACGGACACGGTCGCGCTCGACCCGAAAGCGCTGCCGTCGAACGTGCACGTGCTCGGCGTCGGCGACGTGCTCGGCGACTCGATCCGGAACGTCTTCGGCGACCGGTCTGTCTCGGCGCTCTTCGCCGGGGAGAACGAGCTCTTCTAGCGGCCGGCTCCATACCGATCCGAGGGCCGCGGCCTGCCGTGTCGTCTGTGCGCCGCGCGACGAACCGCCCGGCCTTAGGTCTCTTGCCGATTCCGGGGCCGCCGACGAGGCCGTGCTGCTCCTTGTGGCCCTGCTGCTTTGGCTCTTCTACCGCGGCACGCTCGCCGACGCCTGGCGACAGGCCTCGCTCCTTCCTGTCAGCCAGGCGACCACCTCCGCCGCGTTGCGATCCGGCGGGAAGACGGGGTAGAACGCCTTCGCAACTTTGCCCGCCTCGAGCACGAGCGTGATGCGCCTGTAGAGCGTCGCGCCCTCGAACTCGAACGTCGGCAGCCGGAGCTCCGCACCGAGTTTGCGCTCGGGGTCGGCCACGACCGGGAAGGGCATGTGCTCGCGCTCGGCGAATTCGACCTGCCCCTCGAGCGTCTGCGCTGAGAGCCCGGCGACGCGCGCACCCGCGGCGGAGAGCTCTGCCGCGTGGTCGCGGAAGCCGCACGACTGTGGCGTGCACCCGCGCGCACCGGGGATCGCGTCCCAGCCGGCCGGGACCGGCCGACCCGGGTGCCCGGTGCGCGGGTAGACGTAGAGCACCGCGAGCTCGGCGCCGAGCTCGGCCAGGTCGACGGGGCCGTGAGACGATTCCAGCACGAGCGCCGGAACGGCGAGGCCTTGGAGGTGGTCGCACGCTCCGTCGTCGATCGGCGCCGGAAGGTCCGCGGGAAGCTCGTAGAGACTCACGCCACGTCGCACACGCGCATGGCGGCGCGCGCGTAGACCTCAGCTGTCTTCACGAGGCCGTCGATAGCGAGATTCTCGCCGAGCTCAGCGTCGGGGAGACCGCTCGAGGTGCCGTAGTTGACCGTCGCGATCCCTTAGCGGGAGAGCACCGAGGCGTCCGAGAACCAGCGCACGATGTCGCGCTCGGGCGGCGCTCCGAAGACCTCCGCATGCGACTCGTCCAGAGCGGCCACGAGGGGATGGCCGGACCGGTGTCGCGTTACTCGCCTTGGACGATGGATGATCCTGCGAAGCACGCTGGGATCGCGACGGTGACGCAGCCCAGGTTCCCAGCGGGCTCCGAGAGCAGGTCTCCCTTCTTTATCGGTGGTCGCGGACACAACGAGCCGCCAGCCCTCCGACTCCAGGACTGCGAGCTCGACGACATCCGGGGAGCGGACGTTCACGTGAGCAATCGACCGGCCCGCCAGCGCCTTCACATTTTTCTCCGTCAGTGCGTCCACGTCGGTTTCGTCCTTCTGACCAAAGATCCCCCATGTCGCAAGACGCGTGCATCGGGGTTTCTCCTGATTCGCAATCCGCAGCAGGCCGAAGACTCGACTCTCAGGAATACAGCCTCCGCTAGCTGTAAATCCTAGGAGCGTTGTTCCATCCGGAACTGCGAGCACGTCCTCGATGCCTGCAGCAGACCTGGTGGCCGTGCTGCTCAGAGCTTGTCCCGAGCTTCGAGTTCTCACCACCAGCCGCGAGCCATTCGGCAGTCCGGGAGAGCACGAGGTCGTATCGCCGCTGCCGGTACCAGTCGCCGGCTTCGATCCTGCTGAGGTCGCGGCGTGCGAATCGGTCCAGCTCTTCCTCGACCGCGCGATGGCGGTTCGACCCGCGCTCGGTGACGCCCGCGGCCCTAACGGCTGTCGCCACCATCGCGCGCGAGCTCGAAGGCCTGCCACTTGCGATCGAGCTCGCGGCAGGTCGGGCGAGCGCTCTCACGCTCGAGGAGATCGCCGCGCGGCTGAAACGATCGTCGGGACGCCTCGATGCCGGTGAGCTGCGGGCCGTCGATGACGCTCTCAGCCTCATCCTCGGCCTCTGAAACGCAAGCGGGAGCGAAGGGGGTCGACCCCTCCTTAGGCGCGACATCGAGACGGCCGCGACGCTCACCGGTGGGTCTTCCCGTCGCGGTCGCGCTGAGCGAGTTTGACCGCGATGTAGACCGCTACGCCGAGCACGGCCACCCAGAACACCATCATGAAGCTCATCCAGAACCAGTCGAAGCCGTCGTGCCAGTACATGGGGGAACCTCCTTGAGATCAGTTTCCTGCCGAGACCCTGCGCGATCGCGCGCCGGCCGCCATCGGCGACGGTACCGATACCCCGTCCGGGTAAATCACTGATTGCGCCTGCGCGCCGCGGGCGACCTGCGGGTCAAAATTCGGTGCGCGCTCCGAGAAATCAGCGATTTGCAGGCAGGACGCTAATTTTGGCACCCCACACGTCGACGCTGGCGTCAAGCGTATCGGCGCTCAGGACATCGACGAGGCCGCACTCGGGATCATCGCCGCCTGAAACCGGCGTTCGCGCGGGTGCTACCGGCTGCGGGTTTCCCGTCGCCTGATCAGCGCCTACCCGGATGCCGCCGCTCGCGTGGAGCGAGACGCTTCCGTGGTTGGTGAGCAAAGGAGAACCGGTGCAATCAGGCCGACGGAGCCCCTTACGTGTCCTCGTCGCGGGCGGCGGCGTGGCCGCGTTCGAGGCGACGCTCGCGCTGCGCGCCCTGGCCGAGGAGCGCGTGTCTGTAGAGCTCCTCGCCCCGGAGGCTGACTTCACCTATCGCCCGCTCGCTGTAGCCGAGCCGTTCCGCGCCGGCGAGGTGCGGCGCTTCCCGCTGCAGGCGCTCGCGCGAGAGGCAGGCGCCGAGTTGCGGCGGGGGGCTGTCGTCTCTGTGGATCCCCACCGACGCGTCGTCGCGACGCGCGAGGGCGAGGAGCTGTCGTACGACGTGCTCCTGCTCGCGCTGGGGTCGCGCCCGCGCGAGGCCGTGCCGAACGCGCTCACCTTCTGCGGCCCGGAAGACGGCCCCGCGTTCGGAGCGCTGCTCGAGGAGGCCGTGACCGGGGACGTTCGAAGTCTGGCGTTCGCGCTCCCAGCCGGCGTGGCGTGGCCGCTCCCGCTCTACGAGCTCGCGCTCCTAACGGCGAATTACCTAACCGACCGTGGAGCGATGGGAGCCGAGGTCACCGTCGTGACGCCCGAGGACGCTCCGCTCGGCCTATTCGGCAGGGCAGCAAGCGGCGCCATCCGGGAATTGCTCGAGATCCGCGGGATCGTGCTGCGGGTGCGCACGACACCGGTGAGCTTTGAACTAGGCGCGCTGCAGGTCGTGCCCGAGGGCCGGATCGAGGCGGACCGCGTCGTCGCCCTGCCCCGGTTCGAGGGCCCACGCATCCCCGGCGTGCCACATGACGGCGAGGGCTTCGTGCGGACGGACGAGCACGGACGCGTGACGGGTCTTGATGACGTCTACGCCGCCGGCGACCTCACCCAGTTCCCAGTGAAGCAGGGAGGGATCGCAGCGCAGCAGGCGGATGCCGCTGCCGAGGCGATCGCTGTGCAGGCGGGAGCGCCTGTGGAGCCGACGCCGTTCAGGCCCGTTCTGCGCGGCCTCCTCCTGACGGGGATGTTTCCGCGCTACCTCCGGGGTGAGGTCGGCAAGGACGTGTCGACCGAAAGCACGGAGGCGCTCTGGTGGCCTCCCGCGAAGATCGTCGGCCGACACCTGGCCCGGTTCCTGGCCGCGCGGATGGGGCTCTCGGAGTCGCCCCCGCGGCTCGAAAGGGAGAGCGCCGTCAGGGTTGAGGTCGAACTGGACCCTCGCCAGGCTGGCGCATGGCCCCCGATCTGAAGCGCTCGGCAAGGGAAGCCGGGAGTTCGCCTAAACGGGTTCCGCTCCGATGGCGAGCGTGGCTGGTGTGGATGCCGCCACCGCGAGTTTTCGGCTACCGGTTCCTTGGCGGCCGCTCGCTTGCGGATTACCCGCAGTCGCAATCGGTATTGCCGCCGATGCGCTCGCGGTATCAGTGCCGAGACGATCAGGGCGTGAACCGGCCGCTGTCATCGACCGGAGTGAGGCGCGCGGCGGACGCACGACCGCCACTCGGCGGGATCCCGTGGCGCTGGGTCGTTTCCTTGGTTGTCGTCGGGCTCCTCGCCGACTTGGTTTTCTTTGGAGTCCTCGAGTTGCCGCTTGTCCTCTACGTCGTTATTTACGGGGCCGCCGCGACCGTCCTGCTTGCAGTCTGGTTGGTGGCTCGGCGGCAGCGGTGGGCTTATCTGGCAGCAGCTGCGCCGTCTCGCGGCAACCGGTGGAACGGTCGACACGCCCTTCGCGCTCGTCGCCCCCGAACCCGCGAACCCTGAGGAGACACGATGGCAGCCCCCGCCTCTAGATATCAGCGCTCGGTCGAGACCGAATTGGGCGCCCTCGCACAAATTCGCCGCGCTCCTGCTCGGCATCCTCGTGGCAGTATTGGGCTTCTTCGCTCTGATGATGTGGCCGATAGGGCCGTGCTCATTCCGCCGGCCTCGGTGCCATTAAGCTTCGGCAACCGGATTCGCGTCCGTAGTTCTCCGTAACCACGATCCGCGCTCCTTCTGATGCCCGGAGGCGGAGACGCCTTCACGATCGCCTCATAGTGCAACAGCAGCTCGTACCCCGAGCGAGTCTCTGCCGTTTTCAGTCCGCGCTCGGGCAGGTCGAGGTGTGCACCGAGGAGCGCTGCCCGTTCTGGGAGCCGGGCGGCGCCGTCCTCGAGGGACGCTGCGCCTTCGAGCGCCTCGACCACTCGGACAGCCCGAAGCTCGCGGCGTGGCACCTGCGCATCCGCAGGATGCTCGAGGCAGCGAGCACGCGTGAGCAGGAGGAGCAGGCGTGGCGCCTCTTCTACCGGCTTCTGAACGAGGGGAGCGTCGAGGGAGCGGTGGGGTCCTCCCAGCCGGCGCCTCGGCGTGGAGGCGGTATCTCACAGCCGTGCGGGAGCGATCCGTCCTCCTACAAGGACGTCGAGAAGGCGGCTTGGCAGAGGCTCCAACTTGAGCTCGCCTGCCTCGGCGACCGCTCCGCAGAGGCCCGCCGAGAACGACCGCCCGCCGCTGACGCCGACTCCGCGGAAACCCGCACGATGAGCCGCCACTAGGAGGCGGTGGCGATGGGCTCATCCGCCCTCGTGGTCGGCGACCGCAGCTACGAGATCTTCCGTCTGAGCGCGCTCGAGGACCGCTGCAACGTCACTCGCCTTCCCTACACGCTTCGCATCCTGCTCGAGAACGTGCTCCGCTACCACGAAGAGGAGGACGTCGAAGCGCTGGCGACGTGGGCGGCTGGGGAGGAGCCGTCGCGGGAGATCTCCTTCCGACCTTCACGTGTGCTGCTGCAGGACTTCACGGGCGTGCCCGCGATGGTCGACCTCGCGGCGATGCGGAACGCGATGCAGGACCTCGGCGGCGACCCCGCACGGATCAACCCGCTCCTCGCCGCCGAGCTCGTGATCGATCACTCGGTCCAGGTCGACGAGTTCGCGACCCGAGTCGCGATCCGCCGCAACGCCGAGCTCGAGCTCGAGCGCAACCGCGAGCGCTACGCCTTCTTGCGCTGGGGCCAGACGGCGTTCGCGAGCTTCAAGGTCGTCCCGCCGAACACCGGCATCGTCCACCAGGTCAACCTCGAGTACCTCGCCCGCGTGGTCGAGACGCGCGACCGGCTGGCCTTCCCCGACACGCTCGTCGGCACCGACTCGCACACCACGATGATCAACGGCCTCGGCGTCCTCGGCTGGGGCGTGGGTGGGATCGAGGCGGAGGCGGCGATGCTCGGCGAGGCGATCTCGATGCTCGTCCCGCAGGTCGTCGGCTTCAAGTTGACGGGCCAGCTGCCCGAGGGCGCGACGGCGACGGATCTCGTGCTAACGGTCACGCAGATTCTGCGCGAGACCGGCGTCGTCGGGAAGTTCGTCGAGTACTTCGGCCACGGGCTTGCCGGCCTCGCGCTCGCCGACCGGGCGACGATCGCGAACATGGCGCCCGAGTACGGTGCTACCTGCGGCTTCTTCCCGGTCGACGAGGAGACGCTGAGCTACCTGCGCCTGACCGGGCGCGACGAGGAGCGACTCGCGCTCGTCGAGGCCTACTGCAAGGAGAACATGCTCTGGCACGAGCCCGACGACGAGCCGACGTATTCCCAGGTCGTCGAGCTCGACCTCGCGACGGTCGAGCCGAGCCTCGCCGGGCCGCGGCGGCCGCAGGACCGCGTGCCGCTGCGCCGGGCGAAGGCGTCCTTCCTCGAGTCCCTCGAGAGCTTCGGCGTCGACTACGGCAACGGCCACGACGCGGCGGTGGCGGAGTCGTTCCCTGCGAGCGACCCCCCGTCGGCGATCGCCCCCGGCCACGATGAGCCGCTACCGGCCAACAAGGTGGAGAGCGGAGCGGTCGGGGTCGCGGCGCGGTCGAAGGCTGCGCCGGTCGAGCTGGGCGGGCAGGAGTTCGAGCTCGAGCACGGCTCGATCGTGATCGCCGCGATCACGTCCTGCACGAACACGTCGAATCCGCAGGTGATGGTCGCCGCCGGCCTGCTGGCGAAGAAGGCGGTGGAGCGCGGCCTGGAGCGGAAGCCGTGGGTGAAGTCGAGCCTCGCGCCCGGCTCGAAGGTCGTGACGAAGTACTACGAGCAGGCGGGCCTCGACCGCTACCTCGACGACCTCGGCTTCCAGACTGTCGGCTACGGCTGCACGACCTGCATCGGGAACTCGGGCCCCCTGCCCGAGCCGATCTCGCAGGCGATCGCGGCGGGCGACCTCGTCGTCTGCTCGGTCCTCTCCGGCAACCGCAACTTCGAGGCGCGGATTCACCCCGAGGTGAAGGCGAACTACCTCGCCTCGCCGCCGCTCGTTGTTGCCTACGCGCTGGTCGGGCGAATGGACGCCGACCTCGTCGACGAGCCGCTCGGACAGGGACGGGACGGCGATGACGTCTACCTACGGGACGTCTGGCCGAGCGCGGACGAGATCCAGGCGACGATTGCGAAGGCGCTGCGTGGCGAGATGTTCGAGCGGGCGTATGCGGACGTCTTCACCGGCGACCCCGCCTGGCGAGAGCTAGAGATTCCCTCCGGGAATCTCTATTCGTGGGAAGAGTCCTCGACATACATCCGCCGACCGCCCTATTTCGACGGGATGCGGCGAGAACCCAAGCCCGTGTTGGACGTCCACGGCGCCCGGTGCCTCGTCGTGGTCGGCGACAGCGTCACGACCGACCACATCTCGCCGGCCGGCGCGATCAAGCCCGACAGTCCGGCCGGCGGCTACCTGATCGAGCACGGTGTCGAGCGCAAGGACTTCAACTCATACGGTTCCCGCCGCGGCAATCACGAGGTGATGGTGCGAGGGACGTTCGCGAACGTGCGGCTCAAGAACTTGCTGGTGCCGGGCAGCGAGGGCACCTGGACCGTCCACCTGCCGAGCGGCGCGGAGATGACGATCTACGAGGCGTCGCAGCGGTATCTCGCCGAAGGAGTGCCGCTGATCGTGATCGCTGGCAAGGAGTACGGCTCCGGCTCCTCGCGCGACTGGGCCGCGAAGGGGCCGCAGCTGC
Source organism: Actinomycetota bacterium (assembly GCA_038040395.1). GTDB lineage: Bacteria > Actinomycetota > Thermoleophilia > Gaiellales > Gaiellaceae > VAXT01. Next base: position 13,067 of record JBBPIJ010000021.1, read on the forward strand.
TCGGCGTCAAGGCCGTGATCGCCGAGAGCTACGAACGGATCCACCGCTCGAACCTGCTGATGGTGGGCGTCTTGCCGCTCCAGTTCATGGACGGCGACAACCCCGAGTCGCTCGGGCTGACCGGTCGCGAGGAGTTCGCGACTGAGGGGATCGAGAACGCCGAGGCACGCGAGGTGACGGTTCATGCAGACGGCAAGGAGTTCCGCGCCCGCGTGCGGCTCGACACGCCGCGGGAGCGGGAGTACCTCCGTCACGGCGGCATCCTCCCCTTTGTGCTGCGGCGGCTGCTCGCCGCCTGAGCCGCGCACATCCGCGACCTCAAGGACGGGTTGGTCGCGCTGGCGGCGCTCGCACACCTCGCGGCCTCTGCCGTCCTCCCTGACCAGAACGCCGGCCTCTCGAAGGACGAGACGAAGGCTAGCCCTGTGCTCTACCAACTGAGCTACCTCGCCGCTCGTCGCAGTCTAGCCATCGCGGTTCCGCTTTCCTGAAGCCCGCGCGGTTGAGTCTTGCGGCAAAACGTGCAAGGCTTGCCTCTAGTCAGTCCGTATGAACTTTGCTGACGGAAAGGTTGCGCCTCATGGTCGTGCCAGCCAAGCGAACTGTTACTTACAAGCACTACTCGAGGACCTTGTTCGTTCTCTCGAGCATCGCGGTCGCGTTGTTGATTGCGACCGGGTCCGCTCAGGCAGCAGCCGGAGCGAGCGAGCTCGAGCGTGTCAAATCCAGTTTTGCGCCAAGCGGAGGCAAGGCGCTCGCTCCTGGGCAGGTCAATACGCCCGACACGAACTCAACGGGCTACGTGGACCCGGCAGGCGACAACGAAGTGTTCGCGCCGGACATCACCACGGTCACCTTTTCCAACGACGATCTCGGCACGATCGTGATGAGAGCCGACACGCCGACCGATCCGTACCTGCTCTACGGCACCTTCTTCGCCGCCTTCCTCGATACCGATCAAAACCCCGCCACCGGGAATACGGGCTCGGACTACGCGATCGCAATCGACGGAGCCACGAACACGATCGGCCTTGGCTGGTGGAACGGAAGCAGTTGGGACTTCTCCGTTCCTCAGAGCTCCCTTCAAGGCTCCTGGAGCTATGGGCCTACGATCACGATCAATCGGAGCGACCTTGCTTCCACCGTAGGAATGAACTTCTGGCTGGGCGCATCGTGGACCGGCATCAATACCTACTACGACTTCGCACCAGACGCTGGTCTTGCTTCGTGGAACTACCAGGTAATTGTCGCGGCTCCGCCTCCACCACCACCACCGCCACCGCCACCGCCCCCTCCGGCTCCACCGGCGCGCTGCCGAGTGCCGCGTGTGATCGGGTTCACGCTCGCGCGGGCCAGGACCACCATCCGCGCCAGACACTGCTCGGTCGGTCGCATCCGCCGCGCTCGCTCGAATCGCGTCGGGCGCGTCATTGCACAGAGACCCGCAGCAGGCCGGTCACTTCCGGCTGGATCCCGAATCAACCTGACGGTGGGCCGACGATAGGTAGCGCGTAGCTCGGCTTGAACGAACCGGTTACGCGGTTGCCCTTGCGGCCGTCAATCGCCCGACGAGGCCGTCGACCAGCTCTGTCTTCAGCAGGACGTCGTCGGCGCCCGACTCCATGGCCGCGTGGTGGAGCGCGGGTGCATCGTCGCCGGTGAGCGCGATCAGGCAAAGGTGTGGGTGGTCGCGTCGCAGCCGCGCGACGGTGGTGACGCCGTCGAGGAGCGGCATGTGCAGATCGAGTACCGCAGCATCCGGCCTGAGCTGATCGACGAGCTCGATCGCTGCCAGGCCGTCCGTCACCGTGCCCACGACGGAGAGCTCGAGCTGATGCTCGATCAGCTCGCAGAGTGAGGCGAGGAACCCCTCGTCATCGTCTGCAAGCACGACCCTGATCGTCCCCTCGGAAGCGTTCGGCGCCACAGAGCTGCAATCTCTCCTTTCTCGAGCCCCGCGTCAAGCCGGCTCGGTTGGGCCGGGTATGCGTGGGTTGCCAAGCACGCAGGCGATCCCGATCGGTGCGAACCTATCTTCGATGCTCGGAGTCCTCTACGACATCCACGGGAACCTGCCGGCGCTGGAGCGCGTGCTCGAGGAGGCAGGACAGCTCGACATCGACCGCTGGCTGCTCGGCGGCGACTACGGAACGCCGAGCCCGTGGCCCGACGAGACTCTCGCCCGCTTGAAGGAGTTGCCGAACGCGACATGGATTCGCGGCAACGGCGAGCGCTGGCTTCGCGAGCCCCCGCTCGACCGGCCGGAGGTGATGGAGGCCTACGACCTCTTCCTCGGGTCGTACCCCGAGGGGGTCGTGGAGCGGCTGTACTCGCTCCCAACGCAGGCTGAGCTCGACGGCACCCTCTACGTTCACGGCTCGCCGCTCTCGGACGTGGAGAGCTTTCCGCCCGAGCCGTCCGACGACGACGAGCGCATCCTCGCCGGTGTGCGCGACCGGACCGTGGTCTTCGGCCACAGCCATCAGCAGTTCCGGCGCGCCGGGCCGAACGGCACGGACCTCGTCAATCCGGGAAGCGTCGGAATGCCGCTCGACGGCGACGTTCGGGCAGCCTGGGCGACCTTGGACGGCGACTTCGACTTCCACCGGACCGAGTACGACGTCGCGCGGGCAGCGGCCGCCTATCGGTCGATGAGCGGCGATTTCGGTGAGTTCGCCGCCCGCCGGATCGAGAAGGGCTCGGATTAGAGCAACGCGGCGTCGAGGGTGACCTCGACGTTGCCCTTGAGCGCCTGCGAGACCGGGCAGTTCTCCTTGGCGCTCTGCGCGGCCTGCTGGAACGCCTCGGCGTCGATCCCCTCGACCTCGCCCCGGATGCTGAGCGCGATCTTCGTGATCCTGAAAGCGTCGCCGACCTGCTCGAAGGTCGTTCTCGCTTCTGATTCGAGCTTAGTAGGCGGCGTCGTGGCCCGCGCGAGCGCGCCGGCCAGAGCCATCAAGATGCAGCTCGCGTGCGCTCCGGCGATCAGCTCCTCGGGGCTCGTGCCGTCGCCTTCCTCCGCCCGGTCCTTCCAGGTCACTGCCTGGTCGGTGATGGCGCCGCTGCCGAGGCTGAACCGGCCGTGGCCCTCGGCGAGACTGCCCTCCCAGGTCGCGCGTGCAGTCTTCTCAGTCGCCATCGTCTCCCCCTTCTTCGCCTGAACCGGACGGCCGATAGTACTCCTTGCCCTTCAGCGGCTCGGGCAGGTTGTCCACTTCGAAGCCGCGTGGATCCGAGTGGGGATAGATGTAGCCCTTCCCGCGCCCGAGCTTCTTGGCCCCGAAGTAGTGCGCATCCCGGAGCGAGTCCGGCGGGCGGACGTGACCATGCTCCTTCACGTCTTCCTGTGCCTCACGGAGCGCGGTGATCACCGCATTCGATTTCGGAGCCCGCGCGAGGTAGATCGCGGCCTGGGCGAGGTTGAGCTGGACTTCCGGGAGCCCGACGTGCTCGACGGCGTGGGCGGCGGCGACTGCGACGAGGAGCGCGCGGGGATCCGCGTTTCCGATGTCCTCGGAGGCGAGGATCACCATGCGGCGCGCGACGAAGCGCGGATCCTCGCCTCCCGCGAGCATCGCGGCCAGGTAGTAGACCGAGGCGTCCGGGTCCGACGCGCGCATCGACTTGATGAAGGCCGAGACGAAGTCGTAGTGCGCGTCCCCGCCCTTGTCGTAGACGAGCGGCCGCTTCCGTGACGCATCCTCGACATGCTCCTCGGCGAGGGACTGTCCCTCCGCCCTTGCCGTGTGGAACGCGAGCTCGAGGATGTTGAGCGCGTTGCGCGCATCGCCGCCTGCGCGGCGGGCAATGAGCTCGACGAGATCGTCCGAGAGCTCTGCCTTCAGCTCGTCGGCTCCTCGCCGCACGATCAGCGCGAGCTCCTCGTCTGTGAGCGGTACGAGCTCGTAGATCTGGCTGCGCGAGAGTAGGGCCGAGTTGACCTCGAAGTAGGGGTTCTCCGTTGTGGCGCCGATGAGGGTCACCGTCCCCTCCTCGACGGCCGGCAGGAGCGCGTCCTGCTGCGCCTTGTTGAACCGGTGGATCTCGTCGAGGAAGAGGATCGTCCGCTGGCCGTTCGCGCCGAGCCGCTCCCGCCCGGCCTTCAGGACCTCGCGCACCTGGGCGACCGTGGCCGAGACCGCCGAGAGCTCCTCGAACTCCGCGCCGGTCGTTGCGGCGATCACCCGTGCCAGCGTCGTCTTGCCACTCCCGGGCGGCCCGTAGAGAATCGAGGAGCCGACGCGGTCCTCCTCGATTGCAAGCCGCAGCGCCGAGTGCTCGCCGAGCACCTGCTCCTGGCCGACGAAGTCCTCGAGCCGTTGGGGCCGCATGCGCAGGGCCAGCGGAGCCGTGTCCGGCAGCCGCTCGTGTGCCGCATCCGAGAACAGGTTTCCCACAGCTCAGAAGTATGCTTCTCGTGTGACGAGCCGCGACGCGGAGCTTCCGCCCGGCCACTGACGTGGCGACGATTTCCCTGCGCGACGAGGCCGTCGAGCTCCTGCAGGAGCTCATTCGCCTGGACACGGTCAACCCGCCCGGGAACGAGACGATCGCGGCCGAGCTGCTTCGCGACTACCTTGCGGAGAGCGGCGTTTCGTGCGAGCTCTACGCGAAGGAGCCGGAGCGCGCGAACCTCGTTGCCCGGATCCCGGGCCGGGGCGACGGGCCGCGCCTCGCCCTTCTCTCGCACACCGACACCGTTCTCGCGGATCCCGCAGAGTGGCAGTCCGATCCGTGGTCCGGCGAGCTGCGCGACGGAGAGATCTGGGGGCGCGGCGCGCTGGACATGAAGGGCCAGGTCGCGGCGAGCGCGGTCGCGATTGCCTCCCTTGCCCGCGAGCGCTTCGAGCCCGCCGGCGACCTGATCTTCGTGGCGGCCGCCGATGAGGAGGTCGGTGTCGACGTCGGCCTTGCGTGGCTCTGTAAGGAGCATCCGGAGGCCGTTCGAGCGGAGTACTCGCTGAACGAGGGAGCCGGGGACCGCGTCGACCTGGGGGGCCGGCCGTTCTACCTCGCATCGACCGCCGAGAAGATGAGCTCGCCGTTCGTCCTCCGCGTGCGCGGCCGGAGCGGGCACGCCTCGATGCCGGGGATCGCGGACAACGCTCTCGTGAAAGCGGCTGTGCTCATCGAACGGCTCGGAGCCTTCTCGCCCGAACCGCGCCTTGAGCCCGAGGTGGCCGCGCTGTTCGAGGTGGTGACCGGCGCTCCGCCGGAGGACGCGGCCCAGGTCGTCGCCCTTGCGAGGGCGGTCGATCCGCTGGCAGGCGAGCTCGTCGAGCCGCTCGTCGGGATGACGCTCTCGCCGACGATGATCACCGCCTCGCAGAAGCGGAACGTGATCCCCGCTCTGTGCGAGATCACCGTCGATTGCAGGCTGCTGCCAGGGCAGACGCAGACGGAGGCGGAGGTCGCCGTGCGCGAGCTTCTCGGCGAGGGCGACTACGAGCTCGAATGGATCGAAGGGCAGGGAGGCACGCGCTCGCCGATGGAGGGCCCCCTCTGGGACGCGATCGTAGCGTGGGTCGCCGAGACGGAGCCGGGCGCAGCGGTCGCGCCGATCTGCCTCGCGGGCTTCACCGACAGCCACTGGCTACGGGACGCGTTCGGGACCGTCGCCTACGGGTTCTTCCCGCTGCGGTACATGGACCCGCAAGTCGCGACGCGGCTCGTGCACTCGGCCGACGAGCGGGTGCGGGTGGACGACCTCGAGCTCGGCGTCGAGTTCCTCCGCTTCGCTGCCCGGGCGATGGGCGAGCAGTAGCTATTGCGGAATTCGACTGTGAGTCGATAACCTCAAGAGCATGTCCGAGGAACAGCTCAGGCTCGGCGGTATGGCCCTTTCGAACGGAGTGCTCGTGCACGGCCCGAGCTCCTGGGCGTGCGCGATCCGCCACCCAGACGGAAGGGTCGAGGTGGCGGCCGAGCGCAAGCGCTACCGGTCGGCCGGCGTCACCAACCCGCTCTTGCGTGGCCCTGCGCGCCTGGCAGAAGCGCTCGCAGTGTTGCCGCAGGTTCGGCGACGGCTGCCCGCGGCGAGGCTTCCCTTCCAGCGGCCGCGTGTGCTGACGGCGATGATCGCCGGCGCGGTGGCGACCCAGATTGCGCGCGGCTCGAGCCGGGTGGGTCCGGCCACCCAGGAGCTCGTCGCTGCGATCGCTTCACTCGCTCCTGCGGCAATCGCGCTTCGCAGCTCCGAGCTCGCCGCCTACCACGGCGCCGAGCACATCACGATCGGCACCTACGAGCATGGCGAGGCGCGCGAGAAGGAACACGAGCGCTGCGGCTCGCATCTGCTCGCCCCGCTGCTCGGATCACTCGCGATCGGAAACGCGCTGGCCTCTCGCGCGCCAGTGCAGTTCAGGCTTGCCGCCCGCGGCCTCGCGTCTCTGGGCGCCGTGGCCGCCTCGACGGAGATCTTCTCGTGGATGGTGCGTAACCCGGAGCACCCCGTCTCGAAGGCGCTGGCGCGTCCGGGTCACGAGCTCCAGCATCGCCTGGCGACTGCGGAGCCGACTGCGGAGCAGCTCGAGGTGGCCGAGGCCGCCCTCGCCGCGTGCCTCGCGCTCGAGCATGGCGACGACAACTAGGGCAAGCCGCCTTCCGCCCGAGATCTTCGATCTCCCGGTCGAGAAGATGCGCGACGGCTACTACACGGACGCGTACTTCAACCACGCGCGCGCGGCGCTACTCCAAGACGGCCGTCATCCGCGCGTCGTGATGCAGGTCTTCCAGAAGAACCTCGGCTACCTCGGGGGCATGGACGAGGCGATTGCCATCCTGAAGCTCTGCTCGCACGACTGGGAGCAGCTCACGGTGCACGCGCTGTACGACGGCGATCGAGTCGAGGCGTACGAGAGCGTGATGCACATCGAGGGCGATTACACGCTGTTCGCGCACCTTGAGACCGCCTACCTCGGTGTCCTCGCGCGCCGCACGCTGATCACGACGAACGTCGTCCGCGTGCTCGAGGCGGCGAACGGCAAGCCGATCATCTTCATGCCGGCCCGGCACGACCATCATCGGGTTCAGACGGGCGACGGCTACGCGGCGTACGTCGCGGGCGAGATCGTCGGCGCGCCGGTTGGTGTGACCACCGACGAACAGGCATCGTGGTGGGGGGGCAAGGGCGTCGGCACCGTGCCGCATTCGCTGATCGCCTCGTACGGCGGCAATTCGGTGCTCGCCGCGACGAAGTTCGCCGAGTGGGCGCCCGAGGATCTGAACGTGACCGTGCTCGTGGACTTCGAGAACGATTCCGTGCGGACGGCCCTGGAAGTGGCTCGTGCGCTCGGCCCGCGCCTGTGGGGCGTGCGGCTCGACACGTCCGAGAACCTGGTCGACCGCTCGCTGTGGGGCGAGATGGGTGACTTCAAGCCCGCCGGCGTGAGCCCGCAGCTCGTCCGTAAGGTTCGTGATGCGCTGGATGCGGATGGGTTCGAGCACGTGAAGATCGTCGCCTCGGGTGGCTTCACGGTCGAGAAGATCGCCGAGTTCGAGGCGAAGAAGGTTCCGGTCGACGCGTACGGCGTCGGCTCCTCGCTGATCCGGGGGCAGAACGACTTCACGGCCGACGTCGTCATGACCGACGGGCGTCCCTCGGCGAAGGTCGGCCGCCGCTTCCGCCCGAACCCCCGGCTCGAGCAGGTCACCTAAAAGAAGGTTCGCCCGGCCTCCTCCCCGATGCAAGCGTATTTGCGAACTTCTCGCCCGTGGGTGTCAACTCCGTGACGAAAACGAACGGCGGCGTCGTGCTCTGGGACGTGGACACCCAGGTGGACTTCATGCTCCCGACCGGGAAGCTCTACGTCCCCGGCGCCGAGGAAACGGCGCCCGCGATGCGACGGCTCGTCGACGCGGCTCGTGAGGCCGGGATCGTGCATGTCGCCTCAGCCGACGACCACGAGCTCACCGATCCGGAGATCTCCGACGAGCCCGACTTCCGCAACACCTACCCGCCGCATTGCCTACGCGGGACGCGTGGTGCCCAGAAGATTCCCGAGACCGAGCAGGCTGATCCGCTCCCTTTGGCGCTCGTCCCGTTCCCGCCGGGCCTCCTGCCCGAACTCGTCTCGGGCCATCGGGAGATCCTCCTCCTCAAGAAGAACTTCAACGTCTTCACGAACCCGAACACCGATCCGCTCCTCGACGCGCTCGACCCGTCCGAGATCGTCGTCTTCGGGGTCGCGACCGACGTCTGCGACGACGCAGCGATCCGCGGTTTCCTGCTGCGTCGGCGACGTGTCCGCTTCGTCGAGGACGCGGCGCGCGGGCTCGACGAGGAGCGGACGAAGAGCTGCATCGCTGCCTGGCGAGAGGCCGGCGTCGAGTTCACGACGGCGGCCGACGCCGCCGCCTCGTTCGCGTAACTACAGCTTCCTCGCCGGAATGCCGATTACCAGCTCCGGATGCCGGACATTGCTCACATCCTGAGCGTAGTTGGCCAGATGGCGCTGATCTGGCTACCCCTGCTCATGTTCGGGCTGATCATCTACCTGCTCTGGCGCACCCTCCAGGTGATGCCGCGGGTGAAGCCCAAGCATGTCCACGCGAGCTCGAAGTCGTCCGTTACGTGGGAACAGGTCGCCGGCCTTGAGGAGGCACGCGCCGAGATGGAGGAGATCGTCGACTTCCTCCGCGATTCGAAGCGCTTCGCCGCCCTGGGCGCGCGGGTTCCGAAAGGGATCCTCCTCTACGGCCCGCCGGGCACCGGCAAGACGCTGCTCGCGAAGGCCGTCGCGCACGAGTCCGGCGCGAGCTTCTACTCGCAGAGCGCCTCGGCATTCGTCGAGATGTTCGCCGGCCTCGGAGCCGCCCGGATCCGCAAGCTCTTCGAGGACGCACGCAAGTCCGCTCCGGCGATCGTCTTCATCGACGAGCTCGACGCCGTCGGCACCGCACGGACCGGCCACGGGTTCAACCGCGAGCAGGACCAGACCTTGAACCAGCTCCTCGTCGAGCTCGACGGCTTCACCGACCGCGAGCAGGTGATCGTCATGGGCGCTTCGAACCGACTCCAGGATCTCGACCCCGCGCTCCTGCGCCCGGGCCGGTTCGACCGCCAGGTGCTCGTGTCGCCGCCCGACCTCGCCGGCCGCGAGGCGATCCTGCACGTGCACACGCGTGACAAGCCCCTCGCAGCCGACGTCGACCTCACCACTGTCGCCCGCCAGACCGCGGGTCTCACCGGTGCCGACCTCGCGAACATCGCCAACGAAGCCGCGATCTTCGCCGGCCGCGACAACCAGCAATTCGTCCACCAGGTCCATTTCGACGACGCTCTGGAGCGGATCATCGCCGGCCTCCAGCAGCGCAAAGTCATGTCCGAGAAGGAGAAGCGGATCCTCGCTTACCACGAGGGCGGCCACGCGCTCATGTCACACCTGATGGGCGAGGGCTTCCCCGTCCACAAGGCGACGATCGTTCCGCGCGGCAATGCCCTTGGCTACACGTACAACCTGCCCGAGGAAGAGCGTTTCCTGCACACGCGGGAGGAGTTCATCGACTGGATGAAGATCGCGCTCGCCGGCCGCGCCGCCGAGCAAGTCGTCTTCGGCCGCGTGACGAACGGGGCCGCGAACGACCTCGAGAAGGTGACCGAGCTCGCACGGGCGATGGTGTTCGAGTACGGGATGTCGGAGGGCGTCGTCTCGAGGACGATGCGCGCCGACAACTATGCGCTCTCCGAGGAGACGAAGCGCGTGCGTGACCAGGAACAGGCCCGCCTTACCGACGGTGCTTATCTGGAGGCGGTCCGGCTGATCACCAAGCATCGGGCCGGTCTCGACCGCCTTGCTAACGCGCTGCTCGAAAAGGAGACGCTCGTCCGGGCCGAGATGCAGGCGATGCTTGCCGACGTCGAGCCCGAGTCCCGCGCGAGCGAGATGGTCGGTCGCGTGGTTCCGCTCAAGCGGGTCGAGGAGAACACCCCCAAGAGGTCGGACACCTAGCAACGGCTACGATCCTCTCGCGTGCACGCGAAGGGGATTCACCATCTCGGAGTGGCCGTCGACGATCTCGACGAGGCCCTCGACACGTACCGCCGGCTGTTCGGCGGCGAGGTCGAGCACCGCAACACCGTGGCCGAGCAGGGAGTCGAAGCGGCGTCAGTGCGCGTTGGCGACAGCCGCGTCGAGCTGCTTGCGTCGCTCGGCGACGAGACTCCTATCGGAAAGTTCCTCGCCAGTCGAGGGCCCGGCATGCATCACGTCGCGTACGAGGTGAGCGATCTTCGGCGCGAGCTGGAAGATCTCGCCGAGCAGGGCGTCGAGCTGATCGACGAGGAGCCTCACCAGGGGCTCTTCGGGCTCGAGGTCGCCTTCGTCCACCCGGACTCCGTTCACGGGGTTCTCGCGGAGCTAGTGGCGAGTGGCTGACGCGCAGCGTGTTCGGATCGAGATCGGCTTCGACGGCGGCCAGGTGATGAGCGCTCACGTCCCGAGCGCGAGCGCAGACGAGCTCGAACAGTCGCTCGCGGGCGGATCGATGGGCGCGTTCCAGCTCGAGGCTGAGGACGGCCGCTACACGGTTGCTCTCGCCAGGATCGTGTACATCAAGAGGTTTTCCCGCGAGGGCCGGGTCGGCTTCAGCGACAGCTGAGTTACGCGGCGCAGCCGTTAGGGCACTTCCCTTGGTGATGGCGGTGTATGGATGACGGTGACCGGCCGCGACGACGCGATCGTGAACGTGCGCGCGCTGGTGGGCCGTGCGCAGCGAGGCGACCGCGCCGCGCTCGAGGAGCTCTACCTCCTCCATTTCGATCGCATCTACAGCTACCTGCAGCTGAGCGTCGGCAATCGACACGACGCAGAGGACCTCACGACCCAGACCTTCCTCAGGATGCTGGAGTCGATCGGGCGCTTCCGGTGGCAGTCGGCTCCGTTCTCCGCGTGGCTCTTCCGGATCGCGCACAACCTGGCGATGGATCATTTCCGGGCCGGGCGGCGCGTGCAGGCCGAGGAGGACGTCCCTGAGCTTCCCGGGACTGAGGAATTGTCAGCGGAGGATCAGGCGCTCGACTCGCTCGGTCAAGCGGGGATGCTCGAGCTGATTCAGCGGCTCTCGGCCGAACAGCGCCAGGTGCTGACGCTCAAGTTCCTGTTCGGCTTCGCAAACGCAGAGATCGCGGGCATCCTCGACAAGACCGAGGGCGCCGTGAAGTCGCTTCAGCATCGCGCGCTCGCGTCGCTTCAACGGCACGTCGTCCGCGCATAACCGCGGCACATAATCGGCACAGAGGCGGCACCCACGTGTGCGTTTCTCAACGCTACGATCGCAGTGGGGAGGAGGTCGGCTGTACCGTCTTTAGGGTGCCGCTGGATGTTGGACTCGTAGGTCTGCCGGGATCCGGCAAGACCGCTCTCTTCACCGCGCTGACCAGAGTTTCCGGCGAGGCGTACGGGATTGCGCATGTCGGCATCGCGCAGATCCCGGATGAGCGAATTGCCCCGGTCGCCGCGATCGAAAGCTCAGTGAAGACGACGCCCGCGACGATCCGCGTAGTCGACGCGCCGGGTCTGAGCCCCGCCATCCTCGGTGAGCTCCGGAAGTCCGACGCGCTCATCGCCGTGATCGCGAACTTCAATGCCGATTCCGATCCCGACCGCGACAAGGAAGAGCTCGCGCTCGAGCTCGTCGTCGCCGACCGAGACCACGTCGAGAAGCGGCTGGACAGGGTTCGCTCGCAGGCGAAGTCGGGCGACCCTGCGCTTCGGAAGGAGGCGGAAGAGCTCGAGCGCGTGCTCGCCCATGTCGAAGGCGGGAACCCGCTCAGCTCGTACGCCGGCACCTTGCCGGGGGACCTCGAGCCGCTCACGACGAAGCCGCTCATCCATCTCGTCAACGGGGCGGAGGGCTTCGACCTGAAGCTCGAGGCCGAGCTGGCCGAGCTTTCAGCCGAGGATGCGGCCGAGTTCCGCGACGGGCCGGCGAGCTTCGAAACCGTCCTGGCCGGAGTCTTCGAAGCGGTCGGGCTCATCGTCTTCTTCACTGCAGGCGACACCGAGACCCGAGCCTGGACGCTCCGCCGCGGGCAGACCGCGCTCGAGGCGGCCGCGACGATCCATACGGATATTGCCCGCGGCTTCATCCGCTGTGAGGTGATCGGGTGGCGCGACCTCGTAGAGGCGGGGAGTCGCGCCGAAGCCGCCCGCCGCGGCCTCCAACGTCTCGAGGGCAAGGACTACGTCGTCGCAGACGGCGATGTCCTCAACGTGCGCTTCAACGTCTGAGCGCTAGCAGCAGCCGCCGCAACAACCGGAGCCGCCTTCGCAACAAGACAGGGCCATCGCTTCCTCCTTTCATCGAAGGATGTCGATGCAACGCTAGTTGCTATATTGATGAGTGTCAATGAAGAAGATCGCCACGGTCACCTGTTGCTCGCCGGGAGCGCCCCCGCTCCGCGCGAAGGAGTTCGAGGATCTCTCCTCGCGTTTCAAGGCCCTCTCCGATCCCACCCGCCTTGCGATCGTGAACCGGCTCGCGAGTGTCGGAGACACGTGTGTCTGCGAGTTCAACTCGCTCGGGCTTTCCCAGCCGACGATCTCGCACCACCTTCGGATCCTGCGCGAGGCCGGGCTCATCGAGGTGGCGCACAAACGGAAGACCTGGGTCTTCTATCGGCTCGTGCCGGAGGCCGTCGAGGCGCTCGCCTTCGCTCTCGGCGGCGCGCCACAGCCCGAGCTTGTCCTCGCCACCGCCGAGGGCACGGTTGCCCGGTAGCCGGGTCCTCTTCGTCTGCATCGGGAACGCGGGCCGCTCGCAGATGGCGAAGGCGTTCTACGAGCGGGCCGGCGGCGAGGCCCGGTCAGCCGGCACGCAGCCCTCGCCGGGCGTGCACCCCGAAGTCGTGGAGGTCATGCGCGAGTTGGGGATCGACCTCGAAGGACGAGTGCCGCACAAGCTCTCCCAGGAAGACGTCGAGTGGGCGGAGCTCGTCGTGACCATGGGCTGCGGGGATGCCTGCCCCGTCCTGCCGGGAAAGCAGTACATCGACTGGGATCTGCGAGATCCGATGGGCATGCCGGTGGAAGTCGTGCGCTCGATCCGCGACCAGATCGCTGGCCTCGTCGACGAGCTTCCCCGCTAGTCGGGAATCGGTCGCGTCGCGGCGACCGCGTCGAGCTGGTTCGCGTGGTAGAGGACTGATGCCTCGGCGGTGCGCGCTGCGCGGGGATCGTGGTGCGAGCCGACCGCGTGCAGGAGCTCGGCGCGAGCAGGGGCCTCGAGCGGCGCCGCACGCTCTTCGATGAGGCGCAGGCCGAGATGCACGTGCCCGAGCAGGCGCCCCTCCTCGGTCGGGCGAAAGGTTGGGCCTCGAGTGAGCTCGACGGTTCGCCCGACGTCGTGGAGCAGCGCAGCCGCGAGCAGCAGGTCGGTTCGCAGCCGCGGGTGGAGTTGAGCGACCTCGCGGCAGATCGTGGCGACACCGACCGTGTGCTCGAGGAGGCCACCGGCGTAGCTGTGATGCCCCTCGACGGTCGCCGGTAGCGACCGCAGTCTTGCTCGCAGCTCGGCGTCGTCCACGAAGCGCCCGACGGCGGCCCTCAGCCCGGGGTGCGAGATCTCGCCGGCGAGAAACTCGAGAAACCCATCCAGCTCGTCGGCGTCACGGCGCATGGCCTGAGCGAGCGTCGCCGGATCGAGGTCCTCGGCCGGCTCCAGTGAGCGAACCTCGAGCTGAAGTCGGTCGCGAAATCGGTCGACACGTCCGAGCACGCGCACCGCGTCGCCTTCGGCGAAGCGGCTGTCGAGAAGGTCGACGTCGGTCCAGACACGCGCTTCGATTCGTCCGCTCGGATCGACGAGCTCGAGAGCGAGGTACGGAGCACCGCCGCGCGTCTTCAGGCGTTCCTTCTTCGCGACCGCGTAGACGCCCTCGACGACCCGGTCCTGCTCGAGCTGCGCGATCGCTGACACGCACCGAGTCTAGGCCCGGAAACGGATGCTACGGTCCGCCGTTGTGGCCGAGATCAAGCCGTTCGGAGCGCTCCGTTACGAGACCGAGAGGGCAGGCCCACTCGAGAGCCTCGTGGCGCCGCCCTACGACGTGATCGGCCCGGAGGAGCGTGAGGCACTGCTCCGGAAGAGTCCGCACAACGTCGTTCATCTGACGTTGCCCGACTCGGAGGAGCAGGCCGGCCGAGACTTTCGCGCATGGCGCGAGGAAGGAGCCCTCGCCCCGGAGGAACCGGGCTTCTGGGCGCTGTCTCAGGACTACGTCGGCCCGGACGGGGTCTCGCGCACCCGGACTGGCCTGGTCGGCTCGCTGAAGGTCGAGCCCTATGAGGCAGGCACGGTGCTCCCGCACGAGCGGACCCATCGAGGCCCGAAGGAGGGGCGGCTCCGCCTACTTCGCGAAGTGCGCGCTCAGCTCGAGCCGATCTTCCTGCTCTACGAGGGCGAGGCGCCTTTCGAAACGCCGGACCGACCTCCCGACATGCAGGTCGAGGGGACCCGACTCTGGCGCCTTCCCGACGACAGTCTGGGCGAGGCCTTTTCCGACCGGCGCCTCCTGATCGCGGACGGCCATCACCGGTACGAGACGGCTCTTGCCTACCACGAGGAGTCCGGAACTCCCGAAAGTGGAAACATGATGGTCGTGTTGGTCAGCCTCGACGACCCCGGCTTGACGATCTTCCCGACTCATCGCGTGTTTCGCGAGGCCCCGCAGGGCGAGTTGCTCGCAGGAGAGCCGCGACCCGATCCCGAGTCGGCCCTCCAAGAGCTCGGCGAGCTATCACGGGAGCGCGCTGCGGTCGTCGTCTACGACGGGCAGACCGAGCTCGCGGTCGACGGCGCCGGCGAGCTCGACGTCCAGCTTGTCGACCGGCTCGGTCACGAGGGTCTCTCCTACACGGCCGACTGGCGCGAGGCCGTTAGCGCAGTCGACGAGGGCGACGCGAAGCTGGCTGTGCTGATGCGGCCCACGAGGATCGAGGACGTCTTCAAAGTCGCGGCGCGCGGCGAGACCATGCCCCAGAAGAGCACGTACTTCTATCCCAAGCTGGTCTCGGGCCTGCTCTTCCACCCGCTCGAGCCATGACGAACGAAGACTGGCTGGCCTTCTGCCGTGCCGCGGTCGAGGATCTCCGCGGCGTCTTCGCGAGCATGCCGACGAGGAACGAGCGCGAACCGGTCCTCGGCACGGGGGTCGGCGGCGACGACACGACCGAGGTCGACGCCGCGGCGGAGGATGCGATCGTCGCCCGCCTGGAGGCTCTGCACAAGGAGGAGGGGCTGGACTTCCACCTCGTCTCGGAGGAGCTCGGCGAGCGCTCCTTCGGCAGGTCGCCGACGCTGCGCGTGGTCGTCGACCCGATCGACGGCTCGCTGAACGCAAAGCGGAACATCCCGTTCTTCTCGGTTTCGATCGCGGTTGCCGAGGGCTCGGCGATGGGGGATGTCTTCTTCGGTTTCGTGCACGACTTCGGCTCGGGTGAGGAGTGGACGGCCACGAAGGGAGGAGGCGCCTGGCTGAACGGCGAGCGGCTTGGCGGTGTGCGTCCGAAGGATGAGATCGAGATTCTCGCGCTTGAGGCAACCCAGGCCGGCGCGGTGGCCGACAAGGCGGAGGCCTTCGCCGGCTTTGCCCGGCGGCTGCGGATCATGGGTTCGCTCGCGCTCTCGCTCTGCAACCTCGCCGCCGGCCGCGTCGACGCCGTCTGCTCGCTCAAGGAGGCGCGCGCGGTGGACATCGCCGCCGCACAGCTGCTCTTGCAGGAGGTCGGGCTGCCGATCATGTTTGTGGACGCCGCCCCATTCGAGGCCGGGCCGCTCGACACTGCCGCGAGATCTCCGGTGGCCGCCGCTGGGACGCAGGAGCTCTGCGAGCGCCTGGCCAGCCTCGTTGCCACCTAGACCCACGCCGAGGCGGCTCGGCGTTTGACCGGTGCTACGCTCGAACCGTGGAACAGCCCACCCGCGAGCAGATCACGGAGGCCCTCGGGAAGGTCATCGACCCCGAGCTGAAGCGGCCGGTCACGGAGCTCGACATGGTGCGCGAGGTGCACGTCGAGGGCGGGAAGGTCGCCGTCACGATCGCGCTCACGGTCGCCGGCTGTCCTCTGCGCTCGAGCTTCGAGGACCAGGTCAACGAGCACGTCTTGCCGCTCCCAGGGGTCGACATGGTCTCGCTCGCGTTCGAGGTCATGAGCCCGGACGAGCGGGCCGCCCTGACCGCGAAGCTGCGCGGGAGCGTGACAGGCCGTTCGAAGGGCATCTCGGTCGACGCCTCGACCCGCGTGCTCGCCGTCGCGAGCGGCAAGGGAGGCGTCGGGAAGTCGACGCTGTCGGTGAATCTCGCCGCCGCGTTCGACCGGCTCGGTCAGCGTACGGGGATCCTCGACGCGGACGTCTACGGCCACTCGATTCCGCACATGCTCGGAGTGACCCAGCGCCCAGTGGTCGTCGACAAGATGATCGTCCCGCCCGTTCGCGGCGACCTCAAGCTGATGTCGATTGGCTTCTTCCTCGACGAGAACGCCCCGGTCATGTGGCGCGGGCCGATGCTCCACCGGGCGCTCGAGCAGTTCCTCTCGGACGTCCACTGGGGCGAGCTCGACACGCTCGTCGTCGACATGCCTCCGGGGACTGGTGACGTCTCGATCTCGCTCGGCCAGCTGCTGCCCCGCGCAGAGGCGGTCGTGGTCACCACACCGCAGCCCGCCGCGCAGCTGGTCGCTGTGCGCGCGGCGCAGATGGCTCAGAAGACAGGCATGCGCTTGATCGGCGCCGTCGAGAACATGTCGTACCTCGTCGGCACGGGACAGGAGCTTTTCGGCGCCGGCGGAGGGGAGGCGTTGGCGGGGGCGATTGACGCACCGCTGCTCGGGCGCATCCCGTTCGACCCAAGCTTGCGGGAGAGCGCCGATTCCGGCGAACCGCTGGTCTGGGCGAACCCGGAGAACGAGACCGCCCGGACGATCGTCGAGCTCGCAGAGGCGATCACCGCGACCGGGATCGAGCCCGGTCGCGTCAAGAAGCCGCTTCCGCTCGTCTCCTGAAACGCGAGGGGCGCCCGAAGGCGCCCCTCGTAACTCCTTGCGACAATCTCGCTACGGGCAGTTGCCGCGGAAGATAAGCGCGGAGTTGTCCGGCGCGACCGGGGCGTTTGCCCCCAGCTCGCCGCTCAGGGTGTTGCCGACGATCGTCGCCGACCAGTTGCCGAGTAGACGCCCCCACGGGCGCCGCACCTCGCCGGTCAGGAGACCGTCGAGATGATTTCCGTTGTCGATCACAGCGGACAACCGGCCAAGCGACCTCGCCCTCGTGCGCGGGTTGGCCTGCATGGCGTTTGACGTCCGCCACGTGCCCGAGGCCCAGCCGTCGTCGGTGGTCTCGTTCACCAACGTCCGCGTGGTGATGACGATCGTCCCGGCGAGCCGTGGTTCGGCGCTCGTAGAAGTGCCGCGCCAGGTGGCGTTCGTGATCCGGAACGTCTCGCCGCTTACGTCACAGGTCCTGGTGTTCATCCGCGTCTGGGTCGCGGTGAACGCTGCGGAGACGTCCGAGGTCTGCGGAGGCGACGAAAGTCTCGCCGCCGCGGCCCCGACGAGAACGAGCAGGCCGGTTGCGACGAGTAGAACGACGTACTTGGGATGGCGCATAGCGATTAGCTCCCCCTTTCGTGGTTCTGCGAGAGAGGATCCCGCGTGACCGTGAAGACTCCGCGTGGTACTCGTAAAGATTCCGTGAGGACTCGCTTGCCAGCAGGCATCGAATGAGCAACCGCGCCCAGGTTCTGGAGAAGCTAGGGGGTCTCGGTTTCGACGACACCGACGCCGGGGTTCTCGCCGACCATTTCCTCGACGCGGAGGCGCGCGGACGTTCAGGCCACGGCCTGCCCCGGGTCGACTGGCTCTCGACCCTCCCCGACCTGAATCCGGGTGCTCGGCCGGAGCGGGTGCTCGCAGAACCGGGCTTCGAGCGTTGGGAGGGCCGCGGCGCGCTCGGGTATCTCACGCTCGCCGCAATTTGTAGCGCTCAACTCGCTGACCCTCCGGCTGGGGCCCGCGTGATCGTCGCCAAGGACTGCTTCCCGACGGGGATGCTCGGCCACTGGGTGCGGAAGCTCGCCGAGGGCGGGCTCGTCGCCGTCCTGACCGCGACTTCTCCGGCACGGCTTGGCCATCCGGAAGGGGGACCGCCTCTGGCCGGCACGAATCCGATCGCGATTGCGATCCCGAGCTCGGACCGACAGCCGGTCGTCTCCGACGTCTCGATGGGCCGCGTCACCTACGGCGAGGTGATCGCCGGCGAGGCGAGCGAAGACGACCTCGTGCCGTTCGGTGGAGAGCAGGCGCACAAGGCCTTCGCGCTGGCGATTGGGCTGCAGCTCCTCGTCGATGCGCTGGCGGGGGAGGGCTTTGGAGCGGTAATGCTCGTCGCGCGGCCGGAGGCCGACCCGGTGCCGGCGCTACGAGCTCGAGCCGCCGGCGTCCGGCTGCCCGGCGATAGCTGAGGCGTACCCGGGCTTGCTACGGATCGCGTCGAAGTCGGAATCCTTCTCCGCCAGCTCACCGAAGCTCGCGTCGAGCTTGATTGCGCGGGCCAAGTGCCCGACCGCCTGTTGGCTCTTCCCGCTCATGCTCTCGGCGCAGGCCAGGTTGTAGAGGACACCCGCGTCGTCTGGGGCCTCCGCATGAATCCGCTCGAACTCTTCGACTGCCTTGTCGTATTCACCCGTGGCGAAGTAGGCAAGCGCGGGCGCGTTTCGCTCCCACGGGGACGGCGTGAACGCCTCGCCGGGCTTTCCTCCGACGATGACGACCGTCGTCCCGGCTTCTTTTGCGACCGCGCTGCGCTTGGCAGCAGGGTCCCGCACGAAGACTAATGTGCCCGAAGGCGCGTCGATCTCGTCTCCGTTTACGGTGAACGTCGCGTGTCCATTAGCGACAAAGTAGAGCTCCTCGTGCTTCCCGGATCGCTCACCGAGCTCGTCGTGCTCGCCCACGACCTCGATTCCCGCCTCGTTCGCAACGTACGCGTTCACCCCGAACGCGGTAATCCCGAAGTGCGTCCGCACCATCGCCCAGCTTTGCCCGCTGGCGAGGCGGAAAGCCAACTCGGAGATGTTCGCCGTTCCGCTCAAGCCGGGAACTCCGGATCGTCGAGGAGCCAGTCGAAGTCCGCATCCTCGCGCGCGGCCTCGGCGGCCTTGGGCTCGAGCTCGATCGCCCGCCGCAGGTGCTCGAACGCTGCTTCCCGATTCTTCGTGAGGCTTTCGAAGCAGGCTGCGTTGAAGTGCCCACGCCACTCGTCGGGCTTGTCGGCGATCACTTTTGCAATCGCCTTGCGCCCCGCCTCCTCGTCGCCATTGTGGAGATGGCCAAACGCGACGAAGATTTCCTCCCAGCCCGAGATCTCGTGCGGGACGCCGGGCTTCGCGCCGAAGGCGACGACCGTGGTTTTCGGCTCGGTGGCGACCGCGCCGCGCTTCGTTCCAGGCTCCGCGTAGACGAACGTGCCGGCCGGGGCGTCGATCTCATCGTCGCCGAGCGTGAACGTTGCGCACCCATTGGCGACGAAGTAGAGCTCCTCGGCTCCGTCCTTCTCGTGGTGCTCCTCGACGACGCGCTCGTCTCCGGCCTCCGCTGTGTACGCGTTCGTCCCGAAGGCGGTGATCCCGAGCCGGCGGCGCACCGGGCGCCACACCAGCCCCTCGTTCTCGGTCGGGAAGCTGTCGAGCTCGTCGATGTGGGCGACCTCATATGCCTTCTCGCTCAAGTTCTGCTCCTCAGGGCTTCCAGGACGACGGGATCGATTTGCTCGATTCCGTCAACGCGGTCCTCGAGGTTTTCCTTCCCGGTCCAGGCGACAAAGGTCTCCGCGAGCTCACCCTGGTAGTCGAGCTCGGCCAGCCGCTCTCTCAGCTCGGCCGCGAGGGTCTCGTCGACGTCGACCCATAGTCGCCGCGGCGTCTTCCCGAAGATCTCGTCGTGCAGGACATAGATCCGCCTCAGCTCCTCGATCGGCCGCTCGTGATCCTCCACGCGAAGTTCGACGACGACGTCTGACATCTTGGCGTAGCCGCCGTCGCGCTCGACGACGAGGAGCGCCGAGGACTGCTGGCCCCGGCTATCGCCGCCGGCTGCCTGGGCGGCGGCGAGGCAGTCGATCAGGCGTTCTGCGAGCGGTTGCCCGATGCTCCCCTCGAACGTTTCGGCCAGTGCGTCGACCGTTTCGCCCGAGACGAGGATGTTCCCCTGCGCCGCGTATCCGGCGCCGATGCGGCCGCCTGCCCAGTCCAGGCATTCGCTCCCCGTGTACGTGGCAGCGTCGCCCTTGGCGTCGACGACTCCGAGCTGGCGATGGTCGCGACCCTCGTCGGCCCCGGTCAGCCGGTCGACGACCTCCTGTGCGGAGAGCCCTTCGCGGAGCAGGTCAAGGCCCTGCGGCCCGTAGCGAGGGTTCGCGTACGCCTGCGTCGCGACCGCCCCGACGTGCGGTTCGGCCCATGGCACGACCGACCCGACCGATAGGAACTTGGACTGGACGGCGACTCCCCACTGTCCCGCGTCGAGATCGCAGGCGACGATCGAGTACGTCGAGACGATCGGACTAGCCATAGGTCCCTTCGACGAGGTCGATCTCGAGGAGCTCCGCATTCGGCACCAGGACGCAGGCTACTTCCGGGCGGGCGAGCGCCGCCAGCACCTTTTCCTCGGTGTCGGCGCGAACGACGACGGGCGTGCCCTCCTCGTGCGCGGCGCGCAGCTTCGCGTCGTCGAGCTCGTCCAGCACGAGCGGCTCGGCCGGGAACTCGATCGCTCCCTCGACTGCGAGCTGGGGCACGCGCTGCTTCGTCGCGCCGAACCAGCGCTCTCTCAAACCTGCACCGTCTCTCCGGGTGCCGGCTCGAGGATCTCGACGTCCGGCGCTAGCTCCCGCAGCTGCGCAGGCGTCCCCGCGAGGAGCGGAAACGTCCCGTAGTGGCAGGGGACGCAACGCTTGACGCCGAGCAGCTCGATCGCGACGGCGGCCTCGCGCGGATCCATCGTGAAGTGGCCGCCGATCGGCAGGATCGCAACGTCCGGCTCGTAGATACGGCTGATCAGCTGCATGTCCCCGAAGACGCAGGTGTCGCCCGCGAAGTAGAGCGTCGTCCCGTTCTCGACCTCGATCACGAGGCCGGCCGGCTCGCCGAGGTAGATCGGGCCGTTGTCACCCCAACCGCTGCTCGAGTGATGCGCGTTCGTGAACGTGATTTTGACCCCGTCGACGTCGATCGTTCCGCCCTTGTTGCCGGCGTGGGCCATCTCCTCGGGCAATCCCTGCATCGAGAGCCAGCCACGGAGCTCGACGAGCGCGACGACCGGGCAGCCGTGCTTGGATGCGAGCTCGACCGTCTGCCCGACGTGATCGTCGTGTCCGTGCGTGAGGGCGATCAGGTCGACGCGCTCCGGCTCCTTCTCCCCATCCGGGCAGGTCGGACCTTCGAGCCATGGATCGACATAGACGCGTTTCCCGCCCGGCGTGTCGAAGCGGAAGGCGGCGTGGCCGAGCCAGGTCAGTGGGACGTCAGGCATTCGTTCTCCTTTCAGGCGACGCGGGAGATTAACCGCTCAGCTCGACCAGGACGACCGCCTCGACGGGCTCGCCAACGGCAGGATCGTCGCAAGGACCGTCGAACCTCGGCGCATGCGGCGCTGGTTTCCAATCGCGATCGCTCTCGGGGCGGCGGCTTCTGGAGCGGCCGGGGAGTCTCGACTTTCCTCGTACCTCCTGCTCGCGGCGGTGCCTGTCACCGCGGTTTCGGGGCTCGCCGCCCTCGGGGAGGCGCTCGATGCTCGTGCCGAGTCTGCGCTCGAGCCGGTGGCTGCGCTGGAGCCGTTCCTCTTTGGCGTAGCGCTCGTCCTACTCGTCGGCGGCGCCGCGGCGGGCGCGCCTGCGTTTGCCCTCTCGGGGTGCCTCGCGGTCTTCGGCGTACAGGCTCTGCTCGGCTTGAGCGTCGAGCTCAGGCGCCCCGTGCTAGAGCGGTAGGGCCTGCGCGGCGGTCCTCGTCAGGTCGACGAGCGGCTGGATGGCGAAGAACGCGCCCACGTTCACGATCATCGCCGCGACGACCGCGCTCGTCAGGAGCACCTCTCTCGGCGGCGAGCCGCCGATCGGCGCGAGCCCCAGCTCGGCCGCGGGGCGCATGTACATCGCACGGATGACCGCGAGGTAGTAGTAGAGGCTGACCAGTGTCGCGGCAACGCCGACGATCACGAGCCAGTTCCAGCCTCGCTCCGAGGCGGCCGAGAAGATCAGGAACTTGCCCATGAAGCCGCCGGTCAAGGGAAAGCCGGCGAAGCCGAGCATGAACGTGAACATCGCGGCGCCGAGCACCGGACGCTCCCAGCCGAAGCCGGAGAGGTTCTCCAGCGTGACTGTCTCGCCGAGCTCGCGCTCGCGGGCGGCCACGACGGCGAAGGCGCCGATCGAGATCGCGGCGTACGGGATCAGGTAATAGAGGAGCGCCCTGGCTCCGAGCTGGTTGGCTGCGGCGACCGCGATCAGCATGAAGCCCGCATGTGAGATCGAGGAGTACGCCAGGAGCCTCTTGACGCGGGTCTGGACGAGCGCCGCGAGGTTGCCCCACGCGAGTGACGCGCAGGCGAGGAAGGCGACGGCGATCGTCCAGACGTCCTCCTTCTCCGGGAACGCGACGCTGAGGAGGCGCAGCGCGAGGACGAGCGCGACCGCTTTGGTTGCCGCGGCCATGAATCCGGTCACGGGCGTCGGAGCGCCGTCGTAGACGTCGGGCGTCCACATGTGGAACGGCGCGGCCGAGGCCTTGAACGCGAGGCCGGCGAGGATCATCGCGAGGCCGACGAGGAGGATCGGGTCGCCGGAGAGGTCGTGGAGACGCGTCGCGTCGGCGATCGCGGAGAAGCCGAGCTCGCCGGTCGAGCCGTAGACCAGCGCAGAGCCGAAGAGCAGCACGGCCGAGCCCATGCCGCCGATGATCAGGTACTTGAGCCCGGCCTCGAGCGAGCCGACGAGGTCGGTCTCGATCGCGCACAGGATGTACAGGCAGACCGAGAACCACTCCAGGCCGAGGAAGAGCGTCATCAGGTTGCCCGCCTGGACGAGGAAAGCCATGCCGGCGCCGGCGGTGGCGAGGAGCGCGTAGTACTCGCCGATGTGGTCCTGGCGCATCCGCGCGGAGTAGGAGACGCCGACCGCGAGCAGGCCCGAGCCCATGACGATCAGCTGCGCGACCGCGGCGAACCGGTCGCGACTGACGGCGTCCGCGACGATCAGGTGCGCTTCGGGGGTTTTCCAGTAGACGAGCGAGGCCATGACGAGCCCGCCGACGAAGCCGAGCGCGCAGACGAACGCCGCGAAGGGCCGGAGCAGCCAGCGCGGGGTGAGCACGGCCGAGAGCAAGCAGATTGCCGCGGCGCCGAGCGCGACGAGCGAAGGCGAGAGCGCGAACCAGTCGACTGACGGCGTCTGGATCACGGTACGGACCCCGGGAACGCCGGGAACTCGGCCTTCTGAGGAAAGAGAGGAGTGTTTTCGTCTCCCACGCGCTCGCTGATTGCAGCCGGCCACATCGAGAGCGCGAGCAGGCAAGCCACCAGGGGAACCACGATTCCAAGCTCAGCGGGTCGCAGGTCGAGCGCCGCGTCCGACACTGCCGGGCCGGGCTCTTTGTGAAGGACGGCCGAGATCAGCCGCAGCATGTACATCGCCGCGAGCACGATCCCTGTGGCCCCCGCGACGGCCCAGCCCCAGCCGAAGCCGAAAATGCCGGCGAGGATTAGGAACTCACCAGCGAAAGCCGAGGAGCCCGGCACAGCGAGGGCGATCACGCCCGTCACCATCAACACGGTCGCCAGCGCCGGCCGGCCGCGGGCCATCCCGCCAAGGCGATTCAGGCTGCCCGTTGCGGTTCTTCGCTCGATGGCGCCGGCGAGTAGGAAGAGCGTCGCTGAGATCAAGCCGTGATTCACTGCCTGAAGGACAGCGCCGCTGACTCCCATAGAGGTCAGCGAGAAGACGCCGATCGTGATCAGGCCCATTTGGGCGAGGCTTGAGTACGCGATCACGCCGCGCACGTCCGGAGCTCTAAATGCCATTAGCGATCCGTAGACGAGCCCGACGACGGCGAGCGCGAGAATTACGTTGCGGAAGTCGTCGAAGGGTCCCGGGAATTTCCCCAGGCAGATCCGGATGAAGCCAAAGATCGCTGCTTTCGAAATCACGCCCGAGAGCACGGCGGCCACCTCCGGCGACGACTCGCGGTATGCGTCTGGCAGCCAGCCGTGGAAGGGGAAAAGCGGCGCCTTTACGGCGAATGCGATCGCGAAGCCGAGAAAGAGCCAGGTGCTGTTGCTCGGGTTGGAGTCGACGAGGTCGAATGACCCGCTCGAGAGCCCGAAGACGATTACCGCGGCGAGCATCAGCAGCGACCCAGCCATCGTGTAGATGACGAATTTCACCGTCGCTCCGAGGCGGCCAGGCCCGCCCCAGACGCCGATCAGGACATAGAGCGGGATCATCATCGCCTCGAAGAAGACGTAGAACAGCAGCAGATCTTCTGAGGCGAAGACGCCCACGACGGCGGCCGTCAGGAAGAGCATGAGCCCGAAGTACGCGCGCGGTCGTTCTCGTCCGACCCAGAACCCGTACGCGATCGCGGCAGCCATCACGACTACCGCGAGGCCCGCCAACCAGAACGAGAATGCGGAGAAGCCAACGTGGTAAGAGACGTTCAGATCGCTGAACCACGTCGTCTGCTGGTCGAAGCTCGGCCCCGAGGTCCGATCGAAGTCGATCAACGTCAGGCCATTGATCCAGAAGCCGACCTCGGTGAGCGCAATGAGGAGCGCGAGCGGCCCCGCCACGCGCCCCACGGGCAGCAGCCAGACAAGGAGCGCGCCGCCGAGCGGGAGGAAGACGAGGATCGTCGCCAGCCAGCTACTCATTTGACCCAGACGAAGACGAGGGCGAGGACGGTGACGCTGCCCGCGATCGCGAGCGCGTACGTGCGCACGAGGCCGGTCTGGAGCTCCGTCACCTCGTTGCCGATCCGCCGCGCGCCGGTCGCGATCGCGTCGATCGAGCCGAGCAGGACCGGGCGCTCGACGTAGTCACGCAAGGTGCGGGCCAGCAAGACGGTCGGCCGATAGAAGACCCAGTCGTAGAGCTCGTCGAAGTAGAACTTGTGCTCGAGCACGGCGCGCACGACCCTGGCCTGCGGGACGGTAAGCGTGCGAGCCGAATACACCGCCCAGGCGACGGCGACCCCGGCGATTCCGAGCCCGACCGCGAGGAAGCTGGCGAGGAGGTCCTGAGCCCCGCTCGGTTCGACGAGCGGCTCGGCCACCGGCCTCAGGAAGTCGCTGAGCGGCGTCCAGATCCCGGCAAATTGGATCCAGCCGGCTACGACAGCTCCGATGGTCAGCACGCCGACCGTGAGGCTCATCCAGAGCCACGGCTCGCTCCGGTCAGGCTTGTGGAAGTGCTCGCGCGCGTAGGGCGACGGCTCCCCGCCGAAGACGAGGAAGACCATCCGGAACGTGTAGAGGCCGGTGAGGAACGCGCCGGCGAGGCCGACCGCGAAGAGCACCTGTCCGTAGGTCCCCGCCGCGAGCGCCGAGGCGAGGATCGAGTCCTTCGAGAAGAACCCCGAGAGCGGCGGGATCCCGGTGAGCGCGAGAGCCCCGATCAGGAACGCGGCATACGTGCGAGGCAGGAACTGCCGTAGCCCGCCCATCTTCCGCATGTCCTGCTCGCCGAGAAGCGCGTGGATGACGAGCCCCGCTGCGAGGAACAGGAGCGCCTTGAAGAACGCGTGCGTCATCAGGTGGAACATCGAGTTCGCGTACGCGCCGAGTCCGGCTCCGAGGAACATGTAGCCGATCTGCGACATCGTCGAGTACGCGATCACGCGCTTGATGTCCACCTGGACGAGGGCGATCAGGCCCGCGACCAGCAGCGTCGCGGCGCCGAGGCCGGCGGCGAGATCCTGGACGTGCGGCGCGGCCTCGAAGACCGGCGCGGCGCGCACGAGCAGGTACACGCCGGCCGTCACCATCGTCGCCGCGTGGATCAGGGCGCTGACCGGCGTCGGGCCTTCCATCGCGTCGGGGAGCCAGGTCTGGAGCGGGAGCTGCGCTGACTTGGCGACGGCGCCGCCGAGCAGGCCGAGCGCGACGAGGTTGACCGCCCACGAGCCCGCGTTGTCGCCCGACCACTGAAACGAGGAGTCGAACGAGAGCGAGCCGGTCCGCTGGATGAGGACGAAGAATGCGAGCGCCATCGTCGCGTCGCCGAACGCGTTCATGATGAAGGCCTTCTTTGCGGCCGCGACGGCGCTCGGCCGCTCGTGGTGGAACCCAATCAGCAGGTATGAGGAGAGCCCGACGAGGCCCCAGCCGACGAGAAGCAGAAGCAGGTTTCCGGACTGAACGAGCAGGAGCATCGAGAAGACGAAGAGCGCCATGTAGGCGAAGTACCGCCGCTCCTCCTCGTCGCCGTGCATGTAGCCGATCGAGTAGCCGACGATGAGGGCGCCGACGCCGGAGACGATCAGCATCATGAAGATCGAGAGCGGATCGACGAGCAGCGTGAGACCGACGTCGAAGTTGCCCGCGGAGAGCCACGTCCAGGACGTGGAGAGGTGCGTTCGTTCCTCCGCTGGGTCGCCGAGGATCGAGAAAAACGCGACGGTCGAGGCGACGAACGAGGTTGCCACCGACGCGGTTGCGAGGTAGCCGGCCGCGCGGCGCGATAAGCGTGTGCCCCCGAGCGTGATCGCGAGCGCAGCGCCGAGCGGCGCGAGGAGGCAGACCCACGCGGCGGCGATCATCCGCGCAGCGTCGACAGCTTGTCGACGTCCAGCTCGAGCTTTCGGCGATGGACCGCGACGATCAGGCCGAGACCGACCACGACCTCAGCGGCGGCCACGGCCATGACCGCGAGCGCGAAGATCTGGCCGTCGAGCTGGCCGTGGTGGCGCGAGAAGGTGATCAGGGCCAGGTTCGCTCCGTTGAGCATGATCTCCAGCGAGAGCAGCACGATCAGCGGGCTGCGCCGGAGCATCACGCCGAGCGCGCCGATCGCGAACAGGAACGCGGCGACCGCCAGGTACCAGGTGAGGTCCGGGCCCTTCACGCGCGCTCTTCCTCTCCACGCGCGTGGCTGCCGAGGACGACTCCTCCGACCGCTGCCGTGAGCAGGACGATCGACGTGATCTCGAACGCGAGCAGGTGGTCGGTCAGGAACAGCTTGCCGATCTCGTACGGGCTGCCGAAGCCGGCGCCGATCTCAGGCCCGTGCGAGAGCCGGCCGCTCGCCTTGAGCCCGATGACGACGACGATCTCCACCATCAGCGCCCCCGCGGCTGCGACCGCGCCGAGCGCCTGCCAGTTCGGGCCGCCCGCCCACGGAGCATCGGCGTGCCGGCCCAGGTAGGCGATGACGAACAGGAACATGACCATCACGGCCCCCGCGTAGACGAGCACCTGCGCGGCGGCGACGAACTCCGCCGAGAGGAGGAGGTACAGCACGGCGAGCGAGCCGAGATTGCCGATCAGCGCGAGGGCCGAGTAGTAGGGGTTCGAGAAGCTCACGACTGCGGCTCCGGAGCCGAGGCACGCGAACGCGGCCATGACCCAGACGACCCAGACGACGAAGTTGCCCATTAGTGCTCCACCCAGCGATACATGCCGGCCTCTGGCCCGCGATCACGCGGCGCCAGAGCCCACCCTCGCCCTTGCCAAGGCTGCAAGCCTTGGCCGCGGTCGAGTGCGGCCTCTGGCTTGGTGCTCGCGACCCAGAGACTCGGCGGCATCACTGGGAGGAGCACTACGAGCGCTCCTTGTAGGCCGGGATCGGGGTGTCGTACAGGTCGCGGTCGGCGACGGGCACGCGCTTGATCGGCTCCGCGAGCAGCATGTCCTTCGTGTAGATCAGGTCGTCACGCGAGTACTCGGAGAGCTCGTACTCCTGCTCGAGCGTGATCGCGTCGAACGGGCACGCGAGCTCGCAGTAGCCGCAGAAGATGCAGCG
>JBBPIJ010000022.1:0-40239 GCA_038040395.1 Actinomycetota bacterium
GCGTGATCGCGTCGAACGGGCACGCGAGCTCGCAGTAGCCGCAGAAGATGCAGCGGGAGAGGTTGATCTCGTAGATCCGCGCATACCGCTCGCCGGCGGAGACCCTCGTGTCGGCCGTGTTCTCCTCGGCGACGACGCGGATGCAGTCGGCCGGGCAGGCCGCCGCGCAGAGGGAGCAGCCGACGCACTTCTCGAGCCCGTTCTCGTGTCGCCAGAGCCGGTGGCGCCCGCGGAAACGCGGGTAGAGCGGTCGCTTGTACTCCGGGTATTGCTGCGTGAGCGGCTTCTTGAAGATCTGGCTCAGCGTGACGCCGAAGCCGCGGAGGGAGTCGACAGGCTGTGGGCTCATGCGAAGGCGACCACTAGCGCGGCGGTGACGAGGGCGTTCACGGTCGCGACCGGCAGGAGCACCTTCCAGCCGAACGACATCAGCTGGTCGTAGCGAAGGCGCGGGAGGGTCGCTCGGAGCCAGATGAAGAGGAAGATGAGGGCGAAGACCTTGAGCAGGAACCAGAGTGGCCCGAGCGGGGCCCATGGGCCGAGCCAGCCGCCGAAGAAGAGCGTCACGCAGAGCCCGGAGAGCGTGATCATGTTCACGTACTCGGCCATCGAGAAGAGCCCGAAGCGCATGCCGCTGTACTCCGTGTGGTACCCGGCGACGAGCTCGGTGTCGGCCTCGGGCAGGTCGAACGGCGGGCGGTTGGTCTCGGCGGTTCCGGCCGCGAAGAAGACGAGCAGCCCGATGATCTGCGGCACGGCGAACCAGATCGTGTCCTGTTGCTTCGCGACGATGTCGGTGAGCGAGAGCGACCCGGTCATGAGCACGACGCCGAGCACGGAGAGGGCGAGCGAGACCTCATAGGAGACGAGCTGGGCGCAGGTTCTCATCGAGCCGAGCAGTGCGTACTTCGAGTCGGAGGCCCAGCCGCCGATGATGAAGCCGTACACGCCGAGCGAGCCGAGGGCGAAGATGAAGATGAGAGAGATCGGCACGTCGATGATCTCGCCGGTGATGTCGTAGCGCCAGATGTGCCAGCCCTCGCCGAAGGGGATGACGGAGAACGCGGCCAGCGCCGTTGCCGCGGAGATGAGCGGCGCTCCGATGTAGAGGAGCTCGACGGCGGTCGCCGGGTAGAAGCTCTCCTTGCGGATCAGCTTGACGAGGTCGGCGATCGGCTGAAGTAGGCCAAATGGCCCCGCCCGGTTTGGGCCGTAGCGCCGCTGCATCCGCCCGATCAGCTTCCGTTCGACCCACGTCATGTACGCGAACATCCCGAGGAGGAGGTTCACGATCACGACCGCCTTGATCAGGTCGATCCACCAAGGCTCGTTCGGGTTCATGCGCCGACCTCCACGTGTGTGCCGAGGCCCTGAGCGTGCTCGGCCGCAACTCGGGCAACGCCCGCCGCCAGGAGCTTGTTTACGCGCGCGCGAAGCTCGACCGAGGTGCCGTTGGATCGAACGCTGACCTGGGCGCCTGGCTCGAGGGCGAGCCTGGAGGCGTCTTCGGCGGAGAGCTCGATCTCGGGATCCGGTCGCTGGAACTGAAGCTCCGGGACCCGCTGGACTGCGGGCCCGGAAAAGAGCGGCCGGTAGGTGATCAGGCGGAGGCCGCCGTTCTTGCTTTCGCGCTTGGCAGGCGCAGGAGGCTTCGGCACGTCCACCTCGGAAGAGCGCTCCGGCAACGAGGCCTGCTCGCCGATTCCCGTGTAGTCGAGCCCTCCGTAGCAGCGTTCAGAGATCTCGGCGAACACCTGTGGCGCATGCGGTGAGACCGCGACGCCGAAGCGCTCGGCGAGCTTCGCGATCCAGGCGAGCTCGTCCGGACAGGGTGGGATGACGGCGCGTCGGAGGCGCTGGAGCCGGCCCTCGAGGTTCATGTAGGTGCCGTCGCGCTCGAGGTAGCTCGTCCCCGGGAGGACGAGATCGGCCCAGCCGGCGAGAGGAGAGCGGAACATCGAGATCGCGAGCACCTTCGAGGCGCGCTCGGCCAATGCCCTGACGTCCGGATTGGCCGCAGCCTCGTCGCCCGAGACGATGAGCAGCTCGATCGGCTCCGGATCGTCCTCCTCGCCGTCGGCCGCGGCGGCCCACGCATCGGCGACGCCGCGCCCGTTCGCGGTCTCGAGCAGCTGAAAGGCGCCGCAGCCGGGCTTCTCGCCGAAGCCGAGCTCCGCGGCCAGACCGGCCACCCCTGCGCCGCCACGGCCGCCGGGGCCCGACCAGATGAGAATCGCGCGCTCGCTCTCCCGCAGCCGCGTCGCTAGCTCGCCCTTTCGCACCGCGCCGACGCCGCGATCGGAGGTTCCGATCGGGGTCGTCACGACCTCGGCGCCCGCCCGGCGCGCCGCACGCAGCCAGAGGTCGACGATCGGAGCCCGCTCGACGACGGGATCGTCGCCGAGGACGACGATCAGCTCAGCCTCGCGAATTGCGGAGAGCGGCAGGCGGAAAGCGTCGAGCGCCGGGCTCACGTCCTCGGGCATGACCGCGCAGTGGGCACCGAGCCCCTCGCGAAGAAGCTTGCCGAGCCCGTAGGCCTGCTCAGTGGTCTCGGAGCCGGAGAGCGCGGTGACGATGTTCTGCCCGGCGGCGCGCAGCATCTGCTCCGCTTCGTCGAGGGCCGCGTCCCAGGAGAGCTCCTCGTACCGGCGCGGGCCCGACCGGCGCAGCGGGTCGACGACACGATCGCCCGCGAGCAGATGCGCGAACCCGAAGCGGCCCTTGTCGCAGAGCCAGCCTTCGTCGATCTCGGGATGGTTGCGCGAGGCGATGCGTTTGACCTTGCCCTCGCGCGTCGTCGACTCGATGTTGCAGCCGACGGGGCAAAGGCCGCAGACGGTGGGGACGTCCTGGATCTCCCAGGGGCGGGCGGCGAAGCGGTACTGCGTGGACGTGAGCGCGCCGACTGGGCAGAGCTCGATCACGTTGCCCGAGAACGGGGCGCGGTACGGCTCGTCCTCGAAGGTCGTGATGATCGACTGCGAGCCACGGTCGCGCGCGACGAGCTGGCTGTCCTCGGCGACGTCGGAGGAGAACCGCGTACAGCGGTAGCACAGGATGCAGCGCTCTCGGTCGAGCGCGATCGTCGGCGAGATCGGGATCGGCTTCTCGAAGGTGCGCTTGGGGAAGGTGTTCCGGGTCACGGGCGGGCCCCAGCGGAACGTGAGGTCCTGGAGCGGGCACTCGCCGCCCTTGTCGCAGACAGGGCAGTCGAGCGGGTGGTTGACCAGGATGAACTCGAGGGTCGAGTTCTGGCCGTCCGCCGCTGCGGGCGAGGTCTGCGCCGTGCGAACGACCATCCCGTCTGTCGCGGTCAGCGTGCAGCCGGCCTGGAGCTTCGGCATTCCCTCGACCTCGACGAGGCACATCCGGCAGGCGCCGATCGGCGGCCCGAGCCGCGGCTCGTAACAGAAGACCGGAATCTCGATCCCGGCCGCGAGCGCAGTCTCGACGAGCCCGGTCCCCTTCGGCACCTGAGCCTCGCGCCCGTCAATCGAGACAGTGACGATTTCCGCCGCGCTCATCTGAGCCATGCCTTCGTGCCTGGCACCTGGACATGTCTCATGCGGGCACCTCGGCTACCGGGGAATGCGTGTGCTGGTCGACCGGGGCGACGATTCCTTCGATCGACGACTCGCCTCCGTACGGACAGCCGCCCTGGTCGATGTGCGCGACGAACTCCTCGCGGTACTTGTCGATGTAGCTCGCGACCGGGTAGACGGCGAAGTCGCCGAGCGCGCACAGCGACTTGCCGAGCACGCGGTTGCATACGTCCCGCAGCAGGTCGAGATCCGAGTGCTCTGCGCGGCCGGTCTCGATCTTGTCGAGGAGGCTCACCATCCAGCGCGTGCCCTCGCGGCAGGGCGTGCACTTGCCGCACGACTCGTGCATGTAGAACTTCTCGACTCGCAGGGCGAGCTGAACCATGCAGGCTCGGTCGTCCACGGCGATGATCGCCGCTGAGCCGAGGAACGAGCCGGCGGCCTGGATCGAGTCGAAGTCGGCCGGCGTGTCGATCTCGTCGGGCGTGAACACCGGGACCGACGAGCCGCCCGGAATGACAGCCTTCAGCTTCCGCCCTCCGGCAATGCCGCCGCCGACGTCGTAGATCAGCTCGCGCAGCGTCGTCCCGAGCGGGAGCTCGTAGTTCCCCGGCCGCTCGACATTTCCGGAGATGGAGTAGACGACGGTTCCCGGTGAGGCCTCCGGACCGATCTTCGAGTACCAGGCCGCGCCGCGGTCGATGATGATCGGCACCGTGGTCAGCGTCTGGACGTTGTTGATCAGCGTCGGCGACGCGTACAGCCCCGAGATCGGCGGGAAAGGCGGTCTCGGCCTTGGCTGACCGCGGTCGCCCTCGAGCGACTCGAGGAGCGCGGATTCCTCGCCGCAGATGTACGCGCCGGCCCCGCGATGGAGGACTAGCGTGACGTCGCCGAGCAGATCGGCGTCGCGCACCTCGTCCGCTGCGGCCTTCAGCACCTCGTACTCGGCCCCGTACTCACCGCGAATGTAGATGAAAACGTGCTTCGACCCGATCGCGTGCGCCGCGATCAGGCAGCCCTCGATGAACCGGTGCGGCACCCGCCGCATGATCTCGCGGTCCTTGAACGCCCCGGGCTCCGACTCATCGGCGTTCGCGACGACGTAGGTCGGCTTGCCCGCAACTTCAGGCGGCTGGACGAGGCTGAGCTTGCGGCCCATCGGGAAGCCTGCCCCGCCGCGGCCGCGCAGGGTCGCCGTCGAGATCTCCTCGATCACTTGCTCCCGGGTCATCCCACGGGCTTTTTCCAGCGCTGCATAGCCACCGATTGCCCGATACTCGGAGAGCTGGGTCAGGTCGCGCTCGTCGGCGCCCCCGAGGACGAGGGACTGAGCCTCAGCCACCGTTCAGCTCCCCGACGATCCCCGGTACGTCGTCTGGCCTGGTCGGCTCGCGGTACCGGTGGTCGACGACGACGACCGGCGCGTAACCGCAACCGCCAGCGCACTCGATCGTGCGCAGCGTCACCTTGCCGTCCTCGCTCGTCTCGCCCGCGCGCAAGCCGAGCTCGCGCTCGAACGCCTCGACCACCTGCTGGGCGCCCACCAGCGCGCAGGAGACGTTGGTGCAGATCTCGACGAGGTGCTCGCCCACGGGTGCCAGGTGGTACATGTCGTAGAAGGACGCGACGGCCTGGACATGCGCGGGCGTCAGGTCGAGCGCCTCGGCCACCTCGGCCAGCGCTTCGGGCGGCAGCCAGCCGTACTGCTCCTGAGCAAGACCCAGGCCGCTCATCACGCCCGACCGCTGATCGGGATACTGAGCAGCCGCCGCGCGGATCTCGTCTCGCAGGCTCACCGGTCGACCTCCCCCATCACCGAATCGAGCGAGCCGACGATCGCGATCATGTCGGCGATCAGCGAATTGGTCATGCAGGTCGCCGTGGCCTCGAGCGCGACGAACGACGGAGCGCGGAATTTCACGCGCCACGGCTTCGGGCCTCCGTCCGAGACGACGTAGCAGCCGAGCTCGCCGCGCGGAGACTCGACCGTCACGTAGACCTCGCCCTCGGGCACGCGGTACCCCTCGGTGACGATCTTGAAGTGGTGGATGAGCGACTCCATCGACGTATGGAGCTCGTGGCGAGGCGGCAGGACGACCTTCCTGTCGTCTGCGATCCACGGCCCCTCGGGCATACCCTCGAGGCACTGCTCGACGATCCGCACGGACTGGCGCATCTCGTCCATTCGCACCCGGTAGCGGTCGTACACGTCGCCGTTTGGATAGACCGGGACGTCGAAGTCGACATCGGCATACGACAGATACGGCCTGTCGCGGCGCAGATCCCAGTCGACGCCCGACGCGCGCAGCACCGGGCCGGACTGGCCGAGCGCGATCGCGTCCGCGGCTGAGAGCAGACCGATGCCCTGCGTGCGCTCGAGCCAGATCTTGTTCCGGGAGAGCATCGCCTCGTACTGGTCGATCGCCTTCGGCATCAACTCGACGAACTTGCGGCACTCGGGCGCGAAGCCGCGCGGAATGTCCTCGGCGAGCCCGCCCGCCTGGAAGTACCGCGTGTGCATGCGCGTCCCGCCCACCATCTCGAACAGGTCGAGGATCAGGTCGCGCTCCCGGAAGGCGTACCAGAACATGGAAATCGCTCCCAGCTCGAGCGCGCTCGTGCCGAGGAAGATCAGGTGCGAGTGGAGTCGGGTCAGCTCGACGAGCAGCGTCCTCATCCACGTCGCCTTCGCGGGCACCTCCATTTCGAGCAGCTTCTCGATGGCCAGCACGAAGACGACCTCGTTGTACTGGAACGAGACGTAGTCGATCCGCTCCGGGTACGTGATCGCCTTCCACCACGTCTTCTGCTCCATGTTCTTCTCGATGCCGGTGTGCAGGTAGCCGATGACCGCGCGGATGCCGACCACCTGCTCGCCGGACAGGTCGACGATGAGACGGAGCACGCCGTGCGTCGAGGGGTGGTTCGGGCCGAAATTGACCTGGAGGATATCCTCGGGGTCGATGAGGGTCGCGGGGACCTCGAGGACGGTCGGAATCGGCGACGGGATGTTCGACCCCTTGTAGATCTGCGGGCGCTCGGTGACGGCCACTTATTCCTCCCCGCTGAACCGGACGGGCTCGCCGCCGAGCGGATAGTCCTTGCGGAGAGGGTGCCCCTCCCAGTCGTCCTCCATGATGATCCGGCTGAGATTCGGATGGCCGTCGAAGCGGATGCCCATCAGGTCGAAGGCCTCGCGCTCGTGCCAGTCGGCCGTCGGCCACACGGAGACGACGCTCGCGACGCTCTGGCCGTCGTCGAGCCAGACCTGGATCCGGACGACCGGTGCCCCCGGCCGGATCGCAAGTAGGTGGTAGTTGACGGCGAATCGGGCCGGCTTCGGCTCGGGGGTACGAGCGTAGCCCTGCGCGCTCGTCGCATCGAGGTCTCGACCGGACTGCGTCCCGTAATAGCCCGCGACGGCCCCTTCGCCCCAGCCGAGGTAGTCGACCGGCGTGATGTCCGACAGGAAGTCGAAGCCCTCCTCGTCGCGGAGATGGAGGCACGCCTCGACGATGCGCGCCGGATCGACGACGAGGGTCGTCTCGCCGTACGCATCCTTGCGCTCGACCAGACCGGGGACGCCTTCGTAAGTCAGCTTGCCACTCCGCGGAGCTCGTAGGCCGGCGGCACGCCCGCCTTGATCTTCTCCTGCAGCCGAACAATGCCCTCGAGGAGCGCCTCGGGTCGCGGCGGGCAGCCCGGCACGTGGACGTCGACGGCAACGATCTTGTCGACGCCCTGGAGGATCGCGTAGTTGTTGAACATCCCGCCCGAGCTGGCGCAGGCCCCCATGGCGATCACCCATTTCGGCTCGAGCATCTGGTCGTAGATCTGGCGCAGCGGGGCTGCCATCTTGTGCGCGACGCGGCCGGAGACGATCAGGAGGTCGGCCTGGCGCGGCGAGGAGCGGAAGACCTCGGCGCCGAAGCGCGCGACGTCGTAGCGCGACGAGACGATCGACATCATCTCGATCGCGCAGCACGCGAGGCCGAAGGTGTCCGGCCAGATCGAGTTGCCCTGCGCCCAGGCGACAGCCTTGTCGACGGTCGTCATCATCAGCTTGTCCTCGAGATCGGCACCGGCACCGAGCTCCTGCTCGAAGACGCCAGGCCCTTTCCCACGCCAAAGAACACGCTCCGAGTTCAGGCCCCAGTCCGCAAGCCGCTGCTTGCGCTTCATCGCCATCGGAGTGCTCCCTTCCGCCAGATGTAGACGTACGCGATCGCGAGGATCGCGATGAAGAACGCGAACTCGAAGAAGCCGAACCAGCCGAGCGGCTTCAGCACGACGCCCAGCGGATAGAGAAAGACGATCTCGATGTCGAAGACGATGAAGAGCATCGCCGTCAGGTAGAAGCCGACCGTGAAGCGGTTCGCCTGCGGTGAGCCCTGCGAGACACCCGATTCGAAGGGGAGCCGTCTCGTCTTGGTCCGGCGCGCCGGGCGGGTCGCGAAGACAAACGACATCAGGATCATCGATGCCGGAACGACAAGCGCGAGCGTCCCGTACATGAGGAACGGGAGCCAGCTATCGAGCATCTGCGCGCCAGCCGCTCCAGGCCAATTCGCGCGGAAACGTACCACGGCACGAGCGAGCGTGGATTCGGCTCAACCGTGCGGGTATCGGCTGTTACAAACTTCGGGCCCGATCGGGGGTTGAGCCGACGAGTCACGTTGCTACCATGCGAGCAATGGCGACGATCGAGCAGGAAGCCCTCGTCACGCTCACAGAGGGCGCCGCAACGAAGATCAGGGAGCTCATGGTCGAGGAGCCGGAGGGCGAGGCCGGGGTCCTGCGCATTGCCGTGCAAGGCGGCGGCTGCTCGGGGTTCGAGTACGCCCTTGGGTTCGATTCCGGTGCCCAGGAGGGCGACCTCGAGATGGATGCCTTCGGGATCCAGATCGCCGTCGATCCCCATAGCGCTCCGTATCTTCAGGGCACGCAGATCGATTTCGTCGACGGCCTCCAGGGCGGCTTTGCGATCAACAACCCGAACGCGACCTCTGCGTGTGGCTGTGGCCACTCCTTCCAGGTGGAAGAGGGCGCCGAGGCTGAGCAGCCGTCGGCGGGCTCCGGCTCCGGCTCCGGCTGCGGCTCGGGCTGCGGGTCCTAGCTCGAAGAATGCTTCGGCTGCGGTGGGTCATGCTCGGAGTTCTCGCGTTCGCGTTCGCGCTCGCGGGCTGCGGCGGCGACAAGAAAGCTGAAGAGAACGGTTCCGGCGAAGAGGTGCAGGCCGCCTGCACCGCCTCACCGCTCACGGAGGCGCCCAACCTGCCTGCGAAGTTTCCGACGTTCGACTCGGTGACCTACACCCAGCAATCGACGCAGGGCCCGACCGAGATCGTCGAGGGCTACTACGAGGGCGACATCGCGGCCGCTCACGACGAGGTCAAGTCTGCATTCGAGGACGCCGGTTTCGTCATTCTGTTCGACGAGCTCGAAGAGCACGACTCCGAGGTTGCGTGGAGGGGCCAGGGCCGTTCCGGACAGGTCGGGTTGCGTGAGGAGTGCGGAGATAGCGACCGCACGTACGTCCGCATCTCGAACCGGCCCGAATAGCTTCCCGGCGATCAGCGAGTTCCCGAATTCCAGTCGGCGGGTGCGGGCGTCTTCCCGGCTGTAGAGCGCCTGGTTAGCATGACCTCGTGAGCACCACCGGCGAGGTCGTCGACATCACGATTCTCGGCGCGGGCCCGACCGGGCTTGCCGCCGCCTATTACGCCGGTCACCGTGACGGGACGGTTCGCATCGTCGAGAGCCTCGAGCAGCTCGGCGGGCAGGTCGCCGCGACCTATCCGGAAAAGCATGTGTACGACGTCGCCGGGCATCCGAAGATCCTCGGCCAAGCGCTCGTCGACCTCTGCGTCGAGCAGGGGCTCCAGTACGGAGCCGAGGTCGTCCTCGGCGAGGAGGCGAAGACCCTCGAGCGTGTCAGCTCGAACGGCGAGGACCTCCTCGCGCTGACGACGGAGAAGGGCGGCCCCTACCTGTCACGGACCGTGATCATCACCGCCGGCCACGGGGCGTTCGAGCCGAGGAAGCTCGGCGTCGAGGGAATTGACGAGTGGTTGGGTCGAGGCCTTTACTACGTCGTCAAGGAGAAGGCTCAATTTGCGGGGAAGCGCTGTGTAATCGTGGGCGGCGGGGACTCCGCGCTCGACTGGACACTCGGCCTCCAGGACACGGTCGACCTTCCGGTCACTCTCGTCCACCGACGCGATCGGTTCCGCGCTCTCGAGGCCTCCCTGATCGAGGCGAGGCGCCTCGAGCAGGAAGGCGCGGTGCGGATCCTCACCCCTCACGAGGTTCGAGAAGTGCACGGCGACGGCAACATCGAGGCCGTCACGATCGAGAACACGACCTCGGGTGAGCTCGAGCGGTACGACTGTCAGGCGCTCATCACGCTCCTCGGTTTTGTGTCTCACCTCGGCGCGATCGCCGAATGGGGAATCGAGCTCGAAGGCAAGCGGCAGATCAAGGTCGATCCGATGACCTGCGAGACGTCGATGCCGGGGGTCTACGCCGCGGGCGACGTCGCCGGCTACCCCGCGAAGATCACGCTGATCACGATCGGCATGGGCGAGGCTGCGATCGCCGCGAACAACGCGATTGCGCAGATTCGTGGCGAAAAGGTGCAGCCGAAGTACTCCACGGACTAGTTCGCCGATCGGTCATCTCGGACGGAGGTTGCGTGAACGCGCGCCCTGCTGTCGTCGATCGCGCCAGGCTGGGCCTCGGCCGACCGGGTCCATCCCTCGTTCGAGGGTGGCTCCGGCGCATGGACATGCCGATTCGCACCCGACATGGTGCAAAAAGCGATCGAGTGCCTGGGCTGCGGTAAGAGACGGACGGTCCGGGCTGCCAATCTTCACCACCTCGCTACCGGCGAGTGCCCCCGCTGTGGCTACGTCGGCTGGGCGAGCACGACCGATCTGAACGAATATGCTCGCCGCGGGTTGCGCGAGCGTCCGATCGAGCGCCGCCGCCTCCGCGCCGCCTCTTAGGTCCGGTACAGCCAACCTCCTCCCCGCCGTGAGCCTAGCGGCTAAATCCGCACGCGTGGGTGGCGATTTCGTGCCGGGATAGACTCGCCACATGGACGAGCTCTGGGGCCTGGAGACCACGAAGGCGATCGAGAACTTCCAGGTCTCGGGGGAGCCGATTCCTCGCCACGTCGCGCGCTGGCTGGGCCGGATCAAGGCCGCAGCGGCGCGAGTGAACGCCGAACTCGGCCTCCTGGACGCCGGCAAGGCCGACCGCGTCGCGGCCGCCGCCGACCGCGTCGCGGCGGGTGAGCTCGACGAGCAGTTCCCGATCGATGTCTTCCAGACGGGATCCGGAACCTCCTCGAACATGAACGCCAACGAGGTGATCGCGAGCCTCGCCGGCGAGGACGTCCATGCGAACGACGACGTGAACATGGGCCAGTCCTCGAACGACGTCTTCCCCTCTGCTGTCCACCTCGCCGCGCTCGACCAATTGACGAACGACCTGGTGCCCGCCCTCGACCGGCTGGCGCACGCGCTCGAGGACAAAACGGAGGAGTTCCAGGACGTCGTCAAGTCCGGCCGCACGCATCTCATGGATGCGGTTCCCGTGACGCTCGGTCAGGAGTTTGCCGGCTATGCGGCGCAGGTCAGGCAGGGCATTGCGCGCATCGAGGCGACGTTCGAGCGGCTGGGCCAGGTCCCACTCGGCGGCACCGCCGTTGGAACCGGGCTCAACACACACCCGGAGTTCGCGGAGCGAGTGCGGAGGCGTCTCGCGGACGACACGGGGCTCGCGATCTTGCCTCCCGCCGATCCGTTCGAGGCGCAGGCCGCGCGCGACGGGCTCGTCGAGGCTTCCGGGGCGATGAAGGTGGTCGCCGTCTCGCTGACGAAGATCGCCAACGACCTCCGCCTCATGGGTTCCGGGCCACGCGCAGGCCTCGCCGAGATCGCATTGCCGGAGCTGCAAAAGGGCAGCTCGATCATGCCCGGCAAGGTCAATCCCGTCATCCCCGAGGTGGTGACCCAGGTAGCGGCACAGGTGATCGGCAACGACGTCGCCGTGACCGTGGGCGGGATGCAGGGCCACTTCGAGCTGAACGTCTTCGTTCCCGTGATCGCCCGCAACGTGCTCGACTCGGTACGGCTCCTTGCCGCGGCCTCCCGCCTGCTTGCCGACAAATGCGTCGAGGGAATCGAGGCGAACCGCGAGACCTGCGAGCGCTATGCGGAGCTCACGCTCTCGGCGGCAACCGCGCTCAACCCGTACATCGGCTACGACAAGGCGACCGAGATCGTCAAGGAGGCCGCCGCCACCGGCAAGTCGCTGCGTGAGGTCGCACGCGAGGCGGGAGTGGACGACGAGACGCTCGACAAGGCACTCGACTATCGCGCCATGGCGAGCCCACATTCGTCGCGGACCGAGTAGCGACGCGCGAGGACGACTTACAAACGCCGGGGAAAGGCGATAGGCTGTCGCGGACATAGATCCGTAGATAGAGAAGGGTCTATTTGACTCCGAGGACGGGGTTTCCCCGCTCCGGCTGAGTTGTGTGCTGGGTGCGGGAAGCATTTGCTGTTCCAAAACGGAAGGGAAAGGGAGAGAGCATGTCGTCACGCTTCAAGGGGGGCCTCTTCGCCGGGCTGGGCGCGTTCATCGTCGCCAGTCTCGTCGTCATCGGCGCTAGCGCCGCATCGACGTCGCATCGCGCGAAGAGCAAGTTCACCAAGCATGATCGCGCGTTGATCGCACGACAGGCCGCGCGCGGCGTGCCCACCGTCTCACTGCTGATCGCCACTCCGCGTGGCCGAACAGCATCCGTCTCAAAGAACATTCGCGAGCTCGGCGGGAAGCTCGCCTATCGCAACAACAGGCTGGGCTACATCCGAGCCAGCGTGCCGGTTCGGAAGGCCGATCAGGCCTCTCGTCTCGCGGGCATCCAGACGATCAACTTCGACTCAACGCTGCCGCTGCCCGATCCCACTCCGGACGGCACGCAGCCTCCGAGCCCGCAGATTCCGCCCGATAACACCACGCCTCGGGTCAATGCCTATATGCCGACCCGCGACACGGGCGCGGCGCAGTTCGTGAACCAGCATCCGAACCTCGACGGCCGCGGCGTCACGGTCGGCATCCTCGACCTCGGCGTCGATCTCGACCATCCGAGCCTCAACACGACGAGCACGGGTGCGCGCAAGATCTCGGACTGGGTCACGTACACCGCTCCGGGCTCGGTGGCTCAGGGTGGCGACGGCGATCCGACCTGGCGCGACATGCAGGCGATCACGCCGGTCAACGTCGTGGGCGGTCAGTTCGATGTCATCTTCGGCGGCGTGAATACCCATTACACGGGCGTCGCACAGGACGGGACGTACCGCGTCGCTCGCATGATCGAGTCGAGCCTAGGCGCGGCCAGCGAGTTCGGAATCGGCACCTGCTCCGATCTGAACCGTGACGGCGACTGCACTGACTTCTTCGCCATCCTCTGGCGGGAGTCCGACGACACGGTCTACGTCGACTCGCAAAACGACCGGAACTTCACGAGCGAGCCGGCAATGCACGACTACAAGGTCAACTACGACGTCAACCGGTTCGGCACCGACAACCCGGCGACGCCCGTTCGCGAGGCCGTCCCGTTCGTGGTTCAGGT
Source organism: Actinomycetota bacterium (assembly GCA_038040395.1). Lineage (GTDB taxonomy): Bacteria > Actinomycetota > Thermoleophilia > Gaiellales > Gaiellaceae > VAXT01. Next base: position 13,192 of record JBBPIJ010000022.1, read on the forward strand.
TGACGCCCCGCACAAGTTCGTCAACATCGGGATCGTCTCCGGCGCGCACGGCTCGCACGTCGCGGGCATCACCGCCGGCAACCGGCTCTTCAACGGCGAGATGAGCGGCGCCGCTCCTGGCGCAAAGATCGTCTCGGTGCGAGTCTGCCTCTTCACCTCGGGCTGCACCTCGCACGCCCTGATCGAGGGCATGATCTACGTGATCGAGACCGATCACGTAGACGTGGTCAACATGAGCATCGGCGGCCTGCCGGCGTTGAACGACGGCAACAACACCCGCGCGGTGCTCTACAACCGCCTGATCGAGGACAACAACGCGCAGATGTTCATCTCGGCCGGCAACAGCGGCGGAGGCGAGAACACGATCGGCGATCCCGCCGTGGCCTCGAAGGTCATGGCCGTCGGCGCGTACATCACCAAGGAGACCTGGCAGAAGAACTACGGCTCGGACGCCAACTTCTGGGACAACCTCCATCCGTTCAGCTCGAGGGGCCCAGCAGAGGACGGCGCCTTCAAGCCGGAGATCGTCGCGCCCGGCGCGGCCGTCTCATCGGTTCCGACCTGGCAGGTCGGTCAGCCGGTGGCGGGCGTCTACACACTCCCGCCCGGCTACGGGATGTTCAACGGCACCTCCATGGCCGCACCTCAGGCCACCGGAGCGGCGGCGTTGCTCCTCAGCGCGGCCAAGCAGCAGAACAGGAGCCACACGGCCGCCCAGCTGCGGATGGCCTTCAACTCCACGGCCCGGTACCTCTCGGGGTACAACGCGGCCGATCAGGGCAACGGCCTGATCGACGTCGCTCGCGCCTGGGAGCTGCTCAAGGACAACCCGCAGCCCGTGAACATCAAGTCGCGCGTCGCGGTGCACACGCTGCTCAGCGACTTCCTCGCGGAGCCTGGCTTCGGCCCTGGCATCTACGACCGCGAGGGCGTCACGGTCGGGCAGCGGTACACCCGGACGTACACGTTCACGCGGACGTCCGGCCCGAACCGCCCGGTGCTGTATCACCTGCGCTGGGTCGGGAACGACGGCACCTTCAGCAGCCAGAACAACCTGCTGCTCCGGCTGAACGTGCCGACGACGCTCAACGTGACCGTCAATCCGCAGACGTCGGGGATCCACTCCGCGATCCTGCGGCTCGACAACTCGTCCACGGATGGGCTCGACTACGAGACGATGAACACGGTCGTCGCTCCCGACGTCTTCACGGCGGCGAACGGCTACTCCGTTACGAAGACCGGGCTCGCAGGCCGCAACCACGTGCAGCACTTCTTCTTCCGCATGCCGGCCGGCAACCCGGTGTTCAAGGTCGACATGTCCGGCCCGGACGGAACTCCCGGCACCGGACAGGTGCGATTCCTTCGCTTCCATCCATGGGGCCTCGGGATCGACTCGAATGCGAGCACCTCGTGCTATGCACCGCCGGTGGCGGGCTGTGCGACCGGAAGCCAGTACAGCCGCACGGTAAGTGACGCCGCAGCAGGCGTCTGGGAAGTGACGGTCGAGGCCAGGCGCACGTCAGATGTCGCCTGGGCACCGTTCACGCTCACGGCGTCGCTCTACGGCGTCTCGATCACGCCCAACCCGGACGTGATCCCGACGGCACAGATCAACGTGCCGGTTCCGAGGTCGTATTCGCTCCACAACAACTTCGGGACGTTCACGGGGCGAGCCGTCGGCTCGAACCTCGGGAGCGCGCGGAGAGGCGTGTTCACGATTGCAAACCACGCACAGCAGACGTACATCACGACGATCCCGGCCGGCTCGACGTCGTTCCGCGCAATGATCGGCGGACCGTCGGACGCAGCAGCGGATCTCGACCTGTTCGTCTACCAGTGCGGCGAGCCCGCTTGCACAAGTCGGACGCTGCGGGGCCAGAGCGCCGACGGCGACTCCGAGGAGTCGGTCACGATCCCGAACCCCGCGGCCGGCACCTGGCTGGTGCTGGTCGACGGCTACGCGGTACCGGCGGGTACGACGACGTACAACTACGTCGACATCTTCGCCAACGCTGCGCTCGGAACAGTCGCGGTGACCGACGTGGATGCGGTGCATCCCGGCGGGTCGACGTGGAACGTGAACGGCAGCGTCACGGCAGGGGCTGTGCCCGAGGCTGGACGTGTCCTCCTCGGCTCGGTCAGCGCCGTCACCACCGGTGGCGACACGATCGGCAGGGCCGACGTCATCGTCCAGAACGTCACGCCGTAGCAACCGAATCATCGAGAAGACAAGGGGCCGCCTTCGGGTGGCCCCTTGTCGTTTCAAGGTCGGCCGACGGCCTCAGCTCGAGCGGGCCGGCAGGCACGCGGGCAAGGGCAGCATCTTCAGCACGACGTAGCTTCCAGCCGAGCCTCTCGCCAACACCCGCCCGGTATCGCAACGGCTCACGCCCGGGATCGAGACGACGAAGACGCCGTCACCGTTGGCTCCGGCCCTTGCGGAGGCCGTCCCAGCCGTCAGGCGAACGCGCTCACGCGAATGGAAGCGCTCGCCGCGAACAGTCAGCGGAGTCCAGCGGATGACCTGTAAAGCGGGTTTGCCTGCCCGAGAGGGCTTTCCTCCGAGAATCGTGAAGCCCAGCACGAGTACCGCAGCCGCTGCGCATACGCCGAGGAAGGCCGCTGCTCGCATCGCTCGGAAGTATCGCGGACCGAAATCGGTACGGCCGCGAATCCAATGGTCGTATATCCTCGTCCTGCAAACCCGTCGGCCTGGGTCAGGGCCGGCTGTCAGGAAGGGGACGCATGAGGAGAGCACTGATTTTGTTGGTGCCGGCGGCGGCACTGGTTTTGCTCGCACTGGTAGGCGCCGCCGTAGCGCCGCAGAGCGCGAGCAGCAACTCGCCTGTGGGGAGCAAGATCCTCAGGCACAAGCTCGCCGTCCAGCTCGGTAGGGAGGCGGCGCAGGGCAAGGAGATGCCGGTTTCTTCGGGCGTCATGTACGCGTTGCTCGAAGGCACAGGCGTGCTCAATGCGCGAATGGCGCAATGGGCGCGGACGTCTCAGGGCCGGCAGGCGCTGAGAGCTGCGGGGCACAACAGCGGCATCTCGGACAACAAGACCGAGGGGTGCCAGAACGTGTTCCACGGTCACGGGCAGAAGAACACGCGCGTGAACCAGGACTGCTCGTTCAGGCGTCAAGCCGAAGAGATGATCCAGATCAACCCGCTGAACGAGAACAACATCATCGCCGGCCAGAACGATTCGCGGATCGGCTACAACCACTGCGGGTACGACTGGTCGTTCGACGGCGGAAAGAACTGGGGCGATCAGGTTCCGCCCTTCTGGCAGTTCGTGCTGCTCGACGGCCACACGGCCGACGCCTGCAGCGACCCGACCGGGACCTGGGACTCACATGCCAACGCGTACGCGGGCGGCATTCTCTTCGATATCAACAGCGGAGCGAACGCCGTCGTCGTGATGAAGTCGAACGCCGGGAACGGCGGCGCCTTCTACCACGACCCAGGCCCCACCGGGGTGCCGGGCGGGCCTGCGTTCCAGGAGTACCGCACGAATCACCCAGGCGTCGTCGCGAACGATGACGGCGACGTGTTCTTCAACGACAAGGAGCTGATGACGGCCGACGCGCACCCGTCCAGCCCGAAGCGGGACAACGTCTACATGACGTGGACGAGGTTCACGGCTGACAACCACAGCCCGATCTACTTCGGCCAGTCGACCGACGGCGGAGCCACCTGGTCCGCGCCGGTCGAGATCAGCGGCTCGAGTGCGTCTTTGTGTCCGCTTCCCGCAGGGATCTGCAACGACAACCAGGGTTCCGATCCGGTTGTCGGGCCAGACGGGACGATCTATGTCGCGTTTGCCAACGGCAACATTCCCGGCGCCGGGATCGAGCAGGTCCTGATGGTCAAGTGCCCGGCCTCGGCGAACTGCAGCAACGCGGCGAGCTGGACGCCACCGACGAAGGTCGGCGACATGATCTCGACGCATCCGGTCGGGGGGGCCAGCCAGAACGGCTGTCCGAACAGGCAATGCCTGCCGCCGAGCGGCTATCGCGTTCCGGACGAGACGACCGTGACGATCTCGGTCGACCGGAACAGCAAGCTGTACACGACGTGGGCAGACCATAGGAACAACACGAACCCGGCGTGTCAGCTGGGTGCTCCAGGTGGCGGTGCCCCGCCGTGCGATCACGACATCCACTATGCGTTCTCGACGAACATGGGGGCGACGTGGAGCGCCACGCGCACGATCACGCCGCGGTCGCAATTCGGCGAGACCGCTCAGTGGCAGTCGTGGAGCGAAGTGACCACGGACGGCTCGCGGCTGTGGGTGGCGTACTACGACCGCCACTACGGCAACTGCGAGTCAACGGGTTGCAACGACATCACCGCCGCGGAGATCAGAAACCCCGCGTCGGCACACCCGTCCTATGACTACGAGCGGGTTACGACCGGCTCGATGCCGAACCTGACACCGGCGAACAACCCGGTGCAGGCAGGATTCCTCGGCGACTACATGTGGGTGGACACCGACAGTCACGGTGACGCGCACATCGTCTGGGCAGACACGCGCCCGATCAGGGGCACGGCTCCCGAGGAGGACGTGTACTACGCGGAAGTGCACCGCAACAGCGGTCACTAGGCTGCGTCAGTAGGTACGAAGAAAGGGCCGCCCCCCGAGGCGGCCCTTTCTGTTTCTCTAATACGCGACGGCGCCTCGTCCGGTTTCGGCTGCGTGGCGCTGCTCGTCGGCGCGGTAGCTAGAGCGCACCAGCGGACCCGAGAACACCGAGCCGAAGCCCAGCGCTTCGCCCTGCTCGCGGAACCAGCGGAACTCGTCGGGATGCACCCAGCGGTCGATCTTTGCGTGCTTCGCCGAAGGCTGGAGGTACTGGCCGATCGTGACGACGTCGACGCCGTTCGAGCGCAGATCGCCCATCGTCTCGACGATCTCGTCGTTCGTCTCCCCCAGGCCGACGATGATTCCGGACTTCGTCAGCACCGGGTAGTCGGCGAGCTCCTTGGCCCGCGCGAGCAGCCAGAGCGCCTTGTCGTAGGAGGCCTTGGCCCCGCGCATGCGCGCATGCAGCCGACGCACGGTCTCGATGTTGTGGTTGAACACCTCGGGCCGCTCAGCCAGGATCGTGCGCAAAGCCTCCTCCTCGTAGCCGAGGAAGTCGGGCGTGAGAATCTCAACGGACGCCTGCGGAACCTTGGCCTTGAGCGCGCGAATCGTCGCCGCGTAGTGGCCGGCTCCCTTGTCGGCCAGGTCGTCGCGGTCGACCGAGGTCACGACGACGTGCTTGAGCCCCATCTGCGCGGCCGTCTGTCCGAGCCGCAGCGGTTCGAGCGGATCCGGCGGATGCTCGGGCTTTCCGGAGTGGACGTAGCAGTAGCGGCAGGCGCGCGTACAGGTATCGCCGAGGATCTGGAAGGTCGCTGTCCCGCGCCCCCAGCACTCCGAGATGTTGGGGCAGCGCGCCTCCTCGCAGATCGTGTGCAGGTTGTGCCCGTGGATCAGCTTCTTGACGTCGAAGTAGCGCGACTTGGCGCTCGGCGCGCGCACCTTCATCCACTCCGGGCGGCGAGGCCGCTCGGCCACCGGCAGCGACCTCTGCATACCGGCCAGTCTACGTCTAAGGCTCCGCTTGCCGGTGCCGCCCGAGGACGTGCGGGCTCCGCCCGCGCGTCCGCCTGAACGTTACGTGTCCTTGAAGGGATCGAGGTAGACGTCGTCGATCTGCACCGTGCCGCTCGTCGCGGTGAAGCGAAGCGAGATCGCCTTGGTGGTCAGCAGGCCCCCCACGTTGGTGAGCAGGAGGCTGACCTTCGGCGACGGCTTCCACGTTCCGCTGGTCGGGGCCTACGCGGTTGCGTTCCGTCTCGATTTCGAGGTGGGCAGCGGCTCGGCCGTCCCGACACAGCTCATCCTCGCCCCGATGCTGTTCGTGCTTCCGATCGGAATGGTTCCGCTCGGCGTCGCCGCCGGAATCCTGGTCGGCAGCTGGCTCGAGTACTCGCGCGGCAAGATTCAGATCGGGCGCGTCTTCGTGCGCGTCGGGGACTCCTGGCACGCGGTCGGGCCCGCCCTGGTTCTCGGACTGGCGGGTGAATCACAGCCGGATCTCCGGCGCTGGCCGGTCTATGTAGGCGCGGTCGCCGCTCAATTTGCGCTCGATTACGGAAGCACATTGGTTCGTCAATGGGCCACGCTCGGAGTGCCGCCCAGGCTCCACCTGCGGACGATGGGATCGGTGTACGTGATCGACGCCGGCCTCGCCCCTGTCGGGCTCGCCGTTGCCTTCGCAAGCACGCGCTCCTCGGCGGGCGTGCTGCTCGCCCTGCCACTAGTCGCGCTGCTCGCCGTCTTCGCGCGCGAGCGGCGGGTGCGCATCGATCACGAGCTCGAGCTGCGCGACGCCTACCGTGGGACCGCGTTCCTCCTCGGGGACGTGGTCGAAGCCGACGACGCGTACACGGGGGAGCACAGTAAGGACGTCGTCGAGCTGACCCTCGCCGTCGCCGACGAGCTCGGTCTGTCCTCACGCGAGCGACGTGACGCAGAGTTCGCGGCGCTGCTTCATGACGTCGGCAAGGTTCGGGTCCCGAACGAGATCATCAACAAGCCCGGCAAGCTCACACCGGAGGAGCGGAAGATCGTGGAGCAGCACACGGTCGAAGGCGAGAAGATGCTGCTCCAGGTCGGCGGGCTGCTCGGCGAGGTCGGACGCATTGTTCGCGCCTGTCACGAGAGGTGGGACGGCGAGGGCTATCCGGATGGCATCGCAGGCGACCAGATTCCGCTCATCGCTCGGATCGTCGCTTGCTGCGACGCGTACAACGCGATGACGAGCGATCGCTCTTACCGTAAGGCGTTGCCCGTCTCGGAAGCGGTTGCCGAATTGCGGCGGGCAAGCGGGACGCAGTTCGATCCGCGCGTCGCCGATGCGCTGCTCGCAATTGTCGAGCGCGGGGCCGCGGTCGCGGCCTAGCCCGTTTGGCAGGGTACGGGGCGTGGTACCCGAGGCACCGCCCAGGAAGACGAAGTACGGCCTGGTCAACGACGGCGAGGGCTGGTTCGTGATCAACGCACGGGAGAGTCGCTGGCGGGACACCGGGCCGCTCGGTTTCTACTGCGACTTCGAGGGCAAGCGGCGTTTCCCGCAGCTCGGCATCAACATCAACGTGCTCGAGCCCGGTCAGCCCCTGGGCAGGTATCACCGGGAGAACGCTCAGGAAGATTTCCTCGTGCTGGCTGGGACTTGTCTCCTGATCGTCGAGGGTGAGGAACGCGAGCTGAATGCGTGGGACTTCTTCCACTGCCCGCCACAGACCGAGCACGTGATCGTCGGCGCCGGCGAGCAGCCTGCCGTCGTCCTCGCGGTCGGAGCTCGCGGAATTGGGCGCAAGGGCCTCGTCTATACGGTTTCGCGTGCCGCCCAGAAGCACGGCGCCGGGGTCAAGAAGAAGGCGACGAAGCCGGCCGAGGCGTACGCCGACCTCCCCAAGTCCAGCCGGTGCACCTACCGCGACGGCTGGCTACCGGACTTCTGAGTTAGCGCGCCGCGACCTGCTCGACGCCCTGGGCAGTCCCCGAGCTCGTGGCGCCCGTCGGCTTGGCCGTCAGGTGCTCGTGAATCGGCTGGGCCCAGAGCCCAGCGCCCTCTTCGGCCGGGATCTCCTCGAAGGAGAGCCCGAAGACCTCCTCGAGCGCCGCGGCCGCGTGGCGGCGCAGCTCGTCGACTGAGACCGGTCGGCCGAGCTCGCGCGCGATCGTCGTGAACGACGCGTCGGCGAGGCCGCAGGCGGTGATCCACTCGGTGAACGGCGCGGTGTCCAGGTCGACGTTGAGCGCGTAGCCGTGTGTCGTCACCCACTTCGTGATGTGCACTCCGATGGACGCGATCTTCCGAGGCGGGCTCTCGACCCAGATTCCGGTCAGGCCTTCGATGCGCGTCGCCTCGACGCCGACCGCTCCGAGCGTGTGGATGAGCGCCTCCTCGAGGTCGCGGCAGTAGCGCTTCACGTCCTGGCCGTGGCGCGTGAGGTCGAAGATCGGGTAGCAGACGAGCTGGCCGGGCCCGTGGTAGGTCGACTTGCCGCCGCGGTCGGTCTCGACGATCTCAACCTCTGCGCCGTCGGGCACGTGCAGCTCGCCCTCGTCGGTGCGTCGCCCGAGGGTGATCACGGGCGGGTGCTCGAGCATCAGGGCGGTGTCCGGTATCGCCCCCTGAGAGACCGCGGCCGCTAGCGAGCGCTGGAGGGTCAGAGCCTCGCGATACGGCACTTGACCGAGGTTGTAGAGATACGCCCCGCGCGTCACGCCATGACTCTAGCCGTCGTCCTCACGGCGACGACAATTACTGCATAGTCGACTAGGAAGGCTCGGCGATCAGCTCTCGGGCCGCCACGACGTCCCTCTCCTCGACGAGGATCTCCCGCTGGCCACCCCATCCGTCGGTGGATCCGGCACCAAAGTTGGTTTGCCGCCACGTCGACTCGATCCCCTCTGTCTTCAGGAGCGACTGGATCATCTCAGCGTCAAAAGGGGTATTCGCGATCGTAAGCCGAACGAGCCCCACGGCGCGAGTCTAGCCCGGGTAGATCGCCGTGGAGGCTGGCTTTGCCAGCCTCCACTCACAAACATTGGTACTCCAAGACAAATTGAGGAAAGTCGTCATGGCGCGCGCAGCGCGCCGGACTTTCCTCAATAGGAGATTTCGTCCCAGGTCTCGAGCGCTTCTCGCAGATCCTTGAGGAAACGACCCGCGAGTGCGCCGTCGACGAGGCGATGGTCGTACGTGAGCGTGATGTTCATGATCGGCCGGATCGCGATCACGTCCTTGCTGAACGAGTCCTGGATGACCCAGGGGCGCTTGACGAGGGCGTAGGTGCCGAGGATTCCGGCCTGCGGCTGGCTGATCACCGGTGTGCCGTGGAAGGTGCCGTAGCCGCCGGGGTTCGTGATCGTGAACGTGCCGCCCTGAACCTCGTCCGGGGTCAGCTTCTTGTTGCGCGCACGATCCGCGATGTCCGTCACGGCCTGGGCCATTCCGAGCAGGTTCAGCCCCTCGGCGTGCTTCACAACCGGGACGATGAGGCCCTTGCCATCGGTGAGCTCGACGGCAAAACCCAGGTTGACGTACGGCCTGGTGACGATCTGCTCGCCTCGGATCTCGCCGTTGATCCACGGATAGCGCTTCAGCGTCTCGACCACGGCGCGAGCGACGAAGATCAGGTAGGTCGGGTTCACGCCGTACTGCTTCTGGAACTCCGGCTTGAGCTTGTCGCGGATGGCCACGACGCGGGACATGTCGACCTCGATCGCGCTCGTGACGTGCGCGGACGTATCCAGTGAGCGGCGCATGTGCTCGGCGATGCCGCGCCGCATCGCGGTCATCGGCTCCATCTGCTCGCCGGCCATTGCCGGCGTCGGGGCGGGTGCCGGCGCTGGTGTCGGCGGAGGAGCGGCGGCGGCCGGAGCAGGCTCCGGAGCTGGTGGCGGTGCGAGTGGCGCCTCCGCCGGCGCCGGCGCGGGTGCGGCAGCCAGGGGAGCAGCGGCAGCGGGAGCCTCGGCAGGCGCCTCCTGCTGAGCAGGGGCGGGTGCCTGGGCGCCCGACTCGACGAAGTTGAGGATGTCCTTCTTCGTCACACGGCCGCCGCGGCCGGTGCCCGGGACGCTCGAGACGTCGACGCCGTGCTCGGCCGCGATCCGCGCGACCACCGGCGAGACGAAGCTCTTGCCGTCCTGGTCGTCGCCGTTCGAGGGCGCGGCGGCCGGCGCAGGCGCAGGCGCAGGTGTAGGTGGCGGCGCTGCTGCCGGCTGCGGAGCGGGCGTCTCGGCGCTCGAGGCAGCCTGCGCCTCGGCAGCGGCTGGAGCCGTCGCGGGCTCAGGCGGCGCCTCAGCTTCCGGCGCGGGTGCGGGTGCTCCTGCCTCGCCGCCGATCACCGCCAGCTTCGTCCCGACCTCGACCGTCTCGCCCTCCGGGACGAGGATCTGCGTCACCGTCCCGCTGGCCGGGCTCGGTACCTCGGTGTCCACCTTGTCCGTCGAGATCTCGAGCAGCGACTCGTCCGCCTCGATGTGCTCGCCCTCCTGCTTGAGCCACTTCGTGACCGTGCCCTCCGAGACGGAGACGCCCATCTGGGGCATGACGACGTCGACGGCTTCAGTAGTAGCCATGTCGCTCAGTACTCAGCCAACTCGCGGAGTCCTTTGGCCACGTCCCCGACCTGAGGGATGAACGCCTTCTCCAGCGGCGGCGAGAAGGGCACCGGCGTGTCCGGCGCTGCGATGCGCTTGATCGGCCCGTCCAGATACTCGAAGGCCTCCTCGGCGATCGTCGCGGCGATCTCTCCGCCGAAGCCGCCGGTCCGGTTGTCCTCGTGGAGGACGAGGACCTTCGAGGTCCTCTTCGCGCTCTCGAGCACAGCCTGCTTGTCCCACGGGATGATCGTGCGCAGGTCGAGGATCTCGACCGAGATGCCGTCGGCCTCGAGCTCCTTCGCCGCCTCGTCCGCGGTGTAGACCATCGCGCCCCACGTGACGACGGTGATGTCGTCGCCCTCGCGGTGCACACGAGCCTTGCCGAACGGCACCGTGTACCGCTCCTCGGGCACCTCGGCCTTGATCCGCCGGTAGAGGTGCTTGTGCTCGAAGTAGAGGACCGGGTTGGGATCCTCGATCGCGGTGATCAGCAGGCCCTTCGCGTCCTCCGGCGTCGCCGGGCAGACGACCTTCAGGCCCGGGATGTGCGCGAACGAGCTCTCAGGGTTTTGCGAGTGGAAAGGCCCGCCGGAGAAGCCCCCGCCGGACGGAAGCCGGACGACGATCGGCACCGGGGTGCCGGCGCGGTAGCGCTGCTTCGCGGCGACGGTGACGAGGTGGTCCCACGCGCACGAGATGAAGTCGGCGAACTGCATCTCGGCGACCGGGCGCATGCCCATGATCGCGGCGCCCGTGCAGCCGGCGACGATCGCCGTCTCCGAGAGCGGCGCGTCGATCACGCGCCAGGCTCCGAACTCCTCCTGGAAGCCGAGCGTAACCTTGAAGGCGCCCCCGTAGACGCCGACGTCCTCGCCGATCACGAAGACGCGCTTGTCGCGGCGCATCTCGGTGCGGAGACCGTCCGAAATCGCTTGCAAATAAGTCATTTCAGCCATGGCTACTTGTGGTGCGGCGTGTCGAGGTCCTCCGGTGTTGCGAAGACGCCCTCGGTGAGCGTGGACGGATCAGGGAGCGGCGACTCGTCGGCGCGGTTCATCGCGTCGACCAGGAGCTTCTTGACGCCGGCGCCGATCTCTTCTTCCTCCGAGTCGGTGAGGTCGGCGTTGTCGCGGAGCCAGGTGCGGAAGCGCTCGATCGGATCGCGCTTCGCCCACTCCTCGAACATCTCCTTCGGCACGTAGAAGGCGTCGTCGTGCACGGCGTGGCCTTCCATGCGAAGCGTCAAGGACTCGATCAGCGTCGGGCCGCCGTCTTGGCGCGCCTTCTCGATCGCGCGCTTCACCTCTCGGTACACGGCCAGTACATCTGTCCCGTCGACGACGACGCCTTCGAAGCCGTACGCCTGCGCGCGATCGGCGAGCGTCTCGCACGCGTACTGGAGATGGGTCGGGGTCGAGTAAGCCCACTGGTTGTTGTCGCAGATGAAGACCACCGGCAGTCGGCGCACCCCGGCCAGGTTCATGCCCTCGTGCGCATCGCCGCGCGCCGAGGCGCCCTCGCCGAACCAGCCGACCGCGACGCGCTTCTCCTCCCGGATTCGGAAGGCGAGCGCGCAGCCGACCGCAACCGGGAGCATCGCCGGCAGGTGGCTGACCATCGCCAGGAGACCAAGGTTCGAGTCGGCCATGTGCACGTTGCCGTCGCGACCCTTCGTCGGGCCGTCGACGCGGCCCATGTACTGGGCGAAGATCCGCCACGGCTCGACGCCTCGTGTGACGTGGACCCCCATGTCGCGGTGCAGCGGGCAGCCGACGTCGTCCGGGCCCATCGCTGTCGCGACTCCGACGGACGAGGCTTCGTTCCCACGGCCCGTGTAGAACGAGCCGGGGATCTTGCCCTGCTTGTAGAGGATGTGGCCGCGTTCCTCGATCCCGCGCGTGATCAGCATGTTGCGGTAGATCGCGAGGAGGTCCTCGCGGTCGAGGCCCGCCTCGCGGATCTCGTTCAGGGAGCTGACGGGCTCGGCTTCGCGGGCGATCGCCACTACCTTCAACTCTAACGATTGCTCAGGAGCAAGCTTCAGCCACCGAGGAGCTGTTTCTCGAGCCCTTCCAACCTTGCGCGCGTGCTTTCTTGGTGGCTTGGCGGCAAAAGGTCGATTCCCATCCGAAGTTGCTCGAGATCGGCGAGGTCCGCCTCTAGAGCATCCCTCGCAAACGTGAGGTCATGAGGCCGCCCAGCTGCGAGCTTGGACAGCAGCAAGTCGTGGATCTCAAGGCACCAGGCGATCGCTTGCCCGCCTTTCTTCGCCAAGGCTGGCAACTCCACGCGGATGAGTCGATTCTCCCATCCCGCAGGCGCGATCAACGTCTCAGGCCCAATGCCGTGGGCGTAGTACTCGAATGAATCATGGAACCGAGAACCGTCGCCGATGGAAGCGTCGATCTCCAGCGCGCGCTCGGGAGCATTCTTCGGAAACACATCAACCTCATGCGAGCGGAGCAGAGACGACGGTGCGTCTGGGAACTGTCCGAGGACCGCCTGGCTCCCGGCCACCACGATCTCGTCGTCGACGATGTTTGCCGCTGCGCGGACGACATGTTCGAACTCCTCGCGATTCATCGTCTCGCGCGTTCCTCGACCAGCTGGACGAGACGACGGCGCTCCTGTTCCGAGAGTGCGCCCGCGAAGGGCGACGTCTGCCTCAACTCGCGCGCACGAGGAGTATTCGACGAGATGGTCCTGGCGACTTTGGGCAGAGGCATAGCGAGCACGCGCGCCCATTCCGAGGCCCATCTTGGATCGATTCGTCCAGAGGTTTCCCATCGAGCAAGGCGCCTCCTCGCAGCCTCAAGCATCTCCTGGGTCAGGCGCTCCGCAACGACTCGGTGGTAAGCAAGCGCCTGGAGCTCAGCTGTTCGGTGTCCGCGTCGCTGCGTGCTGGGAAGCAGCCGATCGATATCTATCGTCTCTGCGGAGCGACGTAGTCGATCCCGGATGACTCGTGCAAGCGGCCGGCCACCTTCACCTTCGCGGTGCTCATCGATCTCTTCGAGGAGGTCAAGGAGCTCGGCAAGAGGGATTTCGCGATTACCCTGCGGGGTCATCACGGTCGCGATCTCGCCCTTGTCGATCCATTTCTTCATCGCGGGACGACTAATCCCGAGCAGACGAGCAGCGGTCGCGGGCCGAACGGTCCGGCCAATCTGATCCTCGAGAAACTCTCTGGCAGGAGCGATCTGTTCGCGCAATTGCGAATCTGAAGCGCGTTCAGCACCCCTAAGGCCCAGGATTACCTGGACGGCTTCGTCTATCGGTACTTGAGGCATGTGCACACACTAGCACATCAAGTTAACTATATAGCCACGATTAGTTAACTTACGAAGTTAACAAAACCAGCCAGAATAGTTAACTCGCCGATGTCGTATCTAGGAGAGTACGCTCCATGACGATGTCGTTCGATTACGACCGGTTCAAGATCGACCAGCTCATCCGGCCCATGGCCAACCTGTACCGGGTGACTCCGCTGGCCGTCGGCGACACCCCTGCCGGCTCCCCGATCGCCTACGTCCGCCAGAAGAAGCTCGCGATCAAAGAGGACATCCGCTTTTACGCGGACGAGGGCGAGACGCAGGAGCTCTTCCGGATCAAGGCGCGCTCGATGCTCGACTTCGGCGGCTCGCGCTACGACGTCCTCGAGGGCGAGCAGCGAATCGGGCTCCTCTGGCATAAGTTCCGCGAGTCGCTGATCAGGACGACCTGGCACGTGGGCGGCCCGGACGAGCAGGAGATCGCTGTCGCCCGGGAGCGCTCCGTGCCCGGAGCGATTGCCCGCCGGCTCGTCGACTTCGTGCCCTACGTCGGCGGGTATGTCCCGATTCCATACAACTTCGAGATCCTTGCCGGGGACGAGGTCATCGGGGAAATGGATCGCAAGTTCAAAGTGCGCGACGAGTACGTTCTCGACCTGTCCGGCGATCGCGAGAAGAAGCTCGACAGGCGGCTTGCCATCGCACTGGCGGTCGGCCTCGACACGCTCCAGAACCGCTAGTGGGCAAAGCGTCGGACTGGCTGCGCCAAGAGCGTCGCAAGACCCTCGGCGACTGGGTCTCGTTCTGCCTCAAATGCGGCTTCGCGCAGCGCTACTTCGACGAGTCGGAGAGCGGGTTGCCGACCGAGTGTCCACAGTGCGCCGGCGAGATGCGCTGGCGCTGCCCGTCCTGCAACGCGCGTTTCAGCTCGGTGTTCGCAGTGGAATGCGAGGCGTGCGGCGACCAGTTGCGGCCGCCGACGGCCTTCGGCACTGCGATCCGCAAACCCGGGCGCTAGCCCGCCTTAACGCGACTCGCCCAGAACACGGCGCTTCGTGCGGGCTGTAACTCCGGCGCCGCCGACCAGGGGACGCGGCGAGCGAGCGATCGAATCGGGTGGGCCGAAAGCTGCGCGAGCCTGGTCTCGTGCAGGAAGAGGCCACCTGGGCTGAGAACGCGCGCTATCTCGTTGAGCGCGTGCGCAGCGCGATCGACGTGATAGACGGTCCCGAAGTCGAGGACGACGTCGAAGGAGGCCTCGGCGAACGGCAGCGCTCTGACGTCGGCCTGTAGGAGTTCGGCCTCGACTCCGGCGCGGAGCAGATTCTCGTCGGCGAACGCCAGCAGACTCTCGTCGATGTCGATCCCAACGAGCCGCACCGGCTGGCAGCGCGCCGCGAGCGGCGCTAGAGCGACCCCGCGACCACAGCCGATCTCGAGCATCCGGCGGCCGCAAGGGACGTCGAGGGCGCGCACGAGGGTGGGAACCTCGAAGCGTTCTTGAATGAGGTTCTTCGACGCTACGTTACGAAAGGCTGTGTACTCATACATAGCAGGATTGCGATAATAGCAAACCCGCGATGTGGTGGGAAAGTCGGGTCAGGCCCTGATTTCCGAAAAGCGAATGAGGGTGACGATCTCGTCGGATCCGATATGGCGGTTGTAGAGCTGGCCGAGGAAGGTCGCGAGCTCCTCGGGGCGGCGCACCTCGGGGTTGTCGTGCTCGATCTCCTTCGGTGAGAGCTCGGCGAGCGTCTTCACCTCGACCTTGTCGATGACTGCGTCGAACACGCGGTCGCGCGGGCCGTAGCGGGCGCCGACGAGCACCTGCACGACCATGCCCTTCTTGTACTTCCGGGACTTGTCGCCCAGACGGATCGTCGCCGTCTTGCGACGACTGCGAAGCTGGTCGGCAACGATCGGAGAGTAGAAGTTGAGCGCGTACATGGCGGCAGGGGGGCGTTAAAGCGCGGGCATCATAGGCCGTTGGCACGTATGAACGCGAGCGCCTTTTCCGCCATTTCGCGCTCGCCCTTGTAGGCAAGCACCCGCGGCCCCTCTTCGAGCGGGAACCACCTGGCCTCGGCGACCTCGATTCTTTGTTCCGGGGCGATCTCCCCCAGGCGCCCACGGCTGTAGCGCAGGAGATAGAAGCTCACGATCTTGAAGACCCGCTCGCCGGCCCACATGTAGACGTAGCGGACGTCGCCGACCTTCGTCACCAGCCGGGCTTCGACACCGGTCTCCTCGGCGACCTCCCTCAGAGCGGCCTGCTCCGGCTTCTCGCCATGGTCGATGAGGCCCTTCGGCAGTGCCCAGACCGGCGGCTCTCGTCCGGCTGGGCGGATCGCCGCCAGCATCCAGCGCCCGCGAAGACGACGCACCAGGATGCCACCGGCCGAGAACTCCCTTCGCACCGGCCCACGCTAGCATGGAAAAACCTGTTACAAGCTCACCTAACAGCCTCGAACCGGTGGGCTTCTGGACGTTCCCAAGAGCGCTTGCACAGAGGCGTTGCGACCGGGTAGTATGGTCTGGCACTCGATGTGTCTGAGTGCCAGAACGTGTCACAAAGTCTGAACAGGAGGTCCTGAATGGATCTGCAACCACTGGGCGACCGCCTCATCGTCGAGCCCCTCGAGGAAGAGGAGACGACGTCGAGCGGGATCGTTCTGCCCGACACCGCGAAGGAGAAGCCGCAGCGCGGCCGCGTCCTCGCAGTCGGCCCGGGCGCCCGCAACGACAGCGGCGAGATCGTGCCGATGGAAGTCGCCGTTGGCGACGAGATCATCTACTCGAAGTACGGCGGCACCGACATCAAGGTCGGCGCCGACGAAGTTCTGATCCTGCGCGAGTCGGACGTGCTCGCGAAGGTCGCATCCAAGGGCGCCAAGTCGAGCAAGAAGAAAGAGCTCGCCGGGGCGGCCGCTTAGTCATCGAAGAAGGAGTACCGAATGGCTCATAAAGAACTGAAGTTCGACGAGGAGGCGAGGCGCTCACTCGAGCGCGGCGTCAACATCCTCGCCGACGCGGTCAAGGTCACCCTTGGCCCGAAGGGTCGGTATGTCGTGCTCGACAAGAAGTTCGGCGCGCCGACGATCACGAACGACGGCGTCACGATCGCACGTGAGATCGAGGTCGAGGACCCGTTCGAGAATCAGGGCGCACAGCTCGTCAAGGAAGTCGCCACGGCAACCAACGACGTCGCCGGCGACGGAACGACGACCGCGACCGTCCTCGCCCAGGCGATTGTCCGCGAGGGACTGAAGAACGTCGCTGCCGGCGCGAACCCGATGGGGATCAAGCGCGGCATCGAGCAGGCCGTCGACGCAGTCGTCGAGGACCTGAAAAAGCAGTCGAAGGAGATCTCGGGCAAGGAGGACATCGCCCGGGTCGCCACGATCTCCGCGCGCGAGCGTGAGATCGGTGACGTCATCGCCGACGCGATCGACCGAGTCGGCAAGGACGGCGTCGTCAACGTCGAGGAGGGCCAGACCTTCGGGCTCGAGCTCGAGTTCACCGAGGGCATGCAGTTCGACAAGGGCTACCTCTCGCCGTACATGGTCACGGATCCCGAGCGCATGGAGGCCGTGCTCGACGAGCCGTACATCCTGGTCGCGAACCAGAAGGTCGGCGCCGTCAAGGACCTCCTCCCCGTGCTCGAGCAGGTCATCCAGGCCGGTAGGCCGCTGCTCATCATCGCCGAGGACGTCGAGGGCGAGGCTCTCGCCACGATCGTCGTCAACAAGCTCCGCGGAACCTTCACGGCAGTCGCCGTCAAGGCCCCCGGCTTCGGCGACCGCCGCAAGCGCATGCTCGAGGACATCGCGATCCTCAGCGGCGCCGAGGTGATCACCGAGGAGATGGGCTTGAAGCTCGAGAACACGAAGATCTCGCAGCTCGGCAAGGCCCGCAAGGTCGTCATCGACAAGGACACCACGACGCTCATCGACGGGGACGGCGATGCGAACAACATTAAGGCTCGCATCAAGCAGATCAAGAACGAGATCGAGAACACGGACTCCGACTTCGACCGCGAGAAGCTGCAGGAGCGGCTGGCGAAGCTCGCCGGCGGCGTTGCGGTGATCAAGGTCGGGGCTGCGACCGAGACCGAGATGAAGGAGAAGAAGCATCGCGTCGAGGACGCGCTGCAAGCGACCCGTGCCGCACTCGAAGAGGGGATCGTCCCCGGCGGCGGCGTCGCGCTCCTGACCTCGGCGGCCGCCATCAAGCCGGACGGGTTCGAGGGCGACGAGCGGACGGGCGCCCTCATCATCACCCGCGCGCTCGAGGAGCCGATTCGTCAGCTCGCCGACAACGCGGGCCTCGAAGGCTCGGTCGTCGTCGACAAGATCCGCTCGGCCCCGAAGGGCCACGGGCTCAACGTCGAGACCGGCGAGCTCGAGGACCTGGTCAAGGCCGGGATCATCGACCCGACCATGGTGACGCGCTCTGCCCTGCAGAACGCCGCTTCGATCGCGAAGAACATCCTCACGACCGAGGCCATCGTCGCCGAAGCCCCCGAGAAGGCAGGAGCTGCCGTCGGCGGCGGAATGCCCGACATGGGCGGCATGATGTAACTACCGCGACGGGGCCGCTCTGCGGCCCCTCGCTATCACGGGGGAACCCCTGGTTCCCCCGTGAAAGCGAGCGAAGCGAAGCGGACCAACAAAAAGGCCGACTCGAGAGCCGGCCCTTTGTTCTCAGATGCGGTAGGGGGTGAACCCATCCGCATAAGGAGGGGGGAGGTGGGTGATTCCCGTATCGGCCCTCGGCCTAGGTGGGTCATCCCTCGAACGAGGGTTCCTGCGAAGCTATCCGCATGACCTTGGTCTGGTTCGTCATCTGGTTCATCTGGAACCTCGTCGGCGACAAGGAGCCGATCCAGTGGGCCCCGGTGAACTGGTGGGCAGGGACGCTGCTCTTCGCGATCGCGCTCGATCTCAGCAAGTCGCACGTGCTGCATAAGCACTAGGAGGGTTTGGCGAAATATGGCTGAGCCGCCGGGCCGCGCTGCTCGCCCCGAGGCCGGGTCCTCAGTCGCCCCGATAGTTCAACTATCGGGGCTCCCTGCGTCCGCGGCCTCGGAACGAGCATCGCACCCCGGCGACGAGCAACATTCCGCCAAACCCTCCCACTAGAACTCGTAGCGTTCCTCTTTCCAGTAGTCCGCCTCGTTGTGGTACCCGTAGCGCTCCCAGAAGCCGGGCTGGTCGGCGTCCAATAGTTCGATTCCCCGGAGCCACTTGGCGCTCTTCCAGAAGTAGCGGCTCGGGACGACCAGGCGGAGCGGCCAGCCGTGCTCCGGCTCGAGGGGCTCGCCGTCGGCCTCGTAGGCGATCAGCGTGTTCTCGTCCTCGAGTGCCTCGAGCGGGACGTTCGCCGTGTACCCCTGCTCGGCATGGGCGACGGCATAACGCGCGCTCAGCTTCGGGCGCGCGAGCTTCGCGAGCTCGGCCCAGCTGACGCCGCGGAAGCTCGTGTCGAAGCGGCTCCAGCGCGTCACGCAGTGGATGTCGATCATGATCTCCGTGCTCGGAAGCGCGTTGAGCTCGTCCCAGCTCAGCGTGACCGGCTCTTCGACCTCGCCGAAGACCTTGAAGTCCCACGTCGAGAGATCGGTGTCGGGAACCGAGCCGGCGTGGAGGACAGGCCATTTCTCGGTCAGGTACTGGCCCGGCGGCAGGCGCGCGGGGTCGTAGCCCGCGTCGGCGACCTTCTGTTCTGCCTTGGACCGGAACACGATTCCTAGACTATTGAGGGTGGCGACTGTTACGCAGAGAGTGGCCGCGCGGCCCCGGGACTACGTCCGCGTGGCCGGGCCGGACGCAGAGGACTTCCTCCAGCGCATGCTCTCGAACGACGTGACGAGCGCACCGTGCCCGGCGCTGCTCCTGACTCCGAAGGCGCGGGTGATTGCGCCGGTCGTCGTCGTGCGCCGCGCCGATGACGACTTCCTGCTGCTGACCGAACCAGGCCTCGGCGCGACCGTGGCCTCGACTCTGGTGCGCGCGCGCTTCGCCGCCAAGGTCGAGATCGAGCCGGAGCAGCATCGGTCGGTCGTCGTCTTCGGCGAGGGCGACGGGATTCCGAACAGCGAGTTCGGAGAGCCGGCCCGGGAGCTGCTGGATGCCGACGTCGAGCCAACCCTCACGGGGGACGAGCTCGAGCGGCTACGAGTCGAAGCCGGGGTGCCGGCGTGGGGGAAGGAGATCGACGACACGATTCTTCCGGCCGAGGCGGGGCTGCACGAGACGCACGTCTCGTTCACAAAGGGCTGCTACCCGGGGCAGGAGCCGATCGCGCGGCTTCACCACCGGGGCAAGGTCAACCGCGGCCTCCGCGTGCTGGAGATCGAGTCCGCTCAGCCCGGCGACGAGATTCGCTACGGCGACAAAGCCGTGGGCCGGGTGACGAGCGCGGTCGAGGGTCGTGCGCTCGGCTACGTGCGCGTCGAGGTCCCTCTGGAGGCCGAGCTCCATGTCGGTGAGCACGGGAAAACCGCTCGCTCCCGAAGTGCGTAAGAACTACTCGATGACACTCGTGAGGCGACTCCCGATGCTCGTCGCGGCGCTCGTGCTGCTTCTGTCGCTGGCCGCGTGCGGCGGTTACGGCAAGGACAAGGAGAGCGACGAAGGCACGAAGACGACGATCGGCGGAGTGGCCACCGAGGTTCACGGGACCAAGGACGTCTCGGGCGAGACCGGCAAGGTCGAGATCGAGATGTACGACAACTACTTCGAGCCGACGGTACTCAAGGGAACACCCGGCCAGAAGGTGACCCTCGAGCTCAAGAACGAGGGTGAAACGGCCCACACCCTCACGATCTCGGAGCAGAGCATCGACCAGGAGGTCCAGCCGGGCGACGAGGCCGAGGCCGACGTCACGTTCCCCGAGAGCGGTGAGCTGACCTTCGTCTGCAGGTTCCACGAGAGCAGCGGCATGGTCGGCGCTCTCGAAGCTTCCTCGTAGCTCAGACGGCCGAGATCCCCCGGCTACACTAGGCGCCCGAGCGCCCGTAGCTCAGGGGATAGAGCGCTGGCTTGCGGAGCCAGAGGTCGCACGTTCGAATCGTGCCGGGCGCACCTCGCTTCCTTGACCGGCGTGCCTTCCCGCCGGGCCAAGGGAGCGCGAGTTCATCTCACGCGACCGCTCTGCTTCTGCGGCTCCGGGCACGCCTCGCGACACGTCAGGAAACCGAGGATGGCGGGTCGCTAGAAGTCCGGAGGCCCCCGGCGAATCCCGCCGCGTGGCCGACACGCCTCAGTTTCTGACGCTCAGGGGGAACCGGGACCGCACTGAACGTATGACGCCGGCGGAGATCGCCGGCGAGGCGCGGCTCCAGCAGATCGACTCGCTCGACAAGGTCAAGTGGGCAGTGCTCGAGTCGGGCGGGCGGATCAGTTTCATTCCCAAGTAGCGTCGCCGTGGTGCAGGCGAACCGGCGCGGCATCGTCGTTCGCGACGGGACGAAGCCCAAATAGGCTTCTTGCCTGCCTCTCTACCTGACTGAATCCGACATCGAGCAACTCCTCTCGCCCGCCGACGCACTGGCGGCGATCGAGTCCTGCTTCGAGCGCCTCGCACGCGGTTCGATCGAGAACCGTCCCCGGGTCCGGACGCGGCTGCCGGACGGGGTGTTCGCCGTCATGTCCGCGGCCGACGGCGAGCTTGGGCTCGCCGGCGTCAAGTCGTACGCGTGGCTCCCGGGTGGGACGCCGTTCGTGGTCGTCCTCTTCGACATCGCGAAGGCCGAGCTGGCCGGTGTGATCGAGGCCGACAAGCTGGGCCAGCTGCGCACGGGCGCCGCAAGCGGAGTTGCTGCGAAGTTCCTCGCGAAGCCGGACGCGCGGACGCTCGGCATCATCGGCTGCGGCTGGCAGGCCGAGAGCCAGGTCGCGTGCATCCGCGAGGCGCTGCCCGGGATCGAGCGCGTCGTCGCCTACTGCCGCACGGAGCGCAGCCTGCGCGCGTTCTGCAAGAAGGTCGGCGCCGAGCCAGGCGAGAGCCACCGGGATCCGGCCGAGCAGGACGTCGTCGTCACCGTGACCACCTCGAAGGACCCCGTGCTGCGCGGCGAGTGGCTTCAGCCGGGGGCGCTCGTGTGCGCAGTCGGCGCGAACGACCCACGCGCGCGAGAGCTCGACAACGTCGTCCTCGAGCGCGCCGTCTTCGTCTGCTGCGACTCGGTCGAGCAGGCCCGCCTCGAGTCCGGCGACCTCGTCGAGCCCGTCCAGCGCGGGGTCCTCGATTGGCTCGAGGTGCACGAACTCCAGGAGGTCGTCGCGGGCGAGATCACCGGGCGGAGCTCACCCGGCGACATCGTCGTCTTCAAGTCGAACGGCATCGCGGCCTGGGACGTCGCGATCGGTGCGGCGGCACTCGACCGGGCGCGCGCGACGAAGGTCGGCTCGACGGTTTAGCGGTTGGTGACCACGTCGTCGCCGAGCGCGCGAATCAGCTCGGGACGGTCGAGCAGGCGCGCCTGCTCCTCCGGCGTGGCGCGGTTGCGGACGTAGGGGTCTTCCAGGATCTCGGCGAGCGCGCGGCCTCGCTCATGCTCGCGGATGAGGTAGGCGGCGACGCGGTCGAGGTTGCTCGAGCCGGCGAACAGGAAGGAGAACGGGTTGCGCAGGAAGGCAGCGAACTTGGCCATCGCGGGCGATTGTATCCTGGCCTCATGCGGAAGCTCTCGACCGCCTCGCGCTTCGCCGAACGCGAATTGCACGGATTCGACGAGGCAGGCGTCGAGGAGCGCGTCGTGGTCTGGATCGAGCGCAAGACCGGCGGCACGTGGGCTGTTGGCCGGGCTGTGAACCCGCAGCACCGGCCGAGCGACGAGCCCCGTCCGGACGATTACGTGTTCGAGGGCCACGAGCTCGACGACGTCCTGGAGCACGCGAACGGGATCCTCGACGACGACGAGCGTGTCTCCGAAGACGACGGGCGGCCGGAGCACGTCTTGCCCTTCACCCGCAAGGAGCTACTCGGTCCCCTCCAGCGGTGGTTCTTCGGGCGGGGCCAGTCATGAAGATCAGGCTCGGCCACAGCCCGGATCCCGACGACGCGTTCATGTTCTGGGCCCTCGCCGCGGGCGAGGTCGATGCGCGTGGGTTCGAGTTCGAGCATGTCCTGCGCGACATCCAGACGCTGAACGAGTGGGCGCTCGAAGGCCGTCTCGAGGTGACGGCGATCTCGCTCCACTCGTACCCGTTCGTCCAGGATCGCTACGTGCTGTTGCCGCACGGCGCGAGCATGGGCTCCGGCTACGGCCCGATCGTCGTCGCGCGCGAGCCGCTCACCGACGATGACCTGCGCCGCGTCGAGATCGCGGTGCCGGGCCGCATGACAACCGCTTTTCTCGGCCTCCGGCTGAGGCTCGGCGACTTCAAGTGGCGGGAGGTGCCCTTCGACGAGATCATGGACGAGGTCGCCTCCGGCAAGGCCGATGCCGGCCTCCTCATTCACGAGGGACAGCTCACCTACGGCGACGCCGGTCTCCGGAAGATCATCGACCTCGGCGAGTGGTGGCTGGCCGAGACCGGGTTGCCGATGCCGCTCGGCGTCAACGTCGCGAGGCGTGACCTGGGCGAGGAGGTCCTGCGGGAGCTCTCCGGGGTGCTGGCCGCTTCCATCCGGGCCGGGCTCGACAACCGCGAGCAGGCGCTCGAGTACGCGTCGCAGTGGGGCCGCGGTCTCGACGCCGAGCTCGCCGACCGCTTCGTCGGCATGTACGTGAACGAGCTGACCGAGGACTACGGCGACGAGGGCCGGGCCGCCGTCCGCGAGCTCCTCCGCCGCGGCGAGGAGATCGGCGCGTTCACCGAGCCCGTCAAGGTCGAGTTCGTCGGTTAGCCAACGTAGCGGGATGCCAGGTCGAACGGTGCTGTTCGGAGGGCCTGCTGGAGCCGGTAAATCATCGCTGGCAAGGGCGTGGTGTGCGACGCGGGCAAGGGCGGTACACGTCGAGCTAGACGAGATCCGGAGCCTCATCGTCAGCGGCCTCGCTGATCCGCAGATCCCAGGTGACCGCCAAGGGGAGCAGTACGAGATCGCTGTTTCGGCAACGTGCAGCCTCGCTCGCTCGTTCGCCGGGGCAGGGTATGACGTCGCGGTTGACGACGTGCTCGAACCTGAGCTGTTCGAGCGGCATTGGCGCGCCCTTCTGCACGGCCTCGACTGGCAGGTTGTCATTGTCCTACCGTCCCTCGATGAGACGCTCGCCCGCTCGTCAGCGCGTCCAAAGCGCGTCATGGAGGAGCACTCGCGTGATCAACACCGGCGTTCGGCCAACTGGCCGCGCGGTGTCCGTGTAGATACGACGGGGTTGTCAATCCCGGCGAGCCTCAAGCTCGTCGAAGAAGCTCTTTCGAGACAAAGCTAGGCTGCGGGCGTGAGTCGTGCAGTCATCCTGTCGGCGGTCCGCACTCCGGTCGGGCGGCACGGCGGCGCCCTGGCGGGAGTGCGCCCAGACGACCTCGCGGCGGCGGTGATCAAGGAGGCGGTCGAGCGCGCCGGTGTACCTGCCGACGAGATCGAGGACGTCTACTTCGGGGCCGCGAACCAGGCGGGGGAGGACAACCGTAACGTCGCTCGCATGGGAGCGCTCCTCGCCGGGCTGCCTGACTCGGTTGCCGGCGTGACCGTGAACCGGCTCTGCGCGTCCGGGCTCTCGGCGGTCGTCTCGGCGTCGCATGCGATTGCGGCCGGGGACGGCGACCTCTTCGTCGCAGGTGGAGTCGAGTCCATGAGCCGCGCACCGCTCGTCATGGCAAAACCCGACGAAGCCTCTGGCGGTGACCAGCAGGTCTGGGACACGACACTCGGCTGGCGGTTCTCGAATCCGCGCATGGAAGAGATGTTCCCGCTCGAGTCGATGGGCGAGACGGGCGAGAACGTCGCAGAGCGGTACGGGGTGAGTCGTGAGGAACAGGACGCGTTTGCGCTCCAGTCGCAGCAGCGTTGGGCAGCCGCCGATGAGGCAGGCCGCTTCGACGAAGAGATCGTCGCGATCGATGGCGTGACTCGCGATGAGCACCCGCGGCCCGACACGAACACCGAGAAGATGGCGGCGCTCAAGCCGGCCTTTCGTGAGGGCGGTACCGTCACCGCCGGGAATGCGAGCGGGATCAACGATGGCGCCGCAGCGCTCGTGATCGCGAGCGAGGAGCGCGCACGGTTGCTGGGCGTCGAGCCGCTCGGGGCGTTCGTCGCCAGCGCGGTCGCGGGAGTCGATCCTCGCGTCATGGGGATCGGGCCGGTGCCTGCGGTCCGCAAGCTCCTCGACCGCACCGGGATCGATGTAGGCGACATCGACCTGATCGAGCTGAACGAGGCGTTCGCCTCGCAGAGCCTCGTCGTCATCCGCGAGCTCGGCCTCGATCCAGAGCGTGTGAACGTGAACGGCGGCGCGATCGCGATCGGACATCCGCTCGGAATGACGGGGGCCCGGCTCGTCGTCACCCTGCTCCACGAGCTGCGCCGCCGCGGAGGCCGCTACGGGCTCGCAACCCTCTGCGTCGGCGTCGGCCAGGGCCAGGCGGCCCTCTTCGAGCGCTAGCGCATGGAGGTCGTCACCTCGTACCTCGAGCTCTGCCTGCGTCTCGGCCGTCACATCGACGGGCTCGTGGATGCCTACTACGGCCCGCCGGAGATCTCGGAGCGCATCGATGCCGAGGAGCTCCGCGAGCCGGCAAGCCTGGTGGACGACGCTGCGGCGGTGCTCGCGTCGCTCGACCGCGCCGAGATCGCTGAGAGCCGTCGCCGCTGGTTGCGTTCCCAGCTCGTCGGGCTCGAGACGGTGGCGCGCCGACTCGACGGACGGGAGATCGCTTACGAGGACGAGGTCGAGCGCTGCTACGGGGTGCGGCCGCAGTGGGTGTCCGAAGACGCCTTCGAGGCGGCTCACCGTGGCCTCGATGAGGTGCTCCCCGGCGCCGGCTCGACGGCCGAGCGTTATCAGGGCTGGCGCGAGGACGGCGGCCTGCGCGGTGACGAGCTCGCTGCCGTCTTCGAGGCCCTCGTCGCAGACTTCCGTTCTCGCACGGAGGCTCTGGTCGGGCTTCCGGAAGGTGAGAGCATCGAGGTCGACTACGTCTCGGACGAGCCCTGGGCCGCGTTCAACTATTACCTCGGCGACCTGCGCAGCCGGATCGCGGTCAATACAGACGTTGCAATGACGCCGGCCTTCGTCGTCGAACTCGCCGCGCACGAGACCTACCCGGGGCACCACACCGAGGGAGCGTGGAAGGAACAGCTTCGCGTCCGCGAAGGAGGCGAGCTCGAGGAGTCGGCCAAGATGATCGGCACGCCAGCCGCGCTCATCGCAGAAGGCATCGCCGGCCTTGCGACTGAGATGCTGCTCGGTGACGAGGAGCAAGAGGTCACGGCCGCGCACTTCGCGGGCACGAGTGTCACGTACCACCCCGATCTTTCCCGCGGGGTCCAAGAGGCCAGGCGCCCTCTCGAGCGGGTCAGCGGGAATACAGCGCTCCTCCTGCACAGCCGGGGAGCCTCGACCGAGGAGGCAATCGAGTACCACATGCGCTGGGCGCTTACTTCCCGGAAGCGCGCGGAACAGGGCGTCCGCTTCATAACCGACCCGGTGTGGCATTCGTACGTGACCACGTACGCGGACGGCTACGAGGTGTGCGGCAACTTCGTCGGCGGTGATCCGGCGAAGTTCAAACGGCTGCTGACCGAGCAGCTCACGCCGGACGACCTCCGCTAGGGTCTCGCTCGTGGCGGTCGCTACGGAACGCGAGTACGGGCTGTTCATCAACGGCGAGTGGACGGAGCCCTCTGCCGGCGAGCTGAAGGAGCTCGTCGAGCCTGCGAGCGGCGAGCCGTTGGCCAAGGTCGCGATCGGCACGGAGGCCGACGTCGACCGGGCGGTCGATGCGGCGCGCGCCGCGCTCGACGGCGACTGGGGCAGGACGCCGCCGACCGAGCGCTCGCGGTTGCTGCACGCGCTGGCCGATGCGATCCAGGCCAACCGGAAGGAGCTCGCCGAGCTCGAGGTGCGCAACGTCGGCAAGGCGATCTCGTCGGTCAAGGCCGAGCTCGCGCAGGCGGTCGAGAACTTCCGCTTCTACGCCTCGGCGATCGCCTCGATCGCCGGCCGCGCGAATCCGGTCGGCGGATCTCTCCTCTTCTACTCGCTGAAGGAGCCCGTCGGCGTGGCCGGCCAGATCGTGCCGTGGAACTACCCGCTGATGATGACGACCTGGAAGCTGGCTCCGGCTCTGGCCGCGGGCTGCTCGATCGTCCTCAAGCCCGACTCGCAGACACCGCTGAGCGCGCTGAGGATGGCGGAGCTCGCGAACGAGGTCGGCTTCCCGCCGGGGTCGATCAACGTCGTTCCGGGCCCGGGCAAGACGATCGGCGCCCACCTCGTCAAGCACCCGGGCGTCGACAAGATCGCGTTCACGGGCTCGACCGAGACCGGAGCGCAGATCATGCGGGACGGCTCCGACTCGATCAAGAGGCTCACCCTCGAGCTCGGCGGCAAGAGCCCGAATCTCGTGTTCGCGGACGCGAACCTCGACGACGCGATCCCGAGCTCGGTCTGGTCGATCTACTACTCGGCCGGCCAGAGCTGCGAGGC
>JBBPIJ010000023.1:0-30610 GCA_038040395.1 Actinomycetota bacterium
GCCTCGCTGCACATCAGCCGCTGCGTGACCTCGGACTTCGACATCTCGAGCGTGAAGAGCGCGACCGGCACCTGGTGACGGACGCCGAGGTTGGCGGCGATGCCGAGCCCGAGCGCGGATTTCCCCATGCTCGGGCGGGCGGCGACGATGATGAGGTTGCCGGGCTGGAAGCCCCCGGTGAGCCGGTCGAGGTCGCGGAAGCCGGACGGGACGCCGGTGATGTCTTCGCCCGCCTCGTAGAGCGCCGTGATCCGCTCGAAGCTCTCCTTGAGCAGGGCCTCGATGTGGCTGAACTCGGTCGAGATCCGGCTCTGGGACAGCTGGAAGACGATCTGCTCGGCCTGGTCGACGAGATCCGACGCGTCGCCCGGTCGATCCCAGCCGAGCCGCGCGACCTCGCCGCCCGCGCGGATGAGGCCGCGCAGCGTGGCCATCTCGCGGACGATCTTCGCGTAGTGGGCCGCATTCGAGGTGGCGGGAACGAGCGCGGCCAGCTCGTGAATCTTCTCTCGGCCGCCGGCGCCCTCGAGGTCGCCGCGCTCCTCGAGCTCGTCCACGAGCGTGATCGCGTCGACGGGCTCGCCGCGCGCGTAGAGGGAGAGCGCGCAGCGGTAGATCTTCGCGTGGCTCTCGCGATAGAAATCACTCGCGTCGAGGACTTCGCTGACCGCCCCGATCGCGCCGGGGGAGAGCATCATCGCGCCGAGGACAGATTCTTCCGCGTCGAGATTCTGCGGCGGGACCGGGGCGGTCTGCGTGGACTGGGCGATCGCGGCCACGTCGGCATTAGTGGTGGCTGGAAGCGCCAATTTCAACAGGTGCAAAACCTGGGTCGGGCGCCGGGGGCGCCACAGGAAAAGTTGGCCGATAGCAGGGTGAGGGAACGCACGTTCGGACGATTCTCCCCAGCCTGTCGGATGTCATCCCCAGCTTCAGGAACATTGAGAGACGCCGAATTTCGCGCTGTGAGCGGATTCTTCGTGAACTTGTCCACAGCCCGAATTTGGCCTGTGGACAATTAGGCCCGCTCTTGTGACTCCTGCGGCTCTTCGGGCGCCTCGGTTGCCCCGGGTG
Source organism: Actinomycetota bacterium (assembly GCA_038040395.1). Classification (GTDB taxonomy): domain Bacteria; phylum Actinomycetota; class Thermoleophilia; order Gaiellales; family Gaiellaceae; genus VAXT01. The sequence goes on from JBBPIJ010000023.1 coordinate 1,075, forward strand.
GCGACACGTCGTCCGAATCTGGCTGCTCTTCGTCCGCTTCCGGCTCGAGTTGTTCCTCGATAGCGGCCTTGGCGGCGGCGCGCTCCTCCTCGATTGCAGCTTCCGCGGCCGCCTTCTCGGCAGCGGCGGCCTCCTCCATCGCCTGGAGCTCCTCCTCCGGCGGCAGCTCGCCGCCCTCGGGAACGACGAGGACCCGGGTCTCGATCGTCACGTCGGGGAAGAGCTCGATCGGGACCTGATAGCGGCCGATTCGCTTGAGCGGATCGGCGAGCTCGATCTTCCGCCGGTCGACCCGTACCTTGAGCTTCTCCCAGATCGCGTCGGCGAGATTCGTCTGCGTTACCGAACCGAAGAGCACGCCGGTCTCGCCGGCCTTCACGTCGAAGCGGATCTCCGCCTGGCCGAGGCGCTGCCCGATCTCCTGCGCCTGCTCGAAGCTCTGGGCCTCGCTCAGGGCGCGGCGCGCGTTGACCTTCTCGAGCTCGGCCACGCGGGACGGAGTCGCGGGCTCGGCCAGCTTGCGCGGCATGAGGAAGTTGCGGGCATACCCGCGCGCGACCTCGACGACCTCGCCGCGCAGGCCGAGCTTCTCGACGTCTTCTCGAAGGACGACTTTCATGCGTGCCCTTTCCAGTGATGCCGCCGAGTCTCTCGGTCGCGAGCCTGAGGCGCCGCCTCGGCGGCGCCGACCAGAAGAGGTCGTGGCGGCTTTGCCGGCACGACCGTCTCCATCCAGAGGCCGTACTCGCTCGAAGGCAATGCTGAGTGAAGCATTGGTGAGAGCGAGGGTGGACTCTGGCGCCGCGTGATCGCGGGCGAGAGGCCGGTATGTATTGCTGAGAGGGGCACCTAGTTGGTGACGTAGGGCAGCAGCGCCATCTCGCGGGCGCGCTTGACTGCGACCGCGACCTGCCGCTGGTGGCGCCGGCACGTGCCGGTGATCCGGCGGGAGCGGATCTTGCCCTTCTCGGAGACGTGGCGGCGGAGCTGGTTGAAGTTCTTCCAGTCCACTTCCTCGACCTTCTCCTTGCAGAAGTAGCAGGGGCGCCGCCGGCCCGGTGCCGCCATCGGCGTGCGCCTGCGGCCTCCCTGCCGGTTGTCTTTCTGTTCGCGGTCGCGGGCCATCTAGAAGGGGATGTCGTCGTCGCTTGCGCCGCTGCTTCCGCCCATGTCGGCATCGGTACCGGCCGTCGCGCCGGCCGGAACGAACTGCGGCTGGCCGCCGCCTTCCGCGTCGCCGCGGCTGCCGAGGAACTGAACGGTGTTGGCGATGATCTGGACAGCCTGGCGCTTGGTTCCGTCCTGGGCGTCCCACTCGCGCCAGTCCAGGCGCCCATCGACTGCTACCGGGCGACCCTTGGCTAGGTACTGAGCGCAATTCTCACCCTGCTTGTCCCAGACCGTGACGTCGAAGTAGTTCGGCTTGTCGGTCCACTCGCCCGTCGAAGGGTCCTTCTGGCTGGAGTTGACTGCTAGTCGCAGGCTGCAGACGGCGGTACCGCTCGGCGTGTGCCGAAGCTCGGGATCCTTGGTCAGGTTGCCGACTAGGACGACTCGATTGATGTTGTTGGCCATTTACTCATCCCTCCCAGATTCGAATGCGGGCTCAGCGTACTCAGGCTCGCGGCCGGAGCCGTCTACATTGGACGCGGAGCGTGTCGCGCCTGGCTTCGGCCGCCTGACGGCGAGGTGTCGCATGACGCCGTCGGTGATCTTGAGCACGCGCGAGATCTCGTCCAGCGTTCCCGGATCGGCCGAGAAAGTGAGGAGGTGGTAGGCACCCTCGGGCTTGTGGTCGATCTCGTAGGCGAGCCTACGCCGACCCCATGTGTCCTGGGCCTCGACGGTACCGCCTCCGCGCTCGACGAGCTCCCGCGTGCGAGTGACGATCTCGTTCTGCCGCTCGTCGGGCAATTCAGCGTCGAGCAGCAGCAGAATTTCGTAGTCGATCAAGTTCCCATGGCCTCCTTCGGTCTGAGTCGGCCTCCCGGTCCGGAGCCGCTTGGGATGGAGGCGGCGTGCGGCGAGGCAGGTGGCGGGCGACACTGTAGCATCGGCGTCGTGCAAGGCCGGCTGGCTTTCCTGCTCGGCGGCGCCGTCATTGCGGGCGCAGCCGCCTACCGCGCTCTCACTCGCCGGCCGCCTGCGCCCGTCATTCCCGAGCCGCACGTCGAGGCTTTGAAGGCGCGACTTGCCGAGTCGAAGGCCGTCGTCGAGGAGCGCGAGGAGTTCGAGTCGGGCGAGACGCCGGTCGATCAGGCCGAGCCCGTCCCGACGGAGGTTGGCGACCGCCGCCGGTCGGTGCACGAACGCGGCCGGAAAGCGGCCGAACAGATGCGTCGGGGTCAAAGCTGAGCGGTCAACGCGTGCACCTCTCCGAACACGGGTAGCACGTCGGGCCGGACTCCGCGCTCGAGACTGCGAGCCGCCCGCTCGAGCTGCTCTTCCCATCGTGGCTCGAGCAGCGGCCACGCGATCTCGATCCTGTTCGCGCCCGCCCGGATCTCGGCTCCGGGCACCTCCAGCTCGGCCGTCGCCCACGTGGCGGAGGCCGGAAGCTCGCCGATCGCAGCGCCGTTGACGCGCACCTCGACGGGCGGGCTCTGCCCGTTCGCGCTCGGAACTCGGCACGTGAGCCGCAGGCGCAAGGGCGCCGGGGCCGCACAGCGGAGCTGGAAGGCCGAGACGAGGCCGAAGAAGCGGCGATACGCCGGCTTCGGCCCGAAGGTGTACCCGCCCTCTTCGCGGAACGTCGAAGACTGGTGCCTGCCCGCCAGCAGGTCGATCGGCTCTCCGGGCGGCGCGCCGTCCTCCTGCAGCGGGATCTCGTGGGAGGCGAGCACGTCCACGATCGCCTCCACGAGGATGACGTCCGCGAGCCGCCTCATCGGGCGCCGGCCCTCTGGCGCCAGGTAGCGGCGCACGTTTGGCCGTCTCGCTACCTCGTCGAACGATTTGCACATCCAAGGTTCCGCATAGCCGTGCTGGTAGTCGAGGAAGCCCAGCATCAGGCCCGACACACTCGGCGCGAGATCGAGCGCAGCCGAGCAGTGATGCCGGATGACCTCGTAGCTCTGGCCGTAATGGGCGTTGTGGATCGCGGCGAGGAAATGGGCCGCCGCCTCCTCGGCCGGGTCGATCTCGATTTGCGCGGCCTGAAGCTCGGCGCCGTCGCCGATCAACGGGACGAGGCGCTCGGCGACCTCCGTCATCGCAACCCGGATTCCCTCGAGGGTGAGGTGGCTGTAGTCGAGGAAGAGGGCCCGGTCCGGGAGCAGCCCTCCGCGGTGCTCGGCGAAGAGCCGCGGGAGATCGACGAGCGCGAAACCATGCTCCGACGATTTGGAGCGCAGGAGCTCTTGCACGTGCGACGTGCACCTTGGCGAGTGCGGAAGCAAGAGCCCGCAAACCGCGTCTCGCGCTGCCTCGAGGTGGGCTCGCGCATCAGCCGGTCGCGCCTTCGCGAGAAGCTCGTGGGGCACGGCGCTCGTACCGCCGTCGAGCTCGATCATTTCCGTCGCGTGCAGTGCGACGTCCTCGAGGCGACCCTCGACGAGCGCGCGCTCGGCTTGCTCGAGCGCGGCCATCCACGGCACGTTGCGACCCTTCGGCAGGACCGGCACGAGCAGCGTCGGCTCGTTGCGCCAGTCGGCGAGGTTGAACTCGGGAACGACGACGACCACGGGTATTTCGAGAGCGCCGAGGATCCCTGCCATCCGGTCGAGAACGTTCCCGCAGCGCTTGACGACGACGTCGTTCAGGAACGCTTCACGGCACGCTGCGAAACCGTCTCTGCGGATCGCGCGGGCGAGCAGCTCCATGTCCTCGGGCGCGTCGAGGACTGCGTTCAACCAGTTGTTCCCGGCGAACAGGACGACGGCGTCCGGCTCGAGTGCCGGTAGCGCCTCGGCGAGCTCCGGGAGCTCGCCCGGGACGAGGTCAGTACGTGCCAGGTCGACAACGTCCACGCGGAGCATCGCACCGAGCACGCGGGCCGGCGTGACGGCCGGGTCGTAGAGGTATCCGCGAGCGACGGATTCGCCGAGCAGAACCACGCGCGCGCCCTGCTTCGGCGGGATCCGCTCCACATCGGCCCAGTAGCGCCACTCCTCCGCACAGTCCTCGCTCCGGAGGAACTCGACGGAGCCGTCAGGCTGGAGCTCCGCGTCCCATACGCCGAGGCGCAGCGAGCCCTGCTCGGGCGACGCGTCCTCCGTCGACGGCGCGAGCATCTCGAGCCGCAGCCGTTGGAGGACCGAGAGGATCTCCGTGCCGTCGTCGGTCGCGAGCAGCCGGCTCAGGCGCTCGGTCAGCGGGCGAAGCCGTTCGCGGCGGGTCCGTTTCATCAGAGGAGCGTGTAGATGCTGTCGGCGACGCCTCTCTCCAGGCGCGGGCTCGTGCCGCCGAACCAGTCGAGCCAGGCCTCGGGCAACCCGTTCCGGTCGAGGACGAAGTCCTCGAGGACGAGGCAGTCGAGGTTGGAGCGGATGAAGCAGAGGAGAGCATCGACGGGGCTACACACGATCGGCTCCCCGCGCATGTTGAATGACGTGTTGAGGAGAACGGGACAACCCGTGCGTCGCTCGAAGGCTTCCAGCAGACGGTGAAAGCGAGGGTTCGTGCCGTCCACGGTCTGCGGGCGGGCAGAGCCGTCGACGTGGGTTATGGCGGGCAGGTCGAGGGCGGAGACGACCTGGCAGGTCTCGACCATGAACGGGGCGGGATGGTCGAGGGCGAAATGGTCACGTGCCTTCGACTCGAGCACGGCCGGGGCGAACGGCCGGAACGCCTCGCGCTTCTTGACGAGCGCGTTGATGCGATCGCGCATCTCCGGATTCCTCGGGTCCGCGAGGATCGAGCGGTTCCCGAGCGCGCGGGGGCCGAACTCCATCCGTCCCTGGAACCAGCCGATCACCTCGCCGGACGCGAGCCGCTCGGCGATCGCCTCCACGAGCTCGTCCTCACGTCCTGCGAAGTCCTCGACCTTGGCTGCGGACGGACGGAGCAGCTGAGTTATGTGGGCGGAGGAGAAGCTCGGTCCGAGATAGACATGTGCCAGCGGCGCGGGGTTCGGCGCCTCGCCGGTCAGCCGAACGTGCGCGAGCGCGGCAGCGCCGAGAGCCCCGCCCGCGTCGGTCGCCGCCGGCTGTACGAAGACGCGTTCGAACGGCCCCTCCAACCCGATTCGCTCGATTGCGACGCAGTTGAGAGCCACGCCTCCGGCCAGGCACAGGTTCGTGCTCGGTACGCAGCCGTGGAGGTAGCGGACCTTCTCGAGCAGGATCTCCTCCAGGACGACCTGGAGGCTTCGTGCCACGTCCTTGGCGAACGGGCTCAGCTCAGACTCGGCCTCGCGCGGCGGCGCTCCGAGCAGGTCGGAAAGCGCGTCGGAGAACATCCGCTCTCCCCTGAAGAAATCGAAGTACTCGAGGTTCAGCCGGAACTGACCGCCCTCGAGCGGCTCGATCAGCGCCCTGATCTCGTCGAGGTAGGCGGGCTCGCCGTAGGGGGCGAGGCCCATGACCTTGTACTCCGCGTCGTTGACGTCGAAGCCGAGGTACGAGGTGATCGCGCTGTAGAGCAGGCCGAGCGAATGCGGGAACTGGACTTCCTCGAAGAGCTCGAGGCCGGCGCCTCGAGCCCGCCCATACGTGGTCGTCGCCCACTCGCCGACCGCGTCGACCGTCAGAACGGCCGCGTCGTCGAAGCCCGAGAAGAAGAACGCCGAGGCCGCGTGCGCCTGATGGTGCTCGACGAACTCGATCTGTCCCTCGAAGCCGAGCAGCTCTCGTATCTCCCGCTCGGGCCGCATGGCGTCGAGCCGAAACAGGGCTTGCGGAGTGGCCACGGGAAGCTGGGGCAGCCCCATCCAGAGCTGACGATCGAGCTTCTTCTGGGGATCCTCGTAGTAGGCGACACAGTCGACGTCGGCGATCGTCAGGCCCGCCTCGGTCAGGCAGTAGCGGAACGCCTCCTTCGGAATGCCCGGGTCGTGCTTGAGTCGCGTGAAACGCTCTTCCTGAGCGGCCGCGATCAGGTTGCCGTCTCGGAGCACACAGCAGGCCGAGTCGTGGAAGTGGGATGAGACGCCGACGATGTTCAGGCCCAGAATCGTAGGGCTGCGGCTCGGAACTTCCTAGGCGGTGATGTTGACGGAAGCGCGGCTCATGCGGAAGAATCCAAGCCACCCGGCCGTCGGGTGACTAGGTTGTCCGCCAATCGAGAGGAGCGACCGTGAGCGAGCACGAGCACACACCAGACGAAGAGGAAGCGCAGGAGCCCGAGGAGGTCAAGGACCTGGACGTACCGGAGGAGGAGTCGAAGGACGTCAAGGGCGGCCTCGGCCGGCGGGGGCCCGACCAGAAGATCAACTAGAGCTCGACTAGCTGGGGGGAGAAAAGGCGGCGACCCCCGCAGCGAAGCTGCGCGCGACCTTCCACTGGTAGGAGTTCGATTGCAGGCGCCGCCTTTCGGGGGGGTTCGACATGAACCCCGTCTCGACCAGGATTGCCGGCACGTTCGCCCAGTTGAAGCCGGTCAGGTCGCCGCGTTTGTGGAGGCCGAGGTCGCGCGCGCCCGTCGCTGCCACGCTCGACCCGTGGACGAGCCGTGCTGCGCGCAGGCTCGATGCGTAGATGTCGTCCGTCCAGCCGCGGTGGAAGGCGGGATAGAGCGTGGACAGGCCGTGCCTCGTCGAATCGCGGGAGCCGTCGGCGTGGATGCGAAGCATCAGTGCAGCGTGGCGGCGGTTGCAGAACTGCGCCCGCGCGACGTTGCCGCCGTTACCGCCGGTGAACGTCGAGCCCGTTCGGGTCATCGCGACGCGGTAGCCGCGCCGAAGGAGCAGGGTCCGGGTCTTCCTCGCGATCGCGAGCGCGACCTCGGCCTCGCCGCTGGCCCCGCCGCCGTCTTTGATCTTTCGCACGTTCGAGCCCGGCCCGATCGGCTCGGTCTGGCGTCCGATCGCGGGCGGCGTGCCGTGTCCCGGGTCCAGGCAGATGAGCGCTACCGTGACGGCCTCGGCGAACACGCTCTCCACGATAGCTCCGTTCGTTTCCCCACCTGGCGTTGCGGGCAGGACGCTGGCATCATGTGCCACATGGCTCGGGGGTGGGCAGGTCGTCCGAGGAGAGCCTTCGTCGCTGGGGTGCTCGCGCTGCTCGGCTTGCTCGCGTTCGCCGTTCCGGCGTTCGGCGCCGCCGACCCGCCGCCGATCCCCAAGCCAGATCCTCCGCCGAAGGCGGCCCCGCCGCCACCACCGGTGTCACGTCCACCGGCGCCTCAGCCCGTCGCGCCCGCGCCCGTCGCGCCTGCGCCGGTAACGGCACCCGCCGTGGTTCATCCGACGCTGGCCGAGCGGCGCGCGGCGGCCCAACGCCGTGCCGCGGTCGAGCGTCGCGCCGCTGCCAAGCGCCGTGCCAGGAAGGCAGCTCGCCAGCGCGTGGCGGCCGCGAAGCTCGCAGCCACTCACCGCCGAGAGCGGGCCGCGGCGCAGCTCGCAGCCGGCAATGCCTCGTCCTCCAGCTCGGGCCTCCTCTTCCTCCTGGTCGTGTTCGGGGCTGCGCTCCTGATGGTCGCGCTCGCGGTCACCCCCGCGCGAGCCGTTCCCTGGAGCCGTGCGTCACGCGTGCTCGAGGACAGGCGCGACGAGTTCGGCGTCATGGGCGCGATGGGGCTCGTCGCGACGTTCGTTTTCTTTCTCCTGGTTCAGGTGACGAAATAGACGCGGGCGTGATTAGCCCGTAGCTAACCGCCGGCGCGCTCAGCGCTTCTCAGACCGCGTACCGCCCAGAGCACGAACCCGCCCGCCAGGCCGAAAGCCAGCGCGTAGGCGAGAGCGACGTGCTCGGGCGAGCCCGAGATCAGGCTCCGTCCGGCCTCGAGGAGCGCCGTCGACGGGTTGACGCTCGCGACGGCGTGCAGCCAGCCGTTGAGCAACGACAACGGGACGTAGACAGGCGCGAAGAACAGGACGAGGAAGACCGGCATCTGCATGACCGGGCCTGCCTGCATCGTCCGGAAGCGCATCGCGACGCCCGTCGCCCAGAGCGTTCCCGCGATGCTGACGACCAGGGCCAGGCCATAGAGGGCGAAGAGGTCGACTCCGTCTCCGCTCACCTTCATTCTGGCCACGAGCGCGACGATCGTCAGGATCGCGGCGGTCACGAGCCAGCGCGCAAGGGCCGCGAGCACATAGCCGGCGATGATTCCGCTGCGCCGCGGGGCCGCGAGCATCAGCCGCCTCGCAAAGCCGTACTCGAAGTCCCGCGCGACGCCGAAGCCCGTGAAGACGCCGCCGAAGGCCGCGGACTGCAACAGGACGAAAACGAACTGGAACGCGGTGTAGCCGTCCGGAAAGTCGAACCCGGGAATGTTGTCGACCCGCGAGAGCCCGCCCGCAAAGGCCGTGAAGAAGAAGAGCGGGAAGATGAGGCTCGGGAAGAGGATCGAGGGCGTGGTGAACACGTTGTGCAGCACGCGCCAGGCGACCGCGAACGCGACGGACCAGAAGTTCCTGCTCATGTCCGGGTCAGCCTCAGGCGGAGGGCCCAGGAACCGGCGGCGATCGAGCCCGCGCACATGAGCGCGGCGATGCCGAAGGCGAGCATGAGGGCCTGCCCGTCCCAGCCCGTGATGATCAGGCTGCGGACGCCTTCGATCAAATACGAGACGGGGTTGACCGTCGCGGCGAAGCGGAACCAGTCGATTTCGATCAGGTTGCGCGGCAGGTTCATCGAAGAGAGGAAGAGTGAGACGAAGAGGAGCGGGAAGAGCCCCTGGACGGCTTCGCCCGAACCGGTGCGCAGGGCGAAGAAGGCGCCGAGAGAGCCGAACGCGATCGCGATCATCGTGGCGAGTGCGAGCAGGACGAACGCGCCGCCGACGCCCGACGCGAGGCGGACGCCCACGATCAGCCCGACCGAGAGGTAGAAGATCGCCTGGACGAGGCCCATCGCCGCGATCCCCGCGAGCTGGCCCGCGATCAGCGCCGCGCCGCGCATGGGCGTGAGCGCGAGCCGGTTCAGGAACCCCGACTGGATGTCGCGCGCGAGATCGGTGCCCGCGTTCATCGTCGCAAAGAGCGCGCCCTGGATGAAGGGAAACGCGAGGAAGAAGGCGAGGAACGAATCCGAGGGGAAGCCGGGGATGTTCGTCGCGGAATGGAGCCCGGCCGAGGTGACGGCGAGCAGCATCATCGGAAAGACGAACGGGAAGATGACGTTCGCGGGCTGGCGCGCCGTCCGCAGCACCGCCCGGCGGGCGATGTGCCCGATCTGCGCGGCGATGCTCATTCCGGCGTGTCCTGCGCCTCGTCGCCGGCGCCCTCGAGCGAGCGGCCCGTCTTGGCGAGGAAGACGTCGTCCAGGCTCGGCGCGTTCAGCTCTAGGTGCTCGAGCTCGATTCCCTCCCCGTCGAGCGCGCGGACGATGCCGGCAAGGCTCTCGGCGCCCTCGGACAGCCGCACTGCGACGCCCTTCGGCGAGCCGTCGGTCAGCTCGCCGAACCGCTCGAGAATGCGGGCGATCGCCGCCGGGTCGGTTCCGTCGCGTGGAATCGCCTCGACGGTCGGCCGGCCGATCTGCGCCTTCAGGGCCTCGGTCGTCCCCTCGGCCACGATCTTTCCGTGGTCGATGATCCCGACCCGGTCAGCGAGGGCATCGGCCTCCTCGAGGTACTGCGTCGTCAGGAAGACGGTGACGCCCTCGTCGCGGGCTAGGCGCCCGACCTCGGACCAGAGCGCGCTTCGGCTCTGCGGATCGAGGCCTGTCGTAGGCTCGTCGAGGAAGAGGATCGTCGGTCGGTGGACGAGGGCGAGCGCGAGGTCCAGCCGCCGCTTCATCCCGCCCGAGTACCCGCCGACTTTGCGGTCGCCTGCCTGGGTGAGGCCGACTCGCTCGAGCAGCTCCTGCGCTCGTGTTCGCCGCTCCCCGCGCGGGATCCCGTGAAGGGCGCACTGGAGCTTCAGGTGCTCCCGGCCGGTCAGGAGATTGTCGAGCGCCGCCTCCTGGAGCGCGGCTCCGATCGAAGCCCGCACCTTCGGCCCCTCTTTCACGATGTCGAAACCGGCGACGCGAGCCGTGCCGGAGGTCGGCGGGAGAAGCGTCGTCAGCATGTGCACCGTCGTCGACTTCCCCGCGCCGTTTGGGCCCAGGAAGCCGTAGATCTCGCCGGGCGCCACGCTGAGCTCGATCCCGTCGACCGCGCGAATGTCGCCCTTGAATGTTCGAACGAGGCCCTCGGCCTCGATTCCGTGCTCCGCCCTCACGCCCTCACTATGCCGCTTCGACGCGCTGACGGGCTCGCGGGGCGGCTGCGAGGCCCTCGAGGAGGGCGCGGATCGAGTCTCGGGTCCTTCCGTCCACCAGCCGGCCGTCCTCGTCGAAGTGCTCCCACGCGACGGGGAGCGCGACCTCCGGCTCCTCGAGCACGATGGCGCCGGGGTAGAGCAGCGTGTCTCGCACTTGCTGCTGCGCGCGGCGAGTGCCTCCTTGGCCGGTCGAGGCGCCGATGACGGCGACAGGCTTCCAGCGGAGGACCGACGCGAGCGCCGGGCGCGAGAGCCAGTCGATCGCGTTCTTGAGCACCCCGGACGTGCCGCGGTTGTACTCGGGGGTCGCGATCAGAACCGCGTCCGCCTCGGCCACTGCAGCCCTGAAGGCGACGACGGAAGCGGGATCCCCGGCGGCTTCCACGTCGCCGTCGTAGAACGGGATGGGGGAGAGGTCGTACTCCTCGATCTCGACGCCGGCCGGCGCGAGCTCCCGGGCAGCCCGGAGGAGCGCTCGGTTGTACGAGCGCTCTCGCAGGCTGCCTGAGATGGCGAGGATTCGGGTCACTGGCGGATCGCCGTGATGTCGGCGGTGATCTCCACGCGGGTCGGGCCCCACTCGATCGCGCCCTCGACGCGGAACAGAGTCTTCTCGACGCCTTCGGCGTCGGTACCGGTGCCCTGGAACTTCGCGTCGAGCTCGACCGGGACCGGAACCTCCTTGATCGTCAACTCGCCGACGATCTTGTGCCGGTTGCCGTCGACCTGCTCGATCCGGCTCGACTCGAAGCTGATCTCGGGGAAGCGATCGGTGTCGAGCATGTCCGGCGCGCGCAGATGGCCGTCGCGCATCTCGTTGTCGGTGAGGACGCTTGCGGTGCGGACGACACCCTTCGCCGCCTGCTCATCGCCGCCCTCGACGCTACCCTCGAACTCTGTGAAGCGACCGGCAATCGACTTCATCCCGGCGTCGAGATCGATGACGTCCCACCGAATGCTCGAGTGGACCGGGTCCACCGCCCACGTGCCTGTGGGGATCAGCGTGGTGGTCTCTGTCTGAACTGCGGACATCTGGACTCCTTCCAGGTCTAGTGTTAGTATTTGCGTGCTCAATAGTTGAGCAGTCAATAAGATAGCGGAGGAAGCTTGAGTAGTCAAGTATTAGAGTTGCGAGGCGTAGAACTGGAGGCGTGGGCCAACTTCCTCCGGGCTCACGCTGCCGTCACTCGGCAGTTCAACGCCGAGCTCCTGACCGCCCACGGCCTGACGATCAACGACTTCGACGTCCTCGCTCAGCTCGCGCGCGCGCCGGAGCGCGCGCTCAAGCGGGTCGACCTCGCCGAGCGCGTTCTGCTCACGCCTTCCGGGATCACGCGTCTGCTCAAGGGTCTCGAGCAGGCCGGCTACGTGTGCAACCGCTCCTGTGACGAGGATGCCCGCGTGACCTACGCCGTGCTGACCGACAAGGGCCACGAGAAGCTTCGAGAGGCCGGCAAAACCCACCTCGCAAGCGTGCGTGCGCTCTTCTCGGAGCGGTTCGAGAAGGACGAGCTTCGCTCGCTCGCACAGCTGCTCGAGCGCTTACCCCTGAGCGGGGATCCCTGCGGCGAATAGCCTGCCGCGGGTGATCGAGCTCTACCCGATGACTCCGGCGTTCCTGGAAGCGGTCCTCGACGGGCGCCGCGACGAGGCCGCGACTTTGATCGGCGCCGAGCTTCCGGACGAGTTCCCACGCGACGGGGAACGCCGCTTCCTCACCCTTCGGCTCGGCCAGATGCGGGAGGACGCGCGGTTCGAGGACTGGAGCCCGTTCGCGGTCGTCCTCGAGGGACGCATGATCGGGCACGCCGGGTATCACGGGCCTCCCGGGGTGAACACGAACCAGAACCTCGACGCAGTCGAGATCGGCTACACGATCGAGCCGGAATACCGGCGCCGTGGCTTTGCGACGGCCGCAGCCACCGAGCTGATCCGCCGGGCCGAGAAGCGCGGGATCCGCCACGTCATCGCGTGCAGCTCTCCCGAGAACGAGCCTTCGCTCGCGATCATCCGCGGTCTCGGCTTCACGCAGACCGGTGAGGCGATGGACGAGGAGGACGGGCTCGAGCTCGTCTTCGAGCTCGACCGCGCCGGTTAGGAGGGTTTGGCGAAATATGGCTGAGCCGCCAGGCCGCGCTGCTCGCCCCGAGGCCGGGTCCTCAGTCGCACCCAGGCTTACTAGCCTGAGCGCTCCCTGCGTCCGCGGCCTCTGAACGAGCATCGCGCCCTGACGACGAGCAACATTCCGCCAAACCCTCCTAGACCAAAAAGTAGACGAGCAACACGGCCGCCACGAGCACGGCGACGACGATTGCGATCACGAGCGTCACGCCGCCGAGCACGATCGCCGGTGTCGTCTCATCCTTTCCGCGCGCCGCGCGGCGGAAGAGGCGTTTGGGCGTCTCGACCGGTTCGGGCATCCCTTTCGGGTTTGCCCGAACCGGTCGACGCCTAATCAGCTCGTACGGTCTCGATCTCTCTTGCCCATCATGTTGCCGATCGGCAGGCTGTCAACGATGAACGACGCCGCGAAAACGGCCAGACCCCAAAAGAGCAGGTCTTGCTTGGTTTCGTTGTCGCTGAGCGCGCCCACGATGAACAGGATGACCGCCAAGAGCAACACCAGGCCTCGTAATCCTAGGCTCATCATTGGGCCAGGTTCGCGGCCGGTGTGAAGTCTCCTCTACGCGCGCGCGGGCGGGGCGGCAGCTGATGAAGCGCGAGAGGGACTGCTCGACGACCTCGTCCTGCCGGAAGCCGAGCAGCTGCGAGACGGCGTCGTTCGCCTGGAGGATCTTGCCTCGAGGCCGGAGACGAACACCGGGTCGGGCGCGTTCTTGATGATGATGTCGGCGACGAGGACTTCTCGTGCCGGGGCACCGTCCTGCTTCGCGGCGGCACCGTTCCGCGCGCCCTTCGTCGCAGGAGTCTTCACGCCCTTTAGCCACGGTCATACCCTCCCTGGGCTTGGCTACTGGGCACTGGCGACGATCTTCGGTTCATTCTGCTTGCTCACAACCCTGCTCGCAAGAGTTTTGGCCATTCGTCGCGCTAGGCTCGGCTCATGCGTGAGATCAACAGCGACCTCCGAGCGTGGCGGGCCCGCGGCGACGAGCGCGTCGTGATCGCCACGCTGGTCGCGGCACGGGGCTCTTCGCCGCGTCCCATCGGCTCGAAGCTCGCGATCTCGGAGCGAGGCGAGCTTGCCGGCTCGGTCTCGGGCGGCTGTGTCGAGAACGAGGTCTACGAGCAGGCGCAGACCGTCCTTGCCGGCGGCGAGCCGCAGCTTCTCTCGTACGGGATCTCGGACGAGCAGGCGTGGTCGGTCGGCCTCCCCTGCGGAGGGGAGATCGACGTCTTCCTCGAGGAGACGCCGTGGGCGGAGATCGAGCCGGTGCTGGACGCGATCGAGCGCGGCGAGCGCATCGCGGTCACACTCGGCAACGGGTTTCGCGAGGAGTACGGTCCGCCGCCGCGGCTGCTCGTCTTCGGCGCCGTCGACACGGCGGAGGCGCTCTGCGCGGCTGCGAAGCAGCTCGGCTGGCACACGATCGTCGCCGACGCTCGCGGGAAGTTCGCGACGCCGGCGCGCATCCCGAGCGCGGACGAGCTCCTCGTGGAATGGCCGGACGAGACGCTGGCCCATGTGCGGCCGGACGACTGGACAGCCGTCGTCGTCCTCACGCACGAGGACCGCTTCGACATTCCGGCGCTCGCCGGCGCGCTCCGCACCGATGCGTTCTACATCGGGGCACTCGGCGCGCGGAACAACCAGGAGCGGCGGCGCGGACTGCTCCTCCAGGAGGGTCTGGACGAGGATGAGATCGATCGCATCTCCGGCCCGACGGGGCTCGACATCGGCGCCGAGACCCCGGCGGAGACAGCTGTCTCGATCCTGGCCGAGATCCTTGCAGTCCGGGCGGGCCGCGAAGGTGGGCGCCTGACGGACTCGACCGGCCGGATCCATGCTGCGCCTGCTCGCACAGCAACCTAGCGGCTCTCATCTAGCTCTCATCTAGTCGTGCGATCCTGCGCGGAAGGTGAGGATCCTCATCGTCGAGGACGACGTCAAGATGGCCGCTCTCCTGCGCAGGGGACTGCGCGAGGAAGGCGTCGCCGTCGACGTCGCCGGGCGGGGCGAGGACGCGCTCTGGAGGGCCGGGGCGACGGAGTACGACGCGATCGTCCTCGACGTCATGCTGCCGGGGATCGACGGCTTCGAGACGTGCCGGCGCCTTCGCGAGGACGGTGTCTGGGCGCCGGTGCTCATGCTGACCGCGCGCGACGCGGTCGAGGATCGCGTCGCCGGGCTCGACGGCGGCGCCGACGACTACCTGACGAAGCCGTTCTCGTTCTCGGAGCTCCTCGCGCGCCTGCGCGCCCTCGCCCGGCGCGGCTCGCCGGAGCGGCCCGCCGTCCTCTCGGTCGGCGACCTGCGGCTCGACCCCGCCTCCGGCCAGGTCTGGCGCGGCGAGACGGAGATCGATCTCTCCCCGCGTGAGTTCTCGCTCCTCGAGGCGTTCATGCGCCACCCGGGCGAGGTCCTCTCGCGGTATCAGCTGCTCGAGCGTGCCTGGGACTTCGAGTACGAGAACCGCTCGAACGTGATCGACGTCTACGTCCGCTACCTGCGTGAGAAAATCGACCGCCCGTTCAAGGTCAAGAGCCTCGAGACCGTGCGCGGAGTCGGCTACCGCCTCCGATGAGTCGGCTTCCCATCCGTGTCCGTCTCACCCTGGCGTTTGCGCTCGCGATGGCGGTCGTCCTCGCCGCGATGGGCGCGTTTCTCTACGTCAGACTCGGCGAGTCGTTGAACGAGAACATCAACGACAGCCTCGAATCGCGCCTGACTGAGATCTCGAGCGCCGTTCACAACAAGCAGCCCCTGACAGAGATCCGCTCAGAGGAGACCTTCGCCAGGGTGCTCGACCCAGCCGAGCCCGGAACGATCCTCAGTCCCGCCGAGCTTATGCGGATCAGGCCCCGGCAAGTCTTGCGCGTCGAGCACGACGGCGTTCGCTTCTGGGCTGCTCGTTCGGAGGGGAAGATCTTGGTCGCCGGCGCCCCGCTGGAGGACCGCGACGAGGCTCTGCGGGAGCTACTCGCACAGCTGCTCATCGGCGGTCCCGCCGCGCTCGTGCTGGCGTCGCTTCTCGGGTACTGGCTGGCCAGGGCTGCGCTGCGTCCGGTCGAGTCGATTCGTGCCGAGGCTGCGGCGATCTCGGGAGAGCAACCTGCCCGAAGGCTGCCCATTCCTCGGGCGCGTGACGAGATCGCACGGCTCGCAATGACGCTGAACGGCATGCTCGAACGTCTCGAGCGTTCACGCGCGCGAGAGCGGCGTTTCGTGGCCGATGCGAGCCACGAGCTGCGGACCCCGCTCGCCCTGCTCAAGGCCGAGCTCGAGCTCGCGCGGCGAGGCGGGCGGTCGGCGGATGAGCTCGCGAGCGCGGTCAGCTCGGCCGCCGAGGAGGTCGACCGGTTGATCCGGCTCGCCGAAGACCTGCTGGCGCTCGCCCGCCTCGACGAGGACGGGCTTCCTGTTCACGCCGAGCCGATCGACCTCACCGAGCTTCTGAGCCATGTCGGGCGCGGAAGAGACATCACGATCTCTGCTCCTGCGGGTCTTCGGCTCGAAGCCGACCGACTCCGGCTCGAGCAAGCCCTCGGCAACATGCTCGACAACGCGTTCCGGCACGGCGGCGGGCGGGTCCGGCTCACCGCAACGGTCGACGGCGACCGCGTCACGGTGCACGCCCTCGACGAGGGCCCCGGCTTCCCAGCCGACCTTCTCGAGCGCGCGTTCGAGCGCTTCTCCCGGGCAGGGCAGGCGCGCAGCCAGGGCCATGCAGGCCTCGGCCTGGCGATCGTGGACTCGGTGGCGAAGGCTCACGGCGGCCGGGCTGGAGCAGCGAATCGCCCCCAGGGAGGCGCCGACGTGTGGATCGAGCTCCCTCTCACAGCCGTCTCATCCGGCGCCGCTATCAATCCGGCGCAAGCAATCGACGAAGGAGGTCCAGAGTGAAGACACCACGCAAGCTTCTGCTCGTCGGCGGCGCCGTTCTCGTACTGGCTGCCGGGCTCGCCGGTGTGGGACGCGCGGTCGGGGGCGGAGACGATCAGAACGTGACCGGCCCGGCAGCCGATCGAGCCCGCGCGGCGGCGATCGCGATCGTTCCGGGCGGCAAGGTCAATGCAGTCGAGAGAGACTCCGAGAAGGGCGCCACCTGGGAAGTCGAGGTCGCGCGGCCCGACGGCAAGACCGTGGACGTCCGCCTCGACGCCGCCTACAGGCAGGTCGCCGTGGACGGCGACACCGAGGAGAGCGGCGAGCAGAGCGGCGACACCGACTAGGCATGCGCGCGCTCCTCCTGACCATCGCGCTGCTCGTTCCTCTCGCAGCCGCCTGCGGCTCCGAGGAAAAGCAGGGTGCCAACCTCCCCCAAGGTGCGGAGACCGTGAAACTCGATCCGGCCGAGTTCACCACCGAGATCGACAATCCGTACTGGCCGATGGCCCCCGGCGACAAGTGGGTCTACCGGGAGGGCGAGCAGCGTGTGGAGGTGACCGTCACCAACCGAACAAAGGTGATCGGCGGCGTTGAAGCGCGTGTCGTCCATGACGTCGTCACCGTGGACGGGAAGCCCAGGGAGGACACCTTTGACTGGTACGCCCAGGACAAGTCGGGGAATCTCTGGTACCTGGGCGAGGACACGAAGGAGTTCGAGAACGGCAAGGTCGTGAGCACCAAAGGCTCCTGGGAGGCCGGGGTAGACGGCGCCCAGGCGGGCATCCTGCTCCCGGCGGAGCCCAAGGCGGGCATGACCTACAGGCAGGAGTACTACAAGGGCGAGGCTGAGGATGCCGCCCAGGTGTTGAGCGTCGACGAGAAGGTCGAGGTTCCCTTCGGCGCCTTCGACCACGTGTTGTTGACGAAGGACTACACGCCGCTCGACCCGAGCCTTCTGGAGCATAAGTTCTACGCGCGAGGCGTCGGACCCGTCCTTGCGATCGGGATCGCCGGCGGCTTCGACCGGGAGGAGCTCCTCAGGTACACGCGCGGGCGTTAGGGTCGTCCGGTGGCGAACGTCCTCTGCGTCCTCTACGACGATCCGGTCGACGGCTATCCGACCTCATACGCGCGCGATGCCGTCCCGAAGATCGAGAGCTACTGGGGCGGCGCGTCGACGCCGACGCCTGAGGCGATCGACTTCACTCCCGGCGAGCTGCTCGGGAGCGTCTCAGGCGAGCTCGGGCTGGGGAGGTTCCTCGAGGAGCGCGGCCACCAACTGACAGTCACCTCGGACAAGGACGGGCCCGACTCGGCCTTCGAGCGCGGGCTTCCGGAGGCCGAGGTCGTCATCTCACAGCCGTTCTGGCCCGCGTACCTGACCGCGGAGCGGATCGCCAAGGCGCCGAACCTGAAGCTGGCGATCACGGCGGGGATCGGCTCGGATCACGTCGACCTGCAGGCCGCGATCGACCGCGGCATCACCGTGGCCGAGGTGACGTACTCGAACTCGATCAGCGTCTCCGAGCACGTGGTGATGATGATCCTCGCGCTCGTCCGCAACTACATCCCCGCGCATCAGATCGTGCTCGACGGCGGGTGGAACATCGCCGACGCGGTGACGCGCTCGTACGACCTCGAGGGCATGCAGGTCGGCACCGTCGGCGCAGGTCGGATCGGCTCGGCGGTGCTTCGCCGGCTGAAGCCGTTCGAGGTCGGCCTGCACTACACGGATCAGCACCGGCTCCAGCCCGAGGTCGAGGAGGAGCTGGCCGTGACGTTCCACGAGACCGCGGCCGAGCTCGTCGCCGTCTGCGACGTCGTCACGATCAACGCGCCTCTGCATCCCGAGACGGAGCATCTCTTCGACGAGGAGATGATCGGCCGGATGAAGCGCGGCGCATATCTCGTGAACACGGCGCGGGGAAAGATCTGCGATCGGGATGCAGTCGCGCGCGCGTGCGAGAGCGGGCAGCTCGCGGGCTACGCAGGTGACGTCTGGTTCCCGCAGCCGGCGCCGCAGGACCATCCGTGGCGGACGATGCCGCATCACGGGATGACGCCCCACACCTCCGGGACGAGCCTCTCCGCGCAGGCCCGCTACGCAGCGGGGACGCGCGAGATCCTCGAATGCTGGTTCGACGGGAAGCCGATCCGCGAGGAGTATCTGATCGTCGACGGCGGCCGCCTCGCCGGTGCTGGCGCTCACGCCTACAGCGCAGGCGACGCGACGGGCGGCTCGGACGAGGCCGCGCGCTTCAAGGCCGGCTGATGGAGCAGCGGCTCAGCCTCGTCACCCTCGGCGTCTCCGATCTCGGGCGGGCGCGGGCGTTCTACGAGGCGCTCGGCTGGACGACCGGGGCCGAGGCCGAGGACGACGTCGTCTTCTTTCAGTCCGGCGGGATGATCGTGGCCTTGTGGGGAAGGGAGCAGCTCGCCGAGGACAGCGGCGTCTCCGACACGGGAGGCTGGGGAGGGGTCACGCTCGCCCACAACGTGCGCTCGCCGGAAGAGGTGGACGCTGTCATCGCCGAGGCCGAAGCAGCCGGAGCGACGATTGCGAGGCCGGGCGCGCCGACTTTCTGGGGCGGTTACTCGGGGGTGTTCATCGATCCCGACGGCCACCCGTGGGAGGTTGCGCACAACCCGCAGTGGACGTTCGCGCCGGACGGCTCGGTCACGCTCGCGACGTGAGCGAGGGGGAGGAGCAGCTCCTCAACGTCGGCGACTACGAGCGTGCCGCCGCGGAGCGCCTCGATCCGGCCACGTTCGGCTACATCGCGGGCGGCGCGAACGACGAGTGGACGCTGGGCGAGAACTCCTCGGCGTTCGAGCGCTGGGTGCTTCGCCCCCGGATGCTCGTCGATGTGTCGGAGGTGACGGCGAGGGCGACCGTGCTCGGCGCCGAGGTGTCGCTTCCGGTGCTCATCGCTCCCACCGCGTACCAGCGCATGGCGCACTCGGAGGGCGAGCTCGCCATGGCCCGGGCGGCCGAGGCGGCCGGCACCGTGATGTGCCTCTCGACCCTGGCCACGGCCACGCTCGAGGAGGTCGCCGCGGCCGCGCCGGAGGCGAAGCGCTGGTTCCAGCTCTACTGGTCGCGCGACCGGGCCGTCGTGCAGGACCTCCTGGAACGAGCCGAGGCGCACGGCTACGGAGCGATCATGGTCACGGTCGACCTGCCGCACCTCGGTCGCCGCGAGCGGGACCTCCGCACCGGCTTCGAGATTCCCGAGGATGTGCCGGTGCCCGCATTCCTCGAGCTGGCGAAAGGCGCCTCTGTCAAACCCGACCAGATCAAGTTCCTCGTCGACAACACGCTGACCTGGCGCGACCTCGAGTGGCTGCGCTCCGCGACGTCGCTTCCGATCCTCGTCAAGGGCATCCTCACGGCCGAGGACGCGGAGCTCGCGTGCGAATCGGGGATCGAGGGCGTCGTCGTCTCGAACCACGGCGGCCGTCAGCTCGACGGGGTCGCAGCCTCGCTCGATGTCCTCCCCGAGGTCGTCGAGGCGGTCGGAGACAGAGCCGTCGTCCTGCTGGACGGCGGCATCCGCCGAGGAACTGACGTCGTCAAGGCGCTTGCGCTCGGCGCGCGCGCCGTTCTGGTCGGTCGAGCGCCGCTCTGGGGGCTCGCCGTCGACGGGGCCGAGGGCGTCGAGCGCTTGCTCGGCCTCCTGCGCGAGGAGGTCCAGCTCGCGCTCGCCCTCTGCGGGTGCGCTTCGCCCGCGGACGTCGTCCGCAGTCACGTCGGGCGCGTCTAGACGACCGTTACCTGCGGGCCGGCCCTCGTCGGCCGGCCTCACGTAGTTAGGCGGGAAGGACGCACCGCTGTCCGACTGAGGGTCGGCGTCGACGCGGGCGGCGACGGCGTCGTAGTTCTCCATGCGCTGGTTCGAGTCGCTGGAGAAGTCGCTGCGCTGGAGCGACGAGCCGCCGAGCTTGCTCCAGAGCGAGCGCAGGGCGCGAAGCATGGGGCAAATCGTAGCGCCGCCGGGGAAAATCGGCTCGATGCTGTACCAGGCGGAACTGTTCGAGCCGCTGACGGACAAGGCGTGGAACGAGGAGCGCGTCCGAGAGGCGATTCGACGGATCGTCGAGGATGCCGACGAGGCGTTTCGACCCCGACGCGCTGTGGCCCGCCGACGAATGGGACGCCTGGGAGGCGCCCGTCCCGCTCAAGAACCTGTACGTCGGTGCGGCCGGCGTCGTCTGGGCCCTCGACGCATTGCGCCGGCGCGGTCTCGCCGAGACGAGGCTCGACCTTGCCGCGGCTTCCCGTCGAACGCTCGACGCCTGGCGGCAGGAGCCCGACTACTCGCAGTGGCCGGACATCCCCTCACACGAATCGGCGGCGCTCCTCACGGGCGAGAGCGGACCTCTGCTTGTCGCCTGGCGCGTCGAGCCCACCGCGGAGCTGGCCGATGCCCTGCTCTCGCGCGTGCGTAAGAACATCGACAACGAGGCGGTCGAGATCATGTGGGGAGCGCCCGGGACGATGCTCGCTGCGCGAGCGATGCTCGACTGGACAGGCGAGGAGCGCTGGGCCGACGCGTGGCGGGAGAGCGCCGATGCGGTCTGGCGGAGTCGTGACGAGGACGGGCTCTGGACGAACCGGCTCTACGGAGAGACGTTCCGGAGCCTCGGTCCGCCGCACGGACTGGTCGGAAATGTCTTCGCGCTTCGGCAAGGCGCGCTCCTCGCGCCGGACCGGGTCGAGACGCTCGAGCGGGAGACCGGCGACGTGCTCGCCCGGCTGGCCGTGACCGAGGACGGGATCGCGAACTGGCCGAGTCGCGAAGGTGCAGAAGCGGACGACCTGCGCCTCCAGTGGTGCGCGGGCGCTCCCGGCATCGTCACTGCGGCCTCTTCCTACCTGGACGAGGAGCTACTCCTGGCGGGGGCAGAGCTCATCTGGCAGGCCGGGCCGCCCGGAATGGAGAAGGGCTCGTCCATCTGCCACGGCACGGCCGGGAACGGCTACGCGCTCCTCAAGGCCTTCGAGCGCACCGGCCACGAGCTCTGGCTCGACCGGGCCCAGCGCTTCGCGTTTCACGCCCTCGGCCAGGTCGAGCGCCGCGGACACGGGCGATACTCGCTCTGGACCGGAGACGTGGGCGTGGCGCTCTACGCCGCCAACTGCCTTGTGAAGGAGAGCGCTTACCCGGTCCTCGACTCCTGGGACTAGCTCAGGCGTGACGAATCTGCGCTCTCGTCTCGGAGTAGCGCAGCGCTTCCCACGCTACGAGCGCCCAGCAGACTGCCGTTACCGCACCGAGTGCGGCCAGCGCGGGCAGCGAGAGCGCGATGGGGAGAAGCGCCAGGAGCGCGCCCACCGTGAGCAGGCGGCGTCCGTTGTAGGTCCGGCTCGTCCGGAAGCGCATCGCGTCGTGGGCCAACAGATAGATCGCCGGGCCGGCGCAGAGCGCGCCGGCATGGATCGTGTCGAGGTCGTCGCCGAAGTGGCCGAGCGTCTCCTTCACGCCGAGGGCGAACAGGACGATGCCGGCGACCATCGGCAGGTGGAGATAGCTGTACGTGTCCCGCGCGAGGGACGCTTGCGCGACGCCGCTCGTCTCGGTCAACTTCCGTTCGGCGACGATCGAGACGACGTCGAAGTACGACCACCAGAGGGCAGCGACAAGCGCGATGCCGAGGAGCGCAGCGGCGATCACGCCTGCGTCCAGCTCGGCTCCGCGGGCGCCGACTCCGATGGCAACGATCGACTCGCCGAGCGCGATGATGATGATCAGGCCGTGGCGCTCGGCGAAGTGTCCCGGTGACACGCGCCAGCCGCCGCTGCTGAACAGCCCGCCGAGGTAGTCGAGGGCAAGTGCGATCGTCCAGAGGGCAGCCTGGAGCCCGCCGTCGGTGAAGCCCGCGACGATGATCAGTCCCGGTCCGACTATCGATCCGATCGCGAGGCGCAGAACACTGAGGAGCATGTCGCGGTCTCCACGCGCCGCAATGACGAAGAGGGCGATGTGGAGCAGGCGGACCGAGAAATAGGCGACGCCGAAGAGCACGCCGTCGTCGCCGAAAGCGTCCGGGACGGCCAGCGCGACGACGAGCATCGCGCCCATCGCGCCGAGGATCGCGAGTCGCACGGCGCCCTCGTCCGGATTGACCGTGTTCGTCAGCCAGGCGTACCCGGTCCAGGCCCACCAGAGCGCGCCGAGGACGAGCAGTGCCCGTCCGACCCCGCCCCACGTCGCGTCGGCCGAGAGCATGCTCGTCACCTGCGTGATCGCGAAGACGAAGACGAGGTCGAAGAACAGCTCGAGCGGGGTTACCCGCTCTTCACCAGACTCGTTCGCGTCCACGCGGGGGCGATCCAGTCAGGCCTGAGGGAGCTCGACGACAAAGGTCGCCCCGGCGCCGACCTCCGAGCTGAGATCCAGCCGGCCCCCCATGCGCTGAGCGAGCTCGCGAGAGATGTAGAGCCCGAGGCCCGTGCCGCCGGGCGAGCGCGCGAGGTGCGGATCGGCGCGATAGAACTTCTCGAAGATCCTCGACTGGTCGGCGAGAGCGATTCCCGGTCCCGCATCGGCGACGCAGATCCGGACTGCGCCGTCCGTGCGGTAGGCGTGGACCTTGACCGGAGCGGCGCCGTACTTGACCGCGTTGTCGAGCAGGTTGACGAGCACTTGCTGAATGCGGTCGCGGTCGCCGGAAGCAGCCCCGACGTTTGCCGCTATCTCGACCTCGATCTCGATGTCGGCCGAGTCCGGAAGCTGAGGCCCCATCGCCTCGACCGTCTCGCCCACGATGCCGGCGACGTCGACCGGCTCTGCCTCGACCGGCAGCTCGCCGCGGTCGAGCCGACTCGTCAGCAGAAGCTCGTCCGTGATCTGGCTCAGCCGAGCGGCCTGCTGGGCGATCATCTCGAGGAGCTGCTTTCGTCGCTCGGCTGGGAACTCGACGTCTTCGCGGAGCAGCGTCTTGGCCGCGCCGTACACCGCCGACATCGGGGTGCGCAGCTCGTGCGAGATCGTCGCGACGAGGTCGGTCTTCTCCTCCTCCAGCCGTTGCTCGCTCGTGACGTCTCGGCATGCGTAGATCACGCCGTCCGCCATCCGGACGGCGGCGAACGAGAGCCAGAGATCGTTCTCGCCGATCCGAATCGGAAGGGTCACCGACCTCGCCATGGCGCCGCCCTCGGCAACCGGAATGCGAACGGTGAGCGCCTGCCATTCGGGGATGACATCGGCGAGAGGCTGCTCGCGCACGCGATCGAGGCGCAACCCGGTCACGAGCTCTGCCGCTCTGTTCCAGAGGCGAACGACACCCTCACGGTCGAGGAGAAAGATCCCGTCGCCGACGGCGTCGAGCACCCGGGCCGCCTGCTCGCGCTCCGTCGCCACCGCGCGGGCTGCCGCCTCGGCCGCCTCCAGGCGCCGGCGCTCTTGCTGAAGGCGTGCGTTCCGCACCGCCGCCGCCATCTGCGAGACGAGCCCCACGAAGATCTCGAGCTGCTTGCTCGAGTACCGGCCGCGGTCGCTCATCAGCTGGACGACGCCGACGACGCGGCCCTCGTCCTTGACGGGCACCATCATCGCGGCGTTCGTGTCTGCCGGACCGGACTCGGGAAGCTTCTGGATCGTTCCTTCCCGATCGACGTTGTAGTAGACGCCGTCCGGTTGGGTGACGCGGTCGGCCACGTCGTTGAAAAGGAGCGGGTTGCCGGTGACGATCACGCGGCTCTGCATGCCGCCGCCCTTACGGTTCAGCGGAACCGGCGGCAGAGTCGAGGCGTCGAGGGTCTCGCCCTCGGTCCAGACGTATTCGGCGCGGATGAGGTCGTCTCGATCGTCGTAGGACGAGACGATCAGGCCGTCGTGCTGAACGACGTCGCCGAGGAGCTCGTGGAAGCGCTCGTAGATCCGCTCCGGCTCGAGGCTCTCGCCGAGCTGCCGCGCCGCGTGGAGGAGAAGCTCCGCGAGCTCGGCCTTCTGCTCGAGTTCCCGGTCATTCACGCTGTGAGGGTAGCCAGCACAAAGGTCGGCAAGAGCTAGGCTTTTCGTCATGTGTCGAAACATCCACACGTTGTACAACTTCGAGCCACCTGCGACCGAGGAAGAGGTGCGCGACGCGGCGCTCCAGTACGTCCGCAAGATCAGCGGCTTCACCAAGCCGTCGCAGGCGAACGCGGAGGCTTTCGAGCGCGCCGTCGAAGGCGTCGCGGCCGCTTCCCGGCGGCTGCTTGGCGAGCTCGTCACCTCGGCGCCGCCGAAGGACCGCGAGGTCGAGTCTGCAAAGGCTCGCGAGCGCTGGGCGCAGCGGCAGGATCGCCTGGCGGCCTCGGCTTAGCGCGAGACGATTCGAAACGTGCTGACCCCGACAGCCCGGCCGTAGCGGGGGTTGCTCCTCGTGCCGAATGCCGGCCAGACGAGCCACGTGTAGCTGCCCGCTCGCAGGCGCCAGCCTTGACCGGCGTACGTCCAGCGCCGGTGCAGCTTCAGGCGCGATCCGTTCGGCCAGAGGCTGAGGATCTTCCTGCCCTTCCGGAAGAGCTGGACGTTGTAGAAGCGCGCCTTGGCAACCGGGCGCCACGCCAGTAGCGGCGGCGCGGAGATTCGTGCGCCCCTGGGCGGCGCGTAGAGCGCCGCTTGCCGGGGCGCCGGTGGTGGCGGAGGCGGAGGCGGCAGTGGTGGAGGAGGAGGCGGTGGCGGTGGTGGCGCAGGGGAAGGAGGAGGGGGCGGTGGGGGTGGCGGTGGCGCAGGAGGTGGCGGCGGCGGCGGTGGAGCTGGAGGCGGCGGCGGTGGAGCTGGAGGCGGCGGAGGTGGCGGAGGAGGAGGAGGCGGCGGCGGAGGCGGAGGAGGAGGCGGCGGCGGAGGAGGAGGAGGAGGCGGCGGCGGAGGAGGAGGAGGAGGAGGCGGCGGCGGCGGCGGAGGAGGAGGCGGAGGCGGAGGCGCACCGTCGTCGTTGATGATCGTCCCTACGCCCTGCCCGTCCTCGATTGTCGCGTTCGTCGGATCCGAGAGATTGACGAAGTAGAACTCGTCGAGCTCGTCGAGCGTGTCGCCATGGACCTTCACGGTCAGGGTGCGGGTGGTCTCGCCGTCGTTGAACGTGAGCGTCCCCTCCTTCTGCTGGTAATCGGCGTTGTGGACGGCGGTGCCGTCCTCCGTCGCGTAGGCGACGGTCAGGTCGATTCCGCTCGCCCGGTCCGCGCTCACCGTGAAAACGGCATTGACGTCGCCTGCATCGCCTTCCGTCACCGAGACGTCGTCGATCGAGAGGGCGGACGGCGCGTCGTCGTCGATGATGGTTGCAATCCCTTGATCGTCCGCGAGCGTCGCGTTGACGGCGTTCGACAGATTGAGCTTGAAGGTCTCGTCGAACTCATCCAGGGTGTCCCCGACTACCTGAACCGTCACTGGGCCAGACGTCTCGCCGGCAGGGATCGTGAGCACCCCGCTGGTCTGCTCATAGTCCTGGGGTCTTCGGGCCGTCCCGTTGGCGGTCGCGAAGTCAACGGTGACCTCGTCGCCGCTCGGGGCGTCGAGCGACACCGTGAACGTGGCGGCGGTGGTGCCGGTGTCGCCTTCGGTGACCGTGATGTCGTTGACCGAGAGCCCTGGCAGCAGCGACTCGGCTCCCGAGAGGGGCGTAGGCGCAGCAGCCGAGGCGAGCGAAGCCCCGACCCCCAGCACGAGAAGAAAGATGAGTACTCGATTCACCGCAGCCCCCGGAACATGATGACAGGAAAAGCGTTCGCAGACACCCGGATCTCAGACGCCGTCGATCACGTGCTGAGCGGCGCTTCTGCAGCGCCAGTCCCTCGTTCGAGGGATGCCCGAATGGGGGTTTAGCCGCGATAGCCATATGAGAGACCCGGGGGTCCTCCTCGGCCCACTTTCTGCTGCCCCTGGCTATCCCTTGACTACTCCCTTTCGCGGCCCTGCTCGACACGCGCGGGCGGCCCTCGTCGTCGCCGCCGTCGTAATTGCGTTCGGCGTCTCCGCTGCGTCCCCGAATGCCGCCCCCGGCCCGATGACGGTCACCCCGATCACGTGGGACGTGCTCGGCCTCGATTCGAACAACGTCAACACCGGCCCAAACGTCTTCCCCGTCGGCGTGCGCGTCTGCAACACCGGCTCCGACCCGGCGACGAACGTCGTTGGCACGTGGTCGTGGAAGACGGCCCAGAACCAGTTCACGGGGCCTGCGGAGGGTGTGACGGTCAGCGTGGGGACGATGGCCGCCGGCTTTTGCCGCCACGTGTACTTCGAGGTGACGATCAACCGGTCGGCCAGCGCACGCAGGAAGGCCAGGGACTACCAGATCACCGTTACGGCAGACGGCGGCCTCAGCACGGCGACCTCGCAGCACACGCTCTACATCCAGCCGCTCGTCTCGCAAGGGCGGAACAACACGAAGAAGCTCGCCGGGCCTGGCGGCTGCAACCTCGCCTACACGGTGTGCGATCCCGCTCCGGCGAACATCCTCGTCGGCCGGACCTACACCTACAAGCTCTATGCGGAGACCTCGACCGCGTACAAGCAGCTCGAGACGTACGCGAACTTCCCGACCTCGTTCTTGCAGGTTCTCTCGACGGGCTCCACGTTCAGCAATCCGGTCGGCGCCGACTCGACCTCGATCTACGCCGACGCCTGCGGTTGGAGCCCGGCCACACGGGCCTGCGTCGGCCCGCCGAACATTCCCGGCGGCAAGGCCGGCGGACGGATCGTCGTGACGTACGTGGTCAAGGCGGTCGCGACCGGTTCGGGAACGCTCCGAAACACGATCTACGACTTCTCGGGCGCGAGTTATCACTACAACTCCGACTTCGACTCCGTCGCTCTCACCACGACGCCGCTCACGGCTCGCTACGAGCTGGCGAGCGCGATCACGGGCAACGGAAAGGTGACCTCGTCGCCCGCGGGCACGCTCACAGGCGGTGGCTCGAGCGGGGTCGACTGCGGTGGTGCGGGCACGACGTGCTCCGTCGGCTATGGCAGCGGCACGAGCGTGACGCTGACTGCGCTGGCGCTCGGAACGGACACGTTCACCGGCTGGTCGGGCGGGGGTTGCAGCGGTGCGCTTTCAACATGCACCGTGACGATGAACCAGTCGCGCTCGGTGACCGCATCGTTCACCGGCGTGACGTCGTACCAGCTGGACGTTTCCAAGGCGGGATCGGGCACGGTCAACGCCGACGTCGGCCCGGTGACCTGCGGAGCGACGTGCACCGGCAACTACGCCAGCGGCACGCTCGTCACGCTCACGGCGGCACCAAGCGCCGGCTGGATCTTCGACGGCTGGTCCGGCGAAGGCTGCTCGGGCACCGGCACCTGCGCCGTCACGATGAGCCAGGCGCGCTCGGTAACGGCCACGTTCAGCGAGCAGACCTATCCGCTCAGCGTCACCGTCACGGGCAACGGCCTTGTGACCGCGAACGCGGGAACGATCAGCTGCGGAAACGGCGACATCTTCTGCGACGACGTCTACGGCGCGGGCACTCTCGTCACACTCACCGCCGCTCCCGCAGCGGGCCAGACCCTGCTGAGCTGGCTGGGAGCCTGCTCAGGCAACGCGGCCACCTGCGTTGTCACCATGGACCAGGCCCGTTCCGTGATCGCTGCGTTCAGCGGCACGGCGTCGTATCCGCTCGAGGTTGGAACCAGCGGATCCGGCACCGGCACGGTGACCTCGAATGTCGGCGGCATCAACTGCGGCGCCACCTGCACCGCGACCTACGCGGAGGGCACGCTCGTCACGCTGACCGCCGCCGCCTCAGGCACCTCGAGCTTCAACGGCTGGTCCGGAGACTGCTCCGGCACGAGCGCTACCTGCGTGGTGACGATGACCCAGGCTCGCAGCGTGACGGCCGACTTCGGCCCGCCCATGTGGCTGCTCACGGTGTCGAAAGCGGGATCGGGCACCGGGACCGTCACCTCCGATTTCGCCGGCATCAACTGCGGCGCGACCTGTAGCGCGAGCTTCGCCGACGGCACCCTCGTCACGCTGACCGAGTCCCCCTCTTCCGGCTCTGCATTCACCGGCTGGTCCGGCGACTGCTCCGGAACCGGTACGTGCACGGTCACGATGAGCGCCGCGCGGAACGTGACGGCGACCTTTGCCGGCGCCAACACGCTCGCCGTGACGAAGACCGGATCGGGAGCGGGAACGGTCACGTCCGACGTGGGCGGCATCAACTGCGGTGCTACCTGCAGCGCGGACTACACGAGCGGCACGGTGGTCACGCTCACCGCGGCCGCTTCGGCAGGCTCACGCTTCACCGGCTGGTCGGGCGAAGGCTGCTCGGGCACCGGCACCTGCACGGTGACGATGAGCCAGGCCCGAAACGTCTCAGCCGGCTTCGTTCTCGTCTACACGCTTACCGTCACAAAGGCCGGCTCCGGCAGCGGTGCCGTGACGGGGACCGGGATCAACTGCGGCGCCACTTGCAGCGCCGACTACGACACCGGAACCTCGGTCACGCTCACCGCCGCCCCCTCGCTCGGCTCGCGCTTCGCCGGCTGGTCCGGCGCCTGCTCGGGTACCGGCACGTGCTCAGTGACCATGACCCAGGCTCGCAACGTCACGGCGACTTTCGTGGCGATCTACCGGCTTACGGTCACGAAGATCGGCTCCGGAGCGGGCACCGTGAGCTCCGACGTAGGAGCGATCAACTGTGGCGCAACTTGCGCCGACGACTACGACACGGGTACGTCGGTCACGCTCAGCGCGGTTGTCTCGGCGGGCTCACGCTTCGCCGGCTGGTCCGGCGAGGGCTGCTCGGGAACGGGCACCTGCACCGTGACCATGAGCCAGGCCCGCAACGTCACCGCCGGCTTTGTCGCCCTCCACACGCTGACGGTCACGAAGACCGGCTCGGGTGGAGGAACTGTGACTTCCGACGTGGGAGCGATCAGCTGCGGCGTCACCTGCTCGTACGACTACGACGAGGGCACTTCGGTCACGCTCAGCGCCACGGCCGCCGCCGGCTCACGCTTCGCCGGCTGGTCCGGCGAGGGCTGCTCGGGAACGGGCACCTGCACCGTGACCATGAGCCA
This sequence comes from Actinomycetota bacterium, assembly GCA_038040395.1. Classification (GTDB taxonomy): domain Bacteria; phylum Actinomycetota; class Thermoleophilia; order Gaiellales; family Gaiellaceae; genus VAXT01. Next base: position 30,416 of record JBBPIJ010000023.1, read on the forward strand.
GGCCCGCAACGTCACCGCCGGCTTTGTCGCCCTCCACACGCTGACGGTCACGAAGACCGGCTCGGGTGGAGGAACTGTGACTTCCGACGTGGGAGCGATCAGCTGCGGCGTCACCTGCTCGTACGACTACGACGAGGGCACTTCGGTCACGCTCAGCGCCACGGCCGCCGCCGGCTCACGCTTCGCCGGCTGGTC
>JBBPIJ010000023.1:30710-38667 GCA_038040395.1 Actinomycetota bacterium
CTTCGGTCACGCTCAGCGCCACGGCCGCCGCCGGCTCACGCTTCGCCGGCTGGTCGGGCGAGGGCTGCTCCGGAACCGGCACCTGCACGGTCACGATGAGCCAGGCGCGCACCGTCGCCGCCGGCTTTGTCGCCCTGCACGCGCTCACGGTCACGAAGACGGGTTCTGGTAACGGCACCGTCAGCTCCGACGTCGGCGCGATCAGCTGCGGTGTCACGTGCAGCGACGACTACGACGAAGGCACCTCGGTCACGCTGACCGCGGTCGCTTCGGCCGGCTCACGCTTTGCCGGCTGGTCGGGCGCCTGCTCGGGCACCGGAACCTGCTCCGTCACCATGAGCCAGGCTCGTAACGTCACCGCCACGTTTGTCGCCGTCCACACGCTGACGGTCACGAAGGCCGGCTCCGGTGGAGGAACTGTGACTTCCGATGTGGGAGCGATCAACTGCGGCGCTACCTGCTCGGACGAGTACGACGAGGGCACCTCGGTCACGCTGACCGCGGCCGCCTCGTCGGGCTCACGATTTGCCGGCTGGTCGGGCGCGTGCTCGGGAACCGGGACTTGCTCCGTCACCATGAGCCAGGCCCGCAACGCCACGGCCACGTTTGTCGCTTTCCACACGCTGACCGTGAGCAAGACCGGCTCGGGGACCGGCACCGTCAGCTCCGACGTGGGTTCGATCGACTGCGGCCTCACCTGCTCCGACGACTACGACGAGGGCACCTCGGTCACGCTCAGCGCCACTGCCGCAGCGGGCTCAAGCTTCGCCGGCTGGTCGGGCGAGGGCTGCTCGGGAACCGGCACCTGCACCGTGACGATGAGCCAGGCGCGGACAGTCAGCGCCACCTTCGTCGCGCTCCAGCCGCTGACTGTCACCAAGAACGGCTCCGGCGTAGGCACCGTGACCGGCGCCGGGATCGACTGCGGCGCCGCCTGCTCCGACTACTACGACGATGGCACCTCGGTCACGCTCAGCGCCACGGCCGCGGCCGGCTCGCGCTTTGGCGGCTGGTCGGGCGAAGGCTGCTCGGGCACCGACACCTGCACCGTCACGATGACCGCCGCCCGGAATGTGACCGCGACGTTCATCGCTCGCCACACCCTCACGGTTGCGAACGTCGGCTCCAACAGCGGCTCGGTCAGCTCGAGCCCCGCAGGAATCGGGTGCGGCGCAACCTGCGAATTCGTCTACGACGAAGGCACGACCGTCACGCTGACGGCCGTTCCGGTCGCTGGCTCGCGCTTCGTCGGCTGGTCGGGCGAAGGATGCACCGGCACCGGCGAGTGCACCGTGACGATGACCGGGGCCCGCGGGGTCACGGCCACGTTTGTCCGCCTCGTCCTCCTCAGGGTGACGGTGACTGGGCGAGGAGCCGTCAGCTCCGAGCCGACGGGAATCCGCTGCCGCCGTGCCTGCTCGAGCGAGTACGACGCCGGCACGCACGTCACGCTCCGGGCCACGGCCGCGACTGGCCAGTGGTTCAAGGGCTGGTCTGGCGGAAGCTGCCGCGGCGCGAAGAGGACTTGCAACGTGACCATGAGCCAGGCACGCCTCGTCCATGCCCGCTTCCTGCGCGAGCTCGTGCTGCGCCTCCGCGTTCCGAACGGATTCGTCTACCACTCGCCACACGAGCACGCGATGATTCGCGCGTTCGCGGCGTGGCGTGGCAAGCCGCTCGCCAGGGCAAAGGTCAGGCTTTCGATCACCTGCCCGGGCCGTCGCTCCACCCAGGTGTTGAGGACCGGCCGCGACGGGCGGGTAGCGCTCCACTTCGGCGCGACGATGCCGAACTCGCTGCGCGTCTACACCTGCAAGGTGCGAGGGCGCGTGAGCGCGAATCGCCGGACTGCCAGAGAGGACAAGGCCGGCACGGTGCGCTTCATCCACCCCTTGTGGCTCGAGAGCAAGGTCGTCAAAGGCAAGGTCGTGGTGCGCATCTGGGGCCGCGCGCGTGAGGCGGTCGAGCTGTTCGCGAACGGAGAGCTCGTGAGCCGGGCGCGGATCGGTCGCAACGGGTGGGTCAAGATCGTCTCGGCCGAGATCGAGCACGGCGACACGGTGTGGGTTGTCGGCCCGCACGGCCACGTGTCGCATCACATCGGCACCTAGTACTAATACACGCGTCCGCGTGAGCGGAACGCCGGCCGCAGCTTGTCCTCCAGCGCGCGCGGGAAGGCGATCGTGGCCGCGTCACCGTCGGACACGTAACGGCGCCCGGGGCTCTCCGCGAGCTGGCGCAGCCAGTACCACGCGCCGAAATCCGCCTCGCCCTTCCACGGCAGGTGTCCGCTCCGAATGCGCGGGATGCGGGCTCGGTCGAACGATTCGCTGAACGGCGACGGCGCCGGGCCGGCACCGACGAGCATGACGCCGCGGAAGCCGTACGAGCGGCCGTTCCAGCGGCCGTGCACCGCAAGCGAGCCCGGCTTCGGCAGCACGCCGAGCGGCAGCGACATCGTCTCGACGCGATAGCCCGGCACGGCGTCCTCGATCACCTCGTTGCCGAGGACGAGTTCACGCTGGACCTCCACAGGACCGGAAAGCTGGCTGAACGGAACGTGGTCCTTCGTGTGGTTCCCGAGCTCGAAGCCGTGGTCCACGAGCCAGCGAAGCATCTCCTTGCCACGCGCCACGCCGGCGAAGGGTTCCCGGTTGACGTAGAACGTCCCGGCGAGCGGGAACGTCGGATGCTCGCGCCGGAACTCGAGCAAGATGCCGATCGCGGTGTCCGGCTTGATCTGGCCGCGTGCGTCGTAGGAGAACTGGTACTGCGTCGAGTCGTCGAAGGTGAGGACGACGGGTGTCTTGCCGGCCGGGACCGAGCCGAGGCGGCCCAGAGCCAGGTCGGCCGCACGCACCGGCCAGTAACCCTGCCGCCACAGGCGCCCGACCTCGGCGCGGAACTCCGCCGGTGTCTGGTCGTAGTCGCCGACCCGGTCCTCGCGGATCTCGTGGTGCATGAGCACGGGCACCTCACCGAGCTCGTTCGGGAGGCGGCCCGATGTCGATTTCTGCTGCGTCGTCTCCTTCGACTTGGCCTTGGGCGCAGGCGGCGGCGCGGCGGGTTTCCCCTTCTGCGGTCGAGCCAAGCCCTGGGTGCTCGTCTTGGCGTCTCGGTCGAGCGCCTCCGAGGTGTACGTGACCGTCGGATCCCACAGGAGGAACTCGTTGATCCCGTTGCGCCGTGCCGCCTGGATCTGGCCGCGCACCTCCGCCTCGCCGTACGAGATGCCGAGCGTGAAGTCCTGGAGCCACGGAACGACACGCGCGCCCGTGCCGCGTGTCTGCTTCGAGAAGTCCTGGAGCGAGCGCAGGACGATCTCGTACGGCTGGCTGTTCGGATCGGCGACGTTGTACTCGCCGGGGCCCCAGTGCGACGGGTAGACCATCGGCGCGATGTAGTCCGACTCCCGCGCCATCGCGGGAATGTCCTGCGCTACCTCGAGCGGACGAGTCGCCGCGATGCCGAAGACGGACAGGCCGAGATAGGTGCCGTACGGCTCGAGCGCAAGCCTCGTCTCGTGAATGAACTCGACGATCGAGCGCTCGGGCGTTCCGCGCAGGCCGGGGAAGACCATGCTCTCGAGGGGGCCGTCGGGCCGGCGCACGTAGTCGTAGAGCACGTCGTCGATGCCGGCGCGTGCCGCCGCGACCGCGATGTCGATGTTGTACTTGCGGACGACCGGGTCGGCGAAGTTGGTGAACCCGCCGTAGCCCGCGTATAGCCCGCCCTCCGGCGTCTGCACGACGCGGTTCCGCTGGCCGCGCTTCCAGGCGGCCGACGCGAGGACAGGATCCCGGAAGCAGACGAGCCTGCCGATCACACGGATCCCGCGCGCGTGCATCTTGCTCACGACCTCGTCCAGGTCGTAGACGTGCGTGACGGCGCCGATCTGACGGCCGAGCGGCACCGATGCGTCGAAGCCGACCTCTCCCGACTCGTCCTTGAGGTCGATCTCGATCGCGTTGATTCGCCGCTCGTCGATCAGCTTCATCACGCCGCGGCGAAGGCCCGCGTCCGCCCAGCCGTATGACGTGACATGCACCGCTCGCACCGGCTCGGCCGGTCGCCGCGGGATGATCTCGACCGGGAGGCGGCGGCTGGCGAAGTTGCCCGCGAGATCGACCGCCTCCAGCAGGAGTCTCCGTGGCAGCGGCGGCGCGACGCGTGCCTCGAAGTGGCCGTCGTCGACCGCCGTGGCGCGCCCGCCGATCAGCAGGCGCGCTCCGGGCTCGACGTTTCCTTTCAACTCGAGGGGGCTGTGCGCCTTCGCGGCGGCGGGACCGTCGAGCTCGATCGACGGCGGCGTCGTGTCGACCGTGAAGCGCCAGGAGCGCGTCGTCGCCGCGCCGAGGAAGCCGCCGCCCCGTTTCGCTTCGACGCGATGCTCGCCATCCGGAAGCAGTCCGGGGCGAAGCGTCTGCGTTTCGCCCTTTCGTTTCACGCGCGTGGAGACGTCGCGGCCGTCGAGTCTCCACCGCACGTTGGTTGCGCCCGTGACGGTGAACGCGAGTTTCGCGAGCTCGGCGGCGCCCATGTGCTTCCCGTTGGCAGGGCCTGTCGCGTCGAGCGAGGGCGCAAAGACGCTGCGTGCGCCGGCAACGGCCGCAACGGCGAGGGCGATGAACCCAACCACCCCCAGCGCGACTGCGCGACGACGGCGGATCGTCCGGGCGGAAGCATGCGGACGCTTAGGCCGCGGTGCGGGCCGCTCGTCCTGACCAAGGGGCTGCTCCTCACGCGCTTCGGCCGCCTCGATCGGATGCCTGGGAGCCCGAGGCGTGTGTCCCTCGTCCAGCAGAGCGAGAATCGATCGCGCCGCGGATCGTTCTGCCGCCGTGCCGCCGCGACGCGACGCCGTCCGGGCCCACTTCACAGCCGCGGCCCGATCCTCGGCGCTCGCACCGTCGTCGGCAGCGGCAAGCGCGGTCGCCGCCGCGGCGCGCGCCTTCGGGGTCAGCCCTTGGTTCTCACTGACCCAGTGGCGAACCTGCTGCAAATGCGCCGGATCCATGGGTAGAGATTAGAGCCGATCGTAAGGCCACCCCTCACTTTTGACCTATCCCGGACCGCCTGGATCGATGTTGTGGTTCAGGCGGAACACGTTCTCGGGGTCGTAGCGCCGCTTCACCTCGACGAGCCGGTCGTAGTTCTGGCCGTATGCGGCCCGCACCGCGTCTGCGCCGTCATCGTCGCTGAAGTAGTTGAGCCATCGCCTGTCGGCAAAGTGCGGGCCGAAGAGATCGAACGTCGCCCGAGTCCAGGCGATGTTGGCCTCGGTGTCCGCTTCGTCCAGCCAGACGCTCGGCAGGAGGAGGTTGTAGCCGACCTCGCGGTGGGGGACAGCGGTGTCGCCCGCGCCAACCCGCGTGACGGCGCCGTGGAAATGCTCGAAGAGGACTGCGTTGAGAGGTGACGGTGTCGTCTCGAACCGCTCGATCGCAAGATCGATCAGCTCGTCGTCCAGCTTCTCCACGAAGCTCGACTTCCAGTAGTTGAGCGCGCCTCGCGGGAAGCCGTCGTCGAGCAATGTGTTCATGACCGGGTACGGCATCGGCCCCAACTCCGTGACCAGCGGCTCGCCGAACTCTCGTAGTGGCGCGAGATCCTTCTGCGCCTGCTCGGGGGTCCCGGCATGGCAGATGACGAATGCCGCGAGCTTGAGATCGGAGCTCCCGGGCGCGTAGACGAGGGCTGCGAAGACGGTCAGCTCGTCGGGTACGGACTGCGTGAACTCCCGGTAGAAGCGCAGCACGTCCCCCGCCGCTTCGAACGGGTGCGCGATCAGTCCTCCGGTGACCTCGCGGAGCGGATGGAGGCGGTATTCGAGCGACGTCGCGACGCCGAAGTTGCCACCCCCGCCGCGCAGCGCCCAGAAGAGATCCGGGTCGGACTCTTCCGTGACGTTCAGCACCTCGCCGTCGGCGTTCACCAGTTCCACGGAGAGCAGGTTGTCGGCGGCGAGGCCGTGGATGCCCATCAGCCAGCCGAGCCCCCCGCCGAGGGTGAGACCCGCAATCCCGGTCGTGGAAACAGCGCCGCCCGTGACAGCGAGCCCGTGCACGGCGGTTTCGCGGTTGAACTCCGACCAGATGACGCCGCCCTGTGCGCGAATCGTCCGAGCTTCGGGGTTGACATGAATCCCCTTCATCTCGGCGAGGTCGATCATCACGCCGCCTTCGGTGACGCTTCGCCCGCCGATGTTGTGGCCCCCGCCGCGAATCGAGATCTCGAGGCCCGACTCGCGCGCGAAGCCGACGGCGGTGCTCACGTCCGCGGCACCGCGGCACCGCGCAATCAGGGCAGGCCGCTTGTCGATGAGCCCGTTGTGGACGAGTCGCGCGGCTTCATAGCTGTCGTGTCCGGGCTGGAAGACCACTCCCGAGAGGCTCGCCGAGAGAGCGTCGATGCGGTCCGCGTCGATCGCAGTCACACTCGTCACCTGTCACCTCCTGTTCGAGGGAGCCGAGTCTAGAACCGAATGCCGAAGCGGTGACGATGAACTCGACGCAATTGGGCCATGAGACGATGGCGGCATGAACCGGCCTGAGACTCGTTACGCGTGGAACGGCGAAGTGTCGCTCGCGTACCAGGTCCTGGGCGAGGCCGAGACGGACCTCCTCTACCTCCAGGGGTACTGCTCGAACGTCGACATGAACTGGGAAAGCCGGCACCTCGCGCACTTCCTGCGCGGGCTCGCCCGGCACGCGAGGCTGATCGTGACCGATCGGCGGGGATGGGGCTGCTCGGAGAGGTTCACGCCCGGCTTGGTGCCCGACGTGGACGTCCTCACCGACGACATCCTCGCCGTGATGGGCTCAGTTGGCTCGGAGCAGGTCTCGATCCTGGCGACGTACGAATCGGCGATCGTCGCGTCGCTGTTCGCCGCCGTCTATCCGGAGCGGACGAGGTCGCTGATCCTCGTGGATCCGCAGGTCACGTACCTACCGACAGAAGAGACGCCGTGGATGCCTTCGCTCACTCGTTGGCAGGAGCAGATCCAGCGCATCCGCGACACGTGGGGCACGGCAGACTGGTGGGACGCTCCATCGGGCGGCGAGGGCGAGTGGTTTGGTCGCTATGCGCGCGCATCCGTGACCCCCGGCGGGCTTGCCGCCGAGCTGGGAAGCTACCTCGAGACCGACGTGCGGGCCGTTCTCCCCTCGATCCAGGTGCCGACGCTCGTCCTCGTCGACACCGATTCGTTCTACGAGGTGCTGCCCGAGACCGGGCATTTCGTCGCCGGCAAGATCCCCGGCGCCCGCGTGGTCGAGCACTCGAGCGAGGGAGGTTCTCATTTCCATTGGTACGCCCGAGGGGACGCGATCGTCGAAGAGGTCGGACGTTTCCTCGCAGCCCTTCGCGAGGAGGAAGCATCGTTCGACCGCGTTCTGGCAACCGTTCTGTTCACCGACATCGTCCGCTCGACCGAACGTGCCGCTGAGCTCGGTGATCGGCTCTGGCGAGAGGTCGTCGAGCAGCACCACTCGATGGTTCGGACACTGCTCGCTCGCTATCGGGGCGTGGAGATGGACACCGCCGGCGATGGGTTCTTCGCGTCCTTCGAGGGGCCGGCACGGGCTGTCCGGTGCGCGACGGCAATCGTCGACGCGGTCCGGCCGCTTGGGATCGAGGTGCGGGCAGGTCTGCACACGGGCGAGATGGAACGCCTCGACGGCAAGGTGGGAGGCCTGGCAGTCAACATCGGCGCGCGAGTGGCGGCCATGGCCGCTCCATCCGAGGTGCTCGTCTCCCAGACGGTCAAGGACCTGATGGTCGGCTCAGACCTCAGCTTCGAGGATCGCGGCTCGCATGAGCTCAAGGGCGTCCCCGGCCGGTGGAACGTGTACGCCCTCGCGCGTCAGTAGCAACGGAGCGGCGCAGGAGTCGAACCTACCGAGCCGTGGGTTACACGACCGCACCGGTTTTGAAGACCAGCTGGGCCACCGGGCCC
>JBBPIJ010000024.1:0-13665 GCA_038040395.1 Actinomycetota bacterium
GGAGCGGACGAGGCCGGAGGGACCGCCGTCAAGTTCTACGAGCTACGGGACAACCTCGGGACCTAAGATAAGGGCCCCCAGGCGGGTCCGCCCTCGCGCGAGCCTGCGATCTGTTAGGGATGAGGGGTTGGATCTACGAAGGGGAGGGAAGATGAGAAGACTTGCAGCAGCTCTCGTGGCCGCTACCGTGGCCACGCTTGTCCTTGCAGCCGGGTCCGCGCTCGCCGGCACCGGCGGCTCGACAGGCATCGCGCCATTGCGGCCGACGATCGGAACGGCGGTCGCGTTCGACAAGAGCCCGCCGCTCCGCAGCATGCGAATGATCGCGCCCGGGGCGGGACAGCAGGCCTGGATGAAGCAAATGGCCACCGATCGCTCGTTGGTGGGGCGCGTCGCAAACACCAAGCACCAGCTCGACGGGGCCCTCCAGAACGGAGCCGCCCCCAACGCGATGCCGGGGCCTCTGTTCACGTTCGAGGGCCCGAGCAACGAGAACAACCGCAGCATCTTCGGGTTCCGCGTCAATCCGCCGGATCCGAACGGCGACGTCGGCCAGCACCACTACGTCGCCATGGTCAACCTGACCTTCGCGATCTACACGAAAACGGGTGGTCTGCTCTACGGGCCTGCCGACACGGGCACGCTCTGGCAGGGCTTCAGCGTCCCTGACTGCACGGATCCGAGCGGCGACCCGATCGTCGTCTACGACGAGATCTCGAACCGCTGGATCCTGACGCAGTTCACGACGCGGGGACCGGAGTACTTCAACTGCGTCGCGGTCTCGACGAGCGCCAATCCGCTCGGGTCGTACTACCGCTACGCGTTCTCGACCGGCGCCTTCTTCCCGGACTATCCGAAGTACGGCGTGATGCCGGAGGCGCTGTACATCACGACACGCGAGTTCGGCCCGACCATCGAGTACCAGATCGGCGTCTACGCGATCAACCGGCACCAGCTGATCTCAGGCAACCCGAACCCGACGGTCGTCTCGTTCTACCTCGTCGACGGCGTCGATCCCCTCTACCTCCTGGGCGACGGCATCCTGCCCGCCGACCTCGACGGGAAGCGCATGCCGCCGCCGCACAGCCCCGAGTACTTCGCGGGGACGATGGACGACGACTACGTGTACGGAGCGCCGTACGACGCCGTCAACTGGTTCGCGGCGGACGTCGACTTCGCGCACCCGGACAGCTCGACCTTCGGGCTGACCGCGCAGCTCCCAACGGCGCCGTTCGACTCGAACTTCCCCTGCGCACCGGGCGCCCGTGACTGCCTGCCGCAGCCGGGAGTCGTCAATCCGGCGCAGTACCTCGACATTCTCTCCTACCGGCAGCGGCCGACCTTCCGGCTCCAGTACCGGAACTTCAAGACCCACGAGTCGCTCGTCACGAACCAGTCGGTCGAAGCGCGGCCGGGCGTCGCCGGAGTCCGCTGGTACGAGATCCGGAACCCGCAGGACCCCGTCATTCACCAACAGGGCACGTACGCTCCGACCGACGGCGTCCACCGCTGGATGGGCAGCGTTGCGCAGGACAAGTACGGCAACCTCGCCGCCGGCTACAGCGTCGTCAATGCGACCGACGTCTACCCCGGCATCCGCTACTCCGGGCGCCTGCCGGGCGACCCGCCGGGCGAGCTCTCGCAGGGCGAGGCGACTCTCCAGAACGGAACCGGCTCACAGCTGACGCTCAACTCGCGGTGGGGCGACTACACCTCGCTGAACGTCGATCCCCGCGACGACTGCACCTTCTACTACATCAACGAGTACTACGCGATCACGGAGCTGGCCGCCTGGCAGACGCGCATCGGCGCGTTCAAGTTCCCAGGCTGCCGCTGACGGACGCTTTGGCGCCACGGGCCTGCGACAGCGGGCCCGTGGCGCCACCTTTCGGTCTATCCTTCCGCTCGCCGTGAAGCGAATCCTCGTTCTCGGCGCGATCGGCGCCTCGCTCGCCGTCACAGGCGCGACCGACACGCAGTCGGCACGTCCGCCGACGCTCTTGACCTACGCCGTCGAGTCGAGCGGCAGTCTCTGCCTCGCCCGGGCCGACGGCTCTCGCCGCGTGAGGCTCACACGGGGCAAGGATCGGGCTCCCTCCTGGTCGCCGGGCGGGCGCTACGTCGTCTTCTCGCGACAGGTGGGCACAGCGTCGCGAATCCTCGTCGCTGACACGCGAGGCCGCGTCGTCCGTGGTCTCACCCAAGCAGGCGCGTTCGCGGATCCCGCCTGGTCGTCAGACGGGAAGCGGATCGCCTACGTGTCTCGGGAGCGGCGGTCGCGCATCGTCATCGTCAGCACCGTAGGACGCGTCCTTGGCGAGCTTCTCGCCACCCCTGCGGCCTTCATCAGCAGGCCGGCGTGGGCGCCGGACGGTCAGCGGATCGCCTACGCGGAAGACATCCAGACGGACGCCGGCACGGCCGGGACGAGCCGGATCGTGATCGTCAACGCCGATGGGAACGGACGGCGCGTTCTCGTGAACCAGGCCTCCGACCCGGCCTGGTCGCCGAACGGCTCGAAGATCGCCTACGTCGCGTACCCGTCGCGCTTGTCGGACACGGGCTCGATCGTCGTCGCGAACGCGGACGGAAGCGGTGCGCGTCACATCACGGCGGCCGGGGGGCCGGAATCGCGGCCCGCCTGGTCGCCTGGCGGGCAGCGGATCGCCTTCACGCGCGCAGCCAGCGGGAAGAGCACGATCGTCGTGGCGCGGGCCGACGGCAGCAGTGAGCGAGTCGTCGTCGGCGCGCGAGGCTACGCCGCCGTCGACCCGGCCTGGCGGCCGGCCGTTCTGCTTCCGAAGGCGCGGCGCCGGGCCTGCTCCTAGCCTAGGGCGGCCGCCGAAACGGCCACCCCGGCTCTGAAGAACGGCAGTCGAGAGGTGGGGTTGGCCCCCGGACAGCGACACGTCTTGCGTCAGTCCCTCAGGAACGGCCTCACTGGCGGCCATCGCGGCAGCCTGAACACTTCCTCGCGATGCCTCGAAGGCGGGTACACGGCACGAACGCGCCCCGCGAAGGTACCTGGGCCCGCCCGCCGGCCTTCGTCCTAATCGTTCGGGCGGAGCCAACGCTCGTTGTCGCAGAAGAGCCGAAACGCGACATCCGTCTCGAGACGAAACGTTCAAACCCGCACAGACCAAGGTCTGAAGCGGCGTTTTTCAGAATCGCATCATCGGGAAGCGATCTTGATGCTTTGCCCGATCGAGCTTGGTCGATGATGTGGAAGCGCACGACCGGAAGATGGAGCCAGTCGGGGAGGCGCGTCAGGCCGTACTCGACCGCATCGAGTAGTTCGACCGCAGCGTCGTCCCTGCGGCTGAACAAGTGCACGCGGGCACTGCCCGTAGCGAACCGACCGCGCCAGCCGTCGAAGGCACACTCGATTGTCGTCTCGCCGAGCTTGCGGGCCTTGAGGTAGAAGACCCACTCGTGCCGCTTCGCAGCGCGGGCGAACTCTTCCTGCGCGAGCCCGTTGCGCCTGATCGGGTCGGACGTCCTGTTGGCTGCACGTGGAGTAGTACGCCCGGTCGCTGGCGGCGGCGCTCAAGCACGTGCCTTTTGTCTAGCGGTTTTAGCGGGCGCGAGAGGCCGAAGCATTGGCTCGGCGTCGGCGATGTGACGCGTTGCAAGCGTCCGGCCTCAGGCTGCGGACCGCGTTTTGGCACCCCACAGGGGTTAGCTCGCGGAGGAAGACGTCGATCTCAGGCGGGACGGACGGCTTCGGCATGCGTGTAGTCTGGCTGCTATGGAGCGCCTGGATGGGTTGCTACGACAGGCTTTTCCCGACGCGAACGAGGTCTCCGTCGTCGACCGAACGGGCACCGGTGACCACTTTCAGGTGGTCGTTGCGAGCCCGGGCTTCGACGGGCTCTCGCTCGTCGAGCAGCACCGCCTCGTCTACGACGCCCTCGCGGAGCCGCTCGCGGACGGGACGATCCACGAGCTGAGAATCAAGACGAAAGGGAGTCAAATGAGCGAGATGCGCGAGAAGATCCAGCAGGTCATCGCGGACGAGCCGGTGGTCCTGTTCATGAAGGGCACGCCACAGAGGGCGATGTGCGGGAACTCGACGCGGGCGCTGGAAGCGCTGCGCCGCGCGGGCGCGCCGGTGACGACCGTCGACATCCTCCCCGACGCGCAGATCCGCCCGGAGCTCTCGGCGCTCTCGGGCTGGCCGACGATCCCGCAGATCTTCATCCGCGGCGAGCTGATCGGCGGCGCCGACATCACGGAGGAGCTGGCGGAGTCGGGCGAGCTCGAGGAGAAGCTCGAGTCGGCGCTCGGCGCGGGCTACCGGAGCGGCCGCGCCGAGAAGACCGTCGCGGTCGCCTAGCAGTAACGGTTGATCACGGGCGGCGACGCCGCCGCGACGCTGGCGAGCTGGTCGGGGCAGGTCGCGCGCATCTCCATTCGAGCGTGAATGTCCGGCTCGCGATCGGCCGTCGCTTTGCCCGGATTGCGACGACGCTCGTCGTCCGCTGGCCGCCGCTCTGGCGCTTGCTGCGGCGGCCGATGGAGCTCGAGTTCGATCTCCTGGCTCCCCGTTGGGAGACGATCCGAGCCGAACACAGCCTCGCACCGCTCGTCGCCGCGCTCGAGACAGTCCAGGCGCCCCGGCGCGCGCTCGATCTCGGCGCCGGCACAGGTGCCGGCGCATTCGCGATCGCCGAGCGCTTCCCGGACGCCGAGGTCGTCGGCGTCGACCTCTCCGGCGAGATGGTGGCCGAGGCGCGGCGGAAGCTTCCGGACTCCCTCCGCGGCCGCGTCCAATTCGAGCAGGCGGACGCCTCCTGCCTGCCGTTCGAGGACGGAGCATTCGACCTCGTCGTCCTGCTGAACATGATCCCGTTCTTCGACGAGGTGGCGCGAGTGATCGGGCCGGGCGGCCACGCCGTCTTCGTCTTCGTCCACGGGGCGGCGACCCCGATCTACGTCCCGCCCGAGCGTCTGCGCGCCGGTCTCGAGCATGGATTCTCCGACGTTGCCGAGCTCGCGGCCGGCGCCGGGACGGCCCTCGTTGCGCGCAGGCGCTAGGCTTCCCGCCCTTCCTTCGGATCGACGAGCACCTCGGTTGCGGGGCGACCATTCTCTTCCAGCTCGGCGTAGTAGTTGTTCGCGAAGCGCATCACCTCGCCGACTTCCAGGTCGAGGCGATCGGCGAAGCGTTGAGCCTGCCGGCGTGCGCCGGCACTATCGCGGACCGGCTCGCCGCGTCCGGCCGAGGCGTAGCCCATCATCCCCGAGCCGTAGCGGGTCATCATCCAGCCGTCGCCGTCGTTCAGTCGCGGGTCGCCGCCCACGCGACCGATCCGACGAGCGCCGCGACCGCGGCCACGAGCACGCCGAGGGCGAGGCCGTTGACCTTCATCGTCCTCACACCCTCTCGGCGCGCGCGGTGCGCAGCTTCGCGCGCAGCTCGTCGTAGGCCGCCGGGTCGATCTCGCCCCGAGCGAGGCGCCGGTCCAGTATCTCCTCGGGGCGCTCGGGCGCGCTGACATCCCCGCGGCTGCGCATGCCTTCCCACAGCTGCGGCGCCGAACCCCACCGCGCGGAGGTGGTGTCGGCGCCGCGTTTCTTCGGATGGCGGGAGTGTTCAAGAACGGGTTGTCGCTTGCGCTGTCGAACGTCGCGAGGAAGGGCCGATGCGCTCGGTCTCGCGACCGCGTGCGGCGGCACCGCGGAGATAGGCCTGGATGCGTGTGTCCACCTCTTCAAGCCTACGCGCCGTCAGGTTGGGCGTTGGTACGAGCCGATCACCGACACGCCGGCCGTCGAGGCGCGCTCGAGCGGGGTCCCGCCGACCCCGTTGTTCGCCCGGGGAGGAAGCTCGACCACTCCTCGCGCGTCAGATTCCGTCCGGCGACGGCGCACGGGTGACTATCCACGCGTACTCACTGCCCCCCTTCGATGTCGACGCGGACTCCTACAAAACAGGAATGACAGGGGTAGAGCTTCGTACATCGAGCCAAGTCGTCGACCCCTTGAGATGGGTACACGCGCCTTCACCCAAGGAGGCCTGAGGTGTCCACCGTGCTTTCTTTCTGCGGGCTCTGGCGCGTTCGTCATGGGATGGCGACTCTCGCCGCAAGTTGTCTGCGCAGACGACGAACGGTAGTACCAATGAGAGTACGGGTTTGTCTCCGCGAGCTGCATCTCGCTGCTGGTTGTTGCAACGTCACATCGTGGACGTTGCAGGCAACTTCAGGTTGTTGCAACCAGTCGCGGCAGTTCCCTCAGGACTTTTAATCCCAAGGTCGCAGGTTCGATCCCTGCCCGGCCCATCTTCTCGCTTCCCTGACCGAGAGGAGTTCAGGCGGAGATCCAAGTCTTAGACTTTCGCCATGACCGCGATGCCGCTGACCGGAGGTTGTCTCTGCGGCGCGGTTCGGTTCGAGGTGACCGAACCGCCGGTCACGGCCAGCTACTGCCATTGCCAGCGCTGCCAGCGCCGCACCGGCACCGCGGCCTCCGTCCAGGTGCGAATCGTCCCCGGGTCACTGCGCGTGACCGCGGGTGAGGAGCTCTTGCGCGCGTTCGAACCGGAAGACGGGTTCCCGAAGTACTTCTGCTCCGCATGCGGATCGGCGCTCTGGAGCAGCCTTCCGGACACGAAGCAGCCGGTCGGGATCCGAATGGCCGCCTTCGACACCGATCCCGGTGTCAGGCCCGCATACCGTCAGTTCGTGGCCTACGCCGCAACCTGGGAGCCGATCCCCGGCGACGGGCTCCCGCGATATCCGGAGCGCGCTCCGCCGCAAGCTGGAGCCCGCTAGCTCCTGACGCGAGCCCGCAGGCGGTCGAGGTCCCGCTCAGTGTCCACGTTTGTGAGGAGCGCGGAGTCGATTTCGATCGTGCGGGTGTCGAGCTCGCTCAAGGCTTCCTGCAGGTCGAGCCGCCCGGCCTCGAGGCACTGTTCGAGGACGGCCAGCGCGCTGCGGGCGTAGGCGCCCGGGAGCGGCCCGATCTGCGGAACGGCTGCCTCTGCACAGTTGGCGGCGAGCGAGTGCAGCGCCTCGGACGTCATGAGCGGGCAATCGACGGGCAGGAAGACAGCAATCTCGGTCGGGGAGACCCGCAGGCCCGCTATCACTCCCGCAATCGGCGCACGGACGCTGATCCCGTCGTCGAGCAGCGGGAACGGCAATCCCAGCCGGTCGGCGTCCTTGCCCACCGCCAACCGGTGCTGGAAGGCCTCACCCAGTATCCGCCAGGCTCGCTCCGCGAGCATCTCGTTGCCCAATGGGGCGAGCGCTTTCACGGAGCCGAAGCGGCGGCTCATGCCACCGAGGAGAAGGATCCCGGTCGCGTCCACTAGACCGATGCGATGCTCGGACGCAGGCCGCCAAGCCGGCTCGAGACGATCGCATCCGCTGCCTCGGCGCTCGCAGCGTGGCCCGTGACCGCGCTCAGGAACTCGTCACGCTCGAGGGCATACAGCTCGGTGTCGGTCTTGGCCTTCACGGTCGCTGTCCGTGGCACATCGCGAAGCAGGGCGATCTCGCCGAAGTACTCGCCCGGGCCGAGCATCCCGACCTGACGGCCGTCGATGTAGACGTCGACGTCACCGGCGACGATGACGTAGAAGCGATCTCCAGGATCGCCCTGCAGCACGATCTCGCTGCCGGCCGTTACCTGCATGGGGATGAGGCTGGAGGCGAGTTGGTCGATCGTCGGAGCGGGAAGCGGCTTGAAGAGCGGGATCGCCCGGAGGAGCTCGAGCTCCCGCGTGGGCGCAAGCGCCTCGCCGTCCAGTTCGCGGATCCGGGTCCAGAGGAGAGCGGCCAGCACGGGTAGCAGCGCGCCCGTGACGACCATCGCCCCTCGGATGCCGATCGCGGAGATCATCAGCGGCGCCACGATCGCGCCGAGACCGAGCGTTGCGACGAAGACGCTCTGCACGACGCCGAAGACACGGGTGAGGACCTCATCCGGGACGGTGCGCTGGAGAAGCGTCAGCGCCGCCACGTCGACGACGGTGTTCCCCACGCCGACGAGGCCGAGCAGGATGAGCGCGATCGGGGGCTGCGGAAATAGCCCGATCAAGGCGATCGGGAACCCCCATAGAACGAGGCCCAGCCCGAAGTCTGAAGCCAGGCGCTGCCGGCCGACGAGCGCAAAGGCGGCCAGGGCGCCGAAGAGGCCCCCCACGCCGACGGCCGAGTTCAAGAACCCGACCCCCGACTCGCCGAGGTCGAGCAGCTCGAGCGCCGCGACGACGATCAGGACGTTGAGCGCGCCGGCGATCAGCGTCTGCGCCCCGTAGAGGCCGATGATCAAACGGAGGCTGCGATCGCGGCCGATCGCGCCGAAGCCGGCAAAGAACTCACGGAAGAAGCCTTCCTCCCCTTTCGCGCGCTCTGCCGCAGCCTCGACCTTGATCGCGGCGACGAGCAGGCCTGAGAGCAGGAACGCGACCGACGCCGCGGCGAACACCGTCTCGGTGTTGGTGGCCGCAAGCAGGAGGCCCCCGATCGCCGGGCCGAGGAAGATCCCGGAGCTCTCGATCGTCGTGAGGACGAGATTCGCGGCAGTCAGCTCCTCCGGCGTTCTCGCAAGCTGTGGAAGCAGCGCCGACTGCATCGGCCGCACCATGCTCGCGGTGAGCGCCACTCCGCCTGCGAACGCGTAGACGAGCCAGATCGGGCTTCCGGCGAAGAGCGCGGCCGCCGATGCGGCCATGAAGCCGGCGCGGACGATCGAGATCAGGAACATCACCCGCTCGCGCGGATAGCGGTCGCCGAGGACTCCCGCGAACGGAGCCGCCACGAAGGCCGGCAGGACTCGGACGAGGCCAACCAGGCCGACCGCCGCCGCCCCTCCCTCGTCGTACGCATAGACGGACAGCGCGATGATGAACGCCCAGTACGCCGTGATCGCGAAGCCCCAAGCGAGCTCGATGCGCAGAAGGCCCGGATTCGTGAAAACGGCCTTGAACGCGTCGAGCGACTCTCGGAGCCGCTCGCGAAAAGAGCCCAGCACGGGGGAAGAATTACACTCGACCTTGTGTTTCTGAAGGAATAAGGGAAGATTTCGTCTCAGCCACGCGTCTGGTTCTACGAGATTCCGACCGAAAGGAGCACGGAGATGTCAGAGGATCGAGATCGAAACGCAGAGCGGAACGCAGAGCGGAACGCAGAGCGCAACGCAGAGCGGAACATCGAAGAGGACGTCGAGGGCCACAAGCTCGCCGAGAAGAACGCGGAGCGGAACGCCGAGCGGAACGCCGAGCGCAACGCAGAGCGGAACATCGAAGAGGACGTCGAGGGTCACGTCCTGGCCCCGAAGACCTCCGACGGGTAAAGCCCTCTAAAGAAGCGGTTTTGCGAGGGCGGCGCTAGCCGCCCTCGTTGCGTCTGAGGACTTCGTCCAGAGCTGCAAGCAGCTTCAGGCCGGACTCCCGCGCCTCGTCCTCGAGCCCGTCGACGGTCTCTGCCAGGCGCGCGACCACGTCCGCCCCTGCACCGCTCTCGGAGAGAACCTTCCCTGCCCGCCTGGCCCGCCGCAGGAGGTCGAGTGCGATCGAGGCCTGGTTCGCGAAGAGCCCGAGCAGATCCATCTCGACGAGCGAGAACTGGCTCCGCTGGGGTCGGTCGAGCACCTCGAGCACCCCCAGCACTTGCTCTTCGTGCAGGAGCGGCACCGCCATCAGGCCCTTCGGAACGTAGCCCGTGCTCTCGGCGACCTCCGTCGAGAAGCGCGGGTCCGCGGTCACGTCCTCGATCACGAGCGACTGGCGCGTGACGAGAACCCAGCCCGCAACGCCGGTGCTCGACGGGAAACGCTGCCCGACGAGCGTCTCTGCGCCCTCGCCTGCAACCGCCTCGAAGACGAGCTCGTCTGTCTCCTCGTCCCACAGGAAGATCGAGGACGCCTTCGCTCCGAAGATTGCCCGCGCCACCTCGACAACCGACTGCAAGAGCTTCTGGAACGACTCCTCGGATCCGAGCACACCCGCTGCGACTGCCGCCTTCAGGTCGTCGCTCATCGACCGCCTCCCACGTTCGTCGAGGTGAGGTAGAGCACACTCTTCAGCTGGAATGGGGTCAGCTGCGGATACTTGCCGAGGACGAGCGCGCAGAGGCCGGACATGTGCGGCGTCGCGAAGCTGTTGCCTGTGCACCGAATGCGAGCACCGCCGGTCCATGCGACTTCCACGTCGACGCCACGGGCAAAGAACTCCACCGGCGGATCCGGGTTGTAGAAGAAGGTCTGCGGATCGGCCTCCTCGTGGCTCCCGACTGAGATCACGGACGAAAAGCGCCAGGGATAGCTCTCGACCGGCATGTTGTGGGCGGAGGCGACAAGCACGTTTCGCTGGAAATACGCCGTGTCGGTGAGCTCGTGGAGGATGCCGGCGAACTGGCGTTTTGTCGTCGAGAGGCTCATGTTGATGACGTCGAAGCCCTCCTCCACGGCCCAGCGGAGCCCGGCGAGGAGCACCCCGCCGCTGCCCGTGAAACCTGCCCCGAGCACCCGAACGCTTACGAGCTCGCAATCCGGCGCAAGCGATCGGACGATCCCGGCGCAGGCGGTACCGTGTCCGCAGAGATCGCCCTCGGTGTCGTCGGCAACCACGACCTCGCCGTCCAGGCCGATCGAGACGGCGACCGACCGTTGCACCTCGCCCACGAGCGGATGCCCGGAATCGACGCCGCTGTCGAGGATGCAGACCCGGACGCCCTTTCCGGTCGAGCCGCCCCAGGCCCACTCGCGCGTCACCTCTCCAGGCCACTCGAAGGGAAGCTCGATGTCCTTCATGCCTCCCACGGGCATGCTCCAGGCCGGACGTAGCTCCTGCACGGCTTCTTGCTCGTCTTCGGTCGGCTCGGGCGGTGCCATTTCCTCGATGCTACTGCGCGGCAGCGAGCGCTCGCTCTGACGCCTCCGCGGCGACCGCGACGAGCAAGCGGGCGTGGCGGACTCGCGGATCGTCCTCCGTGGCTCCCAGGTTGATCTCCACGAGCTTCGCGGCTGCACGAGCGCCACCCTCTGCAAGGACGCAGGCGGCGGCCGCGTCGCCTCGCACCTCGGGATTGCCGTTCTCGACGAGCAGCGCGGCGAGGCACGCGAGGTCCGAGCCCGCTTCGGTGATCTTGAGCGGGATCTCCGCTGCCCGCTCGAGCGACGCCTGGAGCTTCTGGTCTCGGTAGCGCTCGGCGAGCTCGTCGCGGCGCCGAAGCGCAGTCAGCGCCTCGGCGTACGCTTCGGCGTCCGCCTGGGCAAGCGGCGACACTCGGGCTCGGAACGTTTCGGCCTGGCCAATTGCGCCGCCCGCCTCCGCCCAATGCTCCTTCGATGCCCGCGCAACCATCGTCACGAGACTGGCCGCCATCGCAACGGTGATCGCGGCAGCAGTGCCGGCGCCGGGAGCAGGGCCCTTCCCGGCAAGCGTGTCCAGGAACTCGCCGAGCGGCGCGTCCAGGAGATCGTCGGCAGCCATCACGGCCGATTCTCTCGCAGAGGGGTGCTTGGGTGCTAGAGAGAGAGTCGGTTGCGGACCGCTTCTGCGAGCGCAGGATCCGGCTCGAAACCGGCGGCCTCGAGGGCCTGCTCCAGATCTGCGATCAGGGCGTCACGGAAGGCCACGTCTGCGCGCGCCCGCTCGACGATGTCGTCGAGCCCTCGGTGGGCAAGCGGAATCTCCTGCGCAGCCTGCACCCACGCCTCGGGCGGGCGAGGAAGGGTTCGAAGGAGAGTGGCCAGGGTTTCTTCGCTGTAGTCAGTCATAACCGTCAACCACCAGACCCCGCAGAGGCCATGTTTCTTCCCTCGAGCTCCGTCCGGAGTTTCACGAGGCACCGCGAGATTCGGCTCGCAATCGTGCCGGGAGGCAGGTCTAGGGCCTCGGCGATGCGGCGGTAGCTCTCGTCGCGGGCGAAGAAGCGGTCGAGGATCTCGCGACAGTTTTCCGGAAGAGTGGCGAGTGCCTCGTGCACGTAAAGGGCCTCGTCGAGCTGCGTGATCGTGTCGTCGACGCCAGATGGCTCCGGGAGGTCGCCGACCTGCTCGCGCGCGCCGGAGCGCAGCGTGTCGAGGCAGAGCCGCCGGGTGAGCTGCGCGAGCCACGGGCGGATCGCGTTGTCGTCGCGCAGCTTGGGCAGGTTCTCGTACGCGCGCGCGAAGACCTCCTGGAAGACGTCCTCGGCGTCGGCCTGCGGCAGCCGGAACGCCTGGACGGCGATCGCGTAGACATAGCGCGAAAAGCGCTCGACGAGCTCTCGCCACGCGTCGGCGTCACCCTCGCGGCAGCGGGCAACGAGTTGCGCGTCGGTTTCGACAACCTGCACGAGACAAATCAAAGCGCACTCGGCCGCCGGAGGGAAGCGGCGCGCCTGAGAGCGTGTCTAAAGAAGAATTTTCGTCGCGACGGCGGGCGGGCACCCGTGCGTCGCGGTCAGGGCGCGTGCGAGCTCGAGATCGACGTGCTTCGCGCGCGCGAGCTCCATCGCATCCTCGACGTCGTATCCGTGACCCGCGAGCTGCTCGAACCGCCATGCGAGTAGGTCGAGCTCCTCACGCGTGAGCTCCTCGTTCGGATCGAGCGTGTCGAGAATGGCAAGCCCGACATTGAGGTAAGTCATGTCCTCGCGTGGGGTCATGTCCCCCTGCTTCGGACAAAACGCCCGTGGACTTGATGGGACCTGCCGACCCTCCGCTTGGGACCGCCTGAAAGGGGGCGATGACAGCTGTAGCCTCTTGCCCGTGGACACAGGGCTTCGCGGTAAGCGCGTGCTCATCACGGGCGCATCGGGCGGCATCGGCTCGGCCTGTGCCCGCGAGTTCGCCGCCGAGGGCAGCCGTGTGGCCCTGCATTACCACCGCGGCCGGGAACGGGCGGAGGCTCTGAGCCGGGAGCTGGACGGGGCGCCGGTCTTCGGCGCCGACCTGAGGCACGAGGACGAAGTCGACGAGCTCTTCCGCGGCGCAGTCGAGGAGCTTGGCGGGCTCGACGTGTGCGCCGCGGTCGCCGGCAAGTGGCCGGAGGAGGACGTTCCCGTCTGGCAGCTGCCGCTCGAGCGCTGGGACGAGACGATCCGCGGGAACCTGACGGTTACCTACCTGACGGCCCGCGCGTTTCTGCGGGAGGTGGAGCGGAACGGTCACGGCAGCCTCGTCAT
Organism: Actinomycetota bacterium; assembly: GCA_038040395.1. Classification (GTDB taxonomy): domain Bacteria; phylum Actinomycetota; class Thermoleophilia; order Gaiellales; family Gaiellaceae; genus VAXT01. Next base: position 13,122 of record JBBPIJ010000024.1, read on the forward strand.
GATCGGCTCAACGGCCGGCCTCTTCGGCGAGGCCGGGCACGCCGATTACTCGGCCGCGAAGTCGGCCCTCGTCCACGGCCTGCTGCTCAGCCTGAAAAACGAGATCGTCCGAATTGCCCCGCTAGGACGGGTAAATGTGGTCTGCCCAGGCTGGACGGAGTCGCCGATGACGCGCACGACCCTGACCGATCCGGAGATCATCCGTCGAGCGACCAGGACCATGCCGCTGCGCAAGGTCGGCCAGCCGGAGGACGTGGCGCGCCAGGTCGTCGTGCTCGCCTCGGACGAGCTTTCGGGCCATGTAACGGGCCAGGTCGTGGTCGTCGCAGGGGGCATGGAGGGACGCGTTTTGCACGCAGAGTCCGAGTAAGTGCCGCCTGAGGCGTCGCTTGCGATGCCGCCTAGAGGCCATGCGTGCTCTGCCCGCGTGGCGTCTTTTTTCCTGCGGCACAACGAAGCGGCGAGTCTCCTCGCCGCTTCGTCACTCCTGTGCCGCCTGAGGCGTCGCTTGCGATGCCGCCTAGAGGCCATGCGTGCTCTGCCC
>JBBPIJ010000024.1:13765-24085 GCA_038040395.1 Actinomycetota bacterium
GCGTGGCCGTCTTTCCTCCTGCGGCACAACGAAGCGGCGAGTTTCCTCGCCGCTTCGTCACTCCTGTGCCGCAGGAAAGCTTGCCGTCAGTCCCGGGCAATCGAAGGAGTCGGAGAACGATTTCGGCACACCCAGTGCGCCACTTGAATCCGGAAACGCCGAAGCGGGCCGCCGCCCGGCCCGCTTTGACGTCTCCGTAGAGACCGCACTAGATTCGAGTGGCCCCAGCCGCAACGGGGCCCGCCTCGTTTTCCGAGTGGCCCCCGCCGCATCGGGGCCCGCTCGGTCTCCCGCAGTGTGCCCCGGTGGCCACCGCTTCATCTATCACCCTTTACGGAGTTGACTGCGGCACTTCACTCAGTTCACTTGTGGACCGCTGAGGACTGTTTCCCCTGCAATTGACACACTTCTTACGCAAAGTGGCATGAATTGACGAGGTACGCTCACCACGGGTGGCGGGTGGAGCCCTACCCCACCCAGGGCGGGGATATGGGTGATCCACACCCAGCCCCTTGCTAGGCTCGCCTGGTCCATCAAGAGCGGCTGAGGGATTCGGCCCTGAGACGCCGCAGCAACCGGCCCGCTTGGGTGCGGTGCTACCGCCGAGATTCGATGGAGGTGCCCTCGATGTCCACGCAGCCCAAGCCCCGCATCCAGGCCGGAAGCCGGAAGTAGGCTCCGCCGATGGCCAACCGCTTCCTCGAACGACTCGCAAGCGGGCCCCCGCTTGTCGCGGACGGCGGCATGGGCGTCCTCGTCTCGAGCGCCGCGCCGCGCGTGCGCATTCCCGAGGAGGCGAACCTTCGCGCTCCGGAGACCGTCGTCAAGCTCCACGTCGGATTCATCCAGGCCGGGGCAGACGTAATCGAGACGAACACGTTCGGCGCGAACCGGCGCAAGCTCGCAGCGCACTACCTCGACGACGAGCTTCAGGAGATCAACAGCGCCGCGGTCAAGCTCGCGCGAGACGCCCGCGAGATGACCGGCCGCGACGTCTTCATCGCCGGCTCGATCGGGCCGCTTGGCGAGCTCGGCGTGAAACAGCCCGAACGCATCGAGATCTTCGCCGAGCAAGCGGCGGTGCTCGAGGGCCGGGGCGTGGACTTCTTCTCCGTCGAGACGTTCTTCGAGCTGGAGGAGCTCGAGGCGGCGATCGAGGCTGTACGCAGCGTCTCCTCCCTACCGATCCTGGCGATGCTGACCTTTGATGCGGGCGCCGAGACACTTTCGGGTCTAACCGCCAGGGAAGCGGTCGACCGGCTCTCCGAGCTCGGCGTCGCCGCCGCGGGCGCCAACCACGGAGCAGGCATTCAGGCCGCGCTGGCGGCGTTGAGCGAGATGGGCGGCAACGGTCTTCCGCTCGCTGCAATGCCGAACATCGGGCTCGCCAGCATGGCGGGGAACCGCATCATCTACCCGCACGCCTCGCCCGAGTACTTCGCTGAGTTCGCCGCGCACGCCCGCAGCCTGGGAGCGCGCATCATCGGAGGCTGCTGCGGCACGACGCCGACCGAGATCGCCTCCATTGCTTCGGCGGTGAAGGAGGAGCGTGAGCCAAGCGCCCCGCTCGTCTTCGCGGAGCGAGAGGTCGTCGTCGCGGTGCCCGAGCAGCAGGAGGAAACCGAGCTCGCGCGAGCCTTCCGCGAGCAGGAGTGGGTGCTTTCCGTGCAGTTCGACCCACCGCTGGGCGGGAGTTACGAGGGGACCCTGAACGTTGCTCGCGCGCTCAAGGAGTCCGGCAAGGTGGGGCTCGTCGACATCAACGACAACGCGACAGCGCGCGCTGCGGCGAGTGCGCTCATGCTCTCGATCGAGATCGAGCGGGTCGTCGGGATCGAGACGATTCCCCACCTCACGACCCGCGATGCGACGATCATGGGCCTCGAGTCGCAGCTCCTCGGCTCACACGCATGCGGCATCCGCAACGTGCTGGCAGTCACGGGCGATCCACCGGAGGTGGGCGACTATCCCGGCTCGCGCGGCGTCTACGAAATCGACTCGATCGGTCTCACGCAGCTCATGGCGCGGCTCAACCGCGGCGAGGACTACAACGGGCGCGCGATCGATGCCGCGACCTCCTTCTACATCGGGGTCGCGGTCAACCCTGCGGCGGACGATCTCGACACGGAGCTGGAGCGCTTCCAGCAGAAACTCGAGGCGGGCGCCCAGTTCGCGATGACGCAAATCCTCTTCGACCTCGAGTACATGGACCGCTTCCTCGACCGGATCGGCGGCGAGTGGCCGATCCCGGTTCTCGTCGGGATCTTCCCGGTCTGGAGCCACCAGCTGGCCCTCCGGCTCCACAACGAGGTGCCGGGCATCGTCGTCCCCGAGCGTGTGCTCGACGCACTGCGCGATGCCGGCCCGGCGGCGGCAGAGGTGGGGATGGAGATCGGCCGGGAGCTCCTCGAAGGATCGCGGGGCCGCGCGCAGGGCGCCTACGTCGTCGCGCCCTTCCGGCGACCACTTGGGATCCTCGACCTACTGTCGTAGGCTGACGCCATGAACGGGCCCGAGCTCCAGGAATTCATCGACCGCTACAACGCGGCCTGGAACGACCACGACGTCGAGACGATCGTCTCCATGCACACCGACGACTCGGTGTTCGAGAACCACACGACCGGCGACGTGAGCATCGGCAAGGAGGCGATTGCGAAGGCGATCACTGGAATCTTCGCGGTCTTCCCCGACCTGAACTTCGAGGCGCGAAGCCAGTACATCCGCGACGACCTCGTCGTCCAGGAGTGGACGGCCCGGGGGACGCACGAAGGCCCGATGACCCGCTCGGGAATCAAGGTCGAGCCGACGGGCAAGAAGGTCGACTACCGAGGCATGGACGTGATCCCGATCAGGGACGGCCTCGTCGCCCGCAAGGACGTCTACTCGGACGGCGTCACGCTCCTGCGACAGCTGGGCCTCACGGAAATCGCCTAGCTACACTAGGCCCGCCTGGGGGCGTAGTTCAGTTGGTTAGAACGCCGGCCTGTCACGCCGGAGGTCGCGGGTTCGAGTCCCGTCGCTCCCGTTCTCTCGCGGCTCCTTGTGAAGACATATCGAGCGGAGTAAGGTCGAGGCGCGAGCTAGCGGCGCGGCCGATGGTCTTCGCCCATCCGGACGTTGCTCCTCTTCCTCGTTACCTGAGCGACCGACGAGGGGAGGCCCGGCATGAACCTCCACCACCGCACGGCAAGGCTCGCACGGCGACGAGGGTTCTTAGGTTTGGCCCTCAGCCGAGCTATCGGCCTCGCAGCAGCGGTTGGGCATCACGGGGCTCGGGTGCGGCTCGTCCTGGCCTCGCTCACCGGGCTCTTGATCCTCGGGGCGACGGCCGCGGCGCCGGCTCAGCTCAGCACACGTTGTCTGGGCAAGAACGCGACCATCGTTGGGACCAACAGCGCCGACGTCATCCAAGGGACGGTGCGTCGCGACGTGATCGCTGGTCTTGGTGGCAATGACACGATCGACGGCCTCGGTGCCGCAGACACGATCTGCGGTGGCGATGGGAACGACGTGATCTCTCCAGGGGATCCTGGCGAGGGCGGATATCGGGTTGGATCGGACGTCGTTTCAGGCGACGCCGGCAACGACACGTTCAGGGAAGGCCAAAGCTTCGATTCCATCGTCTCGTTCGAGCAGGCGCCTGGACCTATCAGCGTCGATCTCGTCACAGGCCGCGCCACTGGTTGGGGCAATGACCGCATCGAACGGAGTTTTGCCGTGGAGGGATCTCCCTACTCCGACTCGATCACCGGCGACAACTCCATCAACTTCCTCTCCGGAGGGGCCGGCGACGATCGCATCGTCGCCGCGGATGGTCAAGACTTCCTCGACGGAGGCCCGGGCGACGACTTGCTCGACGGCGGCAAGGCTACCCCACGCTCACTGCGTGACGGGATGGAGGATTTTGCAGACTACTCCGAGGCGCCACGGGGCATCCTCGTCAACCTCGCGTCTGGGCGGGTCACAGGCTGGGGAAACGACCGCTTGGCCGGAATCGAGGGTATCGAGGGATCACGCTTCGCCGACCGTCTTCTGGGAGGCCCGAGATCGGACGTCTTCTTCGGTCTCGCCGGAGACGATGTCGTTCTCGGCCGGGGCGCGATCGACTGGCTCCAGGGTGGAGACGGCGACGATTTCCTTGTCGGAGCTGACGGTCGCGATACGCTGCAAGGCGACGGCGTAGGCAGAACAGGGAGCGGCGTGTCGCGGCCCGGAAACGACCGTCTCCGCGGAGGGCGGGGAAACGATTCCCTCTGGGGCGACGGCGGCCGCGACAGGCTCGAGGGGGGTCCGGGAGATGATGGGCTCGGGGGGGATCCCGGCAACGACGCGATCGACGGCGGCCCCGGACGCGACTCGGCGAACTACGAGTATGCGCCGCGCCGCGTCGTCGCCAGCCTGGCAAGCGGTCGCGTATTGGGCTGGGGCCAGGACCGGCTCGTGAGTATTGAGAACCTGACCGGGTCGCGGTTCGCCGACCGGCTCTTTGGTAGCCCGCGCACGGACGAGATCTATGGCCGCGACGGCGCCGACCTCGTCTCCGGAGCCGGCGGCAACGACGCCCTCTTCGGGGAGGAAGGCAGCGACCGGATCCTCGGCGGCCAGGGAAGGGACACGCTCGACGGCGGCGTAGGCCGGGACACGCTCGACGGAGGGCCCGGGCGAGATCGGTGCACGACTGGCGAGCGTAATCGCAGCTGTCCGTGATCTGAGCTCACGTCGATGTAGTGCCGGCCCGAGTGAAGGGTTTCCGTGGAACGCTTTTGGAACGCAGCGGTGACGACCAACGGAGACCGGCGGCAACCTCAACACCGCAGAATTGCCCGCCAAGGCGGTCAGTAGCGACTAACGGCGATCAACGGCAACCCACGCCGCCCAACTGTCACGCCGGAGGTCGCGGGTTCGAGTCCCGTCGCTCCCGCTTCTAACGGCCGCGCTACGCGATCGGCTCGAGGGCCTGCGTGATGAGGTCTTCAAGGCTCGTCGCACCCGCCGCGAGCCGTGCCGCGGCGAGCTGCTCGGGAGGTAGCTCGGCCTGGAGAGCCTCGAGCGCCGGTCGCGCCGCGATGCTGTACGAGGGCGGCAGCTGCTCGTGGCCGAGTGCGAAGGTGAGTACCGTCGCGGCCTGCTCGGGCTCGCCCGTCTCGCTTAGCACCGCGCCGACTCCGCTGAGCGCGAGCAGCGCGAGCGAGATCGCCGCCGAGGCGTGTGCCCGCTCGAGCGCCTCGCGGAACGTCCGTTGCGCTTCGTCGACGTCGTCGAGCGCCAGCGCGGCAAAGCCGATCCGGCAGAGGGCGGCGATCATGCCCCACCTGTGGTTGACCTCGCCGAACGCCTCGTAGCCGGCCCGACCGAGTCGCAGCGCCTCCTCGTACTCCTCCATCCCGTAGGCGCTGAGGCTCGCGCGGCTCAACGCGTAGCCGGCGCCGCCGACGTCCCCGACGCCAGCGAACAGCTCGTTCGCCTCCATGTGTAGGCGCATCGCGTCCGCGTAGCGCTCCTCGGCGTCCGCGAGGATGCCGAGCTTGCTGCGCGCGTAGGCGAGGAGCTGCGGATTGCCGAGATCCGCGGCTTTCGCGTGGGACGCCTCGAAGGACGCCCTCGCGCCATTGAGGTCGTCCCCCAGCAGCTGCACGAAGCCAAGCCACGAGAGCAACGCGACCTCCTCCAGCCCGTCGTCGGCGGAGCGCGCCATGGCGACGCCTTCCTCAAGGTAGTCCGCTGCGTCCGGGTAGACGTCCTGGTAGCACCTGTTCGTCCCGAGGGCGAGCAGGCACGATGCGAGCTCCCAGGTCATTCCTTGCTCGCGGAGACGCGGCAGGCACTCGAGGGCGAGACGCTCGAGCTCCTCGTCGTAGCCGAGCGCGCTCCCGAGAGCGGCGCGATACGCGACGGCCGCGAGCGTGACGGGGGACGACAGATCGAGGCCGCCTGCCTGCCCGCTCGTATCGCCGGCCACGGAGACGAGGCGCTCGAACGTCTCGGCGCCGTCGAACCAGCTGTGTGCGAAGAAGAATTCGTTCAAGCCCGCCAGCACGCCCCGCGCCTCGTCCGCTTCCCAGGCGACGACGGCCCACTCGGCCGCGACCCTCACGTTGTCGACCTCGCGTCGTAGCTCGTCGCGCGCCTGCACGACGCCCTTGCCGACGAGCGCCCCCCTGCGCTCGTCCAACTCTCCGAGGTAGTGGCGGGCATGGCGCTCGCGGGTCGTCGCGAGCGCGTCGGGCGATCCGGTCATGAGCTTCTCGGCCGAGTACTGGCGCAGCAGCTCGTGCAGCTCGTAGCGGCCGAAGTCCGAGCGGCGGACGAGCGATTTCGACACGAGCTCGGAGAGCAAGCGCAAATCGGCGCCCGCAACCGCGGCGGCCGCCTCACGTTCGAAGTCGCCGCGAAGCACCGAGAGCCGCGCGAGGACAGCTTGCTGCTCTCCCGAGAGCAGCCTCCACGACTGGTCGAACGCGGCGCGGAGGCTGCGATGCCGCTCCGGGACGTCGCGCATCGACGTCGCGAGGAAGTCGATGTTCCGCTCGATCTCGTCCGCGATCTCCGCGCAGGAGAGCACCGACACCCACGAGGCGGCGAGCTCGATGCCCAGGGGCAAACCCTCGACCAGCCCGCAGATGCGGCGCGCCTCGGCGCGCCCGTCGTCGTCGAGCGAGAAGCCCGGCTCGACCTGCGTGGCGCGCTCGACGAAGAGGCGCAGAGCACCGGAGCGACCGTTCCCGTTCTCCGCGAGGCCGAGGCCGTGCACGTCGAGCACCCACTCGCTCTGCACGTTGAGACGCTCACGCGACGTCGTCAGCAGCTCGACCTTCGGTGCGCGCTCGATGATCTCTCCCAGCAGGTCCGCGCCCTCGACCAGGTGCTCGAAGTTATCGAGCACGAGTAGCGTCGACCGCTCGCCCAGATAGTCGAGGAGCTGCTCCTGCGCCGAGAAGCCGCTGTGGGCGCCGTCGACCGCGAACTGGATCGACTCGGCAACCGCCGGCGCCAGGAACTCCGGCGACGCCACCGAGACGAGCGGGACGAAGTGCACACCGTGCGGGTAGCGTTCGATCCGGCGCGCGGCGGCCTCGAGCGCGAGTCGGGTCTTGCCCGCCCCGCCCGGCCCGACGAGCGTGAGCAAGCGGCAGTCGGGATCCTCGAGCAGCCGGTCGATCTCGTCGAGCTCCGACGCGCGGCCAACGAACGACGTGCGTGGGGCCGGCAGGTTCCTCATGCCCGCCTCGATCGTCTTCAGCAGTGGGAAGTCACACAGGAGCTCTTCGATCTCGAGCTGGTAGATGCGCTCCGGGGCGCTGAGATCCTTGAGGCGGTGCACGCCCAGGTCTCGGACGTCCGCGTCCACGAGCGCACGCGTTGTCTGCGACAGAAGCACCTGACCGCCGTGGCCGACGGCGGCAATACGCGCGCCCTTGTGCACGTCGAGCCCGACGTACCCCTCCTCGGTCAGCCGCGGCTCGCCCGTGTGCAGCCCCATCCGCACGCGTATCGGTCCGTCGGCAAGTGCGCGCTGGCCGTCCGTAGCGGCGGCGACGGCGTTCGACGCGCGGGCGAAGGCGACGAAGAACGCGTCACCCTGCGTGTCGACCTCGATGCCCTCGTTGTCGGCAAACGCCGCGCGGAGTCGCCGCCGATGCTCGTGCAGCGCCTCCCCGTAGTCGTCGCCGAGCTCGTCCAGCAGCCGCGTCGAGCCCTCCACGTCGGTGAACAGCAACGTCACGACACCGGTCGGCAGATCGCTCACCATCGCAGACGATCATGCGCCGACGGCGCTTCGCTGTCCAGCCGACGCACCCGCATGCCCTTGTTGGAAGTCACCCCGGTCTGGAACGGTTATGGAACGCAGCGGTAGCGACCAACGGCAACTGGCGGTCAACTGAGCAGCGCAGACGTGCCCTCCAAAGCGGTCAGTGGCGACTAACGCCGATCAACGGCAACCCGCGACGCCCAACTGTCACGCCGGAGGTCGCGGGTTCGAGTCCCGTCGCTCCCGTAGTTCCCTCTCAGCAGGTGTCGCAGCAGCCTCTGCCCCGCAAACTCTCGATGCCCCTACCCGGGGCGCGCGTGAGGCCAATGCCAGACCGTCACCGTGATAGCAAACGCGGATCGCCCGTACCGCTCCGACTCCGGCAGAACTCCAGCGTCATTAGCGGCTAGCCTTCCGGCTCAGGACAGAACGAACGCAGATGGCGAAAAAGCAGACGGGGCCGACGCCTCGACGGGAGCCCGAGGAGAAGTCCAGAGCATCGCGTAGCGCGCGAGGTTCGTTCCTTCCCGTCGTCCTCGTTATCGGCGCGTTAGTTCTGGCGTTGGTCTTCGTTTTTGCACGCGACAACAGCGTCGCGCCAGTTTCCCCCGTGGAGGTACTTGCCAGTGACCCCGGTCCTATCCACGTTCACGGGCTGGGCATCAATCCCGCGGACGGGGCATTGTTCATCGCCACGCACACAGGCCTATGGCGGACGGCGGCGGGGGAAACGAAGGCCAGGCGGGTGGGCAATCACCAGCAGGACACGATGGGCTTCACCATCATCGGGCCAGACCGCTTTCTTGGCTCCGGGCATCCAGACCAACAGCAGTATCGGGACGAGGGTCTACCCCCACTTCTCGGGTTGATTGAGTCCACGGACGGCGGCGATTCCTGGCAGCCGATCTCGCTTCTGGGAAAGGCCGACTTCCACGTGCTTCGCTCCCACGGAAGTCGGGTCTACGGCTTCGACTCTACGAACGAGCGGCTGATGTTCAGCCGCGACGCGGGACGAACCTGGACGAAGCGCCGACCTCCAGCACCACTCATTGACATGGCGGTGGACCCGTCGAACCCTTCGCACCTGATTGCATCGGGAGAGGGCGGACTCTGGAACTCGTCCAACGAAGGGCGCACGTGGGCATTCGAGGGCGGGGACATCGGACTTCTGGCATGGCCTATCCCCAAACGGCTTTATCTGGTCACGACGACAGGGGACACGCGGGTGAGCCAGGACGGTGGCAAGCGATGGAAAACAGCGGGCGATGTTGGCGGAGAATCGGCGGCACTGCTTGCGCAGACGGAGCGGGAGCTATACGTCGCGCTTCACGACGGAACCGTCAAGCATTCCGCTGATGGTGGTGGCAGTTGGTCTATCCGCTCCACGCCATGAACTTATGAAGCCTGTGCTTTTCATTACTGCTCTCGTCCTCATGCTCGCAGCGCTCGCGGCCCTCTACTCCGCAGGGCCCGAAACCAAGGCGACGAATAGGCCGTGCGCAGCCTCGTCGGGCTCTGGCCGCGGCGGGGGGCGGAGTAACAATCTCCCGTCCTGCGCTTACGAGCGCACGAGTGCGTTTGAGCGCGTCAAGGGCGGGTTCACCGAGCTGCACGACGCGCACAACCCCCATCGTTAGGCGCTGCCCGGCGACGCCGCCTAGGACGTGTCGCAGCAGCCCTTGCCCCGCCAACTCTCGATGCCTTCACGAGTGGCAACGCCCGCAATCACAAGTGCGGCGGCGGGGTCGGCCCACCACCAACCAAGTACGGCGTTCGCAAGCAGGCCGATCAACAGAGCAATCGCGAGATACGCACAAAGCTGGGTCTGCGATGCCTCCTTCACCGTTGCCGCCGAGTGGAGCTTGTTCCCGATGCCTCGCTTCGCGTACGCGAGCAGTGGCATCGTCGGGATGGTGAAGGCAGCCAGCCCGATCCCGAGCCAGCTTGCATCCGGCTCATGCCCTCCGACGAGACTGCGGATCGACTGCACCCCGACGTAGGCGGCGAGCACGAAGAAGCTCCCGGCAATCATTTGTTGTGCCCGGCGCTCAGCCGAAGCCGAGCCGATGCGAAGACCCGTGAACAGCCACAGCACAACGAACCCCGCTAGCGCCTCGATCAAGCTGTCGGCACCGAACCCGATCAAGGCGATGGAGCCTGCCGCAATCCCAGCGATCAGCGCGATGGCGAACTCAACGAAGTGATAGGCGATCCCGCCCCAGGCGAGCAGCCGAGCCTGCCGCTCAAGGCGAGTACGCTCGGGCGTGGACACCTGCGGAGTCAACTTGACGACAGGGAGGGCGCTTTCGCTCATGACATGAGCGTATCCCCGCTTCCTAGGCGCGGGCTGTTTCGGACGTGGTAGCGCCTGCTTGGCTAGGCACTCGTCACAAGTGAGGCCATCCGCGCGGGTTTCCAGCCCGGCTCGCCGTCAGTAGCTGAATACGGTCGCTCCTTCTCCGATCCACTCCCAGAGCGGCGTCGCGCCGGCGAGCTTCGCATTCGGGACGAGGTTGGCCTCGTCCAGCTTCTTCGTGTTGAAACAGATCGGACAGGTGAGGAGCTCGCCA
>JBBPIJ010000025.1:0-23566 GCA_038040395.1 Actinomycetota bacterium
CCGTCTTCACCGTGCTGGCTACTCAGAGGCTCTGCGGATCCACGTCGACGACGGCCGAGAGGACTGCCTCGCGCATCGCCGGGGCGCCTGCGCCGAGCAACTTGGCCGCACGGGATGCGACCTCGCGGGGGCGTTCCGTCTTCACGACGAGCTGTGCGCGGTGCCGGCCCCGGAGCCGAAAGAGCTCCGCCGGGCCGAGGAGGTCCCCGGCCACGCCTGCGAGCCCGTCGGCGAGCTCTCGACCCGCCTGCATGACGTCATCCCGATCCGGGCCGGAGACGAGGATCCGCACGATGTGCCTGAACGGCGGGTAGCCGAGCTCCTTCCGCCGCTCGAGCTCTCCCGTCAAGAAGCCCTCCACGTCGTGCCGGGCGGCGAGGGCGACCGCGCGAGACTCGGGCTGGAAGCTCTGGACGAGCACGCGACCCGGCGCATCGCGCCCGCTGCGGCCGGCGAGCTGCGTGACGAGCTGGAATGTTCGCTCCTCCGCGCGGAAGTCCGGGACGCCCAGTCCCGTATCCGCATCGATCACCGCTGCGAGCGACACTCCGGTGAAGTGGTGCCCCTTCCCGACGATCTGCGTGCCCACGAGGACAGCCCGGTCGGCAGCGGCGAAGTCGCGCAGCGTCTCCATGAGAGCCCCGCGCTCGGCGACCGCGTCGGCATCGAGCCGGAAGCGCTTCAGCTCGGGCACTCGCTCTTCCAGCTCGCGCTCGAGCCGTTGCGTCCCGGCACCGATTCGTGCCAGCTCGACCGAGCCGCACTCGGGACAGGCTTCGGGCATGGGCTCGACGAACGCGCAGTGGTGGCAGTGCAGCAGCTCGTCCCGGTGGAGGACGAGCGCGACGTCGCAATTCGGACAGCGGCGCGTCTCGCCGCAGGCGCGGCAGTGCAGAGCGGGCGCCATTCCGCGGCGGTTGAGGAGCAGGATCGCCTTCCCGCCGCCTTCTGCCAGCTTGCCGAGCTCGGCCAGCAGCGGAGCCGAGAGCGGATAACCGGCTTCTCCGCGCAGGTCGACGATCCTCACGGGCGGCAGGTCGGCACCGACCCGCTCCCCGAGATCGAGCCGCTCGAGCGCCTGCCAGCTCTCCGGCCTCGGAGTCGCGCTTCCGTAGATCGCCACCGCGCCCTCCAGCAACGCGCGCTTCGCCGCGACCGTCCGGGCGTCGTAGCGTGGGTCGGACTCCTGCTTGTACGCGGCATCGTGCTCCTCGTCGACGCAGACGAGCCCAAGCCGAGGCAGAGGAGCGAAGATCGCCGAGCGCGCTCCGATCACGATCGGCGCGGCTCCGGAAGCGATCCGCTCGCGTTCGTCGCGGCGCTCGGCCTCGGTCAGCGACGAGTGGAGGATCGCCACCCGGTCGCCGAAGCGAGCGCGGAAGCGGCCGACCGTCTGCGGCGCCAGCGAGATCTCGGGGACGAGGACGATCACGCCGAGCCCCCGCTCGAGCGCATCGCCAGCTGCCTGGAGGTAGACCTCGGTCTTCCCGCTCCCGGTCGCGCCGTAGAGCAGGAAATGTCCCCCGCCTCCCTCGGACGCCTCGCGCAGCCGGGTGAGCGCGCGCTCCTGCGACGCGGTGAGGTGCTCCGGCTCGGGCTCACCCGGCAGCGAGTCCCGCTCGGCCGGCTGCGGGAGTACCTTGCGCCGCTCGCGCTTCGACGGGGCAACGAGGGCAAGGGCGCGGCCCGGTGTGGAGCCGTAGTAGTCCGCGACCCAGAGCGCGAGGTCGACGAGCGCGGGAGGAATCGACTCCTCGAGCCGCTCGATCGGCGCCACCTTGATCCCGGCGGGAGGCTCGTCGCCGACGTCGATCACGACGCCGCGCTGCTTCGCGCCGCGGAGGCGGACACCGACGACGGCTCCCCGCTCCACCTCGTCAGGCACCTCGTACGTGAACGGACGCGCCAGGGCGCGCGTCGTCACAAGCGGGTACACGGAGGCGAAGCGGCTCACGCCGCCCAGCCTATGGCTAGGACGTGACGGGCTTCTTCGCCGGGCGCAAGTAGAAGTACAGCGTCGGAGCCGCGAGCGCCGCGAAGGCCCCCATCAGGAGCAGCGTGCTCTCCGGGAAGACGCCTGCCTCGCCGAACTCGTGGAGCCCCTGGGCGAGCAGCCAGCCGGCAAAGGCGAGGAGCAGCACGCTCGTCACCGTGAAGAACTTCCGCAGATCGAGCCGAGAAGCGCCTCGATAGAAGAGGTAGCCGAGCATGACCGCACCCGTGAGCCCGATGACGGCGCTCGTGCCGGCGAGGAGCCGGTTCGACCCCTCGACCGTCCCGAAGAGGAAGAGCGCGGTCTCGACGCCTTCGCGCAGCACTCCGACGAAGGCGACCAGGGCGAGCGCAACCGAGGATCCCATCGCGAGCGCGTGCTCGACCTGGCCCTCGAGCTCCTTCTTGATGAAGCGGGCCTGGCGGCGCATCCAGAAGATCATCCAGGTGAGAAGTGCGGCGGCAACGAGCATCGCGCTTCCCTCGAAGATCGCCTCCGAGCGGCCTTCGAGCTCGGCGCCGATCACGAAGAGGAGCGTGCCTGTGAGAACGCTGAGCGCAAGCGCGAGCCCCGCGCCGATCCAGACCGGCGTGAATGCCTCCCGGCGCCCGGCGCGGTTCAGGAATGCGAGAACGATTCCCACGATGAGGGACGCCTCGAAGCCTTCTCTCAACATCACGATTCCTGCGCCCACGGTCCTCCTTCGATCTCCTGTAAGGGCTACCTTACACCGGCCGCGGGGCACTATATTCGAACCGATGGCTCAGCGTCACTCGATCGACGAGTACCTCGAGACGATCTACTTCCTCGCCTTCCCGATCGGGGAGTACAGCCCGCAGTCGGGCGGCTCCCCCACGCTCGCCTCGCGCGTCGCCGAGATGCTCGGCGTCTCGCGCGCGTCGGCCGGCGAGATGCTGAAGCGGCTCGAGAAGGAGGGCCTCGTCCGCCGCGGAGAGCACAAAGAGGCATTGCTCACGCCGTCGGGGCGCAAGCGCGCCGAGCGCGTCGTCCGCAAGCACAGGATCGTCGAGCGCCTCCTCACGGACTTCATGGGCTACACGGCCGCCGAGGCACACGTCTTCGCCGACGACATCGGCGAGACGTTCTCCGACGAGATGGTCGAGCGCATGGAGGAGAAGCTCGGCTACCCCGACCGCTGTCCGCACGGTTGGCCGGTCGATCCTGCCTTCGAGCAGGAAGAGAACAAGGAGCTCGCGCCGCTGGCCGAGCTCGAGCCTGGAAAGCGCGCGACGATCATCCGCCTCGCCGAGCACGATGGCGACCTGCTCCACTGGTTCTACGAGGAGGGGTTCGTACCCGGGACGAAGATCCAGCTGCGCGAGGCTCAGCCGGCCGCGGGGCAGTTCACGGTCAAGGTCGGCAAGCGCGAGCAGGCGATCGGTGAAAAAGCCGCCGCCGGCTTGTTCGTCAGGCCCGGCTAGCTGCCGGCTCGTTCAGGCCGGCCGCGGCGCGCAGCGCATCGGTCTTGTCGGTGCGCTCCCACGTGAAGTCTCGGTCGTCGCGGCCGAAATGGCCATAAGCAGCGGTTTTTGAGTAGATCGGGCGCTGTAGGTCGAGGTCGCGAATGATCGCGCCGGGCCGCAGATCGAAGTGCTCCTTGACGAGCTCCTCGATGCGCGTGACCGGGATCTTCTCGGTGCCGAACGTCTGCACGGCGACGGATACCGGGTGAGCAACGCCGATCGCATACGCGACGTTGACCTCGATCCGGTCGGCCAGGTCGGCGGCGACGAGGTTCTTCGCCACGTAACGGGCCGCGTAGGCGGCGGAGCGGTCGACCTTCGTCGGGTCCTTGCCGGAGAAGGCTCCTCCGCCGTGCCGCGAGGCGCCGCCGTAGGTGTCGACGATGATCTTGCGGCCCGTGAGCCCCGTGTCGCCCATCGGGCCCCCGAGCACGAACTTGCCGGTCGGGTTGACGTAGACGAACTCGCGCTCCTCGAGCCGCTTCTCGTCGTAGAGATCGCGGGGCAGGATCGGGCGCAAGATGTGCTCGATGATGTCCGGCTTGATCATCGAGTCGGCGTCCAGACCCTCCGAGTGCTGGGTGGAAACGAGCACGCGGTCGATCTCCACGGGTCGCTGGATCCCGTGCTCGTCCACCTCGTAGCGCACGGTCACCTGCGCCTTCCCGTCGGGCCGCAGGTACGGGAGGATCCCGGCTTTGCGCACCTCCGCGAGTCGCTTGCAGATCTTGTGCGCGAGCATGATCGGCATCGGCATCACCTCGGGCGTCTCTCGCGTCGCGTACCCGAACATCATCCCCTGGTCGCCCGCGCCGAGCTTGTCGAGCGGGTCGTCGTCGCCGGGGTCGTGCTGCACCTCGTACGAGGCGTCCACGCCCTGGGCGATGTCCGGCGACTGCTCGTCGATCGCGACGACGACGCCGCACGTGGTCGCGTCGAAGCCCCACTCCGAGTGCGTGTAGCCGATCTGTGTGATCCGATCGCGAACGATCCGCGCGACGTCGACGTACGTCTCGGTCGTGATCTCGCCGGCGACGACGACGAGGCCGGTCGTGATCAGCGTCTCGCAGGCGACCCGGCCGTTGACGTCGTCCGTGAGGACGGCGTCGAGAACCGAGTCCGAGATCTGGTCGGCGATCTTGTCGGGGTGCCCTTCGGTGACGGACTCCGAGGTGAAGAGGAATTCGCGCTCAACCACGGCGGCGAAGGCTAGTCGATCTGCAGGAAGGCGGTGAACGACCCGGTGCGGCCGTCGCTCTCGGCCCATGCGAGGAACGAGCCGAGCGGCTCGAGGTTCGCGCGAATCTCGGCTGGGATCGACGTTCCGGAGGCGTCGGCCAGGCCCAGGATCATCGGGATGGCGTCCTCGAGGTCGATCCAAATGAAGCCCGCGCTCTTTTTGGGAAGACCTGCTGCGTCTCGCGCGCTCTTGAAGCCGTCGTCGTCGCCGAGCCGCGGGCCGTCGCCACGCAACTTCGAGATGGCGTCCTGCCCGGTCGTGAGGACGACCTTGTCGTCGAAGCCGGCGGTGCGCAGCTGAATCGCGCCCAGGTCGATGCACTTGACGGCGGCTCCCGCTTCCTTGGGAGGGGCATGGCAGGGCTGGGTCGGGAGCGTTTTCGTCAGAGCGTCGAGTGTCGTGTTCACGCGGCCGAGGACCTCCTGCTCGTCCGGTGCGTCAACGAGGAGCGTGACCTCGGGAATGGGCGAGCCGGGGCGGACGTAGAGGCCGACCTCGTGCGAGAAGAGATCGATCAGGCTGTCGATGCGGAAACCGAGCATGCGTTCGAGCTCGCCGAGGCTCTCGCCGAAGCTCCCGTCCCGTTTGAGGTCCTCCATCTGCTGCTCGAACTCGTCGCCGCCGCGGAACGTGAGGAAGGCGACCGCGTCCGAAGGCACATCGGCGACGAGCTTCGACTCGAATGACTCGATCTTGGTCTTCGGCGTGTCTTCAGCGCGAGCGGCGCCGACGAGCCGGAAGCCGCTTTCCTCTGCTGAAAACGCGGCAGACAGGAACTCCGGCTTTTGGCCCGTCCCCAGCTGGAGCGGACTCATCCCGGGAACGCCGCCCTGCAGGGCCTCGACAATGCTCTTTCCGCGCGCATAGACATGGACGAGCGCGTCGTCGGGAAGCTCGGCGAGGGCATCCTTGAAGACCGAGTTGTCGGCCAGCTTCTCGCCCGACGCAGCTTGCTCCTGGAAGCGATCGAGCTTCTCCTGTGTGTCCGAAATGACGAACCAGCCGTCCCGCTCTTCGAACACAGCCTGATCGGGCCCTGTCTTGTTCGCCTTCTCGATCAAGCGCCGGAACGCATCCGCATCCTTCGGCTTCGTCACCGCGACCGCGTTCGATCCGCCGTTCGCGAAGTCCAGCAAGACCACGTCGATCTCGTCTCCGAGCGCCGGCTTGACGTCGCTCTCGTAGTCGATGCCCGTCTGCTGCAGAGATGAGCGAATCATCGAGACGAGCTGCGGACGAGCAGGGAACTTGCTCAGGAGCTTGTCGACCTGCTGCCATTGGTCCGAGCTGAGGTCGGAGTCGATCGAGACGAAGACAGGCGCGCTCGCCGAGACGATCTCCGCTCCACCGCTCGCAGCTGCCTGCTTCTTCGCCCCGCAACCGGAAACGGCTAGCGCAAAGGCGATGAGCAGACCGATGCGGGCGACGCGCATGCCGGACATCCTATTCGGCGGTCGGACGCCTCCCCATGAGATTTGCGATCAGCTCGTCGAGGCTTCGGCCGTCAAGGATGTCGCACACGGAGTTCGTGATCGGCATCTCGACGCCGACGCGCTGTGAGAGCTCCCGCAGCACAGGAGCCGTCGTCAAGCCCTCAACGGTGCCGATCTGCGCGGCCGTGTCCGCAGGCGAGGTGCCCTGCGCGATCAGCTCGCCGGCCCGCCGGTTTCGCCCCAGATGCGACCAGCACGTTGCGATCAGGTCGCCGATTCCGGCGAGCCCGGCGAAGGTCTCGGCGCGACCTCCGCAAGCTTCTCCGAGGCGCGCCATCTCGGCGAGCCCGCGGGTGACGATCCCGCTCTTCGCGTTGTCGCCGAGGCCCAGCCCGTCCACGCCCCCGGCCGCCAGCGCCATCACGTTCTTCGCCGCCGCGGCCAGCTCGGTGCCGACGACGTCCTGGTTCACGTAGACCCGGAAGATGAGCGAGTTGATCTCTCGCTGCAGCCGCTCCGCCAATTCGACGTCCTCGCTTGCGATGACTGCGGCCGCAGGCAGGCCGTGGCCGATCTCCTCGGCGAAGTTCGGCCCGGAGAGGACCGCGGCAGGACGGTCGCCGAGGAGGGTCGACAGCCGGCTTCCCGTTGACGGATCGAGCCCCTTGGTCAGGCTCAGAACCGGCCCGTCCTCCGGCAGGGCGGCGACCACCTCAGCGAATGCGTGGCTCGGCACCGCGATCACGATGAGCTCTGCTCCGTCGAAGGGCTGGTCGGCAAGCGGCGCCGCTGCGATTCCGTCGAGCGCGACGTCCGAGAGATACCGGGGGTTGCGCGCGGTCTCCTCGATTGCCCGGGCCTGATCCGGATCGCGTGAGGCGAGTGTCACGTCGTGCCCCCGCGAGGCGAGCAGCTTCGCGAAAGCCGTCCCCCACGCTCCGGCGCCGACGACGACGACCTTCATGAGCGCCTGACGAAGTCGATGGCCACGGGCACGCCCTCGAGGTCGAAGTGCCCGCGCAACTGGTTCTCGACCCAGTAGCCGTAGTCGCGGGTGATCAGGCCCGGGTCGTTGACGAAGAAGCGGAAGCGCGGAGGGCGCACGGTGGTCTGGGTTCCGTAGAGGAGGTTCAGCCGCTTGCCGTTTCGCGACGGAGGCTCGCGGACCTCCCGCAGCTCGCCGAGGAAGCGGTTCAGCTCGCCGGTGGGGATCCGCGTCGTGTGCTTCGCGTACAGCTCCTCCACTCGGTCGAGAACCTTCCCCACGCCGCGCATGGTCTTCGCCGAGGCGGCGGCAATCGGCGGTCGCTGGCGAAGGCGCGGTTCCAGCCGGTCACGAACCTCCTCGATGCCGACCTCGGCGATGTCCCATTTCGAGAGGACGACGAGCGTCGAGGACATCGACTTGCGCGCAATGTCGGCAATCGCCAGGTCATGCTCGACGACGCCCTGGCTCGCGTCGACGAGGACGAGCACGACGTCCGCGCGCTCGGCAGCTTGCAGGGCCCGAAGCTCGGAGTAGTACTCGATCCCCTGCCTCTGGGCTTGCTTGCGCCGGAGGCCCGCCGTGTCGATGAGGACGAACGTCTTCTCGCCCCGCTTCAGGATCGTGTCGATCGAGTCCCTGGTCGTCCCCGGCTCCCTGGAGACGATCACCCGCTCCTCGCCGAGAAGCGCGTTCAGGAGGCTCGACTTGCCGGCATTCGGCCGCCCTAGGATCGCCACCCTGATCGCCTCCTCCCCGGCTTCGGCCGGCCCGCTCCCCGGGAGGCGGGCGATGATCGCGTCGAGCAGGTCGCCCGTGCCGTGTCCGTGGATCGCCGAAAGCGGGATCGGGTCGCCGAGACCGAGCCGGTGGAACTCCATCGCCTCCGCCTCGCGACCGGGCTCGTCGATCTTGTTCGCGATCAGGAAGATTGGCTTGTGCGAGTGCCGCAGGATCGCCGCGAGCTCCTCGTCGCCGGGGGTGATCCCGGTGCGGGTGTCCACGACGAAGAGGATCAAGTCGGCTTCGGCGATCGCAGTTCGAGCCTGCTCGGCAACCTGCTTGGTCAGCGGCGAGCGGTCTGCGATGTCGACGCCGCCGGTGTCGACGAGCAGAAAGCGGTGCCCGGACCACTCGCAGACGACCTCCTTGCGGTCGCGTGTGACGCCGGGGGTCTCGTGGACGACCGCCTGGCGCGAGCCGGTGAGCCGGTTGACGAGGGTGGACTTGCCGACGTTCGGGAACCCGACGACCGCCACGGTGCCGAGGAGCTCCTGGTTCACGGCAGGGTTGGGTTGGGCGGGCGGCCTTGCTCATGGTGCTTGACGAGCCACCGCCAGAGGCGATGGATCTCTTCCTGGATGAGCGCAGAAGCTTCCCGGTAGCCCTTGCCCGAACGGGGTATCCCCTCGAACTGCATCGGCTTGCCCCAGACAATCGAGACCGGGTGGCGGTTCCAGGGCTGCCAGAACTGGCTGCCGTGAATCGCCGCCGGAATGACCGGCACGTCCTCCTGGAGAGCGACCATCCCCGCGCCCGGCAGAGCCTTTCCGGGAACGCCCGCTTTCTGCCGCGTGCCTTCGACGAAGAGGCCCAGGGGATAGCCGTCGCGGACGATCTGCCGCATCGCCCGCACCGCTTCGCGGTCCGACTCCCCGCGCCGCACGGAGCGCGTGCCGAAGGCCCGGATCAGATGACCCAGGCCGAAGTGCCTGTGGATCTCGCTCTTTGCGAGGAAGTGGATCGTGCGCGGACAGCAGGAGCCGAACGCGGGCGGATCGAGCCATGAGAAGTGGTTCATTGCGAGCACGACCCCGCCTTGGGCCGGGATCCGCTCGACGCCGTAGTCGCGGAGCGGCGTCGAGAGCCTCGTCAGCGGCTGGATCGTCAAGCGGCCGATCGCCCAGACGACGTCGATCCTGTTCATGCCGGCAGGCGCTCGCGGACGAGCTTCTCGATCCGGTCGACGACGTCCTCGACGTCGAGGTCGCTCGTGTCGATCTCGAGTGCGTCCTCGGCCGGCTGCATCCGCACCGCGTCGCTCTCGTCTCGCGCGCGTAGGTCGGTGGCGAGCGCATCGGCTCCGATGTCGGGCCGCTCGGCGAGGCGGCGCTGCTCGCGGATCGACCGATCCGCCTTGAGGTAGACCTTCACATCGGCCTCCGGGCAGACGACGGTGCCGATGTCCCGTCCCTCGATGACCGCATCACCGAGCTCGGCCAGCTCGCGCTGGCGCTCGCGCATGACCGTGCGCACCTTGGGGTGTCGGGCGACGACGGGCACGAGCCGGTCGATCCGCGATTGCCGGATAGCGGCGGTGACGTCGGTGCCGGCGATCGAGACCCGGCCGGACTCGTCGAGGTCGACCTGGTGCTCGCGGGCCAGGTCGCCGAGCTTGTCTCCCTTGTCGAGCGGGATCCCTTCCTGCATGGCGAGCCAGGTGAGGGCGCGGTACATCGCCCCGGTATCGAGGTAGCGAAAGCCGAGGCGTTCTGCGAGCCGGCTTGCGACCGTGCTCTTTCCCGCCCCGGCGGGCCCGTCGATGGCAACGATCATCGCTGTGTGACCGACTCGAGAAGGTCGAGGAATCCGGGGAAGCTTACCCCGACTGCTTCGGCCCCCTCGACACGCACCCCTTCGCGCGAGACGAGACCTGCCACCGCACCGAGCATCGCGAGCCGATGGTCCCCACCTGAGCTCATACCCCCACCCTTTGGGCGGGTTGGGACCCCTCTCACCCTGAGGACATCATCGCTCGCCGTGACGTGCACGCCAAGGGCGCGGAGCGAAGTTCTGACACTTTCGATTCGGTCCGTTTCCTTGACGCGCAGCTCGCCGGCGCCTCGGATGACCGTCTCGCCGTGCGCGGACGCAGCCGCGAGCGCCACGAGCGGCAGCTCGTCGATCAGCCGCGGCACCTCCCCGGGGTCGATCGCAGTCGCGGTCAGCTCGGCCGCGTGCACCTCGAGGTCGCCGACGGGCTCGCCTCCCAGCCGTCGCCGGTTCAGGACGGTGATCCGCGCGCCCATCCGTGCGAGCACGTCGAGGAGGCCGGTCCGAGTGGGGTTCAGCCCGACGTCGTGCACGATCAGCTCCGACCCCGGGAGCAAGGTCGCCGCGACGATGAACGGTGCCGCCGAGGAGAAATCCCCGGGCACGTCGACCCGTCCCAGCTCGAGCCGGTGCGCGCGACCGACGGTCACTCGATGCGCACCGCGCTGAACAGGCACGCCCGCCGCGGCGAGCAGGATCTCGGTGTGGTCGCGAGTCGGGATCGGCTCGACGACAGTCGTCTGCCCCGACGCGTACAGACCCGCGAGCAGAACAGCCGACTTCACCTGGGCGCTCGCCACCGGCAGCTCGTAGCGAATCGCGCTCAGCTCCTGGCCGCCTTCGACGACGAGCGGCGCGTGCCCGTCGGCAGTCTCGACCGCCGCGCCCATCTGCCTGAGCGGCTCGGCGACGCGTTCGAGCGGCCGCGAGCGGAGCGACTCATCGCCCGTCAGCTCGAAGCGTCCTTCCTGCCCGACGAGGATCCCGGACAGCAGCCTCAGGGTCGTTCCGGAGTTCCCGCACTCGATCGGGCCGTCCGGCTCCTTCAATCCCCGCAGCCCGTGCCCCTGCACTCGGATCAGATCGACTTCGTCCTCCGCGACCTCCACGCCGAGCGCACG
The DNA here is from genome assembly GCA_038040395.1 of Actinomycetota bacterium. Classification (GTDB taxonomy): domain Bacteria; phylum Actinomycetota; class Thermoleophilia; order Gaiellales; family Gaiellaceae; genus VAXT01. The sequence continues at coordinate 10,810 of JBBPIJ010000025.1, forward strand.
AACCGTGGCGAGCGTGGACTCGGTGTCGGCCGAGCGCCCGAAGCCGGCGATCGTCGTCTCCCCCTCGCCGATCGCCCCCAACAGCACCGCCCGGTGGGAGATCGACTTGTCCCCCGGGACGCCGATGTGGCCGACGAGCGCGGTCGCCGGCTCGACCAGGGTCATCGGTCTTCCAGCACCGGGGAGACGACCACGCCGTACCCCTGCTCCTCGAGCAGCCGCGCCGCACGCTCGGCCTCGCGCGCCCCGGCAACGAGCATCTGGAGGACTCCACCGCGCTCCGGCGATGCGTGCTTGAGCTCGAAGTCCTCGATGTTGATCCGCTCTGCCCCAAGCGCCTGCGTGATCGCGGCGAGCACGCCCGGCCGGTCGGGAACGTGCACGCGCAGCTGATGGAGTGTCGTCGGGTCGGGATAGGCCACCTCGAGCATCCGCCTCCGGTTGCCCGCGGCCTCGCCGATCCAGCTGGCCAGAAAGCCGGCGTCGCCTGCGGCGAGGGCGTTCTCCAGCTGCTCGATGCGGCGGCGGTGCTCGCCCAGCGTGTCCGCAATCGCCTCCGCGTTCTCGAGGAAGATGTCGACCCAGATCCGCGGGTTCGCCCCGGCGACACGGGTCATGTCCCGGAGAGAGCCGCCCGCGGCCAGAAGAGGGTCGTGCCGCTCGATCCGGGTCGAGCCCGCCTGGTTGACGAGCAGGTTCGCCAGCGCGTGCGGGAGGTGGCTCGTCAGCGCGACGAGCCGGTCGTGGGTGTCGGGATCGATGGCAACCGGGGTGGCGCCGACGTCGGTCACGAAACCGTGGACGAGGCGGTAGCGCTCGGCGTCCGTGCCCGCGAGGGGCGTGAGAAACCACGTCGCCCCCTGGAAGAGCTCTCCGCTCGCGTTCTCGGGGCCTCGCGCCTCGGACCCGCAGACGGGGTGGCCGCCGACGAAGCGCGTCGATCCTCCGGCCGCAGAACACGCCGTGGCCTTGGTCGAGCCGACGTCGGTGACCGTGCATCGCTCATCGCTCAGCTCGAGCGCCTCCTCGACCCGGCGTGCGAGCTGCGTGACGGGGGCGGCGACGACTGCGAGCTCCGCGTCGGCGAGCGCCTCGGCGAGCGACGCGGCGCCGCTGTCGACCGCGCCTCTCTCGCCGGCTACGTCGAGAGCTGCCTGGTCGGGGTCGAAGCCGACGACCTGCGCCACGCCTGCCGCCTTCGCGGCGAGGCCCACCGACGCCCCGATCAAGCCGGTCCCCACGATTGTCAGCCGTTCGATCGGCAGTGCCGCTCCCGGTGATGGTGCCGAGCTTCTGGGTCGCGAGCCAGAGGCGCCGCCTCGGCGGCGCCGACCAGAAGAGGCCGTGGCGGCTCTGCCGGCACGGCCGCCTCCAGCCAGAGGCCGCACTCGATCGCGCAGGGCATCGCTTGCGATGCCTCTAAGAGGTCAGGGCAGCTTTGCTGGCGTGACCGTTTCATGCTTGTCGCCTTGGCAAGAGCGAGGGTGGGTTCTGGCGCCGCGTGATCGCGGGCCAGAAGCCGGATTCCATTGCCGGGCGCGGCACTAGCCGATGTGCTTGCCCATGACCTCGACGATCGCGGTCACGTCGGCCGCGAACTGGGCGAACTCGCTCGTCGGGATCTGCTGGGGGCCGTCCGACAGCGCCTGCTCGGGCTGCGGGTGGGTCTCGACGATGATCCCGTCGGCACCGACGGCCGCGGCCGCGCGGGCGAGAGGAAGCACGAGATCGCGTCGCCCAGCCGCGTGCGAGGGATCGACGATCACGGGCAGGTGCGTCTCCTGCTTGAGCGCTGCGACCGCGCCCAGGTCGAGCGTGTACCGCGTCGCCGTCTCGAAGGTCTTGATCCCGCGCTCGCAGAGGATGATCTGCTCGTTTCCCTCCTTGGCCACGTACTCGGCCGCCATCAGGAGCTCCTCGACCGAGGTCGAGGGACCGCGCTTGAGGAGGACGGGCTTGTCGGCGCGGCCGACCTCGGACAGCAGCAGGAAGTTCTGGCTGTTGCGCGCCCCGATCTGGATCACGTCGGTCGCCTCGACGACCGCCTCGACGTGGCGTGGATCCATGAGCTCGGTCACGACCGGCAGCCCGGTCTCGTCGCCTGCCTCCCGCAGGATGTCGAGCGCCTCCTGGCCGAGGCCCTGAAAGGTGTAGGGAGACGTGCGCGGCTTGAAGGCGCCCCCGCGGAGCATGGTCGCGCCCGCCGCCGCGACGGCCCGGGCGGTCTCGAGCGTCTGCTCCCGATATTCGACCGAGCAGGGGCCCGCGATCAGCCCGAAGGCCGTGTCGCCGATCTGCCGTCCCCGCACGTCGATCACCGTCGGGTCGGGGACGAGCTCGCGGGCGACGAGCTTGTACGGCTTCAGGATCGGGACGACCTGGTCGACGCCCGGATAGCCCTCCAGCGGCAGGGTCGCGAGCAGCTCGCGGTCGCCGATCACCCCGATCACGGTCGCCCCCCGCCCCGTCGCCACGCGCGCGTCGGCACCTGCTTCCTGGAGACGCACGACGACGTGCTCGGTCTGCTCGGACGTCGCAGCCGCGCCCATGACGATGAGAAGCTCAGGAGAGCCGTTTGTGGCCATAGCGGGGCAAGTGTAGGTGAGACAGTTACGCTCCCTGGCCTCATGGACGAGAGTTCAGACCCGGTCATCCGGCAGTTCCGCGAGCAGATCTCGGACAACGACCGCGCCCTCGTCGAAGCGCTCAACAAACGCCTACGGCTGGTCGCGCGGCTGAAGGAGTACAAGGAGTCCCGCGGCCTCGGCTTCGTCGATCCCGCTCGGGAGGAGTGGATTCTCAAGGACCTGGCCCGCGCGAACCGGGGGCCGGTCTCGGCAGAGGGCCTGCGCGAGTTCTACGGCGCGATCTTCGACCTGACCAAGCGGGAAGTCACCGGCTCCGAGCCTGAGGAGAGCACCGCTTGACGGCTGTGGGAATCACACCTACCCTGAAAGCAATGACTCTCGACCTGCGCACGAGCTGGGCCTGGTACTGGCGCCACGAGCGGGGCGGGAGCATCGCCTGATCTGACCTAGGCCGACAGCCCGTTCCGCCCGTAGACCTTCCCGTTGGGAGGTCTTTTTTGTTGCCCGAAATGAATCCCATAACCGTCATAGCAACCGATCTCGTCACCCCGCTCGGGGCGTACCTCCGGCTGCGCCCGGACGACGGCGGCGCCTCGTTCCTGCTCGAGTCCGTCGAGCACGGGCGTCTTGGCCGACACTCCTTCGTCGGCTATGGATCGCGGCTCGTCGACCTCGACGAGGCCGAGGCCTGTGGCGAGCCGATCGTCGGCTACCTCGCCTACGACTACGCGGCGCGGCTCGAGCCGACGGTCGAACTGCCGGCTGCCGGAGGCGACCTGCCGGAGAGCCGCTTCGTCATCGCCGACGTGCTGGTCCGCTTCGACCACGTCACGGGACTCGCCGACGTCCTCTGCGGCGACGAGGCCGAGATCTCGGCGAAGCTCGGCGGCGAGCTCGGAGCGCTTCCTGCCGGCGCGGGGCGAAACGGCCAAGCGCGCGGCACCCTGCGCTCGCCGGGACGCTTCGAGTATCAGCGCGCGGTCGAGCAGGCGAAGCGCCATATCCGCGCCGGAGACGCGTTCCAGATCGTCCTCTCCCAGCGCGCGGAGCGGCCGACGACAGCCTCTGCGCTCCAGCTCTACCGCGCGCTTCGGCGCGTGAACCCCTCCCCGTACCTCTTCTTGCTCGAGCTCGACGGCCTTGCTCTCGTCGGCTCGTCGCCGGAGACGCTCGTGAAGGCCGAGGACGGGCGCGCGAGCCTGAACCCGATCGCGGGGACGACCCACGCGGGCGAGGGTGACGCAGAGCGACTCCTCGCTTCCGAAAAAGACCGCGCCGAGCACGTGATGCTCGTCGACCTCGGGCGCAACGACCTCTCGCGCGTCTGCGTCCCCGGGACGGTTCGAGTCGAGCGCCTGCTCGAGCCGGAGCGCTTCTCGCACGTGACGCACCTCGTCTCCGAGGTCACGGGCGATCTCAAGGACGGGGTCGGCTCGTTCGACCTCCTGCGCGCCTGCTTCCCGGCCGGGACTGTCTCCGGAGCGCCCAAGGTGCGCGCGATGCAGCTCATCTCCGAGCTCGAGGGCTATCGCCGCGGGCCCTACGCCGGGGCCGTCGGCTACTCGCTGCCCGGCGGAGCCTTCGACACCTGCATCGCGATCCGGACGATCGTGCTCCGCGACGGAGTCGCGCACCTGCAGGCTGGTGCAGGCATCGTCGCCGACTCCGACCCCGCGGCCGAGCACGACGAGTGCCTGCGCAAGCTCGCGGCGCTCGAGATGGCGATCGGTCTAGCGGAGGGTTCATCGTGATCCTCCTCGTCGACAACTACGACAGCTTCACCTACAACCTCGCGCACCTGTTCGAGGAGCTCGGGGCCGAGGTCTGCGTGCGCCGCAACGACGAGCTGGACGCTGACGAGGCGGAGCGCCTTGCTCCAACGCAGCTCGTGATCTCACCAGGCCCCGGCCGCCCGAGCGAGTCGGGCGCGACGCTCGAGATCGTCCGGCGGCTCGCGCCCAGCGTCCCCACGCTCGGCGTCTGCCTGGGACACCAGGCGATCGTCGAGGCTTTCGGCGGCGAGGTCGGCCTGGCCCAGACACTCGTCCATGGCAAGGCGGCCGCGGTGCGCCACGACGGGCGCGGGCTCTTCCGCGGGCTTCCGGACGAGTTCGAGGCCGGCCGTTACCACTCGCTCGCGGCCACGCGCGTCCCGGACGTGCTTGAGGTCTCTGCGACGAGCGCGGACGGCGAGGTGATGGCCGTCCGGCACCGCGAGCTGCGGGTGGACGGCGTTCAGTTCCACCCCGAGTCGATCCTCACCCCGGTCGGGCGGGACCTCGCGCGGAACTTCCTGGAGGCCGCGTGATCCAGGAGGCCCTCGCCCGTATCCTCGACGGTCACGACCTGACCCAGGCCGAAGCGCGTGACGTGATGAACGAGATCATGCGCGGCGACGCGACGCCCGCCCAGATCGGCGGGTTCCTGATCGCGTTGCGCCTCAAGGGAGAGACCTCCGACGAGATCAGCGGCTGCGCCGAGGCGATGCGCGGGCACGTCCTCCCCGTTCGGCCGAAGCGGGACGACCTCGTCGACACTGCGGGAACCGGCGGCGACGGTACCGGGACGTTCAACATCTCAACGGCGGCGGCCCTCGTCGCGGCTGCCGCCGGGGCCGGGGTCGCGAAGCACGGCAACCGGGCGGTCTCCTCGTCGTCGGGCTCGGCGGACGTGCTCGAGGCGCTCGGCTTCGACCTCGACCTCGCGCCGAAGCGCGTTGCCCGCTCGATCGACGAGCTCGGCTTCGGGTTCCTCTTCGCGCCGACGCACCACCCGGCGATGCGTCACGCCGCGCCGGTGCGGCGTGAGCTCGCGGCGCGCACGGTCTTCAACGTGCTCGGCCCGCTCACGAACCCGGCGGGCGCCCGCGCCCAGGTCGTCGGCGTGTACGCGCCCGAGCTCGTTCCCGTCATCGCGCGCGTCCTCAATCGCCTCGGAGCCCGTCGTGCCTTCGTCGTCCACGGCGCCGGCGGGATCGACGAGCTCTCGCCCACGGGGCCGAACCTCGTCTGCGAGGTTGCGAACGGGCGAGTACGGCGAAGGGAGATCGATCCGCTCGACCTCGGAGTTCCGCGCTGCGATCCGGCTGATCTGGCCGGCGGTTCGCCCGCGGCGAACGCGGCCAAGATCCGGGCGGTCTTCGAGGGCGCCAACGGCGGCGCGCGAAGCGCGGTCCTCCTGAATGCCGCAGGCGCGATCGCTGCTTCGGGCCACGCACGCAATCTCCGTGAGGGCTTGGCCGCCGCTATGGAGGCGATCGATTCGGGTGCGGCGGGCGCGCGCCTGGAAGAGCTGATCGCGTTCACGCACGAAAAGGTCGCGGCATGAGGTTCAGGAGCGCGCTCACCGGACCGGGCCTCGCGGCGATCGCCGAGATCAAGCGCCGCTCCCCTTCCGAGGGAGACCTGCGGCCCGACGCGGATCCTGCCGTGCTCACCCGAGGCTTCGAGCAGGCCGGAGCTGCCGCGCTGTCAGTTCTGGTCGACGAGCGCTTCGGCGGCTCGCCGGAGGATCTCGTCGCTGCGCGCTCCGCGACGGAGCTGCCGATCCTCGCGAAGGGCTTCTTCCACGACGAGTCGGAGCTCGCGCCATTGCGCGCAGCAGGAGCCGACGCCGTCCTGCTCCTCCTCCGCGATCTCAACGACCGACTCGCCGCACGGCTCATGGCCGCCGCTGCCGAGCTCGGCCTCGACACCCTCGTCGAAGCCCATTCGGCGACCGAGCTCGAGCGCGCCATTGCCCTAGACGCCGACCCGATCGGCATCAACGCGCGCGACCTCGACACCTTCCGCATCGACCGAGCGGCCCAGCTCAACCTCGTTGCACAAGCGACTTTGCAACAGTCTGTTGCTAAGTCGGAAAGGCGCGGGAAGTTGGTTGTGGTGGCCGAGAGTGGCATCGCATCGCGCGCTCAGGCGGCTGCGGCCGAGCTCGCGGGAGCCGACGCCGTGCTCGTCGGGTCGGCGCTCATGCGCGCCGCGGATCCGGCGGCAAAGCTACGTGAGCTGCTCGCCCGGCCGCTCGTCAAGGTCTGCGGGCTCACGCGCGAGGAGGACGTTGCCGCTGCCGCCGAGGCTGGCGCTGATCTTGCGGGCTTCATCCTTGCCGCGGAGAGTCCCCGCCAAGCCGACAGTGTGCTCGCGGTTCCCGAGACGATGCTCTCGGTCGCTGTGCTCGTCGGCGAGCTCCAAGAGGCGCCGGCCGACCTGGTTCAGCTCTACGCCCGAGAGAACGGCCATCGCAGCCGCGACGCGGTCCTCCTCCGCGACGGCGAGCCGGTCGCCCAGGTCGTCGATCTCCCCTGGGAGCGGGAGGACTCATCTCATCTCGTGCGCGCGGCCGGCGTCGAAGGCCGGCTCGTGCTCGCGGGGAAGCTCGCTCCCGAGAACGTGCGCGACGCGATCTCGGCCGTCCACCCGTGGGCCGTCGATGCCAGCTCCCAGCTCGAGGTTGCGCCCGGAATCAAGGACGCAGACCGCATCCGTGCCTTCGTCGAGGCGGTGCGCTCGTGACCGTCGGCCTCTACGGCGCCTACGGCGGCCGCTACGTGCCCGAGACGCTCGTCCCCGCGCTCGACGAGCTGGCCGACGCCTGGGCTGCCGCGCAAAAGGACGAGGCTTTCCGGGCCGAGCTCGGCGGTCTGCTGGCGACCTACGCGGGACGGCCGACACCGCTCACGCTTGCCGAGCGATTCGCGCCCGGCAAGCGGCTCTACCTCAAGCGCGAGGACCTCCTCCACACCGGCGCGCACAAGCTGAACAACGCGCTCGGCCAGGTGCTGCTCGCCACGCGCCTCGGCAAGCAGCGGATCGTCGCCGAGACGGGAGCCGGCCAGCACGGCGTCGCAGTTGCAACCGTCTGCGCCCGTTTCGGCCTCGAGTGCGCGGTGCACATGGGGGCCGAGGACATGCGCCGTCAGCGCCCGAACGTCGAGCGCATGCGCCTGCTCGGCGCGGAGGTCAAGCCGGTCGAGTTCGGCACGCAAACACTGAAGGAGGCGACGAGCGAAGCCGTCCGCGACTGGCTCGCGACGGTGGAGTCGAGCTACTACCTGATCGGCTCCTGCGTCGGGCCCCACCCGTACCCGGAGATCGTGCGCGAGTTTCAGTCCGTGATCGGAACCGAAGCGCGCGAGCAGATCCTCGAGGCGGAAGGACGTCTTCCCGAAGCTGCAATCGCCTGTGTCGGCGGCGGTTCGAATGCGATCGGGCTCTTCTCGGGCTTCCTGGACGACGACGTGCCACTCGTCGGCGTCGAGGCGGAGGGCGCGGCGAGCCTCGTCAACGGACGGCCCGGAGTGCTGCACGGCGCTCGCTCGTCTCTGCTCGCCGACGAGGACGGGCAGGTGCTCGACGCCCATTCCTCCGCGCCCGGGCTCGACTATCCCGGCGTCGGCCCGGAGCACGCGTTTCTCAGGGACAGCGGCCGGGCCGAGTACGTGTCGGTGAGCGACGCCGAAGCTCTCGACGCATTCCGCCGGTTCGCAAGCACCGAGGGGATCATCCCGGCCCTCGAGCCCGCGCACGCGCTCGCGCACGTGGCAAAGCTCGATGCGGACGTCGTCCTGCTCTGCCTCTCGGGCCGGGGCGACAAGGATCTTGCCGAGGTCGTGGGGTTGTGAAACGCCTCGTCGTCTACCTCATGTGCGGCGCCGAGACGCCCGAGCTCGCCGAGGCCGCGGTCGAGGGCGGCGCCGATCTCGTCGAGCTCGGCTTTCCCTTCTCGGACCCGCTCGCCGACGGTCCCGTGATCCGGCGAGCGGCGGAGCGCGCTCTCGCGGCAGGGATGCGGACCGGGGCATGCCTCGAGTGCCTCGCCGCGGTCCGCGAGCGCGTCGAGGTCCCGCTCGTGCCGATGACCTACGCCTCCCTACTCGAGGCCTACGGCTACGAGCGCTTTGCTGCCGACGCCGAGGCCGCCGGCGCGTCGAGCCTGATCGTTGCCGACCTTCCCGCGGGCGAGCGGCCGGAGATCCGCCGCGTCCAGCTCGTGGCACCAACGTCCACCGACGAGCGTCTCAGCCTGGCCGCCGAGCACACCGACGGCTGGCTCTACCTCGTCACGCTCACCGGGACAACCGGGGCCCGCGATCGCGTCTCTCCCGATCTCGCGGGCCTCGTCTCCCGGGCCAGAGCCCTCACCGACCTGCCGCTCTACGCCGGTTTTGGCATCTCCACGCCCGCTCAAGCGCGAGAAGCTGCCGATCTCGCCGACGGGATCGTCGTCGGCTCCCGCGCGGTCGAGGTCGCGGAGGAAGGCCCGCTGGCGCTCCGCGACTACGTCGCCTCGCTGAGAGGCGCGATCGACGCCGCCGTCCCGGCAATAATCGACTGATGCGCATCTTCTCGGGCATCAAGCCGTCGGGCGACGCGACGTTGGGAAGCTATAGCGGCGGCTTCCGCCAGTACGCACAAACGCAGGAGCAAGGCGAGGCGTTCTTCTGCATCGTCGACCTGCACGCCATCACGGTCGAGCACGATCCCAAGGAGCTGACTTCCCGCTCGCTCGACCTCGCGGCGATGCTCTTCGCCACCGGCCTGGATCCAGATCGTTCGACGGTCTTCATCCAGAGTCACGTGAAGGCGCACGCCGAGGCTGCCTGGCTCCTCTCGGCCGTCACGAGCTATGGCCAGCTCGGCCGGATGACGCAGTTCAAGGAGAAGGGAGAGCGACGGGACTTCGTCTCTGCCGCGCTCTTCAGCTACCCGATCCTCATGGCCGGCGACATCCTGCTCTACCAGGCCGACGCGGTCCCGATCGGCGACGACCAGCGCCAGCACCTCGAGCTCGCCCGCGACATCGCCGAGCGCTTCAACACTCGCTTCGGCCCCACGTTCAAGGTGCCCGAAGGCATCTTCCCCGAGGTTGGGGCGCGGATCATGGACCTCCAAGAGCCGACCGACAAGATGGGCAAGACGGACTCGAGCGAACAGGGCACCGTGCTGATCCTCGACGCGCCCGACGTGATGCGGAAGAAGTTCAAGACGGCGGTCACGGACTCCGGGACCGAGGTTCGCCACGATCCCGAGGAAAAGCCTGGGGTCTCGAACCTGATCGAAATCATGGCCGTTGCCACCCAGCGGTCGATCGCCGAGGTCGAGGCGCAATTCGACGGCCAGGGCTACGGAGCGTTCAAGGAAGGGGTCGCCGAGGCGGTCGTCGAGCTGGTCACCCCGATCCAGCAGCGCTACGAGGAGCTGCGCGCAGACGAGAACGAGCTGCGGCGCCTACTAGTCCTTGGTGCCGAGAAGGCGCACGAGGAAAGCGCGCCGACGCTCGAGGCAATGTACGAGCGCATGGGCTTTGTCCGGCCGTAGCCGGACCGTCGCAGTCTTCGCGGCGATCTTCGCGGTCTGTGTCGTCACCGGGGTGCTGCACTACGCGAACGCCGAGCCGGTCCTCGTGTTTCTGCTCGCCGCCACAGCCCTGGCCGGGCTCGCGTGGGCAATCGGCATCGCCACCGAGGCCGTCGGCGCGCGCTTCGGCCCCGCGCTGACGGGCCTCCTCCAGTCGACGCTCGGGAATCTCCCGGAGCTCTTCGTCGTTCTTTTCGCGCTCTCCGCCGGAGAGGTCGTCGTCGCCCAGACCTCGATCCTCGGCTCGCTGTTCGCGAACGCGCTCCTCGTGCTCGGCCTGGCGATCGTCGCGGGGTCTGTCTCGGCGAAGGACGGGGTCATGCGCTTCCGAAGCCGGCTTCCGAACGACACGGCAACGCTGCTGCTGCTCGCCGTCTTCATCATCGTGCTGCTCGGCCTCTCGAACACCGTGGGCGACCGCGCCAGCCGGCATGCGGTGGAGATCTCGGCCGTGGGCGCGGTCTGCCTGCTCGTCGTGTACGCCTTCTGGCTCTGGGGCTACCTGCACAGTGACGAGAAGGAACCGGCCCTGGAAGGGAGCGCGCACGCGCCGTTCTCGTTCCGGACGGGGATCGCGGTGCTGGCCGTGGCAGGAGTCGGGGCCGCCCTCGTCTCCGACTGGTTCGTCGCGGAGCTCGACCCTGCGGTGAAGGCGCTCGGGATCTCGAAGGCATTCACAGGCCTCGTCATCGTCGCGATCGCGGGGAACGCGGTCGAGAACCTCGTCGGCATCACGCTTGCGGCGAAGGGACGCTCCGATCTCGCGATCTCCGTCGTCAAGAACTCGGTCGCCCAGATCGCGGTCTTCCTCTTCCCCGCGCTCGTGCTGCTCTCGCTCTTCTTCGAGAACCGGCTGACGTTCGTCCTCGCCCCGGTCTATATCGGCGCGCTCGCGGTGACGGCGATCGCGGTCTGGCAGATCACCGGCGACGGCGAGGCGGTGGCGTTCGAGGGCTGGGCGCTCGTCGCGATCTACATCATCCTGGCCGTCCTCACCTTCTACGAGTGAGGTCTCGCAGCGCGGCCACCTCTCCGGCCGTGAGCTCGCGCCAGTTTCCCGGCCCGAGGCCCTCGACGGTAAGGCCCGCGTAGCGGCTGCGGTGAAGTCGCCGAACCGGGTAGCCGACCGACTCGAGCATTCGCTTCACCTGGTGCTTGCGGCCCTCGTGGATCGTGAGCTCGACTCGGAAAGGCGCAAGGCGGCGAACACGGGCGGGCGCGGTGCGGCCGTGGTCCAGCTCGACCCCGGCGGCGAGGGCTGCGAGTGCCTCCTCTGACGGCTCGCCCTCGACCTCGGCCTCATAGACCTTGTCCACCTCGTAGCGGGGGTGAGCGAGCCGGTGCGCAAGATCCCCGTCGTTCGTGAGCAGGAGCGCACCGGTCGTGTCCGAGTCGAGGCGCCCGACCGGGAGAACGCGCGCCGCGTGCTCGACGAGGCCGACCACGGTCGGGCGACCGTGAGGGTCGCGTGCGGTCGTGACGACCCCTGCCGGCTTGTGCAGGAGCACGTAGGCGAGCTCCTGGGGCACGAGATGGCGCCCGTCCAAGTCGACGACGTCACCCTCCTCGACGAACGTATTCAGCTCGCCGCGCACGCCGTTCACGCGCACGCGGCCGGTCTTGATCAGCTCGTCGGCCCCCCGACGCGAGGCGACGCCGGTGCGGGCGAGGTACGCATTCAGCCGCATCCCGGGATTTTCGCTCTTGTCACAGTCCCGTCACCCACGCGTGCGTATTTCCTCAGTACGATCGAATCGGGGAGGAGGTCATGGGTACCGGCAACGACAGCGTTGCGAAGACCCCCTGACCAGGGCTACAGTCGCCGCGTGAAGCCAGACCCGCCGCGCCGGACGACAGCTGACCTGTCCGACTACCCGGACCTCGTCGTCATCTACCTCGGCATGAGAGTCGAAGGACCAGGCGGCGAGGAGACCCTGGATCAGCTCGGGCCTCAGATCCGGGCCTCCGTCGAGGCGGAACCCGACGGACTGCTCCTCCACGAAGAAGTCGTGTTCCCGAATGAGGACCGGCCTCACTACGGCATGCGCCAGTACTGGCGCGACTTCGATTCGCTCGAGGCCTGGGCGCGGTCGCTTCCGCATAAGACTTGGTGGACCGACTATCTGCGCGACCGGGGCGGCACCTCGTTCTGGCACGAAACCTACTTCCGGAGAGGAGGGATCGAGTCCGCCTTCGTCGACGTCGAGGACGGCACGGTCGGGCTCAACCGAATCGCACCCATCGTGCGCTCGGAAGGACCGATGTTCTCCGCCCGGCTTCGAGCCGAGAAGGACCGCGAGGCCGTCGGAGGGAGCTAGGAGGGTTTGGCGAAATTAGCGGCCGTAGGGCATCTACTCGTGGTCCGCGGCTTCACTTTGTAGATCGCGGCGGCCTGCTCGGGTCGTCGGGGTCCCACCTTCGTTGCTTCGACGAGAGTTTGAGCGCGACGACGCTCGTGACGAGCAGGAAGACGAAGCCACCGAACACTAACCCTCGGAGATCTCGGCATGGGTCTCCTGGGGCCGCGATGCCTGGATTTGATTGGATGCCCTCACAAAAAACGAGAAACACGACCCCGACCACCCAGAGCGCCCAACCCATCACTATCAGCGCCCAACCCATCACTTTCAGCCCGAAGACGAGCCACCGCGACCCGCTGCTCACGAAAACGCCTCCTCGCCTTGCTCGCGTTTGCGGTCGAAAGCACTTGTCACGGCGGTCATTATGAGCAGCGCGTTTATTTCGCCAAACCCTCCTAGGTGTAGTTCCTAAGCACGTTGGTTCATCCGGGCCTCCCTGGAGGCTGAGGGCTGC
>JBBPIJ010000026.1:0-17970 GCA_038040395.1 Actinomycetota bacterium
GGATCGGTCTGCGGGTTGTAGCGCCCGACGATCTCGATGAACTTGCCGTCGCGCGGCGAGCGCGAGTCGGCGACCACGACCCGGTAGATCGGATTCTTCTTCGACCCGACGCGGGTCAAACGGATGCGTACTGCCAAGCCCTATCTCCTTTGCTGTTGCTGTGCCTGTTGGAGCAACTCCGGTGGAAGCCCCGGCATCTTGCCCTTTTTCATCTGCTTCATCATCTTCTGCATCTGCTTTCGCGCCGAAAGCAGCTGGTTGACCTGCTGGATGGTCGTCCCGCTGCCGGCCGCGATGCGCTTCCTGCGTGAGCCGTCGATCAGGTGCGGCATGCTCCGTTCCTTCGGCGTCATCGAGAGCACGATCGCCTCGACTCGGGCCATGTCCTGCTCGGTCACGTCCAATCCCTGGAGCTGCTTGCCGAGCCCCGGGATCATCGAGAGCACGCCCTTCAGCGGGCCCATGCGGCGCAGCATCTTGTAGCTCGAGAGGAAGTCGTCAAACGTGAACTCGCCGGCGAGCAGCTGCTGCTCGAGCCGCGCCTGGTCGTCTTCCTCGACCGCCTCCTCGGCCTTTTCGATCAACGTCAGGACGTCGCCCATGCCGAGGATGCGCGAGGCCATCCGGTCGGGGTGGAAGTACTCGAGCTGGTCGAGCTTCTCGCCGATCGACGCGAACTTCACGGGCTTCCCCGTCACGGCCCGCACCGAGAGCGCGGCGCCGCCGCGAGCATCGCCGTCGAGCTTCGTCAGGACGACTCCGTCGAACGCGATCCGCTCGTGGAACGCCTCGGCGACTACCACCGCCTCCTGGCCCGTCATGGCGTCGAGCACGAGCAGGACGTTCGTCGGCTTCGCAGCCTTCCGGACGGCGTCGAGCTCCTCCATCAACGGCTCATCCACGTGCAACCGCCCGGCCGTGTCGAGGATGACCACGTCCTTGCCCTGGCTGCGCGCCTGCTCGATGCCCTTCGTGACGGCTGCGACCGGATCGCCGGCCGTGTAGACCGGGACCTGGAGCTCACGCCCGAGCTGCTCGAGCTGCTCGACGGCGGCCGGACGAGCCAGATCCGCGGCGACGAGTGCGGGCGAATGCCCTTCCTTGCGCAGGAGCAGCGCGAGCTTCGCGGCCGCCGTCGTCTTGCCCGATCCCTGGAGCCCGGCGAGGAGGATCACCGTCGGCGGCTTGCTCGCGAAGGCCAGCTTGGAGTCGCCGCTGCCCATGAGCGTCGTCAGCTCGTCGTGGACGATGCGTACGACCTCCTGGCCAGGTGTGAGGCTCTTCGTCACGTCGGCGCCGAGCGCCCGGGCGCGCACGCGGGCGACGAAGTCCTTCACGACCTTGAAGTTGACGTCCGCCTCGAGCAGCGCGAGACGGATCTCGCGCATCGCTCGCGAGACCGCGTCCTCGTCGAGGCGTCCACGGCCGCGAACGTCGTGCAAAGCGGCCTGGAGCCGGTCTGAGAGCGTGTCGAACAAGGCCCGCAAGTGTACTCAGAGGCCTGTTCGCTCCATACTTCGCAAAGGACATGGCCGCCTGTCCTCGCTGTGGCGAGGAGAACCCCGCTCACGCTCGGTTCTGCCTCGCATGTGGCGCTCCCCTCGAGGAGCCGGCTGCGCCGCGAGAGATGCGGAAGACGGTGACGGTCGTCTTCTCCGACCTCGTCGGTTCGACCCCACTCGGCGAGCGGCTCGACGTGGAGGCGTACCGGCGTGTGATCTCACGCTACTTCGTCGAAGTGAGCCGCGTCCTCGAACACCACGGTGGCACCGTCGAGAAGTTCATCGGAGACGCGGTGATGGCGGTCTTCGGGATTCCGATCCTGCACGAGGACGACGCGCTGCGCGCTGTCCGCGCCGCCACGGAGCTGCGCCTGGCGCTTGCGGAGCTGAACAAGGGTTTGCTCGCGGAGTTCGGAGTCGAGCTCGCCTTTCGCACCGGGATCAACACGGGCGAGGTCGTCGCGGGCGATGCCGCCGAGGGCCATGCGTTCGCAACGGGCGATGCGGTGGTCGTAGCCCAGCGACTCGAGGCGTCGGCAAGTGCCGGCGAGATCCTCATCGGCGACGCGACGCACAGACTCGTCCGCGAGGCGGTCGTCGTCGAGCCGGTCGAGCCGCTCGACCTGAAAGGGAAGGCGCTGCCGGTGCAAGCCTGGCGCCTCCTGGGCGTCGTAGCGGGGGCATCGGGCTTCGCCCGCCGGCTCGACGCGCCGATGGTCGGGCGAGACGGAGAGCTCGGCGAGCTGCGGGCGGCCTTCGACGACGTCGTCAGCCGCCGCGCCTGTCGCCTCGTCAACGTCGTCGGCCCGGCCGGAATCGGCAAGTCCCGGCTCGCCAAGGAGCTGTTGGCGAGCGTCCACGACGAGGCTTCCGTCCTGGTCGGCCGCTGCCTGCCCTACGGAGAAGGGATTACCTACTGGCCGCTTCGCGACCTCATCCGCGAGGCCGCAGGCGAGCTCACCCAGGAACGGCTCGAGCTGCTCCTCGAAGGAGAGGACGAAGCGGAGCGCATCGCCGCGCGCGTGGCCGGAGCGATCGGGATCGGCGAGAGCGCCGGCGCGCCCGAGGAGACGATGTGGGCGGTGCGGCGCCTCCTCGAGCACCTCGCCGCCGAGCGGCCGCTGGTCGTCGCCTTCGACGACCTCCAGTGGGCAGAGGCGACGTTCCTCGACCTCGTCCAGTACCTCGCGGGCTGGAGCCGAGATGCTCCGATCCTGATCCTCTGCCTCGCCCGGCCGGATCTCCTCGACCGGCACCCGGGCTGGCTGGCGGGAACGCCGAGCCCCACGTCGGTCACTCTGGAACCGCTCTCGGCGCCCCAGGCGGAGACGCTCCTCGACCTGCTGCGCGGCGAGACCGAGTTGAGCCCCGAACTGCTCGCGCGGATCACCGACGCCGCAGAGGGCAATCCGCTCTTCGTCGAGCAGATGCTCGCAATGCTGACCGAGAACGGCTCGTCCCCGTTCGACCTTGCGATACCGCCCACGATCCATGCGCTGCTCGCCGCGCGCCTCGACCGCCTCGACCCCGAGGAGCGTGCGGTGATCGAGCGGGCCTCGGTGATCGGAAAGGAGTTCTGGCGAGGCGCCGTCACGGAGCTGACGCCGGAAGGCGAGCGGGAGGCCGCCGGGGCACGCCTGATGACGCTGGCCCGGAAGGAGTTCATCGAGCCCAGCCGCTCGATCTTTCCGCAGGAGGATGGGTTCCGGTTTCGCCACATCCTCATCCGCGACGCGGCCTACCTCGGGATCCCGAAGGAGATCCGCGCTCGACTGCACGAGAGCTATGCCGGCTGGCTCGATCGCACTACAGGCGAGCGGGCCGGAGAGCTCGACGAGATCCTCGGCTACCACCTCGAGCAGGCGTATCGCTACCGGGAGGAACTGGGGCCAACCGGTGAGAGTGGCGCAGAGCTGGCAACGCGCGCGGGAGAAAGGCTCGGAAGTGCCGGCCGCCGTGCGGTGGTCGGTGGAGGCGATGTCTCGGCGGCCGCGAGCCTAATCTCGCGGGCGATCTCGCTCCTGTCCGAGCAGCATCCGCTCCGGCGCGAGCTCCTGACCGAGCTCGGCAGCGCGCTCATGATGACGGGAGACTTCGCCCGCGCCGAAGGCGTGCTCGAGGAGGCGGTGGCTGCAGCCAGTGCGGCCGGTGACGCGCGCCTGGAGTCCCGTGCTCTGATCGAGCGCGAGTTCCACAAGACGTTTGCGGGCTCCGAGGACGCGAGCCTGACGATTCCGGAGGTGACCGCGCGGGCGATCCCGATTCTCGAGAAGGCGGGCGATCATCTGGGTCTCGCCAGGGCCTGGCGGCTCCGAAGCGAGGTCGACATTCGCGCCGCACACTGGGGCGCCCGCGCGGAGGCGCTCGAACGCGCCCTCGATCATGCTCGGCAGGCCGGCGACCTGCGAGAGGAGCGCTTCCTCGTAGCCCTGCTGGCCCAGTCGCTCTACTTCGGCCCAACACCGGTCGAGAAGGCGATCGATCGGTGCGAGCGATTCCTGGGCGACGTGACCGAAGACCGGTCGCTGGAGGCGGCAATCGGAAGCACCCTGGCCGGTCTGCATGCGATGCGCGGGGACTTCGACGAGGCTCGGCGACTTTGGGCGACGGCTCAGAAGCTGTACGAAGTTCTCGGTCTCATGTTTAGAAGAGCCGCGAGGTCGTACATTCCCGCGTCGATCGAGTCGCTCGCGGGCGATTACCACGCTGCCGAGCGAGAGCTGCGCTGGGGCTACGAGACCCTGGAGCGCATGGCCGAGAGGAGCCTGCGGGCGACGATAGCGGCCTTCCTCGCAGAGACCGTCTACCAGCAGGGGCGGTACGACGAGGCGGAGCGGTTCACCGAGATCAGCGAGGAGCTCGCCGCCGCCGACGACCTCGTGCCACACGTTCTCTGGCGCAGCGTCCGCGCGAAGATATTCGCCAGGCGCGGCGAGCCGGAGCGAGGCGAGGAACTTGCACGCGAGGCAGCATCGCTTGTAGAGGACACCGATTTCCCCGACCTGCAGGCCTCAACATCTCTCGACCTCGCTGAAGTGCTCGACTCGGCAGGGAAGGCGGACGAGGCCAGGCTGCTCGTCGCGCGAGCCCAGGAGCTCTACGAACGAAAGGGCAACGTTGTCGCTGCAGAACGATGCGAGTTATGGTCCGCTCAGCCAATCCGACCTGGAGGTCCAGACGATGGTGCAGTCAGAAAATGAGTGGGAGGGCAGGTCCGACGTCAGTTTCGCCGACGCTGCCAGCAAAGCGGTCGACAAAGCCGAGGACGAACTGAAAGACGGAGCTCCGCGGGAGTACGACATCACCCTGCGCGTGACCGCAACCCCGGGCAACTCGCTCAGCGAGTACATCGCACTTGCACGAGGAAGCGGCTAGCGGTGCGTCTTGACTGCTGAGCAACCGGTCCCGCCGCCACAGCCGGAGCCGCCGCCGCAACCGGAGCCTCCTCCGGATCAGCCCGCACCTCCGGACGAGCCCCCGCCGGTCGGCCCGGAGCTCCCACCGGTGGGGCCTGAGCTTTCGGCCTGAGAGCCGTTATCCTCGCCGCCCAACGACAAAGGAGCGGGGAGATATGGCAACAGTCGCAAAAGTCGTGACGATCATCGGCTCGTCGCCGGAGAGCTTTGCCAAGGCCGCCGACGCAGCCGTTCAGGAGGCGTCGAAGACGCTGCGCGGCATCACGGGCGCGCACGTGACCTCGATGAGCGCCGAGGTCAGCGACGGCAAGATCAGCCAGTACCGGACGACGGTCGACATCGCGTTCGGGCTGGAGCGCTAGCCACGAGCAGCCTCGCGGGGGTCGAACGGCCGCAAGCCCTCGGCCCCCGCGTAGGGGGTCAGGTCTTGCGTTGCAACATAGCGATGTCCTGAATAGTGTAGCGCGTTTCGCGCTACACTGAGAGAATGGCTGCGCCTCCACCACTCTCGCTCCGTCTTGGCCGAGATGGGCTCCGTGAGCTCGACGAGATCGCACGGCGCCGGGGGATAACGCGCGCGGAGGCTGCCCGTCAGGCGATCGCGGAGACCGCGGAGCGCGAGCGGCATCGCCGGGGGCTCGCAGCGGAGGCGAGAGCGCTGATGAAGAACCAGGAGTACGTCCGCGAAGCGGAAGAGGTCGCCGAGCTCATGGAGCAGTTGCGTGATCCGAGGTGACGTCCATGAGATCGTCCTCCCGCGTCGCCGTGGCCGAGTCCAGCACGGCCGACGCTATGCACTGATCGTCCAGGCCGACGACCTTCTCGCCCTTTCCACCATCGTGATCTGCCCAACTTCTCAATCGACACCGCCCGCGAGCTTCCACCCAGAGGTGTCGATCGTCGATGACCCGACGCGTGTCATGTGCGAGATGGTCGGCGCCGTCGACGCGCGCGCGCTTGGCAAGCAGGTGGCACATCTGACGCTCGACGAGATGCAGAGCATCGCCGACGCTCTGTCGCTCGTCCTCGATCTCTGAGGCAAGTTCGATCATGGCGACGAGAGCAGGGCCCGGGCGAACTCGCGCGGGTCGAACGGCCTGAGGTCTTCGACGCCCTCCCCCACGCCCACGAGCTTCACCGGAAGGCCGAGCTCGTGCGCGATCGCGAGCGCGACGCCGCCTTTGGCAGAGCCGTCGAGCTTCGTGAGCGCAACGCCCGTCACCTGGACCGCTTCGCCGAAGATCTGCGCCTGGCGGACGCCGTTTTGGCCGGTCGTCGCGTCGACGACGAGCAGCGTCTCGTGCGGGGCGCCGGCGAGCCTGCCCTCGATCACGCGCCGGATCTTCTCCAGCTCCTCCATGAGGTTCGTCTGCGTGTGCAGGCGCCCGGCCGTGTCGACGACGACGATGTCGCGTCCGCGCGCCGACGCGGCCTCGATCGCGTCGTAGGCCACGGCCGCGGGATCTCCGCCGCGCTCGGAGCCGACGAAGTCCGCCTGCGCCCGGTCGGCCCAGATCTCGAGCTGCTCCTCGGCGGCGGCGCGGAACGTGTCGGCGGCCGCGACGATCACCGAGCGCCCGTGCTCGTGCAGGTGATGGGCCAACTTGCCGATCGTCGTCGTCTTGCCCGTCCCGTTGACGCCGACGACGAGCACGACGCTCGGCCGCTCGCCGACGTTCAGCTTGCCCGGCTCGCCGAGCATCGCCGCCGCCTCCTCGACGAGGGCCTCGGTGAGATCGCCGACCTCGCCCCTGGCCTCGAGGCGCTGGACGAGCGCGGCGGTCGCGGGCACGCCGACATCAGCCGCGATGAGCGCTTCTTCGAGCCGCTCCCAGGCCTCGTCGTCGGCCGGGTCGAAGGCCGCAGCGACAAGCTGGTCGGTGAGCGCACGGCGGCTCTTCCCGAGCGAGTCGCGCAGGCGCCCGAAGAGGCCTTGCGCTTCCTCCTCGCTCTCCGGGGCAGCGCCTTCGTCGCCCAGTAACTCAGCCCATGACCGCATCGCCGCGCCACGATAGCCTCCGCCCATGGCGACGTGGGACGACGTGCGCAGGCTGGCACTCGCGCTTCCCGAGGTTGAGGAGAGCACGACATACCGAAAGCCCGCGTTCAAGGTCGCCGGCAAGAACTTCGCCTGGGAGAGCCCGCACGTGCACGGGGCGCTCGCGTTGAACTGTGACCCGGGCGAGCGGCCGCTGATGATCGAGGCGCTCCCCGAGATGTTTTTCGCAACGCCGCACTACGAGGGATATCCGATCGTCCTCGTCCATCTCGAGGAGGCCGACGCGGGAGAGCTCGCCGAGCGGATCGAGGAGTCGTGGCTCATCGCGGCGCCGCAGAACCTCGCGGACGCGTACGTGCCGAAGAGCTAGGCGGCGAGGGCTTCGCGCGGCAGGCGCCGCGAGACGATCTGCGAGACCCCGTCGGCGCCCATCGTTACGCCGTAGAGGATGTCCGCGGCCTCCATCGTCTTCTTCTGGTGGGTGATGACGATGAACTGCGCTCGTTCCGAGTACCGGCGGAGCAGCTCGACGAAGCGGCCGATGTTCGCGTCGTCGAGCGCGGCCTCGACCTCGTCGAGGAGATAGAACGGGTTCGGCCGCGCCAGGAAGAGCGCGAACAGAAACGAGATCGCTCCGAGGGCCTTCTCGCCGCCCGAGAGCAGTGAGAGTCGGGTCACCTTCTTGCCGGCGGGCCTGAGCTCGATCTCGATCCCGCGTTCGGTGTCCTCGTCCTCGCCCTCGAGCTCCGGCTCGGTCAGGCGGAGGCGCCCCTCGCCGCCGGGGAAGAGCGTCGCCGCCACGTCCTCGAAGTGGTCGCGGACAGCCGTGAAGGTCTCCTCGAAACGGCGCTCGACCGTCTCGGCGAGCTCGTCCCTGAGGTTCTGGAGCTCGGTGAGGCTCTTCTCGAGGTCGGTGCGCTGGTCGCGGAGCTCGGTGAGCCGCTCCTTCTCGCGGTCGTACTCCTCCTTCGCGAGCGGGTTGACGCTGCCAAGCGCCTCCCGCCGGCGCTCCAGGCGCTCCAGCTTCACGCGCAGCTCATCGGGATCGTCTCCGCCAGCCGGCTCGGCGGCGGCCTCCTCGATGCGGCGGTTGAGCTCCTTCGCCTCGGCTGCGAGGGTCGCGAGCTCGACGTCGATCGCCGAGGCGCGCTCTCCCGCTTCCGCGGCAGTCCGACGGACCTCCGCCTCCTTTGCGCCGAGCTCCCGCAGCTCCTCGCCCAGCTCGCGGGCGCGCTCGGCCCGGGCATCGGCGCGCGCACCGAGGCTCGGCTCGAAGCGCGAGGCAAGCCTGGCGGCCTCGGCGAGAGTCCCCGCCAGCCGCTCGGCCGCCTCGGCGAGTCGCGAGTCGGGTGCAGCTGGGGTCGTGGCAGCGAGCTTTGCCGCCGCGTCGAGCTCCTGGATCTCGCTCTCGAGCGCACGCCGGCGGGCCTCCAGCTCCAGGAGGACGGCCTCGGCCGCCTCGCCCGCGTACCAGAGCTCGCCGCGTTCCGGATCGTAGGCAAGCCCCTCGCGCGTGACCGAAAGCTCCTTCGCCTCGAGGAGGCGCTCCTTGGGCACGATCGGCGCCTCGACCGAAGCGTCGCCGACGACGACGCCGAGATTCCCGAGCCCTGCGGCTCGTGCCTGCTCGAGCAGCCTCAACCCGGTCGCCGCATCGGGCGCGAGCACGGCCGCGGCGCGCCATCCGAGCGCAGCGGCGACCGCCCGCTCGTCTCCCGCGCCCACGTCGAGCGACGAGAGCACGAGCCGCTCGCCCTGCTCTGCGAGCGCGCGTGCGGCAGGCGGCAACCCCTCGAGCTCGACCAGAGTTCGTTCGAGAGCGCCGAGGCGCTCGCGCCCTAGGCGGGCCTCCTCGAGGAGCCGCTCGCGTTCGGGCGAGCGAACGGGAGGCGGGTCGGCGCGCAGTCGCTCCGCCAGAGCCTGGGCGCTCTCGCGCCGCAGTTCGAGCCGCTCGGCGGCGCTCTTGAGCCTGTAGAGCCCCGCGGTGGCCTCCTCCCGGCTGCCGGCGGCTCCGACGAGCTCGCCTTCGACCCGGTCGCGCTCGCGCAGCAGCGCCTCCAGCTCCTTCGCGGTCCGGTTGCGCGCAAGAGTTGCCGCCTCGCGACGTTCCTCGGCGGTCGCGCGACGCTCGTCGACCGCTGCCAGCTCGAGCTCAGCGATCCGCGCCTTGATCGATCCGAGCTCGCCCCGGAGCTTCTCCGCCCGCTCGGCGGCCGTCGCCTGAAGCGCCAGCGGCCGCAGCCGCTTCTTGACCTCGGCCTCGAGGTCGCGCGCTCGCTCGACGTCGTTCGCGACGTGCCCGAGCTTCAGCTCGGCACGATGCCGGCGGCGCTTGAAGCGGCCGAGGCCCGCGGCCTCCTCGACGAGCTGGCGTCGCTCCTCCGGCTTGCTGCCCAGGATCTCCTCGACTCGGCCCTGGCTGATGATCGAGCCCATCTGACCACCCAGGCCGACGTCCGCAAGCAGCTCGACGAGATCGGTGCGGCGCACCGGCGCCCGGTTGACGAGGTACTGGCCCTCGCCGCCCCGGTGCAGGCGCCGAATGAACGAGACCTCCGCGAAGGGAAGCTCGGCAAGCGCGCCGTCCTCGTTGTCGAAGAGGAGCTCGACCTCGCAGAAATCGGCAGGCGGCCGGTCTTTGCCACCCGCGAAGAGGACGTCGTCCGGCTTCTCCGCACGGAGCTCGCTCGGAGCGAGGCTCCCTGCCGCCCAGAGCAGCGCATCGGAGACGTTCGACTTGCCGGAGCCGTTCGGCCCGACGACGACCGCGACTCCTTGCTCGAGCCGGACCTCGACGGGGTCCGGAAACGACTTGAAGCCGCGCAGCTTGATTGCGCGCAGGTGCATGCGGGACGAAAGTTTGACGTGCGGCTAGGACGCCGCGGCCGAGCTCAGCGGCCCCGGAAGTTCGGAATGCAGAGCGTGTTCGAGCAGTGCGCAACCTTTAGCCGAGCGAGCGAGAGATCGATGAAGCTGATGAGCGGGAGCCCGTCGGCGCCGAACGTCGCCGCGGTGTCCCAACCGGTGTCGCCTTGATTCGCCACGGTTGTCAGCGAGGCGTTGCTGCAGTTGATGTCTCGGCAGCGCGCGACCTTGAGGTCTCCCTGGGTCGAATCGTGGTAACTGATGAGGCCGAGGCCGTCGGGGCCGATCGTCAGCGCATTGCCCGAGCCGACGTTTCCGCCGCCGTCGATCGTCGCAGCCGTTGCGCTCGTGCATGCGACGTTCGAGCAGTGCGCGACCTTCAGGTCGAAGTTCCCTTCGTCCATATAGCTGACGAGGCCGAGACCGTCCGCCCCGGTGGCGATCGACGTGTCGCGACCGACACTGCCCGCGGTGTCGATGGCCGTTCGCGTCGTCGTGAAGCAAGGAGAGTCTTCGCAGTGCGCGACCTTGAGATCGCCATTGGCGAGGTCCGCATAGCTGATGAGGCCTAGTCCGTCGGGGCCGATCGCGATCGAAGGCTCCCAGCCGATGTTCGGCCCACTGTCGACGGTCGTCGTCGTGGCCGACGAGCACGCGACGTCCTGGCAGTGAGCGACTTTGAGATCGAGGTTGGTGAAATCGAAGTAGGCGATGAGGCCGACGCCGTCCGGGCCGATCGTGAGCGAAGTGTTCCAGCCGACGTCACCGGCGCTGTCGAGCGTCGCCGTCGTCGCGCTCGTGCATGCGAGGTCGACGCAGTGCGCGACCTTCAGATCCTCGTTACCGCTGTCGTAGTAGCTGATGAGGGCAAGGCCGTCGACGCCGATCGCGATCGACGAATAGTGGCCGCCCGCACTCGCGCTTGCGTCGATCGTGGAGATCGTGACGCTCGAACAGGCGACGTTCTGGCAGTGAGCAACCCGCAGGTCGCCGGTCTGGCCGTAGTAGTAAGAGACGAGGCCGAGGCCGTCGGAACCGATCGCGACGGAGGTCGCCGTGCTGGGGAATCCGTTGTCGTCAAGCGAGGTCACGGCGAAGCCGGGCCGGTCGAGGCCCACACCCTGCGGCCCAGGAGGCCCTGGTGCCCCCGGTGGTCCGGCCGGCCCTTGAACGCCTTGCGCTCCGGTCGCGCCCGGCGCTCCCAGGAATCCCCTATAGCCCCGCGGGCCTCGGAAACCGCGTTTCCCTCTCAGGCCCCTAGGGCCTCTTTGAGCCTCTGCCTTGCTCGCCTCTGCCGTCGTGCGCGAGGACGTCGCGCCTGTGCCAAGCGGCGTCGTCACCAGCCCGACCGCGAGCGCGCAAAGGCCCGCGAGGGCGACTGACTGCCCGACCCCTTTCCTCATACCGAAGGAACGGTAACGCGAGCGCGGCGCAGAACCTAGGCGGCGGGCAGCTTCGCGAGGGCCTCACGCGCTGCTTCCTGCTCCGCGGCCTTCTTCGACGGGCCCTTGCCGACGCCGGCCTCTTCGCCGTCGATCACAACTGCGCACGTGAACGTCCGGTCGTGCGGCGGCCCGTCGACGTCGAGCACGGAGTACGTAATGGAGCGTCCGAGACGCGCAATCGCTTCCTGGAGCTCGGTCTTGTGGTCGACATAGGTCGTGCGCGCGTACTCGATGCGTCCCGCGAAGGCGGCCACGATCGCCGCCTCGATCTTCTCGAAGCCGGATTCGAGAAAGAGCGCACCGAGCGCCGCCTCGAGCAGCGCAGCGAGAACATTCTGGTTCTCGGAGAGACGCTCCAGCTCATCCTGGGGCACGTCGACGGCCTGCTCGGCCATCCGCTCTCCGAGGCCGAGCTCCCGTGCGACGACTGCGCAGCTGGCTCGGGAGACGACGTGCGACCGGATCTTCGCCAGGTCCCCTTCCGCATAGTTCGGGAAGCTCTCGTAGAGCTCGCGGGCGATGGCGAGCTCGAGGACGCTGTCGCCCAGGAACTCGAGCCGCTCGTACGACGACCCGCGATCCTGCGCCCACGACGTGTGCGTGAAGACGTTCTCCAGGCGCTCGGCCGGGAGCTCGGCGATCAGGCTCTCGAGGCGGGCGTTACTGGTGCGTGGAGACGTAGTCGACGGCCTGACCGACGGTCTGGATCTTCTGGGCGTCCTCGTCCGAGATCTTGATCCCGAACTGGTCCTCGAGCTCCATGATCAGCTCGACGAGGTCGAGCGAGTCGGCCTCGAGGTCTTCCTGGAACGACGCCTCCTCGTTGATCGCGTCGTCGTCTACGCCGAGCTGCTCGCTCAGGACCTCTTTTACTCGCTCGTACACTTCTTCGCGCGTCGCGGCCATTTCACCTCGCTTGGGGACTGGGGGTCTCGGGGCGCGCGGATGCTAACACGGTCGTGCCAAGTCGCTCGGACAGACGTTCGACGAGGCGGTGCTCGACGCCGCGCGCCGCAAGGCGGATCGCGTTCGCGATTGCGGTGCGGGACGAGTTGCCATGGGCGATCACGGCCAGGCCCCGCAGCCCCAGGAGATAGGCCCCGCCGTACGTGTCCGGGTCGAGGCGCTCGCGAAGGCGGCGCGCTGCGGGCCTAATTAGAAGCCCTCCGATCTTCCCGCGCTTCGACGAGGTGATCTCCTCGCGAAGGCCCTCCAGGATCGTCTTGATCGTCCCCTCCATGAGCTTCAGGCAGACGTTGCCGGTGAACCCGTCGCAGACGACGACGTCGCCCGCATTGCTCAGGAGATGACGGCTCTCCACGTTTCCGCCGAAGTGGAGATCGCTCGCCGCGAGGAGCGCATGCGCCTCGAGCGTGAGCTGGTTCCCCTTCTCGGGCTCCTCGCCGATCGAAAGCAGCCGCACCTCGGGGTTTGCGATCTCGAGCAGCTCCTCGGCGAAGATCGAGCCCATCTGGGCGAACTGGGCCAGGTGCTCGGGGCGCGCATCCGCGTTTGCGCCGGAATCGAGGAGGACGGATGGCCCGTCCCTGGCGGGCAGGACGACGGCGATCGCGGGCCGATCGACCTCTGCGAGCCGGCGGATGTGGAACAGAGAGGCCGCAAGCATTGCGCCGGTGTTCCCGGCGGAGACGACTGCGTCCGCATCTCCGTCGCCGACGGAGCGGCAGGCAAGGACGAGCGAGCTGTCCGGCTTGGCCCTCACCGCCTCGACCGGCTTCTCGTGCATGGAGATCGTGCCGGCGGCCTCGACGAGCGGGAGGTCTTTCGTGTCGAGGCCGGGAGGCCCGTAGATGAACGGCTGAATCGAGCTCGACGCGGCCTCGAGCGCGCCCGCGACGATCTCATCCGAGCCTCGGTCGCCGCCCATAGCGTCCACGGCGACACGAACGGGCTCGGTCATCGCGTCCCTATGGCGCCGGCGCGCGGAGCGGCTCGACTTCGCGGCCCCGATACGTCTTGCAAGTGGGGCACACGCGGTGAGGCTGCTTCGGTTGGTGGCAGACCGGACACTCGTTTACGCGGGGCGCCTTCAGGCGATGCGTCGCCCTCCGCTTGTCGCGACGGGCACTCGTCTGTCTGCGCTTGGGGACTGCCATGACCGGCCGCGCAGTATAGCCACAGGCCCCCATTTGGCCAGGTCCGTGCCTGGCACCAGACATGGCTCGAGAAAGCAGGCTTTACCGAGGTTTTCCCTTCCCCTAGCCCGCGCTTGCAGAGCCGTCGGGAACTCTGGGAGCAGGCATTCAACGCACCACGGAAGGAAGTGAGTCACATGATCAAGGCGGGAATTCTCATCAGCGCAGTCCTGCTCTTCGCAGGTGTCGCTGCTGCCGGCTCCCTGACGAGAGGCGGAAGCAGCAACAGACCAACGCTCGACACGCCGACGCTCTCGACCTCGACGGGCGCCGAGCGCCGGCAAGAAGACCGCGCGGATCGAGGTGAGGCCGAGGACCTCAGCGGCCCCTGCGACGAAGCCGAGCACGCGAACGATCCGCGCTGCACCGGCGCCGCGGGCCGGCCTCGCGCCGACGACGGCGATCACCGCAACCGCGGGCCCGGAAACGGCCGCGACGACGACAGGTCGGGCCACCGCGGAGGCAACTCCGGGCCGGGCGGCGGAGGCGGGGACGACGACTAGAGGCTCCTCCTCTCCACTCCCATGCTCGTCGCCCAGCCGACGAGCGCACGAAGCGGCCCCGTCCCCTCGGGGCCGCTTCACCCATGACAGGGCGCAATCGGCAAAATCCCGACATGCAGCGTAAGCGCACCATCCTGCTCGTCGAAGACGAGCCCTCGATCACCGAGCCGCTCGCCGAGTCGCTCGAGCGCGAGGGCTTCGACACGAACGTCGCAGCCACTGCGGCCGAGGCGCTCGAGCTCGCCGCGCGCATCGAGCCCGATCTCGTCCTCCTGGACGTCATGCTCCCGGACGGGTCCGGTTTCGACGTCTGCCGCGAGCTGCGCCAGCGCTCCCAGGTGCCGATCATCATGCTCACGGCCCGCGGCGAGGAAGCCGACCGCGTCGTGGGACTCGAGCTCGGAGCCGACGACTACGTCGTCAAGCCGTTCAGCGCCCGCGAGGTGGCCGCGCGAATCCGGGCCGTCCTGCGCCGCGTCGACACGCCCACCCAGCCCGACGAGAAGCCGATCGCGGTCGGCGAGGTCCGCCTCGACCCGGCCAGGCGCGAGGTCACGAAGGACGGCGAGGTGCTCGAGCTCAGCCGCAAGGAGTTCGAGCTGCTTCAGCTGCTGATGAGGAGCGCGGGGTCGGTGGTCACGCGCGAGCGCGCGATCGACGAGGTCTGGGACACGAACTGGTTCGGCTCGACCAAGACGCTCGACGTCCACGTGAGCGGTCTGCGCCGCAAGCTGGGCGACGACTCGAACGAGCCCCGGTTCCTGCACACAGTCCGCGGCGTCGGCTTCCGCTTCTCCTCGCCCGAAGAGCTGTGAGCCTCAGGCTCAGGCTGCTCGCCGGCTTCGCGTACGGGTTCATCCTCATCCTCGTGGCGCTCGAAGTGCCTCTTGCGCTGAATCTCGCCCGTCGAGTGAATGCCGAGGTAAAAAACGACGCGGCCGGCCAGGCGCACATCGTCGCGGCCCAGGCGTCGGGCTCGATGGACGACCGGGTTCAGCTGCGCACCCTCGCCGGGCGGGCCGCTTCCGAGCTCGGCGCCCGCGTGATCATCGTCGACGCCACGGGGCTCCTGCGAGCCGATTCCGCAAACCGT
Source organism: Actinomycetota bacterium (assembly GCA_038040395.1). Taxonomy (GTDB): domain Bacteria; phylum Actinomycetota; class Thermoleophilia; order Gaiellales; family Gaiellaceae; genus VAXT01. Next base: position 14,980 of record JBBPIJ010000026.1, read on the forward strand.
TCGGTTCGCTCGTACGCAAGTCGGCCCGAGATCCGGACGGCGCTCGCCGGGAGGACCGACCAGCGCAAGCGTCACAGCACCACGCTCGGCGAGGAGCTACTGCTCACGACTGTTCCCGTGACGAGCGGCGGGCGGACGTTGGGCGCGGTCCGCGTAACCCAGAGCGTCGCCGCGGTCAACGACCGCGTGCGGCGCAGCGTGCTGGCGTTGGCTGCGATCGGCGGCGCTGCGCTCGTGCTCGGCCTCGTGCTGGCCTGGTTCCTCGCCGACTCGTTGTCGCGGCCGCTGCGGAAGCTCGCTCGAACCGCGCGGCGGGTCGAGGAAGGCGACCTCGATGCGCGCGCCGCGATGACAGGCCCGAGCGAGCAGCGCGAGGTGGCGCTCGCCTTCAACGACATGACCGAGCGGCTGAGCACCGTCCTCGCTGCGCAGCGCGAGTTCGTCGCCAACGCCTCGCACCAGCTGCGGACGCCGCTCACGGGTCTCCGCCTGCGCCTCGAGTCGGCTGCCGCGAAGGCCGGAAGCCCGGAGCTCGAACGCGAGCTGGCCGCGGCCGAGCAGGAAGTCGAGCGCCTCGCGCGCCTGCTGAACACGCTCCTCATGCTGGCCAGGGAGGGACAGGCCGCGGCTGCCGGGCGACTCGTCTCGCTCGGCCTCGCCTCGAAGCACGCCCACGAGCGCTGGGAAGCCCGTTCGGCACAGCGGCGCCAGCATCTAAAGCTCGTCCACGGCGAGGACGTCGTCGCGCATGCCTCCGAGGAGGACCTGGCGATCGTCCTCGACAACCTGATCGAGAACGCCCTCCACTACTCGCCCGAGGACGCGGAGGTCACGATCGAGTTCGGCCGCGACGGCGATGAGGCGTATCTGGCCGTGCTGGACGAGGGACCGGGCCTGACCGAGGGCGAGGAAGAGGCCCTGTTCGAGCGCTTCGCGCGCGGGAGCGCGAGCCGAGGTGCTTCCGGAACCGGGCTCGGGCTCGCAATCGTGCAGACGCTCGCACAACGCTGGGGCGGCCGCGCCTCGCTCCGGAACCGGCCCGGGGGTGGCGCGCGCGCCGAGCTCCGCCTGCCTGCGACCGCAGCTTTACCAACGCTTAACCCTGAGCTGGACGAGGCTTGAGCCCCGGTTCGTAGACTGAAACCGATGCGATCGGCGCTTACCCTCCTCACCATCGCTGTCGTCGGGCTCTTCGGAGCCACGTCGATCGGTTACGCGTCGTACCTCGTCTCGCGCGACTCGGTCGGGCTACCCGTGACGAAGCTCAAGCTCTCGCCGAACCAGCTCGCGCCGGCCACCACGAAGCGCAAGGCCGCGAAGCCGAAGGCGACGACGACTTCGACGACGACACGCACGTCGGCGAGGACGACCACCGACGACCATGGTGATGACCGCGGCGGCCGCTCGCCGAACTCCGGCAAGGGCTCAGGCTCGAGCGGCTCCGGCCACGGCGGCGACGACGACTAGCCCAGCTTAGGGACTACGTCATCGAGGGCGGGTTCGTAGCGCATTAAGGCTGTTGGCCTTGGGTCTCCGCCCTCCACGCAAACAGCGACGGATCTACCGAGTGTGCGCCCGATCGCACTAATGAATTCACAGACGACGTCGACATGCGTCTGGGCGACAAGTTCGCGGGGGTCGAGGTCGAACTCGATCTCGCCAGGGTAGAAGAAGTGGCAATTGATCCGGACCCCGTCCGGAGCGTGGATCTGCCACAAACATGCGGCCCCTTGCGTGCGGGCAAAGACCTCGCGGACATCGGAGGGCATGGGGGCTGGCTTTCCATCCTCGGAGTACGAAGACGGCCATGCGAGAGCTCGCACAGCCTCGATTGTTTGTTGCCAGTTCTCAACGGTGGTGTGGAAGAGACATATACGTCCAGAAGCGCGCCCTCGTCTCCTCGCAAGTGCTTCATAATCTCACTCAGACTTGGGCGCGGCACAAGTCTCAGAGCTTGTCCCTGAGCTCCGAGAGCGCGGCCCAGCGCGAGTCGGGCTCGCTGTCTTCGTGCACGTGTGGCTCGACGTTCAGGTCGCGGCCGCAGACCGGGCACAGCCCGGCGCAGTCGGGCCTGCAGAGGATCTTGTCCGGCAACTCGAGGACGAGTGCGTCCCGCGCCCACGACGAGAGATCGAGTTGATCGTTTTCGAGATAGGGAGTCCGGAGCTCGTCCGAGTCCGGGTTCGTGGCCTGATACTCGCGCGCAGCGATGTCCACGTCGACGACCGCATCGGCCAGACAGCGGTAGCAAGGGCCGTGCAGCCGGCTCTGGAAGCTCAGCTCGAAAACCGTGCCGGTGGTGGCCTTGCTGACGGCGAGCTCGGCCGGAACCTTCTCGGGCACCGGCAGGTAGCGCTGGCCGCCGAGCCAGATCGGCTCGAGCGCGACCTCTTGCTCGTCCCGCTGCTCCTCGCCCGGCCTCAGCCGGATTGATCGCAGGCTGAAGCTGGTCATGCGAGCCAGAGTAGCGCGTGGGGTCGAGGCTAGTAGGGAGGCTCTTCGTTGTCGGAGCCCGGGGCGCCGACACCGGCGACCACGGTCTCCTGCGAGCGCTCGTGCAACCGCTCGCGGCCTCGCTTGACCGCGCCGAGGAACTTCTCGAGGTTGACCTCAAGAGTTGACAAAATCGAGTCGGCCCAGTCCTCCATCTCGAGCCTGGTCTCCCGTGCCTGGCGCCGGGCGTCCTCGAGGATGTCCTGTGCCTGGCGCTCGGCGAGCTTGACGATCTCGGTCTGAGACGCTTCGCGGGTCGCCTGCTCACGAGCCTCTCCGAGCAGCCGATCGCACTCGCGCTTCGCCTCCGCGAGCATCTCCTGGCGTTCCTTGACGATCCAGCGCGCCTGCTTGATCTCTTCGGGGATCGTGGCGCGCATCTGGTCGAGGATCTCGTAGATCTCCTCGCGGTCGATCCGGACCTGGTCGGTCAGAGGGACGGCCTTCGCGTTGTGGACCAGGTCGTCGAGCTTGTCGATGAGTACTAGGACGTCCATA
>JBBPIJ010000027.1:0-14730 GCA_038040395.1 Actinomycetota bacterium
AGCGGGATCACCTTCTCCGGGAACTGGAACGGCCCGTAGTTGTTCGAGCAGTTCGTGATCGTCGTCGCCAAGCCATATGTCTCTCGATAGGCGCGCACGTAATGGTCGGCGGATGCCTTCGACGCGTTGTACGGCGTCCGCGGCTGGTACGGCGAGTCTTCGGTGAACGCTTCGTCGGAGTCGAGTGGCAGATCGCCGTAGACCTCGCACGTCGAGATGTGATGAAAGCGCTCGACCCCGACGTTGCGAGCGGCTTCGAGCAGCAGCTGCGTCCCGAGCACGTTCGTCCGCGCGAAGAGGCTGGGATCGACCACGGCCAGGCTGTTGTGGGACTCGGCGGCGAAGTTGACGACGACCTCGATCCCGTGCTCGCGCAGCACGTTCTCGACGATGTCGAGGTCGGCGATGTCCGCCTGGACGAACGGAACGCGGTCCTCCGTTCCCGCGAGGTTCGCCCGGTTGCCGGCGTAGGTCAGGAGGTCGAGCGCGACGACGTCGTCGTCGGGGTGCTGCTCGAGCCAGTAATGGACGAAGTTCGAGCCGATGAAGCCCGCGGCGCCGGTGACCAGGATTCGCACCGGGTCATCGTACGCATCGGTCTTGGTTGTTCAGTGCTTCTTCTTGCAGATCTTCTTCGCCTGAGCGATCTGGCGACGATCGCCCTGGAGCTCGCGAGAACGATCGAGGTGGGGTAGAGCTTCGTCGCAGCGACCTAGGTATGCGAGGGCGGCGCCGAGGTCGTATTCGGCATACGCCTCGTAGGCCTCGCCGCTGCCCTGGAGAGCCGCGACTGCCTGACGGGCCGCTCGCTCGGCGCCCGCGAAGTCGCCGGACTTCAGGAGCCTCGTCGCCTCGTCCGTCAGGGCGACGCCGTTTCCTCCCGACACAGGAGGTGGCGGCGGCGGAGGTTGCGCGGCTGACGAGGTCGGCGGCTGGGTGACGGTCTGGCGAACCGTCGTCCCCGGAAGTGTCCTCGTTCGAACGACGACGCTCGGGCTCGCGCTCTGGCCGTCCCCTCCGCCGGTCAGGATCGCCGCGAGCCCGGCGCCTGCGATTCCGACCGCGAGCGCGAACGCGGCGACGAGCGGCACCAGAGAGGAGCGCCGCCGACCCGTCGGAGCGAGCTCGCGAGTGGCCGTGGCGCCTCCCCGCAACCCTTCCCGGACAGCGTTTACGAACTGAGCCGAGGATTCGAAGCGCTCGGCCGGGTCCTTGGCGAGGGCCCGCCGAAAGACCGGATCCAGCTCTCGCGGCAGATCGGCGTGCTCGCTGATCGACGGGATCTCGCCGTGCGCGTGTGCCGCCGCCTCGGCCGTAATGCTCTCCGACTCGAACGGCCGAGAGCCGGTGAGGAGCTCGTAGGCGACCACGCCTAGTGCGTATCGGTCGCTCGCCGCCGTCGCGCGCTCGCCGAGGGCCTGCTCCGGTGCGAGGTAGCCCGCCGTGCCGAGCACGGTGCCGGTCATCGTCAGGGACTCCATGCCGGCGGCGCTGGCGATCCCGAAATCCGCCACTCTGACCGCTCCGTCGCTCCCGAGAAGGAGGTTCCCCGGCTTGACGTCACGATGGACGACGCCGTTCCGGTGCGCCGCGTCCAGCGCCTCGGCCGTCTGCTCGAGCCAGCGGATGGACTCCGAGACCGACGGCAGTCCGGACCTCAGACGGTCCTCGAGCGAGCCTCCTTCGAGGTACTCCATGACGATGAAGGGGCGGTCATGCCACTCCCCGACGTCGAAGATCGTGACGGTGCTCGGCTCGGAGGACAGGCGTGCGGCGGCGAGCGCCTCGCGCGTGAAACGCGCACGGACCGACTCGTCGCGAGCAAACCGCTCGGCGAGCACCTTGACGGCCACGGTGCGGCCGAGCACCTCGTCGGAGGCCTGGAAGATCTCGCCCATGCCGCCTTGGCCGATGCGGCGAGGATTCGAATAGCGGGCAGGGAGGATGTCCTTGTCGTGTGGCATGCGAGGCTGCAATCGGGTGCGTTTAGTCCAGATTGCCGCAGGTCAAGCCGGGGAAACCTCCTGCTAGCGCCACGTTCCTCAAGTTCCTGTAAAGAAGGATGCTGCGCGCCAGTCCATGCGCTAGCCTCAAATGGCTCTACGTCCGGCTCCGGAAACAGGGTCCGGGCGCCGAAGCAACTGTCGGCATGACTCCTTCAAGGCTCCTCGTCGCTGCGTTCGTTTCGGCTTCGCTATTCGCCGGAGCGGCTTTCGCCTACTCCTCGAGCGCTGTCCGCGCCCAGGCTCCGCAGGCGACCCCGACGTTCGTCGTCAGCGGGCGCGGCTGGGGTCACGGCGTCGGGCTCGCGCAGTGGGGTGCCTATGGCTTCGCCCAGCAGGGAGCGAGCTACGAGGAGATCATCGCCCACTACTACAAGGGCACGACGCTCGGACCTGCGCCGTTGGCGCGGATCCGCGTCCAGCTCGCTGTGGCGCGTCGGCAGCTGACCATCGGATCGGTCTCCCCCTTCACCGTGCGCGACGGGATCGGCCAGGTCTGGCACCTCGCTGCCGAAGAGCAGACGTTCGGCCCCGGCCTCCGGCTCAAGACGATCGACGTCCCCCAGCCGCAGCAGCTCCCCGGCCCGCTGACCTTCCTGGCTGGAGCTTCCCCGCTGCGGTTTGGCGGGCGGCCATACCGCGGCCAGGTCCTCGTATCCGTGGCCAACGGCTCGCTGCGCGCAGTCAACTCCGTTGGCCTCGAGGGATACCTCTTCGGCGTCGTGCCGTCAGAGATGCCGCGCACGTGGCTTCCGGAGGCGCTGAAGGCGCAGGCGGTCGCCGCCCGTTCGTACGCGCTCGCGAAGCGCACGACCGGCTCGTGGTTCGACGTCTATCCGGACACGCGGAGCCAGGTCTACCTCGGCATTCCGGGCGAGGCAGCCTCGACCACGGCGGCCGTCCAGGCGACCGCCGGCAAGGTAGTTCTCTACAAGGGCCGCCTTGCGACGACGTACTTCTTCTCGAGCTCGGGCGGGCGCACATCGTCGGCGGAAGAGGTCTGGGGAGAGCCGGTTCCGTACCTCGTGTCGGTCGACGATCCCTACGACACGCTCTCTCCCCATCACCGCTGGGGACCGTTCGTCATATCCGCGGGACGCCTCGACCGCGCGCTCGGCTCGCCGGGGCGGCTGATGGACGTGCGCACCGCGAAGGGGCCGTCGGGCCGCGTCAAGACGGTGACTGCGGTCGGCTCGCAGGGGGAGTCGACCATGACCGGCTCCGATGTGCGGCGCGCTCTCGGCCTGCGCTCGAGCTGGTTCCGGATCGGAGTGCTCTCCCTTGCCACGCCCGAGGCTCCCGTCACGTTCGGGGGGCGCGTCTCGCTGAACGGCGTTGCCAGGAGCTTGCCGGCCGTGAATCTCGAGCGGCGAGAGAGAGGCGCAGCCTGGCTACCGATGGGGCCTGTAGCGCGGGGCCCGAACGGCACGGTGAGCGTTGCCGCGAAACCGCGCGCGCCCACCGACTACAGGCTCGCGAGCGGCTCCGCCCGCAGCAGGCTCGCCCACGTCGCGGTCGCTCCGCTCGTACGCTTCCGCGGGATGGTGGACGCCTCCACGCTCCGCGGCTACTCCCGCCCGGTCTTCCCGGGAGCGACGATCGCCGTGCAGAGGTCGGAGGGAGGCCGATGGACGACGGTCGTCCGGGCGCCCATCGACGAGAAGGGCAACTTCGAGGCCCGGCTCACGCTGTCTCCGGGCGAGTACAGGGCGCGCCTGGCTCCAGGCCGCGGGTTCGTCCCGGGCGTCAGCTCCACGCTGAAGGTGGGACCGGCGTGAGGCGGCTTGTGCTCGCAGCCTTTGTGATCGCTCTGGCCGCTCCGGCTCCCGCGATTGCCGGGAGCTACGCCGTCGGGCTTCAGAAGGGCGCCTCGCCCCACGTCGTCGCGCAGCGGATCGCAGCGCGCACCGGCCGCCCGGTTTCGACCATCGCTTCCTTCGCCCTCACCGTCGACGCCCGCAGCGCTCGGCAGCTCGAGTCGATTCGCGGCGTCGCCTGGGTCGAGCGCCTGCGCAGCTCGCGCCGTCTCTCGTTCGTGCCGAAGGACCCGCTCGCGGTGCGCCAGTGGTACCTCAACCGCATCAACGCCTTCGAGGCCTGGCCCACGGTGCCGTCCCTGCTCGGCGTACGCGTCGCGGTGATCGACTCGGGCATCGACGCCGAGCACCCCGAGCTTCAGGACCAGATTGCCGCCGGGGCGAGCTTCGTCCCGAGCTCGTGGCGCACCGACACCAACGGGCACGGTACGTTCGTCGCGGGCGAGATCGCCGCCTCGTTGAACAACGGGCAGGGGATCGCGGGCATCGCCTTCCCGGCCGAGCTCCTCGTCGCCAAGGTCGTGCGCAGCGACGGGACGATCTCGCCTGACGCCGAGGCGAAGGCGATCCGCTGGGCGGTCGACCGAGGCGCGCAGGTGATCAACTTGAGCTTCGGCGGCGTGCGCGACCCCGACGACCCGTCGCGCGACACGTATTCGCCGCTGGAGGCCGCCGCTGTCCAGTACGCCGTCAGCAAGGGCGCGCTCGTCGTCGCGGCTGTCGGGAACGCGGACGGCGCTCCCGAGGAGCCCTGGGGCTATGCCGGCTACCCCGCGGCACTGCCGCACGTGCTCGGCGTGAGCGCGGTCGCGCGCAACGGTTCGGTGCCTACGTTCTCCAACAGGGACAGGATCTACAACGACATCGCCGCTCCGGGCGAGTCCATCTTCTCGACGCTGCCGCGGTCGATCACTGCGAGCGCCCGGCCGGGATGCGTCCTCCAGGGCTACTCGGACTGCGGGCCGGCAGAGTTCCGCCGCGGTGACGGCACGTCGTTCTCGGCTCCTCAGGTTTCGGCCGCCGCCGCGCTTCTCTTCGCCAGCCAGGCCCAGCTCCAGCCCGACCAGGTCGCCACGCTCTTGACTCGGTCGGCCGCCGACGCCGACTCCGACACCGGCTGCAGCCGCTGCTCGTCCGGCCGCGACTCGCTAACCGGCTGGGGCGCGCTGGACGTGGCGAGCGCAGTCGACACGCTCGACAGGGCAACCCCCGAGGCGGATCGGCACGAGCCGAACGACGGTGTCGCGACCGCCGCCCAGATCTGGGGCCGGAAGGGCCAGCGGGTCAAAGCCACGGTCGACTACTGGGATGACCGCATCGACGTCTACCGGGTCAAGCTGCGTCGCGGACAGCGCCTGGTCGCACTGCTCCGCGGCCCAGCCGGCACCGATACGAACCTCTTCCTCTGGAAGCCGGGGACGACGCGTATCGGAGGGCGCGCGGCCGACCGCCGCCTGCTCGCGGCCCAGTCCAAGTCTCCGGGCTCGCGTGAGCGGATTCATGTCCGCATACAGGAAAGCGGCTGGTACTTCCTCGAGGTGAAGGTCTCGGCTCCGGGTGCCGGCAGCTATTCGCTCAGGTTCCGGAAGCGCCAGGCGCAGCCGGCGCGTCCAGCAGCTCGTCCGTAGCGACCTCGCGGATCTGCCGCGCGGGATTGCCGACGACCACTGCGCGCGCGGGGACGTCCCGGATGACGACGGCGCCCGCACCGACGTAAGCCTCCTCGCCGATCTCGACCCCCGGGCAGAGGACCGCCGCGCCCCCGACCCGCGCGCCGCGGCGAATCGTGGGGCCTCGTCGCAGCTCGTGCCGTTTCTCGGTCCGACCCATGAAGTTGTCGTTCGTGGTCGTCACGCCCGGCGCGATGAAGACCTCGTCCTCGAGCGTGGAGTACGCCGTGATGTACGCGTTGGCCTGGATCTTCGTCAGCCTGCCGATCGTCGTGTCGTTCTCGACCAGCGACCCGCGGCCGACGACGACGTCGTCAGCGATCTCGCAGCGCTCGCGGACGCAGGCCTGGTCGCCGACGATGACGCGGGCCCCGATCCTCGTCCCTGCGAAGACGATCGCTCCGGCCGCGACGACAGTTCCCGGTCCCAGCTCGAGCGGAGGCAGCTCCCCGCGCGACGCAGTCGAACGGGGCGAGAGAGCAGGTTGCTTGCCGAGCACGGCATGGTCGCCGATCACGCACCCGTCGCCGATCGACGTACCGGGGTAGATGACCGCAGTCTCGGCTGCTTGGTAACTCACACCGCGGCTGTCTGGAGCGATTCCTGGAGCAGCTCGAGCGTCCGGACGACGGCGACGCCCTGGCGGCTCGGCTCGAGCGGGTCGCCTTCTCCCGACACGAGCGAGAGGAAGTGCGCGCACTCGCGCCGCAAGGGCTCCTCGCGCGCGAGCTTCGGAATGTTGATGTCGCCCTCGCGTACCTGCCATTCGGTTGCCGGCCGGAGTACCGTCCCCTTGTCGTAGACCGTCACCTTCCGGTCGGGCTCCATGTCGTCGAAGACCGCCATCTTCTCTCTGCCGACCACGGTCAGCTTGCGCATCTTGTGGGGGTCGAGCCACGACACGTGCATGTGCGCGACCACTCCCGACGGGAAGCGGAGGAAGCAGAAGACGACGTCCTCGATCCCGTCGCGGAGGAAAGACTCTCCCCGGGCCCAGGCCTCGGCCGGCTCCTCGCCGATCAGGTGGAGGATCACCGAGAGGTCGTGGGCGCCCAGAGACCAGAGCGCGTTCTCGTCGCGTCGGATTTGGCCGAGGTTCTGGCGGTTCCCGTAGAGGTACAGCATGTCTCCGAGCTCCCCCGCGTCGACGATCTCCTTCAGCTTGGCGATTGCAGGGTGGTACAGGAGTAGGTAGCCGGGCATGAGGACGAGCCCGCGCTCCTGGGCGAGCGCCATCAGCTCCTCGGCCTCGGCCGTCGTCTGGGCCTGCGGCTTCTCGACGAAGACGTGCTTGCCGGCTGCAAGCGCCTGCTTGGCGAGCTCGTAGTGCGTGATCACCGGTGTCGCGATCACGATCGCGTCCAGCTCAGGGTCGGCGAGGAGCTCGTCGAAATCGGTCGTCGTCTTCGCCTGCGGATGGCGAGACGAAGCTTCCGCGAGCAGGTCGGGAGAGAGATCGCAGAGCCACCGCAGGTCGGCGAGCTCTCCGAAGTTCCGGGCGAGGTTCGGGCCCCAGTAGCCGAGCCCCGCCTGGCCCACGCGCAGGCGGCTCAAAGCTTCCACACGTTCCCGTTCGAGGTTCCGTTCGTGCCTGTTGCGTTCCGGAGATCAACCACGAGCTGCGCCTGCTCGACGAGCTTGTCGTAGTCGATGCCCGAGTGCGCGGTGACGATCACGACACAGTCCGCAGGTGCGGCGTCGAGCGGCATCGAGGCAAGCCCCTGCTCCCGTAGTTCAGGCACGAACGGGTCATGGTACGAGACGTCTGCGCCCTCCTCTGTCAGAAGCTCGATCAGCTTCAGCGCGGGCGACTCACGCGTGTCCTCGATGTCCGATTTGTAGGCGACGCCGAGGATCAGGACCTTGGAGCCCTTGAGTGCCTTCTCCTGCTGGTTCAGAGCTCGCACGATCTTGCCCAGGCACCAGTACGGCATGTTTTCGTTCACCTTGCCCGCGAGCTCGATGAACTCCGTGTAGAAGTCGTACTCGCGCGCCTTCCAGGTCAGGTAGAAGGGATCGATCGGCATGCAGTGCCCGCCGAGGCCGGGGCCCGGTTTGAAGCTCATGAAGCCGAACGGCTTCGTCGCGGCCGCCCCGACGACCTCCCAGACGTCGATGCTCATCCGGTCGCAGAGCTGTGCGAGCTCGTTCACGAGCGCGATGTTGACCGAGCGGAAGATGTTCTCGAGCAGCTTCGTCAGCTCGGCCGCCTCGGGCGACGAGACCGGGTGGACGGTCTCGAGCGCGCGGCTGTAGAGCTCGACGGCCCGCTCGGTGCAGGCCGGGGTGATCCCGCCCACGATCTTGGGCGTGTTCTGCGTCGTCCAGTCCTCACGACCGGGATCGACCCTCTCCGGGGAGAACGCGAGGTAGAAGTCCTCACCGACGCGCAGGCCGCTGCCCTCGAGCAGCGGCAACAGGCGCTCGCGCGTCGTGCCGGGATACGTCGTCGACTCGAGGACGACGAGCTGACCCTTCTGGAGTCGAGGCGCGATGTCCTCGACCGCGGCGAGGACGAACGAGAGGTCGGGCTCCCTCTGCGGCGAGAGCGGCGTTTGCAGCGCGATGAGGATCGCCTCGGTCTCAATGAGGGCGTCGTAGTCGGACGTGACCTGAATCGCCCCCGACTCCACGAGAGTGCTCAGGCCGGCCGAGCCGACGTCTCTGATGTAGCTCTCTCCACGCCGAACTGCCTCGACCTTCTGCGGGTTCGATTCGACGAGGACGATGCGGTGGCCGGCCTCGGCGAAGACCTGGGCGAGGGGGAGCCCGACGTACCCGGCTCCGACGATTCCGACTGGTCCCTTCACCGGCGCGATAGTACAGAGGCCCTTCGGCCGGGCCTCAGCCTCAGCGGGCGACGAACCAGCGTCGTGCGGTGGGGTCCGTCTTGAAGAACGTGAGCAGCAGGTTGCTCACCTTCTGGACGCCGGTCTTCGACGGATGCGTTCCGTCGTCCTCGACGTCCTCGCACGCCCAGACGAGCCCGTCGGTGCGCCCACGCAGGCCGTCGGTCCAGAGATAAGGGCCCCAGCCGAGCCAGGCGCCCTTGAGCTTTCCGCGCATGCGCTCCTGGATCACGCCACGCACCGCATAGCCGCTGTCGTAGGCAGCGGGCTCCGGGTTGAGGCCCGTGACCGCGTAGCCGCCGTAGGTGCGGCTGGAGAGATAGACGAGGCGGAGGTTGGGATAGTGGGTGCGCATGGTGCGCACGATCGCCCGCAGGTCCGCCTGGAGCGCTCGGGCGTCCTTCGGGAAGCGTCGGTCCTCACCGGCGATTGCCTCCTTCAGCCAGACCGCCTGCACTTGGTTCGGCGAGGCGTCGGCCGCCGCCAACCGTACGTCGACGTTGTCCCAGTACGTGGGGTCCGCTTTCACGCGGTCCGCGTCCCAGCCGTCCTGGGCCCCATCGACGATCGTCAGGTTGGCGTTCTTCGCCGGGTCGCGATCGGCGATGCGCTTGAAGGCGGAGAACTCCGCCGTCGCGTTCGACATGCCAACCGAGAGCAGGACGATCTTGCCGTCGATCCGGTGGATCCGGCGCGCGGCGGCCAGCCCCCGGCGCAGGTAGGCGGCACTCGGCCGGTTGCGTCCGGCGGGGTAGAGACCACCTCGGAAGCCGTGGTAGCGCCGGCGCCCCATGTCCGTGAGCGGAACGAGGCCGGTCGAGGTGAGGGTGCAATCGGCCTGCGCCCCGGAGCGGCTCGCAGGCGCCTCGGAGGTCGACAGGGCGACGGCTACCGCCAGCGCGGAAATGATCGTGAGCAGGGCCTTCATGCCACCTCGAAGCGTACGCGGTGACCGTTATCGCTCTGTAAAGACGCCTCTAAATGCCCGGGGGAACCTCCCGGTTCCCCCAAACCCCCTCCACCGGTCCGCGGTGCGCTGCGCGCATCACGGACGAAACGCTGCGCGTTTGGGCCGTGAAGGATTCGAACCTTCGACCTTGGGATTAAGAGTCCCCTGCTCTACCAACTGAGCTAACGGCCCCAGACGGGCGAGTATAGCCAGGGACTTTCGTGCTTCCGGCTAGGCGACGAGCTCGGTGTTCAGCTCGCTCTGTACCGCGGCGAATGCTTCGACCACAGCGGGGTCGAAGTACTCGCCCGCGCTGCGGAACAGCTCGCGCATCGCTTCCTCGCTCGTCAGGGCCTTCGAATAGGGTCGCTCGGAAGTCATCGCGTCGAACGCGTCGCAGACGCAGATGATGCGGGCGCCCAGTGGGATCTCGGGGCCCGCGAGCCCATCCGGGTAGCCGGTCCCATCCCACCGCTCATGGGTCGAGCGCACGAGCTTCGCGGCGCCAACGAGCGCGGGGGCCGAGCGGAGGATGCGCTCGCCGATCAGCGTGTGGCGCCGAACGAACGCCCATTCGTCGTCGGTCAACGGGCCGCGCTTGCCCAGGATCTCCTCGGGGATCGCCAGCTTGCCGACGTCGTGCAACTCGGCCGCCTGCCTGATCGTCTGGAGCTGGATCTCGGGCACCTGGAGCCTGCGCCCAATCGCCTCGGCCAGATCGGCGACGTAGGCGAGGTGGTGAGCGAGCCGGGAGTCGCGTTCCTCGAGGACGCTGAGGAGGACGTCGATGCTCTGACGGTCCGCGCCCGGGCGGTTCCGTTGCTTGTGGACGTACATGCGGTCGTCCGCGATCCGCAACGCCTCGGTCAGTTCGTCGGCCTCCGCAGGCAGCAGGACGGAGCCGAACGAGCAACTAACCGAGAAGCCCTCGCCTTCCTCAGTCAGCGCGGCCGTCGTCCTCCCGATCAGGGTGCCGGGGCTGAGATCTTCCGCCGTCGACAGGACACAGAACTCATCTCCGCCGAGCCGGTAGGCGCGCCCGTAGCCCTGGGTCGCCGCCGCGAGCCGTCCGGCCATGCGCCCGAGCAGGGCATCGCCGGCGGAATGGCCGAACGAGTCGTTGTACGCCTTGAAGCCGTCGAGATCGAAGACGACGAGGGCAAACGCACTCCGCGGTTCGGCAAGGCGCCCCTCGAGGTCGAGGACGAACCTGCGTCGGTTGCCGAGCCCCGTGAGCGAGTCGGAGAGCGCCTCTTCGCGGCTTGCGTCGAACAGGCGCACGCGCTCACGGAAGGTCAGGACGGCGCGCACGATGACCATTCCGATCGCACCGGAGGCGAGGGCGAACGCGACCACGTTGATGTGCCCGAAGTGGTCGTAGACGAGCACCGAGAGGCCGACCAGGGCGAAGAACGTCGGGAGGGTGAGCGCCTGCCAGCTTTCGGCGCGGATGTCCTTGAGCTTCGTGACCGGCTGCCAGGCAGCACACGCGATCAGCACGAGCGCCGCGGGCCACCCCACGTCGAGGAAGTTGCCCTCGACGTACTTGCCCGTCGCCGTCTCGTAGAGATACGCGGTGTCGGCGACGGCGAAGACGGCGAAGCCGCCGGCGACGAATGCCCAGGTCGAATCGAAGCGCCAACCGGTCAGCGCGAACATGGCGACGACGAGCGCCAGGAGAAGAAGGTCGGCGAGCGGATAGGCGAGATTTGTCGCGACGACCAGCGAGGCGCCCCCGGTCGTGCTCAGGACTTCGTCGAAGACGACGGCGGCCCCCAGAGCCGCGACGGAGAGGGCGGCGATGATTCCGTCGAGCGCGAGGTTGCCCCGGAACCCGCGCATCCGCGCGCGAAGCAACAGCGCGAGCGCCGCGTAGCTGACCGGATAGAAGGCGAGGTAGAAGGAGTCGGCGACGGACGGGATCGGGACGGTCTCGTCGCCCGAGAGGAAGAAGAAGTAGTAGAGGTCGCCGATCGTCCAGAGCAGGAGCGCGACGCCGAGGAGCAGCCAAGGAAGCCGCTCGGCGCGAACGAGCAGCGCTCGGGCGAGGCAGCAGATGCCCGAGGTGAGCAGTAGGCCGTTGTAGATCCAGTCGTTGAAGAGGCCGTCGATCCAGCCCTCGGTGCCGAGGAGCGCCTCCACGGCATACGCGGTTACCCCGATGAGCAGGGCTGCGCAGAGCAGTCGACCGATGTTGGGCAGGGCGACCCCAGCGGGGGTCTCCTGCCGTGCTCCGTTGTGCCGCACGAGCTTTCCTCCGTATCTGAACGCCTCGCACGAGTATCGGGCGCGTGACAGCGGTTGACGTCCCTCGTTCGAGGGATGCGATCCCTCGTTCTAGTTCCCCCTTTTGGGGGATGCCCGACGGCGTGGAGGCGACCGATTCTCGTCGGGAACCTACTGCGGCCATGTTCAGAGCTTTTGTTGTCACCCTGTGTCTGTTCGTCGTTTCCGCGCTCGCGCTGGCGACCGGAGCGATGGCAGGTGGCAACCCCGAGATCGCAGCACTTCAGGTCGGGCTCCGCGGACAAGGTCTCTACACAGGGACTGTCGATGGCGTCCTCGGCCCCGGCACCGAAAGAGCCCTCCGCCGGTTCCAGATGCGCAAGGGCCTCGTGGCCGACGGCGTGCCCGGCCCGAGCACGCGCAAGGCGCTCGGGCGTTACGGCAAGCGCTCTCCGCTCGGCCACCGGCAGCTGACCTTCGGCGCCCGTGGCTGGGACGTCGCGGCGCTCCAGTTCGCGCTCGCCTGGCACGGCTTTCCGTCGGGAAACTTCGACGGCTATCTCGGCGCACACACCGACGCGGCGCTGCGCAGCTTTCAGCGCTGGGCCGGGATCAAGCCTGACGGCACCGCAGGACCGTCGACGCTCGCCGCCTTGCGCGCGCCGGATCCGCGCTGTCCGCTGACGCTCGCACGACCGTTGGTCTCGCCGGTCGGCGACGTCTTCGGCCCGCGTGGCGCCCGTTTCCATGCCGGAGTGGACTTTCCCGCCGAGACGGGCACGCCGGTCGCCGCCGCGCGAGGCGGCCACGTCGTCTTCGCGGGCGCGAGTGGCAGCGGCTGGGGGAAGCTCGTCGTGGTCGCCCACGGCAGCGGCGTCCGCACGAGGTACGCGCACCTGTCGCGCATCGACGTTCGTCTAGGCGCCCGGGTCGCCGGAGGCTCCACGATTGGCCTCGTGGGCGCGACGGGAGAAGGTTCCGGCCCGCACCTGCACTTCGAGGTGCTCGTCCGCGGGGCCAACGTCGACCCGCTGGCAGCTTTCTAGATCGCGCCGGGGCCGGGTCTAGCCCGGCCCCGGAGTTGGAGAGACAGTCGTTCGCTCTAGCTAGTAGCCCGGGCCTGCTGGCGGGCCTTCTTCGACGTACGTGGGGCGCCGGCGGCCTCCCACGCCGCCCCACGACGACCAGAAGATCATCGAGAGGATGAGGCCGACGATTCCGACGACCATCAGGATCACTCCGATGGCGTCCACGTCGATTCCTGCCACTTCACCGGTCACGCCCCAGACGAGGATTGCCCCGCCCGCGATCAGAAACAGACTTGCTCCGAGTCCCATAGAACCTCCTTGTTTGTCCGCTCATACCCCCTCGAAGCCCGACGCTAACTACGGCATCGCGTCCAATCGTTGAGTAGGCTCGGTCCCGGTGCGACGGGGAGCAATTGTTCGGGTCGTCACGATCGGTCTGCTGGCGGCTGCGGTGGCGACCGCGGTCGCGGTCCTGATCCCCTGGCTGCCCGACCAGGACTCCAGGGAAGCGGGGCGGATCGACTTCGTCTTCTGGTTCGTGATCGCGGTGTGCATCGCCGTGTTCGCCGTGGTCGCCGCGGTCATCGTGTATTCCGTCGTGACGTTCCGCGCGCCGCCGGACGACGACTCCGACGGCCCGCCCATCCACGGCCACACGGGTATCGAGATCGCATGGACGGCGATTCCAACGGTGCTCGTGACCGTGATCGCCGTCCTCAGCGCGGTGGCCCTCGCGGAGAACGGAAAGCTCAAGGCGAACCGCCTGAAGGTCGACGTCACGGCGCAGCAGTTCGCCTGGCACTTCAAGTACCCGCAGTACGGGGGCTTCGAGTCGAACGAACTGCGGCTCGTGGAAGGCCGGCAGGTCGAGCTCCGGCTGCGGGCGCTCGACGTCATCCACTCCTTCTGGGTGCCCGAGTTTCGGCAGAAGCAGGACGCCGTCCCCGGGATCGTCACCAAGCTCCCGATCACGCCCATGAAGGCCGACAAGTACACCCTGATCTGCACCGAGCTCTGCGGGCTCGGGCATGCCCTCATGCGGGCGCCGGTGATCGTGATGAAGGAGGACGACTTCGATCGCTGGGCCCGTTCGCAACAGCAGGGGAAGGAAGGGAGCTGACCGCCCTTTGACGGAGCTCGCCGAGCACACCCACCACGCACCACCGGCGCCGACCGGCTGGCGGCGGGCGCTCGCGCCGGGGTGGCTGCGCGTGCCGTGGATGACCGCGCTCTTTTTCGGCATCGGATTCGGGATCGTCGTCGGCCTTCGGGCCCTGGCCGGCTGGGACCCGGTTTTCGACTGGCTGATCATCGTCACCGTGGCCGCGCTGATCATGGCGCCGGTCGGCTTCCTCGCCGGGATCGGAACCTTCGACTACTGGGTCAAGTACTGCCTCGGCCACCCGACCGAGCCCGAGGACCACTCCGGCCATGGCGCGCGCAGCTGGCGGGACTACTTCCGGGTCAACACCGACCACAAGGTGATCGGCGTCCAGTACGTCACCACGACGATCTTCTTCTTCCTCGCCGGTGGCCTCATGGCGATGATCTTCCGCGCCGAGCTGGCCAAGCCGGGGATGCAGTTCCTGGACAACCAGGAGTACAACGGCCTGATTTCGGTCCACGCGTCGCTGATGATCTTCCTGTTCGTGATCCCGGCCTTCGCAGGTCTCGCGAACTTCGTCATCCCGCTGATGATCGGCGCGCCGGACATGGCGTTTCCGCGCTTGAACGCGCTCTCCTTCTGGCTGCTGCCGATCGCCGGGATCATGATGCTCTCGAGCGTCGCCGTCCCCGGCGGAGCCTTCGGCGCGGGGTGGACGGGCTATGCGCCGCTGTCGGTCGTGGGGACGGACGGCAATGTGTGGTTCAACATGGGCGTCCAGTGGGCCGGTGCGTCCTCGATCATGACCGCCCTCAACTTCCTGGTCACGATCATCACCATGCGTGCGCCAGGGATGACCTTCTGGCGCATGCCGCTGCTCGTCTGGGCGAACTTCACGACGTCACTGCTCGTCGTGCTGGCGACGCCTTTCATCGCCGGCTCGCAGTTCTTCGTCATGTTCGACCGCCTCATGCACACGAACTTCTTCGACTTCCACGAGGGCGGCTACGTCCTGGGCTACCAGCACATCTTCTGGTTCTACTCGCACCCGGCGGTCTACATCATGATGCTGCCCGGCTTCGG
>JBBPIJ010000028.1:0-12824 GCA_038040395.1 Actinomycetota bacterium
CGGCCGGTCGTCATCGGATAGACGAGGATGAGCTTGACCTTCTTGTCCGGGCCGACGACGAAGACGTTGCGCACGGTCTGGTTGTCGGCCGGCGTGCGCTCGGCCGGATCGCCCGACGTGTCGGCCGGAAGCATGTTGTAGAGCTTCGAGACGTTGAAGTCGGCGTCGCCGATCATCGGGTAGTTGGGCGCGTGACCCTGCGTCTCCTCGATGTCGGCGGCCCAGTCCGAGTGCTTGTCGACGGGATCGACCGAGAGCCCGATGATCTTCGTGTTCCTGCGGTCGAACTCCGGCTTGATCTTCGCCATGTAGCCGAGCTCGGTCGTGCAGACGGGGGTGAAGTCCTTCGGGTGCGAGAACAGCACGCCCCAGGAGTCCCCCAGCCAGTCGTGGAAACGGATGGGCCCTTCGGTTGTCTCCGCCTCGAAATCCGGTGCCGTATCGCCGATTTGAAGAGCCATGCTTCTCCCTCCCGTGAACGTCCAGTTTCGGAAGAGGGTATGCCTTCACGATTCGCGTCACAACCCGCCAGTCTCCGGAGCCCAACACCGACGCGCCTAGCCCGCCGGCTTCTCCCAGACGGAGACGTGCTTGCGGCTGTCGCTCGTGAACGGCTCCCGCTTCCATCCGCTCCAGCGCTCGCACAACGTCATCCCGGCGAGCTCGGCCATCAGATCGAGCTCCGAGGGCCACGCGTACCGGAAGGGAACCGAGTTGCGCTCGACTAGTCCGTCGACGCTCCGGAAGTGATGAGACGTGAGGCCTTGCGTCGCGACGTCGTACTCGTCGAATCCCCACCTGGTCTCGCTCACGTAGTTGGCGAGGATGGTCTCGCCGGGCGGGAGCTGCTGGAGGGCCGGGATGCCCACCTCGATGACGAAGCAGCCGCCGGGCTCGAGATGCGCAGCGACGTTGCGAAAGCACGCGACCTGCGCCGCCTGCGTCGTCAGGTTCATGATCGTGTTGAAGACCAGGTAGGCGACGGAGAACATTCCCTCCACCGTCGTCGTCGCGAAGTCGCCGATCGTCACGTCGATGTCTTCGCCGCCCGGCTTCGCACGCAGCTTCGCGACCATCGCCCTCGACACGTCGATCCCGTGCACCGGCACACCCCGCTGCGCGAGCGGTAGCGCGATCCGGCCGGTCCCAATCCCGAGCTCGAGTGCGCGTCCGCTTCCCGCCAGCTCGACGAGGAAGTCGACGGCCGGACCGACGACCGTCGGATCGAACATCTCTGCCGAGGACTCGTCGTAGCTGGCAGCAACGCGCTCGCCGAAGTAGCCGTTGTCGTGCACCGCCGGAATCTAGCGCGCGTGTGAATCCGGAGCGCAGAGCCCGCGGCCGGGCGCGAGGCGACTGCTCGGCGCCAGGGTCACGCTGGTAGTCAGCCGCGTAGGCCGCCACAACAGCTAGACCTCTCGACGTGCGCCTACGGCCTGTTCGCGCTGGGCCGGCGAGGACGTCGACGAGGGCCGCTGCTCAGATGAGCAGGCGGAAGTACACGAGGTCCTTGCGAGGCTTCCGTTTGAGCAGGGTCACGGTCAACGAGCCGCGGACGTTGTCGTAGAAGCCTGTGCCCCCGACCACGGCCAGGACGTAGAACTGCCGGTAAATCAGAGTTCCGGCGACTGAGATCTTTCCTTTCGGAAGTGAGAAGGTCCCGTTGCATTGGCGGGAAAGCCGCCCTGTATACGTGCATACGAGCTCGGCGTGGCCGATCGCGTTCCGGGTGATCCCTTTGTTGTAGAGCAACTCCCGAATGACCAGGAGATCGCCGGCTCCCCGGCTCGGATCCCCGCTGTTGACGAATTGCTGGGTGAGGCCGCGCGTCGTCAGCCGAATCGGCCCGGGCTTCGTCAGCTCGGGTGAGCCGAGGCTCGTGGACCCGCCGATAAGGCCGAGTCCGAGCCCAGCTGTAATCGCGAGAAGCGTCCTCTTCATCTCGCTACCCCTTTCTACTCATTGGATCGATTTCCTGGCGGAGGCGCTCCGTCGCCATTCCTGTCCGCGCTCGGGAGCTCGAACCAGAAACTGGCCCCCTCCCCCTCTGCGCTCGTGAACCCGATGCTGCCGCCGTGCGACTCGACGATGTCCCGCGAAACGGCAAGACCGAGGCCCGTGCCTGCGATCCCGCTCGCGGCCACGTTGCCGCGGAAGAACTTCGTGAAGATCCGAGGGTGCTGGCTCGTCGGGATGCCGATGCCCTCGTCGCGCACCTGGACCCGGACCGCGTGCTCGTCTTGCCGGGCGGCAACCGAGACGACTCCGCCTTGAGGTGAGTACTTGATCGCGTTCGAGAGCAGGTTGCCGACCACCTGCCGGAGCCGGGCGGAGTCGCCCCGCACTCGCAGCGGCTCGCTCGGCAGTTCGAGCTCGAGCCGATGCTTGGCGCTCTGCGCGCGGTAGATCTGCGCCTCGTCCTGGATCAGCGCAGCGATGTCGAACACGTCGTCGGCCAAATCGAGGTGTCCCTCCTCGATGCGGCGGAGGTCGAGGAACTGGTCGATGAGCTCCGACAGCCGCCTCGCCTGTGCGTCGATGACGCCGAGGTAGTGGCGGCGAACCTCCGGCTCGACGTCGCGCCTGAGCAGAAGCGACGTGAACCCGCGAACGCCGGCCAGAGGCGTGCGCAGCTCGTGCGAGACCGTGTTCACGAGCTCCGACTGCAGTCGCTCGCTCTCCCGCAGGCGGGCGTTTTGATGCTCCAGCTCCGTGCGGGCCTGCTCGAGGCGCTCCGCCGTTTCGTTGAACGCCCGTGTGAGCTCCCCGACCTCGCCGGGCGCGCTTTCCTGGAGGCGAATCGAGAAGTTGCCGCCGGCGAGCTCTGTGGCTCCCTCGGCGGCCTCGCGCACAGGCCGCGCGATCGAGCGGGCGAGGTAGACAGCGAAGACGACGATGAACAACGCCGAGAGCGCGAGCCCTGCGACGCCGAAGGCGATCGCCTGTTCCGATTTGTCAGCCGCCGAGCGCGCCCGAGACGCGGCAAGGGCGTCCTCCGCGGTGCGAAACGCGTCGAACCGGCTGCGGAGCTCGTCGATCCGTTGCTTCCCCTCGATGGCAGTCGCCGATCGGCCTGCGGCGAGGCTCTCTGACTGTGCGAAGCGCAGGACCGGATCCGCGTACTCGTTCAGGTAGCGGCGAACCTGGGCGATCAGCTCTTTCGACCGGCGCAGCTGGGCCGGCTCACCGCCGACGAGCTCCATAAGGCGTGTGAAGGCCGGCTTCAGCTCCGGGCGTGCGGCGTAGTACGTCGTGAGGAACTGTGTCTTGCCCGTGATCACGTAACCGCGGAGCCCCGTGTCGACGTCGAGCACGAGGTTCTCGAGCTCGAGCGTCGCGACCGTAACGTCCTTTGACCGGGCCTCCTCCTCGGTTGCACTTCGGAGCGCGGACACAGCGAGGATGAGACCGACGAAAACGGCCGCGACGAGGAGTGCGACGACCGCGCTCGCCGCGACCATCCGCGTGGCCAACGAGAGTGACGAGGTCCGGCTCATCGGCTCCCCAGAAGCTCCTCCATGCGTTTCTTCAGCTCGTCGGGGTCGAAAGGCTTCGTGACGAAACCCCAAGCGCCGGCCTCGAGCGCCTCTTCGCGCTTCTCCGGCCAGGCGCTGACGACGAGAACCGGGATGTCCCGCAGCTGTTCGTCCTTGCGGAGCTCCGCAAGGACGTCGAGGCCGCTTCGGCGAGGCAGCATGAGGTCGAGCGTCACGGCGTCGGGCCTTAGCTCGCGGATCAGCTCGAGTGCCACGATTCCATCGTTTGCCTCGGCGAAGCGGTAGCCGGCATCGAGCGATGCGCGAACTAGCTCGCGCAGCATTGGCTCGTCGTCGCAGATGACCACGGTTTTCTGGTCTTGCATGTTCAGCTCAGTTCGCTTCCAAGCTTTCGACTCATCCGACAACGGAGAAGTCACGCTGGCCTGCGCAGTGTCCTGCGACCTGACGGCCGAAGGACGGCTTGGCGCGACAACAAGAAAGGCCCCTCTCGGGGGCCCTTCTCAGTAGCGGGGGCAGGATTTGAACCTGCGACCTCCGGGTTATGAGCCCGGCGAGCTACCTGACTGCTCCACCCCGCGGCGTGCAGCAATTATAGCCGCTGTTACCTTGGCTGTCTGATGCGCGTAGCCGCCATCGATCTCGGCACGAACACAACTCGCCTCCTCGTTGCGGACGTCGCCGACGGGCGCGTGGACGAGGTTTCCAGACGGACGACGATCACGCGGCTCGGAGAGGGGGTCGATTCGCGCCACAAGCTCCTTCCGCTGCCGATCGCACGCGTCCGGAACTGCCTGACCGACTATCGCCGCGAGCTGGAGAGCCTCGGCGCGGAGCGGGCCCTGCTCGTCGCGACGAGTGCCGTGCGCGACGCCGACAACGGCGAGGCGTTCCTCGGCGAGATCGAGTGGAGCTACGGCTTCACGACGCGCCTGCTCAGCGGGGAGGAAGAGGCGGAGCTCACGCTGCGCGGCGCTTCCGGAGGTCGCGACCTGCCCGCCGACGCGATCGTCGTCGACATCGGCGGCGGCTCGACCGAGCTGATCACGGCGCGCGAACGGGTCAGCATGGACCTCGGCTCGGTGCGTCTCACGGAGCGGTTCCTCAGATCCGACCCGCCGACCGAAAACCAGCTCGACTCGTTGGCAGCCGCGGCCCGCTTGGTCCTCTTCGATCAGGTGCCCGACGGGATGCAGGCACACCAGGGAATCGGCGTCGCGGGGACGATCACTTCCCTGGCCGCGCTCGACCTCGGGCTCGTGGAGTACGACCCCGACCGCGTGCACGGCCACAAGCTCGGGGACGGCGCGGTGAAGGCTCAGCTCGAACGGCTCGCTGCACTCCCCCTCGCGCAGCGCCGCGAGGTGCCGGGCCTCGAGCCGGAGCGGGCGCCCGTGATCGTCGCCGGGGCGGTGATCCTGCGGGAGATCATGAGCCACCTCGGCCTGCCGGCGATCGAGGCGAGCGAGCGCGACATCCTGCACGGAACCGCCCTCGAGGCGGCTGAGCTTCCGGAGCCGATCGAGGGCGACGCGCCGCCCGGCGCCTACACCTGCTGCTGATCCTCCGGGTCCTCGTCCTCGGCTAGCCGGCGCTGGAGAAGCTCCCGTGATAGGACGCCGACGAGGCGGCCGTTCTCGACGACCGGGACCCGCTCGGCGTCGTGCTCCTCGAGGAAGTGGAAGGCCGCCTCGAGGTCCATGTCCGAGTCGATCGTGTAGTGGGGCTCCTCCGCGATCTCCCCTACGCCCGTCGTCTTCGGGTCGCGGCCGGGAGCGACCACCTCGCGGACGAGCGTCTTGCGGGTGATGACTCCGGCGAGGCGACCCTCGTCGGTGACGAAGATCGCGCGCACCTCGGGCCTGGCCAGCAGCTGTCCGGCCTCCACCGCCGGCGCCGACGCATCCAGCGTCCGCGGCTCGGGCACCATCGCTTCCCGAACCTTGCTCACGGGTAAAGCCCTCGCGTCTCGAGCGCGCCGGCTACTTCCCGGATCGCGACGACGAGCGCGGCGCCGCGCAGCGAGAGCTGCTGCGCGTGCGCGTGCTCCCAGACGCGGTCAAATGCGTCGTTCAGCTTGTCGGCCAGCTTCGCGCGGATCTCCTCGCGGTCCCAGAAGAGCCTGCCGAGATCCTGCACCCACTCGAAGTAGGAAACGGTAACGCCGCCCGCGTTCGTGAGGATGTCCGGTAGAACGACGATCCCGCGCTGACCGAGGATCTCGTCCGCCTCGAACGTCGTCGGCCCGTTGGCACCCTCGGCCACGAGCTTGCAATCGACGCGCGGCGCATTCTCCGACGTGAGCTGCTCCTCGAGCGCAGCGAGGACGAGAATGTCGCAGGGGAGCTCGAGCAGCTCGGAGTTCGAGACGTGCTGGGCGTCGGGGTAGTACGTCAGCGTGCCGTGCTCCTCCACCCATGCTCGCACCGAATCGAGGTCGAGACCCTCGGGCTTGTAGACGCCGCCGGAGATGTCCGAGACGGCGAGCACCTTAGCGCCGCGCGCGACGAGATCGCGGGCCGCGACGGCGCCCACGTTGCCGAAGCCCTGGACGACGCAACCCTGCTCGGCCAGGTTCCAGCCAAGCTTGCGGCAGGCCCGCTCGATCACCATGACGACGCCCGCGCCGGTCGCCTCGCTGCGGAAGACGGAGCCGCCGATCGAGATCGGCTTCCCGGTGACGACCTCGGGCACCGCGTAGCCGACCTGCATCGAGTACGTGTCCATCATCCAGGCCATCGTCTGCTCGTTCGTCGCCATGTCCGGGGCGGGAATGTCCCGATCCGGGCCGATCACCGGCAGCAGCTCGATCGTGAAGCGCCGCGTCAGGCGCTGCACCTCGTCGAGCGACATCGCCCTCGGGTTGCAGCGGACTCCGCCCTTGGCACCGCCGTAAGGGAGCCGCAGGAGCGCGCACTTCCAGGTCATCCACATCGCCAGCGCAGCGCACTCCCCGAGCGAGACGTGCGGGTCGTACCGGATGCCGCCCTTCGTCGGCCCGAGGACGCTCGAATGAAGCACGCGGTACCCGGCATAGACGACCCAGCGGTCGTCGTCCATACGCACGGGGACGCTGACCATGACCGCGCGCTCAGGGTAGTGGAGCCGCTCCGCAGCGGCTTCGTGCACGTCGGCGTGCGTGAGCGCCTCCTCGAATTGCGCGACAGCGGTGCGAAAGAGCGGCGTGTCCCACTCGAGAGGCTGCTCTTCGACCGAAATCTCGTCGATCCTGGCCACGATCTGAGTCTATTTCGGGCGGACTCGCAGTGTCAGTCCCGAGACGCTCTCGACCACGATCGGCTCCCCCTCTGAGACGCCCTCGGCACAGACCGCGCCCCAAAGCTCGCCCATCACTCGCACGCTCCCGTCAGGCCGGCAATCCGTTGACGCAACCCCCTCGGCGCCGACGAGCGCCTCCACGCCGACCGCCGGGCGGAACCTGCGCGACAGGCGGATCCAGAACGCTGCTTCGCCGATCTCGATCGCCATCCCGGCAAGGATCGCCGCGATGCCCCAGTGCGTCGGCAGCACGAAGACCGCCAAGAAGATGGCGAAGATAAGAGCTATGTCGGGACGATGAGGACCGGCACGCCGATCCGCACGTGGTCGAAGAGCCAGGTCGCCTCGGGGATGAGCATGCGGATGCAGCCGTGCGAGGCCGAGTAGCCGATCGAGGCGGGGTCAGGCGTGCCGTGGATGCCGACCCCCGGCGCGGTGAGACCCATCCAGCGCGTGCCGAGCGGGTTCCCCGGCCCGGGCGGGATCGGCTTCAGACCCTTGGCCCAGTCGGAGTTGGGCGGCCGCCACCAGGGATTCTGCTGCATGTCGACGATGTGGAAGAGCCCGGTCGGAGTCGGGTACTGCGCCTGCCCGGTCGCGACGCGGAAATGGCGGACGACACGGATGCCCGAGAAGAGATCGAGCTTGTTCGTGCCCCGATGGATGACGACCACTGGCCCGAACTTCGCGCGCGAGCGCGTGGGCTTCTCCGGCCTCATGATCAGCTGCAGGCGCGGCCGGATTCGAGCTTTCAGGGTGCGGGTGATTGCGGCCGTCATCGTGCTGCGCCGCACCGAGCGGCCCCAGACGGACTTGCTGATCGCCGGGCGGCCGTGGACGAGCCCGAGGAGATTCGCGTTCTTGGCGGGTCGGCCGAAGCGCTCCTGCAGTGCCGCGACGTAGCTCTGAACCCGCGTCCGGTCGACCTCGACGTGGACGTCCACGTTGTCGCCGGCGCGAGCGCGGAATGCCTGCGACACGGCATCTCCCGCGGAGACCGCGAGGTCGAATCGCCAGGTCGGGGCGCTCCAGCGCCGGTTGCGCATGCGGAAGCGCAACAGAGCGGAGTACCGCGCGATGATCTGCTGCCGGGCCTGCTCGGAGTCGAGGCCGGACATGTTGACGCCCGCGATCTTCACGCCGCGCGGAATCGTGCGCGGGGGCCCGGCCGACGGCGCGATCGCCACGGCAGCGAACAGAACGAGCACGAGCGCGAGCACAGCGCGCTTCCAGAGCGCCATGCTGATCAGAGAGGCAGCAGCTCGCTTCACCAGTTCCAATGGTACGGCAGAGGGCCGCGAGTTCTCACAACGCGTTCCGTCATCGCAACGACAATCTCCGCTCCCGAGTCGTGCTCCGCTAACGGAGAGACCCGGATAGCGTTCCGGAGGGCATGAGGCGCAGGCACAAACTCATGAGGGCCCGACCACGAGCCGAAGCGTCGATTGCGGTTGCCGCACTCATGGTGCTGGGTGGGATCCGCTGCGGCTCGTCAGGGCGTTCCACTCCCGAAACGCGACCTTCGACCTTTCGTCTCTGCCCCCAAGTTCGCGCCGACACCGTTCCCGGGCTCGTCCGCAAGGATTCGGAACTGCGCAACCTGGGCGGCAGCGTGATGGGGCGTTCGCTGACCTACGGCGACGGCGCGCGAGAGGTCGGGCTGCACATCGGGTTCGACGTGATCGAGTCGCTGGAGGACCTGGACTTCCTCACTTCGGCCCCCGTCAACGTAAACGGCCGGAACGTCCGCATCCTGACCCCATCGCTTCCCCGCGGACGGCTCCTTGCCGCCTCCTGGGTGGAAGACCTGAAACCGCCCTGCGACCGACTCACCGTCATCGCATCGAACACGGGCAGATCGGAACTCCTCGACATCGTGCGTGCTGTCGAGGTGGATCAATGAAGAGGTTGCCGATTCCCTCGCAGGTCTTGAAGAGTCACCGACACCCCGCATGCGGCAAACTGCTAGACAACAATCGGATGCGCAAGCGAACGGCGATCGGCCTTGTCGCACTCGCTTGCCTCATCGCCGGTGGTTGCTGGGGAGGAGGAGGCTCCTCCAAGCGCAGTTCCGAATCGGGACCGTTCAAGCCGTTGGGCTCGACCCGTCCATTCGCGCCCCCGTTGAAAACCGGCATTCTCGCCAAGGTCGGCGGCGTGGCCATCGCTCCCATTGCGCTCGGCCCGCGTCACCTCGTCTGGGAAGCTGGGGCCATCGAGGGCAACGATACGAGCACGGTCCTCGTCCAGCGGGACCTGAGAAGTGGGCGAACGACGACGCTTGCGCGAAACGTCGCACGCGCCTTCGGCCTCGCGGCGACCTCGGACTGGGTCGTCTATGCCACGGGGAGGTTAGGGACGACCATCATGGCCGTCCGCCACGATGGCTCCGACCGTCGAATCCTTGCCGCCTCCGCGATCGCGCCGATCTCTTCTCGGGGCGACCTCGTCGCCTGGGCAGAAGGTGACACGTCTCGGCAGCGCGTGGTCGTCCGTGACATGGCGAGCGGAAAGGAGTGGACCGCCGCCGAGATGCCGGCTTGCGTTGAAGGGCGCTGCTACCGCATCGACGCCGTCGCACTCGCTGATCGGGGCATCGTCTTCTCTCGCGGGGCGATCGGTCCACACCCTTCCTTCGTTGTTCGTCGCGGCTTCGCGGACTCCGAGCCCACCGAACTGAAGGTCCCCAACGATCCGCAGCCCGACCTCGTGCCGTCGTCAGCGGGGGCGCTCTACTACGTCCTGTCGCGCGCTTGGTACCGCTGGGATTTTGGCGACATACGGCCGCGGCTCGCGCGCCTCCCCGCGACCGCGGCTATCTCGCTCATCCGCCGCGAGGGCAACCACTGGTTCCTCCACACGCGAAAGGAGTGCCGGTCGGGGCTCCTCGTCGACGACGGCCGCGGCCGGAGGATCGCCGTTGCGTCGGCGGATCAGGTGCTTGCGTTCGCTTCTTCCCGTCGCCAGCACGGCTCCTCCCACGGCCAGGACGTCTGCGTCCTGCTCGACCAGGTCATGTGGGCCGGGAGCCAGCCGGTTTCGGCGTGGACTCTTGCCTCCGAGGAATCCGAGGAGGAGCATTCCAATGAGGGCACCGTGGGAATCGTCCTGGCGGGAAAACCTCTGCCGTAGCCCGGGCCGGATCTCCGCAGCTCCCGGAGCCCCCTCCCGCCCCAAGCTCGACGTCGGTTGCTGCCCTCAACGTCGTTTCGCAGCCGCGAGTCAGGCGGCGCCGACCCGCACCTGCCCGTCAGTCAGCACGGCCGTACCGATCCTCGAGACGGACGACATCGTCGAGGTCGGGTGTTGAGACCTCCAGAAAGAGGCTGTCGTCGATTGCGCGTAGGCGGTGAACGGTCCCCGGAATAATGCGAAAGCCGCGGCCCGGCTCGACCTCCTCGGCAGTCAGCTGATCGGCATCCTCGCCGATCACGATCTCGGCCCGGCCCTCGTGCAGGTAGATCGTCTCGTCCTTACGGCGGTGGTACTGGAGGCTCAAGGTCTCCCCTGCTCGCACGAACAGCACCTTCCCGCAGTAGCGGTCGGCAACGGCGTAAATCAGCTCGTAGCCCCACGGCTTTTCGACCTTCCGCACATCAGCAGCGAAGCGGTCGAGGCCCGAGCCCCCAGACGATCGGTCAGCGCTCATGCCGCGATTACCCCGAACTCTGGCGAGACGATGGCACCTGCGATCCGAGCGCCCGACGGAATGACAGCGCCGGGCAGGAGCGCGACCCGCTCCACGACCGCGCCGGAGCCAACTCGGCTACCGGCGCCGAGATACACAAGCGGGCCAACACGCGCGCCGTCTTCAATCACGACCTCGGTCTCCGCCATGACCGGCGGGACCAGCTCGATGTCGCCGCCTTCGACCGCAGGGCCGATGTTATTACCCGCGCTCCGCTCGAGCAGGTCGAGATGCGCCTGCAGGTAGCTCGCAGGCGTGCCGACGTCGAGCCAGTAGCCCGGCAGAGCGAGGGCGCAGAGGCGGCCGCGATCGGCGAGGATCGGAAAGACGTCGCGCTCGATCGAAACCTGCTTTCCCTCGGGAACGAGGTCGAGCACCTCGGGCTCCAGCACGTAGAGCCCCGCGTTGATCAGGTTCGTGTCGATCTCTTCCGGCTTGGGCTTCTCGAGAAAGCCGGTGACGCGGCCCTGGTCGTCGACACGCACGAGCCCGAAGCGGCTTGGATCGTCCACGGGCGTGAGCAGAATGGTCGCCGCGGCACCGCGGTCGCGGTGGAACTCGATGAGGCGTGCGAGGTCGGCTTCCCGCAGCGAATCGCCATTCAATGCGAGGAACGTCCTATCCAGCCCGTCGGCGCCGAAACGGATACCGCCGCCGGTGCCGAGCGGCTCGGGCTCGACGCGGTACTCGAGCTCGAGCCCCTCCGCGTTTTCGCCGAAGTGCGCCTGGATCTGCGTCGGGAGGTAGCCGCAGGCAAGAATCGCCTTCCCCACTCCCGCCGAGCGGAGATGATCGAACGTGTAATCGATGAGGGGCCTCCCGAGCAGCGGGAGCATCGGCTTCGGCATCCGCTCCGTGAGCGGGCGCAAGCGGGTACCCTCGCCGCCGACGAGGATCACTGCGTTCAGCACGACGCCCCATGGCCGCGAGCGCTTACTTCAGTTGCGCGTTGACCGCGTATGTCCAACAGGCGGCAGCTCAACCTGTGACGTAGAGTCATTCATTCCCCCTTGATTCAGAATAGAGCGAAAGCGGATCTCCGTCCATGGGAAGCCGCCTCCGAGTTCGCTCGAGCCCCGAGGTTTGTGTCTGACCTGAAACGGGAACCCGAGCGCCGGTGAGCGTGCTCCGCGCACCTGTCTTGGTGCTCAAATGGCTCGCGGTTGTCTTGGCGGTTCTCGTATGGATCGCGGTCGTGCCAATTATCGATTTTTTTGCGGGCGCGCTTTCCCGTCTTGTTGAGCTCTTCACGGGTCGCTCGGCAGACCCCGATGGCGAGCTCGAAGTCGAGGCGATGCGCGCGAGCGAGACACCCGAAACAGCCTCTCCGCCCTCCCGCGTCTGACGGCCCTACGCCCGTCTAGCGACTGGCGGGCCAACGGCTGACTCGAGGGTTTAGTCCTGTCGCGAACGTGCCGATAGGCCCTTCAGCACTGAAAACGACCGGCCGGGCTACCGAAGTGGCCTCGAAGCATCGGCCCAATGCCAAGAAGGGTTGGTTTCACCACCGATGCGAACCCCACACCGTTTTCCTCTGTCTCTCGTCGGCTCGACGATCGCCGCCGCTGCGATTGCCCTCCTCGCAACAAGCCCCTCATCGTCGTATGTCGCAGCTGACGAGATCGGGTTCGTCCCGCCCACGACGCTCACACTGACGTCCTTCGCACCGGTCGCCGACGCCTACGTTCGCTCGGACAGGCCTTCCGTGAACTACGGGACGGGAACGAAACTCCGTACCAATGCATCGCCGCTCAACCGCGGATACCTCAACTTCGAGGTCGCAGGGCTGAGCGGCACCGTGAGCCGCGCGACGCTGAGCATCTACGCCGCCTCGTCCTCCTCGGCTGGATACGCCGCCCACGGCGTAGCAAGCTCGGATTGGATCGAGCGCACGATCACGTACGCGAATGCGCCGCCCATGTCCCCCACGCCCGTCGGCTCGTCCGGCAGCATCAGGAAAGGCTCCTGGACGAGCATCGACGTCACTTCCCTCGTCAGCGGGAACAGTAGGGTCAGCATCGCCCTGACCACGCAGGGCACGACGACTCTCTCATTGGCGAGCCGGGAGTCGCTCACGGTGCCCGCGCTCGTCGTCACGACGGACCAGGCGCCACCTCCTCCGCCACCTCCTCCGCCACCGCCACCACCACCACCACCACCACCACCGCCGCCGCCACCACCACCTCCACCACCGCCGCCGCCGCCACCACCACCCCCGCCACCGCCACCGCCGCCGCCGCCACCACCACCCCCGCCACCGCCGCCGCCACCGCCACCACCTCCACCCCCGCCTCCACCTCCACCTCCTCCACCCCCGCCTCCACCTCCACCTCCTCCACCCCCGCCTCCACCTCCACCTC
>JBBPIJ010000028.1:12924-14019 GCA_038040395.1 Actinomycetota bacterium
CTCCACCCCCGCCTCCACCTCCTCCACCCCCGCCTCCACCTCCACCTCCACCTCCTCCACCCCCTCCGCCTCCTCCGCCACCTCCACCTCCACCTCCACCACCACCACCGCCACCGCCACCGCCACCGCCACCCGACCCCCAGCCCTCGTTCCCGATCCGCGCCGCCTTCTCCTACCCCTGGTTCCCGGAGGCCTGGACGCAGCACGGGATCTACCCGTACACCCGCTACCACCCCTCGCCCGGTTACTACGACTCGGGCTCGACCTCGGTCATCCAGGCGCAGATCGACGCACTGGGGTACGGAGGGATCGAGGCCGGCATCCTCTCCTGGTGGGGGCAGGGTCACCCCACCGACACGCGGGTGCCGACGATCCTCCAGGCGACGAACGCGAGGGGCTCCGCCTTCCGCTGGACGCTCTACTACGAGAACGAGAGCCTCGGGAATCCGACGGTCGCCCAGATCCAGAGCGATCTGACCTACATCCGCGACCGCTACGGCTCCGACCCGGCCTTCCTGCGCGTCAACGGGCGCTTCGTCCTCTTCGTCTACGCCGACGCCTTGGACCTGTGCGACATGGCCGACCGCTGGAGCCAGGCAAACACGGTCAACGCCTACATCGTCCTCAAGGTCTTCCCCGGCTACAGGGGCTGCGCGAGCCAGCCCGCGAGCTGGCACCAGTACTCGCCCGCCGTCGCCGCCGACAGCCAGACCGGCTACTCGTACTCGATCAGCCCCGGCTTCTGGCTGGCAGACGCGGTCGAGCGCCTTCCCCGCGACCCCGCCCGCTGGAACCTAAACGTGCGCGACATGGTCGCCTCGAACGCGCCCTGGCAGCTTGTGACCACCTTCAACGAGTGGGGCGAAGGGACGTCGGTCGAATCGGCGAGCGAGTGGCAGTCCGGCTCCGGCTTCGGCACCTACCTCGACGCCCTGCACAACGACGGTGGCGGGCCCCCACCTCCGCCGCCTCCGCCGCCTCCGCCGCCGCCTCCACCTCCACCGCCTCCTCCTCCGCCGCCGCCGCCACCGCCACCGCCGCCTCCACCTCCACCGCCTCCTCCTCCGCCACCGCCTCCTCCTCCGCCGCCGCCGC
>JBBPIJ010000029.1:0-11113 GCA_038040395.1 Actinomycetota bacterium
CGATCCCGAGCTCGGTCTGGTCGATCTACTACTCGGCCGGCCAGAGCTGCGAGGCGCGCTCCCGCGTGCTCGTCGAGAGCTCGTTGTACGACGAGTTCGTCTCCCGTTTCGCCGACGCCGCCAAGACGTTGCGCATGGGCGACCCGCTCGAGCCCGAGACGCAGGTCGGATCGCTCATCTCGGCCGACCATCGCGACCGCGTGCACGGCTACGTCGAGGCCGGCCGCGAGGAGGGCGCCGAGGTCGTCGCGGGCGGCGAGCCTGTCGACGGCAAGGGGGCGTTCTACCCGCCGACGGTTCTGGCGAAGGTGGACAACCAGATGAAGGTCGCCCAGGAGGAGATCTTCGGGCCGGTCGTCACGATCATCCCCTTCGAGGACGAGAAGGACGCGGTGCGGATCGCGAACGACTCGCGCTACGGGCTGATGGCCACGGTCTGGACCGGCGACCCCGCCCGCGGACACCGCCTCGCCCGGAAGATCAAGGCGGGGACGGTCGGCATCAACATGCCGTACACGGCCTTCCCGGGAATCCCGTTCGGCGGCTACAAGCAGTCCGGTTTCGGCCGTGAGCTCGGGCTCGACACGCTCGAGCTCTACCTCGAGACGAAGAGCGTGATCGTCTCGACGAGCCCGAAGCCCTTCAATCCGTTCGGGCTATAGAGAGGCGTTATCGCTGGGTCGTCCTCGCGGCGGGCACTGCGGCCCAGGCGAGCTTCTCCGTAGTCCTGATCGGGCTCCCGGTGCTCGCACCGGCGTTGCGCGAGCGGTACGACCTGTCGCTGACGGAGGTCGGCATCGCGCTGTCGAGCTTCTGGGTCGGCCCGATCCTGACGCTGCTTCCCTGGGGCCTCCTCGCCGACCGGGTCGGCGAGCGGGTCGTGCTTGCGAGTGGGCTGACCCTGTGCGGGGTCCTCGTGGGAGCGGCGGGTTGGGCGCACTCGTTCGCGACGCTGGTCATTCTCCTGTCCGTCGCCGGGGGCATGGGCGCGAGCGTCAACGCCGCGAGCGGGCGCGCCGTCATGCACTGGTTCCCCGCCCGGGAGCGAGGGTTCGCGCTCGGGGTCCGCCAGACCGCGATCCCGGTCGGAGGAGCGCTCGCGGCGCTCGCGCTGCCGGCGGTGAACGGCGCGGGCGGCCTCGAGGCCGCGTTCATCGTCATGGGTGGGATCTGCCTCGCGAGCGCCGCCGTTGCCGCAGTCGTCGTTCGCGAGACCGGAACCGCGGCGCACGAGCTCGAGGCCGAGGACGTGGAGTGGACGCTTCGAGACTCGCGGCTCTGGGTGCTCTCCACGGGAAGTGGCCTGTACCTGTTCGCCCAGATCGCGCTCACGTCATTCGTCGTCCTGTTCTTGCATGACGTCCACGGGCTGAGCCCGGGGGCCGCGGCGGCCGTCCTCGCGGTCCTCCAGGTGGGCGCAGTCGTAACGAGGATCTCGGCCGGCCGGATCTCGGATTCGATGCAGGCGCGCATCCGGCCGCTGCGGTGGATCGGTCTCGCGAGCGGCGCCGGCGTCTTGCTCACGGCCGTCGTAACGGACGCGCCTGTGGGCGTTGTTGTGCCGGTGATGGTTGTGGCCGGCGCGATCTCGATGGCCTGGAACGGCCTCTCGGTGACCGCGGCGGCCGAGCTCGCCGGGCCTGCGCGCAGTGGGGCTGCGATCGGCTTCCAGCAAACGGCGCTGGGGGTGATCGGCGTCCTCGTCCCCGCCGCCTTCGCCTACGCCGTGGAGACGACCTCGTGGCGGACCGGCTTCGCGCTCGCCGCGATCGGACCGCTTCTCGGCTGGTACCTGCTCGGGCGCTTGCCCGAGATCAGCGCCTAGCCGAGCTCTCGGCGCAGGACCGAGGCCGCGGCCGTGAGGGCAAGCCGTGTCTCGTCCAGGCGTGGCTCGCGAGTCGTCAACCGCTGCAAGGCGAGCCCGGGCAGCAGGAACACCCGCGCGAACCTATGGGTCGAGCCCTGCACCGCCCGCCAGAGCTCCATCGAGAGCGCGAGCGAGAGCACCGCGACGACGATTGGCGTCCAGAGCGTCGGGGCAAAGGGCCAGACACGGTCGGCGACGAGCCCGACCGGGAGCACGAGCGCGACGAAGTTCGTCCCGCAGCGAAGGGCAAACCGCGACGGCTTCGCAGTGCCGTCCCACGTGGCGGCGAGATTGCCCTGCTCGGCGGCGGCGATGGCGCGGTGCTCGGCTCCGTGCAGATAGAGCGTCCGCCCGCGCAGGATCCAGGCGAGCATTCCGACCGTCATGAGGATGCCGGCCACGAGGGTCGCAGTGCCCGAGAGAAAGACGAAGAGGACCGGCGCGAGGAGCACGACCGTCAGCAGGATGCGCTCCCCAACCCCCGCGACGCCGTCACGTCTGAGGAGCGGCGACACGGACATCGCGAGCCGCGCGAGCCCACGTAGGAGCGGCAAGCGCGCGAGCAGCCGCGGCATGGGAGGCATCTCGCCTTCGAGCAGCGATCCGTCGGTGCCCGCGAAAGCGAAGTAGCGCTCGCTCGCAATCACGACGCCGTCGGGTCTCGCCATGCCTCCGAGCAGCGGCAGCGGGGTCATATCCGCCCGCGCGAACACCGCTGCGAGGCCCTTTGCCTGCACCTTCCAAGGCTGCCGGACCGCGCGGCCGCCCGGCAAGGGCCGGACGGCCTATTTCAGCGCTCGGTTGGTCCTACCAGCGGCCGCGGCCAAAGAAGCCGAGGACGAGGAGAACGAGCACGACGATCAGGATGATCCAGAGAAGACTTGGCATATGTGGGTCACCCCCTTTCCGAGGTTCCACTCGTCATTCCACGCGAGCGGCGATCCCAAACGGACGATAGGCTCGCGCCCGTCAGCCACGTAGGAGGGGGAATGGTCAGAGCTTTCGTTGTTTACGAGGACGAGCCCGACGCCGAGCGCTACGAGCAGCACGCCGAGCTCTGCCGCCAGGTTCCCGGCTCCACCTTCCGACACGGGCGGATCTTCGGCGCGCCGATGGGCGAGCCGATGTACCGCTACTACGCGGAGTGGGAGTTCGCGGACATGGACGCCTTCAAGGCGGCGGGCCGGACGGACGAGTTCATGGCCACGGGCAAGGATGCGATGGAGATGGGCGTCCCGTTCCACGTCCATTTCGCCGAAATCCAGTGAGCCTCCCGGCGAGATTCGGCGGCGCCAGGCCCGCGATCACGCGGCGCCAGAGCCCACCCTCGCCCTTGCCAAGGCGTCTAGCCTTGGCCGCGGACGAGTGCAGCCTCTGGCTTGGTGCTCGCGAACCTGGCATCCACCAATCCCACCGGGAGACCCACTGACTGAACCGACTTACCCGAGCCCGCGCGCGCCCGACGAGCTCGGCTTCGAGAAGATCGTCTACGAGAAGGCTCCGCCGCGAGCGACGATCACGTTCAACCGGCCGGAGATCCTGAACGCGTTCGACTTCCAGATGCTCAGGGAGCTCGCGCGGGCGTGCGAAGACGCGTCCTGGGACGACGAGATCCGCGTCGTCGTCCTGACCGGAGCCGGCCGGGCCTTTTGCGTCGGCGCCGATCTCAGCTCCTGGGCCGAGGACTACCTGGACAAGCCGAACGAGTACTGGAAATGGTTCGGCGCGTTCAAGGATGCGCACGACCGCCTGCGCGAGATCGGCAAGCCGACCGTCGCGCGCATCAACGGCATCGCCGTCGGCGGCGGCAACGAGTTCCAGATGGCATGCGACCTCGCCGTGATGGTCGACGACGCGTTCGTCCGGCACGTGGGACCGGAGCACGGCTCGGTTCCCGCGGGTGGGGCGACGCAGTGGCTGACGATCATGGTCGGCGACCGGCGCGCACGCGAGATCGTCCTCATGTGCGAGGAGATCCCGGCGCAGAAGTGTCAGGAATGGGGGCTCGTGAACCGCGTCGTCCCGGCCGCCGAGCTCGACGCGGAGGTCGACCGGATGGTCGAGAACCTCGCCCGGAAGCTTCCGCAGACGACGCGCTACGCGAAGCAGCACCTGAACTTCTGGAAAGACCTCGCCTGGCACGAGACGATCAACCACGCTCGCGACTGGCTCGCGCTCTCGATGGCGACCGAGGAGCCGAAGGCCGCGATCCGACGCTTCGTCGACAAGAAGAAGTGAGCGAGCTCGTTCTCGTCGAGAGGGACGGCCCGATCGCGGTCGTCCTCCTGAACCGCCCCGATGCGCTGAACGCGCTCTCGGACGAGCTGATGGAGCAGCTCGTCGGGACGCTCGAGGATCTCGACCGCAACGACGGCGTGCGCTGCATCGTGCTCGGCGGGAACGACAAGGCCTTCGCCGCCGGCGCCGACATCGCCGAGCTGGCGCGCGCCTCGGCGATCGATCTCTACTACCAGCGGCGGATCGAGCGCTGGGATGCGATCCGGGGCCTCTGGACGCCGCTCGTGGCCGCGGTCTCCGGGTACTGCCTCGGCGGCGGGTGCGAGTTGGCGATGGCTTGCGACCTGATCGTCGCGTCCGAGACGGCGAAGTTCGGGCAACCCGAGACCGGGGTCGGCGTCATCCCCGGAGCCGGCGGGACGCAACGATTGACCCGTGCGGTCGGCAAGGCGCTCGCGATGGACGTGATCCTCAGCGGGCGGTTCCTCTCCGCGCAGGAAGCGCTGGCCGCCGGCCTGGTCGCGCGAGTCGTCGCCGCGGATGCCTGGCTCGACGAGGCCAAGACGGTGGCGCAGGAAATCGCGTCCAAGGCCCCGATCGCGACCCGGCTCGCAAAGGAGGGCATCGACCGCGCTTACGATGGCCCGCTCCAGCTTGGCCTCGAGTACGAGCGCCGGCTGCTCTACCTGGCCTTCGCGTCCGAGGACACGAAGGAAGGGCTGAACGCATTCCTCGAGAAGCGCAAGCCCGACTTCAAGGGGCGCTAGCTAGACCTCTAGCTCGGCGGGGACGATCTCGACCGAAAGCGGGTCGCCCCCACGCACGACTTGCATCGTCGCGCTTCGGCCGATGCGCTCGCCGGCCATCAGCCGCTGCAGGTCGTTCACCTGCTCGACCGCGACGCCGTCGACCTCGACGATCAGGTCTTCTGCGCGCAGGCCCGCGCCCGCGGCGGGGCTTCCTTCCACGACTTCCACCACCTCGATTGCCGATTGGCGCCCCAGGCGAGAGGCGAGCCGTGGCGGCAGCGGGCGCGAACCGCCGGCGATCCCGATGTAGGCGCGGCGGAAGCGGCCCTCGCTCATGAGCGCGGCGATGATCTTGCGAGTCGCAGCGTCGATCGGAACGGCCAGACCGAGACCGAGACCTGCGACTGCCGTGTTGACGCCGACCACCTGGGCGTGCGAGTTCGCCAGCGCGCCGCCCGAGTTGCCAGGATTGAGAGCCGCGTCGGTCTGGATGACGTTCTCGACGACGCGACCCTGCGGAACGGGCAACGAGCGCCCGAGCGCTGAGACGACTCCGGCGGTCAGCGTTCCGCCGAAGCCGAGCGGGCTCCCGATCGCGACCACGAGCTGGCCCACACGCAGCCGGTCTGCATCACCGAGCTCTGCGGCGGTCAGGTCGTTCGTGTCCAGGCGCAGAACGGCGAGATCGGAGAGCGGATCGGCGCCGACGAGAGTGAACTCGTGCTCGCGTCCGTCGACGAACGAAGCGCGGCCCGAGCCGTCGGTCTGGGCGACGACATGCGCCGAGGTCAGCAGGAACCCGTCGGGGGTGATCACGACGGCGCTGCCGCCTCCGTCGAGCCGCCGACCCCCGCGCACCCGGCGCGAGACGCGCAGGCTGGCGACCGACGGAGCGAGCTTTTCGGCGACCGACGTCACCGCGTGCGAGTAGGCATCGAGCACCTCGGCGTCGCTCGGAGGATCGGCTATGAACCTCAGCTCGGGCATCGACTTCGAAGCTAGCAATCCGGGAGGGTCTGGCGGAGCATTGCTCGTCGCCGGGGTGCGATGCTCGTTCCGAGGCCGCGGACGCAGGGAGCCCCGATAGTGAGCTATCGGGGCGACTGAGGACCCGGCATCGGGGCGAGCAGCGCGGCCCGGGGGCTCAGCCATGCTTCGCCAGACCCTCCTTATAGGCTGCGCGGAATGGCGGAGGTCGAGACCACTCGCGACGGAGCTGTGCTCACGATCACGCTCAATCGGCCCGACGTTCTCAACGCGTTCAACGCGGCCATGCACAAAGCCCTTGGATCGGCATTGGCCGAAGCGGCTGACCCGGCTGTGCGTGCCATCGTCCTCACGGGCGCGGGCCGTGGCTTCTGCGTCGGCCAGGACCTGACCGAGTTCCGTGAGGATCCTGGCGACATCGGCAGCCGGCTGCGGACGAATTACCACCCGAACGTCATCGCGATCCGCGAGCTCGAGAAGCCGGTGATCGCCGCCGTCAACGGCGCCGCCGCCGGGGCGGGGCTCTCGTTCGCCTGCGCCTGCGACATCCGGATCGCCGCCGACTCGGCGAGCTTCGTGCCCGCCTTCATCAACATCGGCCTCATCCCGGACTCGGGCGGCACGTATTTCATCTCCCGGTTGCTGGGTTATGCGCGGGCGTTCGAGTGGATGACCTCGGGCCGGAAGCTGTCGGCCGCCGAGGCGCACGCCTGGGGGCTCGTCTCCGAGGTGGTGGAGGACGACGACCTGGCCGCGCGGACCGCAGATCTCGCGGCTCAGTTGGCGGCGATGCCGACGCGCGGGGTGGGCATGACGAAGCTCCTCTTCGACGAGGCGGCGCACAACACGCTCGAGGAGCAGCTCGAGCTCGAGGCGCTGCTCCAGACCGCGGCCACGCAGACGGCCGACTTCCGGGAGGGCGTGAACGCCTTCCTCGAAAAGCGCGAGCCGAAGTTCACCGGGTCCTAGGCCGCTCCGCAGGTCCCGCAGTGGAGCGCCCCGACTCGCCGTGGCTCGTGGCACTGCGCGCACGGGGCGATCACTTCACGGCCGCAGCCTTCGCAGTGCGTGTTCCCGCGCGCGGGATAGCCGCAGTACGGACACTCGCTCTTGCGGACGCGCCGATAAGGAAGCCGCTTGGCGAGGTAACGCTGGAGCGCCACCATCGCGACCAGGGTCGCCGCGATCCCAAAGAGCGACAGGACGAGCGGCCCGAGCTCCAGCGGGTCGAAGTAGTCCGTCAGGTAGTCCGCGGCCATGACCAGCGCGAGGACCGCGGCGTAGCCGACGAACGCCATCGCCACGGGGTAGTAGCGAGACCGTCTCCGCCGCAGACGCGCCAGTAGCCAGTAACCGAAGACGACGTTTGCGAGGACGAAGGCGAGCCG
Organism: Actinomycetota bacterium; assembly: GCA_038040395.1. Lineage (GTDB taxonomy): Bacteria > Actinomycetota > Thermoleophilia > Gaiellales > Gaiellaceae > VAXT01. The sequence continues at coordinate 7,230 of JBBPIJ010000029.1, forward strand.
GAAGGCAAAAGCGAGCAGCTCTCGCTTGTTCTGGCGCCCCTGGCGCACCTCGTCGATGGAGCGCTGGGCGGCTTTTGCCTCCGGCTGGGCGCGGGCGACGGCCGCTCCCGCAGCGGCTAGCTCTCTCTGTGTCCGCGTGAGCCTCGCTTGGGCCCGGTTGTACGCCTTCTCGAGCTGCGGCGCGGGCCGATTTGCGTCGAGCGCCGTCCGGTAGGCCTCGCGCCGGAGCTCGAGGTTGTCTCGCGCGGCCACAACCTGGCGCTCGGATCGAGCGTGACGTTGACTCGCAGCCTCGAGGCGATTGAGAGCCGCCTGCTCGGCGGGCGTGCCTGGGTAGGAGTAGTCCGGGGGCGTGGACGTCCGGACGGCGTCGTCGATCTTGACGTACGTCCAGATTCCGCCGATCAGGAGGAAGGCCGCGAGGACGACCGCAAGCAGCTTCTCGCTCCTGGTCGTCTGGATCTCCTCGACGTCGAGTCTCGCGCTCACTGGGATCCTTTCGGTTGCGTTCGCGGCCGCAGGTCGACGATCAACTCGCAGTCGAGCGCCTCGGCGATGCGCAGCAGGGTGTCGATGCGCGGCGGCCGGCCTCCGGACTCGAGCCGCGCGATCGCGGACTGCGTCGTCCCGGTCAGCTCGGCGAGCTCCTTCTGCGAGAGCCCGCGCGCCTTGCGCTGCGCGGAAACCTGCTCCGCCACACGCGCGAAGAACCAACCCTGGTCGGGATCGACGTGCGCGAGGCGCTCGCGGAGCCGCTCGAAAGCATCAGCCTGCATATACCACCTCTGCTATGATAGCAAACATGCGATGGTGGCCCCTTGCTGTACAGGCTCTTCTCGCGCTGGTAGCTGTCGCAGCTCTCGTTCTGTTCCCATGCGGGGGCAGGATGCGATCTGCTTCGATAATGAGCTGATCGTCGCGACTTATCGTCGGGTGGCTGGCCGGTGCCGCCTTGATCGTGACGATCTCGCGGATAGGGATCCCGTATCTAGCCTGGGTCGTCGCGATTCTCTCGACACCCACCGCTTGGGTGGCTGTGATCGTCTACTTGTTCTACTTGACTTAACCCAGCGCGGCCCGGATCTCGGAGTGCTCCGGGAAACGGCCTTCTTGTTGCTTGGAGAAGATGAGCTCCCCGTCCGCGAGTACGTCGTACTGGCTCTTTGCGCCCTCTTCGATCTCGGCCTCGTGCTCCGTCTCGGCGTTCAACTCGGCCGCGAGACTCGCGGCCCGTGTGTCATAGCTGTCTCAGACAGGGCAGTACTGGATCAGAACCTTCGCCACGTCGACAACCTACCGCCTCCTAACGGGGTCAGACCCTGTTAAGACGTCAGATCGTCTTGAACTGCTCGAAGGGCTGCCGGCAGCACTCGCAGTAACGAAGCGAGCGGCACGGCGTCGGGCCGAAGATGTTCTCGAGCCGCGTCTCCGTCGAGTTGCAGTAGGGACAGCGGAACGCCTTGCTCTGAAGCTGGACGAGCTGGGGGCCGTCGGCCTGGCGCGGTGCTGGCGGGGCGAAGCCGGACTCTCGGAGCTTCTCGCGCCCCTCGGGTGTGATCCGGTCGGTCGACCACGAGTCGTCGAGGATCACCTCGACCTTGGGCTCGGCGCCGAGCTCGCGAATTCGCGCGGCCATCTGGTCGCGCATCACCTCGAGCGCCGGGCAGCCGAGAAACGTCGGCGTGAACTCGACGCGAACGGTGCCGTTCTGAATCGCGACGTCGCGGACGACGCCGAGGTCGACGATCGAGATCGTCGGGATCTCCGGGTCGGGGATCTCGGCGAGTGCCTCCCACACAACTGCTTCGGTCAGTCGAAGTCCGTCGGCCATTCCGGGTGCTCGCGGTGCGCGTAGAAGCGATCGATGTAGCTGTCGGGCGTGATGCGAGCGAGATCGAGCTCGGGCAGCTCGTCGCGCGCGAAGAAACGAGCCTCGGCGATCTCGTCGTCGAGCTCGTGCTGGACGCCGTCGACGAGCTCGCAGAGGAAGCACGCCTTCCAGATGTGCCAGGGGTTCGGGGGATGAGGATGCCGGTTGCGGTCGTAGAGCGCGAGCAGCTTCACCGCGCGTGTCTCGTAGCCCGACTCCTCGCGGACCTCGCGCACGACTGCTTCGCCCGGGCTCTCGCCGACGTCGACCCAACCGCCGGGGAGGGTCCAGGTCCCGGCCGACTTCTTCACCCTCTCCCGCACGAGCAGGATCGCGTCGTCGCGGAAGACGGCGCCGCGTACGTCGAGCTTGGGCGTCGCATGCCCGGCCTCGGCGGCGAAGACGGCCTCGAATTCGTCCGCGTTGCCGTTCGACGAGATCATCTCCGCGGCGATGCGCCGAACCTGCTCGTAGCGTTCCCGGTCGTAGACGGACGTGTCGCCGTACGCGAGGCCGCTCTGCGCAATCGACTGGAGACGTTGCGCCCAGTCGAGGCGCTCGGCGGTTACCACGTCGCTCCCTCGACCGAGCGGCGCACCATCGTCATCTCCTCCCAGAGTGACCCGAACTCCTCGGTGTGCGAGCCCCTCAAGTCACTTTGCAACAGACTGTTGCTACGTCCTGGGGCGCCGGCCCGCTCGATGAGTTTTGGCCGAAGAGACTCGTCGAGGAGAGCCAGGGCAGACGTCCACAGCTCTTCGATCGCTTCCTGCACCCGCGGTTCGCTCCGGAGGCGCTCATGCCACATCTCCGCATGCATCCGGTGGTACGCCTCTTCGCGATCGATCTTCGCCGCGAGACCGGCGACCTCGGCGTCGTCGGACTCCTTGAGCGCCTCGATGCGGATCTGGTCTGCCATCTCGTAGAGGTAGTGGCGCGCGATCGTCATCGCCCAGTCCGGGACGAAACGGAGCTCGACGAGCTGCGCGCAGCGGTACTCCTCCGGCTTGCGGTCGAAGGCGAGCTCGTCGGCCGTCGTCCCGAGCTCCTCCGCGACGAGCTGGTACAGGGCCCGCGCGTGCCCGATCTCGTTCTGCGCGATCGACGAGAAGGCGACGTCTTCCTCGAGGAACGGCGCGATGCCCGTCCACTCCGAGTTTCGCCAACCGAGAATCAACTCGTCGTCCGCTATGGGTAGGAGGAGGTCTGAGCGATTCATCGTTCACCCGAGCGCAGCGATGGGTCTAACTCTTCTCGCGGAAAGTGCGCAGCACTTTTCGCGGATAACGCTCGCTCACGTGCCTCCTTCAACTTCTCCTTGAGCGGATAGCCGTCGACCCGGTGGTAGTTCCGCTCCAGCTCGTCAACGAACTCGCCGATCTCGTGCACGTTCTCGCGCGCGACAACCCAGAGGGCGACCGACTCGCCGCGGCGGCCGAACTGCTCCCGCGCGTACCAGTCGGCGTACGCGGCGTCAGGCGCCTCGACCGAGCCCGCGTGCGCGAACGGCTGGCCTTTCCGCTCCTGCCGGAACACTTCCCAGATCATCACGCTGCTTCGGCGAGGACCGCCCGGCGCACCCACTCGGTCTCGTCGCGCGTCGTGCGCCGGAGGTCGAGCCGCTCCTGGGTCATCGGCCCATGCCCGGTGACCACGTGCTTGAGCTCGTCCCAGTCGGGCTCGGTGAACTCCCAGACCTCGTCCTCGTTCTTGCGCAGCTTCGGGTCGGGCACCGTGAGGCCGAGCTCCCAGATCTGCGGCACGTAGCCGTCGAGGAACTGCTGGCGCGCCTCGCCATTGCCCTGGCTCTTGATCCGCCAGAGGTACATCGGATCGTCGTCCGACGGAATCGGGTTGCCGTGGAACTGCATCAGCGGTCCCCACCAGCGGTCGAGCGCCTCCTGGACGAGCTCGCGCTGCTGGATGGTGCCGTTCATCATCGTCAGGATCACGTCGCGCCCGTGGAGGATGTGGAACGACTCCTCCCAGCAGATCTTCTTCATGATCCGCGCGT
>JBBPIJ010000030.1:0-10417 GCA_038040395.1 Actinomycetota bacterium
GACCTCCCGCCAGCTCGAGCAGTGGCTGGAGAAGGTCTCGGCGGCGATCGAGCGGCAGGCGGCGAGCGAGCAAGCGCCGCCGCGGGCGGACTTCCCCGACTACGTGCGCGCGCTGCAGCGGATCGCCCTCGGACAGGACGCGACCGCGACCGCCCGCGACCGGCTCGCCGCGCTCAAAGAGCTGCTCGGGCTCGAGGCGAAGGGCACGACCAGCTATCTCGAGCGGCCAGCACAGCCGGAGTTGACAGAGCGCGCGCACGCGATCCGCGAGGCTCACGAAAGGCAACGCCTCGCGAAGCGAGAGCGCGAGCTCGGCATTGACTAGGTCGGCGGCGGAGGCTGCGCCTGCCTGAGCAGGTCGTTGTCGTACGCGTCCTTGAGGATCGCCGGGTCGATCAGGCCGACGACGTTCTCGAGGGTGCGCAAGCCGGTGGCATCGATCACGTCTTGCATCCCGCCGCCGCCGGCGACGGCACGGGCGGCGATGTCGTCGCTCTCGCTGTGCAGATCGGCCCTGGTTAGCGGCCGGCGTTCATCGCGCTCGTCGAGCCAGGCCTCGTAGCCGCTGCGAGGGCGGCGTCGGCGGGAAATGCGCTCGGCCACAACGGCGCGAACGCGGCCTGCATCCTCGCGCTCGGCCGCGGCCTGCTCCCTGGCCTTCCTGCGCACCTCCTGTTCCAGCCGCCGCTCGGCCAAGCGGCGGGCCGCTGCGACTCGCTGCTCGGCCTGCAGCTGCTTCGCAGCCTGCCTGACTTGCTTCGCGACCTCCGGCCGCTCGAAATAGCGGCCAAGCGTCGTGTGCGCGACGTTGTAGTCGGAAGCCAGCGGACGCAACGGCTCGCCGGCCGCCCTGCGCCGAATCAGCTCCGCGTCGGGAACGAGCTTGCGCAGTCGACGCCGACGCTTCATAAGAGGGATTCTAGTCTGCCGCTTAACGCACCATAAACGCACCAGCTCCAAGACCCCGAATACCACAGAATGGCGCATCCTCCAGAACGAACGGCCGACGCGCGGCCTCCCGGAGACGAACACCGAGCCGGGAGACGACTCGAGCGCTCCTCCGGAACGGCTTGGACAAAGCCCTGAAACGGTGTTTTTTCAAAACCCATGTCTTTCCTCGAAAGGTGTCACGACAACCGGAAGCCCGGTTCAAAGCGTGGCGAAGCCCAAGCCAGTCGGGATGGGGCTCAGGGACTCGCTTCTGGTAAAAGAAAAAGCCATCCACTCCGTCCGGGTAGCGCTTCATCTGCATCGGGCGTCGGGATACCTGATGGAGCACGTACGGGGCGACGTCGAGGTAATAGCGAACGAGGTCTCCCTTCGTCAGTCCGCGCTCCGGGAAGAAGACCTTGTCCGGGTTCGTGATCGTGACCTCGCGGCGACCGATTCGCACGTTGTCATTTCCCTCAACTACTGGTGTTCAGCGCAGCGGTCGCCCGAGTTTGTCGGCAACGCGCCGCGCCATTTCCTCATCGACGAGGTACGGGGGCCGATACGCACCGCTCGCCCTCGGACAGCCGAACTTCTGGAGCAGAGCGCGGACCTGCTCTTGAACGAATGCGTAGTCGTCTCCGGGGACGAGTTCACGAGAGACGACGAGAAAGTTCCGCGCCGTTGATCGGATAGTCACCCATCGCGCCTCGTGGACACTAACCGCCGTGCCTCCGTGGGTTGTTCCGGGTCGATTCCGGTTACGCGACTGAAATCCGCGTTTTTGGCTCAACCAGGCGGCTGTTTCTCCTCAGTCTGAAAAACGGCTGCTCTGCTACCAGAAGCGCGTTCCGGCGAATCACCCGGACTGGCTGGAGACCGTGCACATCAAGTTTCCGTCCGGGCGCACCGCCGACTTCCCGGTTTGCAACGAGGCCGCCGCGCTTGCCTGGATCCTCAATCTCGGCTGCATCGATCTCCACACGTGGGCCTCGCGGGTGGACGACGTCGACCGGCCGGACTACCTCCTGATCGACCTCGACCCGAGCGAGGGCAATCCGTGGCGGCACGTGCGGAGGATCGCGATGGTCGTGAAGGAGGTGCTGGACGAGCTCGGGCTCGCCAGCTTCCCGAAGACCTCGGGCGCGACCGGGCTCCACATTCTCGCGCCGATCAAGCCCGAGCTCGGCTTTCCCGAGGTGCGACGGTTCGCGAAGGCGGTTGCGCAGGAGGTCGAGCGGCGCATCGACGACCAGGAGGTGGCGACGACGACGTGGAAGGTCGCTGACCGGCGCGGCGTCTTCGTCGACTACGGCCAGAACTCTCGTGACCGGACGATTGCCTCCGCGTACTCGATCCGGCCGACGCCGGATGCGCGCGCCTCCACGCCGCTCACGTGGGACGAGGTGCCGAAGGTGAAGCCGGAGCGCTACACGCTGACGACGATGCGCAAGCGCCTCGATGAGGTCGGCGACCTGACCAAGGGCATGTGGCGGCGCAAGAGGAGCCTGCAGCCGCTCTTCGCCAAGCTCGACCTCGAGCCCGCGGACCCGAAGAAGCTCGACGGCGGCCGCCGCCGCGGCGGTGCGCAACGCTGGGAGTCGGACCAGAGCGGCAACTGGCGCTCGCAGCGTGGCCGCGGGCAATGACCATCCAATAGATTCATCGAATTGCCTGTCATCGAGGTCGAGAACGTCACGAGGAAGTATCGCTCTCGCACGGGCACATTCCGTCGGCGGACGACAGTCGTCGAGGCATTACGAGGTGTGAGCTTCACCGTCGAGCGCGGCGACCTCTTCGGCTTGCTCGGCCCGAATGGCGCCGGGAAGACGACGATGATCAAGATTCTGACAACGCTCCTGTTGCCGACGGCGGGGTCGGCACGAGTGCTCGGGTTCGATGTCCGGCGTCAGGCACGGCGCATTCGAGGCCGAGTCGGCTACGTCTTCGGCGGCGATCGAGGCCTGTACGACCGCCTTTCGGCGCTGGACAATCTGAGGTATTTCGCGGACCTGTACCGCGTGGCGCCCCGCGACCGTCGCGCCAGGATCGACTCGCTGCTGGAGCTTGTCGAGCTCAAGGGCCGCGAGCGGGAGCGCGTGGAGACCTACTCGCGTGGAATGAAGCAGCGCCTGCACATCGCGCGTGGTCTCCTCCATGACCCCGAGATTCTCTTTCTCGACGAGCCCACCATCGGCCTCGACCCGCTCGGCGCCCGAGAGCTTCGGGAAACAATCGCCGCCCTGCACGAGGCGGGCAAGACCATCCTCCTGACGACTCATTACATGTACGAGGCCGACGCGCTCTGCGAACGGATCGCCGTGATCGCAAACGGCAGCTTCGTCGCGACCGGTACGCCCGCGGACCTGAAAGCCGTCGTCGGCGACAACACGATCGTCGAGATCGAGACCTTCGGCATCCGAGAGGAAACGATCGAGAGGCTGCGCAAGATCCCGGGTGTCAAAGGTGTGGGTGTCGAGACGCGCGACCAAGCACAAGTGCTGCTCGTCCAGTCTGCCGTAGGGGCCGATGTCGTGAGGGCGCTGCTCAACGAGTTGGCCGACGTCGTCACTGGCAAGGTGGTGACACGAGAGCCGACGCTCGAGGATGCGTACGTCGAGCTCGTCCGCTCCGCATGATCCCGGCGATCCTGACGGGGGTGCGCCTGCACATGAAGCAGGCTTCGCGCAATCCCTTCGATCTCTCCGGCGTGATCGTGTGGCCGATCCTCTACGCGTCGATCGCTTACTACCTCCTCGACGCGAAGAACGAACCTCGCCTACTTCTCAGCGCGTCCCTCGGCGCGGCCGTGATGCTCATGTGGTCGATGGTCGTGATCGCCTCCAGCGGCGCGCTCGAGCAGCAGCGCTGGCAGGGGACGCTGGAGCTCGTCGTCGCTGCCCCGACGCCCTTGACCGCCGTAATCGGGCCGATCTGCATTGCGGGTGCGCTCGTCGGCGCATACGCGATCGGGGCAACGTTGATCTGGGGAGCGCTCCTGTTCGACGTACCGGTGAGGGTCGAGCAACCGTTGGCCTTCGCCGTCGCGATTCCCGCGTGCGCACTCGCCATCGGGATGCTCGGACTGATCATGGCTGCGACTTTCGTGCTCTACCGGGCATCGTTCCACCTCGGAATCGCGATGCAATACCCGGTCTGGATCGTGAGCGGATTGCTCGTTCCAATCTCGTTTCTTCCGAGCTTCGTACGTCCCCTCTCGTGGGTGCTCGCTCCGACCTGGGGCTTCCGGGCGATCCAGGAAGCTGCGCTCGGGGGGACGCCCTGGCCGGACATCGGGATGTGCCTCGTGCTCAGCCTGGTCTATCTGGCGATCGGCGGGTCCTGCCTGATTGCCTTCGAATACATCGCACGAGCCCGCGGGAGCCTGCGCTTGACATGAACACGCTTCGAGTTGTCTTCGTCGGCGGCCTGACCAGCTACCGGGCGCTCTTCAACTGGATCAGTCCTTGGATCTTCATCCCGCATACGTTGGGATACCCGGTCTTCGAGATCCTCTTCTTCGTCTATCTGGGTCGCTTTGCCGGGGTCGAGTCCGATCGCTTCTTCCTGATCGGCAACGCCTTTCTTGCGATCGCCGTTACCGGGATGTTCGGAATGGGGCATGCGACCGCCGGCGAGCGCCGCTCGCAGACGCTGGCGGCATTGCTCGCATCGCCTGCAAACAGGTTCGCGGTCTTCCTCGGACGGGCGCTGCCCTCGATCGTCACCGGCTTCTTCGTGGCGACGATCTCGTTCGCAATCTGCGCGGCAATCCTCGGCGTGCACGTCAACCTCTCCAGCCTTCCGGGGCTTGTGACTGCGACGGCAGCGGCAGCCTTCTCCTGCACGGCGTTGGGGCTCTGTCTCGGAGCGCTCGGTCTACGCGGACGCAATGTCAGCGTCTTCGCCGACGTGATCGCGGCCTGCATGCTCCTCGTCTCGGGCGCCAACGTGCCGCTCGAGAAGCTGCCAGGTTGGCTTCAGACGATCGCTTCCGGGATCCCGCTCACCCACGGCATCGAGGCGGCAAGGGGGATTGCGAACGGAGCGAGCATCGCCGCGACGTCAGATCTCTTGCTGAAGGAGCTCGCGATCGGCGGCGTGTACTTGGCGGTGGGTTTGCTCATGCTGCGCTTGTTCGAGTACGACGGAAGGCGCACAGGCTCTCTCGAGACGTTCTGAGGATGCGTTAGGGCGCTGCTGCGGCCAGCAGCGACTCCACCGTTGGGTCGCCTCGGCGGCGTGGGGGGCGGACCTCGCGCCACGTGCAGTCCTTCGGGTCCTTGTCTGGGCGGAAGCGGATGAAGCGCGTGCCGTGGCGGAAGCGGTTCTTCTCCAGCTTGTCGAACCGCACCTCACACACGAGCTCGGGCCGCACGGGGTTCCAGTCGAGTTCCTTGCCCTGCGTCCACCGGCTCTGCCCGCCGGGGATCCGCTTGTCGCTGAGGAAGCCTGGCTCGCGCAGCTTCGGGAGCTCGGCCTCGATCTGCTTACGCACCGCAGCCGGCATCGCCGAGCAGTGGCCGACGAAATCGAGCTCGCCGTCGTCGCCGTACAGGCCGAGCAGCACCGTCGAGATCCATCCCTCCGCCTTCTCGCTATAGCGGAAGCCGACGATCACGCAGTCGGCGGTCTTGTACTTCTTCACCTTCGCGACACCGTCGCGCGACCCGGGCAGATACGGAATGCCGAGCTTCTTCGCGACGACGCCGTCGAGCCCAGCCGCCTCGAGCCGGTCGAGCCAGCGCTCGGCGTCCTTTGCCTCGCGTGTGTACGGAGAGAGCTCGAAGCGCTTCGCCTTCCGCTCCAGCTCCCTGCGCCGCTTCTCGAGCGGCAGCTCGTGGATCGCCTCGCCCTTCCACAACAGGATGTCGAACGCGATGAACCGCGCCGGGATCTCCGCCGAGAGCTTGCGGATCCGGCTTTCCGCCGGATGCAACCGCATCTGCATCGAGTCGAAGTCGAGGCGGCCCTTCTTCGAGATCACGATCTCGCCGTCCAGTGCGGAGTGGGGCGGGAGCAACTTCCCGAGCGCCCCGAGCTCTGGGAAGTAGCGTAGGAGCGGACGCCCGTTCCGGCTCCAGAGCGCCAGTTCGCCGCCGTCGTTCTCGAGCACGCCGCGGAAGCCGTCCCATTTCGGCTCGTACTGCCAGTCGCCAATCGGAAGCTCCTCGACGAGCTCGGCTTCCATCGGCGGAAATGGGACTTTCGGGCCGGGCATCGGTCACTAAGCTTGCCTCAATGAGGAGAGTCGCCGTCACAGGTCTCGGCGCGGTCACGCCGCTCGGTAACGACGCGCCTTCGACCTGGCGCTCGGCAATCGCGGGCGAGAGCGGAATCGACTTCATCAAGTCGTTCGACGCGAGCGAGTTCCCCGTTCGCATCGGGGCCGAGGTCAAGGACTTCGACCCGAGCGGCCTCGTCAAGCCAAAGGAGGCGCGCCGGCTCGACCGCAACGTCCTGCTCGCACTCGCCGCCGCCGTCGAGGCGAAAGAAGACGCGGGCCTGAACGGCTTCGATCCAGCGCGCGTCGGGGTCGTCTTCGGGTCGGCGATCGGCGGCGTCATCGGACTCCTGGAGCAGAGCGCTGTCATGAACGACAGGGGGCCGGACCGCGTCTCGCCCTACTTCATACCGAGCGTCCTCGTCGACTCGGCGAGCGGCCAAATCGCGATCTCGCTCGGGATGCGCGGCCCGAACTACGCGCCTGTCTCAGCCTGCGCGACCGGCTCACATGCTGTTGGCGAAGGCGCCGAGATCATCCGCCGGGGCGACGCGGACGCGATCCTCGCGGGCGGCACCGAGGCGTGCATGCACCCCCTGATCCTCGCCGGGTTCTGCGCCATGCGGGGCCTCGCGGCCGAAGACGAGCACCCGCCGCGAGCCTCGCGCCCCTTCGACGCGACGCGGGCCGGTTTCGTCATGGGGGAGGGGGCGTGCGTCCTTCTTCTCGAGGAGCTCGACGCGGCTCAGAAGCGCGGCGCCAAGGTCTACGCCGAGGTGCTCGGGTACGGCGCCTCCAACGACGCGTACCACCTGGCCGCGCCCGACCCAGCCTCGGTCGGAGTCGCCGAGATGATGCAGGCCGCCCTCGCGCGCGCGCGCGTGAACCCAACCGACGTGGACTATGTGAACGCCCACGGAACCTCCACGCCGCTCGGCGACCTCGCCGAGACGAAAGCGCTCAAGGACGTCTTCGGCGACCACGCCTACGAGCTCGCCGTCTCCTCGACGAAGTCGATGATGGGCCACTGCTTCGGGGCGGCCGGAGCGATCGAGGCGATGATGTGCGTGCTCGCCATCCACGAGGGCGTCATCCCGCCGACGATCAACCTGCGAACGCCCGACCCGGAGTGCGACCTCGACTACGTCCCGAACGAGGCGCGCGAGGCGAAGGTCGACGTCGCCCTGTCGAACGCCATGGGCCTCGGCGGCCACAACGGATGCGTACTCTTCGGCCGGGTCGAGCAATGAGCTTCATCGTCAACGAACAGGTCGAGGCCTACGCCGAGGAGCACACCACGTCGGTCGCTGAGCTCTTCGAGCGCCTCGCGGAGGAGACTCGCGCCAAGACCGATGCTCCCCAGATGATGGTCGGGCGGATCGAGGGACAGTTCCTCGCGCGCCTCGTTCGGCTGAGCGGAGCCCGCCGGATCCTCGAGATCGGAACGTTCACCGGCTACTCCTCGATCTCGATGGCCTCGGCGCTGCCATCCGACGGGCGGATCATCACCTGCGACGTCGACCCGGAGGCAACCGCGATCGCCCGCCGCTACATGGACGAGAGCGGCTACGGCGACAAGATCGAGATCCGCCTCGGCCCGGCGATCGAGACGATCGAGACGCTCGAGGGCCCCTTCGACATCGTCTTCATCGACGCCGACAAGCCGAGCTACCGCGCGTACTACGAAGCGGTCTTGCCTCTGCTCGACGACGAGGGCCTGATCATCGCCGACAACGTGCTCTGGTCGGGTCGGGTCGTCGAAGAGGACGGTGACGAATCGACCCGGGCGATCAAGGAGTTCAACGAGCACGTGCGCGCCGATTCCCGAGTCGTCTCGGTCATGCTCACGGTCCGGGACGGCATGACGCTCATCCAGAAGGCCACGGCGTAGCAACCGGACGGGTCGCCCTGGCGGCCCTTGTAAGGGCACGGGCAACGGTGTTACCGTGATCTGGCTCGGCGATTGAAGCCAATAGGGGAGGGTTCTTTGCGGGACATGGCGGAAACTGCTCGGCTCATCGCGCGCGCGGCGATGCGTCGGCGGAGGACAACTCTCGGCTTCGGGACGATCGTCTTGTTCCTCCTGGTTCAGCCGAGCGTCGTCCTGGCGGGAGACACGCTCTACAACCAGTACGACAGCCCCGGCACGTTCGCCTCGAACTCGCAGAACTACGAGATCTCGCTCAACCAGAACGACGACGAGCTCGCCGATGACTTCGTCGTCCCGGGCGGAGAGGGCTGGACGATCGTAGGCGTGGACGTCGTGGGCGAGTACTACAACGGCCCAGGCCCGGCGACCTCGGCCAATGTCAGCTTCTACTCGAACGGCGGCGGCAACCTGCCGGGGACGTTGCTCCAATCGCGCCCGAACCAGGTGTTCACCAACGGGCCGAGCTTCGCGATCGATCTCAGCCCGCCTGTGGGACTCAATTCCGGCACCTACTGGGTGTCGGTGCAAGCGAACATGAACTTCACGCCCGCGGGCCAGTGGGGCTGGAAGAACCGGACGATGCAAGGGAACGCGGGCGCGGCCTGGCAGAACCCGGGCAACGGCTTCGCTACCGGCTGCACGGCATGGGGTCGGCGGACGACCTGCCTGGTCGAGCCGGGCGCTCCCGATCAGATGTACCGGCTACGAGGCTCCACGGGGCCCCCGCTGCCTCCTCCGCCACCGCCTCCCCCGCCACCACCGCCTCCGCCACCCCCACCGCCTCCGCCGCCTCCTCCTCCGGGGCCACCACCACCGCCTCCGCCACCTCCACCTCCTCCTCCCGGGCCACCACCACCGCCGCCTCCTCCTCCTCCTCCTCCTCCTCCTCCTCCTCCGCCACCGCTACCGCCACCTCCTCCTCCCCCGCCACCACCGCCTCCTGTACCGCCGGCGCGTTGCGTCGTGCCGCGGGTGGTCGGCCTGAGGCTGGCGAAGGCCAAGCAGCGGATCCGAGCGAGGCACTGCTCGGTCGGCCGCGTCCGCAAGGCTCGCTCCAGGCGAGTGGGCCGCGTGATCGGCCAGACCCCGAGAGCAGGCGCCGTCAAGCGGCGCGGGTTCCCCGTCAAGCTGGTGGTCGGCCGCAGGTAGAGGGCGACGAACAAACCGGGGGCGCTCGCTTCGACCACGCGTCCCGTTCGATTTTCCAGCCACCAGAGGAGTTCTCGAGTGCGAGTGAACGAAGGAGGAGCGGTGTTGTCACGTAGGGCCAAGCTGGGTTTCGCAGCCCTGTCCGCCACCGCGGCGCTCATCTCAGCGCCGATCGCCTCGGCGAACATCAGCCTTTACGACCAGTACGACAACGCCGGCGCGATCGCGACTGGCTCTCAGAACTACGAGGTGTCGCTGAACTCCTACGACAGTGAGCTCGCGGACGACTTCACGGTCACTGACGCCACGGGCTGGTTCGTGGATCAGGTCGAGGTCGACGGTCAGTATTTCAACGGCCCGGGCCCTGCCACTTCGGCAAACGTCCGCTTCTACGCCGATTCGAGCGGCCTCCCCGGAACCATGCTCGCAGAGCGGCTGAACGTCGACTTCACTCAGGGGCCGAGCGCAGGCGACTTCGTCATCTCGCTCACCCAGGGGGTCCCACTCGGCCCCGGGGTGTACTGGATCTCCGTGCAGGCAAACCAGAATTTCACGCCCGCCGGCCAGTGGGGCTGGACCGACCGCACCGTGAGCGCCGGCTCCGGGGCCGCCTGGCGCAACCCGGGAGGTGGCGGCGGCGTCCCGGCGTGCGTCGCGTGGGGCCGAAGGGCGACGACGTGCGGTATCGACGCTCCTGCGCCTGACCAGGTCTTCCGCCTGCTCGGCAACATCGGAGCGGGCGGCCCGTCGCTGGTCCATGACCTGGCGACGGTCTACGACCAGGACGGCGACGGCTTCCTCGAGCCGGGCGAGACCTTCCAGCTCGACGAGCGAATCCGGAACACGGGGGGCGCGACCGCGACAAGCATCACGAGCGTCCTCTCGTCCTCGAGCTCCGGCGTGTCGATCACCCAGCCGAACTCGCCTTACCCGAACATTCCGGCGGGAGGGACGGGCACGAACGGCACGCGGTTCGCAGGCGCAATCTCGAACGGAGTCACCTGCGGGACGATCCTGAACTTCAGCCTCGCCGTGACCGCGGCCCAAGGTACTTACACCGTCCCCTTCACGATTCCGATGGTCCCGTGCCCGAACTACACCATCACCACGCAGACCGGCCAGGCGCTGATTCCGGGGACGACGCTCGTCGCCGGCTCGCAGTGCGACGACTGTGTCGTCAGCGT
>JBBPIJ010000031.1:0-8411 GCA_038040395.1 Actinomycetota bacterium
AGCCGTGGGTTACACGACCGCACCGGTTTTGAAGACCAGCTGGGCCACCGGGCCCATGCCGCTCCCTGAGGCGATGTTATCCGCGCGCTGTTGACCTTCTGAGCACGCGTTCGTCGCCGACTCTGCGCGTAACGCCGTCGACGTCGAAGCGCTCGAGCAGCAGTTGTGCCGGTCGGCGTGAGATGCCCATCAGGTCTCGGAACCGGGCGAGCGTGATCTTTCCGGCCTGCTCGCACTCCTCGACCAGGGCGCGTTTCGCCTTCTCGTAGGGCTCGATGCCGACGGCGAGGCCGTCTCCGACGCGGACGAGGCGGCCTTCGGCTTCGAGGAAGCGCGCGAGGTCGGCATCCTCGACCGGGGTTGGCTCGAGGCCGGCTTCTGCGAGCCTTGCCTCGAGTGCCTGCGCATCGACGGCCTTGTCGCCTAGAGAAGCCGCCGCGCCCGGGAGGTAGACCTTGCCGTCGCGCTGCTCGAGCTCGAGGAGTGGCAGGACAGCCTCCGCCCACGGCGCGCTTGCGAGCAGATCGCCCGCGGGAAGGCCTGGATCGAGCGGCGCTGCCTCCGCCCGCAACGCCAGTCTCGTCCGTGCCTCCCGGCGGGCCTGGTCGAGCCACTCGGCCGAGAAATGCCAGCCGTCGGCTTGCTCGACTGCGGCGAGTCCCGCAGCAAGCTGTGTCGGCGAGAGGAGCGCGCGCGACGTGAGGTCGGCGGCGCCGAGCGGCTCGTGGACGAGCGCGCGCACGATCGAGGCCGGGTCGTCGGTCGCCAGCAGCTCGAGGCGGGCGGGGTCCGGCGCGCGAGGCGGCGCCGGGTCGAGCACGCGGCCGCCCCCGAGCGTGGTCGAGGCGCGGAGAACGACATGGTCCCCGCGGGCGGCCACCACCGGCGTGGCGAGGCGGAGCTGCCCGAAGCGCTCGCCGACCCGGACGAGCCGGGCCGGGATCTCCGCGGTGCCGTGATGAACCTGGAGACGGGCGTGGTCGGCAATCGGCTCCAACTCCTCGAGCTCGATGTCCAGCCGGTAACTCACCGGGTACGCGCCGGCCTCGATCAGCGCGTCGCCCCGTCGAAGGGCGTCCCGCTCGATGCCGGGAACCCCGAGCGCGACCCGCTGCCCCGCCTCCGCGCGCTCGAGAGGGAGGTCGTGCACCTGCACGCTGCGGACGCGGACGTCGAGCCCGGCCGGTTCGGCCCGGAGCTCGTCCCCCTCGCCGATCGAGCCCGACCAGAGCGTCCCGGTCACGACGGTGCCGATCCCGCGCAGCGTGAACGCGCGGTCGACGTAGAGTCGGGCCGCGCCGAGGAGCGCGGTGTGCTCGCGCCTCGCCGCGGCTGCCTCGAGCGCTGCGCGGAGCTCGTCTAGCCCCTCGCCGGTCTTGGCACTCACCGGGACGACCTCCGCGCCGGGGACGAGCTCGCGCGCCTCGGCCACGACGACCTCCACCAGCGCCGGATCGGCGGCGTCGGCCTTCGTCACCGCGACGACGCCGGCGTCAACCCCGAGGAGGCGCAGGATCGCAAGGTGCTCATGCGTCTGCGGCCGAGCGCCCTCGGTCGCGTCGATGACGAGCAGGAAGAGATCGATTCCGCTCGCGCCCGCGACCATGTTGCGGATGAAGCGCTCGTGGCCGGGAACGTCGATCACGGACAGTCGCCGCCCCCCGGGGAGATCCAGCGGCGCATAGCCGAGGTCGATCGAGATGCCGCGTGAGCGCTCCTCGGGTAGTCGGTCCGTGTCCTTGCCGGTCAAGGCGCGCACGAGCCAGGTCTTTCCGTGGTCGATGTGGCCGGCCGTGCCGAGCGTCAAATTCGACACGGAGCCGTTACCCATGCGTGCGCTTCTCCTCGCTAGGCTCGTCGCGGGGAGGAGGCTGGGTCCGCGGGGAGGAGGCTGGGTCCACCTGGTGGCGCTCCTCTCGAGCGGACATGACTGCTCGGGACACCTCGTCCGCCTCGTCGTCGGAGAGCGTGCGGCAGTCGAGCAACAGGCGTCCGTCGCGCACGACGCCGATCACCGGCGGTTCTCCTTGACGCAGAGGCCCGGCGAGCTCCTCGTCAACCGCGCACGCAAAGCTCGGCAGCTCCGCGAGCGGAAGCGCCCCTCCGCCGATGCGCGCCACGGTCTCCTCGACCTCGCCGCCGACGAGCTCCGCCAGCCGCCCGGCCCGCGCACGCACCGCGTCGGCGCTCTCGCCGGCCATTCGCAGCACCGGCACCTCGCGCGCGGCGCGCTCGGGATCGAGATAGAGCGTGAGCGTGCCCTCGAGCGCGGCGAGAGTCAGCTTGTCCGCCCGCACCGCGCGCTGAAGCGGGTGGCGACGCAGCTTCTCGACGAGCTCTGCATTCCCGACCACGATCCCCGCCTGCGGGCCGCCGAGCAGCTTGTCGCCGGAGAAACAGACGAGATCGGCGCCCGCCTCGAGGCTCTCGCGCACCGACGGCTCGTCCTCGATGCGCGCGAGCGCACCCGACCCCAGATCGTCGACGAGAGGCAGCCCGTGACGCTTCGCAACCTTGGCGAGCTCGCCCACCGACACGAGCTCCGTGAAGCCGATGACCCGGAAGTTCGACTGGTGCACGCGCAGGAGGACGGCCGTCTCGGGCCCGACCGCGCGGTCGTAGTCGGCGGCACGCGTCCGGTTCGTCGTCCCCACCTCGACCAGGCGGGCGCCCGAGCGCGCGAGCACGTCGGGGATCCGGAAGCCGTCGCCGATCTCGATCAGCTCGCCGCGCGAAACGATCACGTGGCGCCCCTCAGCGAGCGCCGCGAGCGCGAGCAAGACCGCCGCCGCGTTGTTGTTGACGACCAGGGCGGCCTCGGCCCCCGTCAGCCGACGCAGCACGCCGGCGACATGATCCTGGCGGGAGCCGCGCGCGCCGGCGCTCCGGTCGTACTCGAGGTTCGAGTAGCCGCGGCCGACCTCGCGCACGCGCTCCAGCGCCGCCTCCGCCAGCGGCGCGCGGCCGAGGTTCGTGTGGACGATCACGCCCGTCGCATTGAGCGCGCGGCGCAGCCGGGCTTCCCGCGCGCCATCGAGCTCCTCCCGCAGGCGCCCGGCGAGGTCTCCGGGCTCGGCGCCGGCCTGGATCTCCTCGCGTGCGCGCGCGAGAACGATACGAGCGGCCTGGACGGAGAGCGGGTCGTCGCTCGAGCGCGCGAGCTCGTCGACGGAGGGAAGGTCACGAAGGTTCACTGGGCATCCGCCTTTTCCGGCTTGGCCGGGGTCTCGCCGCTGCGCGTCCCGTAGCTCGAGATCACGTCCTGCACCGCCTCGTCGAGGTCGTCGGTGACGTAGAGCAGGTCGAGGTCATCGGTCGAGATCATCCCGTCGCTGAGCATCTCTCCGCGGATCCAGTCGAGCATCTCGCCCCAGTAGTCGGTGTCGACGAGAACGACCGGGAAGTTCTTGGCTTTGCCGGTCTGGATGAGCGTCAGCGCCTCGAACATCTCGTCGAGCGTGCCGAAGCCGCCGGGAAAGATGACGAAGCCCTCCGCGGGCTTCACGAAGCAGACCTTGCGCGCGTAGAAGTGCTTGAAGGTGTAGCCGATGTCGATGTAGGGGTTCGAGCCCTGCTCGTGCGGAAGCTCGATGTTGAAGCCGACGGAGAGCCCGCCCCCTTCCTTCACTCCGCGATTGGCGGCCTCCATCACGCCCGGCCCGCCGCCGGTGATCACCGCCCAGCCGGCCTCGCCGAATCGCCTCCCGACCTCGCGGGCGTCGCGATAGGCCTTGGAGTCCTCGCGCACGCGCGCGGACCCGAAGATCGAGACGGCCGGCCGGTCGCCGATCTTGTCCACTGCCGCAAAGCCCGCCCAGAACTCCCGGGCGATCGAGAGCACGTTCTCCGGCAGCGCGCCCTCGTGGCTCGCGAGGAGCCGCTCGTCGTCCATCAGCGCAGGAGGTCTGGGTCGACGTGAGTCGCGTTCATGCCGAACACGAGCAGGACCGCAAGCCCGAAGTAGAGGACCGCCATGGTCACGCGCCGCCCCGGCGTGACGCGGTAGTAGGACTGCATCTCCGGATGGTTTCGCAGCCGCCAGCGCTGCCACAGCTCCATCCCGGAGAAGAGCAGGATGATGATCAGGATCGGGTTCGGGCGCAGGAACACGAGTCCGAGCAGCCCCATGAAGCCGACCAGCCAGAGCGCCGGGTGGAGTGCGCCCACGATCCGGCCGCCGTCGAGCGGGACGACCGGCAGCAGGTTGAACAGGTTGATGAGGAAGCCGAGGAAGGCGAGCCCCCGCAAGTGGTTCGAGTCGGTCACCTCCCCCGCAATCCAGATCGCGGCCGCGCCGGCGGATCCGACGAGCGGCCCCGCGATCGCCACCTTCGCCTCGTTCCAGGCGTCCTGGGGCATCTGCTTCATCGTGATCATCGCTCCGAGGAACGGGATGAAGAGCGGCGCGCTCACGGGCAGGCCCTGCCGCCTTGCTTCGAGCACGTGGCCCATCTCATGCACGAAGAGCAGGAGGACGAGGCCGATCCCGAACCACCAGCCGCCGTACCAGACGTAGAACGCGGCCGAGACGAACATAGACAGGAGGAACTTGCCCTTGAGCAGCAGGCCGCCGAACTTGAGGAGGAGCGCGCCGAGCGCCAGGAAGGGGGCAAAGAGCTTGCGGAGGAAAGGGAAGCGCCGCTCGTGGCGAATCGGCTCCGGCGGCTCGTAGTAGGCCACCTCGGCCAAGCGGGCGCGCTCTTCGGGGGTGAGTTCGGTCACGGTTTTATGGTACCCCCGGGCCTTGGGAACTCCTTTGTGCCGAAAGTGCGCCGAGATCTACGCACGAACCCGTGTGAGGTGCGCGAGCCTGTACTTGAGAAGACCGACTCGTCCCACCATCGAGGAGGTCACTCGTGCGGGAAGCTCGAACCATCGTCGCGCTGGCCGGAGCCGCGCTCGCCCTGACCGCGCTCGCGGCCGGTCCTGCGGGCGGCGCCGCCAGGCGTTCGATCGCCACCTTCGCGGCGAATGCAGGAGCGGTGAACGGCATCAAGGCGTCGCGCACGCCGAAACCGGGCCGGCTCGTCCCGCTCGGGCGCAACGCGAAGCTCCCGGCCTCGGTCGTGCCGTCTCAGCGAGGCGCACGCGGCCTGCGCGGTCCCCAAGGGGTCGCGGGCCTGCAGGGACCGGCGGGCCCGTCAGGCCCAACAGGGCCGTCGGGGCCGGCGGGAGTCACGGGGCCTGCGGGCCCGGGCGCGGCGAGGGTCAACAACGACGTCCCCGCGAACACGCCCGTGGCGACGGTGCTCACCTACGGCGGGCTGATCCTGCGCGCCGCGTGCTCTAGCGCGGGCGACATGACGATCACGGCGCGCTCCACGCTCGACAACGCCCGCCTCCACGTGGCGGCGATCTCGGACACGAGCTCGTTCTACCGCGAGGCCGACGACCTCGACGCGAGCGATGACTACGACATCCTGGGCACCGACGACGACGACGTCGCGGGCACGGCCGTCTACCGCTCGCCGACCGGAACCTCGGTCGTCAGCGTCTCCTTCCTTGCGGAGGAGTACACGCTCGCCGGGACGGGCCGCTGCCAGTTCGCGGCAACCGGAGTGGTCGCCCAGTAACCGCTCGAGCCGAAGGGGCGGGATCTGCGCCCCGTCCCTCCGGCTCGGAGCCTCACGAACCTCGTCCGATCCACTCCTCGCCGCCCTCGTAGAGCTCCTTCTTCCAGAGCGGCACCCTGGCCTTGAGGCTCTCGATCACGTCCGCGCAGGCGGCGAGGGCGTCCTGGCGGTGGGGCGCGGAGACGGCGATCGCAACGCTCGTCTCGCCGACTTCGACCCGCCCGGTGCGATGCATGATCGCCACCTTGCACAGGTCGTAACGCTCCATCGCGTCGTCGGCGATCTCGGCCATGACCTGCTCGGCCATGTCTTCGTAGGCCTCGTACTCGAGCGCGATCACCTCACGGCCTCGTGACTGCCCGCGCACGGTGCCGATGAAGGTGGCAATCGCGCCGGCCCGCTCGTCGACGACCTCGACGACGACGGCGGTCAGGTTCACGGGCCCCTCGGTCAGGCGAAAGGCCCCGCCCGAGACCGGCGGGATCAGCGCCACCTCGTCCCCCTCGGCAAGCGGGCGATCGCGCTCGGCATAGACCTTGTTCACCGCGTAGAGCAGTCCCGCCGGCTCATCCCTCGTCAGTCCGAGCGCAGGCCAGATGGCCGCGACCGTGGCGCCGTCGGGCACTTCGAGCGCCCGCTCGCCGGCCCCCGACTGCTCGCGGAGACCTGCAAACAGCCTCACCGTGACGTGCACGCCCTTAGCGTAGATCGGCGCGTTGAGCTGTTCGTCCGCTTTGGGACATACTGTCTGCGCCGTCAGTTTTCAATTAGAGGAGGAACCATGAGACGCATCTTGCGTCACCGGCCGTCACCGGCCATGGTCATCGCATGCATTGCCCTGGGCATCGCGCTCGGTGGAACAAGCGTTGCCGCGGTCAACGCGTTGCCGAGGAACAGCGTCGGCACCGCGCAGATCAAGAAGAACGCCGTCACCTCACCGAAGGTGAAGAACCGGTCGCTGCTGGCCGTGGACTTCAAAGCGGGCCAGCTTCCCCGAGGCGCTCAGGGCCCGCAGGGCCCATCCGGGCCGACGGGTGCAACGGGCGCAACCGGCGCAACCGGTGCGACAGGCGCCACGGGCGCTACGGGCCCTCAGGGTCCCGGCTTCGTGGCTGAGGGCTACATCAACGCCAATGGAACCATCTCGTGGGCGAAGCCCGCTGGCCTGACGAGCACGTACAACGCCGGCTCGACGTGGTACGAGATTACGATCCCTGGGGAGAGCTACTTCTTCAGCTCGTACGCCACAGTCGTTACGCCCGCCTCGTGTGACTGCATCGCGCGGACGGACAGCAGCGGCGGCAAGCTCCTAGTTCGGTTCATCAATACGGCCGGAGCAAACACTAATGCGGCTGCCGGCTTCGCGTTCCACATCAGCAAGCCATAGGCCAAGGGCTATCTAGTACTTCACGGTAGGGTCAGGTCTCGGTTGGAACGCCAGGGCCTGACCCTCCAACCTCAAGGGGGTCACATGAGCAGACTGAAAATTCTCGCACCAACTCTTGGAGTCGTTCTCTGGGCGATGATCGCGGCTGCCTCTTCTCATGCGATCGGCACCGCTCGCGAAGCCGTGCGCCTCGTAGCGACAGTAGCGCCGGCGTGCACCCTCGAGTTACGAGGCACGACGAGCAAGACTGTGCATCCGGGTCGATACCGCGTCGTCGTTCGAGACACGTCTCGGCAGCGATATTTCCGTCTAGTCGGAAAGGGCGTTAACCGGAGCACCACGAAGAGCTTTGTTGGATCGACGACCTGGACGGTGACCCTTGCAAGAGGTAAGTACCGTTTCGCGTGCGCGGTTGAAGACTCTGCCAGGGGAACGCTGATCGTTCGTTAGCACGTAGCTCGGCGATCGCAACGTTCGTCGTCGTGGCTACGAGCCCCGGCCGATCCACTCCTCGCCGCCCTCGTAGAGCTCCTTCTTCCAGGGGAAGAAGCGGGGTCAGGTCTTGCGCTGCAACACACGCAAGGCCTGATCTCGGCCCCTTCCTGGACCAGGCGACATTCCCGCGCGCCGCGCAAAGCGACGTACGATTGGCGGGATGGCCACCACCGAGGATCGCCGCGAGACCGACTCCGGAATCGAGATCAAGCCGGTCTACACGGACGAAGACGTTGCGGACCTGGAGCTCGAGCTTCCGGGCGAGTTCCCCTTCACGCGCGGTCCCTACAAGGACATGTACCGCGGGCGGCCGTGGACGATCAGGCAGTACGCGGGCTTCGCGTCGGCCGAGGAGACGAACGCGCGCTTCCGCTACCTCCTCGAACGGGGGCAGACAGGTCTCTCCGTAGCGTTCGACCTGCCCACGCAGCTCGGGTACGACTCGGACGACCCGCGCGCCGAAGGCGAGGTGGGGCGGACCGGCGTCGCGATCGACTCGCTCGCCGACCTGGAGCTCCTCTTCGACTCGATCCCGCTCGGCGAGGTCTCGACCTCGATGACGATCAACGCTCCGGCGGCGATGCTGCTCCTGCTCTACGAGCTCGTGGCCGAAGGTCAGGGCGTCGCCGGCGACAAGTTGCGCGGCACCGTCCAGAACGACATCCTCAAGGAGTACTGCGCCCGCGGGAACTACATCTTCCCGCCTCGCCCTTCGATGAGGCTCACGACCGACCTCTTCGCCTACGCGAGCGAGCGGCTGCCGAACTGGAACACGATCTCGATCTCCGGGTACCACATCCGCGAGGCGGGCTCGACCGCGGTCCAGGAGCTCGCGTTCACTCTCGCGAACGGGATCGCGTACGCGCAGGCGGCGGTCGACGCGGGCCTCTCGCCGGACGATTTCGGCGAGCGCCTCTCCTTCTTCTTCAACGCGCACAACCACTTCTTCCAGGAGG
>JBBPIJ010000032.1:0-7568 GCA_038040395.1 Actinomycetota bacterium
AGCTGGAGCCGTTCCTCTCGGACGAGCTCGTCGGAGTGGCCAAGCCGAAGTCGCTGCCGGTTCGAGAGGGAAGGGTCCGCGTCGCGTCGCTCAAATCCCAGACGTTGCTGGTACGCGAGCGGACGTCGAGCAGTCGGCGCGTCGCCGAGATTGCCCTCGCATCGGCGGGCGTGCAGACGGAGAGCGTGTGGGAGCTCGACTCGAGCGAGGCGATCAAACGCGCCGCGCGCGAAGGGCTCGGCATCGCATTCCTCTCTCGCTATGCGGTCGCCGAAGAGGTCGACCGGGGCGAGCTCGAGAGCTTTCGCATCGCAGGCCGACCCCCGATCGAACGCCACCTCTACGTGGCAAGGCTTGCGCGACGCCCGCTGTCGCCGAGCGAGCGTGGATTCGTCGCGACCCTCACGCGGTGCTGCGCGAAGAGTGAGGAGTTCGCTTCCGCGTGCGTGGCATAGCGGCTGAGGAACACGGCCACTCGCACGGTCCGCTCGTCGATCGCTCCATCATCCGATCGCGAGCGGGCATCAAGGCAGTCTCGCTGAGCCTCGCTGTCCTGGCGGTCACCGCGACGGTGCAGACGGTGATCTACGCGCTCACGATCAGTGTCGCCTTGCTGGCGGACCTGATTCACAACTTCGGCGATGCGCTGACGGCAGTCCCTCTGGGGCTCGCGTTCCTCTTCCGCAGTGCCCGCGGCGAGCGATGGGCAGGCGTGGCGGTCGTTCTCACCATCTTCGTCAGCGCGCTCGTGGCGCTTGTACAGACCATTCTCCGCTTCATTCACCCGCACACGCTGACGCACCTCTGGTTGCTCGCGGGGGCGGGTGTGATCGGCTTCATCGGAAACGAGATCGCCGCCCGAATCCGTACGCGAGCCGGCAAACGCCTGGGGAGCCCCGCCCTCATCGCCGACGGCAACCACGCTCGAGTCGACGGCTTCGTCAGCCTCGGCGTCCTCGCGAGCGCTGCCGTCGTCGCGCTCGGCATTCCCATCGCCGATCCGACCATCGGGCTCATCATCACGCTGGTCATCCTCCGCATCACCTGGCAAAGCTGGCATACGGTGAGAGGTTCCTGAGCCTGACGAAGCTGTCTTCGCGCAAGCATGGGAGCAAGGCCGGCCGCATGCATCCTGACGCGAACCGTAGCCAGGGACTAGCCTGCCGCCAAGGACGGAGGTAGGGCGTATGGCAAAGAAACAGAAAAGGCCCGCGCCTCGACAGAGGGCCCAGCAGCGATCCAAATCTTCCCGGAGCGCGAGAGGTTCACTCGCCACAGTCGTCCCCCTCGGCCTCGTTATCGGCGCACTAGTTGTCGCGCTCGTGTTCGTCTTCACCCACGACAACAGCCCCGGCCTCGTCTCACCGGCCGACGTGATTGCGAGTGACCCCGGCCCGATTCACGTCCACGGGCTGGGCATCAATCCCGCGGACGGATCGCTGTTCATCGCCACGCACACGGGCCTCTGGCGGACTGCGGCGGGAGAAACTAAGGCGGATCGAGTAGGCAATCACCAGCAGGACACGATGGGCTTCACCATCATCGGGGCAGATCGCTTTCTCGGCTCCGGGCATCCAGACCAACAGCAGTATCGGGACGAGGGTCTACCACCACTTCTCGGATTGATCGAGTCCACCGATGGCGGGGATTCCTGGCAACCGATCTCGCTTCTCGGGGAAGCCGACTTCCACGTGCTTCGCTCCAAAGGCAGCCGGGTCTACGGCTTCGACTCTACGAACGAACGCTTGATGTTCAGCCGTGACGCGGGACGAACGTGGACCGAGCGCCGGCCGCCGGCCCCCCTTGTTGACATGGCGGTGAACCCGTCGAACCCCGCACACCTGATTGCATCGGGCGAGGGTGGCCTCTGGAAGTCCGCCAACGAAGGGCGCGCGTGGACGTTTGGGGGTGGAGGCATTGGCCTGCTGGCATGGCCCGTCCCCGAACGGCTTTATCTCGTCACCACGGCAGGTGAGGTGCGGATGAGTCCGAACGGCGGCAAGCGATGGACCACCGTGGGCGATGTCGGCGGAGAGGCACCAGCGCTTCTTGCGCAGACGGACCGCGAGCTTTACGTCGCGCTCCACGATGGAACAATCAAGCGTTCGCCCGATGGCGGGCGCACGTGGTCAATCCGCTCGACGCCGTAACCCGTCGGGCACTCCGCTTTCAGGAGCGCGGAAGAATGCCGAGCATGACAGGCGCGGAGCCGGCTCC
Source organism: Actinomycetota bacterium (assembly GCA_038040395.1). Taxonomy (GTDB): domain Bacteria; phylum Actinomycetota; class Thermoleophilia; order Gaiellales; family Gaiellaceae; genus VAXT01. Next base: position 2,218 of record JBBPIJ010000032.1, read on the forward strand.
ACGTCGGCCAGGGAAGCGAGAGCCGACGCCCGGACTCGAACCGGGGACCCCTTCATTACGAGTGTTGATCACATGTCGTCAGAGGCTTGATCTGAAACTCGCGCCCTCTTCTGCCCTGTGACGCCGAGTAGCGTGGATAAGAAGGGCAGAAGCGGATGTGGAGGCCGTGCGGCCGCGGGAGGGTACGGCGGAGATCGCGCGGCTGGCGCTCACGGGATCGAGGGCTACGTCCGGCCCCGCCACGACCTCCGGCACAGTCCTCGGGCTCGGGAACACACGCCTCGGGCACTTGCGGGAGAGGCCGCCGGACAACAGCGCGGCCTCTCCTCGAGATTCACTCCGGCTTTAGCGCCTGTGGCAGCCGTAGTAGTTCAGAGGGATTCCGATCGACGGCAGGAAGGTGTACTGCCCGCTCGGCTCGGTCGGACATGGCTGCCCATTGAAGATGTCGGCCCGGATTAGCGTCTCCGTCCCGGTGAAGTCTGGGACTTCGGACGCTGGATCGGTCGTGTTGAAGAAGTACAGGAGCTGCACGGTCGGCCCGGTCGGAGGCCACTCCTGCCCGGGTGCCGCGCAATGTACGCCCAGGGGTGGAAAAGGTGGAACGTCAACGTTGAAGCATGTCCATCCATGGTCACTGAGCTGCTTCGGGCTGAGGCCGCCCGCTTGGCTGGCCGCCGCCATTGGCAACGCCAACGCAACCGCCGCTACTAGCGGAATCATTAATCGCCGCATCAGAGTCTCCCCTCTCGCTGGTTGATTCCGACCTCAACGCTGAGCCGCCCGCGTCCTTGTGTCCATACGACATTCGTCATATCTTTCGAGCACGGCCAATGACTCGTTTGCGGCAGTCGGATCTTCTAGCCTTGCTCGACTTCGTCCACGAGGCGACCGCGCTTATCGGAGGGAATGACGTCTTCCCGCCGCCGATCCTCGAGCGTCTGGCCAGGCTCGTCCCGTGCGACATCGTCTCCTACTGCGAGCTCGACCGTATGCGGAGGCGCATCTTGAGGGGCACAGATTTCCCGCGCGTCGAGAACCCGGCGGACTGGGAGCAGGTGTTCTGGCGCATCGTCGACGAGCACCCGCTGTGCCTCTACCAGAAGCGAACCGGAGACTTCAGCGCGGTCAAGCTTTCCGACTTCATCACCCGGCGCCAGCTCCACGGGCTCGAGATCTATGCCGACTGGTTCGGCCCGTGGGGCATCGAGCACGAGCTCGAGGTCGGTATTCCCTCGCCGCGCTTCCACACCAAGACCTTCCTCTTCGATCGTGGTGTCGGCCGCGACTTCTCCGAGCGCGAGCGGCTCGTGCTCAACCTCCTCCAGCCGCACCTCGCCCGCCTCTACGAGCTCGCAGAGCTGAAGCGGCGGCTCGAAGGCGACAGCGCCGAGCTCGGTGACGGGCTGCCGCTCACGGTGCGCGAGCGGGAGATTCTCGAGTATGTGCGGGCGGGCAAGACGAACGCCGAGATCGCGCGCATTCTCTGGATCGCGCCGAGCACGGTGCGCAAGCACCTCGAGAACGTCTACGAGAAGCTCGGCGTCGGCACGCGCACGGCGGCTGTCGCACGCGCCTTTCCAGCGTCGCGGATCGATCATCCACAGGCCGGCTAGGAACAGAGGCGGCCTCAGCACGAAAACGCCTTCGCGTAGACCCTGGTAGACCCTTCTGCCGGCAACCGGGCTGGTCGAGCCGGTCGGTCGGGCAAGAGAATCCCTGGAAATTGACAGAGCCGACGCCCGGACTCGAACCGGGGACCCCTTCATTACGAGTGAAGTGCTCTACCAGCTGAGCTACGTCGGCGGGCCAGTCTCAGTCTAGCTCCGCCCTCGAACAGATCGACGTCTCCGCCCAACGCGCTACCCTGGCACGCGATCCCCCGGTGTATCGCCCTCATAGCCGCCGAAGTGGCCTGCGGCGCCGTCTTCACGAACGCACTCTCAGGCGCGACCCACGCCGAGCCGCAGCGTGCCGTCGGCGTCCAGTTCCACTGCACGTGGAGCCAGAGCGACGCGCGGCGCGCGACGATCGCTACGAGGCTCGCCGATGCCGGCGTGAGGACGGTCCGGATCGACATCGGCTGGGCCTCGCTCGAGCCCAGGCGCCGCCGGATCAGCGCCTGGCACGTCAGGCTCGCAGACCGCTGCGTCAACCTCGCCCGGGCGCGCGGGGTGGAGGTCCTGGGAACACTCCTCTGGTCGCCGGCCTGGGCCAACAGGGGCCGTGACCAGGCGACGCCGCCGCGCCGAGCCTCCGACTTCGCGTTCTTTGCGAAATGGGCCGCCCGCCACTTCCGCGGTCGCGTCGCCGCGTGGGAGATCTGGAACGAGCCGAACGACCAGGGCTTCTGGCGAGGCTCGCCGCGGCGCTACGTCCGCCTGCTCCGCGCCGCCTACCCGGCGATCAAGGCGGGCGATCGCAACGCGCTCGTCGTCTTCGGCGGCCTCGCCCACAACGACGACCGGTTCCTGGCGCGCGCCTATGCCGCGGGAGCCCACGGCGCGTTCGACGTCATGGCCACGCACCCGTACCAAGGCGACGCGCCACCCGAGACCGAAGACGGCGGCGGCGACTGGTGGCTGCTCAACCACGTGCCTGTGATCCACGACCTGATGGCCCGCTACGGCGACGGCGGCAAGCCGGTCTGGTTCACCGAGCTCGGCTGGTCGGTGCACGAGAACCGGCCGGATATGCCCCTGTGGCAGCGCGGTGTCACCCCCGAGGAACAGGCCTCCTACCTCGCACGCGCGCTCGCCCTCATCGAGCTGCGCTACCCGTACGTCCAGAAGACCTTCTGGTACAAGGACGCCGCTCGGCCCGGCGAGGACGAGCTTCAGGCGGGGTACGGCTTGCTCCGCGAAGATCTCGCGCCCCGCCCCGCCTACTGGGCGCTCAAGGCCCTCCTGCTCGGATAAGAGGGTTTGGCGAAACACGGTCTGTTCCGCCAAACCCTCTAACGCGTCTGCGGGAAGCCGAGGTCGACCTGGCTCGTCGCCGGGTCGGGCCAGCGGGACGTGACGACCTTTCCCCGTGTGTAGAAGTTGATCCCCTCTGGCCCGTAGACGTGCGAGTCGCCGAAGAGTGACGACTTCCAGCCGCCGAAAGAGTAGTACGCGACGGGAACCGGGATCGGGACGTTGATCCCGACCATGCCGGCCTGGGCCTCGAACTGGAACTGGCGGGCCGCGCCGCCGTCGCGCGTGAAGATCGCGACGCCGTTCCCGTACGGATTGTCGTTGACCATCTGCACGGCCTCGTCGTATGTCTTGGCGCGCACGACTGAGAGGACCGGGCCGAAGATCTCGTCGCGGTAGGCGTCCATCTCGGGCGTGACCTCGTCGAGCAGCGAGACGCCGAGGAAGAAGCCGTCGCCGTTCGGACTCGTCTCGCGGCCGTCCGCGACGACCTTTGCGCCCTGCTCGGCCCCGCGGTCGATGTACGAGGCGACCTTGTCGCGGTGCTCGCTCGTGATCAGCGGGCCCATCTCCGATTCCGGATCGGTGCCCGGCCCCACTTTCACCTTCGGGAGCCGCTCGTTGATCGCCTCCACGAGCGGGTCGGCCGCGTCGCCCACCGCAACGACCACCGAGACCGCCATGCAGCGCTCGCCGGCCGAGCCGTAGGCCGCGCTCACCGCGGCGTCCGCTGCCATCTCGATGTCCGCATCCGGCAGCACGACCATGTGGTTCTTGGCACCGCCGAGCGCCTGCACGCGCTTCCCGTTCGCGGAGCCCGTTGCGTAGATGTACTTCGCAATCGGCGTCGACCCGACGAAGCTCACCGCGGCGATCTCCGGGTGCTCGAGAATCGCGTCGACCGCGACCTTGTCGCCGTTCACGACGTTGAAAACGCCTTCCGGGACGCCGGCCTCGGTGAGCAGCTCGGCGACGAAGAGCGACGTGGAGGGATCCTTCTCCGACGGCTTCAGCACGAAGGTGTTTCCGCAGGCGATCGCGGGCGCCCACATCCACATGGGCACCATCGCCGGAAAGTTGAACGGCGTGATCCCCGCGACGACGCCGAGCGGTTGGCGGATCGAGTACACGTCGATCCCGGTGGATGCCTGCTCCGAAAAATGGCCGCGCAGCAGGGTCGGGATGCCGCAGGCGTGCTCGATCACTTCGAGCCCGCGCTGCACCTCGCCAATCGCGTCGGAGAGCACCTTCCCGTGCTCGGAAGTGAGGATCTTCGCGATCTCCTCGCGGCGCGTGTGCACGAGCTCCCTGACGCGGAACATGATGTCCGTGCGCTTGGAGAGCGAAACGGCGCGCCAGCTCTCGAACGCGCCCCTGGCCGCGGCGACTGCCTTCCCGACCTCCTCGACCGAGGCGAAGTCGACCTCCCCGGTCTGCACACCGCGAGCCGGGTCGTAGACAGGTCCGCTCCGGCCAGAGTCACCGGCGATGCTCTTGCCGCCGATCCAGTGGCTGATTCGACGCAGTTTCGGCTCCTCCGCGCGGTCTGGAGCTTGTACGACCTCGGTCAATTCGAGCCTCCTGATGCTCGTAGTCAGCGTAGCGCGCGGTGGATACTGTTGCCGCATGCTTGTCCGCGCAGCGATCGCGTGCTTCTTCAACGGAGACCACGTCGTCGTCCCGGCAGGCATCGGGATCAACACGCGCGACCCGGCGGTGCAAGCGGATGCGACCGGAGTCGGACTGCTGCAGGAGGGCAAGAAGCCGTGCATCTCGCCGCTCCACACACCCACACCGGACGGCGTCCTGCACACGGAGACGAAGACGCCGGCTCCGAACACGTTGGGGCAGTTTTTCGTCGAATGGGGCGTCGCCCTCGGCGCCGGCCAGGTCGGTGAATACTCGGACACGAGGACAGCGCTCGCCTTCTACGTGGACGGCGAAGCGTTCGAGGGCGATCCGCGCAAGATCGAGCTGAGCGACGGCAAGGAGATCGCGATCGTCATCGGCTCGGCGCCGGACGAGATTCCGTCAGAGTTCCCGCAGTAATGGCCGTCGCCGACACCAACCGCGTCAAGACCGACGACGCGCGCTACGTCCTCCACTCGTGGTCGGTGCGCTCCGCGATCGACCCGATCCCGATCGCCGGCGCCGAGGGCCGCTACTTCTGGGATTACGACGGTAAGCGCTATCTCGACTTCGCGTCCCAGCTCGTCAACGTCTCGCTCGGGCACCAACATCCGAAGGTCGTCGCCGCGATCAAGGAACAGGCGGAGGCCCTCTGCACGATCGGGCCGATGATGGCGAACGAGAAGCGCTCCGAGCTGGCGCGGCTCCTCGCCGAGGTCACGCCGGGCGACCTGACGATGTCGTTCTTTACGAACGGCGGCGCCGAGGCGAACGAGAACGCGATCAAGCTCGCCCGCTGGTACA
>JBBPIJ010000033.1:0-6828 GCA_038040395.1 Actinomycetota bacterium
CTTCGCGTTGTGGACCAGGTCGTCGAGCTTGTCGATGAGTACTAGGACGTCCATAGGCTCCTCAGTCTAATGGCTCGATGAGCGAACCCCCTACTCGAAGGGGTCTGGTAGCCACACCGGCGAACGCGGACCGACGAAGGTCGGTCCGACGCCCCGAGCTTGCCCTCCTGTTGCCTCGATGATGAACACGCGCTCCTTGCAGAGAGGCTTCCGGCACGGAACTTCGCGCGTGAACGCGACCATGCGTCCGTCGCGCGACCAGGCGGGCGACTCACCGTTTCGCTCGAGCAACCGCGCGTCGGATCCGTCCGCGCCGATCGTCCAGATGTTTCCCGCGTGGGTGAACGCGAGATGCGTGCCGTCGGGGGCCCACGTTGGCGCATCGCCTCTCGTCAGGAGCGTCTCGTCTTCCCCGTTCGGGTGGATGAGGACGATCTCGCCTTCGAGCGTGACCTCCGACCACCCCTTGATGTACGCGATCAAGTCGCCCGTGGGCGACCAGGCGACGGTGGAGACGTCCTTGGTGTTCGTCACCTGCTCCGCATTGTCGGCCGACGTCGACCCAACCCAGATGTCGTAGCGGCCGTCGTCGCGCGCTGAGTGGAGGAAAGCCATCTTGTTTCCGTCAGGCGAGAGGGTCGGGCCGAAGTTCGCGCCGGGGGGAAGCGGGAGAGTGACCGGGTTGAAGCCGTCCGAGTTCGCGACCGAGATGCCCTTGCCGGTGTCCCAGGCGATCCTCTTCCCGTCCCGGGAGACACTGAGCACGGCCCAGACATCGGGCAGGCACATCTCCTTCGGGTCCTTACCGTCGAAGAACATGTGACGAACTCCGCAGCCTTCTCTGACCGCGATCCTCCCGGGATAACGGGGAAGGCTGTCGCTTTCGTCGTCGCGGCTGACCGTGAAGACGGCCACAGCCGCGGCCGCGGCGATCACGAGGAGCGCGGGCCCCGAGAGCAGAATGATGGTTCGCCGGTCGATCTTCATTCTTGAGGAGAGACGGGCGCGCCCGGCTTGCCCAGCGGGAACATCTCGGAGAAGCGGCGCGCGACGGCGGCCGGGACGAGCTCGTCGACGTTGCCGCCGAACGACGCGACCTCCTTGACGCCGCTCGAGGAGACGAAGCTGTACTGGGGGTTCGACATCAGGTAGACAGTCTCGATGTCAGGTGCGAGCGTGCGGTTGAGGTGATTCATCTGGAACTCCCACTCGAAGTCCGAGATCACGCGCAGGCCCTTCACCATCGTACTCGCGCCCCAGCGCTTCGCGAACTCGACTACGAGCTCGGCGAAGACGTCCACCTCGACGTTTTCCTCCGCGCGCAGCGCCTCCTCGAGGAAGCCGACCCGCTCCTCGACGGTGAACATCGTCTGCTTGTGGCTCGGCTCGCGCACGACGCCGACGACGACGCGGTCGAAGATCGAGGCCGTCCGCCGGATGATGTCGAGGTGGCCGAGCGTCACCGGGTCGAAGACGCCCGGGCAGAGCGCCGTGCGGAGGTCGGGATTCATGACGCCTCGAACAGCGTCACACGCGCCGAGCCGTACTTGCGGCTTGTGCGTTCGGCCAGGGGAAGCGTCGGCTGGTTCTTCGCAGAGCTTTCGACCACAACCAGCCCGCCCTCGGCAACGAGCTCCGGCAGGTACTTGGCCAAGGTGGGTAGGAGAGAGTCGAGCATCCGGTAGGGCGGGTCGACGAGGACGAGATCGTAGCGCCTGCCCGCAGTTACCTCGGCGGCCAGGGCGCGTCGCGCGTCGGATTTGAGGATCCTTGCCCCCTTCAGGTCGAGCTTTTCGAGATTGCGCTCGATCGTCCGCTGAGCCTCGCGGTCGGACTCGACGAAGACCGCCGATGCGGCCCCGCGGGACAGGGCCTCGAGGCCCATCGCGCCCGAGCCCGCGAAGAGGTCGAGCACAGCCATGTCGTCGACAGGCCCGATCAGGTTGAACGCCGCCTCCCGCACGCGATCGCCCGTGGGCCGCGTCTCGCCCTTCGGCGCAAAGATCTTCGAGCCCTTGCGGCTACCCGCGATGATCCGCACGGCTCAAGCCTGAAGCTCGCGGCCTTCGAAGACACGGTCGACCGCGTCGTTCAGCGGGCCTTCGTAATCGACCAGCTCGTCGGCGACCAGTCGAGCCTGCTCGAGCAACTTCCGGTCCGAGCGCAGTCGCGTAAAGCGCAAGTCCGAGAGGCCGGCCTGCCGGGTGCCCAGGAGCTGGCCTTCTCCGCGGATCTCGAGGTCTCGCTCGGCGAGCTCGAAGCCGTCGTTCGAGGCGACCAGCGCTTCCAACCGTGCGAGCGCCGAGTCGGTCAGCTCCTCCTTCGCGCGCGAGACGAGCAGGCAGTACGACTGTTCCGCCCCCCTCCCCACGCGCCCGCGAAGCTGGTGGAGCTGCGCAAGCCCGAAGCGATCTGCCTCCTGGACGATCATGATCGTCGCGTTCGGGACGTCGACGCCGACCTCGATCACGGTCGTCGCGACGAGCACGTCCAGCTCGCGCGCCTTGAACTGCGCCATCAGCTCGCGCCGCTCGGCCGGCGGGAGCCTTCCGTGGAGGAGGCCTACGCGGTAGCCCTTCAGCTCGCCCTTCCTGAGCCGCTCGGCCTCACGTTCAGCGGCACGCGCGAGGCTCGTTTCCGACTCTTCGATCAGCGGGCAGACGACATATGCCTGGCGGCCGTCGTCGAGGTGCTTCCGCAGACGCTTGTAGGCCTCGCTGGATCGATCTTGGGTCACCCAGGCCGTCTTCACCGGCTTGCGGTTCGCGGGCGGCTTGGCGATCTCGCTCACGGAGAGGTCGCCGTAGACGGTGAGGGCGAGCGTGCGCGGAATCGGCGTCGCCGTCATGTGCAGGACGTGCTGAGTGCGTCCACCTGTTATCGCCCGCCGCTGCTCGACACCGAATCGGTGTTGCTCGTCGACGACCGCGACCGCAACCTCGCTCAGGTCGACGCCCTCCTGGATAAGCGCGTGCGTGCCGACGAGGATCTGCGCCGTGGCGGGATCGTCCTTGACCGAGCGGGTGAGGAGCGCGACCTCGATGCCAAGCTCGCGGCAGGTCTCCTCGAGCGTGAGGAAGTGCTGCTCTGCGAGCGTCTCGGTCGGCGCCATCAGCGCGCCCTTCTTGCCCGCCTCGACTGCGCGGAGGAGAGCGTAGAGCGCGACGACTGTCTTGCCCGAGCCGACCTCGCCCTGGAGCAGTCGCTCCATCGGCGTCGACGTGGCGAGATCGGCGTCGATCTCCGTGATCGCGCGCTCCTGGTGGGGCGTGAGCTCGAATGGGAGCAGCTTTCGATAGCGGGAGACGAGCTCACCGGGCGCCCCCAGCGCCGGCGCCTGCTCCTGTTCGCGACCGCGGCGGCGGCGCGCGAGACCGACCTGGAGCACGAGGAGCTCTTCGAAGGCAAGCCGCCGGCGTCCCCGCTCGGCGTCTTCGGGCTCGGCCGGCCGATGCAGGGCCGCCAGGGCATCGGCGCGCAGCGGCAGGCCTGCTTTCTCGCTGAGGTCGGCAGGTAGCGGATCAGGATCGTCACGTGTGTGCTCGAGCGCGTGCCCGATCACTTCGCGGAGCTTCTTGACCGTCACCTCCTCGCTTGCCGGGTACACCGGCGCGAAGTCGGCGGTGGCGGCAGCGCCGTTCAGGTCGTAGGAGCGCACGTTGAACTCGTTGCGCCGAAGCTGTCCGCGCAGCCGCACGCGCGTGCCCGGCTTGAGCTTGTCTACGAGCCAGGCCTGGTTGAACCAGACGGCGGTGATCTCGCCGGTCTCGTCGGCCACGCGCGCCTGGACGATGGCGAGTCGCGGGCGCGGGCGGCGAATCGAGGTCTTGACGATCTCGCCGCTGATGGCCACCTCTTCCTCGCCGGCCGGAAGGTCGGCGATCCGTACCTCCTCGGCTGCGGCCTCGTAACGGTGCGGCCTGTGCTCGAGCAGGTCGCCGATCGTCGAGAGCCCGAGCTTCGCGAGCCTCTTGGCGACCACCGGGCCGACTCCCGGCAGGGTCTCGACGCCGCGGGCAAGCCGGTCGGGCCGGGGAAACGTCCGTGGGCGCGACCAGCTCGCTGGGGCCAATGGCTCAGCGAAGGCGGTCGGAAGTTCTCGGGCCAGGGTGCGCCGAGTATAGGAACGCGTCAGGCGGGCTCGACTTCTGCCAGCTCCTGTTTGCCGTCCGGCAGGAATTCCACGTTGAGCTTCTCAATTCGTGCTCCATCGACTACGTCAACCTCGAAGCGCAAGCCGTCCCAGACGACCTCGTCACCCGTCTCGGGTGCCCGGCCGAGCTGGCCGAAGACGAACCCCGCAAGCGTGTGGTAATCCTCCTGCGGCATCTCCTGCCCGAACTGTTCGTTGAAATCGTCGATCGGGAATGTCCCGCTGACCCGGATTGTGCGCTCGTCGATTCGTTGAAGAGATTCGTCCGGCAGGTCGTACTCGTCCGCGATCTCCCCCACGATCTCCTCGAGCAGGTCTTCGAGCGTGACGATGCCCTCCATCGCTCCGTACTCGTCGACGACGATCGCCATGTGCTGCTTCGTTTGCCGAAACTCGGCCAGCAGCGCACCCAGATCCTTCGTCTCAGGGACAAGGTATGGAGGCCGAAGCAACTCCTCGATGACGACGTTCTCGATCCCCTTTCCGTAGAGCGCCGAGAAGAGGTCGCGGACGTGCAGGATGCCGACGATCTCGTCGAGCGACCCGCGATAGGCGGGGTAGCGCGTGAATGGCGAGTCGATCACGGCCGCGAGGCACTCCTCCGGCGGAAGGTCGACCGAGATCGCGACGACCTGCGGACGCGCGACCATCACTTCATGGGCCTCCTTGTCGGCGAAGTCGAAGACCTTGTACAGGAGCTCTTGCTCGGCCTGCTCCACGACTCCCGACTCGCCCGCCTGCGCCACGATCAAGCGGATGTCCTCCTCCGAGTGCGCGACGACGCCGGCGGGCGCGGGCTCGATGCCGAAGAGCTTCGTGAACGCATTTGCCGAGAGCTGGAGGAACCAGACGAGCGGATAGGTGATGAGGAAGACGCCCTCGACCGGAAGAGCCACCCAGAGGGCGGTCTGCTCGTTCTTCGTGAGCGCAATCGCCTTGGGCACGAGCTCGCCGAGCGTGACATGGAGGTACGTGACGAATGCGAAGGCGCCGACGAAAGCAACCCCTTGCGAAAGCGGCTCGTCAAGCCAGTGCTCGACGAGCGGTTCGCCCACGGCGCCGAGCGCGATCGAGAACGCGGTGATGCCAAGCTGAACAGTGCCGATGAAGCGCACCGGACTGTCCATGATGCGAAGCGCCATGCGGGCGCGACGATTGCCCGCATGGGCGAACTCCATGAGACGCGCGCGCTTGGCCGTCACCAGTGCGTATTCGGCCGCGACGAAGAACGCGTTCCCCAGCACGAGCAGGAGCACGGCGATGGCTTGCAGGAAGATGGTCACGCCCCGCTCTCCGGGGCGCGAGTACTAGGCGGGTGGTCGTCGTCCAAGCGGACTCTGAGTATAGGCGAGGAATCGGAGCTGACCGTCTCGGCCCAAAACTCCCCACCCGGGTGGGGAGAAAGGTTCCACCCGCCACCCGCGGTGAGCGTAGCCGGGGAAAGCGAACGCGGATGTCGCAGAAGTGAGCCAATTGTCGCTGGCGTGAGCGAACGTATGTTCGTATACTCCATATGTGGCTGCCGACTACCGCGAAGAGCCGTGCCGGAGCGCTCTGAACCGCGTCAAGGGCATGCGCTTCAGGTGGTCGCTCAATCCATACATGGGGTGCGTCCACCGCTGCACCTTCTGTTATGTCCGTGCATTCGAGCGCCGCGCCGAGCGACCTGCCGACGACCGCTACGGCACCTCGATCCGAGTCAAGATCAACATCGCCGAGGTGTTGCGCCGCGAACTCGCGCGCCCGTCCTGGCAGCGCGAGCAGGTGACGATCGGCGCCGCGACCGATCCCTACCAGCCCGCCGAGGGTCGCTACCGCCTCACGCGCGCCTGCCTCGAGGCGCTGGCCGAGGCCGGAACCCCGCTCGGGATCATCACTCGGGGCCCCATGATCGTCCGCGACATCGACGTCCTCGCGGAGGCCGCACGGCGCGCGAGCGTCTCGGTCACCTTCTCGATCCCGACGCTCGACGAGGAGGTCTGGCGCAAGACGGAGCCCTCGACAGCCCATCCGCGGCAGCGCCTGAAAGCCCTCTCGCAACTCGTCGAGGCGGGGATCAAGGTTGGCGTCGGCATGGCACCGATCCTGCCGGGGATATCGAATAGGCCACACCAGCTGCGCGAAGTGGTGAAAGCGGCCCGCGATGCGGGCGCGACGGGGATCTGGACGAACCTGTTGTTCCTACGGCCCGGCACCCGCGAGCACTTCCTAGAGAACCTCGCTCAGGATTGGCCCGAGGAGCTTGAGCGCTATCAACGCCTCTACGGGAAGACCGCCTACCTCGGCAAGCAGCACACGCAGCCGCTCCGGGATCAGGTCAAAGCGCTGGCCCGCGAATACGGCGTCCGTGATCGCCGCCACATCCGGCTAGAACCCGAGCCGCCGGTCATCGCAGAGCAGCTGCAGATGGCCGTGTAGCCCAGCGCCGGAGTGCCGGCTGCCACACGCGACGAGGCCCCGAGGCGGGCCTCAAAGCCCTGCCTAGCGCGCGGCTCGGGTTGCCGGACGCGGGCTACGTCGGAGCGTCGCTCTCACCGGAGTAGCGCGCCAGCATCGGCGGAGTGTGGAGGCACTCGGCGAAGCTGAACGGCCGGGTGACGAGCGGCCGTACCCGGGCGGAATCGGGATGGAGCGGGTTCATCAACACGACGTCCGCCTCCGGGAGGACCTGCGAG